>CAWJAY010000001.1:0-118582 GCA_963840925.1 uncultured Alphaproteobacteria bacterium
CGGCGTCAAACTCGCGCCAGCTGGCGTACGGCAGCTCACGCAAGGTCTGGAGCGCGTAGTCGTATCGCCTCGTGAACCCACCTTCGACCAGACGCTGGGCGGCGCTCTCCGGCTCGGCGGCGCAAATGTCAGTGGCTTTGAGAACCGCGCGCAGCATGCGCTTGGTCGCGATCGGATGGTCGTGGACGAACTCTCGGTTTCCGACCAGCATGCAACAGAAGTACTGCGACCAAGGTTGATCCGTAGTGGTATTGAGGATCACCTGGCCGATCTTGCGGGCGCGCAGCTCCTGTGGTTCAGGAGGAAACGCCAGAAACGCATCGACCTTTCTTTCGGCGAACAGCTCCAAGGGGAACAGCGCCGACGGGTCGAGCGCCGAACCCTCGACCCATTCGATATCCTTCTGCGGATCGAGGCCGACACTCGCGGCCATGATGGCTACGTACCGATGTTTGCCTGAGCCCAAGACATCGATGCCCACCCTCTTGCCCTTCAGATCGCTGATGGTGCGGACCGGCTCGTGGGCGAACAGCTCGAAGCAACCGGGATGCATGCCGGCGAGCACCGTGGCGGCAATGCCCGTGTCCAGTCGGACGACGGCCGTTCCCGCCTCCCACAGCGCGAAATCCAGCTCGCCGCGGGTGAGCATCTCCGCCTGCGTCGGGCCATGCGCCGGAATATAGCGAACATCCGTGAGGCCCTCCGCCCGCAGCAGATCCTCGGCGACGTACCAGGGCGCGATGCAGATGGAAGGGTCACGGCGTAACCTGATGGTCGTCGTTTCCGGTGGTCCCTCGTCGGCAAGCGATGCTCGGCCGCCAAGGACGCCAGTTGCAGCGGCCAAAGACGCGGTGGCCAGGAAATTCCGGCGATTCTGGATAAACTGCATCGGAAGTCTCCTTTTCCCCATCCAGCCGACAGCGAGCCCCTTTTACCTCACGCCTTCAGCTCGCGCTTCAGCTCATTGAGGAAGCGCCAGTCGGTGCCTTGGGCGATGAGCGCGTTCGGGCTGGAGGTGATCATGCCGACCTCGTGGAGTCGAAGCGCGAAGAACCGCAGCGTGTCTTCGGGGTCATAGTCGCGCCAGCGCTCGAAGGGGAGTTCGGTCAGCGTCTGCTGCGTGTAGTCGATCGGTCGGCGAAGCCGCCGTCGACCAGCTGTTGCGCGGCGCGGCTCGGCTCTGCGGCGCAATGTCGGTCGACTTGAGGATGGCGCGCAGCAAGCGCTTGGTCGCGACCGGATAATCGCGGACGAAGTCGCGGTTGCCGACAGGATGCAGCAGATAGTACTGCGACCACGGCCGGTCGGTGGCCGGTGTTGAGGATCACCCGCTCGATCTTCCGCGCGCGCAGTTCCTGCGGCTCTGGCGGGAAGCCGAGGAACGCATCGACCTCGCCGGCGGCGAACAGCTCCATGCGGGCCGGGGCCGGTGACCCACTCGATGTCTCGCTGCGGATCGAGCCCGACGTGCTTCGCCAGAACGCTGAGGTAGAGGTGCGGGCTGGAGCCGAAGCGCCGGCACGGCCACGCGCTTGCCTTTCAGGTCCACGATGGTCTGGACGCGTTCGTGGGCGAACAACTCGTAGCACCCGCGATGGATCCCCGCGAGCGCAGTGATCGGCTCGCCGGCATCGATCGGCGAGGATGACCGAGGCGGCGAAGATGGAGGTGAAATCGGCCTCGCCGCGCGCGACATCACGGCGCCGGGCGGCCCCTTCATGGCCGGCACGAAGCTTACGTCAGTGAAGCCGTCCGCGCGCAGCAGGTCCCGGCGATGATACTGGGGCGCGATGCAAATGCGTGCGGCCATGGTCAGCCGGACCGTGGTGGTTTCCGGCGGCCTCCTCGTCGGCGATCGAGCTGCGCGGGCGGAGGACGCCCGCAACACCCGCGGCGCGCAAGCGAGGCGCTGGTCAGGAAATCGCGGCGATTCTGTCTGATTTGCATCCAAAGTCTCCTGTGTCTCACTCCAGGCGGACCCGTAGCCCGCCTTGGCTCAGGCCTTCAGCTCGCGCTTGAGCTCCTCGAGAAAACGCCAGTCGCTGCCTTTCGCGATCAATTCGTTCGGGCTGGACGTGATCATGCCCACATCGTGGAGGCGAAGCGCGTAAAACCTCAGGCTGTCCTCGGGATCGAACTCGCGCCAGCGGTCGAAGCGCGCGTCGCTCAACGTCTCGAGCGCATGGTCATAGTTCTGGGCGAAACCGCCCTCGACCATTCGGCGCGCGACCGCCTCCGGCTCCGACGCGCAGAGGTCGACGCCCTTGAGCAGCGCCCGCAGCACCCGTTTGCTGGCGATCGGGTATTCGCTCACATACTGAGCACTACCGGCCAGCATGCAGCAATAGTACTGCGACCACGGCTCATCGATGGCGGTGGCCAGGATCGTGTGGCCGATCTGCCGGTCGCGGAGCTCCTGAGGTTCGGGCGGTACAGCGAGGAAGGCGTCGATCTTGCCGTCGACGAAGAGCTGCATCGACGTTGCCTCGTCGCTCGTGACCCACTCGATATCGCGGGCGGGATCGAGCCCGATGTAGGCAGCCATCAGGCTCACCAAGACGTGCGGGCTCGAGCTGGTATCATACACGCCGACTTTCTTGCCCCGAAGGTCCGCGATGCTGTGGACGTCGTCGTGGGCGATCAGCTCGAGGCACCCGGAGTGCATTCCCGCGACCACTGTGATCGGAACGCCGGCTTCGATCGAGGCGATGTGGGTCGCTGCGTAATTCCAGTCGAAATCCAGCTCGCCGCGCGCGATCCACTGCGACGTGTCGCCGCTTTTTCCCTCCACGAAGCGGACGTCCGTGAGGCCGTCGGCGCGCAGCAACTCCTCCGCGAGGTACTCCGGTATTTCACAGCCGGCGGGGAAGAACTTCGGCAGCCGCACCGTCGCCGTTTCCGGCGGCCCCTCATCGGCGAGCGGTCGCCGCGCGCCAAGCACTCCAGCGGCTGCGGCCATCGACGCGCTGGTCAGGAAATCCCGACGTTTCTGTATCAACTGCATCCAAAGTCTCCTTTATTTCCCATTTTCAGCCGGCAGCGAGGCCCCTTTTTGGCTCACGCCTTCAGCTCGCGCTTGAGCTCATCGAGAAAACGCCAGTCGGTGCCCTCGGCGATGATCTTGTTGGGGGTGGAAGTGATCATGCCCGCCTCGTGCAGCCGGAGCGCGTAGAACCGAAGCGTGTCCTCGGGATCGTATTCGCGCCAGCGATCGTAGGGCACCTCGGTCAGCGCCTCGAGCGCGTAGTCGTAGCGCGCCGTGAACCCGCCATCGACCAGCATCCGGGCGACGCGCTCGGGCTCGGTGACACAGAGGTCGGTAGCCTTGAGGATGGCGCGCGTCACGCGCTTGGTCGCGATCGGATGCTCATGGACAAAGTCCCTGCTGCCCGACAAGAGACAGCAGAAGTACTGCGACCATGGCCGGTCGACCGCGCTGTTGAGAATCACGTGACCGATGTTGCGGGCGCGCAGCTCCTGGGGCTCCGGTGGAAAGCCCAAGAAAGCGTCGATCTTACCGTCGGCGAACAGTTCCTTCGGCTTGACCGACGGACTTGTCACCCAGTTGATGTCGTTGACGGGATCGAGCCCGACATAGGTCGCCATGACGGCCAGGAAGGTGTGCGGGATGGACCCGATGCCTTGCACGCCGACGCTCTTGCCCTTCAGGTCCAGCACGCTGCGGATGCGCTCGCTCGCGAACAGCTCGAAGCACCCCGAGTGCACACCCGTCAGGGCCGTGACCGGATCGCCGGCGTCGATCGAGAGGACCAGTGGCGCCGCGAAGTTCAGGCTGAAATCCAGCTCGCCGCGTGCCATCCTCTCCGAGTGACGGCCCGCCTCCGCTGCGACGTAGCGGACATCGGTGAAGCCTTCGGCGCGCAGCAGCTCCTCGACGACGTACTGAGGCGCGATGCAGATGCCAGGGATCTTGGCGAGCCGGATCGTGGTGATCTCGAGCGGGGCTTCGTCGGCGAACGATGCCCGGGTGCCCAGGACGCCCGCAGCGCCGGCCACTGACAGGCTGGCGAGAAAATCGCGTCGACTCTGGATGATCCGCATCGGAGACCTCCTTTCTGCAAATCTCGAAGTCGGGGGCGCAACTGACCCACCCGGCAGCCCGTTGCCTCACGCCTGCAGCCCGCGCTTGGACGCCGCCCGATCCGAACCCAGTCGGCAGCGGCAGCGCCGCAAGCGCGGCTTCAACCGAACAGCGTTGGGCCGGATTCGAGGTCGTGTCAGACGCACCCAGCGGCGCCGTCGGCGAAATCCCCGGCTGGGCTCATCTGGTCATGCCAGCCTCGCACGAGCGCAGCACGGCCGCCGGCCGTGCTCGACCTTGCAATTCGAAGAACTATGGCAGAACGCGGCTGGCGTTGCACGCCCTTTGCGCCGGGCGCGCCAGCGTCAGCCAGCGCGCGGGCGGTCAGGCTGATCCGGCTGGCTGGCTACCAGAGGGTGTAGCCGCCGTCGATGATCAAGGCCGCCCCGGTCATGAAGCGCGAGGCGTCGCTCGCGAGGTAGACCGCGAGCGGCCCGAGGTCCTCCGGCTGGCCGAAGGTCGCCATCGGGGTGCGCTGCTTGATGCCCTCGATCACCTCGGGCCGCTCGCGCGCCCAGCGCTGGTTGGGCTCGGTCATGAACAGGCCGGGACAGATCGCGTTCACGGTCACGCCGAACGGCGCCCAGTCGGCCGCGCTCGCGCGGGTCAGCTGGACCAGCGCGGCCTTGGCGGTCTCGTAGTGCCGCCCGCCGATGTTCTGGCCGGCGACGAAGGCGTTGATCGAGGCGACGTTGA
Organism: uncultured Alphaproteobacteria bacterium; assembly: GCA_963840925.1. GTDB lineage: Bacteria > Pseudomonadota > Alphaproteobacteria > Geminicoccales > Geminicoccaceae > DATAOG01. The sequence goes on from CAWJAY010000001.1 coordinate 4,799, forward strand.
TCACCCGGCCGCCCGCGCCGCGCTCGACCATCGCGCCGCCGATGACCTTGGTGCAGACGAACGCGCTGGTCAAATTCAGGTCGACCAGCTCGCGCCAGCGCGCGACCGGCATCTCGCGGAGCGGGGTTGGGTCCCGGCGCCCGCCGACGTTGTTGATCAGGATGTCGAACGGCCCGTGCCCGGCCAGCGCCTGCATGCAGGCCGCCTCGCAGGCGGCGGGCTCGCTCATGTCGGCCTGGATCGGCCAGGCCTGCCGCCCGAGCGCCCGCAGGTCGGCCGCGGTCCGCTCGAGGCTCGCGGCATCGCGGCCGGTCAGCGCGACGTCGGCGCCGGCATCGGCGATCGCGAGCGCCATCTCGCGCCCGAGCCCGCGGCTGCCGCCGGTGATGAACAGGCGCCTGCCGTCCAGGCGAAACCGGTCCAGGACGCTCATCGCTTCAGATCCTGAGCTCGAGGCGGTGGATGGTCGCGGCCTCGATCGTCGGCCAGTCGATGCCGATGCCGAGGCCGGGCGCGTCCGGCACGCCGACCTCGCCCTGCGCATCGGGCCGGATCACGTCGAGCGCGCCGTATTCGAAGGCCGGATAGGGCGCCGGCTGCTCGAAGTAGCGACAGTTGGTGTGCGCGAGCATCACGTGCAGGTTGGCCGCCTGGGTCAGCGTGTAGCCCCAGCACTGCAGCTCGCAGCTGGTGTTGTGGGCCTCGGCCAGCGCCATGATCTTCCGGGTCGGCGTGATCCCGCCCGCGATCGTGACGTCGACCCGGGCAGCGCTCCAGGCGCCGATCGCGAGCCCGCGCTCGATGCCGGCGAGGTCGAGGACCGTGTTGCCGCCCGGGATGATCGGCAGCGCGGTGTGGCGGCGGAGCAGCGCATAGCCTTCGAGGTCGGTATCGAGCAGCGGCGCCTCGAACCAGGTGAGGCCAAGCGGCTCGAGCCGCCGGACGGCGGCCAGTGCCTGATCGCGGCTGTAGCGCTGTTCGACGTCCAGCATCAGCGCCAGCCCCTGATCAGCCATCGCCCGATGCACGGTCTCGACCATTGGAATATCGCGCGAGGGCTCGCACCAGCAATGGAACTTGACCGCGGTAAAGCCCTCCTCCCGGCGCGCGGCGCAATAGTCGACATAGGCCTCGGCGTCGGCCAAGAGCGGCGTGCTGGCGTAGGCCGGCACGCGCTCGCGGGCGCCGCCGAGCAACTGGTAGAGCGGCAGCCCTGCGAGCTTGCCGGCGAGATCCCAGAGCGAGATGTCGATCAGCGAGCCGGCCTGGGGCACCAGCGGCGTGTTCAGCGAGCGCAGCCGGTACCAGAGCGCCTCGCGCTCGAGCGGGCTCCGGCCCATGACCTCGGGCAAAAGGTAGCGAAGCGTCTCGGCGACCGAGCGGTCGAACGCGTGCGAGGAGCACATCACGGCGCCGGCGATGCCGTCCAGGCCGCCCGCGGTCGTGAGCTTCAGGATCGTCTGCGCCATGTACTGCTCGGGCATCTCGAGCGCCCAGGCGTAGCGTTCGGTCTCGGGGCCCACGACCCAGACCTCGGCGCGGTCGATCGCGAGATCGCGCATGGCTCACTTCCTCCGGTTCAGGGGCCGGCCGCGGCACTCTCGCCGTGCCAGCCGAGATGGCTCAGGAACTCGCGCGTGCGGGCGACGCGCGCGGCCTCGAAGATGACCGCGGGCGTGCCCTCCTCGATCACCCGGCCGCGATCGAACACGACCACCCGGTCACCGACCCGGCGGGCGAAGTCCATCTCGTGGGTCACGACGACCATCGTCATGCCCTCGTCAGCGAGCGCCTTCATCACCGCCAGGACCTCGCCCACGGTCTCCGGGTCGAGCGCCGAGGTCGGCTCGTCGAACAGCATCAGATCGGGCTGCATCGCGAGCGCACGCGCGATCGCGACCCGCTGCTGCTGCCCGCCGGAGAGCTGCGCCGGGTGCTTGCGGGCGTGGTCGGCGAGACCGACCTTGACCAGCAGCGCCATCGCGCGCGCCTCCGCCTCGGCGTCCTTGAGGCGGAGCACCATCCGCGGCCCGATCGCGACGTTGCGCAGCGCCGAGAGGTGGGGAAACAGCTCGAAGTTCTGGAACACCATGCCCATCCGTCGCCGGATCGCGCGCACGTCCCGGTGCTCGGGCCGGACCTCGGCGCCGTCGAACAGGATGCGGCCGCCGTCCGGACACTCGAGCGCGTTCAGGCAGCGCAGGAAGGTCGACTTGCCGGAGCCCGACGGGCCGATCAGGCAGACCACCTCGCCGCGCGCGACCCGCAGCGACACGCCGTCGACCGCGGCCTGGCCGCCGAACCGCTTGACCACGTCGTCGGCGATCAGGATCGCGCCGGTCATTCGGCGACCTTGAAGCGGCGATGGACCCAGTCGACCAGCTTCGCCTGCGGGTAGCCCATCAGCCAGTAGAGCGCCGCCATCGCGGTCAGGATCTCGAGGATCCGGTAGGTCTCGGCGCGCAGCCTGAGCGCCACGTAGGACAGATCGGCGACCGCGATCACCGAGACCAGCGAGGTGTCCTTGAACAGCGACACCCAGGTCGAGGCGAGCGCCGGCAGGACCCGCATGACCGCCTGCGGCAGGACGATCTTGAGGAAGACCTGGGGCGTGCTCATGCCGAGCGCCAGGCCCGCGTTCCACTGGCCCTGGCGGATCGAGGTGATGCCGGCGCGGAAAGTCTCCGAGTTGAACGACGAGATGTTGCAGACCAGGCCGACCAGCGCGGTCGTCCACTCGGAAAAGCGGATGTCGAAGAACGCCGGCAGGACGTAGAACGCCCAGTACAGCTGGAGGATCAAGGGCGTTGCCCGGAAGAACTCGACGAATGCCGTGGCCAGCAGCCGGACCGGCGCGAGCGGCGCCATGCGCAGCGCGGCCAGCAGCAGGCCGCCCGGGATCGCGAGCGCCATCGTGGCGACGGTCAGGATCACGGTGGTCAGCGCACCTTGCAAGAGCAGGGGCAGGTTGGTCCAGACGACCGACCACTCGAAGGTCATGACGACCCCAGATGGGCGAGGCGGCGGTACAGCCGGTCGACGCCACGCGCGATCGGATAGCAGAGCGCGAAGTAGACCAGCATCGCGCAGGTGTAGATCTCGAACGGCCGGTACGAATTGCCGGCCAGGATCTGCGACTGGCGCATCAGCTCGGGCACGGCCACGACCGAGGCGATCGCACTGTCCTTGATCGCGATCACCAGCAGCGAGCCGAGCGGCGGCAGCATCCGGATCAGCGCCTGGGGCAGGATGATCGAGCGCACCGCCTGCGAGCGGCTCATGCCGAGCGCCAGCGCCGCGCGCATCTGACCGGGCCGGACCGAGGTCAGGCCGGCGCGGATCACCTCCGCGACGTAGGCGGCAAGATGCAGGCCGAGCGCCAGCACGCCGGCGGTGACCGCATCGAGCGAGCGGCCGATCAGCAACGGGAACGAGAAATAGGTCCAGACCAGGACGACCAGGACCGGCACCGCGCGCATCGTGTCGACGTAAAAGCCGAGCGCGAGATCGAGCGCGCGCGAGCCGTAGACCCGGCCGGCGCCGACGATCAGGCCAAGCCCCAGGCCCAGCAGCATCGAGGCGATGCTGACCAGCACCGTCGTGCCGAGCGCCTTCAGGAGGAACGGCCAGGCGGCGACGATCGGCGATAGATCGATGGTCAAGGGCGAAAGCGCGGGGCGCCGCCGGAACCGACCGCGCCCTGCGACCGTCGGATGATCAGCTACCCTTCAAGAGCTCCAGCTCGGCGGCCGTGACCTTGTCCTGGACCTCCTCGTAGACCGCCTGCAGCCAGTCGCGGAACACGGTATCCTGCTTGTCCACGGCCAGCCCGACGCCGGTTCCATCTCGTCGCTCTGCAGGCAGTCGTCGCCCGCCGGCAGCACGACCAGGCCCGGGACCTGTTTGGCCAGCTGCGGCCAGGCGACGTTGTCGATCGAGGCGAAGTCGGCGCGCTTGGACATCACCTCCTCGACCGGGGCATTGGCGCCCGAGCCCGAGACCGCCCGGAAGTTGACCTTGGGAAAACGGGTCGGGGCCCAGGCCTCGGGCGGCGTGCCGGTGAAATACGCCATCGTCAGGTCGTCGCGATTGAGATCGTCGACGCTCTTGGCCTCCTGCAGCTTCGGATTGCTGGCCAGGCCGAAGAAGCAGAGCGACGAGCGCGAGTAGACCACGAAGTTGACCACCTCGAGGCGCTGCGGCGTAACCGCGAGCGGAGCGATCGAGATGTCGGCATCGCCGGTCGCGAGGATCGGCACCTTGGTCTCGTGGCTGACCGGCACGACCTCGAGCGGGACGCCCAGCCGCTTAGCGTATTCCTCCGCGAGCACCCAGGCCGGACCCGAGAACTGCGGGCCGCTGCCGGTCGTGTTCTCGGGCAGCCACGGGAACTCGCCGATCGCGGCCACCCGCAGGCTGCCGCGCTCCTTGATCGCGTCGATCTTGGGGCTCTGGCCCGGCGCCGGGACGTCGGTGGCGGCGGCGCCCACGGCGGTCGTGACGAGCAAGGTCGTAAGCGCGGCGCCGAGCCGGACGGCACAGCGGCGGGTCAAGCGGAACATGACGAACCCTCCCTGGAATGCGGTCGCGAAATCGTAGCCAGGGCGGGGCGCAGCGGCAACGGCTTGCGTGACGCCGGGCCGGTCACCCGATGAAGACAGTGTGCCGGTCGATCTCGCGCATCACGCTATCGCGGCCCTCGGGCGGCAGCGCGAACAGCGCCCGATCGAGGCCGGCCGCGCGGCACTGCTCGACGTAGCCGGCATCCGGCTTGGTGCCGAACAGCGTCGTCGAGACGGTGCTCGGGTCGCGCCCGGCCTCGTCGGCGAAGCGCTTGAGGCGCGCCATCTCGGTCTTGGGATCGTCGAACCCCCGGCCGCGCGGGAACCAGCCGTCGCAGAACTCCATGACCCGCTGCAGCGTGTACTTGGTCTCGCCGCCGAGCAGGATCGGCGGGTGCGGCTTCTGCACCGGTTTCGGCCACGACCAGATCGGCTCGAACTTGACGAACTCGCCCTCATAGGCCGCCTCGTCCTGGGTCCAGATCGCCTGCATCGCCTTGGCGCGCTCGACCATGACCCGAAAGCGGTCCTCGAACTTCGTGCCGTGGTTTTCCATCTCCTCGACATTCCACCCGGCCCCGATCCCGAACTCGAAGCGGCCGCCCGAGATCAGGTCCAGCGTCGCGACCGTCTTCGCCGTCACGATCGGATCGCGCTCGGTGAGCAGGCTGATGCCGGTGCCAAGGCGCAGCATCTTGGTCGCGGCGGCCGCGGCGGCCAGCGCGACGTAGGGGTCGAGCGTGTGCGCATACTGCTTGGGCAGCTCTGCGCCGCCTGGCCACGGCGTCCTGCGGCTCGCCGGGATGTGGGTGTGCTCGGGCACGAACAGCGATTCGTAGCCGCGTTCCTCGAGCGCGCGCGCCACCTCGACGATGGGCATCGAGTACTCGGTCGCGAAGTAGTAAAAGCCGATCTTCATGGTCAGCTGCCTCCCCGGGGTCCGAGACTCAACCTAGGCCGCGGCGCGCCGGGCGGCTAGCCTTTGTCGATGGGCTCGATGTGGGTCGTGATGCCGGTCAAGGACCTGGCCGACGCCAAGCAGCGCCTGGCCGGTCTGCTCGGGGCCGGCGAGCGCCGGGCGTTGTTCCGTGCCATGCTCGAGGACGTGCTCGGCGCGCTCGCCGCGAGCACGGGTCTCGCCGGCATCCTGATCGTGACCCGCGACCCCGAGGCGCAAGCGCTTGGCCGGCGCTACGGCGCCCGCATCCTGATCGAAGCCGAGAACCGCGGTCACACCGTCGCCAGCAGCCTCGGCGCCCGCAAGCTGGCCGGCGAAGGTGCCTGCGGCATGCTGCAGCTGCCGGGCGATATTCCCCTGGTTACGCCTGCCGACATCGAGGCGGTGCTTGCGACACATGGCCCGGCGCCGGCAGTGACGCTGGCGCCCTCGCGCGACCGGCGCGGCTCGAACGCGGTCGCCTGCTCGCCGCCCGATCTGCTGCCGCTCCGGTTCGGCAGCGATTCCTTTTTTCCCCACGTGCAGCGGGCGCGCGCGCTCGGCATCGAGCCCCAGATCGTCGAACGGCTTGGCCTCGCCCTCGACATCGACACGCCTGACGACCTCGCCGCGTTTCTCGCCGCGCCGTCGGCGACCCGGGCCTACGCCTATCTCGCCGCGAGCGGCATCGCCCGGCGCTTCCCGCCCGCCACGGGTCAGCCCGACCCGCCGTAGCGCTCGCGCAGGCGCGGCAGGACCTGCTCCCCGTAAAGGTCGAGAAAGCGCTTCTGGTCGGGGCCGGGGGCGTGGAACACCAGGTGGGAAAAACCCAGCGAAACCGTCTCGGCCAGGCGTTCGACGTGCTCGTCCGGGTCGCTCGAGACCAGGAAGCGGCTGGCGGCGCGCTCGACCGGCAGCGCGTCGGCCAGCTTTTCCATCTCGACCGGGTCCTCGACGCCGGTCTTTTCCTCCGGCTTCAGCGCCAGCGCGGCCCAGTGGCGCGTATCGTTGCGGGCTCGCTCTAGATCTGTGTCGAAAGAAACCTTCATCTCGATCATGCGCTCGATGCTGTCCGGCGCGCGCCCGGCCTTCTCGAGGCCCTCGGCGAGCGCCGGCAGCAGGGTGTCGGTATAGAGCTCCTTCGCCTTGCCGCTGGTGCAGATGAAGCCATCGCCGAGCCGGCCGGCGAGCCGTGCCGCGACCGCGCCCGAGGCCGCGACGTAGATCGGCACCGGCGCCTCGGGGCGGTCGTAGATCGTGGCCTTGTCGGTCCGGAAAAACTCGCCCTCGAAGGTCACCCGGTCCTCGCGGGCGAGCCGGCGCATCAAAAGGATCGCCTCGCGCAGGCGGGCAAAGCGCTCCTTGAACGGCGGCCACGCCATGCCGGTCGCCGGCACCTCGTTCAGCGATTCGCCGGTGCCGACCCCGAGCAGGACGCGGCCCGGGTGGAGGCTGCCGAGCGTCCCGATCGCCTGGGCGACGATCGCCGGATGGTAGCGGAAGGTCGGGGTCACGACGCTGGTGCCTAGCAGCACGCGCGTCGTGCGCTCGCCCAAGGCCCCGAGCCAGGCGAACGAGAACGGCGCATGGCCGCCGGTGTGCCGCCAGGGCTGGAAGTGATCGCTGACCATGACCGAATCGAAGCCGACCGCTTCGGCGTGCACGGCGAACTCGAGCAGCGCGCGCGGCGCGAACTGCTCGGCCGAGGCCTTGTAGCCGAGTTTGAGCATCTCTAGGTGTCCTCGCCGGGGGTTCGGGCGCCGGCAGCCGCGATGGCTGCCGCCCGCCCATCCTGGTATCGTTGGCTCGCAGGTCAACAGCAGCCGCGCCGCTAGGATAAGATAAGGCAGCCGATGAACGTCGTTCGCAGCCTGGTCGGCCTGGTGCTGGCGATCGCGGTGCTCGCGATGCTGGTCCCGCACCGGCTGGGCGATCCCCAGCCGGCGTTCCAGCGCGCGGTCGCGCGCGCGCTGGCGAGCGACGCCGACGACCGCCTGCTCGAGGCGGCGCTCGATCAGTATCCCGACCAGGCCCCGGCGATCGTCATCACCTACGGCCATCTCGATCTGTTCCGCGAGCAGCTCGCCCGCTTCGGGCCGCAGGTCGTGCCGATCGTCGCCACCTATCAGGACTCGCTCACGACCGCCGATGCCTGGCGGACGCTGCAATCGGTTGGCGGCCAGCTGACCGGTGGCTCCGGCGATCCGGATCTCGCGCCTCTGAGCGCGGAAGAGCGCGGGCTGCTCGCGCTGCTCAAGATGCGGGACGAGGGCAACGCCTTCGTCGGCCAGTGGGAGCTCACCGACGCCGGCGCGGCGCGGCGGGTGCCGAGCCGGCTGATCACGCTCGGCGGCCCCGAGCTTCTGTTCGGCGGGCTGACCGCGCTCGAGCGCGAGGTCGTCCGGGAACGGCCGATCGACTGGCAGACCTATGGCCTGGCCGCGGTCGACGTCGCGGCGATCGGCGCCGGGGTCGCCCTGCTGCGGTTCGCCGGAACCGCTGCCCGTGGCGCCAGCACCGCGCGGGCCGCGGCCAAGTCCGCGACGGTCCGATCGGGCGCGCTGGCGGCGGCCAAGGTGCTCGGCATCAACGCCGTCAGGATCGGGGTCCCGGCCGGCCTGATCGTGCTGCTGGCGCTGCACCCGGACGTGTTCACGCACTACGCCTGGATCGTGGCCGAGAGCCTCGGCATGCCCGGGATTCTCGGCCCGGTCATCGGCTGGGGCATCGTGATCCTGCCGCTCGCGTTCCTGCTATCCTGGCTGCTGCTGTCGGTCCGCATGCTGCGCCTGACCGGCTCGCTGCTCGCCGGCGCGGCGCGCGGCTGCCGGAGCCTGGCGCTCCGCCTCGCGGCCGCGGACGATCGCTGACCCGAGGATCGCGATGCCGGGGCGGACTTGTCCCGGCGCCCGAGATGAGCTGTACTCCCGCGCGCGCCGGGCGCCTTGGCCCGGGCGACCGGTGGCGCCGACCCCCGGCATCCTTCGGCACCGGCAGACCTCAAGCAAAGGGGCGCGGCGCACGCGCCGATCGACGCATGACCACGAGCACCGCTCCGATCCTCGCCGACGCCGCGACCGGCGGCCAGCTGACCGACGAGCAGGCGCTCCGGCTGGCCGCCGACCGCGATCTGGACGGGCTGCTGGCCGCCGCCCGCGCCCGGCGTGATCTCGCCCATCCGGTCGTCGTCAGCTATTCGCCCAAGGTCTTCATCCCGCTGACCCAGCTCTGCCGCGATACCTGCCGCTACTGCACCTTCGCCCGCGCGCCGCGCGCGCTGAAGGCGCCCTATCTATCGATCGAGGAGGCGATCGCGGTCGCGACCGCCGGCGCCGAGGCCGGCTGCCACGAGGCGCTGTTCACGCTCGGCGACCAGCCGGAGCGGCGCTACCGCGTGGCGCGCGAGGCGCTGGCGGCGCTCGGGCACGAGACCACGATCGGCTATCTGGCCGAGGTCGCGGCCCGGGTCCAGGCCGCGAGCGGCCTGTTGGCGCACGTCAATCCGGGCGTGATGAGCGCTCCTGAGCTCGAACGGTTGCGCGCGGTCTCCGTCTCGGCGGGGCTGATGCTGGAGTCGGCAGCCGAGCGACTGTGCGCGCCCGGTGGGCCGCACCACGGCTGTCCGGACAAGCGGCCCGCGGTCCGGCTCGCGACGATCGCAGCCGCCGGCGAGCTTGCCGTGCCGTTCACGAGCGGCATCCTGATCGGGATCGGCGAGACCCGGCGGGAGCGGATCGAGGCGCTGCTGGCGCTGCGCGCGCTGCACGCCGAGCACGGCCATCTCCAGGAGATCATCGTCCAGAACTTCCGCGCCAAGCCCGGCACCCTGATGGCGGGCGCGCCCGAGCCGACGCTTGCGGATCATCTCTGGACGATCGCGGTCGCCCGCCTGGTCATGCCGGCCGGGCTCAGCATCCAGGCGCCGCCGAACCTCAATCCCGCCGCGCTCGACCGGCTGCTCGCGGCCGGCATCGACGACTGGGGCGGGATCTCGCCGGTGACCCGCGACCACGTCAATCCCGAGGCGCCCTGGCCGGCGCTCGATCTGCTGCGGCGCGCGAGCGAGGCCGCCGGCAAGGAGCTGGTCGCGCGCCTCGCGATCTATCCGCGCTACGTCCAGGAGCCGGAGCGGTGGCTGGCGCCGGCGATGCGCGCGCCGGTGCTGCAGCACGTCGACGGCGAAGGCTACGCGCGCGAAGACAGCTGGATCGCCGGCGCGCCCTCGAAGCCGGTGGCGATCGCTGCGGGCCAGGGATCGTCGGGCCAGGAGCTGGCGGCGATCCTGCGCCGCGCGCGCGATGGTCGAACGCTCGCCGAGGCGGACGTGCTGCGGCTGTTCGCGGCCCGCGGCCGCGAGGTCGCTGCGGTCTGCGACGTGGCCGACCAGCTGCGCCGCGAGGTCAATGGCGAGCGGGTCGCCTACGTCGTCAACCGCAACATCAACTACACCAACGTCTGCTACTTCCGTTGCGCCTTCTGCGCCTTCTCCAAGGGCAAGCTCGCGGAGAACCTGCGCGGCCCGGCCTACGATCTGGATCTCGAGGAGATCGCGCGGCGCACCCGCGAGGCCTGGGCGCGAGGTGCGACCGAGATGTGCCTGCAGGGCGGCATCCATCCGAGCTACAGCGGCGAGACCTACCTCGAGATCTGCCGGACCGTGAAGGCCGCAGCACCCGAGATCCACGTCCATGCGTTCTCGCCGCTCGAGGTCTGGCAAGGTGCACGGACCCTTGGCGTCTCGCTCGGGGCGTTCCTGGCGGAGCTCAAGCGGGCGGGGCTCGGCTCGCTGCCCGGCACGGCCGCCGAGATCCTGGACGACGAGGTCCGCCGCGTGATCTGCCCGGACAAGATCGCGACCGGCCAGTGGCTCGAGGTCATGGAATGCGCGCACGCGCTGGGCCTGCGCTGCACCGCGACGATCATGTTCGGCCACGTCGACCGGCCGCAGCACTGGGCCAGGCATCTGTTGCGCATCCGCGCGCTGCAGGCCAGGACCGGCGGCTTCACCGAGCTGGTGCCGCTGCCCTTCGTCCACATGGAGGCGCCGATTTATCTGAAGGGCGGCGCGCGCCGCGGCCCGACCTGGCGCGAGGCGCTGCTGATGCATGCGGTCGCGCGTCTCGCCCTGCACCCGCAGATCACCAACGTCCAGACCTCCTGGGTCAAGATGGGGCCAAAGGGGGCTCAGGCTTGCCTGAACGCCGGCGCCAATGACCTGGGCGGCACGCTGATGAACGAATCGATCACCCGCGCCGCCGGGGCGGCGTTCGGCCAGGAGTTGCCGCCCTCTGCGATGGCGGCGCTGATCCGGGAGCTCGGGCGCACCCCCGGGCAGCGGACGACGCTCTACGGCGACGTCGCGCCCGAGCGGGTCGAGGCCTCGTTCCGCGCGGCACCGCTGGCCCTGCCGGTCAACCGGCCGGCCCGCCGCTCGGAGCGCTCGCGCGACCCGGTGCTCGTGCGCTTCGGCTAGCAGCGGTGGCGGTGCCGCTCCCGACGTTCACGCTGACGGCGGTGCCGGCGATTCCGGCGATCGGGGCGGGCTGCGACCTCGCGCGCATCCTGGGCGACGCAATGGCGGTAGCGCTGCGGCCGCAGCCGGGCGACGTGCTGGTGGTCACGCACAAGATCGTCTCGAAGGCCGAGGGCCGGTTCGTGGCGCTGTCTGACGTAAGGCCTTCGGCCCGGGCCTTGCAGCTGGCGGCGGCGACCGGCAAGGACCCGGCGCTGGTCGAGGTGATCCTGTCCGAAGCGCGCGCCGTGCTCCGCTTCCGGCCGGGGCTGATCATCGCCGAGCACCGCCTGGGCCTGGTGCTCGCCAACGCCGGGGTCGACCAGTCGAACGTGTCCCAGGACCAAGGCGGGCGCGTCCTGCTGCTGCCGGAGGACCCCGACGCCAGCGCCGCCGCGCTGCGCAGCGCGTTGCAGGCGCGTTTCGACGTGCGGCTCGCCGTGATCGTCAGCGACAGCGTCGGGCGCGCCTTTCGCAACGGCGTGGTCGGGATCGCGATCGGGGCCGCGGGGCTGCCGGCCCTGCTCGACCTGCGCGGCCGGCCCGATCTCGAAGGCCGGCCGCTGGAAGTGACCCAGGTCGGGCTCGCCGACCAGATCGCTTCGGCGGCCGAGCTCCTGATGGGCGAGGCCGACGAGGGCCGGCCCGCGGTCCTGGCCCGCGGCTCTTTCCCGGACGGGCCGGCGCTGCCGGCTTCAGCCTTGATCCGCGCGCGCGAGACGGACCTCTTCCGATGAGCGCTGGCCCGCGCGTCATCGCGTTCTCGGGTGGGATCGGCGGCGCCAAGCTGGCGCTCGGCCTCTATCGCGCGCTGCCCCGGGGTTCGCTGATGGTGGTCTGCAATACCGGCGACGACTTCGAGCATCTAGGCCTCGTGATCTCGCCGGACCTCGACACCGTGCTCTACACGCTTGCCGGCATCGCCAACCCGGAGGTCGGCTGGGGCCGGGCGGGCGAGACCTGGAGCTTCATGCAGGCGCTCGAGAAGCTCGGTGGCGAAAGCTGGTTCCGGCTCGGCGATGGCGACCTCGCGACCCACATCGAGCGCACCCGCCGCCTCGCCGCCGGCGAGAGCCTTGCGGCCATCAGCGCGGATTTTTGCCGGCGACTGGGGCTGCACGCGAAGGTGCTGCCGATGTCCGATCAGCCGGTGCGGACGATCGTCCTGACCGAGGCCGGCACGCTGCCGTTCCAGCGCTATTTCGTCGAGCAACGGTGCGCGCCCAGGGTCAGCGGCTTCGAGTTCCAAGGTGCTCGCGCGGCGCGGCCGCTGCCGGCTCTGCTGGAAGCGCTTGCAGGGGAAGGCCTGGAGGCGGTCCTGATCTGCCCCTCGAACCCGTTCATCAGCATCGATCCGATCCTCGCGCTGCCGGGCATGCGCGCAGCGCTCGCCGCCTGCCGGGCGCCGGTGGTCGCGGTCTCGCCGATCATCGGCGGCCACGCGGTCAAGGGCCCGACCGCCAAGATGATGGCGGAACTCGGGCTGCCGGTCAGCGCCGTTGCAGTCGCCGGTCACTACGCGGGCCTGCTCGACGGCTTCGTCCTCGACGACGCCGATGCGGGCGAGGCGGCGGCGATCGGGATTCCCTGGCTCGCCACCCGCACGCTGATGACCAGCGAGAATGACAAGCGGCGACTCGCAGCCGAGGTCCTGGCGTTTGCCCGTCAGCGCTTCTGATCGAGAAAGGCGCGAATCGCAGCGATCGTCGCGGCCGGTTGCTCTTCCATCAGCCAATGCCCCGAATTCGGGATCACCAGCTCCATGACGTCGCTCGCGGCCGCGCGCATCACGACCGCCATGGTCGGCCCGAACGACTGCTCGCCGCCGATCGCGAGCACCGGCATCGCAAGCTTGCCCTGGGCGACGAACGCCTGGTTGTCGATCGCGTCCTGGTCGAAGGCGGCGAACTGGTTGAAGCCCGCATGCATCGCGCCCGGCTGCGCGTAGAGTCTGGCATAGTGCTGACGCGCGGCCTCGCTGAAGCTGTTCGGATCAGCGGAGAACTCGTTCCAGAAGCGGTCCAGATAGATCCGCTCGCGCCCGGCGACCAGCCGTTCGGCGTCCGGACCCTGGAAGGAGAAATGCCAGAGCGCGCGGCTGCGGACGATCTCGTCCCAGGGGCCGACGCCCGGCAGCGGCGCGTCCATGATGACGAACCGGGTGACCCGCCCGGGATACTGCGCCGCGAACGCGTAGCCGACCATGTTGCCGATATCGTGGGTGACGAGATCGGCCCGGTCGATCGTGAGCGCGTCGAGGACGCCTGCGATGTCCTGCCCCTGGGTTTTCTTGTCGTAGCCGCCTTCGGGGCGGGACGACAGGCCCATGCCGCGCAGGTCGGGCGCGATCACGGTGCGCTCTGAGATGAGCTCGGCGGCGAGCGGCGCCCACATGTCGCCGGTCTCGCCATAGCCGTGAAGCAACAGGGCGGCAGGCCCCCGACCACCGATCCGGACATGCAGGGTCGCACCGTTGGTGGCGATCTCCTGGGTCCGGAAGCTCGCCGGGTAAGGTTCAATCGCGGAAGGCATCGCGTCTCCCCATCCGGACCTTATCTGGTCAGCGGCCGGATCTCGGCCATGACGTGCTGCATGCTTGCCAGCGACTTCTCGAGCGTGTCGCGCTGGAGGTTCAGGACGAGGTCGGTGACGCCGAGATCGCCGAGCCCTGCGATGTCCGAGGCCACCTCGGCGGCGCTGCCGGTCATGATGTGGCGCTCGCCGCTCTCGAGCCGCGCGGCGGGCTTGGCTTCGTCGAACCAGCCGGCGTAGAACGCGAGCCCGATGCTGCCGGGGTCGCGGCCGTTCTGCTCGGCTACCTGATGGAGCTTCTCGACGCCGGCCTTGAAGCGGGCGACCGTGTCGAGCGGGTGGTGCGGGTTGTTGCCGATCGGGAACCAGGCATCGCCGTAGCGGACCGTGCGCCGGACCGCGGGCGGACTTTCGCCGCCGACCCAGATCGGCGGGTGCGGCTTTTGCACGGGCTTGGGCCGGAAGGCGACGTTCGCGAAGCTGACGTGGCGGCCCTCGAAACGCGGGTTCTCTTCAGTCCAGAGGATCTTGAACGCCTGCAGCCATTCGTCGGTGACCCGGCCGCGCTCCTCGAACGGCGGCGTGTTGATCGCCTCGAACTCCTCCTTCATCCAGCCGGCGCCGGCGCCGAGCACCATGCGGCCGTTGGAGAGCAGGTCGATCGTCGCCGCGATCTTGGCCGTGTGCATCGCGCCGCGGTAGGGGATGACCGCGACCGCGGTGATCAGGCGCGGCTTCTCGGTGATCGCGGCCAGCCAGGCCAGCTGCGTGAACTGCTCGAGGCAGTCGCCCGACGCGGCGCCCGGCCATTGGCCGGACTCGGAATAGGGGTAGCGCGAGTCGATGCTGCGTGGCACCACCAGGTGGTCCGAGAGCGACAGGTGGGCAAAGCCCAGCTCCTCGGCGCGGCGCGCCAGCGTCGCGATCGCGTCTGGGGTCGCGAGCGGGCCGCGGGTCGGGATGGTCAGTCCGATATCCATGGTGGTATCCCTCCGGCATGCTGACGGAACGGGAGCGGCGCTTCCTCGAGGCCGGCCGGGTCGCCCGCCTGGCGACCGCGGATGCCAGCGGGCGGCCCCATGTGGTGCCGGTCTGCTATGCGCTGCTCGAGAGCACGGTCTACTTCACGATCGATGAGAAGCCGAAGAGCCGGCCCGGCGCAAGGCTGAAGCGTCTTACGAACCTGCGCGCGAACCGATTCGCCGCTCTGGTCGTCGACCGCTACGACGAGGACTGGAGCCGGCTCGGCTGGGTGATGGTCCAGGGCGAGGCCGACATCCTCGACGCCGGTCCCGAGCACGACCGGGCCCAGGCGCGCCTGCGCACCCGCTATCCCCAACTCGGGGAAATGCGGATCGAGGCGCTGCCCGTGGTCGCGGTGCGCCTCGATCACGCCGCCAGCTGGGGCCGGCTCGAGGCCGATTGAGCGTCAGGCGGCGGGCTGGGCGGCGAGCCGGTCAAGCTCCGGGGTCGCGGCCTCGAGCGCGCGGCCGAAACGGTCGACCGCCTCGTCGCAGTCGGCCTCGGTCATGCACAACGGCGGCGAGAACGGGATCACCTCGATGAACGGCAGCGGCCGGACCATCAGGTCGAGCTCGAGCGCCTTGGCGCTGACCACCCGGTGCGCGTTGGTGCCGGCCGCAAACGGCCGCCGGGTCGCCCGATCGGCAGTGAACTCGACCGCGATCATCAGCCCTTCACCGCGCAGGTCGCCGACATAGGGGTGCTCGCCGATCGTCGCCCGCAGGCGCTCGAGCAGATAGGGGCCGACCCGGGCCGCGTTGTCGACCAGGCCCTCGCCCTCCATGATGTCGAGATTGGCGAGCCCGATCGCGCCGCCGACCGGGTGGCCGGAGTAGGTGAAGCCGTGCATGATCGGCCCGTACTCGGGCGAGGCGCGCTCGAGCACGCTCCAGATCCGCTCGCCGACGACCGAGGCGGACAGCGGGAAATAGGCGCTGGTGATGCCTTTGGCGAGCGTCACGATGTCGGGCTCGAGGCCGTAGAGGCCGGTTGCGAACCATTCGCCGGTGCGGCCGAAGCCGGTGATCACCTCGTCGGCGATGAACAGGATGTCGTGCCGGCGCAGGATCTCCTGGACGCGCTTGAAGTAGCCCTGCGGCGGCAGCAGCACGCCGCCGGTGCCCATGATCGGCTCGGCGATGAAGGCGGCGATCGTCTCGGGCCCCTCGCGCTCGATGATCGCCTCGAGCTCGGCGATCATCCGATCGCAGAAGGCGGCCTCGCTCTCGCCCGCCTCGGCGAAGCGGTACCAATGCGGGCAGCTGGTGTGGATGATGCCCTCGAGCGGCAGGTCGAACGCCTTGTGGTAGACCGGAATCCCGGTCAGGCTGCCGGCGGCGCAGGTCAGGCCGTGGTAGCCGCCGGCGCGGCCGATGATCTTCTTCTTCTGCGGCCGGCCGAGCAGGTTGTTGTAGTAGCGCACCAGCTTGACGTTGGTGTCGTTGGCATCCGAGCCCGAGCAGCCGAAGAAGACGCGCGCCAGGTGGCGGGCGCCGGCGTTCTCGCGCAACAGCGTCAGGACCCGGTCGGCCAGCCGGATGATCGGCTCGTTCGAGGAGCCGCCGAAGATGTGGTAGTAGTTCAGGTTCTCGATCGCGGCCCGTGCGGCCTCGGCGATCTCCGGCCGGCCGTAGCCGATGTTGACGCACCAGAGGCCGGCGCCGCAGTCGATCATCTCGCGGCCCTGGCGGTCACGGATGCGGACGCCCTGGCCGCTGCCGACGATCAGCGGCCCGCTTTTCATGTGGGTGGCGATCGAGGTCAACGGATGCAGGATGCTCTGCCGGTCCATGTCCTCGAGCGAATAGTTGGGCCTCTCGTCGAGCATCTGCGCCTCCGTTGTGCCGCGCCGCCGTCCGGGCGCTGGGCCGAGCCAAGTCAATCACAACCGGCCATCGCTGACCAGGGGCGCCGCTGAAGGGCTCAGCCGCGCAGGCTGCGCGCCACGTCCAGCGCGGCGTAGGTCAGGATGCCATCGCAGCCCGCCCGCTTGAAGGCGAGCAGCGCTTCCAGCATGGTCCGCTCGCCGTCCAGCCAGCCGCGGCCCGCGGCGGCCTGGAGCATCGCGTACTCGCCCGACACCTGATAGGCGAAGGTCGGCACCGCGAACGCGTCCTTGACCCGCCGGATCACGTCCAGATAGGGCAGCCCGGGCTTGACCATGACCATGTCGGCGCCCTCGGCGAGATCGAGCGCCACCTCGCGCAGCGCCTCGTCGGCATTGGCCGGGTCCATCTGGTAGCTCTGCTTGCCGCGCTTGCCGAGCGCGCCCGAGGAGCCGACCGCATCGCGGAACGGCCCGTAGAAGGCGGACGCATATTTGGCCGCATACGACATGATCCGGGTGTCGCCGTGGCCCTGCTCGTCGAGGGCGCGCCGGATCGCGCCGACCCGGCCGTCCATCATGTCCGAGGGCGCGATCACGTCGCAGCCGGCCGCGGCCTGGACCAGCGCCTGGCGGACCAGCACCGAAAGCGTCGCATCGTTCAGGACCTCGCCCCGGTCATCGACCAGGCCGTCGTGGCCGTGGGTGGTGTAAGGATCGAGGGCGACGTCGCAGATCAGCCCGAGCTCCGGCAGCGCGGCCTTGACCGCACCGACCGCCCGGCAGAGCAGGTTGTCGGGGTTGGTCGCCTCGGCGCCGTCGGCGGTCTTGAGGGCCTCGGGCGTGACCGGGAACAGCGCCACCGCCGGGATGCCGAGCCCGGCCGCCTCCGCGAGCGCCGGCAGCAACAGATCGATCGAGAGCCGCTCGACCCCCGGCATCGAGGCGACCGGCTCCCGCCGGCGCTCGCCGTCGAGCACGAACACCGGCCAGATCAGGTCGGCCACCTCCAGCCGGTGCTCGGCGACCAGGCGCCGCGACCAGAGGTCCCGCCGGTTGCGGCGCAGCCGGGTGGTCGGGAAGGGCGCCGCGATCGGGGCATAGAGCGGGCGTGACATGACCGGCAACTCGCTGGGTGGTCCGAGGCTGAGGGTGCTGCCGACGCTTATAGCGTGGATGCGCGCGGCGACCTAGTATCGCCGCCGGCTCGCGAGCGAGCAGCGCGGGAGACGACGATGGCGGACCGAGCGGCGTTTCGGGGCGGGCGCAACCTGGCGCTCAAGGTCCCGCCGCAGCTGTGGCTCGAGCTGCAGGCTGAATTGTCAACCCGGCCGGGATCGTGCATCTGGTCGCCCACCCCGCCGAGGACCCTGGACTGGCGTAGGCCGCGGCCATGGATTTCGAGCTGAGCGAGGAGCAGCGCGCCTTCCAGGACCTGGCGCGGAGCTTTGCCGGGCAGGAGCTGGCACCGCACGCGGCCGAGTGGGACGAGCACTGCATCTTTCCGGTAGCGACGCTGCGCGCGGCCGCTCAGCTCGGCTTTGCCGGCGTCTACGTCGGCGAGGAGCACGGCGGCACCGCGCTCACCGGCTCGACGCCGCGCTGATCTTCGAGGAGCTCGCGACCGGCTGCACCTCGACCGCGGCCTATCTGTCGATCCACAACATGGTCGCCTGGATGATCGACGCCTTCGGCAGCGAGACGCAGCGCGCGCGCTTCCTGCCCGCTCTGATGACGATGGAGCGCCTTGCCAGCTACTGCCTGACCGAGCCCGGCGCCGGCTCCGATGCCGCCAACCTCATCACCCGCGCCGAGCGCCGGGGCGGCGGCTACGTCGTCAACGGCAGCAAGGCCTTCATCTCGGGCGCCGGCGAGAGCGACCTCTACGCCTGCATGGTGCGCACCGGCGGCCCGGGTGCTGCCGGCATCAGCTGTTTGTTGATCGAGCGCGGAGCTCAGGGCCTGAGCTTCGGCCCACCGGAGAAAAAGCTCGGCTGGCACTCGCAGCCGACCGCGATGGTGGTCTTCGAGGATTGTGCGGTGCCGGCGGACCAGCGGATCGGCGCCGAGGGCGAGGGCTTCAAGATCGCGATGCAGGGCCTGGATGGCGGCCGGATCAACATCGCCGCCTGTGCGCTCGGCGCCGCCCGCGCCTGCTACGAGCGGGCGCGCGCCCATCTGCTCGAGCGGCGCCAGTTCGGCCGGCGCCTGGCCGAGTTCCAGGCGCTCCAGTTCAAGCTCGCCGACATGGCGACCGAGCTTGGCCGCCGCGCGGCTGATGGTCTGGCGCGCGGCGGCCGCGCTCGACCGCGGCGCCGCGGACGCGACGCTCGCCTGCGCGATGGCCAAGCGGTTCGCGACCGACGTCGCGTTCCAAGTCTGCGATGACGCCTTGCAGTTGCATGGCGGCTACGGCTACATCAAGGATTACGCAATCGAGCGCTACCTCCGCGATGTCCGGGTCCATCAAATCCTCGAAGGCACGAACGAGATCATGCGCCTGATCATCGCGCGCCGCCTGCTCGCCGAGTGACGTTGAGCAGCGGGCCCGAGATCCGGTTCGAGCGGCGGGGCGGCCTGGTCGTCGTCACGCTCGACCGGCCGCGCGCGCTCAACGCGCTGTCGCTCGCGATGTGCCAGGCGCTCGATGCCGGGCTGATCGCCTGGCAGGCCGATCCGACCGTCCGGGCGGTGCTGATCAAGGGCACGGGCGAGCGCGCGTTCTGCGCCGGTGGCGACATCCGGGCCCTGCACCAGATCCTGACCACCGAGGGGACCGCGGCCGCGGCCGGCTTCTATGCGCTCGAGTATCCGATGAACGCGCGGCTGCACCATTTTCCGAAGCCCTACGTAGCACTGCTGGATGGCATCACGATGGGTGGCGGGGTCGGCGTCTCGGTGCACGGCTCGCATCGGGTGGTGACCGAACGCACCGTGTTCGCGATGCCGGAAACGGCGATCGGTCTCTTCCCGGACGTCGGGGCCACCTACGTGCTGCCGCGGCTGCCGGGCAGTCTCGGCATGCACCTCGGGCTCACCGGCGCCCGCCTTGGCGCGGCGGATTGTCGCGCGGCGGGGATCGCCACCCACGCGACCTCGGCAGACCGGCTCGAGGCGCTCGAGCAGGCGCTCGCCGAGGCCGACCTCGCCGGCGATGCCTTCGCGGCGGTCGACCGGGTGCTCGCCGACTTCGCTGCCGATCCGGGTCCGGCGACGCTGCCGGCGCTCAGGACGCAGATCGATCACTGCTACGGCCGGCCGATGCTCGAGGAGGTGCTGGCCGCGCTCGGCGACGAACCGTCGGGCTGGGGAGCGGCCCAGCTCGATCAGATCAAAAGCAAGTCACCGACCAGCATCGCGGTCACTTTCCGTCAGCTTCGCGCGGGCGCCACGCTCGACTTCGACGCGGCCATGCGCCTGGAATACAGGCTTGTCCAGCGCTTCCTGGCGGGGCATGATTTTCGCGAAGGGATCAGAGCATTGATCATCGACAAGGATAACCGGCCTCGCTGGCGGCCTGAACTGCTGGCAGAGGTCACCCCGGCCATCCTCGATGCCTATTTCGCGCCACTGCCGGGCGGCGATTTGAGGTTTGGCCGGTTCAGCTGACGGCATCGAGGGGTTTTAGTATGGCCGTGATCGGCTTCATCGGGCTCGGCAACATGGGGCTGCCGATGGCGCGCAACCTGATCCGCGCCGGCCATCGGTTGCGTGCCTTCGACCTCGCGCCGGCCAGCCTCGAGGCGGCGGTGACGGCGGGCGCGGCTCCGGCCCGATCGGCGGCCGACGCGACGGCTGGGGCCGAGCTCGTGATCACGATGCTGCCCGAGGGCCGCCATGTCCGCGCCGTCTACCTCGGGCCGGATGGCGTGATCGCCGCGAGCGATCCGCAGGCGCTCCTGATCGACTGCTCGACAATCGACGTCGCGACCGCGCGCGCGGTCGACCAGGCGGCCGGCGAGCGCGGCCTCGAGGTGATCGACGCGCCGGTCTCGGGCGGGGTCGCCGGGGCCGAGAACGCGACCTTGACCTTCATGGTCGGCGGCAGCGAGGCGGGTTTTGGGCGCGCGCAGCCGATCCTGCGCCAGATGGGCAAAGCGGTGATCCACACCGGCCCCTCGGGCAACGGCCAGGCGGCCAAGATCTGCAACAACATGCTGCTCGGCATCTCGATGATCGGCGTCGCCGAGACCTTCGTGCTGGCCGAGCGCCTGGGGCTCAGCGCCGCCAAGCTGTTCGAGGTCAGCAGCCAGTCGTCCGGTCAGTGCTGGTCGCTGACCAACTATTGTCCGGTGCCGGGGCTGGTCGCGAGCTCACCGGCCAACCGGGGCTACCAGGCGGGGTTCACCGCGGCGATGATGGCCAAGGACCTGCGCCTGGCGCAGGATGCGGCGCAGAGCGTCGACGCGCCGACCCCGCTCGGGGCCACCGCGCGCCAGCTCTACGCGCTGTTCGCCAACAGCGGGCGCGGCAGTTTGGATTTTTCTGCGATCATCAAGATGATCGCCGGTGATCTGTGAAGGTTGCGAATCCGCCGCTAATATGCTCGTTATCCGTTAGCTGGGTGCGCAAGAACGAGAATTCGAGGCAACCGTGAAGCAGAGCTATCTGGAAACCATCCGGTTGATCGAGCGGCTGCACCGCCGCTTCCTCGATGTCATCAAGACGGAACTCGACCGGCTGGGGATCGAGGACATCAACAACGTGCAGACTTTGATCCTGTCCAACATCAGCAGCGAGCAGCTGACGGTCGGCGAGCTGACCGCACGCGGCTACTACCTGGGCTCGAACGTCTCTTATAACGTCAAGAAGCTGGTCGAGAACGGCTATCTGAACCAGGAGCGCTCGCCCCACGACCGGCGGATGACCCGGGTGCGGGTGTCGGAAAAGGGCCTCGAGCTCTGCGAGCGGATCGACGATCTGTACGAAAAGAACGCGCGCGAGCTCGAGCGCGATGTCATCTCGCGCGAGCAGCTGACCTCGCTGAACCAGGTGCTGAGCGCGCTCGAGCGCTATTGGAGCAACTACATCAATTATTCGCGCTGACGCGACCCGCAGGGCGGGCGGCCGCAGCATGGTGGCAACCAGGGTCAGCCGCTTCGACGTCCCGGCGCTCGATGCGCTGGCACCCGATCTGCGCGCGCGGATCGAGGCGGTGCGCGCCAAGACCGGCTTCATCCCGAACGTGTTCCTGGTGCTGGCCCGCCGGCCCGACGAGTTCCGCGCGTTCTTCGCCTACTACGACGCGCTGATGCTGCGCGAGGGCGGTCTCTCCAAGGCCGAGAAGGAGATGATCGTGGTCGCGACCAGCGCGGCCAACCAGTGCCCCTATTGCGTGGTCGCACACGGCGCGCTGCTGCGCCTGTTCGCGGGCAACCCGCGCCTGGGCGACCAGGTCGCGGTCAACTACCGGACCGCCGAGATCAGCCACCGCCAGCGGGTGATGCTGGCAGCCGCGCTCAAGCTCGCCCAGGCGCCGCAGACGTTCGGCGAGGACGACATCCAGGCGCTGCTCGCGCAGGGCTTCTCGCGGGAGGACGTCTGGGACCTCGGCGGCATCGTCGGGCTGTTCGCGCTGTCGAACCGGCTTGCCCATCTCTCTGAGATGCGGCCCAACGACGAGTTCTACGACCTCGGGCGCACGGGCCGCCGGGCGGGCTGAAACGCCGATCGCTCAAGGCGCGCTGCGGACCTCCGGGCCCGGGGCCGCCTGACCATAGCGCTCCTGAACCTCGCTCAGATACTCGGCCTCGGCCTCGGTGCTGGGCCGACCGAAGATCGCGTTGCGGTGGGGAAAGCGGCCGAACCGGCGGATGATCGCCACGTACTCCTCGGCAAACCGCCGGTTCTCGTCCATCCCCTGGCTCTCGAACAGGGCCAGCGCCCGCACCTGGTTGGCGAGGTTCTCGCTGTGCATGAACGGCAGGTAGAGGAACTGCTTCTGCTCGCTGGTCAGCTCGCGATCGAACCCCTCGGCCAGCGCGTGCTCGGCGATCGCGAGCGCCCGGTCGTCGGTGGCGAACGCCCGCGGGTCGCCCCGGAACATGTTGCGCGGGACCTGGTCGAGCAGGATGCAGAGCGCGAGACAGCCCTCGGGGCTCGTCCGCCAGACCCTGAGCTCGCCGGTCGCGGCGCGCGCGAACAGCGGGCCGAAGCGTTTGCGAACCGCCTGATCGAACGCCGGGCTCGAATGAAACCACGCTGCCCGCGCATCGTCGCCGAACCAGAATTCGATGACATCCTTGATGCCGTCCATGGGCAGGTTCGACCTCCGCTCCCACCTGCTGAGCCCGGGTCATGGATGGTCAAAGACCGCCGGCCCGGACCTCTGCGCGGTCGACCGCCGCGGATCGCCGCGTTAACGCTAAGGTGTAGATCGGCAGCGGCGCGACAGCAACGGGTTCGCGCGCTCGGAACGCGCTGCGCTGCCCCCCGAGATCGGCTCAGAGGCGCAGCGTGAAGATCTCGGTCGGCGCCTCGCGGCCGCGCAGCTGATGCCGGCCGAGCGAGGTCAGGCGCGGGTCGGCCGGCAGGTCCCGGGCGGTCGCCGCGCTCAGAAGGATCGCGACCTCGGCCCCGGGCAGCACCTCCTTGGCCATGACCTCGAGGCGCTGGGCGACGTTCACCGTGTCGCCGACGACGGTGTAGTTCATGCGGGTCGCGGTGCCGATGTTGCCGACCACGACCGGCCCGCTGTGCAGACCGATCCGAACCCGGACCGGCTGATCGCGGCCGCGGTTGTCCTCGCGGATCGCAGCCGCGATCGCGAGCGCGGCGCGGACCGCGCGCGCGGCGTGATCGGCCTGGTCCTCGATCGCGTTCCACAGCGCCATGACCGCATCGCCGATGAACTTGTCGACCATGCCCGCCTCGGCCTCGACGCAGCCGGTCACCAGGCGCAGGTGATGGTTGAGGAAGTCGGCGGTCTCCTCGGCGCTTCGGCCGGCCGTGCGGGCCGTGAAGTCGACGACGTCGGTGAACAGCACGGTCACCTCGCGTTGCTGGGACGCGAGCGAGGCCGTGATCCCGCGGCTGATCAGGCTCTGCACGAGCGGTTTGGGCAGATACGCGGCGAACACGCGCAGCGCGCGCACCATGGCATTGAACGCGATCGCGGCCTGGTCGATCTCGCGCAGCCGCGAGCGCCGGAGCGGAGCGAGATCGTCGAGGTCGAGGGTGCGGATCGCGTTCGCGGTCTCGGCCAGCTGCACGATCGGGCGGCTGACCCGGCGGCCGAGCCAGACCGCGACCAGGGCGGCCGCGACCAGGCCCAGGAGCCCCAGACCCAGGGCCAGCAGCAGCCGCTTGAGCTGGATGTCGAGCGCCTCGATCGAGAAATAGCTGCCGACCAGCCAGCGCGGGTCGAAGGGCGGCGCCAGGCTCTCGTACAGGAACAGGTAGCGCGTGTCGCCGAGCCGGTTCCAGTGCCCCGGCACGCCGCCCCGCAGCCGACGGTCCTGCCAGCCCTCGCCCCAGATCCCGAACAGGACCGGATCGCCGATCTCGGTCACCCGCGGCAGCGGCCGTTCAGGCCCGAGATCGGGGAAGTGGAGCGCAAGCGTGGTGTGCGCCAGGACGTAGTCACGATCGTAAAGGACGAAGGCGTTCTGCCCGAGCTCGGTCTCGATGCTGGTGATGAACTCGGACAGCGTCGGCATCGTGATGGTCGAGACCAGCACGCCCCGGACCTGGCCGTCGACCACCAGGGTCCGCTGCAGGTTGACCAGGGTCATGCCCTCGTTCTTGACGTAGACCGGCGCGCCCCAGTGAAGCGCGCGCTCGTGACGCGCCAGCGCCTGCTCGATCGCCTTCCGGCCCGCGGGCTCGTGGCGCCAGTCGGCGATCTCGGGCGCCGGCACGGGAAGCTCCTGGCGGGCCGCCATCAGCCAACCCAACGGGTCGAAATAGACCATGGCCCGGACCTGCGGGCTGGCGGCGAGCCCGGCCTCGAGCGCCCGAAACAGCTGGTCGGGATCGGCCGGATCGAGCCGCCCGGTCTCGACCAGGCGCGCCAGCGCGTCGACCTCCGCCCCGGCCGGCTCGAGGAACAGCCGCAGCTCGCGCGTGATCCCGGTGATCAGCAGGCGGCCCTTGTCCTCCAGCAGCTCGAAGGTGTTGCGGGTCGCGATCGAGAGCGTGACCAGCAGCACGCCGCCGACCGCAAGGATGACCAGCGCGCTGACCCCGAACACGAGGTAGGCGACCACGGGCAGGCCCTTGCGGACCTCGGGGGCGGCGAGGTCGGTCATCGGGAAAGCTTAGGGACCGCCGGTCATGGCGGCAATCGCCGCCGGTTCAGCCGGCGCGCTCGGGGCAGGTCGCCACGTCCGGCGGCGACCCCGCGCTGGCCCCTCCCGCGGACCGCCCGGGCCTGCTAGAAGGGGCCGCTCCATCGCGCAAAAGGTCGGCTGATGATCGCTCGCTACGCGCGCCCGCAGATGGCCGCCATCTGGGCGCCCGAGAACCGGCTCCGGCTCTGGCTCGAGGTCGAGCTCAGCGCGCTCGAGGCGATGGCCGGGCAGGGCCGGGTGCCGGCGGCTGCCGCGGCGGCGGTCAGGGCCGCCGCCGAGCGCCGGATCGAGGCGATCATCGATCCGGCCCGGATCGAGGCGATCGAGGCGACCACCCGCCACGACGTGATCGCGTTCTTGACCCACGTCGAGCAGGTGATCGGCCCCGAAGCCCGCTATCTGCACCTGGGCATGACCTCGTCTGACCTGCTCGACACCGCGCTTGCCTGCCAGCTGACCCAGGCCGCCGACCTGCTGCTGGCCGATCTCGGCCAGCTGCTCGCAGCGCTCCGCCGGCGGGCGTTCGAGCACAAGGAGACGCCCTGCATCGGCCGCTCGCATGGCATGCACGCCGAGCCCACCACCTTCGGCCTCAAGCTCGCCGGCTTCTACGCCGAGTTCGAGCGCAACCGGCGCCGGCTGCAGACGGCGCGCGCCGAGGTCGCGAGCTGCATGATCTCGGGCGCGGTCGGCACCTTCGCCAACGTCGACCCGGCGGTCGAGGCCGAGGTCGCGGCGCGGCTCGGGCTAACTCCGGAGCCGGTCTCGACCCAGGTGATCCCGCGCGACCGCCACGCCGCGTTCTTCGCCGCGCTGGCACTCGCGGCCGGCGCCATCGAGCGGCTGGCGACCGAGATCCGCCATCTCCAGCGCACCGAGGTCGGCGAGGCGGCCGAGCCGTTCGCCCACGGCCAGAAGGGCAGCTCGGCGATGCCGCACAAACGCAACCCCTGGATGAGCGAGAACCTGTGCGGCCTCGCGCGGCTGGTGCGCGGCTATCTGGCCCCGGCGCTCGAGGACGTGGCGCTCTGGCACGAGCGCGACATCGCCCACTCCTCGGTCGAGCGGGTGATTGCCCCGGATGCGACGATCGCGCTCGACTTCGCGCTCGACCGCCTGACCGGGATCGTCGAGCGGCTCGAGGTCGACAGCGCGCGGATGCTCGCCAACCTGGCGAGCACCCGCGGCCTGATCCACTCGCAGCGCGTCCTCTTGGCGCTGACCGAAGCCGGGCTCGGCCGCCAGGACGCCTACGCGATCGTCCAGCGTCATGCCATGCGCGCCTGGCAGGACGGCCGGCCGCTGCTCGCACTGCTGCAGGCCGATCCGGAGGTCACCGCCCGCCTCGACGCCGCAGCGCTCGCGGCGCTGTTCGATCTCGGCTATCACACCCGCCACGTCGATCTGATCTTCGCGCGCGTATTCGGCGCCGGCGAAGCCTGACCGGGAGCACGTGATGCGATCCTGCGCAGCGGCGCTGCTGCTCGCCGCACTCGGCTCGACGCTGGCGCCGTTCGGGGCGGAGGCCGCGGTCCTGATCGAGGCGACGAAGGCGGGACAGCCGCTCCGGTTGGTGGTCGACCGGAGCCAGCGCCGCGTGCTGATCGGCGCGGGCGGGCTCAACGCGCTGGTCGATCTCGCCGCCGGCCTGGTCTATCTGCAGCGGCCGGGGGAGCCTGCCGCCCGGGTGCACGCGCGGTTCCGCCCGGGCCACGACGAGCCCGCGCCTTATCGGATCGAGCGTTTCGGGCCGGGGCCGATCCTCGCTGGCAATGCCAGCACCTACCACGTCCTGTTCGATCAGGACCGGGTCTGCGCCGAGGCGATGCTGAACGGCTGGATGAGCCCGTTCGTCGATCCGGCGGTGCGCGCGATCGCGCTGCTCGAGCAGGCAAGCGCGCCCGCCGCCGGCGACAATTGCGCCGCGATTCCGTTCACCACCTATGCGGCCGCCGGCTGGCCGCTGCTGACCGGCAAGATCGACCGGCCGAGCTTTGCCACGACCGTGATCCGCTTCGACTACCGGCCGGGCGCGGACGAGCTGGCGCCGCCAGCCGCCACGCGCGAGTTGCCGATCGAGGCGCTGGCGGCCTGGATCGCATTGCCGCCGTCCTGAGCCCCACGTTCCGGCACGGCACCGGTTGACCGAATCTGGATCGTCGGCGGCCGGGGCCTGACTTAAAGGTCGGGCAATCAGTTTGCGCTATGGCTTGGGCTATCGCCACCGGAGGCTGACCCATGCCCGTCCGTCGGATGCTGCTGACCGCCGCCGTGCTGTGCATTCTGCCGCAGGTCTCGGCGGCCGCGATCCTGATCGAGGCGCGCAAGCACGGCGAGCCGTTCCGGATGGTGATCGATAACGACCGCCAGCGCGCGTTGGTCAGCACGGCGCGCGGCGAGAGCCTGATCGATCTCGCGGCGGGCCAGATCTACGTCCGTGGCCCGGGCGGCGTCGCCAGCCGGCTGCCGATCGGGCCGCAGGTCCTGCCAGTGAGCGAGCTCTACCGCGTCGAGCCCTGGGGGCCGGCGCCGAGGATGAACGGTCAGGCGACCGTCTACCACGTGATCACCTACGGCGATCAGATCTGTGCCGAGATGCTGGTCAGCGGCTGGATGAAGCCGTTCGTAGCCCCGGTGGTGCAGGCGCTCGACCTGCTCGAGGACCTGAGCGGAGCGCCGCGCGGCCAGGGCTGCGAGCGGATCCCGTTCGCGGTCTACGCCGCGCAGGGCTGGCCGATCATGGCCGGCAAAATCGATCATCTGACCTTCGAGACCGAAAGCGTCCGCTTCGACTATCAACCGCCGGCGCGCGAGCTGGCGCTGCCGGTGCACTACGACAACCGGCATCCGGATCAGGTCGTGCTCCAGGCCTTCGCGCCCAAGCCCTGAGCCGGCCTCGACGGCCGCTTTCCTCAGTCCTCGCCGAGCGCGCGCCGCAGTTCTTCGGTCGCGACGCGCTCCAACGCGGCCAGATCGCGCTCGATGATCCGCCAGATCCGCTGCTGGTCGATCCGGAAATACTGCTGCACCAGCACGTCGCGCAGGCCGGCCCAGTCGGCCCACGCGATGCCGGGATGACGCTCGCAGAGATCGCGCGGCAGGTGCTTGACCTCTTCGCCGACAGTGGTCAGGGCTGCCGCGCAGGCGTGCTGCACGGTTCGATCGGCCAGGAAGGCGCTCGCATCCAGGCCAGACGTGAAGCGGCGCAGGTCCTGGATCGCCTGCACGATGTCGTCGAGCCGCTGCGCC
Source organism: uncultured Alphaproteobacteria bacterium (assembly GCA_963840925.1). Taxonomy (GTDB): domain Bacteria; phylum Pseudomonadota; class Alphaproteobacteria; order Geminicoccales; family Geminicoccaceae; genus DATAOG01. Next base: position 32,730 of record CAWJAY010000001.1, read on the forward strand.
TCGCGTCGGACCACAAGCCGGCGGCCTGCTAAAAGACCTGGGTCGCTTCCTGTTCGACCTCGGGCCGGACGAACCGCTTGAGCGTCTTGCGCTCGACCAGATCCGTCGGCCAGCCGAGCAGATCCTGGGCCTGTTGCTGGACATGGACGAGGTCGAGCAGCGAGAAGTCGGCATCGGGTGCGACGTCGATCGCGAGATCGATATCGCTATCCGGACCCGCCTCGCCGCGGACCAGGGAGCCAAAGATGTACAGATGCTCGACGCCGCGCTTGCGGAGTTCCGGCGCGTGCTGCCGGAGCAGCGCTATCGCTTTGCCGAGCTCCGGGGGTGCCCGGTCCTGCTCGTGCAGATAGCTCTCGATCGCCTGCTGCACGAGATCCTGGACGCTGGTCTGCCTTCTGGCGGCGACCTGCTTGACCCGGCTCCGCAAAGCGGCCGGCACGCGCACCGACAGGAAAGTCTGGGCCATGCGGGAGCCCTCTGTTAACTTGTGCACAAAGCTAGCACGCCCGGCCCGTCCGGACAACCGCCGTCAGATCAGCCGCTGGCTCTTGAAGCTGGTGTGGCGGTTCTTGCCGACGATCACGTGGTCGTGGACCGACATCCCGACCGCCGCCAGCGCCTGGACCACCTGCTTGGTCATCTCGATGTCGGCGCGCGAGGGTGTCGGGTCGCCGCTCGGGTGGTTGTGGACCATGATGATCGCCGAGGCCTGGAGCTCGAGCGCCCGGCGGGTGATCTCGCGCGGATAGAGCGGCGTGTGGTCGACCGTGCCGCGCTGCTGGACCTCGTCGCGGATCAGGATGTTCTTGCGGTCGAGGAACAGGACCCGGAACTGCTCGATCGGCTCGTGGGTCAGCGCCACCTGGAGGTAGTCGAGCAGCGCGGTCCAGGAGCCGATCACCGGCCGCTCCTGGATCTGCTCGCGGAGCACCCGCTGGAGCACTTCCTGAACCAGCCGGAACAGGATCTGCGTCTCGCGCCGCCGCCACAGCCGGACGATCTCCCAGCCGCCATCCTTGTCCTGCTCGAAGGCGCGCCAGCGCCGAGCGGCCTCGGACAGCTGGTCGGCGGGCACGTCCCGATCGCGCTGGCTGTCCTCCGAGAGCCGGTAGGCGAGATAGCCGTCGACCGCCGGATCGTCCTTGCGCAGATCGTGGAACTCCGCGAGCTGGGCTGGCTCCGCCTTGAGCGCCGCGCCGAGGCTGCCGTAGCGCGCCAGCAGCTCCTTCGCGAGCGGCTTGGTGTCCTTGACGTCGATGCTGAAGAAGAGCAGCAGCTCGAGCAGCTCGTAGTCGGGCAGGGCCTCGGCGCCGGCCTCGAGGAAGCGCTGGCGCAGCCGGTTGCGGTGGCCGGCGTTCTGGGCGGCCTTGCGCAGGCGGGCGAACGAGCGCGCCTCGGGCTCGAAGGCGGTCGGCGCGTCGGCGAGCCCACGGGGGCCTGCCGCGCCGTTGACGGGCAGGGCCGCCGCCAGCTCGCGCAGCGGCTCGAACGAGGCGAACGCCCAGCTCTGCCGCGCGCGGTCCCAGCTGCCGCCGTGCTGCCGCAGCAGGTCCCGGTTGGCGAACGTGTTGCCGGATACCAGATAGCGGCTCGCGCCGGTTTGGCGCCGAATCCTCCTGCAGCTCGAGGCCGGCGCGGCTCAGCGCCTCGATCAGCGGTGCGATGACGGGATCGGTCCGCGGCTCCTGCATGCCGCGCCCTATAGCAAAACAGTTTCCTGACAGCCAGAGATAAACTACCTAAGGTAGAAAAAATCACCAGTCCGGGTGATGCCGCTCCGCGGGCGACAGCGTGAACACCTCGCAGCCGCCCTCGGTCACCCCGACCGTGTGCTCGAACTGGGCGGACAGCTGGCGGTCCCGGGTGATCACGGTCCAGCCGTCCTTCTTCAGCTTCACCTGCCAGGTCCCGGCGTTGATCATCGGCTCGATCGTGAAGAACATGCCGGACTGCAGCACCAGGCCTTCGCCGGGCTTGCCGTAGTGGAGCACGCTCGGCGCGTCGTGGAACACGCGGCCGATGCCATGGCCGCAGTAGTCGCGCACGACCCCGCAGCGCTGGCTCTCGGCGTAGCTTTGGATCGCGTGGCCGACATCGCCCAGCGTCGTCCCGGCCCGGACCGCATGGATGCCCCGCCAGAGCGCCTCGAAGGTCACTTGGCAGAGCCGGCGCGCCTTGAGCGGCGGGGTGCCGGCGAAGAACATCCGGCTGGTGTCGCCGTGCCAGCCCTCGAAGATCACCGTGACGTCGATGTTGAGGATGTCGCCCTCGAGCAGCCGCCGGTCGCCGGGAATCCCGTGGCAGACCTCGTGGTTGATCGAGGTGCAGATCGACTTCGGGTAGCCCCGGTAATTGAGCGGCGCCGCGACCGCGCCGTGATCCAGGATGAACCCCTGGCACAGCCGGTCGAGCTCGGCCGTCGTGATCCCCGGCTGGATCTCGGGCGTGATCATGTCGAGCACCGCGGCCGCGAGCCGCCCCGCCCGGTGCATGCCGGCGAAGTCGGCAGGCTGGTGCAGCGGCACCTGAGCCTCGGCGGCAGGGCGCTTGGCGGTCCGGACCTGGTCCTGCATCATCGAGCGCAACCACAACCCTCACGCAATGATTGGCAGGGCCCTGCCGAGGCGGATCTCGTCGATCGTGATCGCGCACGCCCGGCACAGGCTCTCGACGCCCGCCGCCCGGGCCGCGCCCGCGGCCGCCGTGTACCGCGGGTCGAGATCGGCGGCCAGCCGGAAGTCCGCGCAGTCGGTCCGCTGCACCACGTACAGCATGACCGCCCGCGCGCCTGCCGCAACCTCGCGTCCGAGCGCGCCCAGATGCCTGACCCCGCGGGCGGTCGCGGTGTCGGGAAACTCCGCACCCAGCGTGCGCTTGAGATGTACGTTCTTGACCTCGACAAAACAATCCGGTTGCCCGCCGCCCCGGAGCAGGAAGTCGATCCGGCAGCCGCGATCGTAGGCGACCTCCCGGCGGATCTCGGCGTAGCCGCCAAGCTCCGGCACCAGCCCGGCGCGCAGCGCCTCCTCGACCAGCCGGTTGGGATGCATGGTATTGATCCCGACCAGCCCACCTTCGACCTCGACCAGCTCCAGCGTCAGCGGCAGTTTTCGAAGCGGGTTGGCCGAGCGCGACAGCCAGACCGCCGCCCCCGGCGTGTCCAGCCCGAGCATGCGGCCTGGGTTCGGGCAATGGACCGTGACTTCGCCGCCCGCCTCCAGCGCCACGTCGGCGAGAAACCGCTGGTACCGACGCACCAGCCGGCCAGGCATCAAAGGTTCGGGCCAGCGCATTTTTTTCGGGTTTTTCCGAACAGACCGCCGGCGCTGGTCTCGGCGATCCAGCGCCCGTCGTCAATCGCTTTCCCGGGCGCTGTTCGCGGCGGCAGCCGGTTATCCCGAATACGAGCCCAGCGTTTAGCTCAGCCTTGGGAACTCTAATGCGCATCCTATTGTTGTCGAGCGCCTATAACAGTCTGACCCAGCATGCCCATGTCGAATTCGCCGCCCGCGGCCATGTCGTGGGCGTCGCGACCGGCGTCAAGGGGGCCGGGATGCGCGCCGCGGTCGAGCGGTTCCGACCCGACCTGATCCTCTCGCCGATGCTCGCCCAGGTGATCCCGCGCGACATCTGGGAGGCCCATCCGTGCCTGATCCTTCACCCCGGCATCGTCGGCGACCGCGGCGGCCATTCGCTCGACTGGGCGATCCTCGACCAGGAGGCGGAGTGGGGGGTGACCGTGGTCCAGGCGGCGGAGCACGTCGAACTCGGGCCCGATCTGGGCGACCTGGGGCTGCAGGCTGCGCGCCGCCAGCAAGAGCAGCCTCTATCGGGACGAGATCAGCGCGGCGGCGATGCAGGCGATGATCGTCGCGGTCCAGCGCTTCGAGAGCGGCGAGTTCGTGCCGGTCCCGCTCGACTACTCGAGGCTCGGGGTCCGCGGCCGCTATCGACCGCTGGTGTCACCCGAGCAGCGCAGGGTCGACTGGTCGGCCGATCTGGTCGCGACGATCGTTCGCAAGATCCGCTCCGCCGACGGCAGCCCCGGGGTCCTGGACGAGATCGGCGGCGAGCCGGTCCACCTCTACGGCGCGCACGCGGAGGGCTGCCTGGTCGGCAGGCCCGGCGACATCATCGCCAGGCGCCATGGCGCGATCTGCCGCGCGGCCACCGATGGCGCGGTCTGGATCTCGCATCTCAAGCGCGCCGGCGGCGCCCCGGGCGAGCACTTCAAGCTGCCCGCGACCGAAGTCCTGGGCGAGCGCCTGGCCGACGTCCCCGAGGTGGCGTTGCCGATCGATGCCGTAAGTCCCGGAAAGACCTACCGGGACGTCTGGTACGAGGAGCGGAACGAGGTCGGCTACGTCAACTTCCGCTTCTACAACGGCGCCATGGGCACCGACCATTGCCGCCGGCTGACCGAGGCCGTGCACCACGCCCGCCGGCGGCCGACCGAGGTCATCGTGCTGGCCGGCGGCCGCGATTTCTTCTCGAACGGCATCCACCTCAACCTGATCGAGGCCGCGGCCGATCCGGCCGCCGAGTCCTGGCGCAACATCAACGCGATGAACGATCTGGTCGAGGCGATCCTGACCACGACCGACCAGCTCACGATCGCAGCGCTCCACGGCAGCGCCGGGGCCGGCGGGGTCATGCTCGCCCTGGCCGCGGACCGGGTGCTGGCCCGCGAGGGCATCGTGCTCAATCCCCACTACAAGGGCATGGGCGGTCTCTACGGCTCCGAGTACTGGACCTACTCGCTGGCGAAGCGGGTCGGACCCGACCAGGCGCGGGAGCTTACCGAACGCTGCCTGCCGATCAGCGTCCACGAGGCGCGCTCGATCGGCCTGATCGACGACGTCATCCTCCACGATCACCTGGGCGAGAGCCGCTTCGGGCTGTTCCGCGACCAGATCGTCCGGATCGCGGAGCACCTCGCGCAGAGTCCCCGCCATGCCAGCGGGCTCGCCCAGAAGCAGGCGCTGCGGGCGCAGGATGAACGTCGGAAGCCCTTGGCCGAGTACCGGTCGGCCGAGCTGGAGGAGATGAAAAAGAACTTCTGGGGCGAGGACCGCAGCTATCACCTGGCCAGAGCCGCCTTCGTCCGCAAGCAACCGCGCCCGGGCGATCTGGCCTGCCCCGCGGCGCTCGAAACCGTCTGCGCCAGCGAGCGCCACAGGCCGGCGCGACCGCCCCTGCTCAACCACGCCACGCACGCCCGCTCCGGCTGGTCCGTGACCGGCACCGGGCGCCGCGCTGCGTAGCAGCTGAAGCCTGGCCGCGGGACCCGACCGCAGCCGATCACGGTGTTCGCGGGTGGCCGCTGCTGGTCGCCGCTGGTGCTCGTCACGAGCGGAACGATCACGGTCCCGGGCTTTGCGGCCCAGAGAGGCGTCAGCCGGGGTCGTCGGCCAGGTCGAGCCTGCGTTCGATGCGGCCCAGGCGGGACTTGATGGTCTCGATCTCACCACCGTGGCGCGCGAGGTCTCCATGCATGGTCGCGAGATAGCCCTCGATCGAGGACAGGCGGGCCGACATGTCGCGCAAAGCGTCCTCGAAGCGCGCCTGGCGGGGGTCGAACCGACGCATGTATTCCAGAAGCAGGTTCTCGGGCTCCCCGACCATACCGTCCAGATAACATTTCTCGCCCTGGATGCGATCGGAAATACCCGGCGGTCGCGGGAGCTTCCTTCCTGGCAGCGTCCGCTTCAGCCTGCGCTTTCCCACCTCGCGGAGGATGATGGCGGACGGGGTCGTCGCGGGCTAATCTTGCGCGACGGTGCGCGCGGAGGAAAGCCTCGATGAGCGAACTCGGAACAGCCGGTGAGCGCGGCACTGATCATCATCGGCAATGAGATCCTCTCGGGCCGGACGGTCGATGCCAATCTGCCGTACATCGCGCAGAAGCTCGGAGAGATCGGCGTGCGGATGATGGAGGTCCGGGTCGTGGCCGACGACGAGGCGGCGATCGTCGAGGCGGTCAACGCCTGCCGTGCCCGTTTTTCCTATGTTTTCACGACCGGGGGAATCGGGCCGACCCATGACGACATCACCGCGGCCGCGGTCGCCAAGGCGTTCGGGCGGCGCTGTCGGCGCCATCCCGAGGCCGAGCGGCGGCTGCTCGCCTACTATCCGCCCGAGCGGGTCAATCCCGCGCGCATGAAGATGGCCGACATACCCGAAGACGTCGAGCTGATCGACAATCCGGTCAGCGTCGCGCCGGGCTTTCGGATCGAGAACGTCCACGTGCTGCCGGGGGTGCCCAAGATCATGCAGGCGATGCTCGACGGCCTGCTGCCGACATTAAAGGGTGGGGAAAAGGTGCGCTCGCGGGCGATCACCGTGTTCGCGCCCGAGGGCGACGTCGCCAATGCCGGGCTCGGCGACATCCAGGCGCGGTTCCCGATGCTCGAGATCGGCAGCTATCCGTTCTGGCGGCCGGAGGGGCCGGGGACCACGATCGTGTTCCGCGGCACCGAGCGGGCGGCGATCGATCAGGCGGCCGAAGCGCTCCAGAGCCTGGCCGCGCGGCTTGGCGCCCAGACCCGGGAAGATCCGACCAGCCCCGGGCGGGCGCCAACTCTATAGCCCGCGGCCCGCCGCGCCGGCGCTCAGTCGACCAGCTGCCACTGGCCGTCCGGCTGGCGGCAGGCGGTGCCATAGACCTCCTGGACCTCGCCGCCGATTGCCGCCTGCTGCTGGTACTCGCGGCAGTATTCGCCGCCCGTGCTCTGGTAGGTGCGCAGCGGGGTGACGCTGCCGTGATGGTCGCTGTCCGGGTCTGCGGGGGTTGTACGCGACCTGAACCGGCCGTTCAGCCGCGGTTCAGCTGGTCACGGGGCGGGCGGGGCCGGCAGCTCGAGCCGGGCGCGCAGCCCGCCGAGCGCCGCCGTCTCGAGCGCGAGCCGGCCGCCGTAGAGCAGCGCTATGTCGGCGACGATCGCGAGCCCGAGCCCGGTGCCGGGCACCTGCTCGTCGAGCCGGCGGCCGCGCTCGATGACCTCGGTCCGGCGCCCGGCGGGCAGGCCCGGGCCGTCGTCCTCGATCGTGACCAGCAGGCGGCCGGCGGCCGGCTCGGCCTCGACCCGGACCCGGTGCCTGGCCCATTTGCAGGCGTTGTCGAGCAGGTTGCCGAGCATTTCCTCGAGGTCCTGGCGGGCGCCGCGGAAGGCCAGCCCCTGCGGGCAGGCGAGCTCGATCGCGAGCGTCTGGTCGAGGTGGATGCGCTCGAGCGTGCGCGCGAGGTCGCGCAGCACCGGCAGGACCTCGGTGCGAGCGCCCAGCACCTGGCCGGTCGCGATGGCGCGCGCGCGCGCCAGATGGTGGTCGACCAGCCGGCGCATCTCGCCGACCTCGCGGCCGACCAGCGCGGCGAGCGCGCCGTCCGCGCGCTCGGCCTCGTTGTGCAGGACCGCGAGCGGGGTCTTGAGCCCGTGGGCGAGGTTGCCGACGTGGGTGCGGGCGCGCTCGATCAGCGCCTCGCCGTGGTCGAGCAGCGCGTTCAGCTCCTGCGCGATCGGCTGGAGCTCGGCCGGCAGGCGGCCCTCGAGCCGGCGGGCGCGGCCGGCGCGGATCGCCGCGAGCGCCGCCTCGATCCGCCGCAGCGGTGCGAGCGCGATCCGGACCTGGAGCAGCAGCGCGCCCAGGAGGCCGAGGAACAACGCGCCCAGCGCCAGCACCAGGAGCCGGTCGAAGCGCCGCTTCTGGGCGCTGATCTCGGCCCGGTCGCCGGCGACCGCGAACCAGAGCGGCGCCTTGGCGTCGGCGAGCGTGATCGGCCGCACCAGCAGCCGGAGCGCCTGGCCGTCAGGGCCGCGCACGTCGCCGGTCCATGGCTCGCTGCCGGCCCCCGCCGGCACCGGCAGGCTCTGGTCCCACAGCGAGGTCGAGCGGTCGAGCGGCCGCGCCGGGTCGCCGATCTGCCAGTACCAGCCGGACAACGGCTGGGTGAAGCGCGGCTCGCCGAGCTGTGGCCGGAGCTCGAGCTTGCCCTCGGGCCTGAGCTCGGCGCCCGCGACCAGGCCCTCGAGCAGCACGGCAAGCCGCGCATCGAAATTGCTCTCGACCGTGTTGCCGACCAGCGCGGACAAGAGAAAACCGGCGGCGCTCAGCACGAGCGCGCACCAGACGGCAGCGCTCGCGATCAGATGGAACGCGAGCGAAGTGCGCCGCATCGGGTCCGGGCTCAGGTTGTCGGCGCGACCGATCCTGGCGCCTGAACCCGATAGCCCATGCCGCGCACGGTCTCGATCACGTCCGCGCCGAGCTTTCTGCGCAGGCGGCCGATGAAGACCTCGATGATGTTGGAATCGCGATCGAAGTCCTGATCGTACAGGTGCTCTGTCAGCTCGGTGCGCGAGACCACCTTGTCCTGGTGGTGCATCAGATAGGCGAGCAGGCGGTACTCCTGGGCGGTGAGCTTGACCGGCCGGCCCTCGACCGTAACCTTGGCGCTGCGTGTGTCGAGCCGGAGCGGGCCGCAGGCAAGCTCGGCCGAAGCGTGTCCGGCCGCGCGCCGGACCAGCGCCCGCAGGCGCGCCAGCACCTCGGCCATGTGGAACGGCTTGGCCACGTAGTCGTCGGCGCCGGCATCGAACCCGGAGACCTTCTCGCTCCAGCGATCGCGCGCGGTCAGGATCAGGACCGGCATCCGCCGCCCGGCCGCCCGCCAGCGCTCCAAGACGCTGATCCCGTCAACCAGCGGCAGGCCGAGATCGAGGACGACCGCATCGTAGGGTTCGGTCTCCCCGAGGTAGTGGCCCTCCTCGCCATCGGCCGCGAGATCGACCGCATAGCCGGCCTCGGCCAGGCACTCCTTGAGCTGCCTGGCGAGATCCCGATCGTCCTCGACCACCAGAATCCGCATCTCTTTCCCACCTGCTGCGCGACCCGGCCGCGAGCGATTGGCCGCCGCGGCGCTCGCGACCCAAGCACCGCCAAGCTTAACCGTTTCTGAACCGGGCCCGGTAGGGGTTGCCGCCGGCGCTGCGAAGCGGCCATGGGTCGGCCGCTCGGCGGCTTTCGAGGTGCGCGCGGCAATAGAAGGACGAGGTCTGGAACCCGAGCCCCGGTTCGGCGTTTGCTGTAGCGGTAACCGGAGGCTCCGGGCGATTGCGGCGCGCATGCAACTGTCGCCGGCCCGGTCTATCCCGAAGGGAGCATAGCGTCTTGTGCAGCGAAGGCGACACGCCACGTTAAGGACTCGAGCGAGCGCGTGCTGCCCAGGAACCGACGCAGTGATCTACCGCTGCGGGAAAGTCGGTCTTGGCTTTAGCGCAGATAGCAGTATAGTGGCCCCACCCGAGCGACCTTAGGGGGTAGTTGTGAAGAGTCAAAGTCGAGCGGATCCGCCGCGGCCAGAGGACGGCCGAGGTCGAGTACATCATCACCAAGGCGCCGCGCAAACGGCGCCTGCCCGAGGTCGAGGCCGGCAGCTTCGATGCGAGCGATCCCTGGAACATGGCTGGGCAAACGGCGTCCGAGCTGCGCCTGCCCTGGCGGCTGAACTCGCGCCGCGGCTGATCGCTGCGCGATCGCGGCGCGGCAGGTACGCCCGGCCGCGTCAGCGGTCAGTGGACGCGCAGGATCTCGCCGGTCCGGGCGTCGCAGGTGATGTCGCGGACCTTGCCGTCCGCCCCCAGCCATTTGATCCGGTAAAGCGACCGGTCGTCCTGCTCGACGACGTGCGCCGCTAGCGCCCGTCCGGGGTAGCGTTCGCCGATCTGGCGCAGCACCGCGGCGAGCGGGGGGCGGTCCGCGACCTGGAGCACCGCCCCCTCATTCCAAGCGAACGTGGCCGGGCTCGCAGCCACGCTGGCGAGAACCAGAAAAGCAGAAACGCGGAGGCGCATTGGCGGCCCTGCTACGCTACCGCGCGTGAACCGAGGATGAATGGCGGGCTCAGGCCCGGTTCAAGCGCGCTGGCCAGAGTGGCAGATCGGTGCATATAATCCTGAAAAGGGGGGGCTCTGCCATGCGTTCGTTCGCGCCGTTCGCCGCTCTCCTGGTGGGTTGCCTCGTGCTGGCCGCGGCTGCCGAGGCGCGTGATCGGCACAGCCATCACGGCCGCCATCTGCGCGGGTCTTTCGATCATTCGTTCGGGCCTCGCGAGCACCGGTCCTGGTCCGGCGGTCATCGCGACCGGAGCTGGTCCGGCGACCACGACCGGCGCTGGTCCGGCAGCCACCACGACCGGCGCTGGTCCGGCGGCCACCACGACCGGAGCTGGTCCGGCGACCACGACCGGCGCTGGTCCGGCAGCCACCACGACCGGCGCTGGTCCGGCGGCCACCACGACCGGCATTGGTCCGGCGACCACCACGAGTGGCGCTGGTCCGGCGGCCACCACGACCGACGCTGGTCCGGCGGCGACCACGACCGACGCTGGTCCGGCGGCGACCACGACTGGCGCTGGTCCGGCGATCGCCACGACTGGCGCTGGTCCGGCGATCACCATGACCGGCGCTGGTCTCGTCACAGCTTTAGCCACCGCAACTCCGGGTTCCGGTTCGGCGACCCTCGGCATGGGCTGAGGTTCGCGGATCGCCCGCCGCTGCCGCTCAGCCTGCAGCCGGGGCACCGGATTCTGGCCGGGCGACAGACGCTGCCGTTCATCAGCGACCGGCCCGTGGTCCGGCCGGTCATCGTCCGGCCGCGCCATCATTTCCCGAGCTTCGTCCGGGTGGCTCCCGGTCGCGGTTTTGGGCGCGACCATGCCGGCTTCGGCATCCCGCACCGGCAGAGCGGGCTGGTGATCATCGCCCGCGATCGGGATCGCCTGGCGACCTGGCGATAGCGCGCCAAAGACCGCCACCCGGGCCGGCAGCTGGCAGCAAGGCAGAAGCGATGACCGTCCGCATCCGACCGACTGGCGCCGCGCTCGGCGCCGACGTCGAAGGCGCCGACCTCGCGAACCTCGATCAGCACGACTTCGCGGCGATCCGCCAAGGCCTTCAGGATCACCTGGTGCTGCGCCTGCGCGGCAGCGCGATCGACGACCGGGATTTCCTCGGCCTCGCCCGCCGCTTCGGCGAGATCGAGCCGCCGGAGGCGCACACCCGCACCGCCGAGATGACCGTGCCCGGCTGCCCGGAGATGAGCATCATCTCCAACCTGATCGAGGACGGCATCGCCAAGGGCGAGGCCGGCGATGGCGAGCTGCGCTGGCACACCGACCACGGCTTCATGGCGCGGCCGGTCGCGCTCAGCATGCTGCTCGCGCGCGCCGTGCCGGCCGCGGGCGGCGAGACCAGCTTCGCCAACATGTATCAGGCCTACGACGAGCTGCCGGCTGGGCTCAAGGCGCGGATCGCGGGCCTCGAGGTCAAGCATCAGGCGAGCCACTCCTCGACCGGCCAGCGCCGGCCCGGTTTTCTCCACCTCGAGAGCGACGATCCGCGCGAGTTGCCGGGCGCGCTGCACCCGATCGTCCGCACGCATCCCGAAACCGGGAAAAAAGCGCTCTACCTCGGCCGCCGGTTCGGCGCCTACATTCCGCCGCTGCCGCTCGAGGACAGCGAGGCGCTGCTGGATCAGCTCTGGGAGCACGCCACGCGGGCGCAGCTCGCCTGGACCCAGCGCTGGCAGGTCGGCGACCTGATCGTCTGGGACAACCGCTGCACGCTGCACCGGCGCGAGGCCTTCGCCGGCCACGGCCTGCGCCGCCTGCACCGCCTGATGACCAGGGGCGACCGGCCGGTCTAGCGGTCGCCCCGCGGGCGGCCGGGCGCGGGTTTCGCCCGCGATTCCACATCAGGGGCAGGACGGATCGACGGCCTGAGTGATCCGTTGTAGAAGGGCGCCGGGGGTGGCTCCAGGCTTGGCAGGCACGAGGCGGCCGATGGCGGATGCGGCAACGTTGGGCGAACGCAAGGCCGGCGCGCCCGCGGGCCCAAGCGACGGGCCGGGCGTGCCGGCGCTCGAGGTCGAGGGGCTGAGCCACAGCTTCGGCAAGCGCAAGGCGCTGGACGACGTCCGGGTGCGGATCCCGCCCGGCAGCTTTACCGTGCTGCTCGGCCAGAACGGCGCCGGCAAGACCACGCTGTTCAGCCTGATCACCCGCCTCTACAGCAACCGGAGCGGCAGCATCCGGATCTTCGGGGTCGACGTGCGCGCCCGGCCCTCGCGCGCGCTGGCAGCCCTCGGGGTCGTCTTCCAGCAGCGGACAATCGACCTCGACCTCAGCGTCATGCAGAACCTGCTCTACGCCGCTGGGCTGCAGGGGCTCGCGCGCGCCGAGGCCAGCCGCCGGGCCCAGGCCGAGCTCGCCCGCTTCGAGCTCGCCGAGCGCGCCAGCGACAAGGTCCGCGAGCTCTCCGGCGGCCAGATGCGCCGGATCGAGATCGCGCGCGCGCTGCTGCACCAGCCGAAGCTTTTGCTGCTCGACGAGCCGACCGTCGGCCTCGACATCGGCTCGCGCCAGGCGATCCTCGAGCACGTCCGGCGGCTGTGCGCCGAGGACGGGCTGGGCGTGCTCTGGGCGACCCATCTGATCGACGAGGTCAGCGCCGAGGACCAGGTGGTCCTGCTCCATGACGGCCGCATCCTGGCGGCCGGCGATGGCGCTGCGATCTGCGCCAAGGCCGGGAGCCGCGATCTCCGGGGCGCCTTCACCAAGCTCACCGGCGGGGCGCGCGCGGCATGAGCGCGAAGGCGAGCGTTGCGAGGATCGACCAGCTGGGCCCGGGCGAGGGCCGTGGGCTCGCGCCGGTGCACTACTGGCGCGCGGCCGCGGTGATCATCCAGCGCGAGGGGCTGCGCTTCGTGCACCAGCGCGGCCGCTTCATCTCGGCGCTGGTCCGGCCGCTGGTCTGGCTGTTCATCTTCGCCGCGGGCTTCCGCGCGGTGCTCGGGGTCTCGATCCAGCCGCCCTACGAGACCTACGTGCTCTACGAGGTCTACATCACGCCGGGCCTGTGCGCGATGATCCTCTTGTTCGCCGGCATGCAGAGCTCGCTCGCCATGGTCTACGACCGCGAGATGGGCTCGATGCGCGTGCTGCTGGTGAGCCCGCTGCCGCGCTGGTACCTCTTGGTCGCCAAGCTGCTCGCCGGCACGCTGGTCGCCGTGCTCCAGGTCTACGCCTATCTCGCGGTCGCCTGGTTCTGGGGGGTCGAAGCGCCGCCGATCGGCTATCTGACCGTGCTGCCGGCCTTGCTGCTCGCGGGCTTCATGCTCGGCGCGCTCGGCCTGCTGCTGTCCTCGGTGATCCGCCAGCTCGAGAACTTCGCGGGCGTGATGAACTTCGTCATCTTCCCGATGTTCTTTGCCTCCTCCGCGCTCTATCCGCTCTGGCGGGTGCGCGAATCCAGCGTGCTGCTCTGGCAGATCTGCCAGGCCAACCCGTTCACCCACGCGACCGAGCTGATCCGCTTCGCGCTGTACGGCCAGCTCGAGCCGACCGCGCTCTTGGTCGTGGCCGGCTGCACGGTCCTCTTCCTCGGCATCGCGATCCTGGGCTACGACCCGGCCCGCGGCTTCATGGAAGCCCGCCGCCCGGCCTGAGCGCGGGCTTGCCCAAGCGGAGCTCAGAAGCGGGCGTGCCAGGACTGAATCAGGTCTTCATGCTCGTCGGCTTCATCGTCCGGCTCATCATCGGCAAGCGAGAGGAGCGTAATCCGATGGCGGTTGTTCTGAAGAATAGTCTGTTCGCATACGGTGCGGCCTCGCGGGTGTTCCAGCCAGAATTCCGCCGTCTACCTCGACCCAATCTGAAACCATGCCTAGCGGTCCGTTGTGACGGGCCGCGAATGCGCCTGTTGGGACAGGTTGGCCTGCACCGACCTCGATCGCGGGAAAATCCTTGCTCTTGCGCCAGTAGCGGATGACGCTGTTTATGTGAGAAGACGACCGCGCATAGCTCGTCCTGAAGGGCGACATAGCGGCGGGCCGTCGCTTCCTTGCTCATGTCGTAGCGGCCGGCCAAATCCAGGATGTGCTCCAGATCAAGGCCGGCACGCCGGCGCAGGTCGTCTACGAAAGGTCGACGCGGAAACAACAACTCAGCCGCGAATGTGTTGGCCTCAGCCTCCATCCGGACAACTCGGTTGCCGTTATCAGCCTCGCTGCGCCGCATATCCTTGGCGGTGCAGCGGAACCCCTCCTCGTTCGGCGGCTGATGCCAGGGGTTGAGAAAGTGTCCTAGCTCATGGCCTATCGTGAAGCGTTGCCGTTCTCGCCTATTTCGGCAGTTGACGAGAACCGTGCCCTCGAATTTGTCATCCCAGGTAATCAGCCCGCCCTCGTAGCCAGGGAGCTCGAGACGCCGAAATCTCTCGGATGTCTGCACCATGAGCGATCTCCTCAATGGGGACAGGTAGACGAAGGTCAGAAATCTGCGCCAGCACCGCGCTTGCGATCTTGGTGGGATCGCCGCCAGCCTCGTCCAACTCCATCCGCTCAATTTTGATTGTCATCGGTCGACTTCCTTCTCTCGACCATAAGTCGGATAAGATCATCGATAGTTGTTCGATCATCGTCTTTGAGCGACCGAAGTTGGCGGAACATACGCATTAGTTGATCCTCATTCACCGCCGCCGGATCGCCCTCCAAGATCTGCGCCATAGCCGCCGGGTTCTCCCCCACGAGGCTCGCCAAGCTGACCGCGTAGTGGTTGGCGAGGCGAGTGAGCAGGTCGATCGATCAATTCCAACTCCTTCCAGTTTCCAACTCCCAGATATGGGCCTTTGAGGCATCAACCGCATCCGCAACCTGCTGCAAAGATTGGCCCTTCCGCAGGCGCAGCTTTCTGAGCATGGCTCCAAGCGACACGGCAGAAATCTCCCCTTTTTTGCTTTTTGGTGGCTGGTTGGTGCAGCCACCATAGTCACTATGGTCAGATAGATCGAACAAATTCGTGGGCAGGTAGTTGACACCCAGGCCGTACGATCCATATATACAAAAGCGAACCTCCTGAGCGGACGGTACAACGATGGAGTTATGACGCGATGACGAAGAGAAACCAGCACGTCGTGCCCCATGACCGGGGCTGGGCCGTCAAGCCGGCCGGCGGATCGAGGGCGTCCTCGGTCCACGATACTCAACGGGAAGCCATCAATAGGGCTCGGGAAATTTCCCGCAACCAAGGAACTGAGCTGTTCGTCCACGGGCGGCACGGGCGCATCCGCGAGCGCAACTCGCACGGGAGCGACCCGTTCCCGCCGAAGGGTTGAAGGAGAGTGTGCCATGTTGATTCGACAAACTCGGATCCTGAACGTCGCCAAACATATTGAGCCTGTGCTTGAGGGCGGCGAGTTCCGACTCGCCGTGGAAGTGACGGCTACGGTGAAGCCAAAGCTAGCGAAGCTTGGTTTCCTCGGAACTCCGGCAGCCGGAGAGACGATCCTGCCGGCGTCGGTAGGACCGGTGTCGCGGTTCAACACCGAGGGCAAATGGGACGTGCACAAGGATGAGGCGAAGGAGTCTCGTTACATCCGCACAGTACAATGGCGTTGGCGCCAGTGGGCCGGTCGTCACCACTACGAGGAGCACGAGGATTTCCGGGACGTCTACCGCGACTGCTACCGGCGCGATCTGGTGCCTCCGCCGGCCGTCGAGCTGACCTATGTCGAGCAGAATGGCCGGCAGTTGGTGATCTCTCCGGCCTACAAGAACCGGCCGGCGGAGTACGAGCGCATCGGTCACGGCATCAATCTTTTCCTGGAGCTGTTCGGGGCTTGCGAGCTGGTCGATGCCGCTCTGGACCCATTTCAGGGGCTGCAGGTCAAGAGGGTAAACTGGCGCATGCTACCGCCGGGCGAACAACCCTGGGAGCGGCTTCGTGAACACCTGGAGGGGATCCTTGTGCGGCAGTCGGAGAATACACGGAACGTGATCTTCGATCGTCAGGAGACAATGAAAGGGCACGGGCCGGATGCGATTTATGTTGGACTCGGCGGCTTCTCGGACTACCTGGCCTATTTTTTTGGGAGTCTGGGCTTGGTTGTTCTCGAGAGCATCCGCCGGGACAACGCTATCTACGTGTTCGGCCGCGACTGGGAGCGGTTCGCGCGACTGACCAAGGCCGAGATTTTGAGCGCCGGGCACCACAAGGCTCGGATCATCCATGCCACGGGTTGGAAGGGCCGCCTCGCTGAGTTGCTCGACCAGCTAAAAGCTGCGTGACGGTCTAGCCGCTAGAGCTAGAGCGCCGCAACCAACACTCAGCCGGGCAGGCGCAGCCCGGGGAGGTCGCGCGCCAGGAGGTCGTGGCGGGCGCGCTCGATTGCGGCTTCATCGAAGCGTTCGGCCGGCGCGAGCGGGACCTCGAGGATCTCGAGCACGCGGGTCGGCGCGGGCGTCAGCAGCGCGATCCGGTCGGCGAGCATGATCGCCTCGCGCAGATTGTGGGTGACGAAGACCATGGTCGCCGGATGGGCGCGCAGCGTCTCGAGCAAAAGCCGGCGCAGGCGCTCGGCGGTCGGCTCGTCGAGCGAGACGAACGGCTCGTCCATCAACAGCACGGTCGGCTCGATGATGAAGGCGCGCGCCAGCGCCACCCGGCGCGCCATGCCGAGCGAGAGCCGGGTCGGAAAGACCGCGCGCACGTCGGCCAGCCCCATCTCGGCGAGCCAGCCGTCGATCGCGGGCTCGCGCCCGGGCGCATCCGGCAGCACCAGGCGGAGGTTGTCCTCGACCGTGAGCCAGGGCAGCAGGCGCGGCTCCTGGAACATGTAGCCGATCCGCGCGCTTGCCGGCAGCAGCACCTCGCCCTCGAAGTCCAGGTCCAGCCCGGCGATCAGGTTGAGCAGCGTGGTCTTGCCGCAGCCCGAGGGGCCGAACAGCGCCAGAAAACCGTCCGGCTCGAGCTCGAGCGCGAGGTTCTGGATCACGAGCTTGGAGGGCGCCTCCGCGACCGCCGGAAAGCGCTTCTCGCGGACCGTGACCCGGGCCGGCGCGCCCGGCGCCAGAGCCCTAGCGGCGCCAGCGGCCGGCATGGCGCTCGATCGGCAGCATCAGCGTCCATTCGATCAGCTGGATCACGATCACGAAAGCGACCGTGTAGGCGAGGATGCCGGTCACGTCGAACAGCTGGAAATAGAGCCCGATCTCGAAGCCGACGCCGTTCGAGCGGCCGAGCAGCTCGGTCACCAGCACGATCTTCCAGATCAGCGCCAGGCCCGAGCGGGCGGCGGCCGCGAGATAGGGGTAGAGCTGCGGCAGCACGACGTGGCGGAGCGTCCGCCACCGGCCGATCCTGAAGCAGGCGGCCATCTCGAGCAGGTTGCGATCGAGCGCGCGCGCACCTTCGCGCAGCGTCACCACGACGTTCGGGATCTTGTTGGCGGCGACCGCGACGATCACCGCGGTCTCGGTCAGCCCGATCCAGATGTAGGCGAGCACGATCGTGACCAGTGCCGGTATGTTCAGGAAGAACACCAGCCAGGGGTGGCCGAAGCGGTCGAGCGGCAGCGAGCGGCCCATCGCGATGCCGAGTGCTGTGCCGATCGCCATCGCCAGCACGAAGCTGGCCGCGACCCGGGCGAGCGTGATGCCCAGGTGATAGAGCAGCTCGCCGCTGGCCGCGAGCCCGGCCATCGCGGCCAGCACCGCGGCGGGCGAGGGCAGGCGGCGCGGGTTGCCGGCGTAGAGCGCCGCGAGCTGCCAGACGAGCAGCAGCGCCGCGATCGAGAGCGCCGGCAGCAGCGCCGGGCGCAGGCGCTGCCACAACGGCGGCGCCGCCGGCTGCGGCGCGGTCGCCGCGCCCTCGAGCGCGCGGGCTTCGCTGGTGCTCGCCACGGGCCTAGTAGACCACCGTCGGCCAGAAGGTGCCGGGGGCCAGCTCCTTGGCCGAGCCGACCAGCTTCTCGCCGCCGAGTTCGGCCAGGATCGCGTACAGCTTGGCGGCATCGGCCCGCTCGGCCTCGCCCCAGTGCTCGGCGATGCCGTCCTGGTAGCGCCGCTTGAGCGCCTCGAAGGTGGCGTCGTCCTTGGCCTTGGTCAGCGGCCGGATGCGCTCCCACTCGGCATCGGTCAGCATCAGCTGCTTGGCATCCCGCGAGGCCGCCGCGAACGCCTCGATCAGGCCGGGGTGGTCAGTGCCGAAGCTCTCGCGGAACACGTAGCCGATCTGCGGCGGCACGCTCGCAACCCCGAGCTCGGCGATCGCGTCCTCGACCCCGACCAGCTCCTTGAAGCCCTGGGCCTCGAGCCGGGCGCTGAAATGCCAGTAGTTCAGCACCGCATCCAGATCGCCGCTGGTCGCGGTCTCGTTCAGCAGCGGCGGCGCGCCATAGACCGGCTCGACCTCGGCCGCCAGGTCCATATCGTGGCGCTTGGTCGCCAGCCCCTGGATCAAGAGCCAGCTCTTGTCGATCGGGCCGCCGGCGACCCCGAGCTTCTTGCCCTTGAGGTCGGCGAGGCTCGCGATCTTCGAATCCGGCGGCACCATCACCGTACCGACCGTGCTCGAGTAGGGGATGAAGGTCAGCATCTCGCCTTCGGCGCGCTGGCGCGACACCCAGAGATAGTCGTCGACGATCGCGTCGACCGCCTCGCCCTGAAGCGCCACGTTGGTCGCCTCGCCGCTGCCGAAGCCCTGGACGTCGAGCGTGAAGCCGTGCTTGGCATCGAGCTGGTGGTGCTTGATGACGTCGAGCTCCCAATTGACCGTGCCGAACTCGAGCACGCCGACCCGGAGCGTGCCGAGATCGGCCGCCGGCGCGGCCCAGCTCGAGCATGCCAGCAGGGCCAGCGCTGCCGGCAGGATGCTGCGATGGTTCACGTGCGTCTCCCTGGATCGTTTTGGCCGGCACCGGGCCGGCGCTCGCCCTGCCGCTCCCGGCCTGCCTAAGGTAATCGCCCGGGCCGGGGAGGCAAAGGCCCCAAACCCGCGCTTGGCATCGCCACCTCAGTCCGCGCCGCTAGACCCCGGGGTTGTCGTCCATCGTGCCGATCACCTGCTGGTCGAAGTCGATGATCGCGCCGGTCAAGAGGCCCGAACTCGTCCGAGGTCAGGAAGGCGAGCGCGCGGGCGACCTCGTCGGGCTGGATCAGCCGGCCGAAGGGCTGGGCCTGGCTCACCTGCTCGAGCCAGTTGTCCGGGCGGCCGTGGACCCGGGTCTGGACCAGGTGCTCGCGCGGCGTGTTGGTCCAGCCGATGTTGAGGGTGTTGATCCGGATCCGGTCGCGCTTGAGCGCGTTGGCGAGGCCCCGGGTCATCGTCATCAAGGCACCCTTGGAGGCCGAGTACGCGATCAGGAACGGCGGCCCGCCGTAGGCGACGATCGTGCCGATGTTGGCGATCGCGCCCGCGATCTGGTGCCGGCGCATGACCTCGACCGCGCGCTGGATCAGGAAGAACTGCGATTTGACGTTCAGCGCGAACAGCCGGTCCCAGACCTCCTCGGTCGTGGTCTCGAGCCGGCCGCGGTCGGTGCCGGCGGCGCAGTTGATCAGCACGTCGAGCCGGCCGAAGCTCTGCTCGGCGCTGTCGATGAAGTTACGGCAGTCGGTCAGGCGCTCGAGGTCGGCATGGACGTACTCGGTCGGGCAGCCGAGCCCGCTGATCGTGCGCGCGACCTGCTCGCCCTGCTCGAAGTTGCGCCCGCAGATCGCGATCCCGGCGGCGCCGCGGGCCGCGAGCAGGCGCGCGGTCGCCTCGCCCAGGCCCTGGGTGCCGCCGGTGATCGCCGCCACCTTGCCGGCGAACTGGCCCTGGGCAGTCTCGCTTGCGGTCACGGTCGCCTCCCATCTTGCGCCGATCGCGGGCCATGCTGAGACAATGCGCGCACTCTGGCAAGCGCGGCCAAAGGGGGAGAAGCCATGCGGGAGATCCGGATCGGGCTGATCGGCGCCGGCTGGATGGGCAAGGCGCACGCGATCGCCTATCGGAACGTCGCGGCGGTGTTCGGGACCGAGCCCGCGGTGCCGAAGCTCGAGGTGGTCGCCGATCTCAATCCGGCCTGGGCCAAGGCAGCCGCGGAAACTCTCGGCTTTGCCCGCTGGACCGCGGACTGGCGCGAGGTGGTCGAGGACCCCAACGTCGATGCGGTCGACATCACCGCCCCCAACCACGTCCACGCCGAGGTCGCGCTCGCCGCGCTCGCCGCCGGCAAGCCGGTCTATTGCGAGAAGCCGCTGGCCAACAGCGCGGCCGAGACCCGGCCGATGGCGGCGGCCGCCAAGGCCGCGGGCGTCCCGACCCTGGTCGGCTTCAATTACCTGAAGAACCCCGCGCACCCTTACGCGCGCGAGCTGATCCAGGGCGGCGAGCTTGGCGAGCTGATGCTGTTCCGCGGCACCTTCGATCAGGATCTGCAGGCCGACCCCGACTTCCCGTTCACCTGGCGCCACGAGCGCAAGATCGCCGGCACCGGCACGCTCGGCGACATGGCCTCGCACACCCAGGCGTTCGCGCAATACCTGATCGGCGACACGGTCGAGGTCTGCGGCCTGCTCGAGACCTTCATCCGCGAGCGGCCGGTCGCGGCGAGCGGCACCGGCCAGAGCTCGCGGGCGGCGGCCGGGGCGCCGACCCGCCCGGTCGAGAACGACGACGTGACCCAATACCTGATGCGCTTTGCCAACGGTGCGATCGGCACGATCGGCTCGAGCCGGGTCGGCACCGGCCGCAAGCTCGGCCTCGACTACGAGATCCAGGGGACCAAGGGCGCGCTCCGGTTCACCCAGGAGCGGATGAACGAGCTCCAGCTCTACCGCCATACCGAGCCCGCGGCCGAGCGCGGCTTCAAGACCATCTACATCGGCCCCGACCACCCGGGCTATGCCGCCTTCCACCCGATCCCCGGGATCGGGCTCGGCTACAACGACCAGAAGATCATCGAGGCGCGCGAGCTGATCTGCGCGGTCGCCGAGGGCCGGCCGGCCGAGCCCGACTTCGCCTTCGGCCACGCGGTCACGCGGGTGATCGATGCGGTCCAGAAGTCGGCGGACGAAGGCCGCTGGGTCAAGGTCGAGCAGACCTGAGCCCGCGCGCGGGCCGAGCACGACGCTTTTGTCGAGCGCTGAAGTCTGACATGATGCCGATGCCGCGAGGGCAAGTCGAACGGCGGCGGCGGTGCTATGAATTGCGGTCGCCATGCCCGGTCTCTGCATGGATTGAAGATGATGGTCGAGAGCTCAGCCTCACGCCGACGGTTCCTCAAGGATAGCGCCGGCGCGGCCGTGGTGGCGGCGGCGCCGGCGATCCTGTCGAGCCGGGCCCGTGCCCAGCGCAAGACCCTCAAGATCTCGCAATGGAAGCATTTCGTGCCGGCCTTCGACGACTGGTTCAGTGGCAGCTACGTCAAGGAATGGGGCGAGCAGAACGACACCGAGGTCATCGTCGACTATGTCCCGCTCGACGACATCGCCAACCGGGCGCAGGCCGAAGTGGCGGCGGGGCAGGGGCACGATCTGTTCATCTTTCTGGTGCCGCACGCCGCGTTCGCCGATCAGGTGATCGATCATCGTGAGATCTACGAGGAATGCCGGCGCCGCTACGGGCCGGCCAGCGACTACGCGCTCAAAAGCACGTTCAATCCCAGGATCGACAAGTACTTTGGCTTCCTGGTCTCCTACCATCCCGCGCTGACGATTTACCGCAAAGATCTGTGGGATGAGGTCGACTGGGCGCCGGACAGCTGGGAGGGCGTCCTGGCCGGCGGGCGCTGGATCAAGCTCGCGCACAACAAGGCGGTCGGCTTCAGCCTGGCCCGGGAGGCGAACGCCAATCAGACGATGCGCGCGATCATGTACTCGTTCGGCAGCTCCGAGCAGGATGCCGAGGCCAACCCGGCGCTGAAGTCGAAGGCGACCCTCGAGGCGCTCAAATACGTCAAGGCGCTCTACCAGGAGGCCATGGTCGAGGAGGTCCTGACCTGGGACCCGGCCTCCAACAACCGCTTCATGCTGAACGGCGACGGGTCGCTGACGCTGGATACGATCTCGCTGCCGCGGGCCAGCGAGACCATGCAGCTGCCGATCGCACCCGACCTGGTGCTGGCCAAGGCGCCGATCGGGCCGGTGGCGCGAGCGGCGCCGTCGTTCGGCCTGCACAGCTACGTGATCTGGAAGTTCGCCCAGAACATTGCGGGCGCCAGGCAGTTCCTGGTCGACTACATCGGCCATTCGCAGGATGCCTTCCGCGCCAGCGGATTCCAGAACACGCCGACCTTCCCGGGCGCGGTGCCCGATCTGCCAAAGCTGGTCAGCGACGACCCGGCCGGCCCCGGCAAGTACGCTCTGCTGGCCGAGGTCGCGAGCTGGAGTGCGGCCGTCGGCTATCCGGGCGACACCAATCCGGCGGTCAGCGAGGTCTTTCACACCGGCCTGATCCCGGCGATGTTCGCCGCGGCCGCCACCGGCCGGATGACGCCGGAGGCGGCGCTCGATCAGGCCGATGCCGAGCTGCGCCTGATCTTCGACAAGTGGCGGGCCAGTGGCCAGATCTGACCCGGCGGCCATGCCCGGCTGAGGTCGGCGCGGGAGCGGCGGTGCGGATTCGCAACAAGCTCCTGCTGGCGGTCGCCGTCGCGGCCGCGCTGCTGGTCGTGCAGATCCTGACCGTCGGCTTCTTCATCCGCCAGCTGCAGATCGCGACCTCGTTCGTCGCCTCCGCGCACGCGATGATCGAGGCCGACTTCCGGGCCGCCGAGCTGGTCGGCCGGCTGCGCGAGGCGGTCAAGCAACTGCCTTCGGGCTATGTCGCGGAGCGCAGCCGCGAGGAGGTCGAGGCGCAGCTGCTGCACCCGTCCTGGGACGAGCTGAGCGCGTTGATCGAGTCGATCCGCGGCTCGGACGCGGCGCGCCAGATCGAGCCCGGCGTGCTCGCCGGCGTGACCAACGCGCTCGCCGAGACCGCCGGGCAGTACCAGCAGACCATGACCGTGGCTGCCGCCGGCAGCGCCGACCTGACCGAGCTGCTCGAGCGGGCGATCTTGACCGATAGGGCGCTGGCGGGCCTTGCCCAGGCGCTGAACCAGCTCACGCTCGAGTTGCGCCAGCAGCTGCAGGCAGCCGTCGACCGGGAGCAGGTGATCCACGACCGGCCGCTGATCGCCGGCGTCGCGATCGGTGGTCTCACGCTCGGGTTGCTGCTGGCGTTCGCCTGGCTCTACGTCGACCGCAATCTGGTGGCGCGGCTGACCGCGCTCAGCCGGAGCATGCTGGCGATCGCCGGCGGCGAGCTCAGGGCGCCGTTGCCCGAGCCGGACGGCGGCGACGAGATCGCCGGCATGGCCGAGGCGCTGCGCGTCTTTCGCGACACCGAGGTCGAGGTCGTCGAGATGAGCCTGCGCGAGCGGCAGGTCGTGCTCGACACGATCGACTATGGCGTCTTGATCCTCGACCCGCAGATGCGCGTGCGTGTGCACAATCGGGCGTTCCGCGATCTCTGGGGCGTTTCGGAGGATGTGCTGCGGGCGCAGCCGACCGTGCGCGAGCTGCTCGAGACCTATCGCGACCGGGTCCGGCACGGCGTGCCCGACGCGGAATGGGCGAGCTACGTCGATCGGCGGCTGGCCGAGATCCGGGCCGCCGCGTCGCCGGCGCGGGAATGGCACCTGGCGGACGGCCGGGTCCTGCAATACGAGGTCGTGGCGCTGCCCGACGGCGGGCGCATGGTCACCTACTTCGACCTCACCGAGCTCAAGCGCGCCGAGACGGAGCTGCGGGCGGCCAAGGAGCAGGCCGAGGCCGCCAACCGGCACAAGTCCGAGTTCCTGGCCAACATGAGCCACGAGCTGCGCACGCCCTTGAACGCCGTGCTCGGCTACACCGAGCTGATCCGCGACGGCATCTACGGCGAGGTGCCGGCGAAGATCGTCGAGGTGATCGAGCGCGTCCGCCACAACGGCCGCCATCTGCTCGGCCTGATCAACGACGTGCTCGATCTGTCCAAGATCGAGGCCGGCCAGCTGACCCTGGCCGAGGCCGACTACTCGTTGCGCAAGCTGGTTCTGGAGGTGGTCAGTGCGACCGAGGCGCTCGCGGCCGAGAAGCGGCTGGCGCTCGAGGTCGACGTGCCGGTCGACCTGCCGCTCGGCCACGGCGACGAGCGCCGGATCACCCAGGTGCTGCTGAACCTGGTCAGCAACGCGATCAAGTTCACCGACGGCGGCGGCGTCAGCGTCCGGGCGCGGGCCGAGGACGGCAGCCTCCTGGTCGCGGTCGCCGACACCGGGATCGGGATCGCCGCCCAAGAGCAGGAGCGGATCTTCGGCGAGTTCCAGCAGGTCGACGGCTCGAGCACGCGCAAGAAGGGCGGCACCGGCCTCGGGCTCGCGATCGCCAAGCGGATCGTCGAGCTGCACGGCGGCCGGGTCTGGGTCGAGTCCAGGCCCGGCCAGGGCTCGACCTTTTTCTGCACGCTGCCGCTCGCTCTCCAGGCCCAGATGGTGACCGCATGACCAAGCGCATCCTCGTGGTCGAAGACCAGGACGACAACCGGCGGATCATCCGCGACCTTTGAGCAGCGTCGGCTACCAGATGATCGAGGCGCTCGATGGCGCGGTCGGGGTCGAGCTCGCTGCGCGCGAGCGTCCGGACCTGATCCTGATGGACATCCAGCTGCCCCTGCTCGACGGCTACGAAGCGACCCGGCGGATCCGCGAATACCCCGAGTTGGGCCAGATCCCGATCATCGCGGTCACGTCTTATGCCTTGAGCGGCGACGACGCCAAGGCCTTGGCGGCCGGCTGCAACGCCTACATCGCCAAGCCCTTCAGCCCGCGCGAGCTGCTCGCGATGATCCGCGAGCTGCTCGGCGACGCCGACGAGTAGGCGGCGAGCGATGCGCGAACCGGCGCGGATCATGGTCGTCGACGACAACGCCGCCAACGTCGAGATCCTCGAGACCCGGCTGCGCGCGCAGGGCTACGAGGTGCTGACGGCAACCGACGGCATCCAGGGGCTGGAGCGCGCCCGGGCGGCGACCCCGGATCTGATCCTGCTCGACGTGATGATGCCGGGCAAGGACGGCATCCAGGTCTGCCGCGAGCTCAAGGCGGATCCCAGCCTGCCGTTCATGCCGATCATCCTGGTCACGGCGCGCTCCGATCCGGGCGACATCGTGGCCGGCCTCGATGCCGGCGGCGACGAGTACATCACCAAGCCCCTCGATCAGGCGGCGCTGGTGGCGCGGGTCCGCTCGATCCTGCGCATCAAGGCCCTGCACGACACCGTCCAGCAGCAGGCGGCCAGGATCGAGGACTGGAACCGGACCCTCGAGCGGCGGGTCGCGGCCCAGCTGGCCGAGATCGAGCGCCTGGGCGAGCTCAGGCGGTTCCTGTCGCCGCAGATCGCCAGCTGATCCTGACCTCGGGCGACGCCCACCTGCTCGAGAGCCATCGCCGCGAGGTGGTCGTCGTGTTCTGCGACCTGCGCGGCTTCACGGGCTTTGCCGAGAGCGCCGAGCCCGAGGAGGTGATGGCGATTCTGAGAGAATACCACGAGGCCATGGGCGAGCTGACCTTCCGCTACGAGGGCACGCTCGAGCGGTTCGTCTGCGACGGGGTCGTCGTGCTGTTCAACGACCCGCTGCCCTGCCCGGACCCGGCCGCGCGCGCGGTGCGCATGGCGCTCGAGATGCGGGCGCGGGTCGCCGGGCTCGCCCGGAGCTGGCGCCGGCAGGGCCACGAGCTGGGCTTTGGCGTCGGCATCGCCCAGGGTTACGCGACGCTCGGGCAGATCGGCTTCGCCGGCCGGTTCGATTACTCGGCGATCGGTCCGGTGCCCAATCTCGCTTCGCGGCTGTGCGACGCGGCCGCCGACGGCGAGATCTTGATCAGCCAGCGCGCGCTCGCGGCGGTCGAGGGCCTGGTCGAGACCGAGCCGGCCGGCGAGCTGGCGCTGAAGGGCTTCGCCCGGCCGGTGACCGCCTGTCGCATCCTCCGCCTGCGCGCGCATGAAGCGTGTCCCGGCCTTTTGGAGAGCAGCCCATGACCGATGCGCGCCGACCCCCGGCCAAGCCCGAACGGCGCGTCCGCCTCGATTTTCGCGACCACGCCGATGGCGAGGCCGCCCAGCAGGAGGTGCGATCGAACCTGTCCTCGATTACCGCGTGCGGTCGCTGCCTGTGGGTCTCCAACGACGAGCTCGCGACCGTGGAGCGCCTGCTGCGCCAAGACGACGGCGGCTTCGCCGAGCACGTGGTCATGCAGCTTGCGGAGCTGTTCGATCTGCCCGAAGACGAAGGGGGCGAGATGGACATCGAGGGCCTCGACATCGCCGACGGCTATCTATGGGTCGTGGGCTCGCACAGCCTGACCCGCGCCAAGCCCAAACCCCAGGAGAACGATGCGGCGGTGGCGCTTGCGCTGCTCAGTGAGGTCGAGCATCACCCGAACCGCCATTTTCTTGGCCGCATCCCGCTGGCCGAGGCGGCGCCCGACGTCTTCGAAGCCCGGGCACGGGTCAAAGGCAAGGGCAACCGGCGCCACAGCGGATGCCTGAAGATTTCCAGCGACGGCAATGCGATCGACAAGGAGCTCCGGCGCGACGTGCACATTGCCCGCTTCATGGCCGTGCCGGCCAAGGAGAACGGCTTCGACATCGAAGGCCTCGCCGCGCGCGGCGATCGCGTGCTGCTCGGGCTGCGCGGCCCGGTGCTGCGCGGCTGGGCGATGCTGCTGCAGCTCGAGGTCGAGGAGCGCAAGCCGGGCCGGCTCCACCTCAACAAGATCGGCCCCGCCGGCCAGCGCTATATCAAGCATTTCCTCGACCTCGAGGGGCTCGGCATCCGCGAGCTCGCGTTCGACGGCGACGCGCTCTTGATCCTCGCCGGGCCGACCATGGACCTCGACGGACCGGTCGTGCTCTACCGCTGGCCGGAGGCACTCGGGGCGGCCGAACAGCAGGTCGTGCCGGCCGATCAGCTCGAGGTCGTCCTCGAGCTGCCCTATGGCCGCGGCTTCGACCATGCCGAGGGCATCTGCCTGCTGGCCGGCGAGGGCGGGGCGAAGGAGCTGATGGTCGTCTACGATTCGCCGGCCAAGGACCGGCTGCACGCGGCGAGCGCGATCGAGACCGACGTCTTCGCGCTCGAGCGCCGCCGGCCCGCCAGGGAGCAGAAGCGCCCACCTCGCCGCGCTGCCGTAAGTTCGCGCAGCGCGCGGCGATGACCACGGCTCGCCCGCTGCTGCGCGCCTGTCGCCAGCACGACCTCGAGGCGGTCCGCGCGATCTACGAGCTGGAGGTGCTCGAGGGCACGGCGTCGTTCGAGCTCGAGCCGCCGGACCTTGCCGAACTGACGTCGCGCTGGCAGGCGATCCGGGCGGTGGGCTTGCCTTATCTGGTCGCGGAGCTCGACGGCCGCATCGCGGGCTATGCCTACGCCGGGCCGTACCGAGCCCGGGCCGGCTATCGCTACACCTGCGAGGACTCGGTCTATATCGCCCGCTCGACCCGCCGCCTTGGGCTCGGGCGCCTGCTGCTCGACCGGGTGATCGCCGAGGCGAGCGCGGCCGGCCGCCGCCAGATGGTCGCGATCATCGGCAATTCGGCCCATTGCGCCTCGATCCGGCTGCACGAGCGGGCGGGTTTCCGGCTGGTCGGCACGCTTCAGGACGTGGGCTGCAAGTTCGGCCGCTGGCTGGACACGGTGATCATGCAGCGCCCGCTCGGCGCCGGCCCAGTCCCGGTCGAGGCGCCGCGGCCGGCGACCGACCGGACCCGAACTTAGGGGCAGGCAAGCCGCGCTGCATGGCCCATTCATGATCTGGCCTCATAGGTCGATGCGGATCATCCGCCTGATCAGAAGTCGCGACTCCGGCTAACTTCTGCCCTCCGCCCGACGGGGGAAGATGTCGGCGACGCCAAGGACGTTTCGTTCACGATCGGCAGGGAGGCGAGACAATGGCACCACAGGCTAAGGCTATCAGCGGTTTCGATTTCAGCGATGCCATGGTCGTCGTCACCGGGGCGGCCGCCGGCCTCGGCCTGGGCATCGCCCAGGCGTTCCACGCTGCCGGCGGCCGGGTGGCGCTCGGCGACCTGCGCCAGGACGCGGTCGAGCGCGCGGCGGCCGGGCTGGGCGGCGAGCGGACGTTCGCCGACGTTCTCGATGTGCGGGACGCGACCTCGGTGCAGGCTTTCTTCGCGGCGGCGGAGCGGACCCTGGGTCCGGTCACGATCGCCGTGGCCAATGCCGGCGTGGTTCCGAACTGCCCGGTGCTCGACATGGCGGTCGAGGAATGGGACCGCGTGATCGAGACCAACCTGCGCGGGGTGTTTCTTACCTGCCGGGCGGCGGCGCGCAGCATGCAGGCCGGCGAGCGCCCCGGCAAGATCATCACGATCTCGTCCGGCGCCTACGCCAGCGGTCGGCTCGGCGCCGCGCACTACTGCGCGTCCAAGGCCGGCATCGTCATGTTCACGCGGGTGCTGGCCATGGAGCTTGCTGAGCGGCGCATCAACGTGAACTCGATCGCGCCCGGCTATATCGATACCCAGCCGGAGGGCGCGCCCGTGGTCCCGGTCTCGGCCTTCCGGGACGCGATGCTCAAGAACATCCCACTAGGGCGGTTCGGCACGCCGGCGGACGTCGCCCAGGCCGCGCTGTTCCTGGCCTCGCCGGCGGCCGACTACGTGACCGGCGAGGTGCTGGCCGTCAACGGCGGGGCCTTTGCCGGGCGGGCGTACCTGCCGCTTGGCTCGCCGAAGGCGCGCTGACCGACGACGGTGCTCGGCAGCAAGCGCGCGGCGGCCCGAAGGCCATCATCGGGTTTTCGGTCTCGGCTAGCTAGCGTTGCCGCGGCCTTCGTAGACCGCGAGCGCCTCGGGCATCAGCTGCTGCAGGCGCTCGATGCGCGTGCCCTCGGCCGGATGGGTCGAGAGGAACTCGGGCGGCCGGTCGCCGCCCAGCTGCTGGAAGTTCTGCCAGAGCGTGACCGATTCCCGGGGGTCGTAACCGGCCCTCGCCATCAGCAGGATGCCGATGTGGTCGGCCTCGCTCTCCTGGGTGCGCGAATAGGGCAGGATGATCCCGAGCGTCGCCGCCTGGGCGGCGACCTGAGCGATCGCCTGGCTGCCGGTGCCGATGCCGACCGCGGCCGCCCCGAACTGGCTGAGCATGCCCTGCGACATCCGCTCGGCGCCGTGGCGCGCGATCGCATGCCCGACCTCGTGGCCCATCACGGTCGCGAGCTGGGCGTCGTTCTTGGCGACCTTGAACAGGCCGCTGTAGACCCCGACCTTGCCGCCCGGCAGCGCGAACGCGTTCGGCTCCTCGCTGTCGAAGACCGTGAACTGCCAGTCCCAATCCGGCTGGCCGCTGACCGCGGCGATCCGCTCGCCGACCTCGCGGACCCGGGCGTTGAGCTTGGCATCGGTCGAGACCTTCTCCTCCTGCTTGATCTGCTGATAGGCCTGCAGGCCCATGTCCGCATCCTGGGATTCGGGCAGCAGGATCAGCTGCTGCCGGCCGGTGACCGGCGCCGACTGGCAGGCCGCAAGCAGACCCGTGACCAGCAGTCCGGCCACCAGCCTCGCGCCCCGATCGCGCCAGATGCCCCGATCGCGCCAGATGTCAAGACACTGCTTCGACCATGCTGTCATCGTCGCGCTCCCTCATCACGGGCCCGCAGTCGCCAAACAAAAGATCGGCTTCGGTCGGCGCTCCGACAAGAGCGCCTCGCCGCTCCCCCGGGAGGTGAGCGGCGCCAGGGAAAGAAGCGAGCCGGCGAGCGCATCGCCGGCCCGCTCATCGGGGACCTCCGGCGCGTCCCTCAGGCGGCGGCTTTGAGCGCCTTCTGATTGACCTCGGACAGCGCGATCTGATTGAGCTTCTGGTCGGCCTGCTTCTCCTCGTCGAGGGTCTTGTTGAGCAGCTGCCCGACCTCCTTTTGGCCCAGCGACTCGGCGAGCGTCGAGGCCGTGCCGTAGGCCGAGATCTCGTAGTGCTCGACCTTCTGCGCGGCGCTGATCAGCGCGACGTCGAGGACCTCGGGCGTGCTGATCTCGTCCATCAGCTCCTGGGCCTCCTCGATCAGGCCCTGCATCGCCTCGCAGCGCTGGCCGCGCGCGGGCTTGCCGAGCTTGTCGAAGACCTGGTCGAGCCGCTCGACGTGGCCGTTGGTCTCCTGGAGGTGGTGCTCGAACGCCTGGCGCAGCTTGTCGGAGGTGGCCGCCTTGGCCATCTTGGGCAGCGCCTTCACCAGCTGCCGCTCGGCGTGATAGATGTCCCGGAGCTCGTCGATGAGCAGGTCCTGCACTGATTTCACGGCCATGATGGTGCCTCCGCCTCTGGTGGGTCCGATGGCGCGATCGCTCGGGCCGATCCGCCCCTCGGTCGCCCACTCCAACGGTCCTGCCGACAAGAGGTTCCGCCGGCCTCGATTGACCCGGCTGGTCGGCCCCAGAGCGGTGCCACCTGCATCGGCGCGGCCGGTCAATCGGTCAACGCGTCGACATACGAAAATAGGGCAGGGGTGCCGCCGGTGTGGATGAAGACGACCGTCTGGGCTTTTTTTGCGAACCGGCCCCGGCGGGCGAGGTCGATCAGGCCGGCCATGGCCTTGCCGGTGTAGACCGGGTCGAGGAACAGGCCCTCGAGGCTTGCGCATACGCCCAGCGCTTCGCGCATGCTCGCGGTTGGCTCCCCGTAGTCGACCCCGATATAGCCATCCAGGACCTCGACCGCCGCGGCCGGCGGCGCCGGCACGCCGAGCAGGGCGGCGGTGCGGCCGGCGAGGTCGCGGACGGTCGCCTCGAGCGCCGCCTTCGGCTCACTGACGCTGATCCCGATCACCGGCACCTCGGCGCCCAGCGCCTGGATGGCGACCAGCAGGCCCGCCTGGGTGCCGCCGCTCCCAGAGGCGTGCAGGATCGCATCGATCGGCTGGCGCAGGGCGTCCGCCTGGGCCAACAGCTCGAGGCCGGCTGTGACGTAGCCGAGCGCCCCGACCGGCGTCGAGCCGCCGATCGGGATCACGAACGGGCGCTGGCCGCTCGTGCGCATGCCGGCCGCGACCCGCGCGAGTTCGGCCTCGAGGTCGGCGCCGCGCTCGACGAAATGCAGCCGAGCACCCCCGAGGCGATCGAGCAGGACGTTGCCGCCCCGCTCATAGTCGGGGTCGTTGCGGGCGACCCGGCGCTCGAGGACCAGCGCGCAGCCGAGCCCGTGGCGGGCGGCCGCGGCCGCGGTCTGGCGGCAGTGGTTCGACTGCACCCCGCCCGCGGTGACCAGGACGTCGGCGCCCTGCTCGACCGCCTGGCCGAGCAGGAACTCGAGCTTGCGGGTCTTGTTGCCGCCGAACGCGAGGCCGGTCGCGTCGTCGCGCTTGACCAGGATGTTCGGGCCGCCGAGCCGCGCCGACAGCCGGGGCAGCGGCTCGAGCGCGGTCGGCAGGTGGCAGAAACGGGCGCGGGCGAAGCGGGCGAGCTGCATTGAGCCGGCATCTTTGCGGTGCTACGGTTGAGCCGCGGGCGTGGCCCGCGCGCTGGGCCGGGCCTCGCCCGAACGGGGGCTCCGCCACGCCACCAGACACAAAGGGAGGGTAACGATGTCGCGGCCAACCGGGCAAGATGGGGTTAAGAGGCGCGAGGTGTTCGGCCTTTCCGCCGCCGGTGCCACTGGCGCCGTGGTCGCCGCCGGCGCGCTCGCCGCGCCGCTGATCGGCCAGGCGCAGGCCCAGAGCCCGGCCGGCAGCCGGCTGCAGACCGTGCTCTCGCGCGGCAACCTGATCGTCGGCACCGGCAGCACCAACCCGCCCTGGCATTTCGAGGACGCGAGCGGCAAGCTGGTCGGCATGGACATCGATCTCGCCAAGCTGCTCGCCAAGGGCCTGTTCGAGGATCCCGAGAAGGTCGAGTTCGTGCTCGGTGCCGCCGATGCCCGGATCCCCAACCTGGTCACCGACAAGGTCGACGTGATCTTCCAGTTCATGACCATCACGCCCGGGCGCGCCCAGCAGGTCGAGTTCACGATCCCCTACTATCGCGAGGGCGTCGGCTTCATGATGATGAAGGGCGGAGAGCACCAGACCTTCGACCAGCTCAAGGCCGGCGGCGCCGACATCACGATCTCGGCGCTGCAAAACGTGTTCATCGAGGAGTGGGTGCACATCCCGCTGCCGCAAGCCAAGGTCGACCAGTACGACAGCGTCGATGCCGAGATCCAGGCGCTCAACTCGCGCCGGGCCCAGGCCGCCGCGCTCGATCAGTCGACGATCGGCTGGCTGGTCGCGCAGTTCCCCGACCGCTACGTCGATTCGGGCTACGGCTGGATGCCCAATTCCTACGCCGCCGGGGTCAAGCCGGGCGACCAAGTCTGGCTCAACTTCATCAACACCGTGCTCCACGAGGCCATGACCGGGGTCGACTTCCTGAGCTACCAGGCCTCGTTCGAGAAGTGGTTCGGCAAGAAGGTCGAGCCGCCGCGGGTCGGCTTCCCGGTCGAGTACTCGTAAGCCTCCGGCTGCCGGCCAGCGCATGGCCGCAGCTGGCCGGCCGCTGCTCGCCGCCCGCTCGCCGCATCGAGTTCGGGGCGGGCGGCGGCCGGCAGGGGCGGCTCGACCGGGCTGCGTCGGCCGCCGACCCCGGACGCGGCGCTCGTCGGCCGGCGGGGGATGCTGGTGATCGACTACAACTTCAACTTCGACCCGATCTGGCGGAATTTCGATCTTCTGGTCGGCGGCCTGCTGCTCGGGCTCCGGCTCGCGGTCGTGGCGCTTCTGATCGGCACGGTGATCGGGCTGCTCGCCGCGTACGCCCGCATCTCGCGCTACGCCTGGCTGCGCACGCTGGTCTGGCTGTACGTCGAGATCATCCGCAACACGCCGATCCTGCTGCTGATCTTCTTCGTGTTCTTCGGCCTGCCGGAGCTCGGCATCTACGCCCTCGACAAATACAATTCGTTCATCCTGGCGCTCGCGATCTATGCCGGCGCCTATCTGGCCGAAGTGTTCCGCGCCGGCCTGTCGTCGATCCCGAGCCAGTATCTGGAGGCGGCCAAGGCGATCGGGCTGCGGCCCTGGCAACGACAGCGCTACGTCGTGTGGCCGGTGATGTTCCGGATCTGCCTGCCGGCGCTGTCCAACAACTTCATCTCGCTGTTCAAGGACACTTCGCTCGCGGCGGCGATCGCGGTGCCCGAGCTCACCTTCGAGGCCCGCAAGATCAACGTCGATACCTTCCGGGTGATCGAGACCTGGCTGGTCGCGAGCCTGCTCTATCTCGCGGTCTGCTACGCGATCGCGTTCCTGTTGCGCCAGCTCGAGCGGCGCTACGCGGCGATCCGCTAGCGATGGATGGCGGCCATGGCTTTTGGCACTACGCCTGGCTTGCGCGCCCGGCGCTGCTCCAGGGCTTCGCCTACACCCTCGAGCTGTCCCTGATCGTGATCGTGATCGGGACCGCGGTCGGGGTTTTGGGCGGCGTCTGCCTGCAATACGGCGCCTGGCCGCTCCGATGGCTGGTGCGCGCCTACGTCGACGTGCTGCGCGGCATCCCGGTTCTGGTTCTGATCTTCGCGAGCTTCTATGGGCTGGCGCTGCTCGGGCTCGACATCTCGGCGTTCTGGGGCGGCGTCGTCGCGCTCGCGGCGTTCTGCGGCGCGCACATGTCGGAGACGATCCGGGGTGCGATCGATTCGATCCCGCTGGGCCAGACCGAGGCCGCCAAGGCGATCGGGCTGCGGCCCTGGCAGCGCCTCTATTACGTGCTGCTGCCGCAGACGGTCCGCCGGATCCTGCCGCCCTGGGTGAATACCGCGGTCGAGATGGTCAAGGGCTCGACGCTGCTCTCGGTGATCGGCGTGGTCGAGCTGCTGCTCGCGACCCAGCAGGTGATTTCCAGAACTTACATGGTGATCCCGTTCTACCTGCTCGCCGGCGCGATCTACGTCGCGCTCAACTTCACGATCTCGCAGCTCGGCGGCCTGCTCGAGCGCCGTTTTTCGTACCTCAAATATTGATGGCGAGCCGCCCGCCAAAACCGGAGCCGGGCGGCGCTGCAGACGCGCCCCCGGTGCTGCGCGCGCACAACGTCCACAAGCGCTTCGGCGCGACCGAGGTCCTCAAGGGCATCGACCTCGAGGTCCGCCAGGGCGAAGTCGTGGCGATCATCGGCGCCAGCGGCTCGGGCAAGACCACGCTGCTGCGCTGCATCAACCTGCTCGAGGAGTACGACGAGGGCGAGATCGTGGTCGACGGCGAGCCGATCGGCTATCGCCTCACCGGCGGCCGGCGCCAGCGGCTGCGCGAGAGCGCGATCTCGGCCCAGCGCGCCCGGATCGGCATGGTCTTCCAGAGCTTCAATCTGTTCCCGCACATGACCGCGCGCGACAACGTGATGCTCGGCCTGACCAAGGTCCAGCGCCGCGCCAGGGCCGAGGCCGAGCGGATCGCGACCGGCTGGCTCGCCCGGGTCGGCCTCGCCGACCGCCAGGACCACTACCCCTATCAGTTGTCGGGCGGCCAGCAGCAGCGGGTCGCGATCGCGCGCGCGATCGCGATGGAGCCGAAGTTGGTGCTGTTCGACGAGGTCACCTCGGCCCTCGACCCGGAGCTGGTCGCCGAGGTGCTGGGCGTGATGCAGAACCTCGCCCGGGACGGCATGACGATGCTGGTGGTGAGCCACGAGATGCTGTTCGTGCGCGACGTCGCGAGCCGGGTCGTGTTCATGGACGGCGGCCGGATCCAGGAGCAGGGCACGCCCAAGGAGCTGCTCTACCGCCCGAAATCCGAACGCCTCGCCGCCTTCCTCGGCCGCTTCCAGGGTCTGTTCGGCTGATTCCCGGACGGGCGCCGGGCGGCGCGCGCCGGGCCACTCAACGGCCCGCACCCTGATCCACGCCAACCCGGCGGGAGGTCGAGATGGCAGATCTGCGGCAGCTGGTCGTGATGTCCGGGGGCTGCCAGTGCGGCCGGGTCCGCTATCAGATCGGCGGCGAGCCGGTCGCGCTCTACGTCTGTCACTGCCGCGAATGCCGCAAGCAGTCGGCATCCGCGTTCGGCATCTCGGTCATCGTCAGACGCGCCGAGTTCCGACTCGTGCAAGGCGCGCCGAAGGTCTGGTCGCGCGCGGCCGACAGCGGGCGGATGCTCGACTGCGCGTTCTGCCCGCACTGCGGCTCGCGTCTCTGGCACGAGTCCGATGGCGCGCCCGACAGGGTCAGCGTCAAGGGCGGCTCCTTGGATCAGGCGCCCGATTTGCGCCCCGCGGTCCACATCTGGACCGCGCGCACGCTGCCGGGCGTGATCATTCCCGAGACCGCCGCGCAGTTCCCGGGCGAACCGGATTGAGCCGGTCGTGCTAGACTTGTCGTCGGCAAAGCGGCGAGGGGGGTGCCCATGAAGATCGACATCGGCCTGCGCGGCAACGACCTGCAGACGCTCGGCGCCGAGGCAGCCGCCTGCGAGCGGGCGGGGGTCGACGGCCTGTGGAGTGATGAGACCGGCCACGACCCGTTCCTGCCGCTGCTCGCAGCCGCGCTCGCGACCGAGCGCGTGAGCCTGGGCACGGCGATCGCGGTCGCCTTCGGCCGCACGCCGTTCGCGCTCGCGCAGACCGCCTGGGATCTGCAGCGGGCGAGCGGGGGCCGGCTGCTGCTCGGGCTCGGGACCCAGGTGCGCGCCCACATCGAGCGCCGCTTCTCCGCCGAGTTCGACCACCCGGCGGCGCGGATCGTCGACTATATCGGCTGCCTGCGCGCGATCTGGGACACGTTCCAGAATGGCACCCGCCCGGCCTACGAGGGCCGTTTCTACCGGTTCACGCTGATCAGCGACTTCTTCAACCCCGGCCCGATCGCGCACCCGGCCATCAAGGTCTCGCTCGCCGGCGTCGCCGAACCGATGGCGCGCGCCGCGGGCGAAGTCGCCGACGGCTTCCACGTCCACCCGCTGCACAGCCCGGGGTATCTCCGGGATGTGGTCCGGCCGGCGATCGCCGCCGGTGCCCGGGCGGCCGGCCGCGACCCGGCCGCGGTCGACCTGATCACCCCGGTCTTCATCGTTACCGGCGCGACCGAGGCCGAGCGCGCCCAGGCCGAGCGCGACGCCCGCCGCCAGATCGCCTTCTACGCCTCGACGCCGACCTACCGGCCGTTTTTAGCGTATCACGGCTTCGAGGCCCTCGGTCAGGACCTGAGCACGCTCGCCCGCGCCGGCCGCTTCGCTGACATGCCCGGACGGGTCCCGGATGCGCTGCTCGAGGCGGTTGCGGTCAGCGCCGAGCCCGCCCGCGTCGGCCAGGCGATCCGCGCGCGTTACGCCGGCGACCTGGTCCAGCGCATCTACCCCTACGGGCCGCTCCCGGCGGGCGCTTCCGACGGCCGCCTCGCGCCCCTGGTCGCCGGCATCAGGTCGGCGTGATCGGTCAACCGCCTCCCGCCGCCTCCGCTCGGCCGCGGCCGGGGGTGGTTCGGCAGGCTTAGCCAACGCCATCAACGGACCGCTCCCCCTTGCGCTTCATGGTGTGGAGCGCGAGGACCTTGGAGGCGCTGGTCGTATAGGGCTCGCGGCGCACGATGCTGAGCGTCTGCCCGTCCCGCCACCGCTCGCCGAACCCTCCATCACCCGGCAGATCGTTGAGAAAGCCGATGACCCTGGCAACGACAGCACGCTCGTTTAGATCCCCGACCCGCGGGCTCACCACGAGTCGCACCTTGGGCAGACCTTCGGGCGTCTCCTCCTCGACGAACTGGTAGTCGGTCGGGCCGCCGCCGAAGCTGCCGGGCAGCACCTCCTCGACCACGCGGATCAGGTCGTGACCGAGGAAGCTCATGGCTTCGCTGGTGAGCTTTTCATGCGAGCGGATCGTGTGCAGATGCAGGTTGAATCCGAGCTCGCCCAGAACACAGCCGCACGCCCGTTCCTCGACGATCCCGTAATCGTCGCTCTCCAGGTTGAGCATGAGCTTGGGCGTGACCGGCAGCAGGGTCGTGTAGACGTTGACCATGACGCTGGCGCCGCCGGGCAGGCGACGCTCACGCTGGATCAGCGCAAACTTGTCGATGAGCACGTGCACGTCGTCCAGAGCTGCGGGCGCAGCGCAAGGCTGACCGATCCGGCGGACCTCGCCCATGCCGTAGCATGTCGAGGCCCGGCAGCCGGCATCGGCGAGCGAGCGCGCCCGCGCCTCGGTCATGGGCTCGCCGACGACCTCGAACACGGTGCCGGCAATATCAAGCCCGGCCTCGCGCGCCGCGAGCGCAACCCGCACGCTGCCCGACGGGCTGGTATACACGACGCAGCCCTCGCCCGCCGCCTTGCGCTCCGCGAGCCAGGCGGCCACGCGCCCTGCCTCCGTCGCCTTGACCAGCTCGGGGCGGGGGATCGGCCGGCCCTCGCGCTGACTTGCCCGTCGGACCACGGCGAGAAGAACGGCGTGACGCCAGGTCCGGTCGGTGATCGCCGGGACGCTCTGAGCGAACCAGCGCGCGATCGGTACTTCGATCAGCGTCCGGCACAGGGCGGTGCCGATCGCCGCGGCGCTCGGCGGCGCCGGGCTCCATAAGGCGAAGGTCCTGTCAGACAGCCCATCGGCGGCCCACTGGACCGCGTCGTAAGCCGCGTCGTGAGCGTAGAGCCCGAGATCGATATAGACCCGCGTGCCGGCGCTGCGCGAGCCCCCGCTCTGCACCTCGACATGGCGGCCGCTCAACGGATTGTCGAAGTCGCGCGAGGCGACAGCGAACTCGAGGCTGCCGCGTCGGATCGGCGTACGGCCCTTGAACTCATCAAGCCGGAGGTAGACGCCAGTGTCCGCCAGCCGGGCCAGCGCGCCCTCGATGCCCTGGCGCCGCATCAGGTCAAGGACGTCGCCGAGCCCGGCGCCGGCGTGCTCGAACAGGCGGCGATACGGGCTGTGCCGCACGCGAAAAATGCCGTGCTCGATCATGTGCGCGAAATTGGCTTCGCGCGCGGCGAGCCGCCGAGCCAGCCGCGCCTTCGCCTCCTCCGCCGGGAGCACGTCACGGAAAAACGGTCCAAGGCCGCGGGCGAGCCCGGCCAGCAGCCGCGCCTGGTCAATCAGCGGAGGCGCTCGAGACATGGAGTCTTACCCTTCAGTTGGCCATCTCATCCCTTCCTCGATAGTAGACCAGGTGCGCCGATCTCGTCCCGGCCGCGCTGCCAACGTTGCGCGCGGCGGCCGATCCGCCCGGACCGCAGCAAGACTTCCCAACCGAGCTCTGGACGTTCGCGATCGCGCTCAGCCAGATCAAAGCAATCGAACGCCCGATCGGGAACGCCGCACGGCTGGTGACGCGTGATCCCCGGGGCATCAAGTTCCCGCTGGTCGAAGCCAACGAGACCCCTCGGTCCGCAAACGCCTCGGCCACCAGGTCGATGTCCGCAGCGAGCACGGCGCCAGCACCGCCACCATCACCTGCGAGCCCGCCAACGTGCCGATCGCCTGAGGCTGGAATCCGCCCGAGCCGCGGGTCAGGCCGGTCACGCCGCCGGCTTGGCTCCGTCGAGCCGGCCGCGGGAACCGCTTCACGGGAGTGGGTGCACGGGCAAGGTGGTCACGCCGGTTCTGGATGGCAAAGCGGACTGTTGACAGCTTCACCTGCTAGCGCCGCTCGTAGCCAGGAGGAGCCATTCGGTCGGCTCGGGCGAATGGCTCAACCCGACCCAAGCGGACCTGACGCGTCGGCGCAGTCCGTCGGGCGAGTCGCGCGATTAAGCAGGAACGTAGGTCAACCTAATCACGTCCTCGCCAACTAGATCGCTGGCGACAAGGCGGAGCGGCGGCCGCGGGCCGGCGAAGAATGGCGTGCCGCGACCCAGCACGATGGGGTGGAAGTAGAGTCGATACTCATCGATGAGACCAAGGTCGGTCAGACTTTGCGCCAGGTCTGGTCCGGAGACCGCAATCTCCCCAACAAGCTGAGCCTTCAGCCCACGGACCACTGCCTTGAGATCATCCTCGACAAGTGTGGCGTTGGGGCCGACGGACTTCAACGAGCGCGACACGACCCATTTCGGTTGGCTCCGCCACGCCGCCGCGAAGTCGCGTCGCTCCGCGTCCCACTCAGGATCGTCTTCATCCCAATAGCGCATGATCTCGTACATGCGGCGACCGTACACACTGCCGGTCAGGTCGCGCACCTGCTCTATCCAGTGACGAAAGAGCGCGGGGCCTGTCTGGATTTCCAGGTGATCGACGTAGCCGTCCAGGGACTGGTTCATTCCGAAGACGAGTTTCGCCATGCTGCAAATCTCCATCCCAGGTTCTTCAGAATAGCTCGAACCGCCATTGCGCAGAAGTGAGGTTGGACACGATCTGCGCGCCGCATCGTCGGCGTGACGAATAGCCAGAGGTCCGCTTTCCACCCGACTGAGACGTCGCCTGGGCCGAAGGCGAATGTCTCCCTTGGGTCTTGGTCGTGCAAAAACGCCCATCCGAGGAGGGGCGCGGCCGGCTGTCGTGCAGCGACGACCGGAGAATTACGGTTGTTGGACCGGAGGAGCAGAGACCGAGCGTGGTTCGCCGTCTTGGCCTGTCTGACGCCGAGGATGGACGTGACGGCGGCCCGACCTCAGGCCCGGATCGCTGCGATCAGCAGCCTGCTTCCCACCATGTTGATGACGCGCGTGAGATTGTAGGCGAGGACGTGCAGCGCCATCTCGCCCGAGACCCGCGGCAGAGTCTTCATCAAGAAGTGCGCCGCTCCCATGCGCGCCTTGATCGTCCCGAAGGGGTGCTCGACCGTCTCGCGCCGCTCGCGCATGGCCTGCGGGTTCTGGTCGAGCCGGCGCTGCACGGCTTCGAGAATCGGCTCGTGCTCCCAGCGCGTGATCCGGCGCTCTTTGGCTGGCGTGCACTGGCGCTTGATCGGGCAGCTCGGGCAGGCGGTGGTCCAATAACGACGTAGCGTCAGGCCGTTTTCCACGTTGGTGTAGTGGTACTTCAAGGTCGCGCCGGCCGGGCAGCGATAGACGTCTTCCGCCGGTTGGTAGACGAAGTCCTGTTTGCCGAAGCGTCCTTCGGCCTTCGCGCCGGACGTCATCGGCTTGGGCAGCGTCACCGTGATCCCCGCCTGGTCGCAGGCGAGGATCTCCTCGCTGTTGAAGTAGCCGCGATCGGCGACGGCATCGAGCCGCTCCGCGCGGAGAACAGCCTTCGCTTCCTTCGCCATGGCGGCGAGCTGCGAGCGATCCGAACCGACATTGGTCACCTCGTGCGCGACGATCAGATGGTGCGCGGTCTCAACCGCGACCTGCACGTTGTAGCCGACCACGCCGGAGCCGCGCCCGCTCGTCGCCATCGAGCGCGCATCGGGATCGGTGAGCGAGACCTGCTGATCGGGGCTCTCGAGCATCCGCGCCTCGAGGTCTGCGAGCCGTCGCATCTCGTCCCCGAGCTTCGCGATCTTCTCCCTCAGCCGGGTGATCTTGGTCGCCAGCGCCTCGGACGGCTCCTGCCGGTCGGCGGTGTCGAGCTGCTCAAGATAGCGCGCGACGCTCGCCTCGATCTGGGCACGCCGCCGCGCCATCTTGGCGCGCGTGAAGTTCCGGTCGCGGTTGTTCACCGCCTTGAACTTGCTGCCGTCGATCGCAACGCTGGCGCAGGACAAGAGGCCCATCTCGCGGCAGAGCCCGATGAAGCGTGCGCAGACCTTGCGAATGGCGTCGCCATTGTCTTTGCGGAAGTCCGCGATGGTCTTGTGATCGGGGACGAGCCGCCGCGTCAGCCACATCACCTCGACATTGCGTCCGGCCTCCCGCTCCAGCCGTCGACTCGACTGCACCCGGTTCAGGTAGCCGTAGACGTAGAGCTTGAGCAGGACCGAGGGATGATAGGCCGGCCGACCGGTCGCCTCGGGCACGACACCGTCGAACCCGAGTTCCCCCAAGTCGATCGACTCCACGAAGGCGTCGATCACGCGGACGGGGTTGTCCTCGTCGATCCAGTCATCCAGGCATTCGGGAAACAGCGTCGTCTGACTGCGATCTGAACCTTCAACAAAACGCCCCATCCGATTCCCCCGCTACCGTCGAGGGATCCTACCATCCACCGCGTTTTTACACAGCCAGGGTCACGAGCGGTCGTGAGATCCGCTGCTGGTGAAGTTCCGGTCCGCAAAGGAAAGCCGACATGGGCGTGCGGGCAGAGATCCAGACCGTTCACCGATCGGCTCGCTTCCGAACGCTCGATCGTCGCCTCGCACGGCGGGCTGCAGTCGTCGATCGGAGCCATCTCTGCCCATCTCGAAGGTCGCGAGAGCGCCCTTGGCAGGTGTACACGGCGCCGGGCGCTGCGATAGAACTGACCCGTACTCGCCCATAGGTCGGAGGGCGGTCCCAGGCGCTTTCGGGTCGAGGCATGGCGTCCTTCATCCTCAGACGAATCCTCGCGACCGTCGTGGTGATGGCGGTGGTCGCGGTGTTCGTGTTCGGCATGCTGCACTTCGCGCCCGGCGATCCGGCTGCGATCATCGCGGGCGACCTCGCGACCAAGGACGACATCGACCAGATTCGGGAAAAGCTGGGGCTGAACCTGCCGCTCTGGCTGCAGTTCTGGCGCTGGGCCTCGAGCCTCGCGGTCGGCGATCTCGGGCGCTCGATTTTTTCCGATCTGCCGGTCGCGGGCCTGATCTCCCAGCGGATCGAGCCGACCCTCGCGCTGACGACGACGACGATCGTGTTCGCGGTCCTGGTCGCGGTGCCGCTCGGGATCGTCGCGGCGTGGCGGGCGGGCTCGGCGCTCGACCGGCTGATCATGGGCTTTGCCGTGCTCGGCTTCTCGATGCCGGTGTTCGTGTTCGCCTACCTGCTGATCTGGGTCTTCGCCGCCCGGCTCAAGCTGCTGCCGGTCATGGGCTACGTCTCGATCTTCGACGACCCCCTGGGCTTCTGCCGCTCGATGATCATGCCGACCTCGCGCTCGGCGTCACCTACATCGCGCTGATCGCGCGGATCACGCGGGCCAGCATGCTGGAAGCGATCAGCCAGGACTACATCCGGACCGCGCACGCCAAGGGTGCCGGCATCGCCGCGATCCTGTTCCGGCACGCGCTCCGCAACGCCTCGGTGCCGATCGTGACCACGATCGGCATCGGCGTAGCACTGCTGATCGGGGGCGTCGTGGTCACCGAGAGCGTGTTCGCGATCCCCGGCCTCGGGCGGCTCACGGTCGATGCGATCCTGCGCCGCGACTACCCGGTGATCCAGGGCGTGATCCTGATCTTCTCGGGCGTCTACGTGCTGATCAACCTGATCATCGACCTCGCCTACACGATCCTCGACCCGCGGATCCGCTACTGATGGCCGGCACCACCGCCGCGCTCGCGCTGAAGCCGCGCTTAAGCGCCCGCGCGGCCGGGCACCTGCGTTG
Organism: uncultured Alphaproteobacteria bacterium; assembly: GCA_963840925.1. Classification (GTDB taxonomy): domain Bacteria; phylum Pseudomonadota; class Alphaproteobacteria; order Geminicoccales; family Geminicoccaceae; genus DATAOG01. The sequence goes on from CAWJAY010000001.1 coordinate 74,955, forward strand.
GCTGCGGCGGCATCCGACCATCCTGGCCGGCCTCGCGCTGCTCGCGCTGATGCTGCTGGTGGCGCTCGCGCAGCCCGCTGTTCGCGACCCACGACCCGATCCGGCTCAACCCCACCGCCCGCCTCCGGCCCCCTTCCTGGGAAAACTGGTTCGGCACCGACCAGCTCGGGCGCGACGTCTACAGCCGGGTGATCTACGGCAGCCGTATTTCCCTCCTCGTCGGCTTCAGCGTCGCCGCGCTCAGCACGGCTCTCGGGCTCGCGATCGGCCTGGTCACCGGCTTCATCCGCCGCCTCGATGCGATCGTGATGCGGATCATGGACGGCCTGATGGCGATCCCGGCGATCCTGCTCGCGATCGCGCTGATCTCGCTCAGCCAATCCAGCGTCAGGAACGTGATCATCGCGATCACGATCCCCGAGGTGCCGCGGATGGTCCGCCTGGTCCGCAGCGTCGTCCTGACCCTGCGCGAGCAGCTGTTCGTCGATGCCGCGGTCTCGCTCGGCGCCCGGCTGCCCCGGATTCTCATGTTCCACATCATGCCCAACACGGTCGCGCCGGTGATCGTGCAGGCGACCTACGTCTGCGCCTCGGCGATCATCATCGAGGCGATCCTGGGCTTTCTCGGCGCCGGCACCCCGCCCGAGATCCCGAGCTGGGGCAACATCATGGCCGAGGGCCGGACCTACGTCATGGTCGCGATCTGGGTCCTGCTGTTTCCCGGGCATTTTCCTGACCCTGGTCGTGCTCGGGGTCAACCTGCTCGGCGACGGCCTGCGCGACACGCTCGACCCGCGCCTGCGGCGGACCACGGGGAGCCTCTGAGCCGATGGCAACGCCGGCGCCGAGCGCGGGCGGGCTCGCGGCCGACCGGCTGGTCGAGGTCGAAGACCTGCGCGTTCACTTCCCGGTCGAGGACGGCGTGGTCAAGGCGGTCGACGGCGTCACCTGGCACATCGCGCGCGGCGAGACCCTGGCCCTGGTCGGCGAGAGCGGCTCGGGCAAGTCGGTCTCGGCGCTGGCGCTGCTGCGGCTGACCGACATGGCGGGCGGGGAGATCGTCTCCGGCGCGATCCGCTTCCGCCGCCGCACCGGCGCCTGCATCGACCTGGTCCGCGAGAAACCGCAGGCGCTGCGCCGGATCCGCGGCAACGACATCTCGATGATCTTCCAGGAGCCGATGACCTCGCTCAATCCGGTGTTCCGGATCGGCGACCAGATCGCCGAGGCGATCGTGCTCCACCAGAACCAATCGAAGAAGGCGGCCCGCGCCCAGGCGCTCGAGATGCTGCAGCTCGTGCGCCTGCCCGAGCCCGTGCGCCAGCTCGACCACTATCCCCATCAGCTCTCGGGCGGCATGCGCCAGCGGGCGATGATCGCGATGGCGCTCGCCTGCCGGCCGGCGCTCTTGATCGCGGACGAGCCCACGACCGCGCTCGACGTCACGATCCAGGCCCAGATCCTGGATTTGATCAAGCTGCTCCAGCGCGAGATCGGGATGTCGGTCCTGTTCATCACCCACGACATGGCCGTGGTCGCCGAGGTCGCCGACCGGGTCGTGGTCATGCTCGCCGGCCGCAAGGTCGAGGAAGGCCCGGTTGAGGACATTTTCCGGCATCCGCAGCATCCCTACACCCAAGCGCTGCTCGCTGCCGTGCCGCGGCTCGGCAGCATGCGCGGCCAAAGCCGGCCGCTGAAGTTTCCGAACGTCGATATCGCCCGCGCCGGGGGCGAGGCCGTGGTCCGGCCGACCCGAAAGGACGCCCGGGCGCCTGAGCTGTCCGACCCGGCGCCGGCCGGTCGGCCGCCGCTGCTTTGCGTCCGCGGCCTGACCACGCGCTTCGATCTGGGCGGCGGCCTGTTCGGCGGGCCGCGCGCCCGGGTCCACGCGGTCGAGAACGTCTCGTTCGAGCTCAAGGCCGGCGAGACGCTCGCCCTGGTCGGAGAAAGCGGCTGCGGCAAGTCGACGACCGGCCGCAGCATCCTGAAGCTGGTCGAGCCGACCCGGGGCTCCATCCGCTTCAAAGGCGAAGAAATCGGCCACCGCGAGCGCAACACGATGGGCGCGCTCCGCCGCCAGATGCAGATGATCTTCCAGGACCCGTTCGCGTCGTTGAACCCGCGGATGACCGCGGGCTGGCTGATCGGCGAGCCGCTGCGGATCCACAGGATCGCAGCCGGCGGCGAGGCGAGCGAGCGGGTCGCGGAGCTGCTCCGCCACGTCGGCCTCGAGCCCGGGCACGCGCGCCGCTATCCGCACGAGTTCTCGGGCGGCCAGCGCCAGCGCATCTGCATCGCGCGCGCGCTGGCCCTCAACCCCGACCTGATCATCGCCGACGAGGCGGTCTCGGCGCTCGACGTCTCGATCCAGGCCTCGATCATCAACCTGATGATGGACCTCCAGCTCGAGCTCGGCCTTGCCTACCTGTTCATCTCGCACGACCTCGCCGTGGTCGAGCGGATCGCCCACCGGGTCGCGGTCATGTATCTGGGCGAAATCGTCGAGCTCGGCCCCCGCCAGGCGGTCTTCGAGGACCCGCGCCACCCCTACACCAGGAAGCTCCTGGCCGCGGTCCCGATCGCCGACCCGACACGCCGCCGCCACGAGCTTCGCCTCGCCACCGACGAGATCCCGACCCCGCTCCACCCGCCCGGCTACGAGCCCGCGCCCAAGCCGCTCGATCAGGTCAGCCCCGGCCACTTCGTGCTGGCGCACTGACCCCGGCGCAGCTTGTCCCAGCACTGCCCGACCCGTAAGCTCTGCCCATGAGCAAGGTTTCGGCCCACGAGCTATACGAGGACGACTTCTTCGCCTGGACGCAGCGCCAGTCGAAGGAGCTGCGCCGCTACGCGCGTACGCGGCCGAACCTGCCGCTCGACCTCACGCACCTTGCCGAGGAGATCGCCGATTTGGGCAAGGAGCAACGCAATGCGCTGCGCAGCTGGACCGTCCGTATTCTCGAGCACCTGCTGCTGCTCGAGCACTCGCCGGCCGCCGGCCCACGCCGCGGCTGGATCGACGAAATCGCCAACTTCCGTCGCGAGATCGAGCTGCGCCTGAGCGCCACGCTGCGGCGCGACCTCAGCCGCCAGCTGCCGCACCTCTACGACTACGCGCGCCGCCACCTGGGCAGCCGGCTGGAGCGGTACGGCGAGACCGAGACCGCGACGCAGCTGCCCGAGCGCTGCCCATACACGCTCGACCAGGTCCTGGGCGACTTCTGGCCATCTCCGGCACCGCGCGAAGACAAGCCCGAGTAGGCCGCGATCCCCATTCACGAGTACTGCTTTTCACCGCCAGTCCTGGCGCGCCGAACCGGGCGCGCGTTGCTGTCTCGCTGCCCGAGGCGTAGGTTCGGGCCATGAGCAAGGTTCTGGAGCGCGACCTGTACGAGGACGACTTCTTCGCCTGGACGCGGCATCAGTCGAAGGAGCTGCGCCGCTACGCGCGCACGCGACCGAACCTGCCGCTCGACCTTGACCACATTGCCGAAGAGATCGCGGATTTGGGCAAGGAACAGTGCAACGCGCTTCGGAGCTGGACGATCCGGCTCATCGAGCACCTGCTGTTGCTGGAGCATTCGCCGGCCGTGGCGCCGCGGCGCGGCTGGCAGCGCGAGCTGATGGCCTTTCGCGACGAGATCGAGGACCGCCTGACGCCGACGCTCCGGCGCGATCTCGAACGGCAGCTTTCCCGGCTCTACGGCAAGGCCCGCCAGCGCGTGGTCCTGGATAGGGAGCCCTACGAAGGCGACCTCGCGTCACGGCTGCCGGCGGATTGCCCCTACACCCTTGAGCATATCCTGGGCGAGGAACGGGGACACGCTCGATCCTGAATGGCCCGACCTTGAATCCCACCAGCAGCGCGGCGAGATTGGTCAGGACCGTGATGGCGTGCGGCGTGATGGGACCAGATGGAGAGCCGCGTCCGTCTGATCCTGCTGCATCTGCTCAAATGGCAGTTTCAGCCGTGGCTGCGCTCCCGCAGCTGGCGCACCTCGCTCTGGGTCCAGCGCCGCGACCTCGCCAAGCTGCTGCGCCGCAACCCGAGCCTGCGCGGCCATCTCGAACCAGCGCTGACGGAGGAATACCCTGCCGCCGCCGGCGCGCTAGACGAGACGGGCTTGCCTGACGGCGCGTTCCCGGCGAACTGTCCCTACTCGGCCGAGCAGCTCCAGGACCAGGATTTTCGGTAGTGTCCTAATTTATTAGGACACTACCGGATTTTCTCCCGGATTGACCAATGCCGGGCATGGTCACATCGAGCGCGCGGTGAATCGGGCCTCGCCTCTGATCAAGGCGTGCGGCGGCGAGGCAGGCGACTGATACGACTGTCTGCCCGACACCTTTTCCGCCGCACTCACCTCTCACGGCTGCGGGCGTCCTCAGGCCGGAGGTGGCGCGCTTGGATATGGCGCGCGGCGCGGTCGCGCGGCCGAAGTCCCGCGAGCCGAAAACGCTGCCGCCCGCGCCCGGCGCCCGGCTCATCGAGCGCGTAGGTCAGCCGGCGCAGGTGCGCGATCAGCGCGTGACGGTCGCCGAGCCCGGCGAGCTCGAGATAGCTCTGCGGCGCGCCGATCCTGACCCGGACCACGGCGCCCAGCTTGTTGCGCACCTCGTGGAACAGCAGCGCCTCGCGCAGCGTCTGGCTCATATGGCTCGCGATCTGGAACAGACGGCTGTTCTGACCGTCGAAGAACACCGGCACCACGGTCGCCCGGGTCTCGATGATCGCGCGCGCGGTGAATGGCTTCCAGGCCGCATCGGTCGCGCGCCTGGCGAACGGCCCGGCCGCGGTCGAGACGCCGCCGGCCGGGAACACGACCAAGAGGCCGCCCGCGCGCAAGCCCTCGAGCGCGGCCCGGCGCGTGTCCAGGTTGGTCGCCCGCGCGGCCGGGCTGGCGCCGAAGTCGATCGGCAGCAGATAGGGCTGAAGCTCGGGTGCCCGGTAGAGCGCGTTGTGGGTCAGGACCTTGAAGTCGGGCCGGACCTTGGCGATCAGGTAGCCGATCAGCAGGCCGTCGAGGACCCCGAACGGATGGTTCGCGACCACGACGACCGGGCCTTTGGCCGGGATCGCGAGAAGGCGCGCCGGATCGTAGTCGACGCTGAGCCCGAGATGGCGGACCGCCGCCTCCCAGAAGCTCTCGCCGGCGCGCGGCCGGCGCTGGTTGTCGAGGTAGATCCGCTGCAATCGCGGCTGACCGGTCAAGCGCTCGATGGCCCGGATCGCGACCCGGCGGACGATCGGATCGTCCGGCGATGCGTAGCTGAACAGCACCCGATCGCGCATGCACCCACCTCATGCCTGCCCGAACCGCCGCGGACCCTAGGTCGGCCGCGTGACAGTCGCGTGATGGCTGGCGACCGGCGCCGAGGCTGGCCTTCAGCTGCCGGCAGAAGAAAACCTTTCGCCTCTGACGGCGAGGCTGGCTCTGCAGAGAGCCATGCCCGCCAGTTAGTGCCCGTCCATAAAGGGTAACATGCTGAAATGGATGCCGGTTTTCGGTTCGTCGTCTTGACAGTGTACAAAGGAAACGCCGAGTCGGCCGTAGTCCATGGAGTGATCGCGAGCCTGACCGCGAATCTACCTGCACCTGGGCCTCGCGCGAGTTCGGCCGCGGTCGCCCCGACCAAGCGGGTCGCGATCCACAGAAACGCGGCCGCCCGACGCCAGCAGCCGCTTCGGCGATCGCCCGGCCGATGCCTTGCGCACCGCCGGTGATCACGGCTCGCTTGCCTTCGAGATCGATCCGGTTCATCGCGATGTCCTCCCCGTCCCCGGCCACACAAGCTTCGTTAGCAGCGGCCATAGCACGCGAACGGCACCCGCGTCAGGTCCGTTGCAGCCCCAGCCCCTCCATCTCCTCGAAGGCGAGATCGACGCCGTCGACCACGTTCCGCCAGCCTTCGGTGGACGCTCACGGATTCTTGGAGGGAAGCGCGAGCAACGCCGCTTTCTGCGGACAGCAGGCGGTCAGTTTCCGGCTTTGCCAGTCAAATAGCAGCCGTTCATAACCGCCGCTCCAGTGCATGGCCTCGCAAAGGTACGAGGGAGGCGCCAGCTCGGGCCTTTCCCAGGTTCGCGGTACTGCCCGGAGCAGATACCACAGCAGGCGCTCCTCAGCGCGATTGTAGCCCATGAGGCAGAAGGCCAGCGACCACCAGCCAGCAAGTGGCTCGAAATACTCGTGCCACGGCGTGTGATGATGATTTTTGACGTGCGTGCGGTGGGGCAAAAACAATCGAGCCGTCTGCAGAAGCTTGAGCCACCACGATCGCTGGTGCGCAGGAATGTGCGCGAGGTTGTGCGAGTGCTGCGATATGGCGATGCCTGCGAGCAGCGTCGCGAGAAAGGTCTGCATCATGAGGCCCGACGGTAGCAGTACTGCTGTGAGCGAGAGGGGAGTGGTAAATCTGGCCGCCCCCCACATGGCCGCAATGCAGGATGTTCTCGTTGCATCCATCGGACGGCGGTGGTGATGTTGAAATTCGCGGATCATCGTGCCGAACACCGGTAAATCTTCGTCGCCGTAAGCGTCGGCCCATTTGTGCAGGCGACCGGAGGCGAGATCCGCGAAAGCCCAACCGGCGACCGCGGCCGCGGCCATGCGCGGAATGTCGTGCCCGAGATGCTCCATCGCCAAGCAAGCTTGGCCGAGCATCACGCCGACCGCCGCGAGCTGGGTCAGCGCTACCGCCGTGAGCAGCAACGTTACCGGTCGCGCTTCCCAGTTCTCGATCGGCGTGACCGTCCGCGGCCCGAGCGCGGAGCGGCCCGGCGATTGCATGCAGGTCCGGCGCCCACACGCCTGGCGGTGACGGGGATCCATGTCGGACCAGCGGCCGGTTAGGCGCGGCGCCCGTTCCGTCACTGTGTCTGGACGCCGAACAGTGCTTGATAGGCCTGGAAGCAGGGGCCGAACTCCAACTCCTGGTCCGCCGTCTTGCAGCCGGGCTGGAAGGGTTCGCCCTGCGCGGACCCGCTGTTGGCACGGGCACGCTTGAAGCGGGCCTCGGCCACGATCGTTCCAATATAGGCGGTCACGTTGTCGTTGAAGACGTCGTTGTGGTCCGCGATGAAGGCGTCGTCGGTCTGATCAGCCGCAGGTCCGCAGGAGGGTTCAGCCGAGAGTCCCGGCTGCCGGGCGGTCATCGAAGACCTGGCCGAGGCGGCAGCGAACAGATCCTCGCCGAGCTCTCGAAGGGCCATTAATCGCGGCATTACAGGTTAGAACAGGTAATTGGATAGTCCGCAGGCTTTCGCTTTCCTTTCCAACAGATATCCACTGGCGACGCTTTCTCACGCTCGGCAACACTTGGGTGAATTTCTGCACCTTGCGGCGGTTCACGATCCACACATTCACCGCCTACAATTGCAGGAGAATCCCCTATTGACCAGTGTGCCAAACCTTTTGGGTCTCCCCCGACGTGGGGAACGTTCTTGAACTGATAGCTCATCATAAGTGACTGGACCATCCAATCTAGTTAAATAGAGGGTAACTTATCATCCAGATAACCGCCACCAACGTCAGCATGGGCGCCAGGAAACCAGACTTCAGTTGTCGTTGTGTATTTTCGATTGATCGCCTTGCAGAGGAGTATTGGCACAAACTTACTCCGTTTTTCATCCAAAGATACTGCGTGCGCAATTCGCTGGATTGGAGGATATGAGTCCGTTTTGTAACGTTCTCCTTTGTCAGTGCTCGGCAACCAGTAGAAATAATTCTTGATAAAACCTTTGCTCTCCTTGCATGCTCCCGCTTCGTACTCTTTCAGTGATGATCCTGGCACAGTGTCCCACACTCCCAAAAATGTGACTCGCGCAGCCTGCATCTCAATCTCAAACATGTTCTCTATCTCGGCCGCCAAAAGGGGCGCCTGGTTGGGATGCCATGAGATCCATTCCTCTAAGAAGTCTTCATCACTTTGTTTTTTACGAGTTCAATAATGTGATTATCTATTTCGGCGACACGCACGTCATCTTGGTCGGATGTCGCCGGAACTCCAGCATAGGAAATCAATCCGGCGAGAGCTCGTGCTTGATGTGCCCCTCTGCTAAATCCAAATATGTATATGGCGTCCCCAGAATTGTAGCTGTCCGCGACAAATCTGTACCCTTTCAATACTCGCTGTTCCATGCCATGCCCGAGGCCGGCATCGACGATGGGAATGCTATCCATATTCCCAACGCCTTCATATATATATATATGGCTGTCATTTGAGAGTCGTCGTTCTGCTGGAGCAATTTATACATCCGCCAAACGTTAGTATTGGAGTGCTGGTCATTCGTGGTGCCATCAAGAAAAACGAAGATATTCTTCTGCTTGCTGCGGTCACCTTGGAATTTGTGTTTTTCTACGACAAGTCCGGAACTCCCGTTGACGTCGGGGCGGGATGCACATCCCAGGAGAAAGAGGAGTAGCATTGTGCAGATGGATATCCGCAGGTGGTTGGCGAGAGTGTTGAAGCGGGGTCGCCCTTTTAGATCTGCGGCGCGGCCCGGAAATAGATCGATGGAGCCGAAAGTTGCCATATCTTGCCCACAGGCACAGCGAGCGCAATCGGTCACATGGGTGGGAACCGTTGTCAACAGGATTCTCCATCTGCCGGTTGCGCTGGATCGTGTCGAAGTATCGCGCCAGATCGGCGAGGTCTCGCCCTCCACCCGTCGAGCGGAAACGGGGTCAGGCGGAAACGGGGTCAGGACTTTTTCGACGGAGACGGAACGGGGGCGGCTGAGCTGAAAGTATCGACGCCGGGGAGGACCCCCGGCGTCGATACTTGAGTCGAGCCTGCGGTTGCTAGCCGCTTTTCTCGATGTTCCAGGCGACGAACAGCAGCGCGTTGGGGACGCCCTGGAGCGTCTTCCGCCAAGCCACCGGGGTCACGAACTTGCCGGTGTTGATGTACGGGAAGAACTCGTAGTAGCGCTTCTGCAAAGCGTCGATCGCCGCCCGCTGCTCGTCCTGGTCTGGGCGGCGATGAACTGGTCGCGCAGCTGTTCGATCTGCTCGTCCTTGGGCCAGCCGAACCAGGCCGATTGGGGTCGCCGGTCGCGACCGGCGGCGGTCTCGATCGCGCCACGGTCGCGGGCGAGGCCCGTCCAGGGTCGCGGGTATCCTGGAATCGACGCCGCGGGTCCGGAGCATGCCCGACCGCACATCCTGGACGCTGCTGCAGCACGGAAACGCACACCATGTGACGGATCGGTGTCCTCGGCGATCAGCCAGTGCGATCAAAGGGTTAGCAAGCATCGGGCCCGTGGCGCCGCTCGGCCCGAGAGGGTGGCGTTCCAGCCTGACGGTTAGGATTGTCCCGCGTTGACAAGGGCTTGGCGGGAAATCAAGGCGCATCAACGGCGCCTCCAGCTCGATCATGACTTGGCGGCGCTGGTCACAGTTTGGTGTCGTCGCAAGCAAAGGAGTTCACACTTGACGGCACATTTACCGCACAGGTCAGGTCGAGCGAAAGCATCGATCCGGTCATCGATCACTCGCTCCTCTTGCCCACGGGCGGCTTGCACGGCCCTCGACCGCCCTCCAGGCCGAAGAAAATCCAGTCGATTGGCGCGGCGGAAGTCGAAAGCGCGTCCGGGCGCCCGTTGAACTTGGCTGCGCAGCCCCTGGCGAAGGGCCGGCCAAGCGCGGTCGGCGACGCCGGGCGCGGCCGGATGGAGCCGGATTGATGCCGGCGGGGCAGGGCGGTCAGCCCCGGTCCCGGTGCTCGCGCTGGGCGGTGACGAGCTCGGAGATCTGCTTTTGCAGAGCTTCGATCTTGTCGTTCAGGTCGCGGATCTGGATCGAGGTGTCGGCGTAGCCCGGCGCCTGGGCAGCCGCCGGGTGCTCGGAATTGCCGCCCTCGGCGCCGTCGGCGGGCGTGAACATGGTCGCCGCGCGCTGGAACAGTTCCAGGTTCTGGCGCGCCATGTCCTCGAACGGGCCGATCGGGAAGAAGCGGCCGAGCGTGCCCTCGATGTAGCGCCGGATCTGGGCCTGGTTGCGCGCGAAGTTCTCCATGCTGAGCTCGAGATAGCGCGGCAGGAACGCGCGCAGGCTGTCGTCGTAGAAGCCGATCAGCTGGCGCAGGAAGTTGATCGGCAAGAGGTTCCGCCCCTTGCCGTCCTCTTCCAGGATGATCTGGGTCAGGATCGAGCGGGTCAGGTCCTCGCCGCTCTTGGCGTCGTAGACCACGAAGTGCTCGCCGAGCCGGACCATCTTGCTCAGGTCATCTAGCGTGACGTAGCTGCTGGTCGCGGTGTTGTACAGGCGGCGGTTGGCGTACTTCTTGACCACCGCGACCTTGGCGCCGCCGTTTTGAATCTTGTCGTTGACCTCGACCATCGCCGGAGCCGACCTCGTGCGCGCTCGATTGGGCGCAAAGCCTAGCCCAGAACGGCCGGGCCGGGCCAAGGTTTTTTTGCAGCGCGAAAAGAGCGCCTCAGGCCGGCTGGGCGAAGCGCTGGTAGAGATGGCCCGCCAGCCCGCCGAGCAGGCTCCAGGACAGCAGCATCGTCAGCGTGACCGCGACCACGAACCGGTGCGACAGCGCCTCCGGGACGTTGGTCGGGGCGTCGGCGAGCTGGGGCGCGCCGACCAGGTGCGGCGCGGCGAGCAGCAGCACCGCGACGGCCGCCCACAGCGGGGACTGCCGGAACACGATCAGCCAGAGGCCGACCGCGGTCGCCAGCACGGTTGCGAGCCACCACAGCTGGCGCGGCGTCAGCGGCGCCGCGGGCACGCCCGGCAGCTCCGGCGGCAGGCCCAGGCCCGGGGCGATCACGAACGCGGCAAAGCCACCGAGCCCCCACAGAAAGCCCTCGCGCCAGGTCACCGCCCGGCCCAGCAGCGCGAGCGCGCCGGTCAGGATCAGGCCAAAGCCGATCCAGTCGAGGACGTTGAAGAGCGCCGTATACGCGTTGCGCTCGAAACCCTCGCCGGGCGCCCAGGCCTCCGTGGCGTGCTCGTGCGCGTGAGCCTGAGCGTCGCCCCCGGCCTCCGCGCCGCCCTCTGCTGCCTGCGCCTCCGCCGCCTGCTCGTAGACCTCGGCGTCCAGGATCAGCGGCACGGTGCCGAGCTGCTGGGCGATCGTGACCACGATGCCGACGATCAGGCCGGCAAGCGCCGACGAGAAGACGATCGCGCGCAAGGCCGCCATGGGCTCCGCTCCCCGCTCAGTGACCAAACGCGTTGGAATGCCGGCTGTCGTGCGCGGCTTCGTGGACCGCATCGAGGTGCGAGAAGCCGGCCGTGCCGATGATCAGGCGCCCGAGCAGGATCGCCGGCAGCGCGGGCACGCCAGCCCCGAGCGGCCGGCTCCGGGCGGCTGAGCGCGGGTCTGCGGCAGCGGGCGATGCAGCGGTAGGCATCGGCGCGTCTCCCCTCGCGACGGGTCCACCGACCGGGCTCCACGGCCGGTCGGATCGGTCGAAAGCCAGTTCTGCCGGGGTTAGCGCTCAGGTTCAAGGGCCGAGCCGCGGCCGACCCCGGTGGCCCGCCTAAAGGCCGAGCGCGGCGTACTCATCCTCGGGCTCGGGCGCCTCGGCGGCGGCCTGCTCGGCGCGCTCGGCTGCTTCGGCCTCGGCAGCCTTCGCGGCGAGGTCCGGATTGGCCTGCATCTCGGCCTCCTCGGGCGAGCGTGCGATGTTGACCTCGACCGTGACGTCGACCTCGGGGTGGAGGGCGACCCGCACCTGATGGATGCCGAGCGTCTTGAGCGGGCTTGCCAGCCGGACCTGCTGGCGGCTGAAGCTGACGCCCGCCTCGGCAAACGCGACCGCGATGTCGCGGGCGTTGACCGAGCCGTAGAGCTGGCCGCCTTCGCCCGCCTGGCGCAGGATCAGGACCGAGCGGCGGTCGATCTTGGCGGCCGCGGCGGTCGCCTCCTCCTTGCGCTGCAGGTTCTGCGCCTCGAGGTGCACCCGGCGCTGCTCGAACTCGGCCAGGTTCGCCTTGGTCGCGCGCAGCGCCTTGCCGTGCGGCACCAGGTAGTTGCGCCCGAAGCCATCCCGGACCGAGACGATGTCGCCCATCTGGCCGAGCTTCTCGATCCGCTCGAGCAGGATCACTTGCATTCAGGCACCCTCCGCAGACTACAGGAACCGTTGGCGCACATGCGCCCAATCCTCGACGAAGCCGAGCAGCAGGACCGCCAGCAGCGGCCAGCCCAGCAGCATGATCGCGCCATAGCAGATCCCGAGCGCGAGCCGCCGGTGCGGCGAGCGCCGGGCGAGCGCATGCACCACCGCGAGCCCCAGGAAAATGTAGGGCACGACCAGCACGATCAACAGCGCGCGGCCGAGAAAGCCGAGCCCGCCGTCGCCGATCACCGCAAGCAGCGCGGCGATGCCGATCGTGGGCCACAGCCAGCCCGGCAGCTCGAGCTCGCTGAGCGCCGGGCTCGGGCGCCGGTTCCAGCCCAGCCGGACAGCGAGCGCCTGGGCGAGCACGGCGTTGATCACCACCATGACCAGCCAGGATGCCGCCATCAGCCCCGGCAACAGAAACATCCAGCGGCCGAGGTCCGGTCCGACCGTGATCTCGCGCTCGCCGATTTCGGCCAGCGCCGAGCGCAGGAAATCGCCGATCGCACCCTCGAGCCCGCCGGGCTGGCCGAGCATCAGCAGGAACCCGACGGCGATCGCGGCCGCCGCGAGCGCAGTCAGCTGCGCCAGCACCAGCCCCGGTGGATACCATTCCAGCCGGCCATTGTGCTGGCGCGCGAGCAGGGTCTGCCGGATCACCACGATCGCCGGCAGCGCCTGCGCCAGCAGATAGATGCCGGCACCGACCAGGCCGGCGAGCAGGCCGCAGACCAGGATCGCGCCGGCGACCGCGATCATCGAGGCCGTGAGGCCGAGGCTCAGGCCGGCGAACAGCAGCGGCAGCTGGACGAAATAGGCGAGCAGGACCATGCCCGGCAGCCCGCTCGACAGCGACAGGAACAGCGCGCTGCTGATCAGCCCGGCGAGGACGGCGAGTCCGATGACCTGAGGCATGATCTGCCGCGGCGCGCCACGAGCCCGCCCCCGGCTCAGCCGATCGTGAAGGGCAGCAGCGCCAGCAGCCGGGCGCGCCGGATCGCCTGCGCGAGGTCGCGCTGCTCCTTGGCCGTGACCGCGGTGATCCGCCGGGGCACGATCTTGCCGCGCTCGGAGACGAAGCGCTGCAGGAGCTTGATGTCCTTGTAGTCGATCTTGGGCGAATCCTCGCTCGCGAACGGGCTGGTCTTGCGCCGCCTGAAGAACGGCCGCCGGATCGTGATGGTCGGCGGCTCGCCCGAGCGTGAGCCGCGGCCGCCTCCGTAGCCGTACCCGTGGCCGCCGCCGGACGCCGGCGTCGATCCGGTATCGGTCATGCTCGTCCCCCCTCACTCAGGCCGGTCATTCGGCGCCCTCGGCCCCGCCGCCCTCGGCCTCAGCGCCGCTCGGCTCGGCCGCGCGCCGGGGCCGCTCGCCGTCCGGCCCCCGGCGCGGTCCGTCGTCATGGCTGCGCCTGGGCCCGTCGTCGTGTCGTCTGGGGCCGTCGTCGTGCGGCCGGCGCGAACGTTCCTCGCGGGTCGAGCGGGCCTGCATGATCACCGACGGCCCGTCCTCGAGCTGCTCGACGCGCACCGTGAGGTAGCGGATCACGTCGTCGCTCAGCCGCTCCTGGCGCTCGATCTCGTCGATCGCGGCCGACGGCGCCCGCAGGTTCAGGTGCAGATAGTGGCCCTTGCGGTTCTTCTTGATCCGATAGGCCAGATTGCGCAGGCCCCAGTACTCGGTCTTGGTCACCTCGCCGCCGTGCTCGGTGATCACGCCGGCGTAGTTCTCGGCCAGGGCCTGAGCCTGCTGCGGCGACAGATCCTGACGCGCGATGAAGGTATGTTCGTACGCCCGCATGACGGCTCGCCAACTCCTCGAGGTCGACTTGGTCCAGGCCACGGCGAAGGGGCCAGTGCACGCCTGGCATCGGCCCTCGCAACGCCGCCCCAGGCGACGATCCCGGTCCCATGGGGCCGGATCGGGGCGCACTATACAAAAAAAGCTCTGCCGGACAAGCCCGCTTGACAGCAGGGGGCGAGCCGCTATCACCTGCCGGCGCTCCGAGCGATCCGCCGGCCATGACCGTTGCCTGCATCTTTCCTGGACAGGGGGCCCAGGCCGTTGGCATGGGCCGGGCGCTGTACGCGGCCGAGCCGGCCGCGCGCGCGGTGTTCGAGCAGGTCGACGAGGCGCTTGCTCAGGCGCTCAGCCGGCTGATCTTCGAGGGCCCCGACGACCAGCTCCGGCTGACCGAGAACGCCCAGCCGGCGCTGATGGCGACCTCGCTCGCGGCGCTGCGCGCCCTCGAGGCTCGCGGCGGCCGCCGGCTCCCCGAGTTCTGCGACTGCGTCGCCGGCCATTCGCTGGGCGAATACTCGGCGCTCGCTGCGGCCGGCAGCCTCGGCATCGACGATGCGGCCCGGCTGCTGCGCCTGCGCGGCCAGGCCATGCAGACCGCGGTGCCGGTCGGCGAGGGTGCCATGGCCGCGATTTTGGGCCTGGCGCTCGAGGCGGTCGAGGCGCTGGCTGCCGAGGCGAGCGGCGCCGGCGCCTGCGACGTCGCCAACGACAACGCGCCCGGTCAGGTCGTGGTCAGCGGCGCGCGCGCGGCGGTCGAGCAGGCCGTGGACCTCGCCAAGGCGCAGGGCGGCCGGGCCATGCTGCTCGCGGTCAGCGCGCCGTTCCATTGCCGGCTGCTGGCGCCGGCCGCCGAAACCGTGCGCGGGGCGCTGGCCGAGATCGCGCTCACCCCGCCCGCGGTGCCGCTGATCAGCAACGTCGGCGCCGCGGCCGAGCGCGATCCCGCGGCGATCGGTCGCCTGCTGGTCGAGCAGGTCACGGCGCGGGTGCGCTGGCGCGAGTGCCTGCTGACGATGGCCGGGCGCGGGGTCCGGACGACGCTCGAGCTCGGCGCCGGCCGCGTGCTGACCGGCCTGACCAAGCGGACGCTGCCGGGCGTCGCGGGCGTCGCGCTCGGCAGCCCCGAGGAGATCGACGCCTGGCTGGCGGCGGCGCCCGCCGGCTGACCATAGGGAGACCAAGGATGTTCGATCTGTCCGGCCGGACCGCGCTGGTGACCGGGGCGTCCGGCGGCATCGGCGGTGCGATCGCCCGCCAGCTGCACGCCCAGGGCGCCAGCGTGGTGCTGACCGGGCGCCGGCGCGAGGCGCTGGACCAGCTGGCCCGAGAGTTGGGCGAGCGGATTGCGGTCGAGCCATCCGATCTCGCCGACCCCGAGGCTCCGGACCGGCTGGTCAAGGCGGTCGAGGCGGGCGCCGGGCTCGACATCCTGGTCAACAACGCCGGGCTGACCCGGGACAATCTGGCGCTCCGCCTCAAGGACGAGGACTGGCAGACGGTCCTCGACGTCAACCTGACCGCCGGCTTCCGGCTGATCCGGAGCGCGCTTCGCGGCATGGTCAGGCGCCGCTTCGGGCGGATCGTCAACATCACCTCGGTCGTGGCGCTGACCGGCAATCCTGGCCAGGCCAACTACGCCGCCGCCAAGGCCGGCCTGATCGGCATGAGCAAGGCGCTGGCTGCCGAGGTCGCCGGCCGCGGGATCACGGTCAACTGCATCGCGCCGGGCTTGATCGAGACGGCGATGACCGGGGCGCTCGGCGACGAGCAGCGCGCCCGCCTGCTGCAGCAGATCCCGCTCGGCCGGTTCGGCAGCGGCGCCGACGTGGCCACGGCCGCGGGCTATCTGGCGAGCATGGAGGCCGCCTACGTGACCGGCCAGACCTTGCACGTCAACGGCGGCTTGGCCATGATTTGAGGCGGGTCCGGGTGGAACCTTCCGGGCGGTGAGCGGCTTTAACGCCTAGTCAACCTGGGCGGGACTGTGATAGGAAACGACGCGGTGCGATGTCGGTCAGATCTGCGGCCGCAGCCGGAAATCGGTCCGATTCAGGCCAGGGCAACCGAGGAACTTCCCCGATGAGCGACACTGCCGAGCGCGTCAAGAAGATCGTCGTCGAGCACCTTGGGGTCGACGAGAGCAAGGTCACCGACAACGCCAGCTTCGTCGACGATCTGGGCGCCGACAGCCTCGACACCGTCGAGCTGGTGATGGCGTTCGAGGAAGAGTTTGGTTGCGAGATTCCGGACGAGGCGGCCGAGAAGATCCTGACCATCAAGGATGCGATCAGCTACATCGAGCAGCACACCTGAGAGCAGGTCAGGGGGCGCGTGCATGGTTCGTCGGGACGGTCGATCGCCATGAGGCGGGTGGTCGTCACGGGCATCGGTTTGGTCACGCCGCTCGGCTGCGGCGTCGACGTGGTCTGGCGCCGGCTGATCGAAGGTCAGAGCGGGATCCGCCGGATCGATCGGTTCCCGATCGACGACCTGCCGGCCAAGATCGCGGGCCAGGTGCCGACCGAGGGCGCGGGCGCGTTCCAGATCGACGACGTCGTGGCGCCCAAGGATGCGCGCAAGAACGATCTGTTCATCATTTACGGGCTTGCGGCCGCGATCGACGCGGTGCGGGACGCCGGCTGGCAGCCCGAGGACGAGGCTGCGCGCGCCCGCACGGGAGTGCTGATCGGCTCCGGGATCGGCGGCCTCAGCACGATCGCGGATACCGCGATCGAGCTTGAGCGGCGCGGTCCACGCCGGGTCAGCCCGTTCTTCATCCCGGCCAGCCTGATCAATCTGGTGAGCGGCCAGGTCTCGATCCGGTTCGGCTTCAAGGGGCCGAACCATTCGGTCGTCACCGCCTGCTCGACCGGGGCGCACGCGCTCGGCGACGCGAGCCGGCTGATCGCGCTCGGCGATGCCGACGTCATGGTCGCCGGCGGGGCCGAGGCCGCGATCTGCCGCCTGGGGGTCGCGGGCTTCGCCGCCGCCCGGGCGCTCTCGACCCGCTTCAACGATGAGCCCGAGCGCGCCTCGCGGCCATGGGACGAGGATCGCGACGGCTTCGTGATGGGCGAGGGGGCAGGCATCGTGGTGCTGGAAGCGCTCGAGCATGCGCGCGCCCGCGGCGCCCGGATCTACGGCGAGATCGTCGGCTACGGCCTGTCCGGGGACGCCTACCACATCACCGCGCCAACCCCCGACGGCGATGGCGGCTACCGCTCGATGCAGGCGGCGCTGAAGCGCGCCGGCATGACCCCGGATGCGATCGACTACATCAACGCCCATGGCACCTCGACGCCGCTCGGCGATGAGATCGAGCTTGGCGCGGTCAAGCGCCTGTTCGGCGACGCGGCCAAGCGGCTCTCGATGTCGTCGACCAAGTCGGCGATCGGCCATCTGCTCGGCGCCGCCGGCAGCGTCGAAGCGATTTTTTCACTGCTGGCGCTCTATCACCAGACCGTGCCGCCGACCTTGAACCTGGACCGGCCCTCGCCCGGCTGCGACCTCGATCTGGTGCCCTACGAGGCGCGCCGCCGGGAGGTCCGGGCGGCGCTGTCCAATTCGTTCGGCTTCGGCGGGACCAATGCGAGCCTGATCTTCGTCCGAGCCCCCGAGCACTGACCCTTCGATCCGATGAGCCCGCGCGCGCTGAAGCTCCTGGCAGCGCTCTCGATGCTGGCCGCTCTCTCGGCCGTGGTCGTGATCGCCGGCCTGACCCAGCTCAACGCCTATCTGGTCCGGCCGGGACCGGCCCAGCAGGAGACGGTCGTGGTCCTGCCGCGCGGCGCCGGGCTCGGCCAGATCACCAGTCGCCTGACCAGCGCCGGGGTGATCGAGCACCCCTGGCTGTTCCAGCTGGCGGTGCGCAGGCTCGGCCGCGATCGCGATCTGAGGGCCGGCGAGTACGCCTTCCCGGCCGCGGTCACGCCCGGCAGCGTGGTCAACCTGCTCGCCAGCGGCCAGACGGTGGCGCGCCGGCTGACAGTCGCCGAGGGCCTGACGGTGGCCGAGATCTATCGGCTGCTCGAAACGGCCGACGGCTTGGCCGGCGAGCTGCCGCCGCTGCCGGGCGAGGGCTCGCTGCTGCCCGAGACCTATTTCTATGCCTTCGGCGACCGTCGGGCCGACCTGGTCAAGCGGATGCAGCGGGCGATGCAGGACGCGCTCGATCAGCTCTGGCCGGAGCGCGCCCAGGATCTGCCGCTGGTCCGCCGTGAGGATGCGCTCACGCTCGCCTCGATCGTCGACAAGGAGACCGGGCAGGCGGACGAGCGGCGCAAGGTTGCGGCGGTGTTCGTCAACCGGCTGCGCCGCGGCATGCGCCTGCAGGCGGACCCGACCGTGATCTATGGCCTGACCGAGGGTGAAGGCCCGCTCGGCCGCGCGCTGACCCGCAACGACTGGGCCGACGGCAGCGCCTACAACACCTATCGGATCGACGGACTGCCGCCCGGGCCGATCGCCAACCCCGGGCGCGCCTCGATCGAGGCGGTGCTCAATCCGGCCGAGGTCGACTACCTCTATTTCGTCGCCAACGGCAAGGGCGGCCACGCGTTCGCGCGCACGCTCGCCGAGCACAATCAGAACGTCGCGGCCTGGCGCAGGCTGCAGGCCGACGAGGCGCTGCCCGCGCTACCGCCGACCAAGCCGGAGGCGGAGCCGACCGCCAGGCCGCCGGCTGAGCCGGCGCACTCGTCGTCCGGCCCGCGCGCATCGAGCGTCGGCGCCGCCGGCGGTAGCGATCGGCCGGGCGACGCTCATTGATTGGCAATCAATCCGGGGGCAAGAAGGAAGGGAATCCACCCTCCGTCGAGTCGCGCGCGTTCGTCCGCTGCGCGATCGAGACAGGCCGGAGCATGACCAGAGCCAAGGAGCAGGGCGATCCCGCGATCCGCAGGCGAGGCCTGATGCTCGTGCTGTCGTCGCCCTCGGGCGCCGGCAAGACCTCGATCGCCCGCCGCCTGCTCGAGCTCGAGCCCGGGCTCGAGATGTCGGTCTCGGTGACCACGCGGCCCAAGCGGCCGAGCGAGGTCGAAGCCGTCGACTACCGGTTCATCGATGGCGCGAGCTTTCAGGCCATGGTCGCCCGGGGCGAGCTTTTGGAGCACGCCGTGGTTTACGATCACGCCTACGGCACGCCACGGGCCGCGGTCGGGGAGGCCCTGGCGGCGGGCCGGGACGTGCTGTTCGACATCGACTGGCAGGGCGCGCAGCAGCTGCGCGAGGTCGCCCGCGAGGATATGGTGGCCGTGTTCATCCTGCCGCCGTCCACCGCCGAGCTCGAGCGCCGGCTGCGGCGCCGCGCCCAAGACGCCGAGCCGGTCGTGCAAAAACGCCTGGCCCAGGTCGCGGCCGACGTCACCCATTGGGCCGAGTATGATTACGTCGTGATCAATTGCGAGCTCGAGCGGAGCGTCGCGCAGGTGCGATCGATCCTCGGCGCCGAGCGGCTGCGGCGCCAGCGTCAGCCCGGCCTGACCGACTTCGTCAGCCAGTTCCGGGTCGCTCGCTGAGAGCGGCGCCGCGGCGCGCGGCGTGGCTGCGGGCGAGACCACAGAAGCCCGCGACGTCGATCTGCTCGGCACGCGCGGTCGGCGGCAGACCGGCGGCGGCGAGCAGGGCTTCGGGCTGCGGGTCGAGGCGCCTGAGGCTCGAGCGCAGCATCTTGCGGCGCTGGCCGAACGCCGCCTGGAGCACGCGCTCGAGATCGGCCCGGCCGGCCGGCGCGAGCGGCTCCGGCCGCGGGATCAGCTGGACCAGGCTCGAGGCGACCTGGGGCGGCGGCGTGAAGGCGCGCGCCGGCAGATGCATCACGGTGCGGACCTCGCACAGCCATTGCACCAGCACCGACAGCCGCCCATAGGCGCGGCCGCCCGGCGGCGCCCCCAGCCGCTGCGCGACCTCGCGCTGGAACATCAGCGTCAGGCGCTCGATCCGCTCGAGCTTGCCGAGCCACTGGATGAGCAGCGGGGTCGCTACGTTGTAGGGCAGGTTGGCGACCACGCTGAGCCGGCCGGCGCCGAGCGTCTCGAGCCCGAGCTCGCGGGCGTCGCCCTGGATCAGCTCGAGGCGCCCGCCAGCGGCCCGGGCCAGGTCCTGGAGCGCCTCGATGCAGCGCGGATCGCGCTCGATCGCGATCACCCGGGCCGCGCCGGCGGCGAGCAGAGCCCGGGTCAGGCCGCCCGGGCCGGGCCCGACCTCGAGCACGGTCCGCCCGGTCAGATCGCCGGCGGCGGCGGCGATCCGGCGCAGCAGCTGTGGATCGAGCAGGAAATGCTGGCCGAGCCGCTTGTCGGCGCGCAGTCCGAAGCGCTCGATGACGGTCCTGAGCGGCGCCTGTGAGTCCTCGGAGCCGGGGGCGAGCACGCTGCTAGCGGACTTCGACGAACGCCTGCTTGCGCAGATCGCGCAGATAGCGGCGCGCGAGCCGCTCGGTCCGCTCCTGCTCGAGGCGCTGGGCGATCTGCTCGCGCTCGGGCGCCTGCTGGGGCTCGCGCCGGTCGCAGACCATCAGCAGGTGGATGCCCGAGGGTCCCTGCAGCGGCGGGCTGACGTCGCCGACCTCAAGCTCGAGCACCGCGGTGCCGAGATCGGGCGGCAACTCGCCGATCCGCAGCCAGCCGAGGTCGCCCGAGGCCGGCGCGTCGATCTCGGCCGCGACGCTCGCCATGGTTGGGCAGTCGGTCAGCCGGCTGCGCAGGCCGTCGGCGCGGTCGCGCGCCTGCGCGTTGGCCTCCGCGCTGCCGTTGGTCGGGAACAGGATCTGGGTCAGCTGGACCTCGACCGCGGCCCGCCCGGCATCGACCGGCGTGGCGGCGATCCGCTGCTCGCGCAGCCAGAAGATGTGATAGCCGATCGGCGAGCTCAACGGATCGGAGATGTCGCCGGGGCGCATACGGTCCAGCGTGGTTTGCAGCTCGGGCGGAATCGACCCGGCGCCGACCCAGCCCAGATCACCGCCGCGCTCGGCGCTGGCCGCCGCCGACACCTGCTGGGCGAGCGCATCGAAGTTGGCGCCCTCGCGCAGCGTCTGGGTCAGGCGCGAGGCATCCTGGGCGACCCGGTCCGCCTGCGCCGGGTTATCGATCGGCAGCACGATCTCGGACAGCAGGTACTCCGGCTGGCCCTGGCTGTCGCGGGCCTCCTGCAGCGCCAGGTCGAGCTGATCGACGGTGACCGTGGCGCTCGGGCGGATCGTCCGGTTGACCACCTTGAGCCAGGCGATCTGGGCCCGGACTTGGCGGGTCCAGGTCTCGAGGTTGACGCCGTTCTGGACCAGCAAGCCCTTCATCTGGTCGAGGCTGAGCTTGTTGCGGGCGGCGATGTTGGCCAGCGCCTCGTCGACTTCGGCGGGTTCGACCTGGACGTTCAGCCGCTCCGCCTCCTGCAGCTGCAGGCTTTCCTCGATCAGGCCGCGCAGCACCTGAGGGGCCAGGCGGGCGCGCGCCTGCTCGCTGTCCGGGATGCCGCTGGTCAGGATCACCAGCCGCAGGCGCTCGTTCAGATCGCGGACCGTCACGACCTCGTCGTTGACCACGGCCGCGATCCGTTGCTCGTCAGCCGACCATGCCGGCCGGTCGGCCAGCAGCAACGCGGCCGCCGCCAGCCAGCCGATCGTCGAGAGGCGCACCAAAAGCATCACCGCATCGCCCGCCTCAGAACGACCCCAGCCCGCCGCTCTCGGCAGACAGCTCGCCGAGGTTCTTCAAGACCACCCGGATCGAGAAGGTCGTGCTCTCTTCAGCGTCCGCCTGCTGGGTATTTTCCCGCTCGACGCCGGCCACGAGGGTGAGACAGGGGTGGCGGTAGACCAAGCCGAATTTGTACCAGATGGCCTCGTCCTCCTCCAGGTTGCGTCGGGTCTGGGCGCGCAGCGAGAGTGAGGGCAGGACGCCGGCCACGACCCCGGCGGTGATCTCCTCACGGCTGCGGCCGGTCTCCAAGGCCGGGTCGTCGTCGAGCGACAGATAGCTGACATCAAAGCTCAGGCGTCGAGGGCCGAAGATCGCGCCGACCTCGTTGCGGGTCGGCTTCAGGCTGTTCTGGTCGAGGCGGAAGCGGTAGCGGACCCGGAAGGCCGGATCGGGGGTCAGGTCGATCCGGCCGACGTAGTCGGACAGCGCCTTGTCGATGCCGGTGTCGGCATCGAACTCGCGGTGCTCGCCGCTGATCCGGTAGCTCTGGCCGAACAGGCCGCTCACCAGCTCGCCCCGGCCGCCGTAGGCGCCAAAGCGCATGCCGTAAGCGAGCTTGGCGCCGCCCTCGACCCGGTCCACCCCCGCGAACCGATTGGGCTGGAACAGATTGCTGTCGTCGAACTCGAGATCCTGGCTGTCCTCATTGGGAATGTCGTCGTAGTTGGGATCGTCGAGCGTCCAGGTGAAACTCGCGACCGGCTCGAGCAGCGGGGTCACGCCCAGAGCCTCACCGATCCACGGCCAGCTCCAGTCGGCGGTCATCCGGGGCAGGACGCGGCCGGTCGTGCTGGTGCCGCCATCCTCGCTGAAGCTCTCCGGATCGCCGTCGGTGAAATAGCCGTCGCCGTGCAGGCTGAGCCCCAGCCGGTACTGGTCGCCGAGCCCGCTGACCCACGGCAGCTCCCAGCCGCCGGTGGTCGACAGGCGCCGGGTATCGAGGCCGCCGGTCCGGGTCAGCGCCAGCAGGGTGCTGTCGAGCGTGAAGCGCGAGCCCCACAGCCCCGGCTGGCTCTTCAAGGCGGCCTCCGCGAGCGGCACCGCGAACGGAATCTCGTCTTGATGATCGAACCGGCGCAGGCCCTGAAAGGCGTAGCCGTTGAGCCCCGCATAGTTGCGATCCCAGACCCTCTCGGTGAACAGGCGATTGGTCAGCACGTTCTCGTTGCTGAAGTTGTAGCGCCGCAGATAGGTATTGTCGGTGGTCACCGCGAGGTCGTAGCCCCAGCGCGCATCCTCGGTCAAATCAAAGCTGCCATTGCCTTCGAGGTGGCCGCGGAATGTCTTCTCGGTGGGCTCGGGGTTGTCGTCGCTGCCGGCTTCGGTCGCGTAGGTGCCGCTGCCGGCGAAATCGAACGCGCCGTTCGGCAGCAGATGACGATACTCGGCAGCCAGGACCGGGTTCTCCTGGGTCATGAAGGTGGTCGCCATGGTCAGGTCGTAGTTGGGCGCGAGCGCGAAGTAGTAGGGCGTCTGGACGAGCAGCCCGAGGTCACTGTCGTTGCCGAAGGTCGGAGCGAGGAAACCGGACTTGCGCTCGACCGTCGGGTCGGGGTGCGAGAAGTAGGGCGTGTAGGCGATCGGCACGCCGTGGAGCTCGAAGAAGGCGTTGTGATAGGTGATCTGGCGCTCGTTCTGGTCATGGATGACCCGTTGCGCGGAGATCTGCCAGAGCGGCGGCGAGGTCGAGTCGCGGCACAACGGGCAGGGTGAGTAGACCGCCTGGTCGAACTCGGTCAGGCGGCCCTCGGTGCGGCGCCCCTTGGCCGCCGCGAGCAGCGAGTTGTCGGTCAGGCGGGCGCGCAGTTGCTCGGCCACCCCGTTCTTGAGATCGTCGCTGAGGGTCAGCCGCTCCGCGTACACGGCCTCGCCGCCAGGCTCGAGCAGGGTGACGTTGCCTTCGGCGTCGATCCGGTCGGCGTCCTGGTCGTAGCGCAGGCGATCGGCCCACAGATGCCGGCCGCCGTGGATGACCTCGACGTTGCCTTCGGCCGAAAGCACGTTGGTCTCGCGGTCGAACTCCATACGATCGGCCAGCAGCAGCGCCTGCTGGGAGTCTGGGTCCTGCTGTGCCCAGGCTGCCGGCAGAGCGACGAGGAGGGCGACCAGAGCGAGCAACCAGCACGCGGTGCGGTCACCCATTCTCAGCCGTCCTCGAGGTGCAGCAAGGTCGTGCAGCCGAGCAGCACCGCGACGCCGGCCGGGATCCAGGCGGCCAGGATCGCGGGCAGCCGGCCCGACAGCCCGACCGCGAAGACCACGTCAGACAGAATGTAAAACAGGAAGCCGGCGGCGAGCCCGGCGGTGATCAGCAGCCCGGCGCCGCCGCGCCGGACCAGACGCAGGCTCGAGGTCGTGCCGATCAGCAGCATCGCCGACAGCAGCAGCGGCAACGCCAGCAGCCCGTGCCAGTACAGCCGGTGCTCGCGCGCCGAGAACCCGACCGACTCCAGCTCCCGGACGAAGCTCGGGAGGTCCCAGAACGAGAGCGTCTCGGGCGTGGCGAAGCTCTCCTGGATCCGATGGCTGGTCAGATCGGTCGGAATCTGGAGGCTCGGCAGGGTCCGGCTGTGGCCGTCGCGGTCGGAAATGAGCGGCTCGACTAGCTCCCAGTAGCCCGGGCGCAGATGGGTGAGCGTGGCGTCGACCCGACCGGCGAACGTCGAGTTGGCCTCGAACGTGAACACGACGACCTGCTCGAGCACGCCGGAATCCGGGTTCATCTGGCGGGCGTGGAGCAGAATCTCGCCGCCGCCTTGGCGCGGCTGGCGCAGCCAGAGGCCGCCGTGCGCCAGCGTGATCAGGCCGGAATCCTGGGACAGGTAGGTCTGCTCGAGCGCTTCATAGCGGGCGACCAGAACCGAAGCCAACGGATTTAAGGCGACCAGAGCCACGACCCCGAGCACCTGGGCGACCAGCAGAGCCGGGAGCAGAAACTGCCAGACCGACACCCCGACCGAGCGGACCGCGACCAGCTGGTGCGAGCGGGTGAGGCGCTGGAAGGTCAGCATGGTCCCGAACAGGACGGCAAACGGCAGCAGCTTTTGGACCAGGAACGGCAGGTGCAGCACCGCCATCAGCAGCACGAGGCCAAGGCCGACGCCGGGCCGGCCGTAGACCCGCCGCAGCAGCTCGATCACGTCGACCATGAACGCGATGACCGCGAGACCGAACACCGCGACCGCGATGCCGATTGCCACCTGTTGGGCGAGATAGCTCGACAGAGTCGCCGACAGCCGGATCTGGCGCGGTCCGGCGGTGACCGCACGGGCGCCGCCCGGGGCCGCCAGAATGTGGGCAGGGGGGAAGCCCCTCATGCCGGCATTGCAACCGTGGCCCGGGTCCGGCCGCGCGGCCGCCAGCCGGCGATCACCGCCAGGCAAACCAGCGCCGGCAGGATCGTGGCGGCATAGAGCAGCGGGAGCAGCTCGAGATTCTTCTCGACCAAGCCGCCGAGCGCCATGCTCAGGGCTTCCGCGAGGACGACGGCGACGGTCGCGATCAGCAGGCTCGGCCAGACGCCGCGGCGGTCGAAGTCGCGCGCGAGCAGGGCCGCCAGCCCGATCAGCGGAAACACCAGTGCGTTCAACGGCCAGATCAACCGCTTGTGGCCTTCGGCGATTCGTTCGATCCGGCGCATGTTGCTCAAGGAGGCCGGGGGATCCAGGAGCTCGTGCACGTATTGTTCCTTCGGTTTCAGCGAGCGCCCGGCGCGCGGTCTCGCGTTGGCCGCAAGGTCAAGGGTGTAGCGATCGAAGTGCAGGATCGACAAGCTTGGATTGTCGGGATCTCTGGCGTCGAGCTCCTGCCGGTTGCCGCGCTTGAGGACGAACAGCGGGCCATGGCGGCCCTGCACCAAAGAGCTCTCTTTGGCCAGCATGGTCACCGGCAGCTTCCGCTGGCGATCGTCGTGCACGACCACCCCCTCGAGCGAGCCATCGGCGCGATACCGGCGGACATAGACCGTGACGCCGTCGGTCGGCGTGTTGAACACTGCCGGCTGCAGCAGCAGGTGGGAGAAGTCCTGCTCGAGCTGGAACTGCAGGTCCCTGAAGCTGCGGAACGCGAGTGGCATGAAGTACAGGCTGATCGAGTAGGTGATCAGCGTCACGACCGCGGCCAGCAGCAGGCAGGGCGCCGCGATCTGCAGGTTGCTGAGGCCGACCGCCTTGAAGACGGTGAGCTCGGCCTCGACCACCAGCCGGTGGTAGACGAACAGCACCGCGCAGAACAGCGCGAACGGCAGGATCACGAGCAGCAGCGACGGGAACAGCAGCGCGGTCAGATGGAGGAAAGTCGTGGCCGGGATGCCCTTGTTGACAAGGAGATCGACGAAGCGCAGGGATTGCGACAACCAGATCGCGCCCGACAAGGCGAGCGTGGCGAACAGCGTCGGTAAGGCCAGCTGTCGCAGCAGGTAGAGAAGGTAGATCTTCATCGCCGGGCCAGCATACAGAGGCGCGAGAATCGATACAGCGTTCTGATGCTCGACCCGGCCGCCGGGCGCAACCGTCTCGGCGGTTCCCGACCGCACCTGCCAGGTGCTCACGATCCGGAGAACCAGGGATGAAGATCGAATTCGCCGCCCCAGAGCTGCCGGAGGCCGGGACCCTGGTCGTGCTGGCGCCGGCGGGTGGCGCGCTCGGCGCCAGCGCCCGGACGCTCGATGAGCGCGCCGGAGGCGCGGTCACGCGTGCCCTGCAGATGGCGGGCGAGACCTTCAAGCGCGGTCAGGCGCTCGAGCTGCTCTACCCCGCCGGGCTCGATCTCGAGCGCATCATCGTGCTGGCGCTGGGCAAGCCCGAGGACGCCAAGCCGTTCGATCTCGAGGCGCTGGGCGGCAGCCTGGCCATGAAGTTGAAGGCGCTCCGGGTCGGCGAGGCGCGGGTCGCGATCGACCCGGTCCCCGGTCTGGCGCTCGGCCCGGGCCAGCTCGCGGCCGCATTGGCGAGCGGCGCCTGCCTGCGCAGCTACCGGTTCGACAAGTACCGGACCCAGAAGCCTGCGGACGACGAGCCGACCGCCGAGGTCGCGGCGCTGACCTTCCTGGTCACGGAGCCGGCGGCCGCGAGCGCCGCCTGGGCCGCAGCCGAGGCCGTCGTCCAAGGCGTCGGCCACACCCGTGATCTGGTCTCGGAGCCGGCCAACGTGCTGTCGCCCGAGCGCTTCGCCGACGAGTGCCTGAAGCTCGGCGAGGCGGTCGGGCTTGCGGTCGAGATCCTGGGACCGGTCGAACTGCAGGCGCTCGGCATGCGGGCGCTGCTCGCGGTCGGCCAGGGCAGTGTGCGCGAGCCTCGGGTCGCGGTGCTGCGCTGGCAGGGCGGCGCCGCGAAAGCGCCGCCGGTCGCGCTGATCGGCAAGGGCGTCTGCTTCGATTCCGGCGGCCTCTCGATCAAGCCCGCGGCCGGCATGGAAGAGATGAAGTGGGACATGGGCGGCGCCGGTGCCGTGTTCGGCGCGATGGCGGCGCTCGCCCGCCGGCGCGCCAAGGCCAACGTCGTGGGCGTGCTCGGGCTGACCGAGAACATGCCCTCGGGCACTGCCCAGCGGCCCGGCGACGTGATCACCGCGATGTCCGGGCTGACGATCGAGGTCGTCAACACCGATGCCGAGGGCCGGCTGCTGCTCGCCGATGTCCTGCACTACGCCAAGGAGCACCTGAAGCCCTGCGCGATGATCGATCTGGCGACGCTGACCGGCGCGATCGTGGTCGCGCTCGGCCATGAGCAGGCTGGCCTGTTCTCGCCCGACGAGGAGCTCGCGGCCCGGCTGATCGCGGCCGGCGAGGCGGTCGGCGAGCGGGTCTGGCGGATGCCGCTCGGCGAGGCCTACGCCAAGCACATCAAGTCCGAGATCGCCGACATCAAGAACGTCGGCCGGGCGCGCGAAGCGGGTGCCACGGCAGGAGCGGTGTTCCTGCAGCGGTTCGTCGGCGACGTGCCCTGGGCGCACCTCGACATCGCCGGCGTCGCCTGGTCGCAGCAGGACCTGCCGCTCGCCGGCAAGGGCGCCACCGGCTTCGGCGTGCGCCTGCTCGATCGCCTGATCGCGGACCACTACGAGAGTTGAGCGCCCGGCCGCCGCCCGGTTGGCATGATCGAGTTCGGCTTCTACCACCTGCAGCGCACGGCGCTCGAGCCGGCGCTCGGCCGGCTGCTCGAGCGCGTGCTGGCGAGCGGTCAGCGGGCGGTCGTGCGCGCCGCTTCGGCCGAGCGGGTCGAGGCGCTCAACCGGGCGCTGTGGACCTTCGGCCGCGACAGCTTCCTGCCCCACGGCTCGCGCGCGGACGGCTTCGCCGAGGACCAGCCCGTGTTCCTGACCGAGCGGGCCGACTATCCGAACGGCGCGAGCGTGCTGGTCCTGGTCGACGGCGTCGAGGTCGAGCCGCCGCCCGAGTTCGGCCGCTGCCTCTACCTGTTCGACGGCAACGATCCGGAGGCGGTCGAGCGGGCGCGCTCGCTCTGGCGCAGATGGCGCGAGCAGGGAGCCCAGATCACCTACTGGCAGCAGACCGAGCGCGGCTGGCAGAAGGCGGGCCCTGCCGAGGCCTGAGTCGCGCCCTGGTTCTTGCTTCTGGTCCATCGCTCTCGTATAAGTTCATGACCCGCGCCACGCAACACGGTTAGGGAGAATAGAGAAAGTGCCGCTGGTAGATCTGTGGAAGAACGACCCAGCGACCGTGTCGCAGTTCACAATTGAGCAGGTTGTGACGACTGCCGGAGACGGAAGCCTGAGAGACGACAGCTTATGTTCACGTGAATTGAGAGAATATCTTCGGACGGCGCTGAGCGAATATCTGTTCGAGTACATTGATGGTTGTCTAACGAGAGGTTTCAACAAGAGTGGATCGGCGCTACAAGACCTGATTAACGAACTTGGTAGACGACTAGACTACGAAGTCGAGAACGGTCTGTATCAAGGACGATCGAACGCAGTTGGTTTTGACGGTGTCTGGTATGCCCCCGATGGGCATGCCTTAGTTCTCGAGGTAAAGACCACAGATGCGTATCGGATCAACCTCGATACGATAGCGGCCTATCGAGACGCGCTTATCGAGAGCAACAAGATTGGCAAGCGATCTTCTATTCTTGTGGTCGTTGGTCGGAGTGACACAGGCGACATCGAGGCGCAGGTGCGAGGATCGAAGCATGCTTGGGACATTCGCCTGATCAGTGCAGATGCCCTTGTCAAACTTGTGAAACTTAAGGAAAGCACAGACGAAGAAGAAACGGTTGAGAAAATCCGTGGACTTCTGAAACCATTTGAATACACGCGGTTGGATAATATTATTGATGTCATGTTTACGGCAGCGAAGGACGTCGAGACTTCGACGGAGCTTGAGCGAAAATTCGATGTTAAGGACGAAGCTGACAAATTGGATCGGAGCGGCGCGAACCAAACACATACTGATCCGGAGATTCTTAATGCATTGCGGAGGCGTATTGTCCTGGCATTCGGGAGGCGAACGGGCGGTGACCTGATTGCAAAGAGTTGTGCTCTCTATCACGATGCTGACAAGAGGATAAGAGTATGTTGTTCGATCTCCAAAAGACACCCGCGAGGCACGTACTGGTACGCGTATCATCCGCGCTGGGATAAGTTTCTAGACGAAGGTACTGAAGGCTTCTTCGTGTTGGGCTGCGTCGACCGCGATGTAGCCTATGCCCTGCCAAAAAATGTCATAAGAGGCGTATTAGACGACCTCTATACAACCAAGATTAGGGACAAGATGTATTGGCACGTTCATCTGGAGGAAAGGCCAGGAGAGGAAATCTATTTTTTAGTCGGGAAGGCCGGTCGGAAGCTTCCGATTTCGCCTTATGGGTTTTCGCTCTGACACGCGTTCAACTGGTTGCGGAGGGGAGAAAAAGGGGTGATAGCCTGCTTCCGCTGAGGCAGCGGTGCCGTTATAAGGCACCCGCGCGACAGCTGCAAAGGACCCGGCATGGCCATCGAGCGCACGCTCTCGATCATCAAGCCCGACTCGACCCGGCGCAACCTGACCGGCCAGATCAACGCCCGGCTCGAGGCAGCGGGGCTCCGGATCATCGGCCAGCGGCGCCTGCGGCTGACGCGGGCCCAGGCCGAGGCGTTCTATGCCGTGCACAAGGAGCGGCCGTTCTACCGCAGCTTGTGCGAGTTCATGACCTCGGGGCCGGTGGTCGTGCAGGTGCTCGAGGGCGAGGGCGCGGTCGAGCGCAATCGGGCCGTGATGGGCGCCACCGACCCGGCCAAGGCCGAGCCCGGCACGATCCGCAAGGACTTCGCCGAATCGATCGAGGCCAACTCGGTTCACGGCTCCGACGCGCCGGAGACCGCCGCCCGCGAGATTTCTTTCTTCTTTGCCGAGTTGGACATCGTCGGCTGAGGGCAGCCTGGTTCACGCGCTGGGATTGAGCAGGACGATTTCGGATGCGGTCGCGCCCTCGATCGCGACGCGTTCGTCAACCACCCGGGCGCGGCTCGAGGCGACCAGCTCGAGCGCCAGCGGGTAGCAGCGGTGCTCGAGCGCGAGCACGCGCGCGGCCAGGCTCTCGGCGGTATCTTCGGCGCGCACCGGGACCACGCCCTGGACGATGATCGGGCCGGCGTCGACCTCGGCGCGCACGTAATGCACCGTGCAGCCGTGGAAGCGGACGCCCGCTTCGAGGGCGCGGCGGTGGCTGTCGAGACCGCGGAACGCGGGCAGCAGCGATGGGTGGATATTGAGCAGCCGGTCACGCCAGGCCGCGACGAACTCCGGGCTCAGCACTCGCATGAATCCTGCAAGACAAACTAGTTGTATATCAGTTTGTTGCAATGAATCATTGAGCAGTTGCTCAAACCTGGAACTTTGAGCGATGAGTTCGGTGTGGATGCCGGCGGCGCGCGCGGACGCGAGGCCCGGCGCATCCGGCTGATCGGAGACGACCAGCGCGATCCGAGCGCTGGCTTCGGGTGCCGCGCAATGCTGGATCAGCGCCTGCAGGTTGCTGCCGCGGCCCGAGATCAGGACCGCCACCCGCCGGCGCGCTGGCGCCTCAGCCATCCATGCCGTCGACCTGGAGCCGGGCCGGGCCGTCGCCGGCGACCAGCTCGCCCAGCCGATAGACCGTCTCGCCCTTGTCGGTCAGGAAGCGGGTCACGTCGTCGGCGTACTCCGCAACCACCACCAGCACCATGCCGATGCCGCAGTTGAAGGTGCGCAGCATCTCGTCCGCGGTCATCCGCGCGGTCTCGTACAGCCAAAGGAAGACCGGCGCCGCGTGCCAGCTGTCGGCGTCGATGCGCGCGACCACGCCGTGCGGCAGAACCCGCGGCAAATTGTCGGTCAGGCCGCCGCCGGTGATGTGGGCGACCGCCTTGACCACGTCGTGCTCGAACAGGCCGAGCAGGCTGCGGACGTAGATCCGGGTCGGGGTCAGCAGGGCCGAGGCGAGCGTCTGGTCCGCTGCGAACGGCGCCGGGTCGGCCAAGAACAGGCCCTGGTCGCGCAAGATCTTGCGGATCAGCGAGAAGCCGTTGGCGTGGACCCCGCTCGAGGCGAGGCCCAGCAACACGTCGCCCGGGGCGACGTCGGCGCGCGGCAGCAGCCGGGCGCGCTCGACCGCGCCGACCGCGAAGCCCGCGAGATCGTAGTCGCCGCGCCGGTAATGGCCCGGCATCTCCGCGGTCTCGCCGCCGATCAGCGCGCAGCCGGCTTCGCGGCAGCCCTCGGCGACGCCGGCGATCACCGCGCGCGCCGCGACCGGGTCGAGCTTGCTGGTGGCGAAATAGTCGAGCAGGAACAGCGGCTGGGCGCCCTGCGCGAGCAGGTCGTTGACGCACATCGCGACCAGATCGAAGCCGGCGACGCCATGGCGGCCGCTCTGCGCCAGCAGTTGCAGCTTGGTCCCGACGCCGTCGGTCGAGGCGACCAGCAGCGGCTGCTCGAAGCCGGCCTCGCGCAGGTCGAACAGGCCGCCGAAGCCGCCCAGCTCGGCGGTCGCACCCGGCCTCGCGGTCGAACGGGCAAGCGGCCCGATCGCCTCGACCAGCGCCTGCCCGGCGGCGATGTCGACCCCGGCCTGCCGATAGCGATTCGCGTCGAGCGGCTCCAGCGTCTCTTGTGTCATGGCTGCAGGCTTGGTTAGGTTGGCGCTCGAAGCGAGCTGGCGACGATATGTCAGCTTAGGCGATCCGGATGGCTTTGCAATGCTCCAATCGCGTCTGTGCTCCGCCCTCGTCGCTGCCCTGCTGGGCCTGTTCCTGCTGCCATCCGCGGCCCGGGCGCAGACCGACGCCGAGGTGTTCCAGGTCAGCGGCATCGCGGTCGATGCCACCGCCACGGACGCCGTCACCGCGCGCGGCCAAGCCCTGCTGCAGGGCCAGAAGGAGGGGCTGGAGCGGTTGTTGAAGCGGCTGGTTCCAGCCGAGCAGCACGCGCTCCTGCCGGGCGTCGGCGACCTCGACATCGAACGCTACGTGCAGAACTTCGAGATCACCAGCGAGGAGCTGTCAACCACCCGCTACCTCGCGCAGCTGACCGTGCGCTACAGGCCGGATGCGGTGCGCGAGCTGTTGCAGAGCGCGGGGCTGGCCTACGCCGAGGCGCCCTCGGCACCGATCGTCGTGCTGCCGCTGTACGAAGGCCCGGACGGCGCGCGCCTGTGGCCGGACGACAACCCATGGTGGCAGGCCTGGGCAAAGAACCTCGAGCCGGAGCGGCTGCTGCGCCTGGTGCTGCCGCTCGCCGACCTCGCGGACATCAGCAGCCTCAGCGTCGAGCAGGCGCAGGCGCGCGATCGCGCCGCGCTGGCAGCGCTCGCCAGCCGCTACGGCAGCGAGGACGCGCTCATGGTCGCTGCCAGGCCGGGGGCGCCGGCCGAGGGTGCGCCGACCGTCGAGCTGACGATGGAGCGGATCGGTCAGGTCGAGCAGCTCAATCCGCCGGAGACGGTGCGCGCCCGTCCCGACCAGACGTTCGAGGACCTGCTCGGCGAGGCGGTGCGCGGCCTGCAGAACAGCCTCGACGAGCGTTGGAAGAGCGCCAACCTCTTGCGCTTCGATCAGGCCGGGATCATGGTGGTCGACATCCCGATCACCGCGTTGTCCGATTGGGTCGGCATCGACAGGGGGTTGGAGAGCCTGCCGGAGGTCAGCCAGGTCGAAGTCGCCACGTTCGCCCGGGACAATGTGCGGGCGCAGATCCGTTATCTGGGAGACCAGTTCCGCTTGGAACAGGCACTGGCGCGGCTTGGCTTGGGGTTATCGCGGGAAGGGGACTTATGGCTGTTGCGACCAATCGGGGCAAATCCCGGCCAAGCCGAGCCGCCGAGCGCGAGGTCGACCTTGTACTAGCCCGTTCGCCGGTCAATCTGGCCAATCTGATCACGCTCAGCCGGCTGCTGATGGTCGTTCCGCTGGTCTGGCTGATTGCCAGCGACCGGCTCGAGGCGGCGTTCTGGCTGTTCGTGGCTGCCGGCGTCTCGGATGTCGTCGACGGCTTCATCGCCAAGAAGTTCAATACCCGCACCGAACTCGGCGCGGTGCTCGATCCGCTCGCCGACAAGGCCCTGCTCGATGGCATCTATCTGGCGCTCGCGATCGTCGGCTGGCTGCCGGCGTGGCTCAGCGTCATGGTGCTCGGCCGCGACCTGCTGATCGTGGTCGGCGTGATCCTGATCCGGCGCCGTGACCCGGTGTTCCGCGCGACGCCGCTCGCGATCGGCAAGATCAACACCTTCGCGCAGATCCTGCTGGCCGCCTGCACGATCGCCGCTGCCGGCGGCTGGATCGAGCTCGACGCCCAGGTCGCCGTGCTGATCGTCTTGGTCGCGAGCACGACGATCCTGTCGGGCGCCGGCTACGCGGTGCAGGCGGTCCGCGCCATCCGGCTGGAGCCCGCTTCTTGAGCCATGGCTCGCGGCTCGCACTGCTCGGGCTCGTGACGCTAGCGGTTCTGATCCTCGGCCTGATCCTGTTCCGGGCCATCCTGCTGCCGTTTCTGGTCGGGATGGTCGCGGCCTATCTGCTGGACCCGGCGGCCGACTGGCTGCAGCGCCGGGGCCTGGGCCGCACGGTCGCGACGCTCGCGATCACGGCGACCATGGTGGTCGTGCTGCTGGTCGTCCTGGTTCTCGTGCTGCCGCCGCTCGCGACTCAGGCGGCGGAGCTCGCGACCCAATTGCCTGGCTATCTGGAGCAGTTGCGGCGCAATGTTCTGCCGTGGCTCACCGGGCTGGTCGAGGACACCGAGCTGGCCGGCTCGGTGACGACCGATGGCCTGATCGAGCGCTTCTCGGGGCAGGCGGTGACGTTCCTCGGCAAAGCCCTCTCGGGAGTGCTGCAGTCGGGGCTGTTTTTCCTCAACCTGGTGTCGCTGATCTTCGTGACCCCGGTCGTGACCTTCTACCTGATCCGCGACTGGGACCGGATGGTCGCCAAGCTGCGCCGCCTGGTCCCGCCCGATGGGCTGCCCACCGCCGATCGCCTGGCGCGCGAGATCGACGAAGTGCTGGCCGGCGTAATCCGCGGCCAGGGTCTGGTCTGCCTGTTCCTGGCGGTGTTCTACAGCCTTGGCCTCTGGGTTGTCGGCCTGCAGTATGGCTTGATCATCGGCCTCTTGACCGGGTTGTTCTCGTTCATCCCCTACATCGGCATGGCCGTGGGCTTTTGCATCGGCGTGGTGGTCGCGGCGTTCCAGTTCCAGGACCTGTGGCGGGTGGCGCTGGTCGCGGCGGTGTTCGGGCTTGGGCAGTTCATCGAAGGCAATCTGGTCACCCCGCGCCTGGTCGGCGCGCGCATTCGCGTCCATCCGGTCTGGCTGATCTTCGCCGTGCTCGCAGGCGCGGCGCTGTTCGGCCTGCTCGGCGCCTTCCTGGCGGTGCCGGTGGCCGGTGTGTTGGGCGTGTTCGTGCGCTTCGGGCTCGAGCGCTACCGGGCGAGCACCTGGTACGACCAGCAGCCCGCGCCATGAGCGGCGCCGGTCAGTTCGTGCTCGGCTTCCAGCACCAGGCGGCGATCGGCCTCGAGGACTTCATGCCGGCGGCCGGCAATCGCGCAGCGCTCGCCTGGATCGAACGCTGGCCCGCCTGGCCCGGGCCGGCGCTGGTCGTGCACGGGCCGCCCGGCTGTGGCAAGAGCCATCTCGGCGCGATCTGGGCGGCGCGTGCCGGGGCCGCGCGGCTCGATCCGGCCGCGCTGCCGGCCGCGACCGAGCCTGTGCCGCGGCGCGTGCTGCTCGATCCGGCGGAGGCGCCCGCCGACGAGATCCTGCTGCTCCAACTCTACAATCGCCTGCATGAGCAGGGTGGCCATCTGCTCCTGACCGCGCGCCGGCCGGCGCCGGCCTGGCCGATCCGCCTGCCCGATCTTGCCTCGCGCTTGCGCGCCGCGCCCGCGGTCGCGATCGGCCCGCCCGACGACGACCTGCTGTCAGCGCTGCTGGTCAAGCTGTTCGCCGACCGCCAGCTGGCGGTCACCGGGGCCGTGATCGACTATCTGGTCCGACACATGGAGCGCTCGTTCGCCGCCGCCCGGGCGCTGGTCGAGGCGCTGGACGCGCGCTCGCTGGCAGAGCGGCGGCCGGTGAGCGTGGCGCTCGCGCGCGCCGTGGTCGAGGCCGCCACCAGTCAACCGAGCTGAGGAGGTAAGCGGATGGATCTCGGCATCGCCGGCAAGACCGCATTGGTCTGCGCCGCCAGCAAGGGGCTCGGGCGCGGCTGCGCGCTGGCGCTCGCGAACAACGGCGCCGAGGTGTTCATCACCGCGCGCACCGCGGACACGCTCGAGGCGGCCGCGCGCGAGCTTCGCGCGGCGACCGGCGCCAAGGTGACCGCGGTCGCTGGCGACATCACCACGCCCGAGGGCCGCAAGGCCGCACTCGCCGCCTGTCCCTCACCCGACATCCTGGTCAACAACGCCGGCGGCCCGCCGCCGGGCGATTTTCGGGAATGGGATGAGGACGACTGGCTCAAGGCCTGCAACGCCAACATGATCACCGCGATTATGCTGATCAAAGCGGTGGTCGATGGCATGATCGAGCGCAGGTTCGGGCGGATCGTCAACATCACTTCGAGCTCGGTCAAGGCGCCGATTGCCCAGCTCGGCCTCTCGAACGGTGCGCGCTCCGGGCTCACCGGCTTCGTCGCCGGCCTCGCCCGGCAGACGGCCGAGCACGACGTCACGATCAACAACATCCTGCCGGGCCGCTTCGATACCGACCGGCTGCGCTCGGGCCTCGCCTTTCAGGCCCAGAAATCGGGCCGGCCATTGGCCGACATCGAGGCCGAATCGAAGGCCCAGGTCCCGGCCAGGCGGTTCGGCCGGCCCGAGGAGTTCGGCGAGCTCTGCGCCTTCATCTGCAGCACCCAGGCAAGCTACATCACCGGCCAGAACTTCCTGATCGACGGCGGCGCCTATCCCGGCACCTATTGAGCGCCGACGGCCCGACCGGCGACCTGCTGGCTGCCAACCCTGCCGCGCTGGCCCGGCCGCGCAGACTATGCGATGCTGAAGGACGTCTTCGACCCTGGCCCTGGACCCGGATGACCGAGCCCCCGATCCGGCCGACCACGCGCTACGTCAACGTCGGTCACGCGTTTGCCCATCTGCTGATGCTGATTTTCCCGACCGCGGTGCTGGCGATGGAGGGCACCTGGGGCCTGGACTACGCCCGACTGCTGCCGCTCGGGTTCGCCGGCTACCTGATGTTCGGGATCGGCTCGCTGCCGGCCGGCTGGCTCGCCGACCGCTGGCAGAGCGGCTGGATGATAGCGCTCTACTACCTCGGCAGCGGTGCGGCCTGCGTCCTCGCCGGCCTGGCTCAGGGCCCGTGGTCGCTGGCGCTCGGGCTGACGCTGATCGGGACGTTCGCGTCAATCTACCATCCGGTCGCGCTGGCCTGGCTGGTCGGGGCCGGCGATCGGCCGGGCCGGACGCTCGGCATCAATGGCGTCTACGGCGCGATTGGCACGGCTGGCGCGGCGCTGGTCGCGGGCGCGCTCGCCGACCTGCTCTCGTGGCGCGCCGCGTTCCTGGTTCCGGGCGTAAGCTGCCTTGCGGTCGGCGCGGTCTTCACGGTCGGCGTCGCGCGCGGCCGCCACGCCATGGTGCGGGCCGGCTATCGGCGCAGCCGGGCGCCGGCGGACGGCGCCGAGGCCCGGCGCGGCCTGTTCATGATGCTCGGCGTGATCCTGTTCACCGGCCTGATCTTCCAGCTGGCCGCGATCGGCATGCCCAAGATCTTTCAGGCCCGCCTCGGCGATACCATCGGCACCAGCGCGATCGCGGCCGGAACCCTGGTCTCGGTCGTCTACGCGATCTCGGCGCTCGGGCAGATCGCGGGCGGCCTGCTCGCCGATCGCTACGACGAGCGGACCCTCTATCCGATCAGCTATGCGCTCCAGATCGTCGTGCTCGCGGTCGCGGCCTCGACCTTCAATCCGCTGCTGGTCGCCGTGATGGCGCTGGCCGTGACCATCCAGACCGGCACCCAGCCGATCGAGAACTGCCTGATCGCGCGCTACACGCCCGAGACCTGGCGCGCCACCGTCTACGGCCTGAAGTTCGTCCTGGCGCTCGGCCTGAGCTCGCTCGGCGTGCCGCTGATCGCGCTGATCGTCGGCCGCACCGGCGCGGTCGACGGCGTGCTGCTGGCGATGCTCGCCTGCAGCGTGGTCGCGCTCGGCGTGGCGCTGATCCTGCCGCGCGGCGCGCGCCAGGCGAGCGCGCCGGCGATCCAGCCGGCCGAGTAGCGACGCTCGTGAGGCGCGGGGCGATTCGCTCCGGCCAGGTCCGGGCCAAGCGGGTCCGCACGGTCGCCGGGCTGATGACCGGCACCTCGATGGACGGCCTGGACGTGGCGCTCTGCCGGGTGACCTCGGCGCCCAAGCTCGGCTTCGAGCTGCTCGCCTTCGAGACCGTGCCGTTGCCCGCGGATCTGCGCCGCGCGCTGGCTGACGAGCGCCTGGCGGATCTGGCGGCGCTGGCGCGCACCGGCGCCGCGCTCGGCCGGTTCTTCGCCGACGCGCTCGGCGGCCTGCTCGAGCGCCATCCGGCGCCGCCGGACCTGATCGGCAGCCACGGCCAGACGGTCTACCACGAGCACGCTGTGGCCAGTCTGCAGCTGGGCGAGCCGGCGCATCTGGCCGCGCGCTTCCAGTGCCCGGTGGTCCATGATTTTCGCGCCAACGACATCGCGGTCGGGGGCGCGGGCGCGCCGCTGGTGCCCTATGTCGACTACCGGCTGCTGGGCGGCCGCGGCACGGCGCTGCTGGCGGTCAACCTCGGCGGCATCGCCAATTTCACAGCTCTGCCGGCCGCGGGCGACGATCGCGATGCCGTGCTCGGCATGGACTGCGGGCCCGGCAACATGCTGCTCGATCAGATCGCGCGCCGCTTCTCCGGCGGCAAGCTTGCTGCTGACATCGATGGCCGGCTGGCGGCTCGCGGCGCGGTCCGCCCGGAACTGCTGGCCGAACTCTGCGCGCATCCGTTCTTCACGGCGCCGCCGCCCAAGTCGGCAGGCCGCGAGCAGTTCGGCGCCCCGTTCGTCGAGGCGCTGCTGGCCAAGGTCAGGCCCGATAGCGAGCAGGCGTGGTGCGATCTGCTGGCGACCGCGACCGAGCTCACCGCATTCGGCGTGCACGACTGCTATCTGCGGCACGTGGCGCCGCAGCTGCCGGTCGAGGCGGTCGTGATCAGCGGCGGCGGCGCTCGCAATCCTGAGCTGATGGCGCGCCTGGCCGCGCGCTTTGGCAATCTGCCGGTCGGCACCAGTGACGCCTACGGGCTGCCGGTCGATGCCAAGGAGGCGATCGCGTTCGCGATCCTGGCCTCGGAGCGGATCGACGAGCGGCCGGCCAACCTGCCCTCAGTGACCGGCGGTGCCCGCCAGGTACTGCTCGGCAAGATCACCGAGTGCTAGCACGCCGGGCGGCCGGCTCAGCTGCTCGGTCCAGAATCCCTCGAGGCTCTTGAGCCGGCCGTTGAGCTGGTCGAGCGGCGCGACGTTGGGCCGGGTGCGCAGCGCCTCGCTGTGGCGCGCGAGCATGGCCGAGAGCTCGGCGCACAGCGCGCGGCCGCGCTCCGAGAGCCGGACCCGCATCACCCGCCGGTCGTGGCGGGAGCGCTGCTGCTCGACGAAGCCCGCCTCGACCAGACGCTTCAGATTGTAGGTAACGTTCGAGCCCAGATAGTAGCCGCGGCTCATCAACTCGCCGACGCTGACCTCCTCGTCGCCGATGTTGGCCAGCAGCAGGCTCTGGACGTTGTTGATCTGATCGATGCCCAGGCGCTCCAGCTCGACGCGCAGCACGTCGAGGAAACGCCGGTGCAGGCGCTCGATCAGGGTGATCGTCTCGGCGTAGTCGCTGACCGGCAAGGGGTCCGATCCGAGTTCGGCGGTCAACGCCTGTGACCGCACCCGGGCTGAGCCTAGTCGAGGTCGGTTAAAATCCTCTGAAAGCCGGAGCGCCGCCGGCGCGCTGCCGCTGTGATCGCCGTTCACCTTTCCGAAAGGAAGCTCGCGCAGCATGCGCGTGCTTGCTGGTTGAGCTGGAGGACTCTGCATGCCCGTCGTACCGTGGAAGAGCTGGCCGATCCTCGCGGTCGCCGGCGGCGTTCTGCTGACCGTCGCCGCCTGCGCCCCGAACCGCGCGGTCGAGCCGCGTCTGGACCCGTCCTTGGCGGGCGCCGAGCGGGAGGAGGGCCGCTACGGCACGCTGTTGCGGCTGGCGTCGTCGACCCGCGCCGGCGGCGATCCGGCGGCCGCGATCAACGTCTATCAGCAGGCGATCGCGCTCGAGCGTGGCCGGGCCGATGCCTACGTCCTGCTGGGCGACACGCTGGTTGAGCTCAAGCGCTACGATGACGCCGCCCAGATCTACGAGGAGGCGCTGCAGCGCAGCTCGGACGATCTGGCCGCGCATCGCGGCTATGCCCGGGCGATGCTCGGGCTGAACCGTCCCGAGGCCGCGATCGTGCACTATCAGGCGGTGCTCGCCCAGGATCCGGACGATATCCAGGCGAACAACGGGCTTGGGGTCGCCTACGATCTCTCCGGCCAGCACGAGGCGGCCGAAGCCGCCTATCGGGCTGGCCTGGAGGTGGCGCCCGACAGCATGCTGCTGCGCAACAATCTCGGCCTGTCGCTGTCGCTCGCCGGCCGTCATCAGGAAGCGATCGAGCTGCTGCGGGCGGTCGCCGACGAGCCCGGCGCCAAGCCCGGGAACCGGCAGAACCTGGCGCTCGCCTATGGCCTCGCGGGCGATCTCGTGGCCGCCGAGCGGATCAGCCGGCTCGATCTCGACGAGGAGTCGGTGCAGAACAATCTCGCCTACTTCGCAGCGCTGGCCGCGGTCGACGACGAGCGCAAGCGGGCGGCAGCACTCGGGGTCCATGCGCCGGAGCTGAGCGACGGCGTGACCGATGCGGAGACCGGGCGCCGCCTGAGCGCGATCGCGCTCGAGGGCCCGGGCCTCGAGCTCGGCTTGGCGCCGACCGGCCGCTGGTTCGTCAATCTCGGCGACTACGGCAGCTCGCAGCAGGCGGCGTCCGCCTGGCGCGAGCTGCGCCGGTTGCACGGCGACCTGCTCGGCGACCTGACCCGCCTCGCGGGGGCCCAGGACGGCGGCCAGCCGCTGCTGGTCGGCCCGCTGTCGGACGCGAGCGGGGCGGAATCGCTGTGCGGCACGCTGCGCCAGCGCGGTCAGCTCTGCGACACCTTGGCCCTCTAGCAGGCTGGGCCGCCCGGGGCCGCCGACGCGGCGCCCCGGTTCGGGATCGGAACCCGACCCGGCCCGGCATGTCTCTGACCTACCGAGTCTGGCGCGGGCGGCTGCCGGCGCCCGCCCGCGGCCGCGACGCCCGTTCCCGGCCAGCGGTGCCCGCTAGCGGCCGCGGCGACCGTGGCCGTGCCTGGTGCTGGCGCGCTCGCCACGCGATGCCGGCCTGAGCAGCCGCCCGACCGCGCAGCGCCGAGCGGATCTGACCTCAGCGCCTCGAGTTAGAGCTCCCGACAAATCCCGGCGCTCGCGGCGCCGCCATGCTCCCGCCGCCCTTGCGATCGCGGCCGTCGAGGCCGAGCAAGACCCTCGCCGCGGCTTCGCGTCGGAGGCGGCGCTCGGGGCCGATCCCCGGCATCAGCTGCGGCGCGCGCCGGGCTGCATCGAAGTATCGATCGGCTTGCTGTGTGCGCGGTCCATGAGTTGCCATGCCTGCGCTGAGTGCGGCCAGCTGGGGGCAATCCGGTTCGGGCCGCACCGCGGGTCGGGTGGGCTCGGAAACCTCGGCCCTCGATCGCCTGTGGCCCGGGCGTGGGACAACTCCCTGCCGCTCGCGCCGCGGGCGGCCGTTGGCAGATCCCGGTGGCGATCGGGAAAGGCTAGAGTCGGAAGAAGCCCGGAGCCGCCTAGTTGCCCATGTTGTCCATGACGTTGATGATCGCCGGACCGACCAGGACGATGAACAGGACGGGCAGGATGAACAGGATCATCGGGACGGTCAGCGTGGCCGGCAGGCGCGCTGCCTTCTCCTCGGCCTTGAGCAGGCGCTGGTCACGGAACTCGTTGGCCAGCACGCGCAGCGACTGGGACAGCGGCGTGCCGTATTTCTCGGTTTGCATCAGTGTGTTCACGACCCCGCGGATCGCCGCCAGGTTGGTCCGGCGATTGAGATTGAGCAGCGCCTGGCGGCGTTCCGGCAGGAAGCCGAGCTCGATCGAGGTCAGCGACAATTCCTCGGCGAGCTCCGCGTTGGCGCCGCCGATCTCGTTTGCGACCCGCTCGAGCGCGACATCCAGCGAAAGGCCGGATTTGCGCAGATCACCAGCAGATCGAGCGCGTCCGGCAGGCCTTTGGAGAGGGTGACCTGGCGCTTCTTGGTGAGATTGGACACGTAGAGCTCGGGCGCGAAGAAGCCAAGCCCGAGTGCCACGACCACGGCCAAGAGACGGCCGGTCGGCGCCAGGTCGCCGACCTGGAGCAGGTAGACCAGAAGGAACGCGACCGCGCCGAGCAGGATCGGGGTTGCGAGCTTGAAGAACAGGAACACGACGATCGCGTCGCGCGAGCGCAGCCCGGCCTGCGCCAGGCGGTCGTTCAGCTTGTCGCTCTGCTGGCTCTGCATCAGCTTGAGCGCGTTGACCACCTGGCGCATCGCGCCCAGGCTTTCGCTCCGGCGCTTGCGCGGCTTGTCCCGGAGCACCGTGCCGCGCAGCTGGTCGCGCCGCTCGGCGAGCATCTTGGCCCGGCGCTCCATCGGTGGCGCTCGAGCAGGCCGTACCAGACCGCGACCACGGTGATGAACGCCAGGCCCGCGACCAGGACGACCAGCAGCAATCCGCAGTCAGCCCGAAGGGCAGATACTGGTCGAGCTTGTTCATATGTCGACCTGATCATCTTGGCCATCACACCAAGGCCGACCGCCAGGCTCGTGAAGCCCATGGACGATCATGAACCCAGCCCCGGGGATCGGTGAACAGCGTGCTCCATGTAAACCGGGTTTCTACGAACGAGATCACGCCCGCCATGATGAACGGCAGCGAGCCGATGATCAGCGCCAGGCGCGCGCTTCCGACGACAGCGCCTTGACCTTGAGGCGCACCTGATCGCGCCTCCGCACCATGTCGGTCAGGTTCTCGAGATTTCGCCGAGATTGCCGCCGGTCTCCCGCTGGATCGTGAGGGTGATGACGAGGAAGTTGAATTCGGGGAATGCGAGCCGCTCGGCCGCTGGCCCACATCGACTCGTCCATCGCGACGCCGAGCTTCATCCGTCGGTGACCCGGCTGAATTCGCTGCCGACCGGGTCCTGAATTTCCTCCCCCATGATCTTAGCGCCTCGGGCGCGGGCAGGCCCGCCCGGATGCCGCGGACGATCAGTTCGATGCGCGTCGGGAAAAGCGGCGAGGAACTTCTTCATCCGCCGCCCGATCCGTCGCCGATCACGCAGTGCCGGCAGCCCGACCCCGACGCACGCCGAGGCAGGCCGGACGAGGAGAGAGAAGGGCCAGAAGGCGAGGACCACCGCCGGTGCCGAGCGCCGGGGCCCAGGCAGAACAGCACGAAAACACCCAGCTTGACCTCGCTTGCCGGTGCGCTCCAGGCGCATCCGCAGGATGCCGGATCGGCAGCAGCCGCTGATCAGCTTATCGAGGCTCGCGAACGAGTTGTCCGTCTTGTTGCGCGGACGCTCGCGACGGGGCCGCGGAGCGCCCCTGCCGGCGGCCGCTGCGGGGCCCGGCCTGCGGGCTCAGGCGCCGGCGCAGCCGCCGCGCGTCCTCTGGAACAAGGTCAGCCACACCAGCGCGACCAGGCCCACCATCAGCAGGCTGACGACAAACATGGCCGCCGACAGCAGATCCGGGTCGCGTGGCGATCAGCTCGAGCAGCGGAGTCAGGCCATCCTCAGCCTGCGGAGCGCGCGGTCGAGGCCGAAATATTCGGCGCGCTCGGCAAAGTGCGGCCGCACCGCGCCCGACCTGAAGTCGCCGATCAGGGTCCCGTCGCGGTCCACGCCCTGGAAGTCGAAGGTGAAAAGGTCCTGCGTCGTGATCACGTCGCCTTCCATGCCGATCACCTCGATCACATGGGTGATCCGCCGGACGCCGTCGCGCATGCGCTGGACCTGGATAATCAGGTGGACCGCCCCGGCGATCTGGGTGCGCAGCGCCTTGCTCGGGAGGTTGATGCCCGCCATCCCGATCAGGTTCTCCATCCGGGTCAGCGCTTCGCGCGGATTGTTGGCGTGCAGCGTGCTCATCGAGCCGTCGTGGCCGGTGTTCATCGCCTGCAGCATGTCGAGCGCCTCGGCGCCGCGCACTCGCCGACGATGATCCGGTCGGGGCGCATGCGCAGCGCGTTCTTACCAGGTCGCGGATCGCGACTCGCCGGTGCCCTCCAGGTTGGCCGGCCGGGTCTCCAGGCGGACCACGTGCGGCTGCTGCAGCTGCAGCTCGGCCGCGTCCTCGACCGTGACCATGCGCTCGGCCGGGATCGATCAGGTGCGACAGGCGTTCAGCAAGGTGGTCTTGCCTGTGCCGGTGCCGCCGGAGATCAGGATGTTGAGCCGGCAGGCGGCGGCGAT
>CAWJAY010000002.1:0-186838 GCA_963840925.1 uncultured Alphaproteobacteria bacterium
AGCTCGCGCTCAAGTGCCCCCGGGGTCTTCTGCCAACCTATGTCGTTGATCATTGTGAAGCTAGCTTCCGCGCCAAGCGCGCCGCCCCACTGGCGTGAGCCCCAAGATCAACGTCACGGCCCCGGAGGGCCCGATGGTAGATCGCCACAAGCCGATACTTCCCATGCCACGATCGGCGGCGGCGGGATCCGGTGGCACGCTGGAACAAGGGTTTGCCTGGCATCGACCAAGCAGGGCGCGAACTCACGAGACAACAACCGGCGAAAGAAGACTACCAGATCGGTTAATCTGACAATGCCGGGCGACGAGCTACCGTCTTACCCGGGTCGGACTTTCGCCGGCTGGAACACGCCAGCTTCGCCTGACGCACTGGAAACCGCCTCTTACGGTCGACCAAGGTCGGCGAGGGCATGGGCGGCGCCGCGGCTCACGGGAACGCCCCTCCTCAACTTGCCCAGCGCCTCGATGTGCTCACCCTCCGCCCGACCACCCTGGATCACGAAAAGAGCCATCCAGGTTAGCCACTGGAGCAGTAGACGACGGATCAGTAAGAGCCGGAGGACGTTGCGCCTGCTTCATCGCACGCACGTACTCGCCCGCGCCCGTGCCCCACTTCGTGAACA
Organism: uncultured Alphaproteobacteria bacterium; assembly: GCA_963840925.1. Taxonomy (GTDB): domain Bacteria; phylum Pseudomonadota; class Alphaproteobacteria; order Geminicoccales; family Geminicoccaceae; genus DATAOG01. The sequence goes on from CAWJAY010000002.1 coordinate 624, forward strand.
CGGAGAGCGCCTTGGTGAACGGTAGGTCGACGGGATGGACGCGATCAGGCGGCAGGATGTAGAGGCTGCCCGCCATCGGCGTCGGGGCCGATGGGACGAGGACGGTGAAGGAACCGTCCTCCAGCTCCTCGACGATCAGCGCCGGGATGAGCGCCTCCTCGATCTCGACCAGCGCCGGCTGCAGTGTCTCCTCCTCGCTGCGGCCGGTCAGCCGCTTGGCGAGGCCGCGCAGGAACGTGTAGCCGGGCAGCCTCTCCAGCACCGCCTGCTCGAATGCGTTCTTTGCACGCAGGCCGGGCCCGGTGCGCACCACGAGGCCGACGACAAAGCAGACCAGGACGAGCAGCAGGATGGCGGCGACCTGGCGGAACTGGACGCCGGCCGGAAGCTGCGCCGTCACGGGCGTCAGCAGCGCCAGCAGGCCCTTCACCGCTTTCGCCAGCAGGAGGACAGCAACGTAGATCGGCAAGATCACGAGCACGCCGCCGATGAGCGTGGTCTTGGTGAATTCTGCTAGCACCTTCATCTCGATCTCTTTCACTCTTCCGTGGCGCTTCTCTTCCAGTCCTTCTAATGCACTATTGCAGGAAGCAGACGCGGTGCTTCGGGAGCTGACCTCGGCACTTCCCGGCCCTCGGACGAGACCGCGGCGACGCTCCGCTGCCCCGTGAAGCGGGATCGACCGGAGCTTCTACGACTGGAAGCGGCGGTTCCAGCTCGAAGGCCTGGATGGCCTCAAAGAAAACCTGCCGCCGATCGCCAAGTCGCACCCGATGACGACGCCGCCCGAAGCGGTCGCGCGGATCGAGGCGCTGGCGCTGGCCCATCCGGCGTATGACCGCAACCGGATCGAGGCGCTGCTGGCCCTGGAGGGGCGGCGGGTCTCGGCGATCACCATCCAGAAGATCCTCAACGACAAGGGCCTCGGCACCCGCCACGAGCGCTGGCTGGCGCTGGAGCGCGAGAACGCCGACCAGGCGATCGAGCTGACCCCGGAGCAGGCGGCGTTCCTCGAGAAGCTCAATCCCTGCTTCAAGGAGCGCCATGTCGAGAGCGAGCGGCCGGGTCAACTCTTGTCCGCGGATACCTTCATGGTCGGCAACCTTGAAGGGCATCGGCCGGGTCTACCTGCACGCGGTGGTCGATACCTTCGGCTCCTACGCCTTCGGCTTCCTGCACGTGTCCAAGCAGCCGGAGGCCGCGGTCGCGGTCCTGCACAACGACGTGCTGCCGTTCTGCCATAAACCCCAGAGCTTGCAGGGCTTGGCGCTCTGCTACCCCCGACCGATTTACGCGCAGGCTTCAATTTAGCTAGACGCCCTCCTTTCAGAAGTCAGAACTCAGTCGCGGAGCAGTCGGGCCAGGAGCAGGCGGCGCCGCCGGCGGCGGCGCAGCATCCGGCCACCGAGCAGGAGGCGCAGCACTTGCCGCTCCTCGCCGTCATCGTCGCCGTCGTCGTCATCCTCGTCGTCGTCGTCCCGGTCGCGGAGCAGTCGGGCCAGGAGCAGGCGGCGCCGCCGGCGGCGGCGCAGCATCCGGCCGCCGAGCAGGCGGCGCAGCACTTGCCGCTCCTCGCCGTCATCGTCGCCGTCGTCGTCATCCTCGTCGTCGTCGTCCCGGTCGCGGAGCAGTCGGGCCAGGAGCAGGCGGCGCAGCCGGCGGCGGCGCAGCATCCGGCCACCGAGCAGGCGGCGCAGCACTTGCCGCTCCTCGCCGTCATCGTCGCCGTCGTCGTCATCCTCGTCGTCGTCGTCCCGGTCGCGGAGCAGTCGGGCCAGGAGCAGGCGGCGCCGCCGACGGCGGCGCAGCATCCGGCCGCCTAGCAGCGGCGCAGCACTTGCCGCTCCTCGCCGTCATCGTCGCCGTCGTCGTCATCCTCGTCGTCGTCCTCCCGGTCGCGGAGCAGTCGGGCCAGGAGCAGGCGGCGCCGCCGGCGGCGGCGCAGCATCCGGCCACCGAGCAGGAGGCGCAGCACTTGCCGCTCCTCGCCGTCATCGTCGCCGTCGTCGTCATCCTCGTCGTCGTCGTCCCGGTCGCGGAGCAGTCGGGCCAGGAGCAGGCGGCGCAGCCGGCGGCGGCGCAGCATCCGGCCACCGAGCAGGCGGCGCAGCGCTTGCCGCTCCTCGCCACCGCCCTCGAGTTCGTTCACGATATTCTCAATTTCCATGGTTTCACTCCTCTAGTGATGGCCCTCTGGTGGACCGTTACCTCCGCCTCGCGGATCTTTGGCGGAGCAGCCGGCGCAGGAGCAGTCGATGCAACCGGGCGGCGCAGTCGGCGCAAGACAGGTCGGCGTCGGAGGAGCGCGCCTATCAGAAGTCGCCGAAGGGCTTCGTCCTCGTCACCCGTCGCCGTCGTCGTCCTCATCGTCCTCGCCAAGCGCACCAGCGACGCCCGCCTTCAAAGGCTTCCTCAAGAGCGGCCTCAATCTCCCCCACCTCATCCTCGCCGGCCAGCTTCGCAGACTCCTCCTCCGAGAGCTCGTGGATGCCGCTGAAAGCGGCAAAAGCCGCGGCGCGCCAGGCGAAGGCTAACAACCTTTCACCCGAGGTGCGCCGCGCGTTCTTTCTAAGGCCATAAACCCCAGAGCTTGCAGGGCGTTTTGGCGCTCTGCTACCCCCGACCGATTTACGCGCAGGCTTCAATTTAGCTAGACGCCCTCCTTTCAGAAGTCAGAACTCAGTCGCGGAGCAGTCGGGCCAGGAGCAGGCGGCGCCGCCGGCGGCGGCGCAGCATCCGGCCACCGAGCAGGAGGCGCAGCACTTGCCGCTCCTCGCCGTCATCGTCGCCGTCGTCGTCATCCTCGTCGTCGTCGTCCCGGTCGCGGAGCAGTCGGGCCAGGAGCAGGCGGCGCCGCCGGCGGCGGCGCAGCATCCGGCCACCGAGCAGGAGGCGCAGCACTTGCCGCTCCTCGCCGTCATCGTCGCCGTCGTCGTCGTCATCCCTCGTCGTCGTCGTCCCGGTCGCGGAGCAGTCGGGCCAGGAGCAGGCGGCGCAGCCGGCGGCGGCGCAGCATCCGGCCACCGAGCAGGAGGCGCAGCACTTGCCGCTCCTCGCCGTCATCGTCGCCGTCGTCGTCATCCTCGCCGGCCAGCTTCGCAGTCTCCTCCTCCGAGAGCTCGTGGCGCTTCCCGGCCTTGTCGACCTTCTCGACCTTGACGATTTCGCCGGTCCGCGCGTTGATCGTCACCACCAACTGCTCGGTCTCCTCGGTCGGAGCAGGTCGCGACGGATCCGGCCTTGAAGCTGGCGACTCTTTTTCCCTCTGACTCTCTCTGGGTTCGGCCATCTCCCGTTACCTCCTTTCGCTATGCCGACATTCCCCATATGCCGAACTCCTGAACCACTGTTACCTAACCATCGATCGTCCACACTAACTTGGATTAGCTCACGAAAATCCCGCAAAATTTACCTCAAAGGTCAACCATCCGCGGTTGCAGCGCGGCGGGAAGGGCTGCAAGGGCCGTAGTCGCCCCGAGGTCCCGCAAACGGCATTGTCAGTGGATCGGCGTGGAAGAAGTGACCTGCGAGCTATGACCGAAAGTTGTGGACGGGCCGAGAGGTGAAGGGCGGCGTATCCTGGTGATGAGCAGTCACCCCCTTCGCTGAAGGATCGGATACGCCATGAACGAAGATAACGTGGTCAGCCTGCGGCGCCTAGACGATCGAGCGGAGGATCCGTTGACCGAGGTGCTCCGGCACGGGGCGCGCAGGCTGCTCGCGCAGGCGATCGAAGCGGAGGTTGCGACGTTCCTCGCGAGCCATGCTGCTCTGGTCGACGAGGCGGGCCGCCGGCGACTGGTCCGCAACGGCTTCCTGCCCGAGCGTACTATCCAGACCGGCATCGGCGGGGTGCCGGTGCGCCAGCCACGGGTGCGCGACCGTGGACCCGCGACCGCCGATGCCAGGATCCGGTTCACCTCCGCGATCCTGCCGCGTTACCTGCGCCGCACCCGCTCGCTCGAGGAGCTTCTGCCCTGGCTGTACCTGAAGGGCATCTCGAGCGGCGACTTCAGCGAGGCCCTCGCTGCGCTGCTCGGGCCGGACGCCCCGGGGCTGTCCGCCTCGACCATCGGCCGGCTGAAGGAGGCCTGGCAGGCGGAGCTGGCGACCTGGCAGGCGCGCGACCTGACCGGCAAGCGCTACGTCTACTTCTGGGTCGATGGCGTGTACTTCAGCGCTCGGCTTGACCAGGAGCGCCAGTGCATCCTGGTCGTGATCGGCGCCGACGAGCGGGGCTGTAAGGAGCTGGTCGGTCTCACCGATGGCTATCGGGAGAGTGAGCAGTCCTGGCGCGAGCTGCTGGTCGATCTGCGTCACCGCGGGCTCGAGGTCGGTCCCGAGCTCGCGATCGGCGACGGCAACCTCGGCTTCTGGAAGGCGCTGCGCCAGGTCTATGGCGCCGCCCGGGAGCAGCGCTGCTGGGTCCACAAGACCGCCAACGTGCTGAACAAGCTGCCCAAAGGCGTGCAGGCCAAGGCCAAGCAGCACCTGCACGCGATCTGGATGGCCGAGAACTCGCGAGGCTGCCGAGGCGGGGTTCGACCATTTCGTCGAAGCCTACCGCGCCAAGTACGACAAGGCGGTGGCCTGCCTGGTCAGGGATCGGGAGGCGCTGCTGGCCTTTTACGACTTCCCGGCCGAGCACTGGAAACACGTTCGGACCACGGATGAGATCGACAAGCGTATTTTGCTCCGTGGGTGCTACGAATTTCACCGCACGGGCGACCGCGTGGCAAAGAGCGAGGCCGCGGCTGGGAGCCTCGCCGGGCTGCCTGCTCAAGATGCACCGCCGCAGTTTGCGGCGCCCGTGCGCCGGTGGCTGCGAAAGGTGTTGCGGACGAGTTGCGGCGCGAGCGCGGCGCGGCGAGCGCCCTTCAACCAGGCTGGCGAGACGCGCCGCGCGACGATGCCGCCGTGCTGGAGGCGCGCCGCTTCGCGGTCGGCCTGGGCTGCCACTGGGCGACGAAGTGCTGATAGGCCCGCTCGGCCTGCGCGGCGATTGCCATCTCCCGGTTCCTGAGCGGCCTTGACGTTGTAGGCGTAGGCCGGGCCCCGCCGGTTGCCCTTCTTCATGGGCCTGCCTGCCTGGAGTTCGAGCGCCCGCAGCTTGTGCGCGACGAGCGCCGGACGCGCCCAGAGATAGTCGGCCTCCTTGGCCAGCAGGTGCCAGACCAGAACCGCCATCTTGCGTGCGGTCGCGACCGCGGCGATCTGATGGCCGCGACGGCCTCGGATGCGCACGAAGAATGCATGCAAGGGACCCGGCGCCTGGGCCGCTGCCCAGGCAGCCTCGACCAGCAGGGCTCGCGCATGCGCCCGCCCGATCTTGCTGATCCGACCATGCTGAGCAAAGCCGAGGCCGGACTGCCGGACCCGCGGATTGAGGCCGAAGTAGCTGACCAGCTTCTGCGGGCTTGAGAAGCGGCGGATGTCGCCGATGGCCGCCACCAGCCCGGCGGCGACCGTGAGGTTCACCCCGGCGACCGTGAGCAGACGCCGCACGGCCGGATCGTCGACGCTGGCTTCTGCAATCTCGCGATCCAGCACGGCGAGGTCCTCGCCAAGGCGGTCGAGCTCGCGCAGGTGCCGCGTGATCGCCGCGCGCTCGTCGTCGGGCAGGGCCTGACGTGCGAGCCAGGCTCGGCCGGGCCCGTTGAACAGCTCGGCATGCGGGCACGGCGGGACCAGGTGTGCGGCCAGGATCGCATGAGTCTCGTTCTTCACCCGGGTGCGATGCCGGACGATCTGATTACGCCGCGCCACCAGGCGCCGCCGGCGCTCGGTCTCGGCATCGGGCAGCCAGACCTCGGGCAGGAAGCCGGCAGCATGCAACGAGGCCAGGACACCGGCGTCGATCTTGTCGGTCTTCACATGGGCGTGGGCGATCGCCTTCACCCGCAGCGGATTGGCCATGATCACGCGGGCCACATGGGGGCTGAGCACGCGCACCACCGCCATCGCATTGCCGGTCGCCTCGAGGACCACCTCGTCGTCCTTTGCCAGGAGGCCGCCGAAGCCCTCGAGGCCGGCGCGGGTCATGTCGACCGACCGTGCCAGCGCAACCGCCCGTCCTCCCAGAACACCACCTCGGCGAACGTCCGATGAATGTCCATACCGATCACGCGCCTCATCCGATTCCCTCCTGTTCTTGGCCAAGGGAGCGGTGGGCAACACGACAACTACGGATCCGCGCTCGCGGCGCAACCGGGCGGGTCGCAGGGGCGGCCAGCTACTAATGCGAGCTTGCAGCTCATCGTACGGATCGGCCTGCCCACGCTTCATGCTCCCAGCGCCCCGCAGCCCGGATGGTCGCACCATACGCGATGATCAAAGCGATCCTCGCCGGGCGTGGGACACCGCGGGCATCATGCCGGTTACAAATCCCGTCGAGAGCACCTTCGCGACTGTCCGCCTGCGGACCACCAAGACCAAGGGCTGCCTGTCACGCCGGACAGCGCTGACCATGGTCATCCGCTTGTGCCAAAGCGCGCAGCGTCGCTGGCGTCGGCTGGACGGCCCGACCCGCCTCGGCGAGGTGGTCCGTGGCGTCCGCTTCGTCGACGGCGAACCACACCTCCAGGACGCCGCCTGATGCCCCGCCGTCCACAACATTTGACGACAGCTCCAGTACGAGACGTACCCTGCCGGGCCTGGTGGCGCCACGCAAACAGCTGCTGCGGCCGCAGATCGTGCCGCCGCGCCACCTCCGAGATAACCATTCCGGGCGCCAGGCTCTCGGCCACGATCCGCGCCTTCGCCTCGACACTCCAGCGCCGTCGCCCGAGCGCGCCGGTGATCACCTCGAGCCGCCGAACCTCGCGGATCTCGGGGTCAACCCTACGGTCAAACGCTGTCATGAAACGATCCCCCGCCGAGGATCGTCACTCTCGCCAATCACGTCCCCCTTGGGCAGGTGACCCTGAAACAGCGCTTACCGATGAGCGCGATGTCGCCGTTGAAGTCCTGCGACGTCGAGAAGCCCCGAAGCCCCGGCCCCAGCGGTATATGCTCCACGCGATGCCGGTGTTCGTGGCCGCAGCGCTGCTCGATGCCCGCAGTGTGCCGTCCAAGTAGAGCGAGAGCAGCCGCGGCCTCCACGTTACCACGAGAGTCGACCACGTGGTGTCGTTCACAATGGCCGTGGTGGACGTGATGGTGACCGTGCTGCTGCCGTTAGCGTGGCGCACGTTGGGCGTGGTGCCGCTCGACAGGAAGAGGATGTGGTCGCCTGTGCTGGCGGAGTTAGACCGGTATAGATGCTTGGTGCTCGCGCCGCCAGAGCGGCCCTTGAGCAGCATGGCGATCGTGTAGGGCTCGTTGGCCCCGAACGCGGCGGAGATGTTGTCTAACGCCCTCGATCTCCGCGCCGTCGGTGGTGGGGATGCTTACGCTTGGCCCCTGCCGCGTGCGGATGGTGGTGGCGCCAGTGTTGAGCCTCCATATCGTGTCGCCGCGGCCCTGGATGCGGCGGCAGCGCTGCGCAACTCCCGCGCTTGCGTGCTCCCACAGGAGAAGAATGAAGCGAGGCCTGGTGTGCCAGACCCAGCGCTGACCCGGATCGACGGCGCCGGGCTGGATCGGCCACCGCGGCGGCTTGGGCCAAAGAGGGGAGATCGCCATGGCGGCTTACGCGTTGACGCCGTCTTTGCGCAGGCTCAAGTCGGCGCTGGTGATCGGTGATCGTGTCTGTGGAGCCGGATCTGCGCACCCCGACCCCGAACTTGTAGATGCCCGTCACCAGGAAGCTGATGCGGTTCGGATCCGTGGTGTTCTCGATCAGGAACTCCATCATCGGGGTGATGTCCCAGACCTCCGAACTGTCATCGAGCGTAGTGTACACCGACGATCGCGTGGTCGGTCGGGGAAGCTGGGAAATCGACCGCGACCTGCATGTGCGCCGTCCCCGCGGGTTGAGGGTCGGACCTGGTTGAAGAACTGCTCGGTCGTGATGCTACTAAGCTGGGTGGCAGCCGTGTCTGAACCCCAGGCCATGGTCAGGTTCTCTTGCCCAGAAAGGTGATCGAGAGATCGGCGAGCGTGGCGTCGGCCGGGTTCTCGTTGATCATCGCGAGGCGGTCCCCCGCCGCGAAGATCTCGGCACCGCCGCCCGCCGTGGCAAAGGTACCCGCGGATGCGCCGATCCCGAAGGTGATCGTGCCGATGGTGGAGCCATTCCTGTGCACGTCGAGCACGGTCTCTGGAGTGCGCCCTTGGGGCCGGACAGATCGGGTCTTGGGAATTGACCGGGGTGCCGGGGTTTTCGGAGGAAAGCCCCTGGCAAGACAGCATCGATCCCACAGCGTCGCGTTCAAGCGCCAGGTCGCCGAGGAGTTCCTCGCTGGTGAGACCCTGCATGGTCTGGCAAAGCGGCATGACCTGTGCCGCAATCTGATCCGCGTCTGGGTCGCGAAGTATGAGGCTGGCGTCTTCGATGACGACGCCGGCGCCGCCAAGAGGGTTCGGCGGCTGATGCGTGCGCACGACCTGCAGCCGAAGTGTCGCCGTCGGTTCGTCGCCACCACCGACAGCGATCACGATCGTCCGATCTTCCCCGACCGCGCTAAGGGCATGGTCGTCGACGCTCCGAACCAGCTGTGGGTCGCCGACATCACCGACATCGCGATCGCGGCCGGCTTCGTCTATCTGGCCGCCATCCTCGATGCCTGGTCGCGCCGGGTGGTCGGCTATGCCATCAGCCGCTCAGTCGACGCCCGATTGGCGTTGGCGGCCCTCAAGGCCGCGCTCGGTAGTCGCCGCCCGCCTTCGGGCTGCGTGCATCACTCGGACCGCGGCTCGCAATACGCCTCCGAGATCTACCGCCAACTGCTCGCCGAGCATGGTCTGGTCGGCTCGATGGGCCGGCGCGCCAACCCCTACGACAACGCGAAGGCCGAGAGTTTCATGAAGACCCTCAAGGTCGAGGCGGTGTACCTGATGGACTACGAGACCTTCGAGGACGTCACCGCCGATCTTCCACGCTTCATCGACGACGTTTACAACACGCGGCGGCTTCACTCAGCCCTCGGCTATCTGAGCCCCGCCCAGTTCGAGGACAACCACGCCCGGCAGACGGTCAAAACAGCAGCCTGAACCTGTCCGGCCCCAGGGGCGCACTCCACTCGGCGGTCGCACTCACCCCGGCATAGACCCGGGCGCCGGCAAAGTCGTCGGCGAAGCTGACAGCGCGGGTCAGCACCACCTGGGCCATCAGCGCGCCGTTGCCGTGGGTGCCCGGGATGAACATGCCCACATCGTAGGGGCTGTCCTCGTTGATCCAGCTCGAGCCGTTGAACCGCAGCATCTGCCCGGACGCGGCGGCGGTGATCACCACATCGCCAATGTTGTTGATCGTGGCGACCAGACCCGCCAGTTGGATGACGTTGGTGCCGTCGCAATAGAGGATCAGGACGGCCCCGGGTTGACCGGAATTCCGCTGCCCGCGACCGGCTTGAAGGTGACATCCCCGGCCGTGCTGTTCCAGACGACGTAGATCTTCTTGTTGGTCGGGCAGTGCACTTGGTAGGCGCCGCCGGGATGCGTGCCGGTCAGCTTGAGGACCATGCAGCGCAGCGCCTGGGCATCGCTCAGCACCAGGGGCGACGTGGCGCCGGTGAGCGAGACGTCGACCTTGTCGATCAGCCCGGCATCGAGCTGACCGGCCTGGTCGTTGATCGTGACTTCTTTCTGGTTCTGGGCGGCGGCGACCTGCGCGAGCTCGAGATTGTTGCTCATGGCACGATCTCCATGGTGGTCGCGCTCGCAAAGCCGCGACTGACCTGGGCGCTCACCTGCCAGACCGCGAAAGTGAGATAGCGGAGATCGCCCGGGTCGATCTCTAGGGTGACATCGTCGATCACCAAGTTCGGGGTCGCCCCGGACACCTGATCGATGTCCAATTTGAGCTTGATCTTGCGCGTGCCGACTGTGATCGCCCCCAGAGCTTCGATCTGAACGAAGGTCGTGCCCGTGGGGTTGGTGAAGGCAGGATCGACCACCCCAACAGGGCGTTGCTCGCATCCAGAAACCGCAGCCGGATGCGCGCCTGGTCGGTGTCGCTCGCCGTCTCGGCGAGCCACCATCGCGCCCGTGCCTGGGCCCCGCCCAGGTCGATTTGCCGGGCGATGGAGGATACGTCGACCGTCTGAGCCAGCACCCCATCGCCGGTGCTGCGCACGAACCAGCTGCCGGTGTGCCCGCCGGCGAGGCTCTCATGGGCGTTGTCGAGCGTCCAGATGCCACCGCTCTCGACGGTCCAACCCGTGAGGTCACCGGTCTCGAACCCGGAGTTCGAGAGCCCTTGCGCGAAAAACCCGGGGAAGTCGGTCGCCTGATCGGCGGACGTGTAGACGTAGCTCGGGCTGGTCAGGCCGCCTATCACGCGGACCACGGCATTGCCGAACCGTATCTCCAGGTCGTACTGCTCGCTGTCCTCGGCAAGCGGCACCTCGCCCGTGCCGTCGATCAGCTCGCCGCCGACCCGGGTGCGGCGCTGCCAGGACAGCGTGACGTCCAAGCCCCAGCTCCCGGTCGCCTCGAGCTGCGCCGGGGCGTACGGTTTGAGGTCACTGCCCGCGAGCGTCAGCTGCGCGGTGCGCGCATCGCGCAACGCGCCGCCGCGATCAACCGCACGGTAATGAAGCGTGTCGCCGAGACGATCGAGAGCAAGCGGCCTGCGGGTCACGCCCTCGCCGGCGAGCAGGACGAACAGGTCGCCCACGGCGTGGCCGCCGGTGAACATTTCGGTGCCGCGGCGCCCGCGCAGGAGCGTGGTGAGCGTATAGACCCCTTCAGACAGCGCGATGTCTGGAACTGGATGCGCTCGGCGTTGCCGTCGGCGCGGATCAGCGCCGCCACATTGGCGCCGTTCAGCATCTCGAGGTTGCTGACCGAGGCGAGGCTGCCGCTCACCATGGTGAGGTGCAGCTGGCTGGTCAGATCGGTCTGGAACGGCAGGTCGGTATCCGGCAGGGCGCTCCGCGCTACCCCCAGGCCACCGCATCGAGGATCTCGTCGGCCGCCACGTACACAGCACCATCGTCGCTTGAGAACAGACCGCGCCGCGCCAGGGCGGATCGAAGTAGGGCGGCAGCCGCCCAGTAGTGCCCGGTCGCGGCGCGCAGCGTGTCGTCGCTGTCTCGGATGAGGGGCACATCCAGCAGGAACAGCGTGGCCTCGGAGCTGACCGGGTCGACCTGCGGCAGATAGTTCAGGCCGCCGCCCGGCACCACCGTGACCGTGTAGCTCGAGCTCTCCTCGAGCACCGTCTTCCAGGCGAGCTCGAGATTGGCGCCGAGCTCGGTCTCGAGGATCCGGATATCCAAAAGCGTGCCGTCGTCGAGGGCGACCTGCACCACGTCCGCGGGCTCGAGGTCGACATGGGTCCAGGGCAGGCGCCACTCGTAGCCGGTGCGCTCCAGCCAGGCGCTGTGCAGCTGCCGGAGTGCTATGCTCCCCTTGGCCTCCGCGGCGGTGAGCATGAGGGGCACTTCGAAGGTCGCCTCGTTCTGCGAATGCATCGCGCTGCTCGGCCCGGCCACCCGCTTGGCATATTGGGTGCCGATGTCGGCGTCGCGCTCGAGGTCCTGGTAGACTACGGTGAAGCGGAGCGGCAGGTCGACCTCCTGGGCCCGCGTCTCGATGAACGCCTCGCGTTCGGCATTGATCGGGACGAGGTCCCGCTCCGGAATCACCCGGCTGGGCAAACGGCCGCGCTTCTTGAACTTCAGCTGGTGATCGCTCTCGACCGCATCGAAGGCGTAGGTGGCCGCCAGCATCTCGAGCGTCCGCGGATGCTGGTCTGTCGGGCGATACCGAAGCCGTGCACCTCGTCGGTGAGCTCGGTTGCGTCGAGGTCGGCGGCGGTGAGCCCGACGCGCTTGCACAAGGCCGTGACCACGTCGCCAAGCAGCGCGCTGTCGTCCGAGCTGCGGCCGGGCAGCCACTGCTCGGTGCCGCTGCCGCTGGTCGGGGTGTAGAGCGCGCCGGTGCAGGCATCGAAGCGTACGATACCGCTCGTGCCCGTGAAGCCGCTCTGGCTCGAGATCAGGCTGCCGAGCGCGTGATGACGCTCGTGCCGCTCACCAAACAAATCTTGCCGTCGGTGAACCGTGCCTGGTGTGGCAAATCACCCGCGACCGGCACATACCAGACAATGCCACTCGCGGCGCTGTACGACACCAGGTGCCGGATGCCGTCGAGGACGCTGATGAAAAGGAGCCGATCGTTCTGCTCGTCGTTGGACGACGGCCTGAATCTGTTTCACGCGACCCACGGCAATCTCGCGAGCCCAGGAACAGTAATCGATGTTGCGAGCGTCTCGGCTGGCCGGCTGAAAATGCGTCAGCAGACCGGGCTCGGCGGCGTCCGATCGATCGCGGTTGCGCCCGTTGCAATCCTGACCTCGCCAGTCAAGGAGACCGAAGCGGAGCTGGTGACCGTGAGTTTGACACCGGCTGAGATCGGCAAAGCCAATCCGTTTTCTGGTAAGCTGCGTGTCGAGGTCGAACAGCGTTTGACCGGCAACAGCTGGTATCTCCTTGCAGAGAGCCCGCCGTTTGTTCACGCCTACCTGGACGGTCGGCGCGGCCCGTCGCTCAGTAGTCGCGAAGGTTTCGATGTTTTGGGAGTTGAGTTTCGTTGCCTGCTCGACTTCGCAGTTGGTGTCCGGGATTACCGGTACATTTACCGTAACCCGGGCGCATGACACGAGTTCTTCCGGCCGTTCGGTCCTTTCAGCCGGAAGGATAGGCGCCCGGGCGTGCTGGTGCCAATCAGGCTCACCGCCAGCCGCCCGGGCGCTGACCTAAACGTAGAGCGGCCCCCGCTCGTCTCAGCGAGCGAGGGCCGGAGATCAACGTACGAACAGAAGGGTAGGCCCCGTATGCGTACACCATCACCCCGCGAGTTGGTAGCCCGCGCTGTCGATGACCTCGACGATCGCGAGTACGACGCCGAGTTGGACCGGTTCCTGGCCAGCGCCGCCGGCGGTGGCGACTGGCGCGCCGCGCTGAGCGCGATCGAGAGCCGGCGCAACGCCCGCGCCCTCGAGGCCAGTCGAGCCGAATGGCATCGGGACGCGCTGGCCGCGGTCCGGCAGACGCTCGAGACGCGCCGCGCCGCGCGGGGCATGCGGTGAGACCGAAGCCGGCGCCGCCGCCGACCGGGGCCGAGCTCGCGCTCGAGCTCGCCGACCTGGAGCGGGAGCTCGGGCTCACGCGCTGGGCGCTCGAGAGCGCGCGCAAGCTGCGAGCGGTGTCGGCGCTGCGCACAGGGGCAGCCAAGGTTGCAACCCTCGAGGCCCGCAAGCTTGCGCTCTCGCGGGAGCACATCCGCATGCCGCGCACGCCCGGCCCGACCGGTCCACGGCCGCGCAGCGCGCCGTGAGCGGGACGGCCCGGCTGTGGCTGTGCGTCCTAGGAGCGCTCGCGGCGGCCGTGGCCGCCGCCGTCCTGGCGCCGCAGGCCGTGGTGACGGCCGCGATCCTGTTCGGTGTGCTGCTGTTGCTGCTCGACCTGGTACTCGACCCGACCCGAGCGCGCCGTTCGGGTCGCTAGCCCGACGGCCGGAGATGTCCTAGAAAAGAGTAGCGCCGCGGGCCCTGGTCGGCCCGCGGCGCGGAAGGCAAGTGAACGCATGATCGAGGTTGAATCTCACTACCTCCTCCCCGCTCCGGCAAGACGCACGCCCGGCAGGGGCGTGCTATTTCGTCGACCCTCGCCCGCTGACCGCGGCCGAATGGGCGGCGCTGGGCGCCAACATCGAGATCGCGCTCCAGCAGCAGGCGCTGATCGAGGCGGGCGCGGCGAGCGCGCTCTGGGAGCTCGATGAGCTCGCGGCCGCCGCCCCCCGCAAGCGCCGCACCTACAACCCCAACGCCGTGTTGATCACCGCCAGGGACGCCGCCCAGCTGCTCGGCGTCTCCGTCAACTCGCTCCGGCATCTGAACTTGCCCGCCGTCCGCTTGCCCGGCGGCACCCGCCGCTATGTGCGCTCTGCTCTCCTGGCCCTCGAAGGAGCTCCCGCATGCCCATCCGACGCCGCAGCGACAACGGCAACTGGCTCGTCGACATCAGGATCGACGGCCGGCGGATCCGGGAAACGCACCCGGGCCGACTCACCAAGCGCGAAGTCCAGGCCCTGGAACGCGCCCGGCGCGCCGAAATCGAAGCCGAAGGCGTCGGCAGCGCCGACAGCTGGGCCGCGCTTGCGGGTCGTTACTGGCTAGAGCACGGCGAGCACCTCGCCTGGCGGGTCAGCATCAAGGGCCACCTGAACGCGCTCTCGGACCTGATCGGCGATCGGACGCCGGTCCGATCGATCAGCTCCGCTACCTTCGCCCGCGGCGTCGCGCTCTGGCGGCAGACGCTGGCACCGGCGACCGTCAACCGCCGGCTGGCGGTCGCCCAGGGCATCTGGCGGCGGGCGGTCGATCTCTGGGCGCTGCGCCTGCCGGCGATCCCCTGGCGGCTGTTGCGGGTCCCGGTGCCCGACCGGCTGCCGGCGTATGTCCCGCCGTCGGTCCGTGACGCGATCATGGCCAGGGCGCTGCCGCACGTCCGGCTGGCGATGCAGATCGCGCTCGCGACCGGCTGGCGGCGAGGGTCGATCCTGGCCCTCACCTGGGCGGACATCGACTGGTCGCGCGCTCTGATCACCGGCCGTGGCAAAGGACCGGCCGGCGGTACTGCGCTGGTCCATCCGCTGACCGACGAGCTGCGGGCGATCCTGGTCGAGGCGGCGGGTCATCATGACGACGTAATGATGACGGCCCCGATCGTCGCCTGGCAGGGGCGCGCGGTCACCGAGATCGACGACGCCTTCGACCGCGCCCGCCGGGCCGCCGGCCACCCACACGTCCAGTTCAAGGCCCTGCGCCACAGCGTGGCGCAGGAGGTTTTGGCCGCGACCGGCAGCATGGACCTGGCCGGCGCCGTGCTGGCGCACCGGCAGATCAGCACGACGCGCAAGCACTACGCGCGGGTCCAGGTCGATGCCGTCCGGGCCGCGCTCGAGGCCCGCGAACGGGCCCTGAAGCGGGCACAGGTCGCATGAAACCCCAGGCGATCCGCCGGACAGACCGCGCTCGCGGCCAGATCGAAGATCTGCTGGCCGATGCCGGCATCGTCGAGGCGAGCGAGCATCGATGCCCTCGACCGCTCTATGGAGCGACCGGCAGCCGCCAGGTCAGGCGGTCGCGGCCGCGGCGATCGCCGGCTCGGAACCGGCGACGTCGCGGCGGCGGAGATCATCGCCGACCTTGCCGTCGCGCAACAGGCGCTTGATCTGGCTGATCCGCTGGTAGCGGCCTTCGATCTGGTCGAGCGTGAGCCCCGCAGCGCGGTAGGCGGCGTGGAGTTGCTCGGCCCCCGTACGCACGTCCCAGCGCGGCTGGAACCCGGGCAGCACGCGAAAGATCTTGTCGAAGCTCACCCGATATGAGCGCGTATCGGGGCCGGCGTCGGGCGCGATCTCGAGACGGCAGCCCGGAACGACCTCGGCCACGACTTCGGCGATCTCCCGAATCCGGTAGTTGTGCTCGGTCCGGCCGACGTTGAACGCCTGGTTGCAGATCTGGTCGGTCGGCGCCTGCAGGCCGGCGATGAAGGCGCGCCCGATGTCCTCGATGTGGACGATCGGCCGCCAGGGCGAGCCATCGGACTTCAGATAGATCGAGCCGATCGTCACCGCCGAGGCGACCAGGTTGTTCAGCACGATGTCGGCGCGCAGCCGGGGCGAGAGGCCGTAGGCCGTGGCGGGGCGGAAGTAGGTCGGGCAGAAGCGCTCGCTGGCGAGGCGGGCAATGTCGTGTTCCGCCTGGACCTTCGATTTGCCGTAGGCGGTCACCGGGTTGAGCGCGCCGGTCTCGTCGACCATGTCGTCGCCGGCCTGACCGTAGTTGCTGCAGGACGAGGCGAACAGGAAGCGGCCGACGCCGGCGCGCTTGGCCAGATCCGCCAGACGCACGCTCGCCCGATGATTGATGTCGTAGGTCAGCCCGGGATTGAGGTCGCTGAGCGGATCGTTCGAGAGCGCCGCGAGGTGAATCACGGCATCGAAGCCCGCGAGATCGCCCAGCGTGGCGTCGCGGACGTCCTTGCGGATGGTCGGCACGGACGCGATCGAGCCGCCGATCGCGAATGTGCAGCGCTCGTAGAGATCGCTGTCGTAGCCGGTGACTTCGTGGCCAGCCTCGAGCAGCATCGGCACCATCACGGTCCCGATGTAGCCGCGATGGCCGGTGACCAGAACTCGCATCGCTGGCGCTCCTTCGTCTTGGCTGGGGGCTGGTCGGTCGCCCGACGTCATCGATCGGCCGGCTCAGATCGCGCGAGCTTATGGCCTTTGCGGACGTTGGCGCCAGAGACCCGATCGGGCCGTTGGCCTGCCACGATTGGGGTAGCCCACCTTCCGACGGCTGAAGGCCGGCGCGTGATCGCCGCTCTTTGGCGAAGGACCGAGCGGCCGCGCTCGGGATCGCGCGAGGCTCAGGATGCGGCCTCGAGAAGCAAAGCCCAATCATCGAAGCCCGAGCTGTTGCTGGCAGGCTCCGGCTTCAGCCGGCGCAGCCCGTTCGCCGGGAACGGCGACCCCTTGACGCCGAGGAACCGGCCGGCGGCCGGATCGTACCAGCGTGCTGCCACCTTGCGGCCGGCGAACTGCCCCAGATCGAGCGTGATCTCGCGGCTGGTCGGCAGGTAGATCAGCGCGAACGAGCGATCGGAGGCCCGGGCGCCGACCGCGCGCGCCTCTTCGGGGCCGAGGCCGTCGCGCAGCCAGGCATGGTCGACGTCCGGCTCGAGCCACCACCAGGGGATGCTCGCCAGCAGCGCGCGCAGATGGCCCATGCTCCGAGCACCCTCGCTGTCGAGCGCCTGCCGCCAGGTCACGCTTGTCTCAAACAGGCCCGGCCCATGAAAATGCCAGACCGGATTGTTGCCGAAGACCTGGCCGGCGGCGCCGCACAGCACGGCCTGGTAGGCCTGCATCCGGACGCGCTGCTCGCTGACCGCGTGCTCGTTCTCGTAGACGCTCTCGATCAGGACGAACGGCATGCGCCCGGGCCGGGCGTACTGCTCGAGGGCGGCGGCGTAGACCGGCTGGTAAGTGTAGACGCTATTGACCTGGAACCAGGGCTCGCCCTGCCAGTAGTCGCTGACCAGGCTGCCCGGGGCGCCATGCGCAGTGTGCAGCGCGCCCGGATCGAACTGCTGGATACCGGCCACGAGCGCACGCACCAGGTCCTTGTCCGGAGGATCGTAGTCGCCGCCTTGCACCCAGAGGATGTTCGTGAACGCGCGATAGCGCTGGCCGAGATAGGCGCCGTACTGGCGCAGTCGCTCCGGCCCGTTGGCGACCATCGCCCGGTACCAGCCTTGCGAGCCGCCGTGCCAGCCGGCGTAGGCCGGGACCAGTAAGACCAGAAAGCCTTTCTCGGCCGCCCGGTGCAACACCCAATCGGCGTGGGCGAAGTAGGCATCGTTGGGTGATCTGAAATCCGCGAACCGGCTGGCCACGCTCGTGCCGTAGTGCGCGACCTCCCGCGGCAGCCATTGCGCGAGCGCAGCGATCGACTCGAACGCCAGGCCGCGGAATGGCCGCTCGCCATAGGCATTGGCCGCGGGGCGGGTCGAGAAGCGATGCTCGATCAGGTTGACCAGCAGCGTGTTGAAGCCGCGGGCGCGCCGCTGCTCGAGATAGAGATCGGCCTCCTCGCGGCTGAGGTCTGCGATCAGCGACCAGGCGGCATCGCCATGAACCAGGAACGGTGCGCCGGCGGCATCGACCAGATAGCGCTTGCCGGGCTCGAGATGGAGCGGGAAGACCGGCGCGCCCGCCGACGCATCGGTGGCAGCGCCTGCGGCCCGGGGCTGGCTCGCGCCGCAGCCGAGGACGGCGAACGCCAGCGTGGTGCTCGCGAGCACCCGGATCGCGCGCCGGAGCGACCTCCAGCCGCGGCCGCAACCGCCGGGCCGGCCTGCCGCTGGCGCGCCGGTCATCACCGCGCCAGGGTCGCGTGCGCGGCTTCGGGCTGCTGCCCCGGCGGCGCCCCGGCGAGGTTGTAGCGTCGATAGACGGTCTGCGACGGCCGGCCGACGAGATAGCGCTCGACGCCATGGTCGAGCGCCCGCCGGTAGACCTCGAGCGCGCCGTCGAGCGCTGCCACGGTGAGGTCGAGGTCGTGATCGCTATGGGAATAGCTCAGGACCAGCGAGGGCATCAGCACGCCGCGCCGGATCGTCTCCTGCAGCAGCAGCGTCCGGAACGCCTGCGACGGCTGGCCATCCGGGCCGAGCGTGGCATAGGTGAGGCAGCAGGGCTTGCCCAGGATCTGAACGAACCCGGCCAGGCCATGCCGGCCGATCACCTGCTCGGCCTGCTGCCGGAGCCGCCTGCCTTGCCGGTACAGGTGCTCGATCACGCCCTCGCGCCGGTAGACCTGCATGGTCGCGATCGCCGCGGCCAGCGCGTGGGTCTCGGCACCGTGGGTGGTCGAGAGCAGGAAGACCCGCGGCCGGTCGTGGTCGAGCCCGCCCAGGCGCATGAACTCGCGCCGGCCGGCGAGTGCTGAAACCGAAAAGCCGTTCGCGAGCGCCTTGCCGAAGGTCGTGAGGTCGGGGACGACGCCGTAGAGCTTCTGCGCCCCGCCGTTGTGCCAGCGAAAGCCCGTGATCATCTCATCCAGGATCAACAGCGCACCGTTGGCGTGGCAGAGTTGCTGCAGCGCCTGCAGATAGCCCTCGGGCGGGTCCTCGGTGCGCGCCGGCTCCAGGATCAGCGCGGCGATCCGGCCGGGATGCCGGGCGAACAGGGCCTCGGTGCCGGCGAGGTCGTTGTAGCGGAAGGTGAGCGTCAGCTGCCGGATCGCCTCCGGCACCCCGGCGTTCATCGGCGTGGTGCCGATGAACCAGTCGTCGGTGGAGAAGAACGGGTGCTCGGCGCAGCAGGCGATCAGGTCGCGGCCGGTGTAGGCGCGGGCGAGCCGGACCGCGCCTGAGGTCGCGTCCGAGCCGTCGCTGCAGAACTTGACCATCTCGGCGCCGTCGATCAGGTCGAGGAACGCTTGCGCGCACGCGCCCTCGATCGGCGATGGGCGGGTGAAGTTGCTGCCGGCCAGCAGTTCGCGCTGCACCGCGTCCACGACCGCGGGATAGGCATGGCCGAGGCTGACCGCGCGGTTGCCCATGCCGTACTCGATGTACTGACGGCCGTCGGCGTCCCAGACCCGGCATCCGGAGCCCCGCGCGATCAACGCCGGCGCGTTGGTCGGGTATTGATCGTCGCCCTTGGCATAGGTGTGGCAGCCGCCCGGGATCAGGCGATGGGCGCGCGCCTGCAGGGCTGGCGAGGTCGGCGATGGCTGCAGCCCGGAGTGCTGTAACTGATGACCGTTCAGCTGCATGCCGCCATCCTCGAAGGTTCGCGACGCGCTCCGGGTCGCCGCCGGGGTCTCTTCACGGAACCTCAGGCGGCACCGATGCGCGACCACGATCGCAGGCGCCGCTGAGCGCTGGTTGAGATGGGCCGGCGCCTCGCCGCCAGACTGCCGGTGATGCGCCGGTCCTCAGAGACTAGCCCAAGCCCGCCGCTCTGCCCGGTCGGCAAAACGGGCGAGCAGCGCGCAAGAAAGGCGTAGCCGCCGCCGCTCGACCGACCCCAACCGACCGGGCATCCTCCGGCAGGGTAGGGCCGGACGATCCGCCCAGGTGGGCCGGTAGCCCGGCTGGCCGCACCGGACAGCCGGAACAGCAAGCCTCAGCCAGGCCGCCGATACTGGCTGCCGGCTTCGAACAAGCCGTTGGTCAGGTACACCACCTGGGTGCGATTGGTCGCCTTCAGCTTCTTCATGATGTTGCGGATGTGCACCTTGACCGTGCTCTCGCACATGTTGAGCTCGTAGGCGATCAGCTTGTTCGCCATGCCCCGGCGCAGGCAGTCCAGGATCTGCCGCTGGCTGTTGCGTGAACTCCCGATCAGCGGCGCGGCATCGGCGCCGTTGCGCGCATCGGAAGACGACAACAGCGTGCGGCCGGCGCAAGGTGCCGCCGGCGCAGATCAGGTGCACCGCCTGGACCGCGACCAGCGGGCCAGCGTGGTCGGGATGCAGCCGCGCACGCCCATGTCGAATGCGGCTCGGATGTTGTCCGGATCCTCGTAGTCGGACAGGACTGCCACCGGCACCGAGGGCAGCAGTTCGGCGAGCCGCGACATCAGGTTGGTGACGGCGGCGGATGACATGCGCTCGGGCCCGGTATTGAGGATCACCCCCCGGGTTTCGCCGCCGGTCGCGGGCGCCGTCACGATCTGCTCCAGATCCTGCAGAGCGCAGACCCGGAACCCGCTGAGGTGGGTCTGCAGCCAGCGTCCGATGCAGTCGCGGGTGAAGGTCCGGGCGTCGAGGTAGATCAGCGTTGCCGCCGCTGCCGGGACGTGGCCCACGCCTGAGAATGCGGCATCGGTTGCCCGTCGCGCTGCGTCCGGGGCCGTCGGCCCCAGCTCGAATGCGTACAGAGACGGCTCGCGGGTCTCGCCGCCGGGGCGCGACCTGACCTCGCTCCAGCCGATCGCTCGGCTCATATCCTCACCCGTTTCCATGCTTGGCGCTCTCTCTTGTGCCCCTTGGGGCTGCCACCGCGCAATCTTCGTGACGCGTGTTCGGTAGCCGGTCTCGGCTCTACCATCACGTTCTCAATTTCCGGATCACCCGACCCTGCGTGTCACATGCGCCGGCAAGATGACGTTTAGACGTAGAAAACGCCTACCCCCACATGGGGGTGCACCGATTTAAATTTGTGTTATACTTATGCTCCAAAGTGGGCTGCACCTACTGGCAAAAAACGCATGGACGGCCTGGAGAAAAAATGGTGGTTGAGAGTGAGCTGCACAAGATTATACCGCTAATCTATGATACGACCACCTCGGCGGACGCATTGCCGGAACTCTGCGGTGCTCTGAGGCGGCTGTTCGATGCACGTGCCTGTAGTGTAGCCATGTTCAATTTTCAAATCCGAGAAGGGTTCATGCATGCAAGCAGCGGTTATTATTCCGAATTTCTGGAATCATATCGAAATCACTATTCTCGTCAAGATCCATGGTTGCGCCATGAAGAACCTTACCGCATTCCAGCGGCCGTTCATGTTGGTAAAGAACTGGTGTCCGACGTCGAACTCATGCAAAGCCAGTTCTACCAAGAATGGCTAAAACCCCAAGGACTATTTCATCGGCTCAGCGCAGTATTGATACGCGAGCAGGCCAACCTATGCTATTTCGCGACGCTGCGCGGGCCCGAGGATACCCTGTTTGGTTTCGACGAGATCCGCCTGTGCCGCACGCTGGCGCCGCATCTGCGGAGCGCCGTCCAGATGCGCCGGCAGCTCGCGATGCTCGAGGTGGAGCGGAACGCGGCCGTCGAGGTGCTCGACCGGCTGCCGACCGCGGTCGTGCTCTGCGACCGGAACGGAACGCCGGTGATCGTCAATGGCGCGGCACGGGCGATCCTGGCCGGCAATGACGGGCTGGTCCTGCGCGGCGGCAAGCTCGCGGCGAGCCGGCCGCGCGAAGCCAGCACCCTCGAAGGTCTGATCAGCAGCGCCGCCAGCGCGGCCCGCGGCGAAGGCCGCAGTTCGGGCGGCACGTTGTCGGTCTCGCGGGCCTCCGGCTCGCGCCCGCTGTCCGTGCTGGTCTCGCCGATGCGGGCTCCGAGCGCGATCCCCGGGCACCGCCGGATCGCGGTTGCCCTGTTCATCAGCGACCCCGAATCGGTGATCCTCGCCAACGAGGAACGGCTGCTGCAGCTGTACGGGCTGACCCGCGCCGAAAGCCGGCTGACCGCCAAGATCGCCCAGGGCCGCTCGCTCGAGGAGGCGGCCGCGATGCTCAATATCACGACCCAGACCGCGCGCAGCTACATCAAGCGCGTCCTCAGCAAGACCGGGACCAAGCGGCAGGTCGACCTGGTCCGCCTGGTCCTGCTCAGCCCGGCCCATCTGAATTAGCAGCCGCCGGCGCCGCCCCGCGGCCTGGTCGGCCGCGCTGCCGGTCAGTGTGCGATCATGACGTGGCGGGCGACCGTGTAGTCCTCGAGCGCGCAGAGCGACATGTCCTTGCCATAGCCGGACTGCTTGAGGCCGCCGTGCGGCATCTCGTTCGCCAGAATGAAGTGCGTATTGATCCAGGTGCAGCCGTACTGGAGAGCCGCCGCGACCTTGATCGCCTTGCCGACGTCCCGGGTCCAGACCGATGAGGCGAGGCCATACTCGGAATCGTTCGCCCAGGCGATCGCCTGCCCCGGATCGGAAAAGCGGGTGACCGAGACCGCCGGCCCGAAGACCTCTTTGCGCACGATCTCGTCCTCCTGGCGGGCGCCGGCGATCACGGTCGGCTGGTAGAAGAAGCCGGAGCCCGCGCCAGGCCCGCCGCCGGTCACGATCTCGATATGGCGCTCGGCGCCGGCGCGCTCGACGAAGCCCGCCACCCGCGCGCGCTGCTCGGCGCTGATCAGCGGCCCGATGTCCATGCCTTCGCCGGACGGATCGCCGAACCTGATCGTCGAGACCACCGAGGCGAGGTCGGCCACCAGCCGGTCATGAATTTGCTCGCCGGCGTAGACCCGGCAGGCGGCGGTGCAGTCCTGGCCGGCGTTATAGAAGCCGAACATCCGCAAGCCGCTCACGACCGCCTCGAGGTCGGCGTCGTCGAACACGATCACCGGCGCCTTGCCGCCCAGCTCCAGGTGGGTGCGCTTCAGGCTGGCGGCCGCCGCCTGCAGGACCTTCCGGCCGGTCGCGACGTCGCCGGTGAGCGAGATCATCCGCACGCCCGAGTGGGCGACCAGCGGCGCGCCGACCGTCTCGCCGCGGCCGGCCACGACGTTGACGACGCCCGCGGGGAAGATCTCGGCGAGGTGCTCGGCCAGCTTCAAGGTCGTGAGCGGGGTCTGCTCGGAGGGCTTGAGCACGACCGTGTTGCCCGCGGCCAGCGCCGGCGCGAGCTTCCAGGCCGCCATCATCAACGGGTAGTTCCAGGGTGCGATCGAGGCGACGACCCCGATCGGGTCGCGCCGGATCATGCTGGTGTAGCCCTTCAGGTACTCGCCCGCGGCGACCCCCGGCAGGCAGCGCGCGGCGCCGGCGAAGAAGCGGTAGCAGTCGATGATCGCCGGCAGCTCGTCCTCGAGCGCCCGCGCCGGCGGCTTGCCGCAGTTGGTCGACTTCGAGCTTGGCGAACGCCGCCGCCTCGGCCTCGATCCGGTCCGCAAGCCTGAGCAGCAGCAGCGAGCGCTCGGCGGGCGTCGTCCGCGACCAGACCGGGAACGCGTCGGCCGCCGCCTGCACCGCGCGCTCGATCTGCTCTGCCGAGGCCTCGTTGACGCTCGTGATGGCCTGGCCGGTCGCCGGGTTCAAGATCGCGTCCGCCTCGCCCTCGCCGGTCACGAACCGGCCGCCGATCAGCATCTTGGTCTGCATGGAACAGGAGCCTCCGGTTCTCACTTGCCGCCGCCGGCGACCGTCTCGGTGCCGCGGGTCAGATAGTAGGCGAGCAGGATCGGCACGAAGGTCACCGCGATCACGAACACCGCGACGACGTTGGTGACCGGCCGCTGGCGCGGCCGGACCAGCTCGGTCAGCATCCAGATCGGCAAGGTCGTCTGCTGGCCGGCGGTGAAGGTCGTGACGATCACCTCATCGAAGCTGAGCGCGAACGCGAGCATGCCGCCCGCCAGCAGCGCGGTCGCGATGTTGGGCAGCACGACGTGGCGGAAGGTCTGAAAGCCGTCGGCGCCGAGGTCCATCGAGGCCTCGATCAGCGAACCCGAGGTCCGCCGGAAGCGCGCCAGCACGTTGTTGTAGACGACGACCACGCAAAAGGTCGCGTGGCCGACCACGATGGTCCAGAAGCTGAACGGCATCGAGGCCAGATTGATCGCCGCGCGCAGCGAGATGCCGGTCACGATGCCGGGCAGCGCGATCGGCAGGATGATCAACAGCGTGATCGCCTCGCGGCCGAAGAAGCGTGCCCGGTAGAGCGCGGCCGCGGCGAGCGTGCCGAGCACCAGCGCTGCCGCGGTCGCGACCAGCGCGACCCGCACCGACAGCCAGATCGCGGTCCAGATGTCCTGGCGGTCCCAGGCGACCGCGAACCACTGCAGCGTCAGCCCGGGCGGCGGAAACTGATAGCTCTTGTCGTCGGTCGTGAAGGCGTAGAGCAGGATGAAGGCCATCGGCACATGCAGATAGAGCAG
Source organism: uncultured Alphaproteobacteria bacterium (assembly GCA_963840925.1). GTDB lineage: Bacteria > Pseudomonadota > Alphaproteobacteria > Geminicoccales > Geminicoccaceae > DATAOG01. The sequence goes on from CAWJAY010000002.1 coordinate 24,865, forward strand.
GCCCGCCGCGGCCGCGAGCTTGAGCCCGAGCGGCGCGCGCCTAGAGCGCATCGAACGCCCTCAGCCGTCGGGCGATCGTCAGATAGACCGCCATGATCGCGATCGGCACGACCGAGAAGGCGGCCGCCAGCGGGATGTTGCCGGCCGTGCCCTGGTGCACGTAGACCGCCTGGCCGATGAAGAAGCGCGACGAGCCGATGATGTAGGGGATGATGTAGTCGCCGAGCGTCAGCGAGAACGTGAAGATCGAGCCCGCGACCACGCCCGGGAAGGCCAGCGGCAGGATCACGGTGCGGAAGGTCGTGGCCGGCCGCGCCCCGAGGTCGGCCGAGGCCTCGGTCAGGTTGACCGGCACCCGCTCCAACGCTGCCTGGATCGGCAGGATCATGAACGGCAGCCAGATGTAGGTGAAGACCAGGAACATGCCGAGGTAGGAGATCGAGAGCGACGGGCCGCCGACCACGGGCAGCGCCAGGACGCCATCGAGCAGCCACGACAGCCTGGCCTCGGCGAACGCCCAGCTGACGATGCCCTCTTTGGCCAGGATCAGCTTCCAGGCGTAGACGCGCACCAGATAGCTCGACCAGAGCGGCAGCATGACCGCAAGGTAGAGCAGGGCCTTGGCGCGCCCGGTCGCATGGCGCGCCATCAGGTAGGCGATCGGGAAGCCGATCAGCGCCGCGCCGACCGTGACCGCCGCCGCCATGCCGACCGTGCGCAGGATGATGTCGAGATTGGCGCGGTTGGTCAAAAGCTCGGCGTAGGAGCGCAGCGTGAACTCGTGGACGACCTGGCCGGTGAAGTCGTCGAACGAGAAGAAGCTCTGGATCAACAGCGCGAACAGCGAGCCCAGATAGACGATGCCGAGCCAGAGCAGGGGCGGCGCCAGCAGCAACAGCGTGAACAGGCCGGCGTGCCGGTAGAGGAAGGTCGAGAGCCGGCGCGCGCGCGTCGGCTCGGGCACCCCGGCCGCGAACCCGATCTCGGTCGCCGCGACGCTCACGCCGGCGGGTCTTTGCGCAGCGGCTGCATCGCGACCGCGGACCAGCCCAGCCGGACCCGGCTGCCGGCCGCGAGCCGCTGGCCGGGCAGGGCGTCGTTGGCGCGCTCGGCGATCAGCAGGCCGCCGCCGTCGAGCGCGACGTCGACCCGCGTGCTGGCGCCATGATACTGGACGTCGACGACCGTGCCTTCGACGACGAAGTCGGCCGCGCCGTCGACCCCGATCCGGATCCGCTCCGGACGCAGCGAGAACGGCAGGCGCTGGCCGGTCAGACGTTCCGCGGTCGGCGGATCGACGATGTTCGAGGCGCCGACGAATCCGGCCACGAACGCCGTCGCCGGGTGCTCGTAGACCGCTTCAGGGGTGCCGATCTGCTCGATCCGGCCATGATTGAAGACCGCGAGGCGGTCGCTCATGCCGAGCGCCTCCTGCTGGTCGTGGGTGACGTAGAGGAAGGTGATGCCGACCTTGCGCTGGAGCGCCTTGAGCTCGGTCTGCATCTGCTGCCGGAGCTTGAGGTCAAGGGCGCCGAGCGGCTCGTCGAGCAGCAGCACCTCGGGCTGATTGATCAGCGCGCGGGCAAGGGCCACGCGCTGGCGCTGGCCGCCCGACAGCTCGGCCGGCCGGCGCCGGCCGAGACCGCCGAGCGCCACCTGCTCGAGCATGGCCTCGGCGCGCGCATGGCGCTCGGCCTTGGCGACCCCCCGGACCATCAGCCCGTAGGCGACGTTGTCCTGCACGCTCAGGTGCGGGAACAGGGCGTAATCCTGGAACACCGTGTTGACGCTGCGATCGTAGGGCGGCACGCCCGCCATTGCCTTGCCATGGATCGCGATCGCGCCCGCGTCCGGCTCCTCGAAGCCCGCGACCAGGCGCAGGCAGGTCGTCTTGCCCGAGCCGGAGGGGCCGAGCATGGCAAAGAACTCGCCGTCCTCGACCTCAAAGCTGACCTCGTCGACCGCGCGCACCGCCCCGAAGTGGCGGCTTACGCGCTCGAACCGGACCGCGGGCTCGGCCACGGTTATCGCCCGCCGGCAGGGCAGGGCGGATTCGCGTCCGGCATCGCGGCGGCCGCCGGACGGCAGCGGTTCACGCGGGCAGTGCTGGGTCCTCCGGTCAGCGCCCGCCGAGCACCGCGATGTAGTCGGTGACCCAGCGATAATAGGGTACGCATTCGGTCTGCGAGGCGCATTTGGCGACCGGCGTGCGCCAGAAGTGGATCCGGTCGAAGTTCTCCAGGCCGTTGACCTTGCAGCCGTCCGGCCCCAACAGCTCGCTCCGGCCGCAGGCGGCCGGCACGACCGGAACCGAGCCGAACCACGCGGCGAGGTCGCCCTGCAGGTTCGAGGACAGCGTCCATTCCATCCACATGTAGCTGCAGTTCGGATGCGGCGCCTCGGCGTGCAGCATCGTCGTGTCGGCCCAGCCGGTGGCGCCCTCCTCCGGGATCACGCTCGCGATCGGCTGCTGCTTGGAGCGCAGGATGTTGACCTGGAACGGCCAGGACGAGCTCGCGACCACGCCCTCGTTGGTGAAGTCGTCGATCTGGACGAAGGCGTCGTGCCAGTAGCGGTTGACGATCGTCCGCTGCTGCCGCAGCAGGTCGAGGGCCGCCTGATACTGGTCGTCGGTCAGCTCATACGGGTCCTTGATCCCAAGGTCGGGCTTCTTGTGCATCAGATAGAGCGCCGCGTCGGCGATGTAGATCGGGCCATCGAACGCCTGCACCCGGCCCTGGTTCGATTTGCCGTCAGGCAGATTGGTCTGCTCGAACACCACGTTCCAGCTGGTCGGCGGCTGCTTGAAGACCTCGGTGTTGTACATCAGCACATTCGAGCCCCATTGATAGGGGACGCCGTAGTGCTTGCCCTCGACCGTGTGCCAGGGTGCGTTCTGCAGGCGCGGGTCGATCTGGCTCCAGCTCGGGATGAGGCCGGTATTGACCTCCTGGACGCGCTTGCCGGCGATCAGGCGCAGGCTGGCATCGCCCGAAGCGGTCACCAGGTCGAAGCCGCCCTCGTTCATCAAGGCGACCATCTCGTCCGAGGTGTTGGCGGTCTTGACCCGGACCTTGCAGCCGGTCTGCTGCTCGAAACCGGTGACCCAGTCGTACGCCGCGTCGGTCTCGCCGCGCTCGATGTACCCGGGCCAGGCGACGATGTCGACCAGACCCTCGCCCGCACCGATCGCCTGCAGCGGCTGGCCGTAAAGCGGCCCCGCGACCACGGCAAGAGCGCCGGCAACCGAGATGCAACCGGTGACTTTGATTGACATGAAGACTCCCTCCCTGGAGCGACTGCTTACGGGATCCGCTCGACCGCGGTCATCCGTTGGCGCGCTTTCGACTCGCCCGGTCCCAGCAGTCGGATGGTCTTGCAGCGGACATTTTCCCCGGCCCCGAACTCGAGCGGCGCATCGCTGAAGTCCGGGTGAACGCTTTCGATGCTGAAGGTCGTCGATGTGATCGGCTTGGCGAGCACTGGCGCGTACGAAGGCGACGCCTCATTGGCAACTCGCACGAATATCGTTCGCATATCCTGCCCCGGGGTTCTGCTAGTTGCCGCCAGCGTAGCCGGTCTCGCGCCGCGCCGCAACACGGGCGCCGGCCGAGATCGGTCGCACGCCACCCATGTAATCATCGATCGCCCATGCAATCATCGATCGAATGTCATATCGATGTGGTCAGCTGCCGCCGACGGCAACCGCAGCCTCGGGAGCACGACCATGGCTCTGATCCGGCCGACCTCGACCCTGACCCGGCGGCGCCTGCTGCGGCGCTCGGCGCTGGCCGGCGGTGGCCTGCTCGCTGGGCTCCTGCTGCCGGGACGCCCCCTCGGCCAGCAGACCGCGCCCGCGGTGATCACGAGCGACAAGATGCGCCCGGCGCCGCCCTGGGGTGTGCAGTCCGGCGATCTGTCTGCCGATCGCGCAATCCTCTGGGCGCAGGCCGACCGCCCGGCGCGCCTCTCGGTCGAGTGGGCGACCACCGAGAGCCTGGCCGGTGCGCGGCAGATGCAGGGTCCCGCGGCGCTCGGGAATGCCGACTTCACCGCCAAGCTCGACCTTGCCGGCCTGCCCACCGGCCAGCGGGTGTTTTACCGGCTGCGCTTCATCGACCTCGCCGACCACAAGCTCGCGAGCGAGCCGGTCACCGGCAGCTTCAAGACCCCGCCCACGGCCGCGCGCAATATCCGCTTCGTCTGGTCGGGCGATACCGCGGGGCAGGGCTGGGGCATCAACCCGGGCTGGGGCGGCATGCGGATCTACGAGGCGATGCGCCAGGTCGAGCCCGACTTCTTCATCCATTCCGGCGACACGATCTACGCCGACGGCCCGATCGCCGCCGAGGTGCCGCTGCCCGATGGCGGCATGTGGAAGAATGTCACCACCGAAGCCAAGTCAAAGGTCGCGGAGACCCTCGCCGAGTTCCGCGCCAATTATGCCTACAACCTGATCGACGCCAACCTCCGGCGGTTCAATGCCGAGGTCTCGATGCTCGTGCAGTGGGACGATCACGAGGTCACCAACAACTGGTATCCGCACGAGGACCTGGCGGGCGACCCCAAGAAGGCCGACTACAAAGTCACGAGCGTCGACCTGCTGGCGGCGCAGGGAGCGCAGGCGTTCTTCGATTACATGCCGATCCGCGAGCATCCGCTCGAGCGCCAGCGGATCTACGGCGCCTTCGCCTATGGCCCCGCCCTCGAGGTGTTCCGGCTCGATATGCGCTCCTACCGCGGCGCCAACACCAAGAACGATCAGACCGCGCCGGGACCGGACACCGCCTTCCTCGGCGCCGGCCAGGTCCGTTGGGTGAAGCAGGCGCTGCTCGCCTCACGGGCGATCTGGAAGGTGATCGCCGCCGACATGCCGATCGGCCTGGTCGTGCCCGACGGCGAGCTGTTCGAGAACGGCGCCAATGGCGATGGGCCGGCGCGCGGCCGCGAGCTCGAGATCGCCGGGCTGCTCCGCTTCATCCGCGACAACGAGATCAGGAACGTGGTCTGGCTGACCGCGGACGTGCACTACACCGCCGCTCACCACTACGACCCGAACGCGGCTCAGTTCCAGGAGTTCGCGCCGTTTTGGGAGTTCGTCTCGGGGCCGCTGAACGCCGGCACCTTCGGGCCGAACCAGCTCGATGATACCTTCGGACCCAAGGTCGTGTTCCAGAAGGCGCCGCCCGCCGGTCAGTTCAACCTGCCGCCCTCGGCCGGTCTGCAGTTCTTCGGCCAGGTCGACATCGACGGCGCCAGCGAGGTTATGACGGTGCGCCTCAAAGACCTGAGCGGCGCGACCCTGTTCACCCAGGTGCTCGAGCCACAGCGCCCGCGCTGACGACGACCAAATTCCCCTCCGGCTTTCCCGCGACAGGAAGGGAACCTCGATCAGCAGTCAGTCATTCCAGCGGCACGTAGGTGCCGTCTCGCCAGACATACCACACCGGGTTTTGCACCGTGAGGTCACCCTTGTCGTCGAAATCGATCGGGCCGAGCACGGTGTCGAACTGGTGCTCGCGCAGGGCTGCGATCATCGGCTCCAGCTCCAGTGAACCGGCTTTTTCCGCCGCCTGCGCCCACACCTGAACGGCAGCATAGGCGTACAACGTCTTGCCCCCTGGCTCGAAACCGGCGGCTCGGAACCGCTCGACCACGGGCGCCGCTTCGGCGCGTTTGAGCGGGTCAGGGGGGTCGGTGTAGAGCGTTCCTTCCGCGGCGGGGCCGGCGATTAAGGCAAAGTCCTCGCTCGCCAGCGTTTGCCCGACTACCAGCTGAACCGGGTAGCCGCGGTGGCGTGCCGCACGTGCCATGAGCGCGATCTCGGCTTGATCCGCCAATGAACGCCACGTCGATATCGGCCGCCTGGAGCTCATCGATTTCGGTCCCATCGTTTTCTGCCCAGGGACGTATGCCGCGTCGTCCGTGACACCGCGACAATTCAACTGCTTCTTTGTCAACTCGGCGCTATCCTTCCCAAAGACCGTGTTGTCGTGGAGGATCGCGATCTTTTTGTCCGCCCAATGATCGGCCAGGTAATTGCCGCACAACTTAGCAACCGCATCATCGCGGTTCTCGAGGCGGAAGACGTTGGCTCGACCCAACTCGGTCAACATCGGGTTGCTCGAGGCCGGCGAGATCATCAGAACTCCCGCCGCCGCGTAGATCTCCGATGCCGGGATCGAGGCCCCGGCGCAAAAGTGTCCGTCGACGAAGATCACGCCGTCGCTGACCAGCTTCTTTGCGGCGGCGACCGCCTGCTCGGCATCGCAGAAGTCGTCCACCGTGATCAGCTGCACCTGCTGGCCGACCACGCCGCCCTTGGCGTTGAGGTCGGCCACGGCCAGCGCCGCGCCGCGCTGCATCTGCTCGCCGTACCAGCCTTCCTTGCCCGTCATGGGCGCCAGCCACGCTGATCAGGACGTCGCGTCCGCCGCGCGGGCCCGCCGAGCGCGGCGGCCAGCATGCCCACGGCTACGGCGACCAAGCGATGCATGACTATGCCTCCCGCCTTCTCAATCAAAGTTCCGCCAATCCCAGTTTACCGAACGTCGACCCTGGCCCTCTCCGACTGCGAAAGCAAGGCCCTGCGGGTCCAGGGGTGGCGCGGGGAGAAGGGCGCGCAGACACCGTCAGGTGGCGCGCCCCCGGCGCGCAGCGGCGGCCCGTTTGCCGGACTCCGATCACCGTTTCCAGCCGGATTCGCTGTAACGCTGGCCGGCGTGCCAGCCCTCGATCGCGCGCCGGACATAGGGCACCATCGCCTCCGGCAGCGCGTCGAGCGCGAACCAGCCGAAGTCGTCGGCCTTGTCCGGCTCCATGTTGCGCGGCTCGCCACGCCAGGAGAGCGCCCTGAAGAAGAAGCCGACGCGCTGGCCGCGGTCCGCCCGGTGCACGACGTGGGCGAATTCCAGCTCGTCCGGCGCGAGCTCAATGCCCGCTTCCTCGTGCGCCTCGCGGCAGATCGCCTCGCGCGCGGTCTCGCCGTTCTCCATGTGGCCCGCGATCACGCTGTACTTGCCGTCCTCGTAGTCGGTGTTGCGGCGCCTGAGCAGCAGGATGCGCTGATCGCGGATCAGCAGCAGATGGCTTTCCGGCACCAGCTTGAAGCGTTCCATGGGCTCGCTCACGAAGACGCGGCGCGGGTTGCGCAGGCCAGCCCGTCAGTGCCACGCTGAGCATGGACAGGCAACCCAGGAGAGGCATTGGTCATGGACGCGAGCGCGCTCAAAGAGATGCAGGCGCCGATCAAGCAGCGCTACCGCGAGCAGGCGGCAGCGGCGATGATCACGCTGAAGGCAGAGGGTGCGATCGGCGCGGGCCTGAGCTGCAAGGTCACGACCGGTAAGGCGGTGGTCGAGGCGGGCCTGCATCCGGCCACCGGCGGCAGCGGCCTGCAGGCCTGCTCGGGCGACATGCTGCTGGAAGCGCTGGTCGCCTGCGCCGGGGTCACGCTGAACGCGGTCGCCACGGCGCTCGAGATCCCGGTCCGCGCGGGCCAAGTCTATGCCGAGGGCGATCTCGACTTCCGCGGCACGCTCGGGGTCGCCAAGGACGCCCCGGTCGGCTTCAAGGCGATCCGGCTGCGCTTCGAGCTCGACAGCGACGCCTCTGAGGACCAGCTCGCGACGCTGATCAAGCTCACCGAGCGCTTCTGCGTGGTCTACCAGACGCTGCGCAACCCGCCCCCGGTCGCGGTCTCGGCTGCGGCCTGACGCGGCGTCAATGACGGAAGTGGCGGATGCCGGTGAACACCATCGCGGCACCGGCCTGATTGGCGACCTTGATCACCTCGGCATCGCGCAGGCTGCCGCCCGGCTGGATCGCGGCGGTGGCGCCGGCGCGCAGCGCGAGATCGAGCCCGTCCGGGAACGGAAAGAAGGCATCTGAGGCGACCACGCTGCCGACGATCCGGGAGTGGCCCTCCTCGGCCGCGCGGCTGACCAGCGCTGCCTTCTCGATCGCGATCCGCACGGCATCGACCCGGCTCATCTGGCCGGCGCCGACCGCGACCGTGACGCCCGCTTTGGCGAACACGATCGCGTTCGAGCGCACGTGCTTGGCGACCGTGAACGCGAACCGGAGATCGGCAAGCTCGGCCGCGCCCGGCGCCCGCTCGGTCACCACCTTCAGCTGGTCGGAGGCGAGCCCCAGGACGTCGCGCTCCTGGAGCAGAAGACCGCCAATCACCGAGCGCACGACCAGCTCGCCCGGTCGCGGCTCGAGCACGCCGCCGGTCAGCAGCAGGCGGAGGTTCTGCTTGGCGCTGAGCACCGCCCGGGCCGCAGCATCGGCCGCCGGCGCCACGACCACCTCGGTGAATACCCGCGCGATCTGCTCGGCGCTCGGCTGATCCAGCGGCCGGTTGAGCGCGACCACGCCGCCGTAGGCGCTCTGCGGGTCGCAGGCGAGCGCTCGTTCGTACGCCCGCGCCAGATCGGCGCCGATCGCCACGCCGCACGGGTTGGCGTGCTTGATGATCGCGACCGCCGGCTCCTCGAACTCGCTGACCAGCTCGAAGGCGGCATCGGCGTCGGCGAGGTTGTTGTAGGAGAGCGCCTTGCCCTGGACCTGCTCGGCCGCCGCAACGCTCGGCCGCGCCGCATCGGTCAGGTAGAACGCGGCCTTCTGATGCGGGTTCTCGCCGTAGCGCATGCTCTGCCGGCGGGTCGCGCCGAGGACCAGGCGCTCGGGCAAAAGCTCGCCCGCCCGGCTCGCGAACCAGCGGGCGATCGCGCCGTCGTAGGCCGCGGTCCGCGCGAACGCCTTGGCCGCGAGCGCCCGGCGCAGCGCCGCGCTGGTGTCGCCGCCGTTTGCCTTGAGCTCGGCTGCGACCGGGCCGTAGTCGCCCGGGTCGACGACCACGGTGACGCCGGCGTGGTTCTTGGCGGCGGCCCGGATCAGCGCGGTGCCGCCGATGTCAATCATCTCGACCGCGTCTTCGGCGCCGGCGCCGCCGGCAACGGTCGCTTCGAACGGGTAGAGGTTGACCACGACCAGATCGATCGGCGCGATGTTGAGCGCCTCGATCGTCGCCATGTGGGCGGAAAGGTCGCGGCGCGCGAGGATGCCGCCGTGGACCGCAGGATGCAGCGTCTTGACCCGGCCATCCAGGATGCCGGCGGCACCGGTGAGCGCCGCGACGTCGATCACCTCGAGCCCGGCGCCGCGCAGCAGCCGCGCCGTGCCGCCGGTCGAGACCAGCTCGATGCCGAGCCCGCCCAGGGCTTGCGCGAACTCGACCAGGCCGGTCTTGTCCCAGACCGAGAGCAGGGCGCGCCGGGTCGGCCGAACGGTCATTGGCGGGGGCTCCGAGGCGGACTTCGGCTCTGGTAGCGGCTCAGCCGGGCGCTCGCAAGCGCGCGATGAAGAAGCCGTCTAGACCCCCCTGCTCGGCCAGATGGCAGGGCAGCGCCCGGACCTCGCCGGCCGCGGTCAGCTCGACCGGGAGGCCTGCCACTTCCGCGGGCGCGATCGGCCAGCGCTCGAGGGCGAGCCCGCCCGTGAGCGCCGCCTCGACCAGCTGCGCGCCCTCTTCCGGCTGCAGCGAGCAGCTGGCGTAGACCAGCGCGCCGCCCGGCGCCAGCATCGCTGCGGCCGCGGCCAGGAGCTCGCGCTGCAGCTGGACCAGGCGAGCGACGTCAGCCGCGGTCTTGTGCCAAAGGATGTCGGGATGGCGGCGGATCGTGCCGGTCGCGCTGCACGGCGCATCGAGCAGCACCCGCTCAATCGGCTGCTCGGGCCGCCACTCGCGCGCGTCCGCGACCACGACCTCGGCAGCAAGCTCCAGCCGGGCGAGGTTCGCGGTCAGCCGCTCGGCGCGCTTGGGCGAGGCCTCGAGCGCGATCACGCGGGCGCCGGCGGCTGCCAGCTGGGCGGTCTTGCCGCCGGGTGCTGCGCACAGATCGAGCGCGGCCTTCCCCGCGAGCCCGGGCAGCAGCCGGGCTGGCAGCGCCGCCGCGGCGTCCTGCACCCACCACGCTCCGTCCGCATAGCCCGGCAGGTCCTCGATCGCGCCGCCCGCGGCCCGGCGCAGCGTGTGGCCGTAGAGGTGCCGGGCCTCGAGCCGGCGTGCCCAGACCTCAGGCTCCGCCTTGACCGTCAGATCGAGCGGCGGCTCCGCCAGATGGACCTCGGCGATCCGGCGCACGACCGCTTCGCCATAGGCCTTGGACCAGCTCCGCCAGAGCCAGTCCGGGGTGTTGAGGCGGGCCGCGTCCTGAGCCGCAACCAGAGCCTGGCCCTCGCGCGCGACCCGGCGCAGCACCGCGTTCGCGAGCCCGCGCGCGAAGGCCTCCCGCCCGCTCGCCAGCGCCACCGTCTCGCCGACCGCGGCGTGCGCCGGCGTGCCCAGGAACAGCAGCTGGACCGCGCCCAGCCGGAGCAGGTTGCGCACCCGGAGCGACTTCGGCGCCGCGCGCAGAAACCCGTCGAGCACGGCGTCGATCTGGCCCAGCCGGCGGAGCGTGGTCGCGGTCAGCAGGCGGGCGTGCGCCCGGTCGCGCGCCGCGAGCAGGCCTTGGCGCGGGTGGCCGGCGAACACTTCGTCGAGCGGCCGCTGCTCGCCCAGCACGAGACCCAGCACATCCAGCGCCAGCCGGCGGGCGCTGATCGGGGCGGCGCCGGGCGCTGCCATCAAAACGAAGCGAGGCTCAGGCCGCCGGCTGGTCGATCCGCCGGCCGGCCAGGACCTGCTCGATCAGGGCGGCGGTGGCAGCCGGGCCGTAAAACGCGACGAAGGTGCCAAAGCGCGGCCCTTCGGTCTGCCCGAGCAGGATCTCGTAGAGCGCCTGGAACCAGCCGCGCAGATGGTCGGCAAAGCCGTGGCGCTTGCCGATCTCGTAGACCTCCTGCTGGATCGCCTCCGCGCCCGGCTCGAAGGTTGCCCGATCGAGGCTGGTGCGCTGATCGAACGCGATCAGCCAGCGCGCGAGCTCGGCCAGCGCCGGCCGCTCGGCAGCGGTCGGCAGCCGGTACGACTTCGCCGGCTTGACGAAATCCCGGTAATAGGCGAGCGCGTGGCCGACCAGCGCGTCGAGCACCGGCGAGTTGTCCGGGGTCGCCTCGCGGGCGTAGCGATTGATGAAGCCCCAGAGCACGTCCTTCGCCTCGGCGTTCGCGACCGAGGCGAGGTTGAGTAGCACGACGAAGCTGATCGGCAGCCCGCCCGCCGGCGGCTGGCCGTCATGGATGTGCCAGACCGGGTTGTGGTAGCGCTGCTCCTCGGTCTGTTCGGGAAACCGATCGAGCAGGCCGAAGTAGTCGTCGACCGAGCGTGGGATCACGTCGAAATAGAGCCGCTTGGCCTTGCGCGGCGCCTGATACATGAAGAGCTTCAGGCTTTCCTTGGTGCCGTAGGTGAGCCACTCGTCGCAACTCAAGCCGTTGCCCTTGGACTTCGAGATCTTCTGCCCCCGCTCGTCCAGGAACATCTCGTAGGCGAAGCCCGCGGGCGGCGTGCCGCCGAGGATGCGGCAGATCTGACCGGAAAGCTTGGCCGAATCGATCAGATCCTTGCCGTACATCTCGTAGTCGACCTCGAGCGCTGCCCAGCGCATCGCCCAGTCGGGCCGCCACTGCAGCTTGGCCTGGCCATCGAGCACTGACTGCTCGACCACGTTGCCGGCCTCGTTGCGATAGGTGACCGTGCCGGCCTTGGGATCGGATTTGAGGATCGGCACCTGGAGGACGCGGCCGGTCTCGGGGCAGACCGGCAGGACCGGGCTGTAGGTTTCCCGGCGCTCGGCGCCGAGCGTCGGCAGCACGACCCGCAAGATCGCCTCATGGCGCTCGAGCACCCGCCGGAGCGCGTCGTTGAAGCGCCCCGAGCGATAGCACCCGGTCGCGCTGACGAACTCGTAGTCGAACCCGAAGCCGTCCAGGAACGACTTCAGGCGATGGTTCATATTCCAACCATAACTCTCTGCAGTGCCAAACGGATCTGGAATGGATGTCAATGGCTTGTAGAGATGCTGCGCCACCATCTCCCGGTTCGGGATGTTGTCCGGGATCGCGCGGAGCCCGTCCATGTCGTCCGAGAACGCGTACAGCCGGGTCGGCCAGCCGGTCAGCCGCTCGAATGCCCGGCGCACCAAGGACGTCCGAAAGACCTCGGCGAAGGTGCCGATGTGGGGCAGCCCGGACGGCCCGTAGCCCGTCTCGAACAGCACGAACCCCTTCGCCGGCAGCCGCCCGCCGAGCCGCTCGATCAGCGCCACGGCCTCGACCACCGGCCAAGCCTTGCTCGCGCGCAGCAACTCCAGAGCCTCAGCCATGATTCCCCCGACCAGTTGTAGCAGCGCACTGCCCTCAATCTTATGCAGTTTGCTCGAGCGCACCAGGGATGACCGTACGCTCCCCAGAGGGTGAACAAAATCATGGTAGAGTTTATCTATACGCGATGCTTGACGATCTTATGCAGATCATCCGTGGCCATCTCGGCGGATACGGCTTCCAGCGGCATAGCCTCGGCACCTTCCATCACGCCCATGCGTGCGCCGCGGCTGATGCCTTGCAAGATGCCGAACTCGCCATCGGTCACTATCTCGAGAACGAGTTCGAGTAGCGAACCCGGGCTCGACTACTTGCTAACCTACGGCGTGCTGCAGGCCGCCCAGTTGCAACAGGATGCCGCACGAGTCCTGCGCGAGGCATTCGGGCTGGACTTCAGGCGAGTTACCGAAACGGCTACGCGACATCCGTGAACTTCGGAACCGGACGACCGGGCACCCGGCCTCCACACCCCACAAAAAAAAGGACGACCACCCACCGGCGACCTTCATGGCCCGCCATGAAATCTCCAGCGGCGGTCTTCGGAAGATACTGGAAATTCGGCGGCGGGTGAAGGATGGTGGTGGATCAGGGGGAAGTAAGATCGGTGGGGAGCGCTGAGGGTTGAGCGTGAGGGATGGTGATCTGAGGAGCAACAGCGCCAGAACAGCATGGCGGCGGTCTAGGCACAGGGCAGCAGGCACTGCGCTTGATATACGCTTGAACTCCTCGTGCAGGCGCTGGATCGTGTTCGTGGTCCTCACAGAGCGCCACTGCTAGGGCGGGTAGCGCAAGAACGTGAACAGGCGCTCGCAGGCTTCTTACAAGCTCGTCGCGACAGACGGCAGCGAAGCTTCCACTTGGCCAGGAACGCCTTACGCCGGACTACGACTCGGCGGCGGCTTGGCGTTCATCATGTGGTTGAAGTCGGCCTTGATCTCGTCGTGCAGGTGCTTCGGCGCGCGGGCGAGCAGATTGCGCTCCTTGTGCACGGTGCAGCGCTGAACCGGCACATCGTCCCACAGGCTGGCGAGCGCCGCTTCCAGGCCTTTGCCGCCGTCGACGATCACCAATTCGGGTGGCAGAGCCCACTCTCTAGCATCGCGCGTCGTCGCCACGACGACCACATACGGTTGCCACGGCGGAGCGTGGAAGTAGTGCTTGAACCGCTAGAGTGAGTACATATGACCGTGGTGAAAACGGGAGCGGACGAGCATGGTCGCTCACAGAACGACCTGCAGAGGCCCGCTTCGCAAGAACCTTCGGGTCGAACCTCGCGGATCGACGCTGCGTAGCAAGCGGATGGTGGAGCGGGCCTGCGGCCGATGCTGGATCGAGTCTCAGCGATTTCGTCCTCCTGCAACGCGCTCGCAGCGGCCAGCGACGTAATCCGTAATCGTGAGACGGTCGTACTGTCGCCGACCGACTGGGATGCATTCTTCGAGGCGCTGGTCGACCCGCGGGGCCAGATCGAGGCCAGCGGCGCTTCGCATAGCAGCGCCGTAGATCTGCGGCATATGCTCAAGGAGCATTCTGAGGCTCTGTTCGGCTGGTTAAAGGAGTTGGTTGACGAGTTGCAGCGGCGCGAAAAGGAACAACGAGTGGCTATTGTGACGCGCGGCTCGGTGTCCGCGTTGATGCATCCGAGTTGGCGCTGGCTGCTCTCGAAGATCCACGAGGCGTCGCTCGGTGCGGCCGACAAAGCCCTGCTGGCCCAGCACTCCGTGCCGTGCTTGAGAGAGATTCGCGCCGTGGACTGCTGTCTTCTTCGCCTCCTTGTCTTGCGGTTTGGAATGGTCCAGGCTGCTGGTGGAGGAGGTGAGAGATAGGACAGATGGCAGCGAAGCGGGTCACGACGATCAGCATCCGTGGCATGTGAAGATAGCGCGATCGCCGCATGACGGTATCGAGCTGGCCGAGTTGCTCGACGTCACGAGGCGTGCCGCCGCGGCGGCACGACCGGACCAGCTCTACGACTGGAAGCGCGTTCAGCTTCATGTCTGGCTGCCCTCAAGGACCTACCGCCGGTGGCGAAGAGCCATCCGATGACCACGCCGGTCGAAGTGGTGGCGCGGTTCCTGAAGCTGGCGCTCGAGCACCCGGCGTACGGCTGCAACCGGCTGGAGGCCATGCTCGCTTGAAAGGCAGGCGGCTTCGTCGATCACCATCCAGAAGCTACTGAACGGCGCGAGCGCGGCACCCGCGAGCAACGCTGGCTGGCCCTGGAGACCAAGACCGCGCGGGAGCCGATCGAACTCACGGCCGAGCAGATCGCCTTCCTCGAGAAGCTCAATCCGTGCTTTCGCGAGCGCCACGTCGAGAGTGGGGCGCCGGGCGAGCTGCTCTCCGCCGACACCTTCATGGTCGGCGCGCTCAAGGGTATCGGGCGGGTCTACCTGCACGCGGTGGTCGACACCTACGGCAGCTACGGCTTCGGCTTTCTGCACGTCTCCAAGCAACCGGAAGCGGCGGTAGCCGTGCTGCACGACGATGGTCATGCCGTTCTACCGGAACCTGGATCTGCCGTTGCGGGCGGTGCTGACCGACAACGGCCGCGAGTTCTGTGGCACGGAGCGCAACGCTTATGAGCTCTACCTGGCGCTCAACGAGATCGAGCACCGCACCACCCGGGTCGGCTCACCCAAGACCAACGGCTTCGTCGAGCGCTTCAACGGCACCGTGCTGCAGGAGTTCTTCCGGCCCGCCATGCACCGGAAACTCTATGACAGCGTCGAGGTCCTGCAGGCCGACCTCGACGCCTGGCTGCACCACTACAACCACGACCGGCCCCACCTCGGCTACCGCAACCAGGGCCGCCGGCCGTGGGACACGATCGAGCTATTCGTCAGACAAGAAGGTTAAGAGGAGTATTGAATGACGTTACCAGCGCAACGTGGCGATGGCAGCTGTGGGAACCTGGCCGTGCCGGGTGCAGAGGGCGGCCAAGCGGGCGGGGTCCGGCGTCTCGCCCGGGCGGATGCCGAGCTCGCCGGCGTGGATGCCGCGGGTCACCAGCACGCTGTCGTAGCCCGCGGCCGCAGCGCCTTTGATGTCGGTCGCGAGGCTGTCGCCGACCACCAGGATGCGGCCGTCCTCGGCGAGACCCAGCGCCCGCGCGGCCCGCCGGAAGATCGCCGGATCAGGCTTGCCGTGGTAGATCACCCGGCCGCTTTGCTCGCGATAGCGCGCGGCGAGCAGGCCGGCGCAGGGGCTGGTGACGCCGCTCTGGCGGTGCACGACCAGGTCGGGGTTGACGCAGAGCATCGGCACGTCCCGCGCCCGCGCCGCGGCAAACAGGGGGTCGTAATGCCCGAGCGGATCGGCCTCGTCGAACAGGCCGACCGTGAGCAGGAAATCCGCCTGCTCGACCGCCTCGACCGCGCGATAGTCGAGGCCGGCGACCAGGTCGGCGTCCCAGGCCGGCCCGATGTAGAAATAGGCCCGCCCGAGCCCGGCGTGCTCCGGCCGGTCGCGCAGCGCCAGCGCATCGTGGGCCGCCTCGCCCGAGGTCATCAGCAGATCGTAGGCCTCGGGCGGCACGCCGATCGCGTTCAGCCGCCGGCCGGCGCTGGCAGCCCGCCGCGGCGCATTCGAGAGCAGCGCCACCGGTTTTCCGGCGGCCCGCAGCGCCGCGAGCGTCTCGAGCACGCCCGGATAGGGCTCGATGCCGCCATGGACCACGCCCCAGAGATCGACGATCAGGGCGTCGTAGCTGGCGGCGATCTCGCGCAGACCCCGAAGCCACGGGATCGGCGGCCGGCCCGTCTCCAAGGGCGTCCCCTCCGCAGGCGCGGCAGCCCCGCGCGCCGGCGTCTATGCCATGGCCGGGCGGTCCTGTGAAGCCGGGCACCCGGGCTCAGGCGGCGTGTGAGCGGGCGAGATCGAAGGCGCCGTCGTCGGCCGAGCGCGCCCAGTTGCCGGGCAGCACGATCGCCTGCTCGTCGAGCCCGGTCCGCGCGACCAGCAGCATCGGTCCACCCGGCCCGAAGCCGCGCCGCAGCTCGAGCAGGGCGGGGTCGATCATGCCATCTGGCGCCCGCAGCGCGAAGCGCGCCGCCTCGAGCAGCACGAACTCGAAGCCGCTCGCGCCGAGCTCGGCCGGCTCGAGCGCCGGCGGCCCGACCCGGCGCAGGCAGAAGCGCATGCCGGCCAGCCGCAGCCGGGCCAATGCTGCCAAGCCCGGCTGATCGCGCACCGCCTGATCGAGCGCCAGCACCAGCTGCGCGGCGAACTGCGGATCATCCTTGAGCTGCTGCTCGAGCTCGGCGCCGAACACCGGGTTGCTCAGGCTCTCGGCGGCGATCGTGCAGACCATCATCACCTGGCAGCCCTCGGCGCGGGCCTTGCGCAGCAATTCCGCCGAGCGCCGCACCAGGCGCTGATCGATCAGCCCGAGCAGGCCGCAGCGCGCCGCGCTCGCCCGGTAGCGCGCCGGCGCGATCGGACTGTCGTCGGCCGCGTGCAGCCGAGGCAGCGCGTGATAGACCGCGGCCTCGGGCTGCTCGAGTCTGGCGATCGGCCGCAGCCCGACGTCGACCCGACCTTCGGCGAGCAGCCGCTGCAGCTCGCGCGGCCCGATCGCCCCCGGCGGCTCCAGCCCGACCCGCAACGGCCAGCGCGCTTCCGCGGCCGGCTCCGGTGCATCGACCTCGACCTCCGGCCGCCGGAGCGGGTGCGCCGCGGCAGCGCTGGCGGCCGGCGGCTTCGACGGCGCCACAGGCGTTGCTCCAACATCGGAGTCCAGCCGACTGGCTTGGCGCAGGCGCAGCAGGACGCCGAACGCCGCGACCGCGATCACGGTCGTCAGCGTGAGCGGCCCCGCCAGCGGTTCGACCAGCCGCGCCGGCAGCAGCAGCACGGCGGCCGCCACGCCAGTGAGATACCCCAGCAGCAGGGCCAGCCAGAACAGCGTCGGCATGATGGTCACCTCCGTCAGAGGCGACCAAGCTTGCGGGCTCAACCTTGTCTCAAGGTTAACGGCCGGTTCGGCAGGTCCCGAGGACTGCCACATCGACGTTGCCCCTGCCGCTCGCGAGCGCGCGTCAGCCGGCATGGCGCTCGAGCAGCACCGTGCTTAGCGGCGGCAGGGTCAGGGCCAGCGAATAGGGGCGGCCGTGCGAGCCGAAGCCGTCGGCGAAGACGCCGCCGCGATTGCCGAGATTGGCGCCGCCATAGATCTCCGCGTCCGTATTGATCCGCTCACGGTAGTAGCCGGGCAGCGGCACGCCGATCCGGTAGCCGTGGCGCGGCACCGGCGTGAAGTTCGAGACCACGACCACGATCCGCCCGGGATCGCCGCCGCGGCGCAGGAACGCGAGCACGCTCTGCTCGCTGTCGTGCAGCTCGAGCCATTCGAAGCCCTCGGCCTCGCAGTCGCGCTCGTGCAGCGCCGGCAGCTCGCGATAAAGGCGGTTCAGATCCCGGACCAGCAGCTGCACGCCCCGATGCCAGGGATGGTCGAGCAGGTGCCAGTCCAGGCTGACGTCGTGGTTCCACTCGCGGCCCTGGCCGAACTCGCCGCCCATGAACAGGAGCTTCTTGCCCGGATGGCCGAACATGAAGCCGAAATAGGCGCGCAGGTTGGCGAACTTCTGCCAGCCATCGCCCGGCATCTTGGCCAGCAGCGAGCCCTTGCCGTGCACGACCTCGTCGTGGGACAGCGGCAGGATGAAGTTCTCGGTGAAGGCGTAAATCAGGCCGAAAGTCAGCTCGTGGTGGTGATACTTGCGATGCACCGGATCTTCGCTGATGTAATGCAGCGTGTCGTGCATCCAGCCCATGTTCCACTTGTAGCCGAAGCCCAGGCCGCCGAGATAGGTCGGCCGCGAGACGCTTGGCCAGGCGGTCGATTCCTCAGCGATCGTGGTCGCGCCCTCGATGTCCTTGAACGCGAGCTCGTTCAGCCGGCGCAGGAAGGCGATCGCATCCAGGTTCTCGTTGCCGCCGTGCTCGTTCGGCAGCCACTCGCCCGCCTGGCGCGAATAGTCGAGATAGAGCATCGAGGCGACCGCGTCGACCCGAAGGCCGTCGATGTGGTAGTGCTTGAGCCAGAACAGGCCGTTGGCGAGCAGGAAGTTCGCGACCTCGCGCCGGCCGTAATTGTAGATCAGCGTATTCCAGTCGAGATGGAAGCCCATGCGCGGGTCGGCGTGCTCGTAGAGGTGGGTGCCGTCGAAATAGCCAAGGCCGTGCGGATCGGTCGGGAAGTGGCCCGGGACCCAGTCGAGCAGCAGGCCGATGCCGGCCTGATGGCAGCGGTCGACGAAACGCACGAACGCCTCCGGCGGCCCGTGCCGGCTGGTCGGCGCGAACAGGCCGATCGGCTGGTAGCCCCAGGAGCCGTCGAACGGGAACTCCGAGACCGGCAACAGCTCCAGATGGGTGAAGCCCATCTCCTTGACGTAGGCGACCAGCCGGTCGGCCAGCTCGTCGTAGCTGAGATAGCGGTTGCCGGCCTCTGGCACCCGCATCCAGGAGCCGAGGTGGCACTCGTAGATCGAGATCGGCGCCTCGCGGGCGTTGGCGCGCTCGCGCTCGCGCATCCACTTCAGATCCGACCAGACGGGCTCGCGGAGGCCTTCGACCACCGAGGCGGTCCGCGGCGGCGGCTCGGCGGCGAACGCGACCGGGTCGGCCTTGAGCGGCAACAGCTCGCCGCGCGGCCCCTTGATCTCGTACTTGTAGACCTCGCCGCGCCCGAGGCCGGGCATGAACAGCTCCCAGACGCCGCACTCGACCCGCTTGCGCATCGGGTGGCGGCGGCCGTCCCAGCCATTGAAGCCGCCGACCACCGAGACCCGCCTGGCATTCGGCGCCCAGACCAGGAAGGCGGTGCCGGCGACGCCGTCCAAGGTCATCGGATGCGCGCCGAGCTTCTCGTACAGGCTCAGATGGCTGCCCTCGGCCATCAGATAGACATCGAGCTCGCCCAGGATCGGCGGGAACCGGTAAGGGTCGTCGACCTCGAGCGTGTCGCGGCCGACCTCGAGGCGCAGCCGATAGGCAAACCGCGACGTGCGCTCGGGCAGCGGCAGCGCGAACAGGCCATCGGCGTGCACCCGCGAGAACTCGCCGGCCGCGCGCCCGGTTGCGGCCTCGATCAGCCAGACCCGGGCGGCCTGCGGCTGAAAGCTGCGCACGACCAGCCCCCCGGCCGCGATCTCGTGGACGCCGAGCAGCGCGAACGGATCGCCGTGATCGCCCCGGACCAGCGCCTCGGCCGCGGCCGGATCGACCAGCGGCGCCCGGGTCCTAGCGGTCGGCATGGTCGCTCGCCTCCAGCTCGAGCAGGCTCGCCACGCCCTTGAGCGGGATCCGCAGCCAGAGCGGCCGGTTGGCCGCCTCGTAGCAGATCTCGTAGAGCGCCTTCTCGAGCAGGAACAGGTTCAACAGACGATCCGCCGCGGCCGCGTTGTCGGGATAACTCGGGCAGCCGGGGATGGTTTCCCGGTAGCCCGCGAGAAACGCCACAGCGCTCGCCTGTCGCCAGCTCTCGGCCAGCGCCCGGACCACCTCGCCGCTGCCCGGACGGGCCTCGGCCAGGCTCGCGACCGTGGTCCAGGCGGCGTAGTCGAACGAGCGCAGCATGCCGGCCACGTCCTTCAGCGGCGAGTGCTTGGCGCGCCGCTCGGCGAACGGCCGCGCCGGCTCGCCCTCGAAATCGATGATCGAGAAGTCGTTCTGGGTGACCAGGACCTGGCCCAGGTGGTAGTCGCCGTGGATCCGGGTCTTGGCCGCCCCGACCGGCGGCCCGGTCAGCGCCTCGATCCGGGCCAGGCAATGCTGATGGCGGGCAAGTAGCGCCTGGGCCTGCGCCCGATGGACGCCATCCAGCCGCGGCAGCGCCTGCTTCAGCGCCTTGAACGCCGCCTCGGCCTGGCGTTGGGCGGCGCGCCGCCAGTCGTCCAGATCGGCCCGCGCGAGCGGCTCGGCCGCGAACGCCGGGTCCTCGGTCGGGGTCGCCAGCGCCCGGTGCAATTCAGCGGTCCGCTGGCCCAGGATGCGGGCCTGAGCGAGGTAGAAGCCATGCGGGTGGCCTGCGCCGGGCGCGCCCGGCTCGGGCCCGGCGGCGGCGTGCAGGCGCAGCTCGTCGAGGGTCCGGTGCAGGTAGTCGATCGTGTAGACCCAGCCGTCGCCCTGGTTGCGCACGAAGCCGAACGCCGCCGCGAGCGCGGTCGGCCGGCCGTCGGCGCCGATCCGCTCGATCGCGCCGAGCAGGGGCGGCGTGTTGGCAAAACCAGCGGTCTCGACCAGGAAGCGGCCGATCTCGATCTCGGGCTGCACGCCCGCGGCGAGCTTGCGGTAAGCCTTGAGGACGGCGCGATTGCCGATCGTGGTCGAGGAGTTGCTCTGCTCGCCGGCCAGGCGCTTGACCTCGACCTCCGGCGGGATCTCGATCGCGGCCAGCGCCGAGGTCGACCAGCAGCGGATCGTGCCGCCGGTGCCGGCGATCTCGACGCCGCGGCGGATCGCATCGAGGGCGGCGAGCGGGAAATCCGGACCGGCGATCGCGTCGTAGAGGGCGCCGACCCGGGCGCCGCGGCGCACCTGCGCGAGCGCGAACGAGAGCAGCGGCCAGCCGTGGCTCAGCGCCTGGTCGTCGTAGCTGGTCGCGAGCGGCAGGAAGTAGCGCCGCGGCTCGCCGCCATCGCCGAGCTCGACCTCGATCTCGGCCAGAAGGTAGTTGTCCTTGCCGCCGGGCAGCTCGGCCCAGCTCGCGACCTTGGTGCTGACGATCGTCAGGTCCTTGGCGCCGAACCAGCGCTGGTTGGCGAGGAACGCCGGCAGGACCTCGCGCTCGAGCTCGCGCCCGCCCTGGCCCTCGAGCAGCGGCCGCCAGCCGTCGCGGATCACCAGCGTGATGAAATCGGGCAGCGGCTCCGGGATCGGCTCGTGCCAGCGCGGCAGCTCGGCCGCCTCGGCGAGCACGAACCAGTAGAAGCCATGGCCTGGCAGGGTCAGCAGATAGGGCAGGTCGCCGATCGGCGGGAACGGGCTGCGCCCGAGCAGCTCGACCGGGACGCAGCCCTTGAATGCGCTGAGATCGAGCTCGACCGCCTGGGCCGAGCGGGCGAGGTTGGCCACGCACAGCACCCGGTCGGCCGCGTGCGCGCGCAGATAGGCCAAGACCTTGCGGTTGCGCGGGTAGAGCAGGCGCAAGGTGCCGCGGCCGAACGCCTGGTGCGCCTGGCGGACCGCGATCATCCGCTTCATCCAGTTGAGCAGCGAGGACGGGTCGCGCTGCTGCGCTTCGACGTTGACCGCATCGTAGCCGTAGATCGCATCCATGATCGGCGGCAGGTAGAGCCGGGCCGGGTCGGTGCGCGAGAAGCCGCCGTTGCGGTCCGGCGACCACTGCATCGGCGTGCGCACGCCGTCGCGGTCGCCGAGATAGATGTTGTCGCCCATGCCGATCTCGTCGCCGTAGTAGATGATCGGCGTGCCCGGCAGCGACAGCAGCAGGCTGTTCATCAGCTGGATCTTGCGCAGATCGTTCTCGAGCAGGGGCGCCAGCCGGCGCCGGATGCCGAGGTTGAGGCGCGCCCGCTTGTCGGCCGCGTAGAAGTTCCACAAGTAGTCCCGCTCCCGGTCGGTGACCATCTCGAGGGTCAGCTCGTCGTGGTTGCGCAAAAAGATGCCCCACTGGCAGGACGCCGGGATGTCCGGGGTCTGGCGCAGGATGTCGGCGATCGGATGCCGGTCCTCCTGGGCGATCGCCATGTACATGCGCGGCATCACCGGAAAGTGGAACGACATGTGGCACTCGTCGCCGTCGCCGAAGTACGGCAGCACGTCCTCGGGCCATTGATTGGCCTCGGCGAGCAGCATCCGGCCCGGGAAATGCCGGTCCATCTCGGCCCGGATGCGCTTCAGGACCGCATGGGTCTCGGGCAGGTTCTCGTTGATCGTGCCGTCGCGCTCGACCAGGTAGGGGATCGCGTCGAGGCGCAGCCCGTCGATCCCCATCTCGAGCCAGAAATGCAGGATGCGCAGGATCTCGCGCAGCACGGTCGGATTGTCGAAGTTGAGATCCGGCTGGTGGTGATAGAACCGATGCCAGAAATATTGCTGGGCGACCGGGTCCCAGGTCCAGTTGGACGGCTCGGTATCGATGAAGATGATCCGGGTCTCCGGGTAGCGCTGGTCGGTGTCGCTCCAGACGTAATAATTGCGGTGCACCGAGCCGCGCCGGGACTGGCGGGCGCGCTGGAACCAGGGGTGCTGGTCCGAGGTGTGGTTGATCACAAGCTCCGTGATCACGCGCAGACCGCGCTCGTGGGCGGCGCGCACCAGCAGCTTGAAGTCGCGCATGGTGCCGTAGGTCGGATTGACCCGCCGATAGTCGGCGATGTCGTAGCCGTCGTCGCGCAGCGGCGAGGGATAGAACGGCAGCATCCAGATCGTGTCGATGCCTAGCTCCTGGATGTAGTCGAGCTTCTGCATCAGACCGGGGAAATCGCCCATACCATCGTTATTGGCATCGAAGAACGCCTTGATGTGCAGCTGATAGACGACGGCATCCTTGTACCACAATGGATCGCTGCGATCGATCATCATCGAGAGCCCTCTCGAGACCGCTTCGAGATCAAGCCGGCAGTCCCGGGGGCACGATCCGCCAGATTGCGCAGGGGTTGACCTGCGGATCGAGCCAGACCTGCTGGACCTTGCCCTGCCAGGTAAAGCTGTGGCCGGAGAACAGATCCTCGACCACCACGCTCGCCCAGTCCGGCAGCGCCAGCTCCCACAACGGCACCTCGAACTGGCAGGTCTGGGGCTGGTGCGGATCCAGATCGACCGCGATCAGGATCACATTGTCCTTGGCCGCGGTCATCTTGCCGTACAGCAGGACCTGGTCGTTCCAGGCGTTGTAGAAGCGGAGATTGGTGAACTCCTGCAGCGCCGGGTTCTCGCGGCGGATCTGATTCAGCCTGGCGACGTAATCGCGGATGTTGCCCGGCCGGTCGTAGTCCCAGGCCTTGATCTCGTATTTTTCCGAATCGAGATACTCCTCCTTGCCTGGGATCGGGCTCCCCTCGCAGAGCTCGAAGCCATTATAGATGCCATAAACGGTCGAAAGCGTCGCCGCCAGCACCAGCCGGCTCTGGAAACCGGGGCGGCCGCTGGTCTGGAGCAACACCGGATTGATGTCGGGCGTGTTGACGAAAAAGTTCGGGCGCATGTATTCCTTGGGCTCGTCCTGGGTCAGCTCGGTCAGATACTCGGTGAGCTCCGCTTTCGTGGTCCGCCAGGTGAAGTAAGAATAAGATTGGGTAAACCCGATCTTGGCCAGCTGGCGCATCATCTTGGGCCGGGTGAACGCTTCGGCGAGGAAGATCGCGTCGGGGTGGCGGTCGAGCACGTCGCGGATCAGCCATTCCCAGAACGGGACCGGCTTGGTGTGCGGATTGTCGACCCGGAAGATCTTGACGCCCTGGTCGATCCAGAACAGCACGAGGTCGCGGAGCGCATACCAGATCGAGGGCAGGGCATCCCGATAGAAGTGGACATTGACGATGTCCTCGTACTTCTTGGGCGGATTCTCGGCGTATTTGATCGTGCCGTCGGGCCGCCAGTCGAACCAGTCCGGGTGCTGCTTGATCCAGGGGTGATCGGGCGAGCATTGGATCGCGAAGTCGAGCGCGATCTCGAGGCCCTGCGCGTGCGCGGCCGCGACCAGCCGCCGGAAGTCCTCGAAGCTGCCGAGCTCCGGGTGGAGCGCGTCGTGGCCGCCCTCGGCGCTGCCGATCGCATAGGGGCTGCCGGGGTCGTCGGGCGCCGGCGTCAGCGTGTTGTTGCGACCCTTGCGGTTGGTCCGGCCGATCGGGTGGATCGGCGTGAAATAGAGGACATCGAACCCGAGCCCGCGGACGTACGGTAGGCGCCCGATCACGTCGTCGAAGGTGCCATGCCGGGTCGGATCGCCGCTCTGCGAGCGCGGAAACAGCTCGTACCAGGCGGCGAACTTGGCTGCCGGCCGGTCGACCAGGACCTCGAGCTCGGACTTGTAGCGCGAGGCGTGGGTCCGGATGCCGGCCCGGCGCATCAGCCCGCGCAGGCGCTCGCCGAGCAGGACCTGCAGCAGCCGGCCGTGATCGGCCTCGTGCGCCTTGAGCTCCTCGAGCAGCGCTTGCAGAGCCGCCCGGTCCTGGCCCTTGGCCTCGGCCCGGGTGCGCTCGAGCAGCGCTTGGCCCTCGATCAGCTCGAGGCCGACCGCCAGCCCGGCGTCGTGCTTCTTCATGATCTCGGCGCGCCAGCTCTCGAACAGGTCGCGCCAGGCCTCGATCGTGTACCGGTAGCGGGCGTTGCGGCTGACCGGAAACTGACCGCCCCAGCGGTCGTTGTCGATCAGGCGCATCGGCGCCTCGCGCCAGTCCGCCTCGTCCTGCGCGCGGTAGCGGATGCAGGCGGCGATCTGGTCGTGGCCGTCGCAGAAGATGTCGGCCTCGACCCGGACGACGTCGCCGACCACCCGCTTGATCGCGTGCCGGCCGCCGTCCAGCTCCGGCTCGAGCCGCTCGATCACGACCCGGTTGGCGGCGAGCGCCTTCAGGCGCCGCTCGCTGTCCTGGGCGATCGCCTTGGCCGGCCGGGCCGGCGCCCGCCGGAACGCCTCGGCCTGGCTGCGGAAGATGCGCAGCTGCAGCGGCTCGAGCGTGATCGGCTGGCCCGGCTCGAACAGGGCCGCCGCCGCCGCCGGGGTCACGTCCTCGAACGCGCTGATCCGGCCGCCGACCTGGCCCAGCAGCGGCCCCGGATCGACCCCCCAGGCGCGGCCCGGATCGGGGTTGATCAGCACGATCACCGCGGCCTCGGACGACGGCAGGTCGCCGCCCGAGAGCCGGAGCAGGCCGACCACGGGGCTGTGCGGCGCGGTGATCTTGCGCTGGACGCCTTCGACGTTGAGCGCCGGGCAGGCCGCGCGCATGCCGTTGACCGCGCCGATGAAGCCCGAGAGATCGATCCGCGGCTGCGCGGCCTCCCAGTCCCAGTCGCCGGGCCGGCTCGCGACCACGTCCATGCGCGTCCGGCAGCCGTACTCGTAGCCCATCGGCATCAGCACGCCGGAGGAGAAGGTCGCGGCGAACAGGTAGCGAAGCCGGTAGTGCCGCTCCAGCTCCGCGGGCTCGGGGTCGCCCAGCTCGATCGCGAGCCGCTCGGTATCGTGGTTTTCGGGGAACGCGACGGTCGGCGCGACCTGGCGGTAGAGATCGTACTGCTCGAGCAGCCAGGGTGCCCGGAAATCCCACCATTTGGCGCTGTTGAACAGATAGTCGAAGCCCGCGCCCTTGAGCCCCAGGACCTGGTCCGGCGTGCAGCCCAGCGTCTCGGCGAAGAACCGGCAGCCGGGATCAGCGGCCTTGGCGGCGGCGATCAGCGGCTGCCAGACCTCGGCCGGCACCTGGTAGGCGGCATCGCAGCGGAAGCCCTTGAAGCCGAGCTTAAGATGCCGCTGGACCAGCCCGGCCCAGAATTCGGTCAGCTGCGGCCGGGTGCGCGCCTGGCCGTAGTCGATCTCGGCCAAGTCGCCCCAGACCGTGTATTTGCGCGGGTCGACCGGGTCGATCGCGCGCGGCGAGCGCAGTTCGCCATCGGCCTCGCGCCGGAACCACTCCGGGTGCTGCTCGACCAGCAGCGCGTCCTTGGCGGTGTGGTTGATCACGAGGTCCATCATGACCGCGATGCCGCGCCCGGCCGCGGCTTTGGTGAAGCCGCCGAGCAGCTGGTCCGGGGTGCCGCCGTCCTGGAGCAGCGGGTGCAGTCGGGAAAAATCCTTGACCGCGTACAGGCTGCCGGAGAAGCCCGGGTAGTGGAACGGATTGAGGTAGATCCAGTCGAAGGCCATGCCCGCGATCCGGTCCAGATGGCCGGACCACGCCGGCACCGGCCCGGCGAGCAGCGGGAAGAGGTTGTAGATCCTGGGTCCGGTCATGGCCAAACTCTGCCTGATGCAGCGGCCGCGCGGGCCACGTGGGATCGCTCCTGGCGGGGCGACGGCGAGCCTAGCAGTTGAATGTCGCCGCGCCAACCGCCCCTGGTCGGGGTGCCGGCGTCAGGGCAGCTTGGCGTCGAGCTCGCGGCAGGCGTGGAGCACGATCGGGCCGGCCAGGCTGTCCCGGGTCGCGGCGACGAAATCGGCAACCGCCGGCGAGTTGTTGTGCAGCGTCATCGCCGCCTGGTCGCGAAAGCGCTCGAAGGTCGTAAACACGGTCGGGTCGCGCTCGTCCTGGCTCAGCACGTAGGCGATCGTCCCGGGCTCGTCCGCCTTGACCGCCGCGAGCACCGCCCGCAGCGCCCGCTCGACCACCTGCTCATGACCCGGTTTGGCGCGGATCACCGCCGTGATGGTGAACATCGGTCCTCTCCCGGCTGCTATCCTGCCTCAGGCTGGCGGATGGGTTGCGGCGGCATAAACAGATCGGACGGTCGCTCGAATCGCCTCGGCGCGACTACTTACTTGCGCGAAGTCATAGGCTGCCTGAAGATTGATCCACACCTGCGGTGTGCCACCGAATGCGGCGGCCAGACGCACCGCCATCTCGGGCGAGACGCCCGCCCGTCCGTTGACGAGGTTGTCGAGGGTTTTGCGCGACACGCCCAAAGCCTTCGCTCCCGCCGTCACGGTCAGATTTCAGCGGTTCAAGACAGTCGTGGCGCACCAGTTCACCGGGATGGGGCGGGTTCGCGATCGGACCGGCCACGGCTTCGCTCTCGGTGATCATCGACGGGTTGCTCCTTGCTCAGTGGTAGTCGACGAGATCGACATCGAATACGTTGCCGTCCGCAAAACGGAAGATCACCCGCCAATTCGCGGATACGCGCACCGCCCACAAACCCCGGAGGTCGCCGCTCAACTGGTGCAGGCCATAGCCCGGCTGGTTCATGTCGTCCGGCAAAGTAGCGCCGTGCAACCGGAACAAGACGCGCCGCAACTTCGGTACGAGCCGGGGATCAAGCCGGCTCCGGTCGTCATTTTCGAACAGGCGCTTGAGACCTCGGTGTCGAATCGTCCTGATCATATTGGTTCCTGAGTATACTCACTTCTCAACCGATCCGCAACCTGAAGACTCAAACCCTGACCGGCACGCCCTCCTGCGATGTCTCACTGGCGCCGATGAACTCGCTGACCATGGCCGGATCCTCGAGCTCGGCCGGCGCCACCTCGCGCACGATCCGGCCCTTTTGGATGATCAGCACCCGGTCCGAGAGCGCCTTGATGAAGTCGAGGTTCTGCTCGACCAGGATCACGGTCAGGCTGCGGCGGCGCCGAAGCTCGGCGAGCTGGTCCGCGATCGCCTCGATCACGGACGGCTGGATGCCCTCGGTCGGCTCGTCGAGCAGCACCAGCCGCGGCGCCTGGACCAGGCAGCGCGCGAGCGCCAGCAGCTGCTGCTCGCCGCCCGAGAGCGCGCCGCCCGCCCGCTCGAGCAAGGGCTTCGAGGCGCGGGAACTCCTCGAGCACGCGCTCGATCGCATCCGTCGTGGCGCCGGCCCTTGGCGGCGACCGCGAAGCGGAGGTTGTCGTGGACCGAAAGCCCGGGAAAGATCTCGCGGCCCTGCGGCACGTAGCCGAGCCCGCGCCGGGTCCGCTCATGGCTCGCAAGCCGGGTGATGTCCTCACCGCCGAAGCGCACGCTGCCGGCAGTGGCCGGCAGGATGCCGGCCAGCGTCTTCAGCAGCGTGGTCTTGCCCATGCCGTTGTGGCCGAGGATGCCGGTGAAGCCGCCGTCCGCGACCGCAAGGCTGATCCCGGCCAGTACCGGGATCGTGCCGTAGCCCGCGTGCAGGTCGGCGACCTCGAGCATCTCAGGCGGCGATCCGGCGGCCGAGATAGATCGCGCGCACGACCGGATCGGCGACCACGCGCTCGAAGGTGTCCTCGAGCAGGATCGCGCCCTGGTGGAACACGGTGACCTTGTGCGCGATCTGGCGGATGAACTGCATGTCGTGCTCGACCACGATCAGCGTGGCGCTCCGATTGACCTCGCGGATCAGCTCGGCGGTCCGCCGGGTCTCCTCCAGCGTCATGCCCGCCGAGGGCTCGTCGAGCAGGACGAGCTTGGGCTCGAGCGCGACGACCATCGCGATCTCGACCCACTGCCGCTGGCCGTGGCCGAGCGTGCCGACCGGCGCGTCCAGCAGCTGCTCGAGGCCCAGGCGGGCGGCGAGCGCGCGTGCCCGCTCCGTGGCTTGGCGCCGGCCGTGACCCGAGCTCGCGGCGAGATAAAGGTTCTCGGCGACCGACAGGCCGTTGAACACGTCCTGGACCTGGTTCTTGATGCCGATGCCGAGCCGCCCGATCTGATGCGGCGCGGCGTTGGTGATCTCGGCGCCCTCGAACAGGATCGCGCCGGCCGACGGCCTGATCTGGCCGGTCAGCAGCTTGAAGAAGGTGCTCTTGCCGGCGCCGTTGGGGCCGATCAGGCAGCGCAGCTCGCCGCGCTCGAGGCCAAAGCTGACGCTGGCCAGCGCGCGCACGCCGCCAAAGCGCTTCTCCAGATCGCGGGTCTCGAGGATCAGCGCGCTCACCGGCCGGCCTGGCGACGGGCTTGGCGGCGGCCAAAAAGCCGCCCGAGCACGCGGCCGAGCGAGGGCACCAGGCCCTCCCGGAAGACCAGCACGAACACCATCAGCACCAGGCCCATGACCAGCGTCACCTGGCCGACCCCGATCGTGCCGAGCCTGAGCGTCAGATGCTGGACCAGCGCGGTGCCGACGATCGGGCCGATCAGCGTCGACTTGCCGCCGACGATCACCCAGATCACGACCTGGGCCGCCTGGTTGAGGTTGAACATCTCGGGGGCGACGAAGTTGCCCCAGACCGCGTAGAGCACGCCCGCGAGCGCCGCGATCCCGGCCGCGAGCACGAAGGCCGAGAGCTTGTAGGCGCGGCTGTCGTAGCCCAGGAGCTCGATCCGGCGCTCGTTCTCGCGGATGCCGACCAGGACCCGGCCGAAGTGGGTCGTCAGCAGCAGCCGCAGCCCGCCATAGACCAGCACCAGGAGCCCGATCGACAGATAGAGCACGCCGTCGACGAACAGCTCGGTCGAGGAATCCCACGGCAACCGCAGCGAGGGCACGCTCGGGATGCCGTTCTGGCCATTCAGCCGCACGCTGCCGATCACGTATTCCGGGCCCGAGGTCGAGCGGATGCCCTTCTCGAGGATCAGGGTCACGACCAGCGTGATCACCGAGAGATAGATGTCGCTGACCCGGCCGTAGATCATGAAGTAGCCGAGCACGGCGGCGAACCCCATCGCGACCGCGATCGCCGCCAGCGCCGGCCAGGTCGTCGTGTCGAAGTTCAGCGCCAGGACCGCATAGGCGTAGCCGCCAAGGCCGAAGTAGGCGGTCTGGCCGAACGAGAGGATGCCGACGTAGCCCCACAGAAAGCTCATGCTGAGCGCGAGCAGCGACAGGATCAGGATGATCGAGAGGTCGAGCTGCTGGGCGATGTCGAGCCGCGGCACCAGTGCCAGCAGGCCGGCCGCGGCGAGCGCGACCGCGAGCCACCACCACCAGGCCGGCGCTGCGGACGGCGCTGCCGCGCCAAGCGGGCCCGCGTCGGCGGTCATGGCGCGGCGCCCGCAGCCGCCAGCGGCGGACGCGGACCCACCCTTCCCCGGGCGCATCCGCCCGCCGGAGCCAGAACCTCAGCCAATCCCTGACCCGCCCGCATCGAGCCGTCGTCAGCTCGCGCTTATGCAGGTCCCATTTAACCGCTCGTTAGTCAACTCGGGTCGAGCGTTGGCGCCGGCGGCTGCCGGTCCGCGGTCAGGGCGCCCGCGGGAGGCGGCGGGAGCGGCCGCGGCTCACTCGTGCGCGGCCTCGATCGCGACCGTCCGGGGTTGTTGTCGAGGGCCACCCAGCCCGAGCAGCCGCTGGCGGTGCAGGCGGCGCCGCTGCTGCGCCAGATGCCGCCGTTGCTTTGCAGCTGGTAGAGAACGCCATCGGCGGCGCTGAGCGCGATCGTCGTCGGGCTGGTGTCCAGCAGCCGCCAGCCGGGACAGCTCGATCCGGCGCAGCCGGCGCCGGTCGCTTCCCAGATCCGGCCGTTCTTGTGCAGTTGGAAGAGCTCGCCGCCGCCGGCGAAGATCTCCTTGGTCTGCGGGTTGTTGTCGAGCATCCGCCAGCCCGGGCAGCTGGTCGCGCTGCTGCAGGTCTGGCCGGTGAACCGCCAGATCCTGCCGTCGGCGTGGCGCTGATAGAGCTGGCCGCCGCCGGCCGCGATCCGGACCGTCTTGGAATTGTTGTCGAGCATCAGCCAGCCGTGGCAGCCGCTCGCGCCGCACGGCTGACCGGCGAACTGCCAGATCGAGCCGTCCGGGAGGCGCTGGTAGAGCTTGCCGCCGCCCGCGACGATCTCGACCGCTTTGGATTGGTCGAGCATCTGCCAGCCCGGGCAGGAGTTGCCGCTGCAGGCCTGGCCGGTGAAGCGCCAGATCGCGCCGCCGTGGTGCCGTTGATAGAGCTGGCCGCCGCTCGCGACGATCTGGGTCGGATTCGGGCTGTTGTCGATCCGGCGCCAGCCGTTGGCGCAGCTGGCACTGGCGCAAGGCTCGCCGGTGAACTGCCAGATCGAGCCATCTTTATGGATCTGGTAGAGCTCGCCGCCGCCGGCGGTGATCGCTTTGGTCCCGGCAAAATTGTCGATCTGCTGCCAGCTCGGGCATCTGCCGCCGGTGCAGGGCGTCCCGCGCGACTGCCAGATCGCGCCATCGTTGTGGAGCTGGAACAGCTTCGGCCCATGGAGCTGATAGAGCTGATCGTTGGCGCCCTCGGAAGCCAGAATGCTCCTGGTCTGCGGGTTGTGGTCGAGCAGGCTCCAGCCCGGGCAGCTGGTCGCGCCGGTGCAGCCCTGGCCGGTCCAGCGCCGGATCCGGCCGTTCTCCTCGAGCTGGTAGACGCTGCCCTCGAGCGCGCTGGTGCGGGAGCGGTTATCGATCAGGGGCCAGCCGTTGCCGCAGCTCTCGCCGGAGCACGGCGTGCCGTTGAACTCCCACAGCTGGCCGTCGCGGTGACGCTGGAACAGCTTGCCGTTGGTGCTGATCTCGACCGTGTTCGGGTTGTTGTCGATCTTCTGCCAGCCGTTGCAGGTGGCCCTCGAGCACGCCGCCCCGGTGAACTGCCACAACCGGCCGTCGGAGTGCCTCTGGAAGAGCTTGTTCGGGCCGGTTGCGGCGATCGCGATCGTGCGGGGATTCTTGTCGAGCGCCTCCCAGCCCGGACAGCTGGTGCCCGAGCAGGCCGCCCCGGCCCAGCGCTCGATCGTGCCGTCGCTGTGGAGCTGATAGAGCTTGCTGCCGCCGTTGGCGGCGATCGCGACGGTGCGCGGATTGTTGTCGAGCAGCTGCCAGCTGTTGCAGCTCTGGCCCGAGCACGGCGAACCGATCCACCGCCAGATCCGGCCATCGCTGTGGAGTTGGTACAGGCCGGCGTTGCCGCCGGCGGTGATCGCGATCGTGCGCGGATTCTGGTCGAGCCTCTGCCAGCCGGGACAGCTCTCGCCCGAGCAGGCGACGCCGGTCGAGCGGTAGATCCGGCCGTCGTGGTGGAGCTGATAGAGCGCGTTGCCGCCGGCCGCGATCGCGACCGTTCGAACGTTGTGGATGCCAGCCGAGGCAGCTCGCGCCGGTGCAGGCCGTGCCGGTGTGCCGCCAGACGGCCCCGGCCCAGCGGTCGGCCTTCGGCGGCTGATCGCATAGCGCCTGCAGCCCCTTGGGGTGCGGGTCGTCCTTCAGGCTGCCGGGCGCTTCGGGCGGCATCGTCTTCTCGATCGCGGTATCGAGGACGCCGCAGTAGCCGGACAGCTGGTTCGAGACCGCCGGGAAGCGGCCGCCCGGGCCGCCGGCCGTGTGGCATCGGGCGCAGGCTCCGGGCGAGTCGAGCGGGCCGGGATTTTGCGGCCAGCCGGGCGCAACCAGCGGCTCGTACCAGTCGGCGGACAGCGGCAGGTCATCGAGGTTGGGCGAGCCCAGCGCGGTGTTGGGATGAAGGATGAACGGGTTCTCGCCGGCATGGCAGTGTCGGAGCAGACGTCGCCGCCGAGCAACTCGGTGCCACCGCCGAACTCGCTGAGCGGCACGTCCTGGCCGCGCTGCCAGATCACCTTGTTGCCGTTCTTATAGTTATCCCAGAAGCAGGCCTTGCCGGAGGCCTTGCCCAGGCAGATCACGCCCAGGAACAGGATGTCGTCGTCCTGGTTGAAGCGCGGCAGCGCAAGGCACGCGCCCTCGGGCGTGGGGCTCTTGAAGGCGAAGACCTCCGCCTGCAGCGAGCCGCTGATGAACTCCTTGTCCAGGATGCCGCGAAACGCCCAGGCGTCGGTGCCCCATTCGGGCGGCACCGGCACGCCATTGGCGGCGCACAGCTGGCGGTAGGCGGCGCCGCCGGCGTCCGCGACCAGCGCTGCCGTGCCCGGGGTCGGGGCGAGGCGCGCCTGCTGCAGCCGCTGCTGGAGCGTGCCCGGCAGCTCGAAGGGCGCGCCGATGCCCCGCGCGCCCGGCGTCGCCGGCAGCCGCCGCTCGAGCTCGAACGTCATCTGATTGTTGATGCTGAGCAGGCGGTCCGCGTCTTCCGGGCCGACGCTATGGATCAGCCGCTCGATCAGCCGGGCATTGACGACGAGACGGCTCTGACGGTCCAGGGTCAGGCCCTGCCCCAGCTGCGCCTCCAGCTCCCGGAAGCTCTGCCGCTGCTCGTCGTCGGCCAGCCCGAGCAGCAGGTTCAGGTAGAAGGCCTGCGCCTGCTCGATGAACTCGGGCGTCAGCGCAAGCTCGTTGCCGGCCCGGTCGAACAGGGCGCCATGGCCGGTGAAGGCGATCGGGCCTTCAGCGATGGGCGCGCTCGTCTGCGCTCCGCTGCAGCTTGGCGCCAACGCGATCGATGCCAGGCAGCCGAGGCCAAGAGCCAGACTTCTGAGCTTGCTGCCGTTATTGACGTTGAGCCTGGCCAGCGCTCCGGCAGTTGGGCGCGCCTGGATCAAGAGGCTTGGTCAGAAGATTACGCGGTGCGTCGATCTGGGCAAGTCACTTTGCAACTACGCGCAATCATTGTATTACAATTCTACGTACACCCTCCGCGAGATTGAGACGATCGGAAATCGCGCTGACGGGAGATTGCCTCGGATGGCTCAGAGCCCCTGGCGCAGCCGCCCGGTGATGCCGAGCGGCAGCAGGCGGAGCAGCAGGATCGCGACCAGCAGCACCGAGATCTCGCCGACCACCGAGCTGAAGCGGAAGCTCACGATGCCATCGATCGCGCCGAACAGCGAGGCGGCCGAGATCGTGCCGAGCAGCGGCAGATGGCCGCCCGCGATCACCGTGATGAAGGCCTTGGCGACGAAGAAGATGCCCATGGTCGGGGCGACGCCGGTGATCGGCACCAGCACGGCACCGGCGAGCCCGGTCAGCGCCGAGCCGAGCCCGAAGGTCGCCATGTAGATGCGCTCGCGCGGCACGCCCAGAGCGCTCGCCATCTCCGGGTTCTGCATCGTCCCGCGCACCAGCAGGCCGAAGGTCGTGAAGCGGAGCAGCGCGAAGGTCAGCGCCAGCATCAGGAACGCGATCGCGATCACGATCAGGTTGTAGAGCGAGATCGTGACGCCGCCGACCCGCACGTTGCCGAGCGCGGCGCCGACGCTCGCGGCCTGCGGCCCGAACAGGGTCGTGATGCCGCCGACCAGGAACAGCGACAGCCCCCAGGTCGCGAGCAGCGTGTCGACGATCCGGCCATAGAGCCAGCGGATGATCAGCCGCTCGACCAGGATGCCAAACAGGCCGACCGCGAGCGCCGCCAGAACGAACGCGAGCCAGAGCGGCACGCCCCGGTTCGAGGACAGCGCGCAGACATAGGCGCCGAGCATGATGAACTCGCCCTGGGCGAGGTTGATCACCCGCATCAGGCCGAAAATGACCGCAAGCCCGAGGCTGATCAGCACGAACAGCCCGATCGAGAACAGCGCCAGATAGAGGCTGTTGACGACCGCCGCCATGGCCGCCCGATCCGCGGCCGCTCAGCCGCCGGGCGCCGGGCAGGGCGGGCGCCGCCGCTCGCGGTCGAAACCGCGCATCAGATCTCCGGCTCGTACTGGGTCGTATCGTCCGGGTTGGCCTCGAGGTCGCAGACCAGCTGGGTGTCGCGCGGCGGCCGCTGCGCGAACGACTTGATTACATCGAACGTGCCTGCGCGGTTGCCGACCGCGATGTGGATGTCCATCGTCGTGTGCTGGGTCTTGCCGTCGATCGTGTACAGGCCGCCGGCGCCCTCGACCTTGACCCCGCCTTTGGCGAGCGCCTCGATCACCGCGTCGGGCGCGGCGTCGCCCGCCTGCTTGACCGCCTCGGCCCACAGCGTCAGGCCGCGATAGCCGTACTCGCCGTACTCGCCGACGTACTCTTTTTCCCCGGTGTAGGCCTGATACTTCTCGACGAACGCCTTGGCTGCGTCGGTCGGCAGGTCGTCGACGAACGAGGTCGCGATGAGGATGCCCTCGCGCTCGTCCTCGGACAGCTGCGTGTTCTCGCGGCCGACGCCATAGGTGGTCGAGGCCAGCATCAGGTTCTTCTTGCCGATCGTCGCCTCGAACTGGCGATAGAAGGCGATATGCGCGCCGCCGACCAGCGCCGACCAGACCACGTCCGGCTGCTGCTCCTGGATCCGGCTGATCGCCGGCGCGAAATTGGTGACGTCGAGCGGGAAGAACTCGACCGCGACCGCCTCGCCGCCCGCCTCGCGCAACAGCTTTTGCATCCACTTCGAGGTGATCTGGCCGTAGTTGTAGTCGGCGGCGAGCACGTAGCCCTTCTTCGCCCCCTTGTCCTTGACCACGTAGTCGATCAGCGGCTCGAGCTGCTGCGCCGGTACCATGCCGGTGCTGACATGCCGGCGGTCGCAGACGCCGCCTTCATAGAGCGAGTTATAGAAGAGCAGGCCCTCGTACTTGTCGACGATCGGCCGCATGACCTCGCGCGAGCTCGAAGTGATGCCGCCGTGGATCACGCTGACCTTGTCGCGCACGACCGCCTGGGTCGCGTATTGCGAGTTGAACTGGTTATTGGACTGGCTGTCGTAGAAGACCAGCTCGAGCGGTCGGCCGAGCAGGCCGCCCGCCTGGTTGATCTCGTCGACCGCCATCGCCAGCGCCTTGATCTGCTTCAGGCTGTAGATGTTGAGCCCGCCGGTCTGATCGAGGATGTTGCCGACCCGGATCGGCTCCCCGGCGGCCAGGCCCGCGCGCCTGAGCAGCGCGGGCGTGCTGGCGAACGCGAGCGTGCCGCCCGCGAGCTTGGTGAACTGCCTGCGGCTCAGTCTCATGGCGGTCTCCCGTTGTTCTTGAATTCGAAGCCGGGCTTCCGGCGCTCGAGCCAGAGCTCCCGGCTCGCGAGAACTCTGCTCGAGCAGGTTATGACCGCGCCCCTGCGGCGATGCAAGAGGCGGTCCCGACGGCAGCGCTCGCCGATAGGAAGCTCGCGACCGCTCTG
This sequence comes from uncultured Alphaproteobacteria bacterium, assembly GCA_963840925.1. Classification (GTDB taxonomy): domain Bacteria; phylum Pseudomonadota; class Alphaproteobacteria; order Geminicoccales; family Geminicoccaceae; genus DATAOG01. The sequence continues at coordinate 60,615 of CAWJAY010000002.1, forward strand.
CTAGGCTCGGCCGGCCATGAGCACGATCGATCTGATCGGCATCGCCAAACGCTACGGGCCCGTGGTCGCGCTCGAGGCGATCGACCTTGCCGTCGCGCAGGGCGAGCTGGTGACCGTGCTCGGGCCGAGCGGCTCGGGCAAGACGACGCTCCTGACCCTGATCGCGGGCCTCGCCGGCCCGTCGGCCGGCCGGATCGAGATCGGCGGCCGCGACGTCACCTGGCTGCCGGCCGCGCGGCGCAACGTCGGGCTGGTGTTCCAGAGCTACGCGCTGTTCCCGCACATGTCGGTTGCCGCCAACATCGCGTTTCCGCTCAGCGTGCGGCGCCTCGCCAGGCCGAGATCGAGCGCCGGGTCCAGGACGCGCTCCGCCTGGTCCGCCTCGAGGGCTTCGGCAGCCGCAGCCCCGAGCCAGCTCTCGGGCGGCCAGCAGCAGCGAGTGGCGCTCGCCCGCGCGTTCGTGTTCTCGCCCGAGATCCTGCTCCTCGACGAGCCGCTGGGCGCCCTCGACCGCAAGCTGCGCGAGCAGCTCCAGGTCGAGCTCCGCCAGCTCCAGCGCTCGCTCGGCATCACGATGATCCTGGTCACCCACGACCAAGAGGAGGCGCTGTCCCTGTCCGACCGGATCGTGGTCCTGGACGAAGGCCGGGTGCAGCAGATTGCGACGCCGGAGGAGGCTTACCTGCGGCCGGCCAACCGCTTCGTCGCCGACTTTCTCGGCACTGCCAACCGCTTCGAGGGCGTGCTCAAGAACGGCCCCGCCGGCTGTTGTCTGCACCTCGACGACGGCGCGCTGATCCCTTGCGCCGCATCGCCGCTGCCGCCCGGGCGCAGGGTCACCGCGATCGTCCGGCCCGAGCGGGTCCGGCTCGAGCCGGCTGCGCCGGCGGCCGATGGCGCCGCGCTCAGCGCAACCGTGGCCGACGTGATCTATCTTGGCCAGTCGCTCCGCTATCACCTTGATCTCGGCTCGGAAAAATCGGTGATCGCGACCTCGGCCGACCACGGCGCCCGGTTCGCCCCCGGCACCGCCGTGCGCCTCACCTGGCGCCCGGACGACGTCTGGCTCATTCCCGACTGAGGAGCGCCCGCTGTTGATCGGCGGCCCGGCCGCGCTAGGTTGGCCAGGAAGCGTCGCCGCCGTTCGCCCTGCGCGGCGCCGCGGCCACCATCGGAAAAGGAGCGATCGACGATGCCGCTGTTGATGTGTCCGAACTGCAGCGAGGGCATGCAGGAGGTGAAGCGCAACGAAGTCCAGATCGACGTCTGCCCGAAGTGCCGGGGCGTCTGGCTCGACCGGGGCGAGCTCGAGAAGCTGCTGCACTCGGCCCGGGACGTCGAAGCCGAATACGAGCGCGAGCGCGACACCTGGCAGCGCGAGCCGTCCCCCCAGCGCGAGCCGTCCCCGCCGCGCGAGCGCTACCCGAGCGACCGCGAAGCCTACGGCCAGCGCGCCGACAACTATGGGCAGCGCAGGAAGAAAGGCCGTTTTTCCGACCTGTTCGACATCTTCGACTGATGCCCGATCCGACCGCAGGCGTCGGCTGACCCGAGGATCGGAGCTGGCCGGGCCGCCTCGCTACTGGTCCTCGCCCCCCACCTGGTGCCCCGTGGCGGCGTCATGATCACGATTGCCAGTCGCAATCGGGCGTGCGGGGGCCTAGGATCAGTCGCCATGGCGGTACCGTTTCGCAAGCTCGAGGATGCCCTGATCGCCGCCGGCGCGCCTCCACGCCAGGCGGCCGAGGCCGCGGCGGAGATCGCCGACCTGGTCGAGCCTATGCGCCGGATGGAGCGCCGCCTCGACCGCATCGAACTCCTGATCGGCTGCACGCTTGCCGGCATCGGCCTGGTCGCCCTGGGCGTGCTCGCGACCGTGCTCAAGATCTACCTCGGCTGACCGGCGCCGGCGCAGGGTTGACCCCGTCAGTGCCGGCGCCACCCCGCGGCGCCTTGAGCGCGGCCCTGGTCGCGCGAGGGATCAATGAGCGCGGCCCTGGTCCCGCAAGGGATCGATCCTGCCCAGTCCTGGGTTAGCATGCCTGATCGCCGAGGCGGCCGCGGCCGCCGGCATCGGGGAAACCGACGATGAGCACCGCACGGCGGCCGCGACGGTCATCGCCTCAGCCGGGGAGCGCCGGGGCCCAGTCGGCCTCGGTCCGGGCCCTGCCGGCCACCACCGGGAAGAAGCCGGCGGCGAGCCGCCGCGGCGGCGGTCCGAAGGCCACCGGCCTGCGCGCCCGGCTGCGCCAGCTCCACTCGGGCCGCAGCGCGCAGGCGGTGCGGTTCCGCTACGGCCTGCTCGCGTTCGACCTCGTGGTCATCGGCTTCGTCGTGATCTCGTCGTTCTTCCACGGCCACCCGATCGTCGAGGCGCTGGACCTCGTCTTCGGCGTCCTGATCCTGGTCGGATTCGCCGGCCGCGTCTGGAGCTCGCGGACGCCGTTTGCCGAGCTGGTCCAGCCCGCTCGGGCTTGCCGACCTGATCGTGATCATCTCGTTCCTGGCGCCGCTCGCCGGCGAGAACTTCGCCTTTCTGCGGGTCGCCCGGGCGCTCCGGCTGTTCCGCTCGTACCAGCTGGTGAGCCGGCTGCGCCAGGACTTCCCATTCTTCCGGCGCAACGAGGACGCGATGTTCAGCGTCGTCCACCTCGCCGTGTTCCTGCTGATCGCGACCGCGCTGGTATTCGCGACCCAGCACGGCCGCAATCCGGAGATCCGCAACTACGCGGATGCGCTCTACTTCACCGTCACCACGCTGACCACGACCGGCTTCGGCGACATCGTGATGGAAGACCCGGTGGGCCGGCTGCTCGCGGTCCTGATCATGATCTTCGGCGTATCGCTGTTCATCCGGCTGGCCCAGACGCTGTTCCGGCCGCAGAAGGTCACCTACGAGTGCCCGGAGTGCGGCCTCACCCGCCACGACCCCGACGCGGTCCACTGCAAGCACTGCGGCGTCACGATCCACATCCAGACCGAGGGCCTCGACTGAGCGCGGGCGCTTGCGGCGCCGCCGCCGGGACGCCATGCTGCCATTCCCAAATGTCGCCGGGAGGACGCCGATGGCCGCCTACATCATCGCCGAGGTCGAGGTGACCGATCCTGAGACCTACGACACCTACCGCGCCCAGACCCCCGGCGTGATCGGGCGCTACGGCGGCCGGTTCATCGTTCGCGGCGGCACCGCCGAGCTTTTGGAGGGCGAGCAGGCGCCGGCCCGGATCGTGGTCATCGAGTTCGCCGACCTCGCCGCCGCCAAGCGCTTCTACGGCTCGGCCGACTACCAGGCGATCATCGGCATCCGCCAGCGCGCCGCCCGCAGCCGGGTCGTGCTGGTCGAAGGCCACGCACCCGGCTGATCGTCACTTTTCCCGGAGCCGGACGCGGCGCCCCGCCCCGATGCTCCGCCGCCCTGCTGGCTGAACGGATGCAGGACCTGGTCGAGGTCGGCCGGTTCGGCGCGCTGGCCGACGCCGAGCAGCAGGCGCTGGTGCTCGCGGCGGTCGGGATCGAGGCCCATCTGCTCGTCGAGGCCGGCGCAGTCCGGCTTTGCGTTCACACGCCGCACGCCTGGCGCGCCCGCCTCGAGCTTGCCGCCTACGAGCGCGAGAACAGTGGTCTGCGCCGGCCGCGCTCCCCGGCCCGGACGGCGCTGCGCCGGGCCGAAGCAGCACTGGTCTATGCCGCGGTCCTGCTGTTCCTGTTCGCCGCGCTGCGCCGGCAGGCATGGTCGATCGACTGGCTCGCCGCCGGCGCTGCGAGCGCCGGCCGCATCTTGGATGGCGAGTGGTGGCGGACGATCACCGCGCTCGGGCTGCACGCCGAGTTCGGCCACCTGATGAGCAACCTCGCCTTCGGCGTGGTCGTGAGCCTGCTGGTCGCAGAATTGCTCGGCTCCGGGCTCGCCTGGCTCGCGATCCTCGTAGCCGGTGCGATCGGCAACGCGCTCGATGCGCTGGTCCACCAGGGCGGCCGGACCGCGATCGGCGCCTCGACCGCGCTGTTCGGGGCGCTCGGCATCCTCTCGGGCCATGCCCGGCGCTCGCAGATCATCCCCTGGCGCGGCGGGCTCCGCCGCTGGGCGCCGATCGGCGCCGGGATCATGCTGCTCGCGTTCCTGGGCTTCGGCGGCGAGCGGACCGCGGTCACCGCCCACGTCGCGGGCTTTGCGGTCGGCGTCGCGCTCGGGCTGGCACTCGCGCATCTCGGCGAGCGGGTGCCGCAGGGTGCGCGCGCCCAGCGCGTCTACGGCGCGCTCGCGGCCGGCCTGTTCGCGCTCGCCTGGCTGCTCGCATTGCTCGAGCGGGAATAATCGCGCGCGGGGCGTGTCATCCTCTTGATTGCCGCCGAACCAGAATGGGAGGACCGACGTGAACCAGCCACTCCGACGGGCGATGCTTTTGCCGGCACTCGCGCTGCTCGCGGGCGTGCCCGCCGGCGTGCGGGCGCAGTCGAGCGACATGACCTTCTTCCTGACCAGCGCCGGGCCGGGCAAGGGCGCCAATCTGGGCGGTCTCGAGGGCGCCGACCGGCATTGCCAGCAGCTGGCCGAGGCGGCCGGCGCCGGCGGCCGGACCTGGCGCGCCTATCTCAGCACGCAGGAGGCCGCCGGCGCGCCCGCGGTCAACGCGCGCGACCGGATCGGCGCCGGCCCCTGGCAGAACGCCAAGGGCACGGTGGTCGCGAGCGATCTCGACCAGCTGCACGGCGACAACATGCTCGACAAGGCGAGCGCGCTGTCCGAGCGGGGCGAGGTCGATCAACGGCCGCGGCGATCAGCCCAACCAGCACGACATCCTGACCGGCTCGCAGCCGGACGGCACCGCGTTCGCCGCCGGCGAGGACCGGACCTGCGGCAACTGGACCCAAGGCGGCGCCGAGGGTGCGGCGATGGTCGGCCATCACGACCGCCAGGGCCTGCGCGACGATGCGCCATCGAAATCCTGGAACAGCTCGCACCCCTCGCGCGGCGGCTGCAGCCAGGAAGCGCTGCGCGGCACCGGCGGCGACGGCCTGTTCTACTGCTTCGCCGCCGACTGAGGGGCCACGCCCGAGCGTTGCCAAGCGCCGCCCGAGGTGATCTGATCCGAGGCTCAATCGAGCTTCGGGGAGGAGCCGCATGCGGATCGCGCGGATCGAGGACCTGCACTGCGATGCCGGCTGGCGCGTCTGGTCGTTCCTCAAGATCATCGCCGACGACGGCGCCGTCGGCTGGTCGGAATACAACGAGAGCTACGGCAGCCGCGGCCTGACCGCGGTCATCCAGAAGCTCGCCGAGCGGCTGATCGGGCTCGACCCGCGCCCGGTCGAGCGGATCACGGCACTACTCCACGCGATCACCCGCCAGGCCCCAGGCGGGCTCGCCCAGCAGGCGATCGCCGCGCTCGAGAACGCGCTGGTCGACCTCAAGGCGCGCGCGCTCGGCGTGCCGGTCGCCGAACTGCTCAACGGCCCGATCCGCGACCGGCTGCGGCTCTACTGGTCGCACTGCGGCTCCTACCGGCTCGACCACTCCGCGACGATGGGCACCGGGCCGCTGCGCTCGCTCGACGACGTCCGGGCGCTCGGCCAGGAGGTCCGCGAGCGCGGCTTCAGCGCGCTCAAGACCAACATCTTCTGCTTCGACCAGGGCGCGCCCTACATGCACCAGCCGGGCTTCGCCCGCAACGACGGCTGGCCCGAGCTCAACGTCGACCAGCGCCTGCTCGGCATCATCGAGCGCCAGATGGCGGCGTTCCGGGACGGCGCCGGGCCCGCGGTCGACCTGCTGCTCGACCTCAACTTCAACTTCAAGACCGAAGGTTATCTGCAGGTTGCAAAAGCGATTTTCCCGTACAAGCTGATGTGGCTGGAGATCGACAGCTACGACCCGGCGGCCCTCGCGCTGATCCGCCGCCAGGCGGGCACGCCGATCGCGTCCTGCGAATCGCTGTTCGGCCGCCGGCAGTTCCGGCCGTTCCTCGACGCCGGCGCGGTCGACGTCGCGATCGTCGACGTGCCCTGGAATGGCATCCTGGAGAGCGTCAAGATCGCGGCGATGGCCAAGTCCTACGAGGTCAACTGCGCGCCGCACAATTTCTACGGCCATCTGTCGACGATGATGAGCGCGCACTTTTGCGCCGCGATCCCGAACTTCCGGATCATGGAGATCGACATCGACGACGTGCCCTGGAAGGACGAGATCGTGAGCCCGCCGACGATCGAGGCCGGCCATCTGGTCCTGACCGATGCGCCGGGCTGGGGCGTCGAGGTCGACGAGCGGGCGATCCGCGCGCACCCGCCCAAGCGCTGACTCTTTTCCCCGACTAAGGTGCTGCCGCAGCCAGCAGGTCGAGCGTCGCCCAGCCCTGCCGCCGCCGCCCCTGCTCGAGGTCGTGGATCAGCCCGACCAGCCGGGCCGTGAGCGGCGCCTCCAGTCCATGCAGCCGGGCGATCTCGACGATCGGCGCCAGGAACGCGTCGACCTCGGTCCGCCGCCGGCGCACCGCCAGATCGCGCCAGATGCCGCTGTGGCTCTTGGCCGAGCGGCGGTTGAAGGCGACCATGTCGGCGAACGTGCGCTCGAGCGCCGAGGGCGCGACCTCCGCAGTGAATGCGTGCGGCGCAAAGCCGTCGAACGGCTCGAGCCGGACCCGCTCGGCCGCCGCCACGGCCGCGACCTCGCGCCCGAGCGCCGCGAGCACCGGCCGGTAGCGCCGCACCTCCAGCACATCCGCGATCGCGGCGTCGGTCAGCGCGGTCGCGAACAGCAGCGCGCCGTAGATCAGCTTGCTCCAGAGATAGCCCCAGATGTTGTCGGTCAGCACGGCCTCGGCATCGAAACGTTGGAGCAGCGCGTGGATGCGCTGGGTCCGCGGCGTCCGGGCGCCGTCGACCTCGCCGACCACGACCGCGCCGCGGCCGCCGTACATGACGGCGCCCGGGCCTTCGTAGTCGGCGCCGAAGTTGACGAAGCAGCCGATCGTCCGCTCGGCGCCGACGATCCCGGCGATGATGCGCTCGTTCAACCCGTTCTGGACCGAGACGACCGCGCCCGCGGGTGCCAGATGGGGCAGCAGCGCTTCGGTCGCCGCCGCGCGTGTCCTGGCCCTTGACGCAGAGCAGCACGGTCTCGAACGCGCCCTCGACCTGCTCGGGAGTCGCGGCGCGGGCCGGCACCGAGTAGGCCGCGATCGGGCCGGTGATCGTCAGGCCCGAGCGATTGATCGCGGCCACGTGCTCGGCTGCCCGATCGACCAGCAGGACCTCGTGCCCGGCACGCAGCAGGGCGGCCCCGATCGTGCCGCCGATCGCCCCAGCCCCCCACACCAGGACCGCCGCGCTCACTCCCAGGGCCCTTGCAGAAGCTCGCGCGTCTCCTCGACCGCGACCTGCCAAAGCGCCAGCATGTCGTCGTCGGGGCGCTGGTAGTAGCCGCCGAAGTTGCCATCGCCCAGATAGGCGCGCAGCCGCTCCGGGTCCAAAAGCCGCATCCGGGCGAAATCGATCATCGGCTTCTGCTCGAGCGGCGGCTCGGCGCCGGGAAGGCGCGTCCACGGAAAATTCTCCATCCAGGACGCGTGCGAGGCGACCGGATCGAGCGCCTCGACCTTGGCGAAGGTCCTGGGCGCGTTCCACCAGTTGTGGAACTTGACCCGGACCTCCGGGTGCTCGGCCATCCACTCGATCGCCACCGCCTGGGCCGGCTGGTTGCCGCCGTGGCCGTTGACGATCAGGAGCCGCTTGAAGCCGGTGCGCGCCAGGCTGTCGAGCACGTCCCGCATCAGCCGGGCGTAGGTCTCGACCCTGAGGCTCACCGTGCCCGGGAACGCCAGGAAATATGGGGTAAGCCCGTAGTTGACGACCGGAAAAACCGGAATCCCGAGCGGCTCCGCGGCATCCGCCGCGACCTTCTCGGACAGGATGCTGTCGACCGAGAGGCTGAGCCCCGCGTGCTGCTCGGTGCTGCCGAGCGGCAGCGCCGCCCGATCGTCGCGCTCGAGGTAGGCCTCGACCTGCCGCCAGCTCATGTCCTTGATGCGCACCGTTTTTCCCCACGCTCGCCGCGCTGGTCCCGCCGCCTTGGCCGCGCTGCGCAACCAAGCTGGCGCCAGCGGGCCGGGCAATCAACTCTTTCACGCGATCGGCCCAACGAAGCGGGTGCGCGCGGGCCGCGGGCGGTGCTAGGAAGGCAGCGAGCAACCGCCGGGACGGGAGACCAGCGATGGCGATCGAGCAGCGGCCCTTCGGGCGCACCGGGCACATGAGCACTGCCGTGATCTTCGGCGCCGCAGCGCTCGGCCGGGTCGATCAGAGCACCGCCGACCGCGTGCTCGACCTGCTGCTCGAGCACGGCGTCAACCACATCGACACCGCGCCCTCCTACGGCGATGCCGAGCTCCGGATCGGGCCCTGGATGGATCGCCACCGCGACGACTTCTTCCTCGCGACCAAGACGCGGCGGCGCGACTACGCTGGCGCCAAGGCCGAGATCGCCCGTTCGCTCGAGCGGCTGCTCACCGACCGGATCGATCTGCTCCAGCTGCACGCGCTGACCCACCCTGACGAATGGCAGCAGGCGCTATCCCCCGGCGGCGCGCTCGATGCCGCGCGCGAGGCGCGGGAGGCGGGCCTGATCCGCTCGATCGGCATCACCGGCCACGGCTGGACGGTGGCCGCGATGCACCGCCGCGCGCTCGAGCGCTTCGACTTCAATTCGGTGCTGCTGCCCTGGAACTGGCATTGCGCCCACCACGAGACCTACGCCGCCGACTTCGAGGCGACGCTTGCCCTTTGCCAGCGCCGGAACGTCGCGGTCCAGACCATCAAATCGTTGGCCCGCGGGCCGTGGGCGGCGGGTGCGGCGCGCAACCACAGCACCTGGTATCAGCCGCTCGCGGACCCGGCCGACATCCGGCTCGCGGTCGGCTGGGTGCTGGCGCGCCCGGGCATCTTTCTGAACTCGGTCGGCGATGTCGAGCTGTTGCCGCACGTGCTGCGCGCCGCCGCCGAGCTCGGTGCCGCGCGCGAGCGGGCGCCGGCCGATGCCGCCATGGCGGGCTTGGGCCAGCGCGCGGGCCTCGCCTCGATCTTCGGGCTCTGATCGCCGGCCGCCGGACCGGCGGACTAGCCGGAGGCGCGCCTGAAGGCCTGGCCCTCGCTGTCGAACAGATAGCAGGCGTCGGCCGGCACGCCGACCGGCAGCACGTCGTCGACCCGGGTCCGCGAATCGCCGGCCGACTTGACGATCATCGGCAGCTCGTCGCCGCGCTCGAGGTAGACGTAGGTCTCGCCGCCCAGATGCTCGACCGCGACCACCCGGCCGCTCAGCTCGGCATCGCCGCCGCCGCCCTCGACCAGGTGCTCGGGCCGGAGCCCGAGCGTGACCTTCTCGCCCGGCTGGGTGCCGTTGGCGGCAACCGGCGCCACGACCTGGGTGCCATCGCCGAGATCGACCGTGATCGCATTGCCGGCGGCGCTGGCCACGACGCCGTCCAGGAAATTCATCCGCGGCGAGCCGATGAAGCCGGCGACGAACAGGTTCTGCGGGTGGTGGTAGAGCTCGAGCGGCGAGCCGAACTGCTCGACCACGCCAGCGTTCAGCACCACGATCCGGTCGGCCAAGGTCATCGCCTCGACCTGGTCGTGGGTGACGTAGATCATCGTCGCGTTGAGCGCGTGGTGCAGCTTGGCGATCTCGATCCGCATCTGGACCCTGAGCGCCGCATCGAGGTTGGAGAGCGGCTCGTCGAACAGGAACACCCGCGGCTCGCGGACGATCGCCCGGCCGATCGCAACCCGCTGGCGCTGGCCGCCCGAGAGCTGCTTGGGCTTGCGCTCGAGCAGGTGCTCGATCTGCAGGATGCGGGCGGCGTTGCGCACGCGCCCGTCGACGCCTTCCTGGTCGAACTTGGCGAGCTTGAGCCCGAAGGCCATGTTCTGGTAGACGCTCATGTGCGGGTAGAGCGCGTAGGACTGGAACACCATCGCGATGCCGCGCTCGGCCGGCGGCAGGTCGTTGACCTCCTCGCCGTCGAACATCATCCGACCCGAAGTGATGTCCTCGAGCCCGGCGACCAGGCGCAAGAGGGTCGACTTACCGCAGCCGGACGGCCCGACGAAGACCACGAACTCCCGATCGCCGATATCGAGGGTCACGCCCTTGATGACGTGCGCGGTCCCGAACGACTTGCGGATCTCGCGCATCGTGATCTCGGCCATCGTCGCTCTCCCGCCGGTCCCCCGCCGGCCGATTGTCTACCCTTCGCGCACCCAGGTAAAGCAGCCTCGGCCCCCTGGCTATGCCGCCGCGGCGCTGGGTGATCGAGGTCGGGCTGTGCTAGTCTCGCCCGCGTCGGGCAGATGAGGACCCCCTTGATGGCTACCAGGATCAAATCGCCGCCCAAAGCGCTCTACGAGCAGGACTTCTACGCCTGGTCGAAGGCCCAGGCCGATCTGCTGCGCGCCGGCCGCTACGCCGAGCTCGACCTGGACCACCTGATCAAGGAGGTCGACGACTTGGGCGACGCGCTGAAACGCTCGGTGCGCAAACGCATGCGCACGATCATGGAACACCTGCTGAAGCTCCAGCACTCGCCTGCGAAGGAGCCGCGCTCCGCCTGGCGCGCCACGGTCCGCACGCAGCGAATCAGGCTGCGCGACGGGCTCAAGGCCTCGATCCGGCGCGAGGCCCTGAGCGAGCTCGCCGAGCTGTACGCCGACGCCCGCGCCCTGGCCGAGGGCGCGCTGCGCGACCACGGCGAAGCCGCGGCCGCCGACGCGCTGCCCGCGGCCTGCCCCTATGCCTTCGATCAGATCACCGGCGACTGGCTGCCGTGAGGCGGAAACTTGCATTCGGCGGGTGGCGTAGATTATGTCATCGCTGAATGCCGACTCTGCTTCGATGGCACGGATACCGGTTCTTCTTCTGGAGCGGCGATCGCGGCGAGCCGCCCCACGTGCATATCAAAAAGGGGCCAGCCGAAGCCAAGATTTGGTTGGACCCGGTGGCCGTGGCATCTGCGATCGATCTCAGGAGCCGCGAGGTCAATTCGATCCTGCGGAAGGTCCGCGAGCAACAGTCAGAGTTCTTGAAGCCCTGGCATGACCACTTCCGACCTTGAGCGACCCGACCTGATCGCTTCGGTCAGATGCACGGACCGGGATCTCATCGTTGGATTAACTGATGGGCGAACGGTCGCGGTACCACTCTGGTGGTATCCGCGTCTGCTGCATGCGACGCCCGAACAGCGTGCGAACTTCGAGATCGGCCGCTTCGGCATTCACTGGCCGGGAATCGATGAGGATATTGAATTGGCCGGCCTGCTCCTTGGAGCCAAGGCCCCCGGCGCCACCGCGCCGGTCGAGGCTTGAGAAGGCCGGCGGAGTTTAATCATACGACGGTAGATGTCGTTCTCAGGCATATTCCGACGGATGACTGGGTTCTTGGCGCTGGTTTTCGGCGCCTGCTCCTCCGCGCCGAGTCTCCGGCGCCACTCCGCAAAGCGAGGTGTAACGGCCGAGGAAATGCAATGACCAGGACTCGAGCGGCCCGCTATCGCGAACGAGTAGAGTTAATTTTTGAGCTTTCCGAGCAAGCCTCCGATTCCCTCTCTCATAATGCCGAAGGCATTAGCCACGTACGCGCTACCCCAGGCGAATGCCCACACGACCTTCTCGACTACGGGGGCGCTTGCCGCTCCCGAAATGCCCAGATTCTTTCCAATAACCCTCAGCTCGCGTCCGTCTGCTCGTCGGGATTCAATGTGAGACCAATACAAAGCATTGCCCATCACATTAGGATGAGCTACATCACATAGATATTCATATACGGATGTTAACTGGGTTTGCGGCTGGATTCTTGGCTATCCTCTGGAGGTGCGTAAGTATATTCGTTTGCTTGTATATCGGATTAGTATCGGCTATGCGACTGCCGAAAATAACCTTCACGATTTTTTCTTCTAGTTCGGACCATCCTGGAACAACATACGACTTAAAAATCGCCTTGTCAGGCAGGCTGTGGAGATTTTGCTTTACGGTATTGGAGTTAATAATAAGAGCAACCGCTAATTCCAACATGGATCTTGCTAAGATCGATGAACAAGCAAGTCCTGTTGATTGAGAGACTTGTGTCAAACATTGAGTAGATCCTCAGCACGCCAGAAGGTCATAATAGCGTAAGCTTCGCAACTTCGAGCAAAATCTTCCCAATAAGCCCTATTTATCTCTAGAGGCCCTTTCGCAGCAGCATTCTCTACAACGCGTTCGAAAGACTTCAGAGCGCTGAATAACCATCCGTACTTGTCCGGAAGCCGTCGGCTTGATTGTCTGGTGCCTCACCCCTTGACCGCGCCCGCGGTCAGGCCGGAGACGATCCGGCGTTGGAAGATCAGGACCAGGATGATCAGCGGCACGGTCACGATCACCGAGGCCGCCATGATGTTGCCCCAGGGCAGCTCATAGGAGGAGGCGCCGGAGATCAGCGCGATCGCGACCGGGACGGTCCGCTGCTCGGAGGACAGCGTGAAGGTCAGCGCGAACAGGAACTCGTTCCAGGCGGCGATGAACGCGAGCAGGCCCGTGGTCGCGAGGGCCGGGCCCATCAGCGGCATGAACACTTTGGTCACGATCGTGTAGGGCTTGGCGCCATCGACGATCGCCGCCTCCTCCAGTTCCTTGGGCAGTTCCCGCATGAAGGTCGTCAGCACCCAGACCGTGAACGGGAGGGTGAAGATCATGTACGAGAGCGTCAGCGCCGAGAGGCTGTTGTAGAGGCCTAGCCAGCGGATCAGCTCGAACATGCCCGAGAGCACCGCGATCTGCGGGAACATCGAGACCCCGAGCACGACGATCAGCAGCGTCGTGCGGCCGCGGAACTGGATCCGGCCGAGCGCATAGGCGGCCGCGACCGCCAGCGAAAGTGACAGAAGAACGGTCGAGACCGCGACGAAGATCGAGTTCAGGATGTTGCGCCCGAACGGCTGCTCGCGGAACACCGCGACGTAGTTGTCCCAGGCCGGGTTTCCCGGCCAGAAATCGACCTTGAACAGATCCGAGCCCGCCTTGAGCGAGGACACGATCGCCCAGTAGAACGGGAACACCGTGTACAGGATGATCGCGAGCAGGAAGAGGTAAAACGCGAGCCGGCCGAGCAGCTTCTTCAGCCTGCGGTGCATGGCCGCGCCCCCCCCGCTCAATCCTCGCGGCCGACCCGGCCGAGCGTCAGATAGATCACCGTGAACAAGGCGATGATCAGGAACAGCATGGTCGCGGCCGCCGAGCCGTAGCCGACATCCTGAAAATCGACCAGCTGCTGACGGGCATAGACCGACATCGACATCGTGTCGCGATTGTTGCCGGACATCACGTAAATCAAGTCGAAGATCCGCAGCGCATCCAGCACCCGGAAGATCACCGCGACCATCAGCGCCGGCTTGACCAGCGGCAGCGTGATCTTGAAGAACACCTTGACCGGGTGGACGCCATCGACCCTCGCGCTCTCGTAGCATTCCTGCGGCAGCATCTGCAGCCCGGCGAGCAGGAGGAGCGCCATGAACGGCGTCGTCTTCCAGACGTCGACCATGATCACCGCGATCAGCGCGGTCGAGGGCGAGGCGGTCCAGGCGATCGGCTGGTCGATCAGGCCGGCGAGCTTCAAGAGCGCGTTGATCACGCCGAACACGTCATGGAACATCCAGCCCCACATCTGGGCCGAGACCACGGTTGGGATCGCCCACGGGATCAGGACCGCGGCGCGCAGCAGGCCGCGACCGCCGAAATGGGCGTTGAGCGCGAGCGCGATCGCCATCCCGAGCACGGTCTCGATCGTCACCGAGACCGCCGCGAACACCGCCGTGTTCCAGACCGCGTTCCACCAGTCCGGGTCCTGGAGCAGGTAGAGATAGTTGACCAGGCCCACGAACTCGGCCGCGTCGAGGTCGGACAGGTTGGCGTCCGTGAAGCCGAACCAGATCGTCCTGGCGAGCGGCCAGCCCGCGACCAGCGCGAGCACCACGAGCATCGGCGCCATGAACAGCCAAGCCGAGCGCACCCGCTCGCGCGTCAGCCGCGAGGCCTTGGCCGGCGGCGGCGCAGCCAGCCCCTTGGCGGCGACGGCGGCGGTGCTCATCGGCGTCTCCTCGATGCGCGCACCCGGGCGGCGCCGCGCCGCCCGGGGACGTCCGGCCGCAGCCGGCCGGCCTTACCAGCGGCCGCCGCGCGAGAGCCGGTCGAGCCTGCCCTCGAGCGCAGCGAGGCTGGTCGCGCCGTCGGACTTGCCGCTCAGCACGTCGTGGGCGGCGTTGAAGAATTCCGAGCTCAGCTGGTTGTACTTGGCGCCGCTGACCCGCGACGGCCGCGCCACCGCGCTGGTGAAGGTCTCGTACAGCTCGCCAAAGAACGGGTTGGCCGCGAGCACCTCGGGATCCTCGTAGAGCTTGGCGATGGTCGGATTGTAGGAGCCCTTGACCGCGCGCCGCTTCTGCTCGTCGGCGCTGGTCAGGTACTTGACCAGATCGGCGGCGATCTCGGCGTTGGCCGAGTATTTGGAGACCGCCAGCTGCCAGCCGCCGAGCGCGGCCGAGTGCTTGCCGCCGTCGCCGCCCATCGGCAGCACCGCGACCCCGATCTTGCCCTTGACCGCGCTGTCGTCGGCGTTGCCGAGCGCCCAGGCGTAGGGCCAGTTGCGCATGAACACCGCGTTGCCCGACTGGAACACGCCGCGCAATTCCTCCTCGGCGTAGTTCAGGACGCCCTCGGGCGCGATCGCGCCGATCCAGCCGGCCGCCAGATCGAGGGCCTGGGCGGCCTCGGGATTGTTGATCGTGATCGCGCCTTCCTCGTCGACGATCGTGCCGCCGCCGAAGCTGTCGACCCACTCCAGCGCGTTGCAGGTCAGGCCCTCGTAGGCCTTGGCCTGGAACACGAAGCCCAGCATCTTGTCGTTGCCGGCGTCGCGCTCGCCGTCCTGGATCTCTTTCGCGGTCTCGGTCAGCTCCTGCCAGGTCGCCGGCGGCTGCTTGCCGTACTTCTCGAGCAGATCCTTGCGGTAGTAGAGGACGCCGGCATCGGTGAACCACGGCATCGCCACCAGCGCGTCGTCGACCGTGTTGTTCTCGACGATCGCCGGAAAGTGCTGGTCGACCTCGGCCTGGTCGATATGCTCCGAGAGATCGATCAGGTGATTGGCCAGGGTGCCGGGCCAGATCACGTCGATCTGGTAGACGTCGACGTCGGCCGAATTGGCCGCCAGCATCTGCTGGTAGAGCGCCAGGCGCTCGGTCGCGGAATTCGGGGTCGAGATCACGTTGACCTGATGGCCGCTCGCCTGGGCCCAGGCGTTGGCGCCTTCCTGGCAGAGCTGCAGCTCCAGGCCGACGGCACCGCAGGAGATCGAGATCGTGGCCGCCTGCGCGGTCGCGAGCGTGCCGCCGAGAACGACCGTCGAAGCGGCCGCGATGATCGTGCTGCGCATCGGTGGTCTCCCATTGGTCGTTCGATGGACGATCGCTACCCAGCTCGGCGTCGACCCTAGCCCAGGCACACGCGCCCGAAAAGCCCGATCCGGGCGCCCGGGCGGTTGACGCCGCGCGCCGGCCGGCCAGACTGAGGCAGGCAAAGCCCAGACTGAAACACGCAAAGAAAAGTGAGTAACGCGATGACCGCCACACTCGATCCGACCGGCCACGGCTTCGAATCGCTGCGGCTGCCGGCCAATGGCATCACGGTCCACCTGGCGCGGACCGGTCGCGGCCGGCCGCTGCTCCTGCTGCATGGCTGGCCGGAGTTCTGGCTGACCTGGGCCCGTTGCATGGCAAGGCTTCAGGACCGGTTCCAGCTGCTGGCGCCGGATCTGCGCGGCTTCGGCGCGACCGACAAGCCCAGCCCAGGGCCGTCCCGGGACGCCGGGCCCGAGGTCCACGCGGCCGACCTGCTGGCCCTGCTCGATCAGCTCGAGATCCGGCGCGTGGGCCTGGTCGCCCACGATGTCGGCGCCTACGTCGCCCAGGCGCTCGCGCGCGCGGCGCCCGAGCGCCTGACCGGCCTCTTTTTCTTCAACTGCCCCTACCCCGGGATCGGCCGCCGCTGGGCCGCGGTCGCGCACCTGATCGAGATCTGGTACCAGTCGTTCCACCAGCAGCCCTGGGCGGCCACGCTGGTCGGCAGCTCGCGCGCGGCCTGCCGGACCTACATCGGCCATTTCCTCCGCCATTGGGCGCACGACCCGCACGCCTTCGATGCCGACCTCGAGGCCTGGGTCGACAACTTCATGCGGCCCGGCAATCTGCAGGGCGGCTTCGACTGGTACGCGAGCGTGGCCGAGGCGCGCGCCGCCGTGATCCGCGAGGACGTGCCGGCGCTGCCCAAGATCGCGCTGCCGACCCGGATCATGTGGGGCCGCCACGACCCGGTCCTGAAGGCGGAATGGATCGACCGCCTGGGCGAGTTCTTCGAGAGCCCGGAAATAACGATCGCCGAGGACGCCGGCCATTTCGTCCACTACGAGACGCCCGCTGCAGCCGCGTCTGCGATCAGGGCGTTTTTCGAGCGGCTGGGCCCCTGATGAGCCTCGAGCTCGCCGCCGACCGGTTCGGCGCGGCCGGCCCGCCGCTCGTGATCCTGCACGGCCTGCTGGGCTCGGCGCGCAACTGGACGAGCATCGCCAGGCGTCTTGCCGAGACCCATCGCGTGCTGGTCCCCGACCTGCGCAACCACGGCCGCTCGCCCTGGGCAGAGACCATGAGCTTCGACGAGATGGCAGGCGACGTCGCGGCCCTGATCGAAGCTCAAGGCCTCGCCCCGGCGCTGCTGGTCGGCCACAGCCTGGGCGGCAAGGTCGCGATGCGCCTCGCGCTGACCCGGCCAGAGCTGGCGGCGCGCCTGGTCGTGGTCGACGTCGCGCCGGTCCTCTACCGCCACAGCCTGCGCCCCTACCTCGATGCGATGCGCGCGGTCGACCTCGCGGCCGTCACCCGCCGTCCCGAGGTCGAAACCGAGCTCGCCAGGACCATTCAGGACCCCTCGATGCGCGCGTTCCTGCTCCAGAACCTGGTGCGCACCGAGCAGGGCTACGCCTGGCGCGCCAATCTCGAGGCGATCGCCGCGAGCCTGCCCGAGCTGATGGGTTTTCCGAACAGCACGGGCCTTGCCTACCCCGGCCCGACGCTGTTCATCGCCGGCGGCCGCTCGCCCTACGTCCGCCCCGAGCATCGGCCGCTGATCAGGCAGCTGTTCCCCCAGGCCGAGCACGCGACCATCGCCGGCACCGGCCATCAGGTCCACGCCGAGCGGCCGGACGAGTTCCTGGCCGCGCTGCGCCCCTTCCTCGGCTGAGGCCGCGCTCAGGCGGCGTGCGCCGGCATCCGATTCCAGGCGTCCAGCGCCGCGATCTTGTAAGCCTCGGCCAAGGTCGGATAGTTGAACGTGTTCTCGACGAAATACTGCAGCGTGCCGCCGAGGTTGAGCACCGCCTGGCCGATGTGGATCAGCTCGGTCGCACCTTCGCCGACGATGTGGACCCCGAGCAGGCGCCGGCTCTCGATCGCGAACAGCATCTTCATCATGCCGCCGTGCACGCCCATGATGTGGCCGCGCGAGGTCTCGCGGAACCTGGCGATGCCGCACTCGTAGCCGATGCCCTCGGCGCGCACCTGCTCCTCGGTCATGCCGACGGTCGACATCTCGGGCACCGCGTAGATGCCGTAGGGGAAGAAGATCGGCGGCGCCTGCGCATCCCGCTCGAACGCGTGGCAGGTGGCGATCCGGCCCTGCTCCATCGAGGTCGAGGCGAGACTGGGAAAACCGATCACGTCGCCCGCGGCGAAGATGTGCCCGACCTTGGTCCTGAACGTCTTCGGATCGACCTCGAGCCGGCCGCGATGGTCTGCCTCGAGGCCGACCGCGTCGAGCCCGAGGTGGTCGGTCGCGCCCATCCGCCCGGCCGCGAACAGCACGGCATCGGCGTGGACGACGCGGCCGCCGTCGAGATGGATCGTGCAGCCACCCTCGGCCCGCTCGATCCGGCCGGCCTTGCAGCCGAGCCGGACCGCGAGCCCGCGGTCGCGCAGGTCGTGGACGAATGCCGCGACCAGTTCCTGGTCGAGGAAGTCGAGCATCGTCGCGCGCGGCTCGATCAGCGTAACCTGCACATCCAGCGCGTTGAAGATGCTGGCGTACTCGACCCCGATCACGCCGGCCCCGATCACGGCTAAGCTCTTGGGCATGAACTTGAGGTCGATGATCTCGTCGCTGTCCAGCACCCGCAGGCCGTCGAACGGCATGTAGTCGGGCCGGAACGGCCGCGTGCCGACCGCGATCACGAAGCGCTCGGCCTCGAACAGCTTGCGCTCGCCGCTCTCGTCCGTGACCTCGACCCGGTGCGGATCGAGGAATCGGGCCTCGCCGCGGATCGTCGGCACCCGGTTGCGGGCGAACTGGTGCTCGAGCACCTCGACCTCATGCTGGAGCGTCATCTGCAGGCGCTGGCGCAGGTCGTCCGCGGTGATCTCGGCCTTGACCCGATAGGCCCGCCCGTAGAAGCCGCGCTCGCGCCAGCCGGACAGGTTGAGCACGGTCTCCCGCAGCGTCTTGCTCGGGATCGTGCCGGTGTGCACCGACACGCCGCCGAGCCGGCGCCCCTTGTCGATCACCAGCACCGATTTCTCGAATTTGGCCGCCTGGACCGCGGCGCGGCGGCCGGCGGGACCGCTACCGATCACGATCAAATCGTAAGGCTGCATCGCCGCCCCCGCTCGGCCGGGTCCCCTCGATCCGACGACCCGGCGAGGCCCATGCCGATCGCGCACGCGGAACTCCGCGCTATGGGCAGCAAGATGTCCGCCAGAAAAGTGTCTTTTCCGTGACCAACGGATTCTCAGGCGAAAAAGCCCCGATCTAAGTCGGAGTCCTCGGCCAGATCAGGCTAGGTCCTGAACGGCAGAGAATAGCCGAGAGCTGATCGGATGCTGCTGCTCGCGTACTCGCAGCCGACTTGCTATTGCCCTAGCTACTCGCTCAGGATCTGCTTGATCCGCGCGATCGCCTCGTCGACTGCCTGCTCGGGGCTGATGCCGTCGGCGACGACGCGATGCACGGCGTTGCCCCACACGTTCTCCCGATCCACGAGCAAGAATCTCGGGTCACCAGAAACCACCGCATAGTTGTAGGCACGCCGGTGGCTCACGAATTGCATCACCGCGGCCATGCGGTGCGGGTCGCTCGGATCGAGCCAGAAGGGCTGCTCGAGCAGCTTCGGCATCGGCGACAGGAAGCGCTCGCCGGAGAAGTTGAGATAGTGGGCGAGCCAGCCCTCGCCGACGAGAAAGCGCACGAACTCCTTGGCCAGGGGATCGTGCCCACCGGCCTTGAAAGCCGCGGCCGCATAGATTGTGGTCCAGATAGCGAGCGGCTGGCCATCGACACCATCCGGCCATGCGATGGTCACTGCGTTCTTGTAGTAGTCTTCCGGGCGCTCGGCTTTCAGCGCGTTCGGGATCGAGAGCGTGGCGTTCACGGTCATGACGATCGACCGTGCCAGGAACGCTTGGTTGTTCCCCCGGTTATCCCACCCGACCGCCTCGGGCGGGGTGCAGCCCCTGCGGTAGATGGCGGTGTAGGCGTCCATGGCTTTGATCAGCCTACGTCTGATCTCGGGGTCGTCGATGACCAGCTTGCCCTCGCGGGTCACGTAGTTGGCCTCGTAGGCCTGCATGAACTGTTCTAATCCGATCCTGGTGTCCCCCGTGACCGGCATTGCCAGACCCACGCCGTGGACATCGTCGCGGCCGGTGGCCTTGCGTACCGCCGGCTGGACCTCGTCGCACCAAAACGACCAAAACGCCTCCCACTGCCTAGGAATATCGTCGAGGGTCAACCCGACCCGCTCCAGCAGGTTGCGCCAGACGTGAACGTGGTGGGTCGCGAGCCCAATCGGCAGCGCGTAGAGAGCACGGCGGCCGGTAGTCGCGTTGAGCAGAGTGGCGTAGCCGAGCGCGTCCGGGTCGAACAGGCTTGCATACGGCTCGATTACCTCTGAGAGATCGACGAGTCGGTCCTCGTAGGCCCACTGGCCGTAGGAAAAATTCGTATCCGTGCCGAACAGGAAATCGGGCGGCTGCCCAGCCGAAACCGCGGCCAGGGCCTTGGCCTCGATGTCGATTTGCAATGGCTGGTCGAGCTCGACCTGCGTCCCGGTCTTCTGTTCGAAGGCGGTGATGATCTCACGGACCGCCGCGGCCTCCTGGGGATAGAAGCCTTTTTCCCACCAAACCACGAGGTCGGCGGCGCGCGCGCCGAGTGGCGCCGCAATCCATAACGAAGCGAGAAGAACCGGGATCAGCGGCTGCATGATCGTCACTCCGCCAGGATCTGCTTGATCCGGGCGATCGCCTCGTCGACCGCCTGCTCGGGGCTGATGCCGTCGGTGACCACGCGATGCACGGCCTTGCCCCAGACATTCTCCTCGAAGATCCGCGGCGATGTCCGTTCTTTGTCCCGAACTCCCGCAGTTGGATCGTAGTGGGGCAAAGTCAGGATCTGCACGGCCGCGCGTATGCGGTGCGGATCCTCAGGGTTGAGCCAGAACGGCTGTTCGACGAGCTTGCGCATCGGCGGCAGCAGGCGATCGCCCGCGAAGGAAAGCCAATGGGCGAGCCAGCCCCCCTGGACGAGAAAGCGCACGAAGTCGCCGGCGAGCGCAGGATTGCTGCCGGCCTTGAACACTACGGCGCGCGCGATGAAACCTTCGATAGCGAGCGGTTGGCCACGAGCACCGTCCGGCCACTCGATGGTTATGGCGTTGCTGTAATAGTCGTTGGGTCGCTCCGTGCGCAGCGCGCCAGGAATCGAGAGCGTCGGGTTGGGCGTCATCACCACGGTCTGCGCGAGGAATGCCTTGTTGTTGTCGACGTTAGTCCAGCTCACCGATTGGGGTGGTGTGCATCCCTTGCGCCAGATCGCCGTGTAAGCCTCCAGCGCCTTGACCAAGCCCGCTCGCACCGCGGAATCGTCGACCTGAGGCCGGCGGTCGAGGCCAAGCCAGGGCGCCTCATAGGCGAGCTGGAACTGAAAGAGCTCGTAGTCGGTGTCGGGAGCCGCGACCGACATGGGCAACCCGACGCCCCAGATGTCGTCGCGCCCCATGGCTCGGCGTAACGCTGGCTGGACCTGGTCGCACCAGAAAGACCAGAACGCATCCCACTCTTTGGGAACATCGTCGAGCGTGAAGCCCGCGCGCTCCAAGAGGCTGTTCCAGACATGGAGATGGTTGGAATTTCGGCCCATCGGGAGCGCGTAGAGGCCGCGCCGGCCGGTGCTACCGTTGAGCAAGGTGGACACCTCGATGGCGTCGGCATCGAACAGATCGAGTACTGGGTTAAGGGTGCCCTCGAGGTCCACCAGCTGGTCCTCGTAAGCCCATTGGGCGGCCGGGAGGCCGGCTATGACGCCAAATAGGAAGTCAGGCGGTTGCCCGGCCTCGAGCGCTGCCTGGGCCTTTTCGATGGTCTCACCCTGTGCGGGGCGGATGAGCTCGATTTGCTTGCCGGTCTCCTGCTCGAAGGCGGCGATGATCTCCGCGACCGCCTCGTCTTCCTGCCGATGAAAGTCACTCTGCCACCAGACCACGAGGTCGGCGGCCCGGGCAGCGCCGAGCGGCGCCCAGGCGATAGCCAGAGCGAGAACCGCAGTTCGGCTGCGCATCTTGTCACCTCCCCGATCGGCGCGCCGCCAGTATCTCCTCCCTCCCGCTGCCGAGCAACGTTCCCGCCAAACCAGATCTGGAGGGGAACAGGTTAGTGGATTTGGGAACGTGGGCTCGAGGCCCCTCCCTGGCGGGTCCGCTCTGCGGCCCAAAGCGGTCGCAACCAGGCCCCATGTCCGGACGGAGCCGTATTTCGGTCGGGCCGAGAGCAGGTTCTGAAGGGCAGACAATGGCCCTGAGTTGAACTCGAAATGGCTGCGCTGAAAGGGGCGTCCAAGCCTAGAGCGGAATATTGCCGTGCTTCTTCCACGGGTTCTCGAGGCGCTTGGTGCGCAGCCAGCGCAGGGCCGTGCAGACCCGCCGGCGGGTGTCCTGCGGCATGATCACGTCGTCGATGAAGCCGCGCGCGGCGGCGACGAACGGGTTGGCAAAGCGCGCCCGGTACTCCTCGGTGCGCGCCTCGATCTTGGCCGGGTCGCCCAGATCGGCGCGAAAGATGATCTCGACCGCGCCCTTGGGGCCCATGACCGCGATCTCGGCCTGGGGCCAGGCGTAGTTGACGTCGCCGCGCAGGTGCTTGGAGCTCATCACGTCGTAGGCGCCGCCATAGGCCTTGCGCGTGATCACCGTGACCTTGGGCACGGTCGCCTCGGCGAACGCGTACAAGAGCTTCGAGCCGTGCTTGATGATGCCGCCGTACTCCTGGGCGGTGCCCGGCAGGAAGCCCGGCACGTCGACGAACGTCAAAATGGGGATATTGAAGCAGTCGCAAAAGCGCACGAACCGGGCGGCCTTGCGTGAGCTGTCGATGTCGAGGCAGCCGGCCAGCACCATCGGCTGGTTGGCGACGATCCCGACGGTCGAGCCCTCCAGCCGACCAAAGCCGATGATGATGTTGCGCGCGTAGTCGGGCTGGAGCTCGAAGAAATCGCTCTCGTCCAAGACCTTCTCGATCAGCTCCTTCATGTCGTAGGGCTTGTTGGGGCTGCCCGGCACCAGCGTATCGAGCGCCCCGTCCCGGCGATCGGCCGGGTCCTCGGTCGGCCGCGTTGGCGGCGGCTCCCGGTTGGACGCCGGCAGAAAGTCGAAGAACCGGCGGACCTCGGAGAGCGCCTGGACGTCGTTGTCGAACGCCAGATCGGCCACGCCCGAGCGCCGGGTGTGGGTCGCGGCGCCGCCCAACTCCTCGTGCGTCACCTCCTCCTGGGTCACGGTGCGGACCACGTCCGGGCCGGTCACGAACATGTACGAAGTGTCGCGGACCATGCAGATGAAGTCGGTCATCGCCGGGGAATAGACCGCGCCGCCGGCGCACGGGCCCATGATCAGGCTGATCTGCGGCACCACGCCCGAGGCCAGAACGTTGCGCTGGAACACGTCGGCGTAGCCGGCCAGGCTGGCCACGCCCTCCTGGATCCGGGCGCCGCCGGAATCGTTGATCCCGATCACCGGCGCGCCGACCCGGAGCGCGTGGTCCATGATCTTGCAGATCTTCTCGGCGTGCGCCTCCGAGAGCGCGCCGCCGAACACGGTGAAGTCCTGGCTGAACACGAACACCGGGCGGCCGTTGATCGTGCCCGAGCCGGTGACCACGCCATCGCCCGGGATGCGGCTCTCGGCCATGCCGAACTCGGTGCAGCGGTGCTCGACGAACATGTCGATCTCTTCGAACGAGCCCTGGTCGAGCAACAGCTGCAGGCGCTCGCGCGCGGACAGCTTGCCGCGCTTGTGCTGGGCGGCGATCCGCCGCTCGCCGCCGCCGAGCCGCGCCGCTGCGCGCTTGGCGGCCAGCTGATCCAATATGTCCTGCACCGCCGGCCCTCGTCCTCTGGTTGCGGGAGCCGGTCCATACCACCCGGACCCCAAGGCAGGCAAACGGCGCGCGGGCGGGCCCGGCCGTTCGAGCGGTACAAGCGGCGTGACCTGTCCGGTGATTTGTGCTTTAGCAGGGGCGTTGAATCCGGGCCGCGTACCCAAGACCGCTGACAGGCGCAGGGAGATCATGGCTCAAGTCGGCGAATGGCTCGAGCGCCTTGGTCTCGGCCGTTACCGCGAGGTCTTCGCCGAGAGCGACCTCGACTTCGACATCCTGGCCGACCTGACCGAGGCCGACCTGATCCAGCTCGGGGTCTCGCTCGGCGACCGCAAGCGCCTGCTCCGCGCCCTCTCGCTCTTGAAAGCCGAGGTGCCGGTCGAGCCGGCGGCCCCGGCCGCCGCTGCCGCCCCGCCTGCGCCCGAGCCGGTGCGGCCCAGCCACGACGCCGAGCGCCGCCAGCTGACCGTGCTGTTCTGCGACATGGTCGGCTCGACCGCGCTCGCCGCCCGCCTCGATCCCGAGGACCTGCACGAGGTCATGCGCCGCTACCAGGCGAGCTGCGCCGAGGTGATCGCCCGCTTCGAGGGCCACATCGGTCATTATATCGGCGACGGCATCCTGGCCTATTTCGGCTATCCCAAGGCGCACGAGGACGATGCGCTGCGCGCGGTCCGGGCAGCGCTCGACCTGATCGAGGCGATCCAACGCCTGAACGACGAGCTTGCCGACCTCGGCGTCAGCACCGGCGTCCGGGTCGGGATCAACACCGGCATCGTCGTGGTCGGCGACATCGGCACCGGCGAGTTCCGCGACGAGATGGCGGTGGTCGGCGAGACCCCGAACGTCGCCGCCCGGATGCAGGCGCTGGCCGAGCCCGACACGGTCGTGGTCGGCGAGCGCACGCGGCGTCTGCTCGAGGGCCTGTTCGTGTTCGACGAGCTCGGCCCCAAGGTGGTCAAGGGCATCCCCGAGCCGGTCGCGGTCTATCGCGTGCGCGAGGCGACCGGCGCGCCCTCGCGCTTCGAGGCGACCGCGATGCGCGGCCTGACGCCGCTGGTCGGCCGCGACGAGGAGATCCGGCTGCTGCTCTCGCGCTGGCAGGACGCCAAGCACGGCGACGGCCACGTGGTCCTGCTCACGGGCGAGCCCGGGATCGGCAAATCGCGCATCCTGCAGGCGTTCCGCGAGCACGTGCGCGGCGATCAGGCGGCGGTGCTGCGCTATTACTGCTCGCCGTTCTACGTCCACAGCGCGCTGCACCCGGTGCTCGACCAGCTGGAGCGTGCGGCGGCGCTGAAGAAGACCGATTCGCCCGAGGTCAAGCTCGACAAACTGGAGGCGCTGCTCGGTCAGGCCTCGCCCCGGGTCACCCGCGCCGCGACGCTGCTGGCGCCGCTGCTCTCGATCCCGATCGGCGGCCGCTACCCGCCGCTCGAGCTGGCGCCGGAGCGCAAGAAGGCGCTGATGCTGGAGGCCCTGCTCGACCAGCTGGCCGGGCTCGCGACCCGCCCGGTCCTGATCCTGCTCGAGGACGCGCACTGGCTCGACGCGACCACGACCGAGCTGTTCCAGCTGATCATCGAGCGCATCCAGCGCCTGCCGGTCTTGGTGATCATCGCCCACCGGCCGAGCTTCGCGCCGCCCTGGGCCGGCTTCCCGCACATCACCTCGCTCTCGCTCGCGCACCTCAACCAGCGCCAGGCGAGCCTACTGGTCGACAAGGTGACCCGCGGCCTCCAGCTGCCGACCGAGGTTCTGGACCACATCGTCAGGCGGACCGACGGCGTCCCGCTCTACATTGAGGAATTGACCAAGACGCTGCTCGAATTGGGCGCGCTCGAGCTGGTCGGCGACCAGCTCAGGCTGACCGGCCCGCTGCCGCAGCTGTCGATCCCGGATTCGCTGCACGACTCCTTGATGGCGCGGCTCGACCGGCTGTCCGGGGTCAAGGACGTCGCCCATCTGGCGGCGACGCTCGGCCGGGTCTTCAGCTACGAGCTGCTGGCCGCGGTCTCGCCGCTCGACGAGACCGCCGTGCAGCAGGCGCTGGCGCGGCTGGTCGACGCCGAGCTGATCTACCGGCGCGGCGCCGCGCCCGAGCTGATCTTCGAGTTCAAGCACGGCCTGGTCCAGGAGGCCGCCTACAACAGCCAGCTGCGGCGCAAGCGCCAGCAGCTGCACAAGCGGATCGCGATGACCCTCGAGGAGAGCTTCGCCGAGACCGTCCTGAGCAAGCCCGAGCTGCTCGCGCACCACTATCGCGAGGCGGCGCTGCCGGCCAAGGCGTTCGGCTATGCGCTGCGCGCCGGCGATGGCGCGGTCGCCCGCTACGCCCCGGTCGAGGCCCGCGCCAGCTTCCAGGAGGCGCTCGATCTGGCGCATTCGCTGCCGCCCTCGGAGAACGCCTGGCGGGCCCAGATCGAGGCCGTGCTCAAGCTCGCCAGCGTCGCCCAGAACCGGACCCACTTCGAGCAGGACCTGCGCAGCCTCGAGCAGGCCTTCGGGCTCGCCGAGGCGATCAACGATCGCGAATCGCTCTGCCGGCTCCAGTACTGGATGGGCCGGATCACCTACATCCTCGGCCGCTTCGACCGCGCGCTCGAGCTCGCCGGCAAGGCGCTGCTGATCGCCGAGGGGCTGGGCGGCGAGGACCGGTTCACCGCCGAGCCGGTCAACCTGCTCGGCCGGATCCACTGCCTGCGCGGCGACGCCCGCGAGGCGATCACCTACGCTGCGCGCAACGTCGAGCAGATGCGCCGCCTCGGCAACCGGATCGAGGAGGCGGCGATGTCGGGCGTGCTCGCCTTCGCCTACGGCATGCACGGCGAGTTCGAGCGCGCGCGCGCCGCGGCCGACCACGGCATCGCGCTCTCACGCCAGGTCGAGCACCTGCCGACCCAGGCCGCCTGCCTGTTCTTCTGCGGCGTGGTCCGGGGCTGGCACGGCGAGCTCGAGGGCCCGGTCCCGGAGTTCGACGAGGCGCTGAGCCTGTGCGAGCGGGCCGGCGACGTCTTCCGCCAGTACCTGCTCCACGGCTGGCGCGGCCAGGGCTACATGCTGGCGCGCCGGCTGGCCAATGCCGAGGCCGACCTCGAGCGCTGCCTGGAGCTCGGGGACCAGATCGGGACCAGCTTCCATCGCGGCGCCTTCCAGGCCTTCCGGGCCAAGCTGCACCTTTCCGAGGGCGCGGTCGGCGAGGCGCTGCGCCACAGCGCCGAGGCGCTCGAGCTCGCGACCGAGACCGCCCAGGCGTGGAGCCGCTCGATCGCGCTCAACATCCACGCCCAGGCGCTGCTGGCGCTCAAGCCGCCCAGGATCGAGCAGGCCGAGATCGACATCAAAGGCGCGATCGAGATCCAGGAGCGGCGCGAGTGCACCTTCGATCTCGCCTGGTCGCGGCTGGTCGAGGGCTATGTGCTGGCCGCCCGGGGCGAGCCGGTGCGCGCCCGCGACGCCTATCTCGTGGCCGGCCGGATGTTCGAGACCATGGGCGTCGCGAGCGGTCGCGAGCGGGTGCGCGCCGCGCTCGCGACCTTGGACCAGGGCAGGTCGTCGATCCCGTCCGCCTGACCGCCACAGGCGCGACGCTGCCGCCCGGCCGCGCAGCGATTGTCGGCCCAGGCCGGCTGTGCCATGGTCACCTCGGACCGGACCAGCTCCCCGGGATCGGGAGGCGGCGATGAACACGGCTTTGATTTTGGGCGGCGGCGCGCCGACTCTGACCCTGATAGCGGGCGCGCTGCTCGCGCTCGACGAGGAGAACGTCGAGTTCAGCGTGGTCTCGACCTCGGGCGCCGGCATGCTGGTCGGCCTGCTGTACGCCGCCCCGCGCGGCCGCCAGCGACAGGACGCGTTGCGCGCCACAGTCGACATGGGCGTCCATGACTGGATCTACCAGCGATTTCCGATCAACTTTAAGGTCTTCTTCAAGCCCGGCACCTGGGCCGACGCCTACACCAAGATGATGGGCCCGTTCCTGGAGATGTTGCCGCAGCGGACGGCCGAGGAACGACTGCTCAAGGACTGGGCTGCCTTGCTGTGCGCGACGTTTTCGCCCTCTGGCCTGAGCGCGGACAGCAAGGGTCTTTGTCAGGCGGCGCCCTGGATCGAGAACGCGGTCGATTTCGATGCGCTGCGCGACTTTCGGCCCGAGTTCCTGATCAATGCCTGGAATCTGCGCGAGCGCCAGATGCGGATCTTCCCCAAGGAGGAGATCACGGCTTCGCACTTTCGCGCCGCGCTGGCCTTCCCGTTCATCTACGCGCCCTGGGAACTCGAGGGCGACTTCTACATCGAAGGCTCGGCGATGGATACCCTCAACCTGAAGGGCATCTTGAACTACGACGAGGCGCAGGCGACGATCTACCAGAAGGAATTGAAGGGGCTCGAGCACATCATCGCCGGCCGCAAGCCGCCCGCCGCCGCGGCGGCGGGCAAGGAGGCGGGGCCGGCCAGGCCCGCGGGCGCCGAGCTGAAGAGCATCCGCCAGGCGCCGGATAAGGAAGAAGCGCTCCGCCGCCGCGACGAACTTGCCCGCAAGCTCGCCTCGATCGAGAAGATCGTCGTCTTCGACGTGCTCGGCAGCGACAAGCTGTTGCGCGCGCCGCGCAATCTGTACGACGCCTGGGTGCTGTCGATCATCGTCCCGCTGGTCGAGATCGCCAAGGACGATCTCAAGCTGTTCGAGCTGAAAGTGCCCGGCGGCAAGGAGAAGCTGCACCGCCTGAACTTCGAGGACCAGATCCCGGAGGATCATTTGCCGAACATGCTCGACTGGTCGCACGGCAACCTCTCGATGCTGTTCGAGGCGGGCTACCGCGCCGGCAAGGACTTCTACGTCCGCAACCAGGACTGGCTGCCGCGGGGCGACGCACCGCCACCGCCCGCCGCCAGGTCTCGCCGGGCGCGCGCCGGCTAGCCGCAGGCGCCCTCACAACGAGAGCCACCTGACGCTCTGACCCGGCGCGATGCTCCGGTCGTGCGCCCGGTCGCCGCGATCGAGCAGGTGCTCGGCTGCCCGCCCGATTTCGGAACGTCGGGCCAGGGACTTACGACCAGAAGCAGATCCACCGGATCGGCGGTATCGAGGACTGCATCGCCTGCGGCCCGGGCCGGCTCGTCAAACGTCAAGTACCGACGCGCGTCGGCCCGAGGCCGCCGATCGCGCGGGCGCGGAGCCAACCCTGGATCTACTACTGCTGCGCCGCCAGCTGTCGCCGAAGCTGCTCGTTCTCGTACTGCAGGCGGGCGGCCTCGGATGCCGCCGTGTCGCGCTGGACCTGCTGATCATGGACGTAGCCGCCGGTGCCGCCGACCGCCGCGCCCGCGGCGGCGCCGATCGCAGCGCCGGTGCCCGGCGCACCGGCGAACGCGCCGATCAGGGCGCCGCCGGCGGCGCCCGCGGCCGCGCCGATGCCGGCGCCGCTGAAGGTGCGCTGCTGGGTCTCGCTCATCGTGCAGCCGCCGAGCACGAGTGCTGTGGCGAGCACGAGGAACCCGCCGGGCGCAGCCCGCCCAGGACGAACACTGGCCTGCATCGATCGCACTCCTTTATCCCGGCTCAGACGCATGATCCTGGCCCGCGGCACTAAGCGCAGGGCCACCGCTCGGTCACCGCACGGAACACCACATCCATCGGCGGCTCGGTCAACTGCTCCGGATGGGCGCGCCCGTAATCGACGAACGCGGCGACCGCGTCGCGGATCGTCGTCCCGGTGCCGGGGCAGATGATCGGCTCGTAGCGCGGGCCCGTGGCCAGCGCCCGGTGAAAATCGGCGCCGCCCCGGAAGTAGCCGAAGCAGAACGCCTGCGCCTCCCAATAGCTGTCGGCGTCCTCTGCTACGGTGCAGATGTCGAGCAGATCCTGCCCGGTCACGAGCTTGAAGTCGTCGAGCCCGAAACCGTGCTCGTCGTCCACGGCCTCGAGCGGAGCGATCGAGACCAGCCCCACCGTCAGCGCCACGGTTGCGATGCCGGCCGCTGCGAGCCAACCTTGCCGCATGGATGCCTTCCCGTTCTGGCCGCAATCTGCGTGCGGCTGTCTGCAAGGGGCAGCAGTAGCAGCCGATCAATCCGCCGGCAAGATCCGACCGGGGCCCGAATCAACCGATCGGCGCCAGGGGCGGCGCGCCCACCACCGCCAGCGCCGGACATGTTAGCAAAACTGGGCGTCTACGTCATTAGACATTCAACCCGGCTGAACCACTTTGGCCATTGACAGGCGGACGAGGACAGGTTGAGCATCGCACGGGCAATCTCTGCTTGGCACAACCCCTGCTGTTGGGGTCATGATGGCACTTCCGCCGGTCGTCGGCATCATCGCCTGGACACTATTCGTTTCCGTTGGATTGGCAGCAGATGCTTCCGAGCCTCTCAAGGCGCCACCGATCTGCTCCGTCTACGATGCGACGCGGACGCCGAGCCCGTCGTCTTTTTGTTTCATTGAGCCGGCGGAATTCCGCGGAAGGTGAGACGCCGAGCACGCTGAACCTGGCTCTGACCGCCACGACCAATCCGCGGTTTCTGGTCATTTCCATTAGAACAAGATATGGGAGCCAAGCTCGGCGCGCTAGCTCCCGTGCATGGCACTGGCCGTGTCACTCTATCAAACATACAGCTGGACGATTTTGTCCGAATGTTGGCCAAGATTGGGCATGCCGCGGCATTGGCGAGCCGGTTTCGTGACCACTTTGAACCACTTCTGCCCTCGTTAATTCTTAAGGACACGCTAGAGTTTGCAAAATACGTTGGATGTCCTGATGACATCCCGAAGCCATCAAAAGATCTTCTTGTTGAATTGAGCCTGAATTGGTCGTAAAAACCTTACGGCGAATGTCTTCTCGCCCGAATAAGGTTATTCGGAGCGTTGGGAGCGCCCGTATATCATGTCATCGTCGGCAAACCTATGGCTCATGGCGCGAAGCATGAGCGAGCGCCGGTCGACTAGCTTGGCCATCACGTTGCAGTAAAGCTCGCGTTCGCGTTCTGTTAGCTCATCCCAACTCCGATCATCTGTCGGGTCCATATGCTCAAGGTCCTCGTACATGCACCTGGTCAAGAGGTCCAACGCATCTCCCCTGTTCATGGCGCATCTCCGGCCGTATACTCGCTTCGGCGTAGCTCAGCGGAAGAGCTTCCGGCTCTGGACCGGAAGGCCGCGGGTTCGAATCCCGCCGCCCCGACCAAAATAGCGCGGCGATCTGTAACAAACTGATCGCCGCGCTTTTCGCCAGCCCAGCCGATGCGCCCTGTCACGCGAGCCAACACTATCGCTAGCGCGCGGTACGTCAAGAGCATAATTCCCCCTGCAGGCCGCTAAAATCCTGCAAAGGGCCTACCGGCAGGCGTGAAGATGATGGTGAGCCGGAGGTTGTAAGGGAGCGCGTCGTCCAGGAATATCTCGCCGGACGCGGCGCGGTAGTTGATCGTTATGCGCTTGGGCGCCCCGGCAGTCCAATCGAAACCGGGCACGTTGCTCCACCACTGCACAGGCCGCCGCCGGGCCACCGGCACACCGAACAGTCGGAACGCACTCGTCCATTGATAGGTACCGGGTGCGCTGATTTCCAATTCTCTGTGGCTAGTGCAGGTTTCACCCCAGCCGTCCATACCGTGCGTGCCGTTTTCAAAACAGATTTGGAAGAACGCGGGATGCACCTTGCCGACCGAGAAAAGCTCGAGCCGCACATCCATCCCGCCGTTGGCATAGTCGACTGGCGATGTGAAATCGACTGGAATGCTTTTGGGCAACTCTCGCGTCCAGAAGTTCGTCGTCTGCTTGAAGCGGCCATCGAGGAGAATCATGCTGCCGTCCGGCCGGATCTCGCCGGCATGCTCAAAAAAGGGCTCGTGCGCAGGATCGGTCCGAAGCGGCTCCGGGGGCGTCGCGCCATATCGGAATTCCTGCAGCTGCCACATCGGTACTTCGCAGAAATAGTGCCTGCAGCCGCACTTCCATTCGATGAATCCGCCGAGATATTGGCACGTATACACAAGCATGAAGATCGTCTGCGCTTTTTCCGCCGCAGTGAGCGCGATCGTCGTCTGCGCCCCGCTTTGCAGCCATGCGGTACTGTCGCCTTGGGCCCGGCCGGCGACAGCGACCGGCTGCCACTCGCCGCCCCGCCATACATAGCCCTGATGATAGACGGCCTGGATGCCATAATCGCTGCCGAGCGTGACCTGAATTCCCTGCTCGGTGCAATCTCCTGTGACGAGCGGTTCGTTGTCAGGCGAGAGCACGTCGAACGGCGCGCCGAATCCGATCGGCACCGGACGGGCGATCGTCAGCAAATAGCAGTCCGTCGCCCGTGCCGGACCACTCAGAATCAACAACAACGTCAGACAGCACGCGGTCGCGAGCAAAACCGACATTGTGGTAACGCGGTTGCCGGCCGATAGCGACCGTTGCCGGGCTGTAGAACATCTGAATGAGTTGCGGCAACTAAACGCGGATGTCATTTTGGCACTTTCGTGATCGGGTCGAATTGCCGAGGCAGGTGTCGATGCCGAGCCGGGCGCCGGTCTAGCCGGCTCATGCTGTCGGAGGAGCACGGGCGAAACCGACCTGCCCATGGGCCGATATTGGGTTCTCGATGACGGCCATCGAGCAAACCTGACCGGATTCCCAGATGCCGGGTCCTGAAGGGCGATCATCGGTCGGTTCACCGGATGACGCAAGCCTCCGGCAGCCCGGCCTGCCCAGCGGGCCATTTGCCCTTGCGGAGCGACTGCTCGGCTGTCCCGCGCCCGTTGTCGAACTTCACCACCCGCTCGGCCGGCCTGAGCCTGCGCCTTCGTAGCATGCTTGGCCCTGCCGAAAGAACGGGAGAAGGAGAACGGGGGCCATCACCGATATCGGCGCTGTCATACTCCAATATCGAGCCAGTACAATTTTTCACCCGGAGAGACCGACGATCGCCTACGGATCTCCAAATGTTGTTCGGCAGCCATATGTACAATGCAGGCCATGGAACTGGTAGGTCATGACCTCGTTACCTTCGGCGCGTGAACTTACCGTTGCGCGCGGTTCACAACCAATGGAGGATTAAAGATGGCGATGCAGGACACCCAGACCGTCGCACGGGACGAGACCAGCGATCTGATCTCCTCGGATAAGGTCGAGGGCACCGCGGTCTATGATCGACGGGGCGAGAAGCTCGGCTCGATCCATTCCGTGATGATCGACAAAGTATCCGGGAAGGTTGCCTACGCGGTGATGTCGTTCGGCGGCTTTCTAGGCATGGGCGACCGGTATCACCCGCTGCCATGGCACGTCCTGACCTACGACACCGGCCAGGGCGGCTACGTCGTGGATCTCGACCGGAGCCGGCTCGAAGGCGCGCCGACCTACGGCACCAACGAGGCGCCGAACTGGCGCGATCGCCGCTGGGGCCAGCAGATCCACGAGTACTACGGCACGCGCCCTTACTGGGAGTAGGCGGACCTGCACCGGGCGGCGGGCCGATCCGGGCCCGCCTCCGCCTTTTTTCATGAACTGAGCAGAGGCGTGTGTCTCTGCGAACTGCGAGCTGAAGCCCGCGAGACCGCTCTTGGACGCCCCCGGGCATTCTGGGAACGCCCCGCCAATCTGCCCCTCAGTGCCGGACCTTGAGCTCGGCGATCGTCTCGGGGACCAGCAGGTCGGCCGCGCGGCAGATGCCCCAGAAGGCGTAGTCGGCGTGGTGGACGATCGTGTTCTCGAGCGAGCGGATCAGCAGCTCGCCCTCGCCGGAATGGGCGGCAGCGCAGTGCGCGACCGCTTCCGGCAGGCCGACCGTGAAGCAGACGTGGACGCCGAATGCCGGGTGGCGGATCGAGGGCAGGCCCGCCGCCCGGGGTGCCGCCTGCCAGCGCCGGCGGTTCTCGGGATCGAACTCCCAGGGCTTGCCGATGTCGTGGCAAAGGGCGCCTGCGATCAGGACGTCGCGGTCGATCGCGAGCGCCGGCAGCTGCGCCTGGAGCTGGTCGGCGAGCGCCATCGCCATCCGGGTGACGCCCCGGATGTGGTCGGTCTGGCTGCCTCGCCGCAGCGTGTTGACGCCGGGATTGCCGGACGGCTCGATCTCGCCGATCGCGTGGAAGCTGCTCGACGCGAGCGCCAGCGCCCAGGCTTCGACGACCTTGGCGCGGAGCTCCGGATCGCGGATTTCTCCGTGCTCCGGCAGCTCCGCGCGCACCCGCGCGCGCAGTTCATCGGTGACCTTGGCCGGGTCCAGCATCGGTTCCCTCCGCGTGCCCGCTCGGCGTGCAGATAGCCCGCGGGGCGGCCAAGGTCCATCGGATTTGCGGGCCGGCCGGGCGGTCAGCGCTCCCAGAAGCGCTTGGTCGTCTCGGCCAGCACGTCGGCCCGGCTCAGGCCGATGTCGCGCAGCATGTGATCGCTCAGCGACTCGAGATGGCGGCGCTGCTGCGCCCGCTCCTGCCAGCCCAAAAGCAGATCGCAGACCCGCTCGAGCGCGCGCAGCGCGACTCGGGCAGAGCGGGCCGCGACGCCGCTGAAACCTGGAGACCGGTGCGCCAGAGTTGCCTCAAGGGATCGGAATTGGCCCATCGACATCGGACGGCTCCTCATGCATGCCGGTTGTGCGAGATGACACCCTAGTCGCCCCCTGCTGACAGCATGCTGTCAGGAGAGTTGAGCTAGGCTTCGATCGTCGTGCAACGGAGGCCCGATCCCAGCCGATGCGCCGCGCCGACCGCCTGTTCGAGATCATCCAGCTGCTCCGCCGCCAGAAGCTGGTGCGCGCCCGCGATCTCGCGGAGAAGCTCGAGGTCTCGGAGCGCACGATCTACCGGGACGTGCGCGATCTGATGGCCAGCCGAGTGCCGATCGAGGGCGAGGCAGGCGTCGGCTACGCGTTGCGCCGGGGCTTCGATCTGCCGCCCTTGATGTTCGACGAGGCCGAGATCGAGGCCCTCGTGCTCGGCGCCCGGATCATCGAGTCCTGGACCGACGCCAAGCTCGCCGAGGCCGCCGGCAACGTGATCGCCAAGGTCGAGGCGGTGATCCCGGAGCGGCTGCGCCAGCACATGGCCGAGACCGCGCTGTTGGCGCCTGCCGACCACTTCGCCCACCCGATCAGCGTCGATCCGGGCGCCTTGCGCCTGGCGCTGCGGCGCCGGCTCAAGGTCCATTTCGGCTACCGCGACGGCGAGGAGCGGGCGAGCGCGCGCACCGTGCGGCCGCTCGCGCTGTCGTTCTATGGGCCGGCCTGGCTGCTCGCCGCGTGGTGTGAGCTGCGCCAGGATTTCCGCTCGTTCCGGCTCGACCGGATGGCGGACCTCGACGTGCTGGACGAGCGCTTCCGCCCCGAGCCCGGCAAGACGATCCAGGATTTTCTGAAGCGGGACGACAGCTGAGCCCGCGGGCGGGGGAAGATCCTGACCTTGCCCGCTGTTGCCGACCCCTGCTGGCTAGAGGGGAGGCGGTACGGGAGCTGCGCTCGTGCTGGCGGGGCCGCGCTCCGGGTAGCGGGGCAGGTCGTCCTTGATCTCGAACCAGCCGATCTGGCTCGTGGTCCAGATGTGGTGGTCGGGCGCGATCGCGGCCGGAACGTCGAGGCTGGCCAGCGTGACGTCGAGGGTCTCGGGCTCGGCCAGCGCGCGGAACACGAGCTGGCTGCCGCAGACGGGGCAGAACAGGCGCTCGACCCCGGGCGAGGAGCCGTAGCTGGCGGGCTCGGCCGCGGTCCAGGCGAAGATGCGCCGGTCCGTGGTCAGCCACGGCACGACCGGCGCGCCGCCCGCGCGCTGGCACATCCGGCAGTGGCAGTAGCCGGCGTTGCGCGGCGCGCCGTCGATCCGATAGCGCACCCGGCCGCACAGGCAACCGCCTTCGAGGGCAATGTTCATGACCACTCCTTTGGGATTGACGCCGGGGCGAGCGCACCTGCCAAACTGCTCTAAGGCCTGGGTTTCACGTAGCCACAGGGCCAGAGCGCACTGCGGAAGGCGCCCGGCGGTTGCCGGAGTAACGCGGCAGGTCGTCCGCAGTTTCGAACCAGCTGATCCGGCTTGCGGTCCAGATGTGGTAGCCCGGGCGCACGGCGCCGGGGTCGTCGAGGCTGGCGAGCGTGACGTCGAGGCAATCGGGCTCGTCGCGCAACGCGATCTGGCTGCCGCACCGCGGGCAGAACAGCCACTCGGCGCGGGCCGAGGAGCGATAGACGGCGGGCTCGCCAGCACTCCAGGCGAACGCGGCGGCGGCCACGGTCAGGCGCGCGACCACCGGCGCCCCGGCCGCGCGCCGGCACATCCGGCAGTGGCAATAATCGGCGCTGCGCGGCGCGCCGCTGATCCGATAGCGCAGCCCGCCGCACAGGCA
The DNA here is from genome assembly GCA_963840925.1 of uncultured Alphaproteobacteria bacterium. Classification (GTDB taxonomy): domain Bacteria; phylum Pseudomonadota; class Alphaproteobacteria; order Geminicoccales; family Geminicoccaceae; genus DATAOG01. The sequence continues at coordinate 96,435 of CAWJAY010000002.1, forward strand.
GCCGCCTTCGAGTGCGCGCATCGTCCGCTCCGCTGGTCCCGTCTGTTGCGACAGACGGCCCGGGGGCGGCCGAGTTCCAAACCGGGAAAACTCAGGCGAACGCGATCAGGACCTGGTCGGCGGCGACGGTCGCGCCGGGCTCGATCCGGATTTCCTCGACCACGCCGTCGCGCTCGGCGCGCAATACGTTCTCCATCTTCATCGCCTCGAGCACGGCCAGCTCCTGGCCGGCCTTGACCGGCTCGCCGGTCGCGACCGCGATGCTGACGATCAGGCCCGGCATCGGCGAGAGCAGGAATTTGGACGTGTCGGGGGGCAGCTTCGGCGGCACCCGGGCCGCGAACTCGGCGGCGTCGCGGGTCCGGACCAGGGCCTGGACCTCGATCCCGCCGTGACTGAGGCGAAAGCCCTCGGGGCAGGGATCGACCTGGACCACGGCGGTGCGGCCCTCGATCGTCGCGCGCGCGAGCGGCCAGCCGGGACGCCACTCGAGCAGCAACTCGTGGCGGGCGCCCCCGACCTCGACGATCACCAGCGGCTCGGCCACGCTCGCGCTGACCTCGAGGTTCTCGTCGCCGAGCCGGACCATCCACTCGGTTCGCGGCCTGGGCCGCCAGCCGGGCAGCTGGCCCGAGATCTGGCCCTCGCGCGCCGCCTGGACCAGGCGCAGCGCGACCGCGATCGCGGCCAGCCCGGTCCGGCTCGCGGTGGTCGGGGCCACGCCCTGGAAACGCTCGCCGAACTCAGCCGCGATGAAATCGGTCGACAGCTCGCCGGCCCGGAAGCGGCGGTGGTTGAGCAGCGCGGTCAGGAAGGCCGCGTTGTGGGCGACGCCGCGGATGTAAAAGGCGTCGAGTGCGGTGCCCAGCCGATCGATCGCCTGGGCGCGATCGGCGCCATGGGCGCAGACCTTGGCGATCATCGGGTCGTAGTAGAGCTGGACCTCGCTGCCCTCGACGACGCCGGAATCGACCCGGACGCCCGGGCCCTGCGGCTCCAGGTAGCGCCGCAGCCGGCCGGTCGAGGGCAGAAAGCCGCGCCCGGGATCCTCGGCGTAGACCCGGGCCTCGATCGCCCAGCCGTTCGCCTCGACCTGGTCCTGGGTCAGCGCCAGCGGCTCGCCGGCAGCGATCCGCAGCATCAGCTCGACCAGATCGAGCCCGGTCACGAGCTCGGTCACCGGGTGCTCGACCTGAAGGCGGGTATTCATCTCGAGGAAATAGAAGTTGCGCTCGGCGTCGACGATGAACTCGACCGTGCCGGCCGAGTGGTAGCCGGCGGCGCGCGCCAGGGCCACGGCCTGCTCGCCCATCGCGCGCCGGGTCGCGGCGTCCAGGAACGGGCTCGGCGCCTCCTCGATGACCTTCTGATGGCGGCGCTGGATCGAGCATTCGCGCTCGCCCAGGTGCAGCGCATGGCCGTGACGGTCGGCCAGCACCTGGATCTCAATGTGGCGCGGCTCGCGGACGAATTTCTCCAGGAACACCCGCTCGTCGCCGAACGAGGAGCGCGCCTCGCTCCGGGCGCGCTCGAGCGCCTCGCGCAGATCGCGCGCGTCGAGTGCGATGCGCATGCCCTTGCCGCCGCCGCCGGCCGCGGCCTTGACCATGACCGGGTAGCCGAGCTTGGCGGCGATCTTGGCCGCGAGCTTAGGCTCCTGCACCGCCTCGGCGTGGCCGGGCACGGTCCTGACACCGGCGGCCGCGGCCAGGCGCTTGGCCTCGAGCTTGTCGCCCATCAGCCGGATCGCGCTGGCCGGCGGGCCGATGAAGGCGATGCCGGCGGCCTCGAGCGCCTCGGCGAACGCCGGGTTTTCCGAAAGAAAGCCATAGCCGGGATGGACCGCCCGGGCGCCGGTCCGGCGGGCGGCATCGACGATCCGCTCGATCCGCAGATAGCTCTGGGTCGCCGGCGGCGGGCCGATCGCGACCGCCTCGTCGGCCATCCGGACGTGGGGCGCGTCGGCATCGGCCTCGGAATGGACCGCAACCGTTCCGATCCCGAGCCGGCGACAGGTCCGGATTACCCGGCAGGCGATCTCGCCGCGGTTGGCGATCAGGATTTTCTCGAACATGGTCGCGGGGTCAGCCGAGCCGTTCAGGGCATCGATTCAAAAGGATTCAGGATGCGAACGCCGGTGGCGGCGAAGTCGCGTACGTCGCGGGTCACGACGACCAGCCCATGGCTCAGCGCCGTTGCGGCGATGAGCCCGTCGACCGTGGGTATCCTGCGCTCGGCGTTCAGCCGCCCCCAGAGCTCGCAGACCCGCCGGTCGAGCCCGAGGATGCGATCCGCGAACATGTCGGCCACAAGGATCAGGGCGCGATCGAGCCTTCGAGCGCGCGCGGTATCGCGCCGCCGAAGGCGCTCGATGCCCGCACGCAGTTCGCCAACCACCAGCGCGCTGAGGCAAAGATGGCCGAGCTCGACCGATCGATACCACGTCGCGACATTGCGATCGCACCGCTGCCCCTTGCCGATCTCCGAGATCACATTGGTATCGACGAGAAATTTCACAGCTCAACGTCGCGCGGAAAGTCCTTGTTGCGCTCGAGGTCGAGCTCATCCAACGACAGGAGCGGCAGCAGGTCCTTGAGGTCGATCTGCCGCTTCTTCATCAGCTCGAACTGCGCGGCCGACAATACGACGACGGCCGGCTGTCCCCGGCGGGTCACGGTCTGCGGACCGTCGTCGATCGCCTTCTGCACCAGCTCGCTGAACTTGGCCTTGGCTTCCTGGAGCTGCCACTCCATCCGCGACTCCGTCACTGACCAGATTGGTCAGCAAGATAGCCACACGCGGAGGGCGCGTCCAGCTTTGCGACGCAGCCCTATGATCGGCCGCCGGCAGTATGATGCGCGGGCTGGCGGCCTAGCGGCGTGTAGATGAGCGTGAACACGAACGTCGCCGCCATCAGGAGCAGGGTGTCGGGCGACTGAGATTCGGCCGCGGTCGTCGCCGCCGGGCGGTCGCGACCTTCCTTTGCGCCCTACGCCGCCCATGACGGAGCGTCGTGTCGGATCCCTCTCGGTCAGCCCGCTTCCTGCGGGATACCGCCAGCGTAAGCACGTCCTTGAGTTTGTGTCACGCTTGACAGCAATATCCACCGTGTGACGGGATTGCGGCTCGTCATTATGGGGCGCGCAAGATGGCAACTTTCGGCTCGATCGACCGTTTCCCACGCTTCGCCGAGGAGGTCCAACGGCGATCCAGGTTCGTGCGTAGTCGCGAGGCCGAAGATTTCTTAGAATTGCTGGCTACTACTGTACACGATCGAAAATTGATCATAGAAGAAGGAAAGGTACTTTGGCGCGCTCAGGTTGGTAACGATTATCAGTGCTTCACACATGGCGATGAAGAACCGTATGACGAGCCATGTCCCTATAAAAAAGAAAGAATGCGCCCAGATCCTAGTAAGGCAACTGATAACCGCGCAAATGCCAAAGGTATACCTTGCCTTTATGCCGCATCCGATCAGGACACCGCAATGTCGGAGGTTAGACCATGGATAGGATCATATGTATCCCTAGGGAACTCGTGACCACAAGAAGCCTAGAGTTAGTTGATTGCTCAAAACACCCCGAACATCCCGGCATACTTTCGTATGTTTGCGGCCTGAATGTCAATAATATTGACAAACCAATCTCACTACAGAAGTCGAATGAGATTACCTGGGCAAGTATCGACTATGCATTTGCTCGACCCGTCACTCGCAACGATGAATATATCGACTATGTTCCGACGCAGATCATTGCCGATCTCTTTCGGCATCTAAATTTCGACGGCTTAGTGTATAAGAGTAAATTAAATGCCGATGGATACAATATTGCATTGTTCGATCCAAATAGTACGGAGATCATAGGTTGCGAACTCTTCAAACTGAAAAATCTCACATTTGAATTCGAAGAAGAAGTAGGTTCTGCGGCAAAATGGGGCAAAACGACCCCGTACCGGAAACAAAATAGATCTGACTAACTATGCGGCCTTGAAGGCCGTCATGCCCGAGGTGGTGCAGACTATTGGCTCTTCCAGTCGACGGCGGTCGCGTAGGCCTGCGCGGCCGCGATCAGGGTTGCCTCGTCCATGTGGCGGCCGACCAGCATCAGGCCCACCGGGCGGCCCTCGACCATGCCGCAGGGGACCGTGAACGCCGGGTGGCCGGCGACGTCGAACGGGCAGGTGTTCTGCTGCATGTTGAGCGCGAGGTCGATGTAGTCCTCGAGCGTGCAGTCGTCCTCCGGCAGCCTGGTCGCCGGGAACGGGATCGTCGGCATCGCCAGGATGTCGATCCGCTCGAGCGCCTGATCGTAGGCCGCCTTGACCGCGGGCTTCAGGTTCTGGCCCTTGGCGTGATAGCGGCCGTGGTAGTGCCGGTTCAGGTATTCGCCCAGCAGCAGCACAAGCTTGCAGGTGGCCGACAGATCGTCCGGACGCGAGCGCCAGCCGCGCGCGAACGCGTCGATCAGCGAGGTCGTATAGTAGCCGTTCCAGTTGTTGCCCTGGCCGTTGCCCTTGATCATCAGCTCGGTCGCGCCCTCGAGGATGACCGCCGTCCAGACGTGCGGCGCGTCGTAGTGCATCGGCACCGAGACCTCGCTGATCGAAGCCCCCTGCCCGCCCAACACCTCGATCGCGCGCCGGGCCTTGGCGCTGGTCGCCTCGTCGCTGACCGGGTGCGCGAAGCCTTCCTTCAGCATGCCGATCCGCAGCCCCCGGGCACCCCGCGTCAGCGCCCCCAGGTAATCGCCAGGTCGGGAAAAGGCGGTGCGCGGGTCGAGCGGGTCGGGCCCGGCGATCGCGGTCAGCAGCCGGGCCACGTTCTCCGGGCTCGAGCAGATCGGACCCAGGTGATCGAGCGCGTAGGCGATCGGCATCGCACCGGTGCAGGGCACCAGCCCCCAGGTCGGCTTCAGGCCGTATGCGCCGCACCAGGCGGACGGCGTCCGGATCGAGCCGCCCTGATCGCCGCCCATCGCGCACTCGACCACGCCGGCTGCGACCAGCGCCGCACTGCCGCCGGACGAGCCGCCGGCCGAATGGTCCGGCGCCCAGGGATTGCGGATCGGGCCGGTGACGCAGGTGTGGCTGCCGGCCGAGAAGCACAGGTCCTCGCAGGCGGCCTTGCCGGCGATCGTGCCACCGGCATCCAGGATCCGGGTCACGACCGTGGCATCGACGTCCGGGACGTAGCCCTCGAGCACGCGCGAGCCGTTCGCCATCGGCACGCCGGCGACGCAGATGTTGTCCTTGATCGCGACCCGTTGGCCGGCGAGCACGCCGTCCGGGGCACCCTCGATCTCGCAGCGCCAGTACCAGGCGTTGAGCGGGTTCTCCTCGGGGCCCGGACGATAGCCGGCGGTGCGCGGATACTTGACCTCGAGCGTCGGCTCGACCAGCTCGTCGACCCTGGCGTAGGAACCGAGCGTCGCCGCCATGATGCCGCGCAGGCTGTCGGCCGCGGACCGCTCGAGGTGCATGCCGAATCCGGCTGCGAGCTCCAGGATCTGGTCGGTGGTCGGCGTCTTAACCGAGATCGTCATCGCTTGCCCCCCTCGAGGTCCGGGCGCACCTGCCGCCCGGCTGGTCGGGGGACGCCATCGCACAAGCCGCGGTCCGGATCAACGGCGGACGCGCGCGGGCTTGGCCCGTGCGCTCACAGCGCGGGTGCGCTATGGGTGCTGCGGGTTGGGGATTGACCATGAACGGACTGCGCCGCCGAGCTCACCAGATCCTCGACTACACCGAGGTCCTCGATCCGCCGGCAGCGGTGGTGGCCGCGGTGCTGGTCGTCCTGATCGTGGCCAGCGTCGTCGCGATCGTGCTCAAGTCCGTGCCCGGGATCGAGGCGCGCTGGGAGGGCTGGTTCGAGGTCTTCGAGGTGGTCGCGGTCGCGGTGTTCACGGTCGAGTACGCCGTTCGGATCTGGTCGGCGGTCGAGACCGGCCATGGCCGCTACCGCCGGCCGCTGCTCGGACGGCTGCGCTACATGCTGACCCCGCTGGCGCTGGTCGACCTGATCGCGATCCTGCCCTTCTACCTCAGCTTCATCTTCCCGATCGACCTGCGCTTCATGCGGGTGTTCCGGCTGTTCATGATCTTCAAGCTGACCCGCTATCAGGCCTCGATGAACCTCTTGGCCACGGTTCTGCGCAACGAGGCCGGGTCGATCGCGGCCGCGATCTTCGTGCTCGCGATGCTGCTGGTGGTGGCGGCGAGCTTCGGCTATCTCGCCGAGCACGAGGCCCAGCCGCAAGTCTTTGCCAGCATCCCGGATGCGATGTGGTGGGCGATCGTGACGATGACCACGGTCGGCTATGGCGACATGGTGCCGGTGACGCCGTTTGGCAAAGTGGTCGGCGGCGTGATCGGGGTCATCGGGCTCGGCATGGTGGCGCTGCCCGCGGGCCTGCTGGCGTCGGGCTTCTCCGAGCAGCTACGCGAGCGCCGGCAGGAGTTCGAGGCGGCGGTCAGCCGGACGGTCGCCCGGGGCACGATCACGCCCGAGGAAGGCGATGAGCTGAAGGAGATCCGCCGCCGGCTCGGCCTCACCGAGCATCAGGCCGCCGAGATCGTGCGCCTGCTCGCGCATCGCCGGAGCACGGCGCGCTGCCCCCATTGCGGCGGCTCGTGGTCGCCGGTCGAACGGCCCGGCGCCGGTCCGGCCGGACCGTAAGCCCGGGCCGAGTCCGCGCCCCCGGCCCCGGCGTCAGGCGGCCTGGAAGCGGACCTTGGCGACCTGCTCGATCGTGCGCGCGATCGCCGGCTCGACCTCCAGCTGGGCGCGGATCTGCTCGAGGATCTGCAGCTCGTGCCGGCGCAGGCGGCTGTCGGCCGCGATCACGTCGCACGCGATCGCGTAGGCGGTATCGCGCAGCGTTGGCGCGAGCGCCGCGCGGATCAGCGCGAACACCCGGTCCCGGCCGCCGGGCTTGGCCAGCAGCTCCGAGCAGGCGGTCGCCATCCGCGTGGTCGCTGCCCGGTCGATGCCCCGGAAGACCGGCAGATGGTTCGTCAGATCGCCGATGATCCGGATCTCCGCCTCGTCGATGTCGTGGTCCAACTCGGCGGCTGCGACCATCGTATAGACCAGGGCTTCCTGGGTGCTGAGCATCGAGGTCTCCTCATCGGGCAACGCCACGCCGCCCCATTCCCGGCAGGCTGTAGCGGCGCACGGGTTGAGGTTTGATGAATCGAGCGGCGGCGGTGATCCGCGCTGCCGCCCGCGCCGGCTGGCTCAGCCGAGGGCCTGCTCGAACAGGCGGCCAAACCCGGGCCGGCGGTCGTCGATCCCGGCCAGGCGCAGGCAATGCCAGCCGAGCGCGTGGTTGCTCGAGGTCAAGGGCTTTTCGAGCTCGGCCTCGATCGCCGCGACCGCCTCGACCAGGCGCAGGCTCGTGCAGGACACGAACACGCCATCGACGTCGGCGGCGCGGCCGAGCCGGAGCGCCGCCGCCCGGATCGAGCCGGCATCGATGCGCGCGGCCCGGCGGTCGTCCTCCTCGTTGAACGAGCCCAGCACCGGGACCTCGAAGCCGCGCGCTTCGATGTAGCTGCGCATGAAGCGGTTGATGTCGTCGCGATAGGGGGTGAGCAGCGCCAGGCGCCGGAGGCCGAGCGCGCGGAAGGCCGCGAACGCGGCGGTGATCGGGGTCGTGCAGGCGACGCCCGGGCGCGCCCCCTGGATCAGCTCGAACACCCGCTCCTCGCCGATCACCATCGAGGCCGAGGTGCAGCCGAAGCCCACGACGTCGAGCGGCAGGCCGGGCAGGATCAGGCCCGCGGCCTCGGCGAGCCGCCCCTCCATCCGCTGCAGGGTCTCGGGCGTGATCGCGGCGTCGTTCAGGATCCGGCTCTCGTAGAACGCGACGCCCGGCAGATCCCAGAGCCGGCGGCACTCGTGCTCGATCGTCTGGTCGGTCGCGAGCACGATCAGCCCGATCGCCGCGCGCTCGGCAAGGCCGCGATCGAGCCGATGCGGCAGATGCTGCTCATTGATCGCGGGCTCAGAAGCGCGGGTCGGGTCGAGTAGGGTTGCCATCGCAATCGCCCTCAGCCACGGAGCACGAGCCAGAGTCCGGCCGCGATCATCAGCCCGCCGCTCGCCCGGCCGACCAGGTCGCCGCGCGGCAGCACCTTCTCCAGCAGCACGAAGGTCGCGAGCGCTGCGATCCAGAGCAGGTTCATGATCCCGAACACGAACAGGAGCGCCATCAACGCCCAGCAGCAGCCGACGCAGAACAGGCCGTGACGCAGGCCCATGCGCAGCGCGCCGGCGCGGCCGAGCCGCCAGTGGTGGGCCAGGAACGCGAGCGGCGACCGGCAGTGGACCAGGCAGGCGTGCTTGAGCGGCGTCCACTGGTAGAGGCCGGCCGCGACCAGCAGGCCGCCGCCGAGCCAGGGGCTGGCGCTGACCGTCATCGGCGACAGCAGCGCTGCCTGCTCGAGCGCCCATTGGGCGAGCACGGCGGCGAGGCTGAACAGCGCCCAGGCGACCAGGTAGCCGAGCGCGAACACGGCCGTGCCGGCCAGGCTCGCGCCCCTGGCCTGCTGGCGCTCGCGGACCCGGTCGTAGAGCAGGATCATCGGCGCCGCACCCGGCAGCATCATCCCTACCATCATGACCGACCACATCAGGAACATCAGGACGAAATCGGCAGCGCTCCAGGCGCGCAGCTCGGGCATCGCCATCCCGGCCATGCCGGGCATGGCGCCCATGCCAGCCATGTCGGCCATCTCGCCGGTGCCTGTCACGTCGCCGGCGGCCATGCCGCCCATCGCGGCCGCCATCCAGATCAGATAGAGCCAGGCGAGCGCGGTCACCCCGATCAGGCCGACCAGCGCCGGCAGCCGGTCGCGGCGCAGGATCAGCGGCAGGATCGGGTCGCCCACGGCGAGCTTCCGGGCCACCCGGTCAGTCCTCGACGATCCCGTACGGCCCGTAGGCGACGTGGGTCAGGCAGGCATAGCAGTTGCGGTTGGCAAAGCCGAGCTCGTCGCCGGCCGCGGTGAAGCTGCCGCTCGCGGCCTCGGCCTGGCGGAACTCGAAGCCCTCGGGCAGGCGGATCTGCGCCCGATGCGGCCGGCCGGTGACCGGGTTCCTGATCGGCTCGACCGCGAGCGTCATCACGCCCGGGATCTCGACCCTGCCGGTCCGGCTTGCGAGATCGCAGGCAAACCCGATCGGCGCGAACAGCGGCTCGAGCTCGCGCGCGATCGTCGAGCCGTAGATGTTGTAGACGGTGGTCGGCGCCTGCTCCTTGCCGCCCAGGATCGTGAGCAAAGCGTCGCGCTGCGCCGGGCTCGCGCGCTCGTCGATGATGCCCTGGGCGAGGCCGCCGCCCTCGTGCACCGGCCCGGGCCAGCGATAGCGGCCCGCGATCACCAGGCCATCGAGGCGGAGATCGCCGAACCAGCCCGCCTCGATCAGATGCGCTTCCAACCCCTCGCACAGCCCGCGCGTCGGCCGGCCGTTGAACTCGCATGGGCACCCGTAGTCGCAGTTGCAGGATGCGATCTTGGGGCCTTTGATCAGCCAGTCGACGTAGGCCATGGCATCCTCCCGGATCCGGACTCTAGCCGCCGGTCGTGGCCCCGTCGAGCACCGCCGGCGACGGGTAGCGGGCCAGTTTGATGACCGGACATGCGACTTGTAGGAAGATTGACCTGATCCCGCCGTGGGGATGATCCTGTTGACAATGCAAGAGCGTTTCCTGCACCGTCTCGCCACAGGTTAGAGACGGGCAGAGCTCCATGGACAAACAGCAGTTGATCGAACACCTCAGGAGTGGCGGGTTTGAGATATCAGACGAGTTTAGGATGGAGCATGGCTCTCGGATACGACTCGCCACCGGCGCCATTGTCTGCCTCTATGACACCGGAAAAATCGTAGTCCAGGGCAGGAATCAAGAGCCCGTTAAAGCGCTGCTGAGCATCGAATTTGCCAGCGCGGCGCGGCGGGCGGCGTCGACACCTGTCGCATCGCGGGAGGTATTTGTGGTCTATGGCCACGATGGACCCGCAAGAACAGAATTAGAGGCAATGTTGCGGCGATGGAAACTCGAGCCGCTCATTCTTGACCAGCTTCCATCGGCCGGGCAAACGATAATCGAAAAGCTGGAAAGCGTGCGAAAAGAAGCGACCTTTGCGGTCGTATTGGCGACGCCCGACGATGAAGGGCATCGCGCTGGCCACGATGACGAGAAATCTTTTAGGGCCAGACAGAACGTCGTGCTTGAGTTGGGAATGATGTTAGCCCTTCTGGGCAGGCCGCGGGTGGCGATACTGCTGAAGAATCAAGTTAAAATGGAGAGGCCGTCAGATATACAGGGGCTAATCTATATACCCTTCAAGGACAGCATCAAAGAAACAGCCCTGCAACTTGCTAAAGAGATCAATGGGCAAGGCATTCCGATAAATCTAAGCAAGATTTAGTCCAGCAGCGCGGCGACATCCTCAACAGACCACAACCGAACCGTAACTCCAGCCATCGCCGGCGTGACGCGCAGCGTCCGATGGATGCGCACGAAGTTGCAGTGCATGAAGTGCAACGCGACCGCGGCCTCGTGGTTCGCGACCTTCCTTGAGAACGCGTGGGTAAGTCGGGTGAACCGACCCCGTAGAGCTTTTGCATGTCGGCTGGGCGCCGTTGCCCCCAACCGGCGGGTGATCGATGGCACAGGCGGGCTTTTCGGCGGGCGGCTTCCTGCTGCGCTGGGCGTCGCGCTCGCTCTGGTGCTGGTGACCTTCAACCCGACCCGCTGGTCCTACGCCAGCTGGCTGCTCGAGGACTGGCCGGGCGGCAATCTGCCGATCAAGGCGCTGGCCGGCGTCGTGCTGCTGATCCTGTGGGTGATCTTCCTGCGCGCGACCTGGCGCTCGATCGGGGCGCTTGGTCTCGTGCTCGCCGCGCTGTTCTTCGGCGCGGTGCTGTGGGTGCTGGTCGACTACGACCTGCTCGACCCGCGCCAGCCGCATCTGATGACCTGGATCACGCTCGCGGTGGTCGCGACCATCCTCGCGACCGGCATGTCCTGGTCGCACGTCCGCCGCCGGCTCTCGGGCCAGGTCGACGTCGACGACGTCGACGAGGAGTGAGGCGCCTAGCGCAGCGTCAGGCCTTCGAGCGGCAGGTCGGGCGTGCGGCCGGCGATCAGATCGGCGGTGATCCGCGCCGTGCCGCAGGCCATGGTCCAGCCCATGTGGCCGTGGCCGGTGTTGTAGTGGAGGTTGGCGAACCGGCCGCGGCCGAGCACCGGCGTGCCCTCCGGCGTCATCGGCCGCAGGCAGGCCCAGTACTCGGGCCGGCCGATAGTCGGCGCCGCTCGGGAACAGGTCCTGCAGCGCGCGCAGCATGCTCTGGAAATCGGCCGGCCGGTGGCTGGTGTCGTAGCCCGCGAACTCGGCGACCGCGGTCGAGCGCACCCGGTCGCCGAGCCGGACGTAGGCGCAGAAGTTGTCCTCGTCGACGCCGCCGATGCGTCGGCGGATTGTTGGCGCCGTCGACCGGCAAGGTCAGCGAATAGCCCTTGATCGGGTAGACCGAGAGCCGCTCGCCGAGCGCCTTCGCGCGAGCAGCGGGCTGTAGCTGCCGCAGGCCAGCAGGTAGAGGTCGGCTGCGAGCTCGCCCTGATCGGTCACGACCCGCTCGATCCGGTCGCCGCCGCCGTCCAGCCCCCGGATCGTCGTGCCGTAGCGGAAGCTCGCGCCGCGCCCGGCGCAGAGCGCGGCGAGCGCGCGGCTGAACTTGCAGGCATCGCCGCTCTCGTCGCCCGGGCTGTAGATCGCGCCGGCGATTTTTTCCTTCGATGGCCGCGAGCGCCGGATCGATCGCTGCCGCCCGCTCGCGGTCGACCACCTCGAGCTGCTGGCCCGGCCTCGCGCAGGATCTGCATGTTGGCGGCGCCGCGGTCGAGCGTCGCCTGCGTGCGGTGCAGATAGAGGATGCCGCGCCGCTCGCCGTCGTAGGCGATCCCGGTCCGCCCGGCGACGTCCTGCAGCGCTGCCTGCGAGTAGCGGCAGAGGCGGTGCTTGATCTTGCGTGTTGCGGCGCGCCCGCTCGCTCGTGCACTGGGCGAGGAACTGCAGCGACCAGCGCCAGAAGCGCGGGCTCGACCGAGAACCGGAAGCGCAGCGGCTGATCCTTCTGGAACAATGACTTGAGCAGGACTTTTGCGGCTTTGGGCGAGGCCCAGGCGAAGGCGTGGCCGGGCGCCACGAGGCCGGCGTTGGCAAAGCTGGTCTCGGCGGCCGCCGCCGGCCTGGCGCTCGACCACGGTGACCTCGTGGCCGTCCTCGAGCAGCTGCCAGGCGGCGGTGACGCCGGCGATGCCGGCGCCCATGATCAGGACGTGCATCGGCGGCGGCTCAGTCGCGTGCGGCGATGACCATGATCTCGACGTTGTATTGCGGCGCCGCGAGCTTGCTCTCGACGCAGGCGCGGCACGGCGTGTTGCCGGGCGCGACCCAGGCGTCCCAGACCGCGTTCATCTCGTTGAAGGTCTTGATGTCGGCGAGCCAGATCGTGGCCGACAGCAGCTTGGATCTTGTCGCTGCCGGCCTGCGCCAGCAGCCCGTCGATGATCTGGAGGATGTCCTTGGTCTGCGCGGTCGACCGGCTGGCCGCCGGCGTTGCGCGCGACCTGCCCCGCCAGATAGACGGTGTTGCCGTGGATCACCATCTGGCTCATCCGCGCGCCCGACGTCGACCCGCTCGATGCTCATGGCTGCGTGCCTCCCCTGATTGCCGGTTGAGCGCCGAGACTAGCCGGCGACAGCGCGGTTTGTCCAAGACGCCGCCGCCCTGCTATACTGAGACAGCAGCGGGAGATGCGCCATGGACGTCGGCGCCTGGCTGGAGGACCACGGCCTCGGCCAATATGCCGAGGACTTCGCGTCGAACGACATCGACGTGGCGCTGCTGCGCACGCTCACCGCCGACGATCTCAAGGAGCTCGGCGTCACCTCGCTCGGCCACCGCAAGAAGCTGCTGGCGGCGATCGCCGAGCTGGTCGCGGACGCCGCTCCGCGACCGCGCCGGCCGCCGCGGCGCCCGAGGTCCACACGCCGCGCCATCTGGCCGAGCGCGTGCTGCGCTCGCGCGCGGCGCTCGAGGGCGAGCGCAAGCAGGTCACGGTGCTGTTCGCCGACGTCAAGGGCTCGCTCGCGCTGATCGAGCACGCCGATCCGGAGGACGCCCGGCGGCTGCTGGATGCCGCGCTCGAGCGTGATGATGGACGGCGTGCACCGCTACGAGGGCACCGTCAACCGGGTCATGGGCGACGGCATCATGGCGCTGTTCGGCGCGCCGATCGCGCATGAGGACCATGCGGTGCGCGCCTGCTACGCGGCGCTCGCGATCCAGCGGGCGATGCAGGCGCAGGCGGACCAGTCGCGCGCCAGCCACGGCGTCGAGATCAGCGCCCGGATCGGCCTGCAACTCGGGCGAGGTGCTGGTGCGCGCGATCGGCAACGATCTCAGCATCGACTACGACGCGGTCGGGCCGACCGTGCATCTGGCGAGCCGGATGGAGCAGCTGGCGAGCCCCGGCACGATCCGGCTGACCGCGGCGACCGCCCGGCTCGCCGAAGGCTTCCTGGAGCTGCGGGCGCTCGGGCCGGTGCCGGTCAAGGGCCTCTCGCAGCCGATCGAGGCGTTCGATCTGGCCGGCGTCGGCGCGGCGCGCACCCGTCTCCAGGCCGGCGGCCGGACGCGGGCTCACGCCGCTGGTCGGGCGCCAGGAGGAGCTGGCGACGCTGGAGCGGGCGCGCGCGCTGGCCGCGGCCGGCCAGGGCCAGATCGTCGCTCTGGTGGGCGACGCCGGCGTCGGCAAGTCGCGCCTGCTCTACGAGCTCACCCGCAGCGTGCCGATGCGCCCATGGCTGGTCCTGGAGGGCATCTCGGTGTCCTCCGGGCGCGCCCGCTCCTGGGCGCCGGTGGTCGACCTGCTCAAGCCCTATTTCGACATCGCGCCGGGCGACGACCGGCGGCGCAGCGCCGAGAAGGTGCTGGGCAAGGTCCTGATCCTCGACGAGGCGCTGCAAGCCCACTCCTGCCGGCGCTGCTCGGCGCTGCTCGATCTGCCGGTCGAGGACGCCGCCTGGCAGGCGCTCGATCCGCCGCAGCGGCGGCGCCGCACCCTGGATGGCCTCAAGGCGCTGCTGGTGCGCGAAAGCCAGCGCCAGCCGCTCGCGCTCGTGCTCGAGGACCTGCACTGGATCGACGGCGAGACCCAGGCCCTGCTCGACAGCCTGGTCGAGAGCCTGCCGACCTGCCGGATCCTGCTGCTGGTCAACTACCGCCCGGAATACCGGCACGGCTGGGGCAGCCGCGCCCACTACAGCCAGCTGCGGATCGACCCGCTCGCCGGCGCCGGCGCCGAGCAGCTGCTCTCGAGCCTGCTCGGCGACGCCGCCGAGCTCGCCGAGCTCAAAGGCGCGGCTGCTGGCAGCGAGCGAGGGCAACCCCTTGTTCCTCGAGGAGAGCCGTGCGCAACCTCGCCGATGCCGGCGTGCTGTCCGGCGCGCGCGGCGCCTATCGCCTGCTCCGGCAGCCCGGCGCGATCGAGGTGCCGGCGAGCGTCGCCGCGATCATCGCCGCCCGCATCGACCGGCTCGAGCCCGGCCGAGAAGTCGATCCTGCAACTCGCAGCGGTGATCGGCGAGGAGGTGCCGCTCGCGCTGCTCGAGACGCTGTCCGAGCGTCGCGCCGGACGAGCTGCATGGCGCGCTTGGCCGAGCTGCGCGCCCGCGAGCTGTTGTACGAGGCGCGGCTGTTCCCGGACATCGCCTACGGCTTCAGGCACGGCGCTGACCCGGCGGGTCGCCTACGACGGCCATGCTCCACGAAGGCCGCCGGGCGCTGCACGCGCCGGGTCGCCGAGGCCCTCGAGGCGCGCGACGCCGATCACCTGGCCGAGGAGGTCGATCGACGCTCGCCCACCATTTCGAGCAGGGCGCGGTATGGCCGAAGGCGGCCGCGTACTGCCTGCGCGCCGCCGACAGGGCCAAGCAGCGCTACACCTACGCGCACCGCGCTCGAGCTCGCGCGCAAGGCGCAGCAGATCGCCGAGCGCGACCCGGCGCTCGGAGGCGGTGCGCGCGCAGGCGCTCGAGCTGCAGGGCGACCTGCACAGCCTGACCGGCGAGCTCGAGATCGCGAACCGGAGCTACGATGCCGCGAGCGCGCTCGTAGCCGCCGCCGAGGGCGCCAGCGGATCGAGAGCAAGCGGCACCGGCCCGGGCGTCGACGATCCGCGACGGCGCCCGGATCGCCTATTACCTGCACGGCAGCGGCGACGAGACGCTGCTGTTCGTCAACCCGGTGGTCTACGGGCTCGAGGTGTTCCAGCCGATCGTCGAGCGGCTGTGCCAGGAGTTCCGGATCGTCACGATCGACCCGCGCGGCACCGGCGCCTCGGACCCGCTGGAGCGTCCCTACGGCTTGACCCGGCACGCCGCAGGACGTGCAGCGCCGTGATCGAGCAGGCCGGCGTCGGTGCGGTCACCGGCGTCGGCATCTCGCGCGGCAGCAATCTTTTGGTCCGGCTCGCCGACCTGCATCCGAGCGTGGTGCGCCGGCTGGTCCTGATCGGCGCGCCGACCGACGTCGGGACCGCCGACAGCCCGGCCAAACGCGTCGATTACCTGAACGCGACCGCGAGCTATCCTGGCCAACGACGACCTCGAAGGCCTGATGCGCTACCACATCGGCCCGGGTCTTTTCCGAGCCCGACGTCGCCGATCTGGCGGCCAGCCGGCTGCTCAGCGCTGGCTCGACATGCCGCGCGAAACCGTGCTGAGCTTCTACGACCGCGATCCCGAGATGGACATCCGCCCGCTGCTGGCCGGGATCGAGGTGCCGACGCTGATCGCGCACGGCACCGAGGATCGCCAGGTGCCGTTCGCGGCCGCCGAATACCTGGCCGCGCACATCCCGGGCGCCCAGCTCTACCCGTTCGTCGGCTACGGCCACGTGCCGCTGTTCACCGCGACCCAGGAGTTCTGCGACGTGCTGCGCCGCTTCGTGCGCACCGGCACGGACCGAGGCGTGACTTTTCCCGCCTCTGCTGGTTTCGTTACCGGGTCCGCGGCAACCACCAAGCAGGAGAGGCAGCATGAAGCGTCGCGATTTCGTCAGGTCCGGAGCGGCCGGCGGGGCGCTGGTCGGGGCCGCCGTGGCCGCGTCGAGCTTCCCCGCGCCGGCGATCGCCCAGGGAATGAAGCAGTTCAAGATGGTCACGACCTGGCCGAAGAATTTTCCCGGCCTCGGGACCGGCGCCGAGCGCCTCGCCCAGCGCATCACGCGCGATGACCGAGGGCAAGATCGAGGTCAAGGTGTTCGCCGCCGGCGAACTGGTGCCGGCGTTCCAGTCGTTCGATGCGGTCTCGAGCGGCAATGCCGAGATGAGCCATTCGGTGTCCTACTACTGGCAGGGCAAGTCGCCGGCGTTCAACTTCTTCGCCGCGGTGCCGTTCGGTCTGGCGCCGATCGAGCACGCGTCCTGGATCGCCTATGGCGGCGGCCAGGAGCTGTGGGACGAGATCGCCGGGCAGTTCGACATCAAGCCCTTCCTGCGCGCCAGCACCGGGCCCGCAGATGGGCGGCTGGTTCCGCGGCGAGATCAAGACGCTCGACGACTATCCAGGGGCTCAAGTTCCGGATGCCGGGGCTCGGCGGCGAGGTGCTGCGCCGGCTCGGCGCCGCGGTCGTCAACCTGCCGGGCGGCGAGATCTTCCCGGCCCTGCAGTCGGGCACGATCGACGGCACCGAATGGGTCGGCCCCTGGCACGACCTCGCGTTCGGCTTCTACAAGGTCGCGAAGTTCTACTACTGGCCCGGCTGGCACGAGCCCGGCACGACCGGCGAGGTCATGGTCAACCGCCAGGTCTGGGAGGGGCTCAGCAAGACCGAGCAGGCGATGTTCGAGGCCGCGATCGCGGCCGAGGCCTGGCGCGAGTACGCCGAGATCAACGCCAAGAATGCCGGCTCGCTCAAGGTCCTGGTCGAGCAGCACGGCGTCGAGCTGCGCCGCTTCGACGACGCGCTGCTGAAGGAGATCGGCCGGATCGCCGGCGAGGTCGTGGCCGAGGTCGGCAAATCCGATCCGATGACGCTCAAGGTCTACGACAGCTACATGGACTTCCGCAGCAAGGCGGTCGGCTGGTCGGCGATCGCCGACCAGGGCTACCTGAACGCCCGGGCGCTGCCGTTCCAGTACGGCTGAGCCCGGCCTTGTCGGCTGGATCGCGGCTGCGCCCGGACCGCGGGCGGCGCCGGCGGCTGGGCGGCCGGCTGCGCGCCCCGCCCCCGTGCCCCAGGCCCGGAGACGCCGGGTGAGGCTGCTCCAGGCGTTCGCGCGCGCGATCGACCGCGCCGACGAGACGCTCGGGCGCACGATCGCCTGGCTCGCGCTGCTGATCGTGCTGCTGCAGTTCGCCGTGGTCGTGCTGCGCTACGTCTTCGGCCTGGGCTCGGTCAAGATGCAGGAATTGATCGTCTACATGCACGCGAGCCTGTTCATGGTCGCGGCCGGCTACACGCTGCTGCACAACGGCCACGTCCGCTGCGACATCTTCTACAGCGCCGCCTCGCCGCGGGCCAAGGCGCTGATCGACCTGTTCGGGGTGATCGTGTTCCTGCTGCCGATGTGCGCGCTGATCGCCTGGGTCGCCTGGCCCTACGTGGCGGCCGCCTGGGCGGTCCGCGAGGGCTCGCCCGAGGGCAGCCTCGGCATCCCCGGCGTCTATCTGCTGAAGGCCGTGATCCTCGTGTTCGCCGGCCTGTTGGCGCTCCAGGGCCTGGCGCTCGCCGCGCCATTCCGCGCTGCTGCTGGCCGGCATCGAGGCGAGCCGCGGCGAGGCCGACGAGACCGGCGAGGCGGGCTTGTGAGCGCGCTCGGCGAGGTGCTCGACCTCGCCATGTTCCTGGGCCTGTGCGGCCTGATCCTGATCGGCTTCCCGGTCGCGTTCACGCTCGCCGGCACGGCGCTGGTGTTCGCCGGCCTGGGCCTGGCGCTCGGCGTGTTCGATGCCTCCTACTTCGGCTTCTTTCCCGAACCGCATCTACGGCGTGATGACCAACGAGGTGCTGATCGCCGTGCCGCTGTTCGTGTTCATGGGCGTGATGCTCGAGCGCTCCAAGGTCGCCGAAGAGCTGCTCGACACGATGGGCCAGCTGTTCGGCAACCTGCGCGGCGGGCTCGGCATCTCGGTCTCGGTGGTGGGCGCGCTGCTCGCCGCCTCGACCGGGATCGTCGGCGCCACGGTCGTGACGATGGGCCTCTTGTCGCTGCCGACCATGCTCCGGCGCGGCTACGACCCGGCGCTCGCCTGCGGCACGATCTGCGCCGCCGGTACGCTCGGCCAGATCATCCCGCCCTCGATCGTGCTCGTTGTGCTGGGCGACCAGATCTCGAACGCCCACCAGGAGGCCCAGCGCCTGCTCGGCAACTTCGCGCCCGAGCCGGTCTCGGTCGGCGATCTGTTCGCGGGCGCGCTGCTGCCGGGCCTGGCGCTGGTCGGCCTCTACATCGCCTACCAGATCGTGATCGCGATCCTGCGCCCGGAGTCCTCGCCCGCGGTGCCGCGCGACCACGCCGGCGGCCCGATGGCCGGCCGGATCGGCCGCGCGCTGATCGCGCCGATCGTGCTGATCGTCGCGGTCCTGGGCTCGATCCTGGCCGGCATCGCGACCCCGACCGAGGCGGCCGGGGTCGGCGCGATCGGCGCGACGCTGCTGGCCGGCCAGCGCTTCGTCCCCGAGCGGCCGCTGCCGATCTACGCCGCCGCGCTGAGCCTGATCGGCCTGCTGCTGCTGACCAGCCTGCTCGATCTGCGGCTCGGCCGGAGCGCGATCGCGGCCGCCGATCGGGCCGGGATCGCGCTCGCGTTGCTCGCCTGCGCGGTGCTCGCGGTCGGCCTGCTCGTGGCGCTGCTGCGCGCCTACCGCGACGGCACGCTCAGCGAGGTCATGCGCGCGACCACCCGGATCAGCTCGCTGGTGTTCGTGATCGTGATCGGCGCCCAGCTGTTCTCGCTGGTGTTCCGCGGGCTCGGCGGCGACCAGATGGTGCACGAGTTCCTGACCGGCCTGCCGGGCGGCGCGCTGGGCGCCATGATCGTGGTCATGGCGTTGATGTTCGTGATGGGCTGCTTTCTCGATTTCATCGAGATCACCTTCGTGGTCGTGCCGATCGTGGGCCCGGTCCTGCTCCAGCTCGACCTCGACCCGATCTGGCTCGGCATCATGATCGCGGTCAACCTGCAGACGAGCTTTCTGACCCCGCCGTTCGGCTTTGCGCTGTTCTACCTGCGCGGCGTCGCCCCGCCCGAGGTCACGACCCTGCACATCTACCGCGGCGTCGTGCCGTTCGTCCTGATGCAGCTTTTGATGCTGGTCATCCTGGCGCTGTTTCCCGGTCTCGCGACCTGGCTGCCGAATGTCGTGTTCGGTTAACCTTCCCGGAGAACATCGATGGCCAAGATCCTGATCATCGGCGCCTTTCACGAGGATGGCATGAAGCTGTTCGCGGCCCGGCCCGAGGTCGCCCTCGAGATCGTCGACGGCGTCGACGCGGCCGAACTGGCGGAAAAAATCCGGGACGCCGACGGCGTCACGATCCGGACCTCGCCGCTGCCGGCCGCGGTGATCGCGCGGGCCGAGCGCCTGAAGGTCGTCTCGCGCCACGGCGTCGGCTACGACAACATCGACCTCGATGCGCTCACCGCCCGGAGAATCCCGCTCGCGATCGCGGCCGACGCGAACGCGACCGCGGTCGCCGAGCATACGTTGTATTTCATGCTGGCGCTGGCCAAGCAGGGGCTGCGCTACGACCGCGCCACCCGGGAAAGCCGGTGGGCGGTGCGCAACAGCCTGGCCGCGGTCGACCTGCTCGGCCGCCGGGTCCTGATCATGGGCTTCGGCCGGATCGGCCGCGAGGTCGCCAGCCGCTGCGCCGCGTTCGGCATGGCGGTCACGGTCTACGACCCCTATGTCCAGGCGAACGTGATCGAGGCTGCCGGCGACTACCGCTCGGTGCCCGACCTCGAGGCTGTTCTCCCGGAAACCGACATCCTGACCGTCCACATGCCGCTCGGGCCCGAGAGCCGGAGCCTGATCGGCGCCGCCGAGCTTGCCGCCCTGCCCGGCCACGCGTTCGTGATCAACGCCGCGCGCGGCGGCATCATCGACGAAGCCGCGCTCTATGACGCCCTCTCGAGCGGGAAAATCGCGGGCGCCGGGCTGGACGTGTTCGACCAGGAACCGCCACCCGAAGACCACCCGCTGTTTGCCCTGGACAACGTGATCCTCAGCCCCGCACAGCGCCGGCCTGAGCAAGGAAGCCGCGATCCGGATGGCGATCTCGACCGCCCGCAACGCGCTGGCCGGCATCGACGGCAAGCTCGACCCGTCGATGGTGGTCAACCGCGAGGTGCTGTGAAGCCTCGCAGACACCATACCCTCCCGCTCTCCGCGAAGGGGCCGCCTTTCTCAGCCAGCTGTGGCAACTGCTGATGCAGCGAACATCCGCCACGGTCAGTCGTCCATGTTCGCGTGTTGGGCCCGTTCGTCACCCCAACGCTCGATGAAATTTTTCCGAGTATCTTCTCCGCCACCGGCCGCTTCCCCGTAGCTTGCCAAGCTTTCGGTATCGAAGGCGGGATCCACGCCGGCGTCAACCAACCTGAACGGACCAGCGTTTCCACCCTTACGCAGCAACGCATCAACTTCATCGAAGAGGGCACAAGACGAGCGGTGGTCCTCCTCTTTGACCGGGATAAAGTCGAAGCGAACGCTGTCCCTGAACCGCCAAAAAATTGGCCGGCAGCGCGCCAACTCCAGGCATATGGATGTGCAGCGATCCACCATCGTTCTCGACGCCGCCGTGAGCGAAAGGATTGCGGATACGCTCCTTGAGCCTACGCATGCGACCGAGGATACTCTGAGCGACGCGATCTCGGTCTAAATCTAGAAAAGTCTTAAGCTTATTATCCCACTTCGCTGCCAAGAAGGTAATGAGCTCTTCGAGCTTCAATGGTATCCCACGAAATGCCAACAACAGGATCAGTTCATGTTCAAGGCGACTGTAGAACGCATCCACCATTGCTGTCGAATAGAAAAAACCATCCCTCTCAGCACGCCAGCGGTGATTTAAGTTGTGCACAAAGGATGGCAATTCGCCTGACTGCTGCGTCTCAACCAGTGGCCGTGTGATGGAAATCTGGAAAGCATGATCTGCGTGCTCTCGAAAGAAGCGATAGCGTGCCTCAAATTCACCATAACGATTGGCAATCGTAACATTGCCAGATCGAACCTGATCCTTAGCGAAAGGTATAAGCCAAGTCTCCAAAACTTTTAATGCTGCCTTCAATTGCGTCAACTCGTTCAACATCAAAGCTCCTGCCTCTCGGAGAGCAGATAGTGAATTCGAATTTGCGATATTCAAACGCGAGCGGCACTTCTTCAAATGTGCAGTATACTGACCACGCCACCTTCTCCCCCGGACCCGACCGCGGGATCCGAAGGATGTTCCGCAAGAGAAACAGGATCGAGTCCGGGTACCGGGAAAATCGAGCTGACCGATTAAGTTCGCTCTCGGAACTGCCAGAAATTTAGTCCATCTGGCAATTCAGCGCGAAAAACCAGACATCATCTATCATAGATTGCCATGGGCTCTGGGATCAGGTGTGTGTCAAGCTTCGGGGGTGCGATTGTGGCCTTAGGTTCTCATGTGATGCGGCATTGATGCTCGCGGCAGGTGCTATCACCGGCGAAGATGCGCTCTTGTCAGGAGCGCTCCCGCGGCACCGAGAGCGTCCGCCGAAGGTGTGCCAGCTGACGCGGCCGTGCCATCGCGACTCAGTGCAGCGTCCTCGCTCGTCGCCAGGCCGAGCGGCCTTGAGCCCGGCGACATCTTGGGCGAGCGCGATGACCCTCTCCTGGAGCGCGCCGACCTTCTCCTTGAGCGCGCCAATTCGCTTGGTCAGATACTTCAAGGGCCTGCTCGATCAAACCGAGCCGCCGTTCGACATGGTCCAGCCGCTGCTCAACCCGTTGGAAGCGCTCATCCACTTCGTCAAACCGCTTGTCGACCCGATCGAGCCGCTGGTCGACCTCGTCCCACCGCCGGTCGCGGCCGGTCAAGCTGGTAGCGGCAGCCCGCGCCTTCTCCTCGGAGGCGCCGGCCTCCTTGAGGGCATCGTAGACTTCGACCAGCATCGTGCTCATGCGTGTCAGCTATGGCTTCCAACCGCCTCATAATCAAGCTTCTGCGATATTCTCACAATATCGCTCGGTCGGGTAAGCGCCGGCGTGCAATTGGCCCAGCCCCCGCTTCGGATAGCGGGCCAGCATCTGCGAGTGGCGGCAGGGTTAGTGTTGTGTTTGACCCAGGCAGGCGATCGGCGCGCCGCCGTCGTCCCAGGCTCGATAGCTTGCATATTTTCCTAGGATATGAGATGTGTAGCCGCTCAAGCTCGCCTCGACCCTCCTTCGCCGGCAGGCTTAGGAATGGTGGGAGGTTAGTCGTGTGCCGAGCGCGCGAACGCGCCGCTCCCACGGGCCACAAGAAGGCCGCCCGCGCCCTCGCCCGGCGCCGCGCGCCCAAATTACCAAACGAACCCAAGACCCAGGTAAACCCTCAGCTTTCCCTGACGTCGAGCGCCGCTGGGTACCGGGAATAGACCTTCGTCGCCGTCGATCTAGGCCCTGCCTTCAGCGGTGAGCGGCACGTCGCCGCCGCCGCCGGCGTTGTGGGCGCGTTCCGGGCCGTGGCGGCGGCGGGCGTGTTCCTCGACGAAGACGTGGCTGTGGAGCTGGGCGAGCCAGGCCTTGCCCTCCTGGGTCCGGTCCAGGTGGTCGAGCGCATCCTGGACGTAGGGCTCGACCGAGGACCAGAAAAACCGGGGATAATCCTCGGCGAGGTCGGCCGGGGTCTCGTAGCCGCGCTGTTGCGCGACGCCGATCTCGCTCAGCTCATAGAACAGCGCGTTCAGCTTGCAGAGGTAAAACGGGTCGCCGAGCTGGCCGATCAGGTCGGCCGCGCGCACGAGGCCAGGCTCGCCGGTGGTGTCCTGGTGGTCCGCGTCGTCGGGCACCGGAAACCGGGTCAGCTCGATGCCGCGGGCGATCCGCTCCTCGTCGATCTGCTCGACCTCCTTCAGGCGCTGGCGGACGAAGATCTTGCCGCGGTCGATGTGATAGGGGCCGAGTGCTGCATCCGAGGCGCCGCGCGGCAGCGCCAGCGTGTCGCCGGCCTCGTTGACGACGTAGCGGCCGTCCCGATCGCCGGCGCAGATGCCGCGCAGATAGCCGATGTCGTGGACCAGGGTCGCGGTCGTGAAATGCAGCCAGTCCTCGGGCGTCACCCGCTCGACCAGGATCCGGCCCTGCAGGATCGCCTGGCCGACCATGGTCACCAGGATCGTGTGGTCGGCGTCGTGGTAGAGCGCATCGCTGCTCGCGATCCGCTCGACCCCGATCCGGGCCATGGTCCGCAGCAGATCGGCGTACTCCGGTCGCATCTGGCCGTAGATGCCCGAGTAGCTGGCGGCGAGCCGCTCGCCGAGTTCGATGGCCAGGACGCTGGCGATGTTCACTTCCGGGACGCCCGAGCTGCCGGCTGCAAGCCAGGACATTGCGCCCTTTGCGCGGGCCTGACAATGGCGACGACGCCCGGCCGCGGCGCGCGGGCAGCGGCGGCCGCAGAGCTCAGCCGCACCAGCTGCGGCGGGCGCCGTCCCAGGGCCGGGCCAGGCCTTCGGCGACCAGTGCTGCGCCGAGCGAGCGGCCGGCGCGCCGGAGCGTGCGCAGCTTGCGACCGTAGCGGTCCTCGTCGCGGCCGCCGCCTTGGACCAGCTCGAACGGGCCCTGGTTGATCAGCTCCACCAGGCGCGCGCTCGCCCGCTCTCCGCGCGCGCGCTCGGACGGGCAGTGCGGCGAGAAGACCTCGGGCGCGTCGATGTCCTCGATCCGGATCTTGATCCCCTGGTAGCGGATCGTGTCGCCGTCGATCACGCAGTTGGCCCGGCGCGCCCTGGCGCACAGCGCAAAGTCGCCGCCGGTCGCGAGGCTGCCGCCGCCGACCAGCGCGAACGGGCGCATGCCGCCGGCGGCGCCCTGGTGCCACTCGGCCGCGAGCCAGAGCAGCGCGGCGACCCCGACCAGCCCGGCGAGCGACGACCAGGACGCCTTCGTGCGCGGCTTGGTTCGGGGATGTCGTTTGAAGTTGATGCTTCTGGCCAATGGCGGGCGCTCGGCTCGATCAGAAATGCCGGGTCGAGTCTAGTCCGACATGATTATAGAACCGTATCGCCGCGCGCTTCGTCACTAATCATTTGATCGATATTGCACCCGACTCTTTCAATTCTTGAGCTCGATTGATTCGGGGAATTTCCAGGCCGAGGTCCTGTTTGGCCCACGAGAGCGATGGCAAGGCCGTGGTCAGCCGCCGGCGCCCGGCCCGATCGATGCCGCCCGAGTCCGGTCCGAAGCTCAAGGAGACACCGATGCGTTTCATGATGATCGTCAAGGCCAATCAGGACAGCGAAGCGGGCGTGATGCCGAGCGAGAAGCTGCTGGCCGACATGGGCCAATTCAACGAGGAGCTGGTCAAAGCGGGCGTCATGCTGGCCGGCGAGGGGCTGCACCCGAGCTCCAAGGGTGCCCGCGTCCGCTTCGCCCCGGATGGCAGCCGGACCGTGATCGAGGGCCCGTTCGCGCCGGCCGGGGATCTGATCGCGGGCTTCTGGCTGATCGAGGCGAAGTCGAAGGCCGAGGCGGTCGAATGGGCCAGGCGCTGCCCCTGCCCGCACGAGAACGGCGAGGGCGAGATCGAGATCCGCCAGATCTTCGAGGCCGAGGACTTCGGCGCCGAGTTCACGCCCGAGCTAAGAGAGCAGGAGGAGCGGCTGCGCGCCGAGATCGCCGCCAGGTCCTAGTCGCGCAGACCGTTGCGTGGAGCTACCGATGCAGGTCCAGCCCTACCTGTGGTTCGACGGCCGCTGCGCCGAGGCGCTCGAGTTCTATCGCCGGGCGCTCGGCGCCGAGGTCACGCTGCTGAGGCATTTCAAGGACAGCCCCGACCCCGGCACGATCGAGCCCGGTACCGACGACAAGGTGATGCACGCGAGCTTCAGGATCGGCCAGACGACCGTGCTCGCCTCGGACGGGCGCTGTCAGGGGCGGCCGAGCTTCGAGGGCTTTGCGCTCGCGCTCACGGCCGCCGACGAGGCCGAGGCCGAGCGGCGGTTCAAGGCGCTGGCCGAGGGCGGCCAGATCCAGCAGCCGCTGACCAGGACCTTTCTTCGCCGCGCGCTTTGGCGTGGTCGCCGACGGCTTCGGCGTCGCCTGGATGGTCGTCACGGCGGCTTGAGTTTTCCCGGGACGATCGCCGCCAACCACGAGCGCCGCGCGGACGCTGCTAGTCGAGCGCTCGGTCAGGCGGCGGATGCCGCCGTCCCGGTGGTCGCGATCCAGATGCCGGCGAACACGCCGATCAGGCCCACGATCAGGTTGGCCGTGATCGGCTCGCCGACCAGCACGGCCGCCAGCAGCGCCGCGGCGACCGGGTTTGACGGTCATCGTGTTGGCGACCCGGGTCGGGGTCGCCCGCTGCAGCGCCAGGATCCAGAGGATGAACGCGAGCGCGCCGCCGGCGCTGCCGAGGTAGAGCCCGGCGAGCCATTCCCGGGCGCCAAAGCTGCCGAGGACGGCGAGGCTGCCGGTGAGGCCGCCGGCCAGCAGCAGCCCGGCGGCGCCGGCCCCCATGCCGACGCAGAGAAAGCCGAGCGCGCTCGACCTTTGGATCAGCGGGCGCGACCAGACGTTCCGATGCACTGGCGCAAGGGCGATCTCGCGTTGAACCTGTTCACGACGATCACGACCTTCGGCACGCCGCAGGACATCACGCTCGAAGAGCTCCGCGTCGAGTGTTTTTTCCCGACCGATGAGGCGACCGCGCAGGCGTTTCGCGCCTGGGCGGCGGAGAGCCGGTGAGGATCCGCCTACTGGGTCGTGGCGGAGCGTTTGGGCGTGACCAGCATGATCTTATTGGTGCTGCTCTGGTGGATTAACAGGTTGCCGTCCCGGGTCGGCCGCATGTGCCGGATGATGCCGGCATAAACGCCGCCCGAGGCGATCGGCCAGCTCTGGAATTTTTCCGTGCGCGGATCGAAGCGGACCAGCGCGTCCGGCCACTTGCCGGATTCGTTGTACCAGACGATGCCGTCCACGACCGCGATCGCGTAGGGGTGGGAATCCGGCCCGCTCGGGGAGGGCCACTCCTTGATCCCGCCGGTCGTCGGGTCATAGCGGCCAAGCCGGCCCTGGCCGGAGTTGACGTACCAGATCATGCCGTCAGCGGCGATGTCGAGGCGGCGGACGGTGGTGCCGGAGCTCGGCAGCTCGATCCGGGTCAGCGCCATCGTCTTCGGGTCGACCTTGATGAGACAACCGCTGCCGTTGCAGGCGACGTAAGGAGTTCCCGCAGCGTCGATCTTGATGCCGTAGGGCTTGGCGCCCGGGGTCGGCGCGGTCACGAGGCGGATCTCGCCGCTTGCCGGGTCGAGGCGGCCGATCATGTTGCTCTGCTGGAGCGTGAACCAGAGGATGCCGTCAGCGTCGAACTCGGCGGTGTGCGGGTCCTTGGCCGCCGGGTCGGGCATCTGGTACTCGGTGATTCTCCCGGACTTCGGGTCGAGCCGGCCGAGCGTGCCGTTCTTGTTGCCGGTGTACCAGATGTCGCCGGCGGCATCGGGCGTCACCGAATGCGGGTAGGCGCCCTCGGGCAGCGGGTACTCCCGCAATTTCCCGGTCGCCGGATCGATTCGCCCGATCAGGTTGCCGAACTGCCCGGCCCACCAGATCGAGCCGTCCGGCGCCTCGACCGGATCGCGCGAGCGCTGGCCAAGCGTCGGCACCTGCCACGCCTTGACCGCGATCTCGGCCGCGCCCGCCACCAGCTTCGGGGCCCGCCGCTCATTCGGCGGGAAATGGGTCACCAGGTAGTCGACAATCCGGCCCTGCTGCTCCGCGTCCCCGGACAGGTCGATCATCGTGCCGATCAGCTCCTGCCAGTCCTCCCGGGTATAGCCGGAGCTGCGGGTGATCTGATTGGTCTGATGGCAGGCCGTGCAAGCCGCCTCGACCAGCTCCTTGCCCTCACCATCGGGTAGTCCAGCCCCCTGGCTGCGCGCCTCGCCGGGAACAGCCACCGACAGAGCAGCGCCGGCCAGGAACGCCCTCGCTAGCCTGTACATAGCTCGTCTCCCACCGCTTGTGCCGAGCCTCCTTAACTCAAGATGGTTCGTCCCGCCGCCGAGCAAAAGTCAAGCCGCCGCACGCTGAACCGACACTCCGCCGCGGTCGCCACCAGCGCCTCCTGAAGGCCACATTGGCTGTGCGGTTACGGAACTCGAGCACCGCTTCGGGCGGTGCCTTGGTTCATGACGGCGCGCCCCCGCAGGGTCTGGCCGTCTTACCCGAGCGCCCGAGGGGCAGGGTCAGGATCCAGCGATCGCTTGCCAGATTCAAGTCGTCCCGGATCGCCGTGGCGGTGGGATGGGGACGTGCGGGCGCCGCGATCAGGCCAGCGCCGGGCGCCGGCGCGGGCCGCTGAGCAACAGCCAAAACGCGATCGAGAGGTTGACCAGGTTCCAGGCGATGCCGTTCAGGAACGCCGCCCGGTAGGAGCCGGTGAGATCGAAGATCGCGCCCGACATCCAGCCGCCCAGCGCCATGCCGAACACGGTTGCCATCAGCACGAGGCTGACCCGGGCGCCGGCCTCGCGCGCCGGGAAGTGGTCGCGCACGATCAAGGCGTAGCTCGGCACGATCCCGCCCTGCGACAGCCCGAACAGCGCGGAGACCACGTAAAGCGAGGCGAGACCGTCGAACGGCAGATAGAACAGCAGCGCCAGGCATTGCAGCATCGAGCCCAGGACCAAGGTGCCGGCACCGCCGATCCGGTCGGCGATCAGGCCCGAGCCCAGCCGGCTCACGACCCCGAAGCCCAGCATCAAGGACAGCATCTCGGCGCCGCGCGCGGGGCCGTAGCCGAGATCGGCGCAGTAGGCGACGATGTGCACCTGGGGCATCGACATCGCGATGCAGCAGCCGAGCCCGGCCACCACCAGCAGCGCCTGGAGGGCGGAGGGCGAGACGTTGGCCATGCCCGGAAAGACGCGCATCCGGCCGGCGCTGCCGGGCTCCTCGAGCGGCGCGCGGCGCCGGAGCGCCAGCGCGAGCGGCAGCATGGTCAGCACACAGAAAAGACCGATCGCCATGTGCGCCTGGCGCCAGCCGATCGTGGCGAACGCGTATTGCAGCAAGGGCGGCCAGATCGTCCCGGCCAGATAGTTGCCGCTCGCGACCACCGCGACCGCGATGCCGCGCCGGCGCCGGAACCAGAGCGAGACGTCGGCGACCAGGGGTCCGAAGGTCGTCGAGCTGCCGAGCAGCCCGATCAGCAGCGCCTGCGCCAGCGTGAACTGCCAGAGCTCGGTTGCGCTCGCGGCGGCGAGGTAGCCGAGCCCCAGCATGCCGGCGCCGATGATCACCGGCACCATGATCCCGAACCGGTCGGCGAGCCGGCCCATCAGCACGCCGCCGAGCGCGAACCCGACCATGGTCGCGGTGTACGGCAACGACGCGTCGCCGCGGTCAACCCCGAACTCAGCCTCGATCGCCGGCAGCGCGACCACGACCGACCATAGCCCAATGCCGCCGATCGTGCTCAGCGCGAGCGAGGCCAGGAGCCGCCACACCAGCATCGCCACCGTCCGATTGCAGGGCGCCCCCGGAAAGTGGCCAGCCCCCGGCCAGCGCCGAGGGCCACTTCACCTGGACTGCGCGGATCTTTCCCGGCTCGACCCTTAGCCGAACCGCGGCCGCGGATCGAGTCCCGTTCGCGGACTTCACTCTTGATCGCGCACCGGCGGGGGAGGATTGTGGCACCGGCTCCAAGCCCGGAGCCGCCCCGCTCCGACGATGGAGGTCGAATGCGCGCGCCCAAGCCGATCATCCCGGCCGCGCCGATCCTGTTGGCGCTCGCTGCCTGCGCGCAGATCGGCCAGCCCGATCCCGAGCGGGACCAGGCGCTGACGGCGTTCGTCACGGCGCAGGACGAGGCGCGGGACCAGCTCCGGCTGTTTCAGAACGAGCCGCACGGGTCCTGCGGTTCGCAGCACCTGGCCCAGGCGTCAAGCGGCGCCGAGGCCAACCTCGCGCTGCTCGACCCCTCGCGGCGGATGGACCCGAGCGTCGTTCCTGCGGTCGCGGAGATCTATGGGCAGCGGCCGGTCGCCGACGCCGCCAGCCTGACGCTCGACGTCGCCGACGAGGCGGCCGAGTCCGGCTGCCCGGACCAAGCGCGCTCGCTCTATCGCTCCGTGATCGACCGGTATGTCAGATCGGACTACGCCGGCTATCGCCAGCGCGCCGAAGTCGGCCTGGCCGAGATCGAGGGTCAATGAGCTTCTGACGACTGCCGAGCACCCCCTTGGCCTCACGCCACGACCGCAATCAGGTCAGGCCCTCGGGGGGTCCATGCTGGGCGCTGGCGGTGGTGGTGCCGGCAGGGCGACGTCTGGCGGCCTGAAGCCAAGTCCGGGCGGAAACTCGCGCCGTCGAGCGAAGGATCAGGATGACGATCCCAAGCAGCGTTGCCGGCACCAGCAAGAACGCCTGCGCGATGGTCGCGACCGCAATGCCGTGCGCGGGAGCCCAGGCCAATGCCGAGAATGCGACCGCGTAGGTGAACTGATAGCTGCCCAGGTAGGCCGGCGCCGTGGGCACCAGCGTCCCGAGATTGACGAGCCCGACGATCAGCAGCAGCTCGAAAAGCCCGCAATCGATGCCGCTCGCGCGCAGGATGCAGGCCAGGGCGGCCGCCTCGAGGCTCCAGACGCCCAAGGTCAGCGCCGCGAACGGGAGCTTGCGCACCTCGCTCCAGCTGCGCAGACCCGTGATCAAGTCGTCGAGACGCAGGCGGGCGAACCGGGGCAGCCACTGCGATGCTCTTTCCGTACGGGGCACGAGCACCGCGCTGGCGAGCGCAACCGCGAACAGGCAGACCCCGAGCAGGCCGACGACGGTGACGATGTTCCAAGCCCTGCCGCCATCGTAGAGCCGGGGCCCGACAACGACGATGCCGGACAGCAGCGCCGCGACGATCGCGGCGAGATCCGCCAGGCGCTCGACGAAGATCGTTGCGAGCAACGAGGAGCGGGTCTGTCCCAGGCGCTGCTTGCCGTAGTCGGCGCGCACCAGTTCCCCGAGCCTGGCCGGCAGGATGTTGTTGACTGCGTTGCCGACCAGCAGCACTTCGCCGACATCTCGGATCCGGACCCGCCCGAGCGCCGCGAGCAGGCGGGACCAGCGCACGACGCGCACGATCAGGCTCGTGGCGTAGACCGCGCTCCCCGATAGCAGCCAGGATGCGTCCGAGCGCGCCCAGACGGCACGCACCTCCGCGAGATTCTGGTTGCGTAACGCCAGCCAGAGGAACACCAGGCCAATGATGATCCCGAGCGCAGCCCGCAGCAGCTTGGTCATTACGGCACGTGCCTCAGGTGAGCTCGGGCAAAACAGGTCAGACTCGATAGCGAAGCAGATACCACAACGCCATCACGCCATCGGTCCATTTGATCTTCTTGCCCTGTTCATAGGTCCGGCCGAAATAAGAGATGCCGAGCTCATAGATCCGCCAGCGGCGCGCGCGGGCGATCGCGGCGCTGATCTCGACCTCGATGCCAAAGTCGTTGCTGCGCAGAACGACGCCGTCGAGGACCTCGCGCCGTAGCATCTTGTAACAGACTTCGATGTCGGTCAGGGTTTGATTGTAGATCAGGTTGAAAAGCAAAGATATCAAACGGTTTCCTAAATAGTGGTGGAAGAACAGCGAGCGGTGCGGCTCGCCATAGAAGCGTGAGCCATAGACGACGTCGGCGACCTGGCGTTCGGTGATCAGCGGCAGCATGCGCTCCCAATCGACCGGATCGTATTCGAGGTCGGCGTCCTGAAAGACGACGACGTCGCCGGTGGCGGCGGCAAGACCGGTGCGGACCGCAGCGCCTTTGCCGGTGTTTTGGGCATGCTCGAGCAGCCGGAACGTGGCGCCGGTCGGGTTCGCGCCGTCGGCGAGCGACAGCCGGAGATCGCCGTTCTCCAGGGCGGCCTTGGCATAGCGACCGGTCGCCGCGGCGAGGTTGTGGCGCAGCCACTCGCGGGTCCCGTCTTTCGAGCCGTCGTCGATGACGACGATCTCCTTTTCGACATCCGGAAGCACCGCGGTGACGGCGAGCAGCACCGAGGCGATGGTCTGTCGTTCGTTATAGACCGGAATCACGACCGAGAGCTTCAAGCCCGCCTCCCGCTCCGCCGTTTGTCATCGATCGATGGTGTCCGCGCGGCGCTCTCGTCACGCGGCGGAGGCGATGCACGTCGTTGACATAGCCGCGGATTCCCGCGTTAGGATGGCAGCATAGCGTCGCCTGGACGATGCGGAAACGCAAACTTGCCGGGCTCAGCCGTGGGGGCGGGAGCAGATCGGCGCAATCCTCTTCATCGTCGGGACCTGGGGCGGGCTGATCGCGTTGCTCACGGGCTTGGGTGGGCTCGCGGTGCGTGCTGCGGGACTTCGGATGGTCGCAGCGGCCGACCCGGTCTGGAGCTTCTGGCTCGGCTTCAGCCTGCTGATCGCGTTCCTGCAGATATGGCACCTCGCCCTGCCGATCAACGAGTGGACCCTGCTCGCGCCGCTGGCCTTGGGCGCAGGCGGCCTGCTCTGGAATGCGAGCGACTTGCGCCGTTGCTGGAGCGCGCTGCCGGTCAGCGACCGGGTCATCCTGACCCTGGCGTTCGGCGGGCTGGCGACATGGCTCGCGGACCGCGCCTGGGCTCCCTTCGAACTCTACGACACGGGCCTCTACCACATCAGCGTCGTCCGCTGGGCACAAGCGCACCCGATCGTCCCCGGCCTGGTCAATCTGCACTATCGACTGGCCTTCAACAACGCGAGCCTGCTCTATGTCGCTGCCCTGGATCACTGGTGGTGGCGAGGCTGGGCGCTGCAGATCAGTGGTGGCGCGCTCGTATTGATGCTGGGACTGATGGTCACGCGTGGCCTCGTGCGCTGGGCGAACGGATCGGGGCCAGCGACCACCGCGATCGTGCGCTTGCTGCTGATCATGCCGATCACCGACATTGCCATGCTGCCGACGTTCAGCTCGACTTCGACCGACATACCGGTGATCGCGCTGACGCTGGTGGCCGGGCTTGCCTGTCTTGCCTTGCTGGACAGCCGTGATGATGAAGACAGCCCGCCAGTGGTGTTTCTGAGCCTATGTGCCGTTTGCGCCGCCGCGACCTGCGTCAAGCTCAGCGCGCTGGTGTTCTCCGCCTGCGCCGGTCTGCTCGGCGGCTTGATATGGCTGCGCGCCGCCGACATCAGAATGGTTCAACGGCTCGGCGTAGCGGCCCTGGGCGTCGCCGTTGCGGTCCTGCTGCTCGCTCCATGGATGGCTCGCGGGGTCGTTCTGAGCGGCTATCCTCTCTATCCAAGCACGGTCGGGGCCGCGCCGGTCGAGTGGCGTGCGCCGGAGGCGGCAACGGTCGCGATGCGCGTCGAGACCCGCGACTGGGCCAGGTGGGAGAAGCGGCCGCCCAAGGATTCATCGGGCTGGGAGTGGCTCGGTACATGGGTAGAGAATCGGATGCCGCCGACGAGGAGCTTCTGGCAGGCGCTGCCGCCCGCTCTGCTGGTTACGGCTGCGACGCTCGCGCTCGTGCTGCGAGCATGGCGTGCGCCAGCGGACCTCTGGCGCGCGCGGCCAGCCGCTAGACTGCTGCTGCCGACCACGCTCGCTCTGGCGTTCTGGTGGTACGCGGCCCCGAATCCCCGCTTTGGCGCGCAGGTGATCTGGCTGTTCGCAGCGCTGATCGGCGCGCTCGCGGTGCTGGCATGGCGACTCGACCAGACCCGGCGTACGCGCGCGGCGGTCCTGGTTTGCTGCCTGGTGTACGGGACGCTGCCGATCACGCTCGGGAACTGGGGGTTCTGGCGTTCGCTGGACCGGGAATTCGGGCCGCAGGCTCCGCCAACGGTCGAGCTGCAAAAGTTCGTGACCGCGTCGGGCCTGAGCCTCTGGACGCCCGCCAAGCTTGACCAGTGCTGGGATGCGCCAATTCCCTGCACGCCTTATCCGGATCACCGCCTCCGGCTCCGGCAGCTGCCGCACCTGCACGGCGGCTTTGTCCTGGCGGACGAGAACCGCAAGCCTGGCCGCAAAGCCGCCGCGCGCAAGAACAAGAAGCCTGCGCGCTAGCCCACAATTTCCAGGACGGCGGCTGCAGTCGTTCCAGACTGATACTGCGCTCCTGGGAGCAACTGGCAGATTTCCTTTGCGGCGGCGCGCCGCGTTGAAGGGCCGCACTTCGCAGGGCAGTTGCGGTCGGCCTTTGATCAAAGGCGCGCCACTGCAAGAGCCGGCCGCTATGGCTCTGCCCTGCGATGAGCGGACTAATTGCTAGGCCGGACGTAGACTCCCTGTGCGCGCCAGTTGGAATAGGCGTCGTTGGTCATCGTGCCGCCGCTGGCGCCAGCCGCCTCGGTGAAGCCCTGGGCGCCGAAGTCGCTCCACTCGGTCCGTGAGATCTCGCCATCGCCGTTGACGTCGATTTCGGCGAACTCCGGCATGACGCCTTTGCCCGAGGTGATCTTGGCGAACAGCGCCTCTTCGCCGAGCGCCTTCTCCCCGGGCGCGATCTTGTCGAATTCCTGATCCGTGCAGAGGCGGGATTCGGTCGCGTCGACCGAGGCGTCATTGTTCTGGTCGCAGGCGAACTGCACCTGCTGGGCAGCCGCGGGTCCCCCCAGCTGGAGGGCGAGCCCCAGTCCGAGCGCCAGTGCCGTCGATCCGAACCACGGTTTCATGATAGCCTCTCCCGTTTGGGCGGGCGGTCCTGCCGCCCCATGCAGAGTTGAACGCGATCTGGGCACGGAACGCCGAAACCGCTCGCGGGTTCCGCGCTCGCCTCTTGATCAAAGGCGCGCCGGGGAGGATGGTGCGGCGTAGGGGAGACCGTTTCGGGAGGCGTTGCGATGAAGACGGTCCGGCTGACCATGGCGCAAGCGCTGGTGAAGTGGTTGTGCGCCCAGCGCACCGTGCTGGCAGGCCAGGAAGCGCCGCTGTTCGGCGGCGTGTTCGCGATTTTCGGGCATGGCAACGTCACCTGCCTGGGCGAGGCGCTGGAGGCGGTCCAGGACCGGCTGCCGACCTGGCGCGGCCAGAACGAGCAATCGATGGCGCTGGCCGGCATCGCCTACGCCAAAGCCAAGCGGCGCCGCCAGATCATGGTCGCGACCAGCTCGATCGGGCCCGGCGCGCTCAACATGGTGACCGCGGCCGGGGTCGCGCATGCCAATCGGCTGCCGATCCTCTTGCTCGCCGGCGACACCTTCGCCAACCGGGTGCCCGACCCGGTGCTCCAGCAGGTCGAGCACTTCGGCGACCCGACCATGACCGTCAACGACGCCTTCAAGGCCGTGACCCGCTACTGGGACCGGATCGCGCGCCCCGAGCAGATCATCGCATCGCTGCCGCAGGCGACCGCGGTCATGCTCGACCCGGCCGACTGCGGGCCGGCTTTTCTCGCCCTGTGCCAGGACACCCAGGCGGAAGCCTTCGACTATCCGGAGGCGTTCTTCGAGCCGAAGGTCTGGCGGGTGCCGCGGCCGCGGCCGGACGTCGAGCAGCTGGTCGCGGCCGCCGCCCTGCTGCGCAAGGCCGACCGGCCCCTGATCGTGGCCGGCGGCGGCGTCCACTACGCGCTGGCCAGCGCCGAGCTCGCGACCTTCGTCGAAACCCACCGGGTGCCGGTGGTCGAGACGATCGCCGGGCGCGCGGTGCTGCCGCACGATCACCCGAACAACGCCGGGCCGCTCGGCGTGATCGGCAGCGCCTCGGCCAACGCGCTCGCCGCCGAGGCCGACGTCGTGCTCGCGATCGGCACCCGGCTGCAGGATTTCACGACCGGCTCCTGGACCGTGTTCGGCAACCCGGACGTGCGCCTGATCGCGCTGAACGCCGCCCGGTTCGACGCCACCAAGCACCGGGCGCTCGCGGTCGTCGGCGACGCTCAGGTCGGGCTGACCGAGCTCTCGGCTGGGCTCGCCGGCTGGAAGGCGCCCGCCGCCTGGCTCGAGCGCGCCGCCAAGGAATACGCTGCTTGGAACCGGACCGTCGACCAGCACGCGGGGCCGACCAACGTCGAGCTGCCGTCCTACGCGCACGTGGTCGGCGCGATCAACCGCGCCTGCGAGCCGACCGATCTGGCGCTGACCGCGGCCGGCGGCCTGCCGGGCGAGCTGTGCAAGAACTGGCGGGCCAAGACCATCGGCACCTTCGACTGCGAGTTCGGCTTTTCCTGCATGGGCTACGAGATCGCCGGCGGCTGGGGGGCCAAGATGGCCGACCCGGAACGCGACGTCATCGTGTTCACCGGCGACGGCTCCTACCTGATGCTGAACTCCGACATCTATTCCTCGGTGCTCACCGGTCACAAGCTGATCGTCGTCGTCTGCGACAATGGTGGCTTCGCGGTGATCAATCGCCTGCAGAACTTCAAGGGCAGCCCGTCCTTCAACAACCTGATCAAGGACTGCCGGATCGTGCGCGAGGTCACAGTCGACTTCACGCGGCACGCCGAGAGCATGGGTGCCATTGCCGAGCACGTGCATGGCGTCGGCGAGCTCGAAGCCGCCTTTGCCCGCGCCAAGGCCGCCGATCGCACCTACGTGATCGTGGTCGACGTCCAGGCGCACCAATGGACGCCGGGCGATGCCTGGTGGGACGTGGCCGTGCCCGAGGTCAGCCGGCGGGCGGCGGTCCAGGAGGCGCGGGCCGCCCACGAGCAAGGTTGGCAGCGGCAGCGGATCGGGGTCTGAGCCATGGCGGCGTCAGCCGGGCGAGGTGCTGGGCCGATCCGGCTCGGGATCGCGCCAATCGGCTGGTCGAACAACGATCTGCCCGAGCTCGGCGGCGACATCAGCCTCGAGCAGTGCCTGTCCGAGGCGCAGGCCGCGGGCTACTCGGGCGTCGAGAACGGCTGCAAGTTCCCGCTCGAGCCGAAGGCGCTGCGGCCGATCCTGGAAGCGCACGGGCTCGATCTGATCACCGGCTGGTTCTCGGGCGAGCTTCGCCGTTACAGCCTCGACGACGAGAGGCAGCGCCTTGCCCGCCAGCTCCGGCTTTACCAGGAGCTGAACGCCCCGGTGCTGCTCTACGCCGAGACCACCGATACCGTGCAGAACCGGATCGACCGCCCGCTCAGCGAGCGCCCGGTCATGTCCGAGGACGAGTTCAAGCGATATGGCGAGAAGCTCACGGCGCTCGCCGACTGGCTCAAGGCCGAGGGCTGCCCGATGACCTATCACCACCACATGGGCACCGTGGTCGAGACCGAGCCCGAGATCGATCTTCTGATGGCCAATACCGATGTCTCGGTCGGCCTGCTGATCGACGTCGGCCACCTGACCTTTGCGGGCGGCGACGTGCTCGCCACGACCAGCCGTCATGGCGCGCGCATCAACCACGTGCACTGTAAGGACATCCGGGCCGACGTGCTCGCCCGGCTCAAGGCCGAGCACTGGTCGTTCCTCAAGGGCGTGATCGAGGGCGTGTTCACGGTGCCGGGCGACGGCTCGATCGACTTCGCCCCGTTGGCCAGCGCGCTGGCCAAGATCGGCTATCGCGGCTGGGTGGTGGTCGAGGCCGAGCAGGACCCGAAGCAAGCCAACCCGCTCGAGATGGCCAGGATCGGCCATCGGGCGCTGACCGAAGCCTTCACTGGTGCCGGCTTCGCGATTGCGCCTCGCTAGTCGGTACCGCCGACCCGGGCGCGCCGATCAGCGTCGGAGCCGGCCCTTGGTCTCGGCGGCGGGCGGGCTGTTCGCTACCGCCGCGGCGGTCATCGCCATGGAGGCTGTCGCCATGACCCACCAGCTGCCGGCCGATCCGGAGGCGATCGTCATCGAATGGCGCTCTTCGGGGGGCCTCCACGAAGCGGCCGAGGCGACCCCGGATCTGGTCGTGCGCGCCGGCGGCCGGGTCACGGTCGGGCCGCGCCTGGCCGGCGGCCGGGCCGCCGAAGGCCGGATCACGCCGCGCCGGCTGCAGGACTTGCTGGCGTTCGCGCTGGATCAACACCGCTTCTTCGAGATCGATGGGCAGGCGCTGGAGTCCGCGCTCGCGGCGGCGCGCCAGCGACGCGAAGGGGCAGGCGGCGGCGCGGTGCCGCTCGGCCCGCCTTACCTCGACGCGGGCACGACCCGGATCCTGATCGCCGCCGATCGCCGTCGCCAGGTGCTCGAGCAGCAGGGCCTGTTCGCGGCGGCGCAGGATTATCCCGAGGTCGAGGCGCTTGCGCGCCTGCGCGCGATCGAGCTCAGGCTGCTCGAGCTGGCGCAGGAGATCGCCGGCGCCGCCGCCAGCTCGAGACCGCGGTAAGCGGCGGCCCGCCCGGCTGGGACGGGCCGCGCGCTCAAGGTGCTCGGTCAGCCGGCGAACGCCTCCTCTGGCAACACGGTCTGCTCGGGTATCAGCATGACCCCGTGGCCGCCGTGGTCCGCCTCCTCGACGCCCACCCCCATCAGCGCCAGCATCAGCGCGCTCGGCAACGTGTAGGGATCGGCGGCGGCGAGGTTGACCTGGTAGCCCAGGTCCTGCAGCGAGCCCACGGTCAGCCGGCTGATCGGGTTGACGCCGGCGTTCAGGAACCCGGTCATCAGCTCGTTGCCGAGCACCGCCTCGCGCCAATGGGAGTCGCGGGTGCCGACCCCGCCGGTGTTGGCGACCGGCACCGGGACCGGGGTGGCGCTGCCGGTCAGGGCCGCGAACTCCTGCATCGCCTTGGCGCCGGTGAAGGTCGGGTTGATCGTGCCCGCGCCCTGCAACAGGCCGAGATGGGGCCAGATCGTCCCGATGCCGATGACGTGGCCCATCTCGTGCATGATCACGCGCACGAGGCTGCCCTCGGCCTCCATCCGGGCGAGATCGGCGCTGTCGAACGACATGATCCCCCAGGCCGGCAGGAAACTGCCGTGACGCAGGAAGGTCGGGCCGGCCTGGCCGAGGATGCCGCCGGTGCCATCGATCGCCACGCCCTGGGCCTCGATCACGACGTCGTCCACGGTCTCGCCGTTGACGACCACGGCCGGCAGGTCGCCGACGATCATCTCCGACCAGCGCGCGGCCGCGACCTGGAACGCGTCGCGCTGGGCGCTGGTCAGACCGCCGCGGAAGCGCACGTCGATTTCGAACCTCGGCTGCGGCGCCTCCCGGGTGCTGATCGCCAGCCCCCAGCTGCGCAACGTGCCGCCGTCCTGAAACGCGCGGTCGCGCACCTCGAGCTTCCAGACGCCATTCGCCGGCCGATTGCGGAAGTCGGCAAGGTTGCCCTCCGGCCGGAACGTGCTGCGAAACGGCGGCGTGCCGCTGCCGATCGCGACGTTGGCGTCGGAATCGAACACGGTGTCCTGGAAATCGTCGCGCGAGCCGCCGCGCCGGTCGCACAGGACGACCCGCTGGCCGCTCGGGTTCAGCACGCTGATCGAGAGATCCCCGGTCCAGCTGTGATCGATGTCGACGGTGACGTCGACGTCGTCGACCGTGAGCCCGTCCAGGCCGCTCACGGCGATCTGCGAGACCACCGTGCTCGGCGGGCCGGGATTGATCGGAACCGGGGTGGCATTGCTGAATTCTTGCCGCATTCTAGCGCACTCCTCAAAAATGATCGCCGGGACGCCCCGGCCAGGCCGAACCCAAAGTCTGAGTTGACGCCCAAGACTAGAGCCGCGATCAGCGGTTGGCTGTGAGCTCGCTCACAGGCTGCCCCAGGTCCGGTCGGAGACGGGGATCAGGGCGTCAGAGGCCGGCCGCGATCGTCATCGGAAGGCTGCCGTTCAGAACGGCGGGCCGTAGCGGAGCGCCTGGGCGATGTTGTCGAGCATCTGGTCGAGCATGCCGCCGCGCTCGGTCGGGCGGAGCTGGCTCCGGGCCTCGACCAGATAGCGATTCACCGAAGTCCAGCCGCTCGGCCAGGATCACCGCCACGTAGAGCGCTGCGGTCGGATTGACCTGCAGAAACGTCTGGCCGTGGGCGACGTGGAAGCTCGAGGGTTGCAGCGCCCGCACGTCGGCGGTGTGCGGCTGGCCGAGCAGGACCGCAAGCTCGCCGAACACCGCGCCCGGGGTGCTGACCTCGGCCAGCCGGACGCCGTCGCGCACGACCTCGACCACGCCCTGCTTCAGGATCAAAAGCTTGCCGGTGGTCGTGCCGGCGGCGAGCACCACGTCGCCTGGTTGATGCACCTCGAGCGGCAGCGACGACAGCTTCTCCAACACCAGTGCTGGGTCCAGGATCGAGGGCATGGCCGGCAGCCTCCTTGGAGCGAAACGCGGCGATAGTGCCAGCTCCGGCGCCGCCTGTCGCGCCGCGCGTGCCGGCCGGGTCTCAGGTCTTCTCGAGCACGTAGATGAAGATCTCGCCGCTCTGCTCGCACTTCAGCAGCTTGTGCCCGGTCGCCTCGCAAAAGCTGGTAAAGTCCTCGACCGAGGCCGGGTCGGTCGCGAGCACGCAGATCGTGGCGCCGGGCTCGACCACCATCAGCGCCTGACGGGTCTTGACCAGCGGCATCGGGCAGACGAGGCCGCGACAGTCCAGGAACACGTCGTAGGTCGGGTGCTGCTCGGCGGTCACGATGCGGCTCCGAAGGTCGCGCCGCGCATTCTAGCAGATCGCGGCCGCGATCGTGAACCGCTGGCGGCGTGGCGCGATCCGCAATAGCTCGCGGTTGAAGAAACGCGCCGGCGCATCCAATGTGGCGTTCTCGGCCGGGAGAGCGGAATGCGGACGCTGTTGCTGATGCGCCATGCCAAGTCGAGCTGGGACGAGCCCGGCCTCGCCGACCTCGATCGACCGCTGGCGGCGCGCGGCCGGCAGGCGGCGCCGCTGGTCGCGCGCTACCTGGCCAAGCATGGCCTGATCCCAGATCTGGTGCTCGGCTCGCCGGCGCAAAGGGTGCGCGAGACCTGGGCGCTGATGGCGCCGCTGCTCGGCGACCGGGTCGACTGCAAGACCTTGCAGAGCCTCTATGACGCGGCGCCGAGCCGGTTGCTCGGGGCGATTCGCCGGACCGGGGGCGAGGTCGGGACGCTGATGGTGATCGGCCACAACCCGGGTCTGGGCGCCCTCGCGCAGAGCCTGGCCGGGTCCGGCCGCGAGGACGACCTGCAGCGCCTGCGGACCAAGTTTCCGACTGCAGGCGTGGCCGTGCTCGCGTTCGAGGCGGAGCGCTGGGCCGATTTCACCGCCGGCCGCGGCCGGCTCGAGAAGCTCGTGCGGCCCAAGGACCTGCGCTGAAAGGCGAGAGCGGCGTGGCGAGCGGGGCGACCATGGACCGGGGTGGCAGACGGCTGCGATGAAGCTGCTGATCATCCTGGGACTGGGCTACGCGGGCGTCGCCGGCCTGCTCTATTTCGCCCAGGCCAGGCTTTTGTTCCCCGCCGCTGGCCGGCCGAGCCAGCAGCTGGATCATCCCCGCCAGCCCGAGCGAATGGTGCTGCCGAGCGGCAATGGCGCGGCCGAGCTGCACGGCATGCTGTTTCGCCCGTCGGCGGCCGGTGCCGATCTTTTGATCGGCTTTGGCGGCAACGGCCAGGATGCCGAGTTCCTGGCCCAGGATCTGGCGGCCGACTTTCCCGACCAGCAGGTTGCGGTGTTCCACTATCGCGGCTATGGCCCGAGCACGGGCAAGCCCAGCGAGGCTGCGCTGCTCGTCGACGCGCTCGCGATCTACGATGCCATGACCGAGCGCCTGCGGCCGCCGCGCACCTTCGCGATCGGCATCTCGCTGGGCTCCGCGGTCGCGGCCTATCTCTCGAAATGGCGGCCGCTCGCCGGCCTGCTGCTGATCACGCCGTTCGATTCGGTCGCGGCGATCGCCAAGGAGAGCTATTTCTGGCTGCCGGTCGACCTCCTGCTGCGCCACCGGTTCTCGACCATCGAGTTCATGGCCGGCAACCCGACCCCGGTCGCCGTGATCGCGGCTCAGGACGACCGGATCGTGCGCCCGGAACGGACGCAGGCCCTGGTCGACCGGCTGGCAAAGCTGGTGTTCTACCGGGTGCTGGCCGACGCCACGCACAACACCATCTACCAGCTGCCGACCTTCGAGGCGACGCTCGCGGCGGCCTTCGCGGCGCTGCGCGACGCGGCCGACCGCCGCCAGCAGTGAGAGGTCGATCGGCCCCCTTATGCCATTGAGGAGAAAAAGACGATGAGCGATGCAGCAGCACCTGCAGTCCCGCCGATCCGCGCGGTCTTGCATCCGACCGATCTCACGCCGGCGGGCACGCTCGCCTTTGCCCATGCGCTTCGGCTGGCGGCCGCGAAGCGCACCAAGCTCTACGTGCTCAACGCCGATCCGGAGGATAGCGAGGACATCGACTGGGACGCCTATCCCGCGGTGCGGCGGACGCTCGCCAGCTGGGGCATGCTCGAGGAAGGCAGCGCGCCGGGCGCGGTCTTCGAGCGGCTCGGCGTCCAGGTCACCAAGGTCCGGATCCCCGATCGCGACGCCGTGCGCGCGATCCTGCAGTTCCTCGAGAACCACCCGAGCGACATCATCGTGCTCGCGACCGAGGGCCGCGGCGGTCTGCCGCGCTGGCTGCACGGCTCGGTCGCCGAGCCGGTCGCGCGGGCAGCGCACACGCCGACGCTGTTCATCCGGCATGGCGCCCGCGGCTTCGTAGCACCCGACAGTGGCGCCGTCACCTGCGGCGGGTGCTGATCCCGGTCGATCGTCAGCCACGAGCGGTCGATGCGCTGGGCGCGGCCTGGGAGATCACCCGGCTGCTCGGTGCCGAGGGCGCCGTGCTGCAGTTGCTCCACGTCGGCAGCGCCCTCGATCCGGCCACGATCGAAGTGGCGCCGGACACCTGGCCCACGGTCGAGCATGCGGTGCGCAGCGGCGACGTGGTCGAGCAGATCCTCGCCGTTGCCAACGAGGGGTCGGCCGACCTGATCGCGATGGCGACCGAGGGGCGTCAAGGGTTTCTGGACGCGCTCCGCGGCAGCACGACCGAGCGCGTGCTCCGCCACGCGCCCTGCCCGGTGCTCGCGGTCCCGGCGCGCTAGCGCCCCCGGGCCGCCGGACGTCCTCAGAAGGGCATCGGGGATAGTGGCGCGATCAAAGGGCGCGGGTATGATGCCAGGCCCGCATCAGAGGAGGCTACCATGGCGGTTGCTCGGGTCACCAAAGTCACGGCGTCATCGCCAAGCGGCTTTCAGGAAGCGGTCAACGAGGGTCTGGCCCGCGCCGCGCAGACGCTGCACGGGATCACCGGCCTCGAGGTGGTCGCTCAGAAAGCCAAGGTCGAGAACGGCCAGATCAGCGAATACCGGGTGACGATCGAGGTCACCTTCATCCTCGATTGAGCCGTTCGCTGCCGTCGCCGGGATGCCCGGCGGACGGCGATGGTTGTCTTTTGAACGTAGAAACCCCGCCGTATCCGTGGTGCCGGCGGGGTTTCAGTGCCTGGGGCGCGCAGCCCCAGCACGCCCGACTTTGCAGCCGAGCCCAAT
Organism: uncultured Alphaproteobacteria bacterium; assembly: GCA_963840925.1. GTDB lineage: Bacteria > Pseudomonadota > Alphaproteobacteria > Geminicoccales > Geminicoccaceae > DATAOG01. The sequence goes on from CAWJAY010000002.1 coordinate 139,075, forward strand.
TTTGGTCAAATGACCAGATTGTCGGGTCGTCATCCTTTGTCCGGTGGAGTCATGCGGTTTACGGCACCCTCCTGCTCAGTTGTCTGCATGCGATTGCAAACGACTGCGAGCTGTCCTCCACAGTCTTGGACTTAACTATAGTGAGATCAGCGAACGCGCTCGTCAAGGGCTTTGCCGCGCCAAATCCACCGCGCCGACGATCACGTTCATTGCAGCCGGAGGCGGCGCCGCTTCGGCGACGCGTACAGCGGCTTTGATCCGGGCGCTCGCGGCCGCGGCCGCGGCCGCGTTGCGGGCATGGACGATCGCGAACGGCTGGTCCGGCCCGACGTGCTCACCCAAGCCCTTGACCTCGGACAGGCCGACCGCATGATCGATCCGATCGGTCGGGCCTTGCCGGCCGCCCCCGAGCGTGATCACCGCAAGACCGAGCGCCCGGACGTCGATCGCCGCGACCGCGCCGGCCGCCGGCAGGTCGACTGGGCGTTGGACCGGCGCCGCCGCCAGGTGGCCGGCCGGCCGCTCGAGGAGATCGCCGGGACCGCCGAGCGCCCGGACCATCCGGGCAAAGCGCTCGGCCGCAGCGCCGCTATCGAGCGCGCGCTCGACCCGCGCCCGGGCGCCTTGCGCGCTGCCGGCGATCGCCAGAAGCTCGGCCGCGAGCGCCAGCGTCACCTCCTTGAGCCGCGGCTCCGCGCCGCGGCCGGCCAGGACGTCGATCGCTTCCTGCAGCTCGAGCGCATTGCCGGCGCTGCGCCCTAGGCATTGGTTCATGTCGGTCAAGAGCGCCGAGCAGCGCAGCCCGGCGCCGTTGGCGACCTCGACCAGCGTCGTGGCGAGGTCCCGGGCCGCGGCCAGGCTCGGCAGGAAGGCGCCGGAGCCGACCTTGACGTCCAGGACCAGCGCATCGAGGCCGGCCGCGAGCTTCTTGGACAGGATCGAGGCCGTAATCAAGGGCGTCGAACTCGACCGTGGCGGTGACGTCGCGGATCGCATAGAGGCGCCGGTCGGCCGGCGCCAGATCGCCGGTCTGGCCGATGATCGCGCAGCCGGCCTCGTGCACGGCCCGGCGCAGCGCGTCGAGGTCGGGAGCGGTGTTGTAGCCGGGGATGCTGTCGAGCTTGTCCAGCGTGCCGCCGGTGTGGCCGAGACCGCGGCCGGAAATCATCGGCACGTAGGCGCCGCAGGCCGCGAGGATCGGGGCCAGGATCAGGCTCACCTTGTCGCCGACGCCACCGGTCGAATGCTTGTCGAGCACCGGCCCGTCGAGATCGTCCCAGCGCAGCCGGCGGCCGGACGCGGTCATGGCGCGGGTCAGCGCCACCGTCTCGGCGCGGCTCATGCCCTTGAAGTAAACCGCCATCGCGAAGGCCGCGACCTGGCCGTCGGTGATCCGCCCGGCGGTCAGGCCGTCGACGAAGTCCGCGATCTCGGCGGGGTCGAGCGCCTGACCGTCCCGCTTTCGCCGGATGATCTCCTGCGGCAGCATGGCCGGAGCCGGCCGCCGGACCCGGGCCCGGCCCGGGCGGGGTTTTGGCCGCGCGTCGCGCTCAGGAGGGTTCACGCACCACCAGGCAGTCGCCGCCGCGCTGCTTGAGCTTGCTGCACGCGGCCAGGGCCTCGCGCTCGGCGACGAACGGGCCGACCTGGACCAGGTGCCGGGTGCCGCGGGCGGTCTGGGTCGGCAAGACGTAGCGATGGAGCTTTTTGGCCGACGGCCCGAACTGGGCGACGAAATCATGCCAGACGTATTCGACGTTGCGCTGGTCGCGCAGCATCGCGAGCTGGACGCGGTATTGGCTGGCCGGAGCGGACGCTGCCGGTGCCGACGGCAGTGGCGTGACCCGCGCTTGGGCAGCGCTCGGGCGCGGGGTTGCGGCAAGCTCCTCGGCCGTGACGTTCGCGGCGGCCAGCACCACCGGCGGCAGCGCGGCCGGCGCTGCGATCTGGACTGGTGCTGCCGGGTCGGCGGGGAAGGCTGCGACCGGGCCAGCCGGCTCTATCCGGCTCGCGGTCTCGCGCGCGGCGGCCGCGGTCGGTCCGCTGCGGTCGCGGCCCGGCACCTGGCGCGCGCTCGCCTGCGCGAGGCTGGTCACCGACCAGGGTGCCGGAGTCGAGAGCACTGAACGCGGCGCGCCGTGCTGCGCCCGCACGTCCGAGGCCGCGGGTTGGAGCGCCAGGGTCACGAGGTGGGTGGTGACCAGGCCCGCCAGCACGCCGGCGCCGGCGGCTCCGACCAGCCACAACGCGCCCGCCCACAGGCGTCCGCTCCTGCTCGCCTCGCGCCAGGTCGGCTCGGTCGTCCGGAGCGTGCGGGCGCGGAGTTCGGTGCCGGCCATCGCCGGCGGCGCGGCCGCGATCGCGGCCTCGAAGCGGTTAAACCGCGGGCCCGACGCGCGCTCGCGCACGAAGCGCGCTTCCAACAGCTCGTAGGCTTCGGGGCGGGCACGGGCCTCGTCGTAATCCCAGGCCTCCGCGTCATCCCAGGTCCCGGACGGGCTCCAATTCTCGGCCCACATCTCCGGCTCGCCTTGCCGTGGAGCCTCGAAGCGGCCAGCGGTCATCTGAAATTCCTCCCGGATGCGCGACCAGCAAATCAGTTCTAGACGATTTTTATCTTTTATGCAAGAAAGTTAACTGAAAATGTTGACTTAGGAAGTTAACCATCGCGGGCGGCGGCCGGCCGGCTGATCATTGCCCAAGGTCCGCGGCCGCGGTTCGATCAAGGGCCATGCTCGACGTCGTCCTGCACGCGCTGGTTACGCTGTTCGTGGTCATCGACCCGCTCGGGCTGGTCCCGGTGCTGCTCGCGCTGACCGCGGGCATGGCCGCGGCCGACCGGCGCCGGATGGCGCTCAAGGGCGCCCTGATCGCGGGCCTGATCCTGCTCGGTTTCGGGCTCGTCGGCGATCGTCTGCTCGGCGTGCTCGGGATCGGGCTGCCGGCGTTCCGGATCGCGGGCGGCCTGATGCTGCTGCTGATCGCGCTCGAGATGGTGTTCGAGCGCCGCATCGACCGCCGCTCGCGCTCGGCGGACGAACTCCGCGACGTCGGCGGGCAGGACGACCTCGCGGTCTTCCCGCTCGCGATCCCGCTCCTGTCCGGGCCGGGCGCGATCACCTCGATCATGCTGTTGATGGCGCGCTACGACGGCGAGCCCGCCGCCCAGGCGATCGTGCTCGCAGCACTTGGCGCGGTGATGGCGCTCTGTGTGGTGATCCTGCTGCTGCTGGAGCCGCTCGAGCGCCTGCTCGGCCCGACGCTGACCCACGTCGTCTCGCGCCTGCTCGGCGTCCTGCTGGCGGCGCTGGCGGTCCAGTATGTGCTGGACGGCCTGCGCCACGCCTTCGCGATCGGCGGCTGATCCGGGCGGCTGCTACTCGCCGTCCCCGTCGTCGTCGTCATCGTCCGGATCCGGGGGCAGCGCCAGCAGTTTGAGCAGACCGTCGAGCAGCGCCGAGGCGCCGAAGCGGAGGGTCTCGGGCGCGGTCCAGCCGGGCGCCATCAAGTGGTCGGCGAGGTAGAGGTATTGCGCCGCCTGCTGGACCGTGCGGATGCCGCCCGCGAGCTTGAGCCCGACCCGGCCTTCGGCCTCCTCGATCACCGCGAGCAGGACCGCGGCCGCATCGAGACTGGCGCCGGGCGCGCCCTTGCCGGTCGAGGTCTTGAGGAAATCGGCGCCGGCCATCACCGCGGCGCGGGCGGCGGCTGCGATCCGTGCCGGCTCCACGAGCCGCCCGGTCTCGAGCACGACCTTGAGCGTCCGCTCCGGCGCCTTGGACCGGCAGGCCTGGACCAGCTCGGTCACCAGGCCCAGATCGCCGTCCAGGATCGCCTGGACCGGCGCCACCACGTCGACCTCATCGGCGCCGCCGAGCAGCGCATCGGCGGTCTCGCGGGCCGCCCGCGCGAGGTCGTCGGAGCCGTCGGGGAAATTGGCGACGGTGACCAGGCGGACCGGGCTGTGCGCGAGCCTCGCCTTGGCGATCGGCAGGAAGCGCGGCCAGACGCAGACCCCGGCGACGCCGGTGTCCAGCGCCCGGGCGCACAGCGCATCGACGTCCGCGCTGGTGACGTCGTCGCCGAGCGCGGTCAGCTCGACCAGCGGCAGGATGCGGGCGGCGGCTTCGCGGGTCGCCGGTGCTGTGGCCGCCGACTGGAGCAGATCAGCTGAAGGTCGGATCGTCATGCGCGAGCTCCTCGAGCAGGCCGGTCAGCAGACGCTGGAGCGTCGCCGCCGCGCTGCCCGCCTGGGTCAGGGTCTCGCCGTGGCTGAGCGGTTCTGCCGCCAGCCCGGCCGCGAGGTTGGTCACGATCGAGAGGCCCAGCACCTTGAGCCCGCAATGGCGGGCGCTGATCGCCTCCGGTACCGTCGACATGCCGACCAGATCGGCGCCGAGCGCCCGGAACGCCCGGATCTCGGCCGGGGTCTCGAAGGCCGGCCCGAGCGTGGCGAGATAGACCCCGCCCGGCAGCTCGATCCCGAGCCGGCCCGCGACCTGTTGGACGCGGGCGCGGAGGGCGGGGTCGTAAACCTCGGTGAGATCGGGAAAGCGCGGCCCGATCGCGGGGTCGTTGACGCCGACCAGCGGGTTCCGGCCGAGCAGATTGATGTGGTCCTCGATCAGCACGACGCTCCCGGGGGCAAGCTCCGGCCGCAGCGTGCCGGAGGCGTTGGTCAGGATCAGGCAGGCGCAGCCGAGCGCTTTGAGCGTGCGCGGCAAGACGTTGACTGCGGCGGCCGGCACGCCCTCGTACAGATGGACCCGGCCCTGCAGGCAGGCAACCGGCACCCCCGCGAACTGGCCCAGCACCAGGCGCCCGGCATGGCCTTCGACGCTCGAGCGCGGAAAGCCCGGGAGATCGGCGTAATCGATCGTGGTCGCGTCCTCGAGCGCGTCCGCGATCGCGCCCAGGCCAGAGCCGAGGACGAGCCCGACCCGGGGCGCGAAGCCCGGCCGCCGGGCCCGGATCACGTCGAGGGCGCTGGGCGCCGACGCCTGCGCCGCGTCGGCCCGGTCCAGGCTGAACGACCACGGCAGCAGCTCGCCCAGGCTCACGGTCGAGCGCAACCCGGCCGGATCGCACAGGTGAACGCTGACCTCGGGCCCGCCGAACTCGGCCAGCCGCTGGCGGCAGCCGCCGCACGGCGTGCACAGCCGCTCGCCCGCGGCCAGCACCAGGGCCTCGGTGATCCGTCGCTCGCCCGCCGCGACCAGCGCCGCGAGCGCGCTCGCCTCGGCGCAGTTGCCGAGCGGATAGCTCGCGTTCTCGACATTCGCGCCAGCGAAGATCTTGCCGGAGCTGGCTCGCACCGCAGCGCCGACCCGAAAATTCGAGTAGGGGGCGTGGGCATGGTCGAACGCGGCGCGCGCGGCCGCGAGCAGATCTTCCATGGTCAACCTCCGCGGCCACTCTAGCGCGTCGAGCCGGGCCCGGCCAACCGGGGCTCGACGCGCAGGCGGCGCCGCCGCCGGCCGGCGCCATCTCCGGCTGGGGTCGAACGGCGACATGGGGTTTTGGGCCAAGGCCGCTGTGGTTTGCCGGCAGCCCCTGTGGCAGGATGCCGATCGCGTGCGCCGCCGGATGGACAGCGCTCTGCGCTGCGGGGCGGCCGGGCTGGGCTGGGGCGTGGGGAGGAAAATGGCTGCGATCGAGGGCGCGGCTGCCAACTTGGCGCTGTGGGGCTTGGCCGCGGCCGGGCTGGTGCTCGGCGCGCTCGGCGCTGGGCTCGGCCTGCGCCGGAGGGACCGCTGCCGCAGCCTCGAGGAGCAGCTGGCGCGGCTCGAGGAGGCGGCGCGCGCCGCCCGCGAGCGCGAAGCCAAACGGGCGCGGCTGTCCGCGGCGATCGTGCAGGAGGTGACCGTGCGCTCGTACCTCTCGATCCGCAACTACGGTCACGGCGCCGCCCGCGACATCACGGTCTCGATCGACGGCGCGGCGCTCGACCGCTGCCCGCTGATCGATCCCGACGACCTCGAGCGCGCCCGGGCCGGCGCGGTCGGCGCCCACGCCACGCTCAAGATCCCGCTCCGGCCCGGTGCCGAGCCGGCCAAGCTGCAGCTCGAGCTGACCTGGTCGGACGGCTCGGGCGAACTGGGTTTCTACGAGGCCGAGCTGACCCGCTGACCGCCAGCGGGCACGAAGTTTGAGGGTTCCTTGGCTTCTCGAAAGCCTAGTTGGCCCGCGATCCCTGAGGCCCAGGTCGACATCTGGCGGCCGTGCACAGACGCGTAGGTTGAGCTCATACGCTGGACAGGCGCTCAGCCCGACACTACGATTTTCCGCCCATAGCGGCCAATCGATCACCCAGAGCGCCCAGCGATGCCGTGTTTCCTTGGCGAGCCATTCCAGCACGACCTGTTCGTGAGCTACAGCCACGGCGATTTCGACGGTTCGGGCCACTCCAACCTCAAGACCTGGTCGCAGGCGTTCGCCCGCGAGCTCGAAGGGGAGCTGAGACAGGACCCGAGGTTCCGCGAGCTGCGCATCTTCTTCGACCAGCACCACCGCCCCGACCAGAGCCTCGATCCGCTCGAAGGCCTGACGCCGCAGCTCAAGGACGACATCGGCGCGGCGGGCCTGCTGATCATCCTGATGTCGCCGCACTACCTGCTCTCGAAATGGTGCGCCGACGAGCGCGACTGGTGGCTCGCGTCCCAGCCCCGCCATGAGCTTGCCACCGATGGCCGGATCGTCATCGCCCGCATCTGGCCGACCGGCGAGGAGCCTTGGCCGCCAGCCCTCGCCGACGCGCGCGGCCACCCTCTGGTCGGGTTCACGTTCTACGACCTGAAGAACGCTGCCTCCCACCCCTGGCCTTACGAATGGCCTGACCCGACCGGTGCGAGGGGGCCGTTTCGAAAGGCGCTTCAGGACACGGTCGCGCGGATCTGGCAACGGCTAAAAAGCGTCAAAGAACAGGTGGAGGAACAGCGGCGTCGGAGAGCCGAAGCCGACCGCCTGACAGCCGCCAGCGGACAGATCATCTATCTGCATGGGCGCACGATCCATGCCGCGGCCTGGCATCGGGCCCGGCTGGTCTTGAAAGAACGAGCGTTTGTCGTGCCACCTTCGGAGCCCGACCCGGTCGAGCGCGATCCGGAGCGCGCGCGCGACATCAAGGAACGGCGCGTGGAAGCCTTGACTGGCTGCGATGGTTTGTTGCTGCTCGGCACGGACGACGGGCGTGCCCTGGAGGCCGACCTGCTCGTGATCGGACGCCAGGATCGACAGCTCGCGCGGGCGCATTCGAACCGGCTGCTACCCTGCGCCGTGCTCGATATGGCAGGACTCGGGAGTGCTACGCAGGACCGCAAGGAGATGGCGCAGTCGCTCGGGATTGATTGGATCGACGCCACTTCTGATGTGTGGCCGACCAAGGTTCAGAGCTGGTTGATCGAGGCGAGTGCGGCGGTCGAGCGCGTCCGATGACGCTGGCTTCCCAGGAGCCGCTCGACGCCGCGTTCGAGGTCGTGCTGCCGCCCGCTCCCTACCCTGGCCTGCGCCCGTTCAACGCCGACGAATGGCCGATCTTCTTCGGTCGCGAGCAGATGACCGATGAGGTCATCGCGCGGGTGATCCGGCAGCATCTGGTCGTGGTCCACGGTGATTCCGGCTGCGGCAAGAGCTCGCTGGTCCGCGCCGGCGTGCTGGCCCAGCTCGAACAGGAGCGCGCCCGCAGCGGCGTCCGCTGGCGGACCGCCGCCATGCTGCCGCGCGAAGCGCCGTTGCAGCGGCTCGCCGAGGCGATCGCCGCGCTTCGAGAAGCCGCAGGCGACGCCGACGAAATCCATCAGATCCGCCGCATCCTCAATCGGGGCGCCGATGCGCCGGCAGCGCTCGCCGAGCTGCTCCGCGGCCAGACCGACGATCACGTCTGTATCCTGGTCGACCAGTTCGAGGAGCTGTTCAGCTTCGCCCGGGCGCACGGCCGCGAGGAAGCTCAGCTGTTCGTCGACATCCTGGTCGGCCTCGAGAAGAAGCCGCCGCCGGGCCTGTACGCGATCCTGACCATGCGCTCGGAGTTTTTGGGGGTGTGCGCGCGGTTCCAGGGCCTGGCCGAGGCGGTCAACCGGACCCAGTACCTGCTGCCGCAGATGGAACCGCCAGCGCTGCTGCGCGCGATCCGCGAGCCCGCGGCGCTCTACGACGGCGAGGTCAGCCACGCGCTGGCCGAGCGCCTGATCGCCGATGCCGGCGGTGGCCAGGACCAGCTGCCGCTGATCCAGCATGGGCTGATGCTGCTCTGGCGACGGAAGTCGGTGGCATTGTCCGGCCTGGCCGAGGCAGCCAGCCCATACCTGCACCAGCCGTTCGGGCTCGCCGAGGCGCCTGCGACGTTCCGCCACGAAGACGGCCCGGCCTGGCGCCTCGGTCTTGAGGACTACCGCGGCAGCGATCTCGCCGGGCTGCTGTCGGACCACGCCGACCAGGTCATGGCGAAAGCCGCTCCCGACGAGCGCTGCAAGAAGATCGTCGAGCATCTGTTCCGGGCGCTGACCGACATCAACGCCGAGGGCAACGCCGTCCGCCGGCCGCAGACGTTCGCGCAGCTGTTGGCGGTGACCTATCCCAGACGCCCAGGCAGCGCACCTTGACGCCCCGTAGCGCGAGGCTGGCGAGCCGCGCCAGCGCCGCCCGATTGCGCTTCTCCTTCGGCGTGCGATAGAGGTTCCACGCATCCTCCAGATGGTGGAATTCGCCTTTCGGCAGCAGTCCGATCAGGTCAAGGAAACTGCAGAAGAGTCTGCGCCGTAAAAGCGCCGCGTGAGAACCCAAACAGGTAGATCTCGTCACCGGGTCGCCAATTATGCGCTAGGAAGAGGTAGCCGTCGAGCACGCTCTGCTCAAGGCCGCGACCGATCAGGTCATCTATCACACGACCAATTCGACCGTTATTGACGCCAATGCCGGCATGGTAAAACGAAATCTGCGCCACATGCTGATCGTCGACCGCCAGGATCGCCCCAAAGATCTTGGCGACGTTAGATGGAAATTCGATGGAGTCTCGACCGGCAACGCGAGATCGCCGGCCAACCTCCTGTCGCGGCATCGAAAACGGGATTAGCAGAGCTTTGCGCCCGATGTCGCATCCGGGCCAGACCCCAGGTCCTTGATCCGCTGGCTCAAGCGAACGCATGTGCCTAGAAGTGTGCTCTTCGGCGCGCTTCACTGCGTGGTACGTGAACAGCCGTCTTTCCAACTCAGTGACTTACGCGGCAGCCGCGCGCGGGCGGTCTCGATTAGCCCCTGCTTATTGCGACATGCCAAGTCAAGCGACTGTCTTCGCTCAGAACTCGGACATCAGCTTGATGTCGGGGCATGACGGGAGTAGTCGGCCTGCGGTGCTGGACTTCCACCCGCCGCTCGTCCGCGATCAGCATGCCGTGCGCCAGCGCGGACCGCCAAATTCGCAGGCCGGTACCGGCGGAGCTGGTCGTCTTCCGGCGCGAGCTTGCCGAAACGCTCGACCGCGCTCCAGTGGATCATCTCGTTGACGAACTCGCAGTCGGGCTGCGGGCGATTGGTGCGCGGCTCCGATCGCCGGAGGAGCTTCGCCAGGTCCTGGCGCCAGGACCCAGGGTCGGGTGCTGGCCGAGCCGGCGCTCGAACGGCCAGATCCGGCTGAGCGCGTACAGCGCGGTCCGCGAGTCGCTGATCTTGCCCAAGGGATCGGGCCGCAGCGTCTGGGCGATGTAGGCCTCGTCGAAGGCGAGATCGGAATGGACCTGCACGCGCCGGATCATCCATCCGAGCGCCAGGTCTGCGACGCTGGTGTCCGACCAGCCGCCGCCGACGTTGGAATGCGCGCCGGGGAACCAGACCTGCTCGACCACCTGAGGCAGCTCTTGGCCGCGGGCCTTCTGCCACAGCACCGGACCGAACGGGCCCCGCTTCTCATCGATCGCGAGCGCGTGGAAGGCGGAATTCGACCAGGTTTGAGAGCTCGGCGTTGTGGAAGTGATGCCGGAGGTTCAAGATCTGCAGCGGCTGCAGCGGCACGCCGAGCGAGCCGACCGTCGCTGGAGGCACTGGGCGCTCGCGGGGCGCAAATAAACATGCGACGGAAGTGTCTCCTCGGCCGCACGCTTTTGCGCGCATCCAGCCATGGGATGCGTCAATTCCGTTGCATGGCGGAACTGATTTACGCCAACCGCGGGTTTGATTGGACCCTGCGTGACAGAGAGGGAGCGGCCATTATGCCTGTTGGCGCTCAGCCCTCGAGCAGGCTCGCGAGCTTCATCGCGACGCCGAGCGAGCCTTCGACCTTGATCTGGCCGAGCGTGTAGGCGAGGGTCGGCGACAGGCGGCCGTCGATCAGCTTCTCCAGGCGGTCCTCGGTCAGCCGGATCGTGCAGTCGGCCTCGCCGTCGTCGTGGGAGAGGGTGGCCGGGGTGCTGGCGGCGTCGACCAGGACGACGCCGAGGTCGGTGATCGCGAACTTCACCTTGTAGCCGAGCGTGGCCAGCTGGGGCAGCTGGGCCTCGATCTGGGCGGTGACGCTCTCCAGGCTCATCGGGACCTCGTGTTGTTCAAAGAAGGATGCGCGGGCTCAGGCGGCCGTGGCGGGCTCGGCCGCCGCCGGCGCCTGGGCCGCGGCGGCGCCGTTGGCGACGCTCGCGTTCAGGCGGCGGAGCTCCTCGGCGACCAGGGCTTGGCGCGAGGGCTTGCCGAGCCAGGTCAGCGGCAGTTTTTCCACCAGCTCGATCTGCTTGGGCTGCTCGAAGGGGGCGAGCTGGTCGCGCAAAAACGCGCGCAGTTCGGGAACGCTGAGGCTCGCCCCCTCGGCAACCCGGACATAGGCCTTGACGATCTCGCCCCGGTGCCGGTCGGGGACGCCGCAGACGCTGGCCTCCGCGACCGCGGGATGGAGCAGGATCGCCTCCTCGACCATGCGCGGGTAGACGTTGAAGCCGCCGTTCAGGATCAGATCCTTGATCCGGTCGATCAGGTAGACGTAGCCGTCCCGGTCGATGTAGCCGACGTCGCCGGTGTGCAGCCGGCCATCCCGGAGCGTCGCGGCGGTCTCCTCGAAGCGCTCGGCGTAGCCCGCCATCAGCTGCGGGCCGCTGATGCAGATCTCGCCGCGCTGGCCGATGGGCAGCCGGCGGCCGGGCTCGTCCAGCGAGACGATCTCGACCAGCGTGCCGGGCAGCGGCAGGCCGACCGAGCCCGGCCGGCGCCGGCCGCCGAACGGGTTGAGCGTGCAGACCGGGCCGGCCTCGGTCAGGCCGTAGCCCTCGACCAGGTCGCAGCCGGTCAGGCGCTCGAAGGTCGCCTGGACGTCCAGCGGCAGCGGCGCGCCGCCCGAGATGCAAAAGCGCAGGCACGAGAGATCGTATTGCTCGAGCAGCTGCGAGCCGTTGATCGCCGAGAACATGGTCGGCACGCCGAGCAGGACGGTCGCCCGCTCGTGGTGGATCACCTTCAGCAGCTGGTCGAGGCGGAAGCGGGGCAACAGGATGATCTCGAAGCCGCCCGCGATCCCGGCGTTCATGACGCCGGTCATGCCGAACACGTGGAACAGCGGCAGCGCGCCCACGACCTTCTCCTGGCCGGGCCGGGCGCCGGTCGCCCAGAGGCGGACCTGCTCGGTGTTGGCGTAGAGCGCGGCGTGCGTGAGCCTGGCGGCCTTGGGCAGGCCGGTCGTGCCGCCGGTATACTGCAGCACCGCGACGTCCTGGAGCGGATCGATCGCGACCGGCGCGGGCTTGCCGTCGTTGGCGATCAAGAGCTTGAACTTGACGTGGCGCTGATCGGAGGGGACGTCGGCGATCTCCTTGCGCCGGAGCAGCGCGAACAGCGTGCGCTCGCGCCAGGGCAACAGCCCGCCCATCGAGCCGACCACGATCGTCTTCAGGCAGGTGTCCTCGAGGCGCGGCGCGACCTTGGGGTACATGCCGCGGATGTTCAGCGTGACCATGATCGAGGTCCTGGAATCCTCGATCTGGCGGGCGATCTCGCGCTCGGCGTAGAGCGGGTTGTAGTTGACCACGGTGCCGCCGGCCTTGAGCACCGCGAAGAAGCAGATCACGTAGTAGGGGCAATTGGGCAGGAACAGGCCGACCCGGACGCCCGGGCCGACGCCCAGCGCTTGGAAGCCCTTGGCCGCGCGGTCGACCAGCTGGCCGATCTCGCGGTAGCTGGACTTGCGGCCGAGGAAGTCGAGACAGGGCCGCTCGGCGAAGCGCGCGCAGGCGTCATCGAGCAGCGCGAACAGCGGCCGCGGCAGGGCGTTGAAGGACCACTCAAGGCCTTCCGGGTAGTGGGCCTCCCACGGGAAGGGGCGGACCAGCGGCGCGTCGGCCGGCAGTTCCGGCGCCGGCACCGCCACCATCGGGGGCGGCTCCCCGAAATGGCCGCGCAGGAACTTCAGCGAGCTCGACCAGCGAGCGCGCACCGCCGCGATCATGCCATCCTTCACAGGCGTGCTCCTACCCGTGGTCGGGCTGCGCCGGCGGACGCGCAATCGCCGCCCGGCGCTGCCGGTCTGTTGCAAATAGCATTAACAATGGGTTGTTTCCCAGGTTCGGGATATCAACCGAGCCACAGAATCCTTGGTTCCTGATCATGTAACGAGGCCGAACTCGCTGAACGGCACGAACTCGACCAAGTCGCCCTCAGCGACGCCGGTCGTGTCCTCGGCCAGCTCGACCAGCCCGTCGGCCGCGGCGAGCGAGGTCAGGATGCCCGAGCCCTCGGGCAGGATCTTCTCGGCCCAAAGCCGCCCGTCGGTGGCGCGGATCAGCCGGGCGCGCAGATATTCGCGCCGGCCCGGCTTCTTCTTGATGACAAAGGCGGCTGGCACCAGGAACGCCCGCGGCTCCGGCCAGCGCCCGCCGCCGAGCGCGGTCAGGACCGGCCGGGCAAAGCGAAGAAAGCAGATCACCGCGGCGACCGGGTTGCCGGGCAGGCCGATGAACACGGCCCGGCCCAGCTGGCCGAAGGCGAGCGGCCGCCCGGGCTTGACCGCGATCTGCCAGAAATGCAGACGGCCCTGCCGCGCGACCGCGCGCACGACGTGGTCCTCGTCGCCGCGCGAGGCGCCGCCCGAGGTGAGCACGCAGTCGTGGCTCGCCGCGGCGCGCTCGAGCGCCGGCCCGACCGCCTCCGCGCGGTCCGGCAGGATGCCGAGGTCGGTGACCCGGCAGCCGAGCGCGCCGAGCAGGCCCTGGAGGATCGTGCGGTTGGCATCGTAGGTCGCGCCGGCCGCGAGCCTGGCGCCCGGCTCGGCGAGCTCGTCGCCGGTCGAGAACAGCGCAACCCGCGGCGGCAGGAAGACGCGCAGCCGCGCCAGGCCCAGGCTCGCGGCGACGCCGACGTCCTGGGGCCGCAGCCGCTGGCCAGGCGCCAGCACCGCCTGACCGCGCCGGATGTCCTCGCCGGCCCGGCGCCGGTTGGCGCCGCGACGGACGCCCTGGGGGATCACGACGGCGTCGCCCGCAAACCCGGCGTCCTCCTGCATCAGGACGGTATCGGCGCCGGCCGGCAGCGCCGCGCCGGTCAGGACGCGGAGTGCGGTACCCTCGGGCAGGCGCCCCTCGAACGGGTGGCCGGCGGCCGCCCGGCCTTCGAGCAGCCGGAGCCGGGTCGGCCCGGCGGGCGCGAGATCGGCGTGGGCAAAGCCAAAGCCGTCAACCGCGACGTTGTCGAAGGCCGGCACGTCGCGCTCGCTGACCAGGGTCTGGGCCAGGATCCGGCCGTGGGCGTCGGCGAGCGGCACGAGTTCATGGCCGACCACCGGCCGGGCCCGCTGCTGGAGCAGCGCGAGCGCCTCGCCCGCGGGCATGCGCTTGCCGTCGTGGGCGAAACAATCGTCGAGCGGCGGCCCCGACATCCGGCTTGGCCCATTGGTTGTCACGCCGTCATTCTAGCCTATTCGCGGCCGCGATGGCATCCTGGGCAGGGCACCATTCGACATACGGGGTGCTGCTCGCGGCCGGAATGCTGAACATGGCGGAAACCATGCTGGATGCGCGCGGACTGCAATGCCCGCTGCCGGTGCTGCGGGCGCGCAAGGCGATCCAGAAGCTGGCGCCGGGCGGGCTGCTGCGGGTGCTCGCGACCGATCCCGGCACGGTCAGGGATGTGCGCGCGTTCTGTCAGGCGAGCGGGCACGAACTGCTGGAGAGCGCGAGCGAAGCCGGCGAGTTCCGCTTTCTGATCCGCAAATCGGCCTGAGCCGGCCGACAGCAGCACCGGGCGCTTCCGCAGCCTCAATCGCCGTTAGCGGCGTCGGGGAAAACCTGGATCTGCTCGAGGTGGGACAGCTCGACCAGCGGCCCGCCGGCCTCGAGCACGAAGCCGCGCACCTCGATCTGGCGGCCGGCGAGCGCCAGCAGGTCGAGCCCGGCCGACGCGAAGCGGCGGTCGAGTTCGGTGCGCCGCAGCCGGATCGTGAAGTCGGAGCGCCAGTCGGCGCCGAAGTTGAGGTAGAGGTAGCGCTCGGTCGGCGCGACCCGCCGCACCCGGCCCCGGACGATCTGGAAGCTGCCGATCGCATCGGCCAGCTGCAGCGGACTGCGCGGCGCGCCGGCAGGATCGGCCCAGAGCCGGCGCCGCGCGGCCCGCGCCGCCCGCTCGAGCGCCAGCATGGCCGCCGCCCGCGCGACCTCATCGGGCCGGGTCTGGACCAGGGCCAGTCCCTGCTCGAGCAGCACCGCCTGCAGCCACCGGCCATCGGCGCGCTCGACCTGGGCGACCAGATCGCCATAGCGGTCGATCGGGGCCACCCCCGTGCCCAGCCGGACCGCCTGGCCGCCGAGCAGGCCGGCGAGCATCGAGTGCGCCTCTGCGACCATGGCCTCGTTGCCCGCTGGCAGCCGGATGCCGGCGAACCGGGCAGTCCGGCCGTCCGCCAGCGCCAGCCGATCGCCGGCCAGCACCTGTGCGACCGCGAGCGGTGCGCTCCACTCGAGCTCCTCGGCCCCGGCGCCCGGGACGTCGAGCAGCAGGCCCGCGATCAGGGCGAGCCTGGTCGCCGCACCCATTCACCCACCTCCTGCGCTGCCCTGCTCATTCGCGCTAGCATGGCCGGGAAGCCCGGCTGCGGCAATCGCGACGCGCGAAAATGAGGAGACGAGCTTGCTCGAAAGTCGAAGCTGGCGCCCGGTAAAACGCCGGTCGGCACCGATGGTATGGGAGATCTCTATCTGGCGACCGGGCGATCCGGGCCTGGGGCGCCGCCTTCGGCGCGATCACGCTGCTGATCCGGCTCGGCCCGCTGATCGTCAGGCTGCTGATCGGCGCAGGCCGGATCGAGGGATGAGCCCGCCGGGTGCCGAAGCGTCAGTCGCTCGCGGCCGCGGCCGGCGGCTCGAGCCGGATGAGCCCCGGGCTCCGCCCAGGCAGGTCGACCAGGTCTCGCCCGTCTGGCGGCGGCCCCTTTACGGCCTCGAGCACGCCCTCCGAGCGCGCGACTGCCTGGTAGGCGCGGATCGCCTCGCGGGTGCGCAGCCCGACCCGGCCGTCGATCGGCCCGGGATCGAAGCCGCGGAGCGCCAGGAGCCGCTGGGCATCGGCGATCAGGTCCCGATAGGAGGCGTCGTCGACCTCCGGGGCATCGGGGACGTCGGCATTCTGCGTTGCGGCGGCCAGCGGCGGCGCAGCGCCCGCGGGTGCCGCCAGCGCCGGGCCGGCTGCAAACGCCCCGATCAGACAGCCGAGCGGGGCCACAGCCGCAAGGGTGATGATCGAGCCGGGCGGTCGAAGCATGGGGCGTCTCCGGGGCAGCTCGACAGCGTTGGCGCGTGCCTGACTATATCGCTCGAGGCCGGTCCGCGCAAACTCCCGGTCGTGCCATCGGCAACGCACCGCTACCAAGGGGCGCCACGCAGGCGGCATGGCGTTAAGGGATTATTTACGGTCGCCGGTCAACGGTTTCTTCGGGTGGTCCATGGGACCGTGGGAATCCGTGCCGTGATCGGCAGCAGGAGATTCCCGGCACGCGGACGAGCGGACATGGCGGCCGAACCGGGTCGGGCGGCCGAACCGGGTCGGGGCGGCCGAGCCGGGTGGGGCCGGCCGAGCCGGGTGGGGCCGGCCGAGCCGGGTGGGGCGGGGCTCGGGCAGGATCGAGCCGGGTGGCGGTCACCGGATCGGGGGTAGCTGGTCGATCGCCGCCGAGAGGGCCGATGGTCGGGGTGAGCATCAGGACGTTGCCGTGCCGTGGGTTTGAAGCTGGGGGCGTGGTCCGGGCGCGCGGGTAAAGGATTGCGTCCACCTCGTCGATGCCGGCGCCTTTGACCGGGTGCTGCGGAAACCCACTCGGCGATTGCCGCGTCCGTTCCCGCTGCGTGGCGGCACGGGCAATGCAGCTCGGGCCCGGATCGGGCACAGCTTTAGCTGCGGCTGACCGGTCGCTTGGCGCCGGCGATGTCAGGCAGACGGCCCTCCCAGGCTGGACCCGGGCGACTAGCGCTCCGGCCGGTTCGGAGCCGAACCACGCGCGCGGCAAGCTGCCGGAAGGCCCACCGGGACTCGGATGGTGGTGAGACCGAACGACGCGTGCGCGCGCGACAAGCTGCCCGGCAATGGGACCCGTCTTGCGCCCGATGGCGACCGTGCCGGCGAGCCTTGCGCCTGAGCGATCGCTCCGGATCGCGGGTCGAGCAGCTTCTGCTGCGAGCGCGGCAATCCGACGCGGATGACGGGGGCCGAGGTGATGCCCATTGTAGCGGCTGCGACCGAGGCCGCGGCACCCGGCGAGATCATCGAGCCGGGTCTCGGCGCGGCTGATCGGGGTGCGCCCGCGGGGACGACCCCGAGGCATGCACAGATTGCAGTCACCAGCACCTCCGCGACCAGCGGGATCGGCCGCGGTGGCATCCGCGGCACGGCGAGCACCGGCCGACCCCTGGGGCTCCGAAATCGGTTGAGCAGTTATGCTCTCGTTAAACCAAAAGGTGACGAGAGCGTCGTCGGCCCACGCACGAAATCGGCGTCAACGGCTGGAACGAAACGGCCCTTCGCGTGTTAGCGGAGTTGGAGAGACAGGGACCGATCCGACACACCGACCTGGCGGCGGAGCCAGATCCAAGACTTAGCGAGCGGAATGGGAGCGGGCCGGGCGGCTCGTGAGGCGCTTGCGGAGTAGCTGGTCGAAGGGTGGGCTCAATCGATCGCGGATGGCTGAGGGAGGCGGCAAGTTGACGGACGCGGGCGTAAGCTTGGCAGTTGTTGAGCTGCCAGAACGGGAGGATTTGCGATCTGGCGAGGCCAGCCGGGCGGCATCGGTCCACTGGACGGCGCCGAGCCCCTCCGGCTCGAGCGGGCCCGAGCCTGAGGCCATCGATCAATGGCTGGCGGCACGTCGGGTCGAGCGGTTTCTCGGAGCCTTTGGGATGATCCGTGGCCGACGTCGAGACCTGGTGAACCAGAACTGCCTAGCGCGGGCGATCGGGCGCTGGCGCGAGGTACCCCAGGCCGATTTGAGCGCGCTCGCGCTGGAACAGATCGAAGATGCGCTCGGCCGGTGGTTTGCCTTCGTGCTCGGCGACGATGACCTGGAGGAGCAGTCGCCGCTGCTGGTCGGCTGGGCCGCCATGGAGGCCTGCGGTGCCGCGCGCCGGTGGCCGAACGTGCTGCTGACCTATGACCACCTGTCCCCGGAGTTCGTTGAAGCGATGCGCGCGGCCCGGATGATGCCGACGCCGCCGGAACTGCCCGGCAGCATGCTCGCGCAGCCGCTGGAATTCTGGTCGCCGCGGGAGCGCCTGATGCGCCTTGTGGCGCGTGGCAGCGGTCTGCCCGGACCGGCCGCCCCGGTCGCCTGAGCCCGACTGCCAGCATGATCGACGATCCTGGACTGCGCCGCCGGCTGGTGCTGGCGTTGCTGGTGCTTGGCGGCAGCGCCGCTGCCACGCGCTCCATGGCGAACGTGCTGGGCGTGGATGGCCTCTCGATCCCGGAGGCCGGGATCCTGCTCGTCTTCTGCGTGACCTTCGGCTGGCTCGCCTATGGCTTCTGGACCGCGCTCGCCGGCTTCTTCGTGACCGTCGCCGGGGGTCGGGGCGCCGATGCCCTGGCCGAGCCGCCGCCGGTCTTGCCACCCTCGGTACGTACTGCGCTCGTGGTGCCGGTCTATCACGAGGATCCAGAACGGGTCGCCGCGCGGCTGCGGGTCATCATCCGCTCCCTGGAGCGCACCGGTCAGCTGCCGCTGTTCGATCTGTTCATCTTGAGCGACAGTCGCGAGCCCGGCCGGGTTCGGGCGGAGCAGGCGGTCTGGGCACGGCTCTGTAACGAGCGCGGCGCCCGGGGTCGGGTCTTCTATCGCAACCGGGCCGAGAACCGCGGCCGCAAGGCGGGCAACATCGCCGAGTTCTGCCAGCGCTGGGGACGGCAGTACGCCTATTTCGTCGTGCTCGATGCGGACAGCATCATGGCGGGTGGCACGCTGGTCCGCCTAGTCGGGCTGATGGAGGCCAACCCGGGCGCCGGACTGATCCAGACGCTGCCGCAGCCGATCGGTGCCGAGACGCTGTTCGCCCGCGCGCTCCAGTTCGCCGCCCGCCTGTACGGCCCGATCTACGCCGCCGGTCTCGCCTACTGGTTTCCCGGCCGCGGCAATTACTGGGGCCATAACGCTATCATCCGGACCCAGGCGTTCATGGCCACCGCCGGCCTGCCAACTCTGCCCGGCAAGCCACCGCTCGGTGGCGAGATCCTGAGCCACGACTTCGTCGAGGCGGCGCTGCTCCAGCGCGCGGGCTGGTCGGTCTGGCTGCTGCCGGGGCTGGAGGGCAGCTACGAAGAGCTGCCTTCGACGTTGCGCGGCTATCTGGCACGCGACCGGCGCTGGTGCCAGGGCAATCTGCAGCACGTTCGGCTGCTGGCCGCCAAGGGGTTGGCTGCGGTCAGCCGCCTGCACCTTGCGCTCGGCGCGATGTCCTACGTGGTCTCGCTGCTCTGGCTGCTGCTGCTCGTGCTGACCACGGCCGAGGCGGCGCGCACCCACATCTGGACCAAGGTCACGGTTCACGAGGCGAGCCTGTTCTTCCAGCCCTGGCCGGTCGCCGACCCACGCCAGCTGATCGGGCTCGCCTGGGTCACGGTCGGCATGCTGCTGCTGCCCAAGCTGTTGCCGCTGGGCCTGACGCTGGCGCAGCGCGCGCGCCGGCGGGCCTTCGGCGGCGGCCTGCGTCTGCTGCGCGCCGCCGCCGCCGAACTTGCGCTGTCGGTGCTGATCGCGCCGGTCCTGATGGTCCAGCACAGCAAGGCGGTGCTCAGCATTCTGCTCGGGCGCGGCGTCGCCTGGACCGCGCAGCAGCGCGACGGCCAGTCCGAGAGCTGGACCGCGGTCGCGCTGAGCTACGCCGACATCACGCTGCTCGGCTGCCTGTGGGCGGCGGTCGCCTACCTGGTGGCCCCGGGGCTGATGTGGTGGCTCGGCCCGGTTCTCGCCGGGTGTGTGCTGGCGATTCCGCTCGCGGCGCTCTCGGGCCGAGCAGATTTGGGGGCCGCGGTGCGCCGGGCCGGTTGGTTCCTGACGCCCGAGGAGTGCGCGCCGCCGCCCGAGCTCGCCGATCTCTCGTCCGCTCCGGCTCCAGCCGCACTCGAGCTGCCCCGGCTCGATGGCCGGGCCGGCCGCCCTGCCCATGCCACTGCCGGTCTGGGCGACTGAGCTACCCCTCCCTTTCACAACCAGGTTAGGAGACTTTCCAGCTCAGGGCTTGACGCTCGAACCGTATTAGGATTATAGTCCTGTTTCTCAGTTTAAAGAAATGGGACAATATGACCAGCGCGATCGATCCGACCAAGCCCGCCGACGGCGTCCCCTCGGTCAAGCTCAACCTGCGCACCAACCTGCAGGCCGCCAAGTCCGAAATCGAAGCGCTGCAGGCCGGCAAGGCCGACCTCGGCCATCAGCACCTGGTCGGCGATCTGACCAACGCCGGCGCCCTCGCCACCAAGGACGTGATCGAAAGCGGCGACATCGCCGCCGGTGCGATCAATGACCTGGCGATCAACATGCAGGATCAACAGCTGACCCGGCCGGAACTTAAGGACTTCTCGGAGACCAGCACGACGCCCGCGGTCAGCGCCGGCGTCTTGACCCTCGATCTTCAGACCGGCAACGTATTTGAGGTCGTGCTGACCCAGAACGTCACGACCCTGCTCCTGGCCAATCCGCCCGCAGCGGGACGCGCAGGCTCCTGCACGCTGATCCTCAAGCAGGGCGCGGCCGGCGGCCGGACGCTCGCCTGGCCCGGGTCGGTGCGCTGGCCAAGCGGCGGCCAGCCTGCTCTAAGTGGCGCGGGCAACGCCGTTGATATTTTCGGCTTGATCACGAGGGATGGCGGCGCGACGTGGTACGGATTTCTCGGCGGCAGGGGTTTTGCCTGATGCTCGGCGCTTCGCAGACCGTTGTGCTCGGCACCGCAGCGACGGGTTCGGCGCCGACCTATGACGCATCGGTCGTCCACCTTGAGGGCGTCGTCAGCTATTGGAAATTCCAGAACGACGGCAGCGACGCGAAAGGCGCGCACACCGCCACCATCACTGGCAGCCCGGAACTCCAGGTCGAGACGATCGTCCATCTCGACACGGTCGCCGAGGGCGCGCCCGTCGACGGCGAGTGCATCGCCTGGCCCGGCTCGACCGGCAGCTATGCGGAGGTCGCGCACAACTCGGCGCACAAGACCGCTGCCGGCGCGATCGTGGTCACCTTCCAGCACGATCTGCTCGGGGTCAAATCGACGCTGCTGGCGGCCGACCGGTCGGTCGGCGGCACCTCCGCCGGCCCGGGCGGGCTGTCGATCGAGGTCAACGCCGATGGCACGCCGCGATGCTATCTGAGGCGCCAGAGCGACGGCGCCGTCGTCGACTTGGCCGGCCAGGCCGGTGATGTCCAGGTCGGCCAGGCGTACTGCCTGATCTTCAAATGGGGCGGGGGCGGCCTCTCGATGGCGCTTTGGAACGCTTCCGGCAACCTGGTCCGCAGGGTCACCGATCCGCTCGCGGATGGCGTGAGCGGAACCTCGCCGATCCGCTTCGGAGCCTGGCACGCTGATATCAGCCACCACGACGGACCCTACGGCCGCGTGGTCTGGTTCAGGCGGCGGATCTCAGATCTCGAGGAGGCGACCCTCGCCAGCGCAAGGACGATCGCACGCGACCAGGTGCCGGTTCCAGTGGGCTGCGCCTACCTCGGCGAGGTCTATCGGCCGGTCCAGAACGTCAGCAAACCGAACTACCTGGCGGCGTACGAGGATAGCATCAGCTTCCCCGGGATCATCCTGCGCAGGATCGCCGCCAATCCGGGCGTCCCGGTGCTCGGCACGACGTGGCCAGGCTTGTCCAAGCATCAGTACATCAAGGCGCAGCCATGGAGTCATGATGAAGCTCTGATCTTCATGAATCACACTGGCCTCGGTGATGATTCGACGCTCTTCATCGACGGGCATGACTACGCGGTGAGATTCAAGCGTTCCTTGCCAGCAGACCGCCGGATCATGAAATGGCGGCCAAATCATGCCGACCAGATCATCTATGTCGCTGGCAAGCAGGTCTGGGTCTACGATCCCTACGCCCACAGCACGACACAGATCTCTTCGTTCAATCCGTCGAATTACAATTTCCTGTCCCTCGGCAAGATCGACAATGGTAATGGGCAGGAGGCGAACCCATCGTATGACGGCGACATGATCGTGGTGTCCGGCCGCGATTCGAGCGGTAACCCGGTCGCTTTTGCCTACAACCTCCAGACCGACACCAAGTACACGGAGTTCAACCCGGACGCTGCGTCAGGCGCCGGCGACCACGACTGGATTTCGATTGACGCCTCGGGACAGTACATCGTTCGCGCCCATCAGGGCGGCAACGACATCACGGTCTGGAACCTGAGCGGGACGGTGGTCGGCAACTCCCGGCCGTCGGGGGGCATGGTCGGCCAGGCGCTCGCGGATCGCCTGAAGCACGTCGATTGCACGCTGAGCGGGGACGGCAACACTCCATACCTCGTCTACATCGACCGGCTCGACAGTGACCGGATCGCGCGCTGCACGCTGCCCGGCCTCACCAACGTGCAGAAGTATACCTCGGGCTCCTCTGCGTTCGTGTCGCATGCCAGCGCCCGGCAATACCGGCCGCGAGCCGACGGCAAGCGCTTCGGGTCGAGCTTCGGCTCCGGGAGCGACGGCCAGGCGCTGTTCAAGGCGCTGCTCCGCTTCGACGTCGACAATGGCGACATCCACCAGTTCGGGCATCACCGTACCGCTGGCCCCTCATCGACCACCGGTTCGGAAAGCTGGCATACGCTCAGCCCGGGCGCGACCAGGTCGATCTTCACGTCGACCTGGCAGGGCACGGGCAGCTCGAACGAGCAACTCTACGTCGTGGAGCACTGCGAGTCGTTTTGACGGCGGTCAGCGCGCTTTTGCCCCGGTAAAACCAACGCTGGTGCAGCGCGCATCCGACCGGACCGGTCGCGCCCTCCGAAACCCGGCCGTACCCTGGGGCGCTATCAGGGGGCGGCCCGCCCCTTGTCAGGGCGATCCCGGGTTCGCATAGTCAGGGCATGGCGCTGCTGCCGTCCGAACGCTCGCGCGTGCTCGCCGTGCTCGGGCCGACCAACACCGGCAAGACCCATTTCGCGGTCGAGCGGATGCTGGCCCACCGGAGCGGCCTGATCGGTTGTCCGCTGCGCCTGCTGGCGCGGGAGATCTACGACCGGGTCGCGGCCCACAAAGGCGTCGCCGCGGTCGCCCTGATCACCGGCGAGGAGCGCATCCAGCCGCCGTCTGCGCGCTATTTCGTCGCCACCGTCGAGGCGATGCCCGACGACCTGGAGCCGTCCTTCCTCGCGGTCGACGAGATCCAGCTTTATGATAGAGTTAGTACTGGCGAAGTGACCATCATCTTACCCGAAGGGAAGGGGGGTTGTTCCGAGAGAAAATGACGACTTCCAACCGGACACGCGAGCCAACCAGCTGAATGCCAAGAAGTCGACTGGGGGGCGAAGCTATGCCGAGGAGAGTACATCGTGTTGGCAGCAATTTTCATGGGCGGTCCACGGCCTCGGCGACGATGACGACGACATCTTCATCGGTACGGGCGCCGGCGAGAACTTCATCGGCGCCCAGGGTGACGACACCTTGATCGGCAACGGCGGCAGCGACCTTCTGAACGGCGCCGCCGGCAACGATCTGCTGGCGATCGCTGATATGGGCTTCAGGCAGCTCGCGGGTGACAGCGGCATCGACACCGCGGCTCGACGGGGCAGACGATGCCCTTGACCTGACGGCGGTCTCGGACCTGTTCGTCGAGAACGTCGAGCGCGTCGATCTCAACGGCAACGGCAACGAGCTGGTCATGGACACACGGGAGATCCTGTACATCGACGACAACTCCGATAGTCTCACCGTGCTCGGCGACGACACGAATGCGGTCGGGGACAGCCTGCCGGGCGCCGTTCAAGGCACGACGACGGTCGGTGGCGTCGACTTCGACACCTTCACGGTCGACCAGGCGCAGCTCCTGGTCCAGACCGACGTCGACACCAGCGGGGTCGAAGTGGCGTAGCGCCGAGCGACGCGCGGCGGGGAGGCGAATGAACGAGGCGACGCCGGATGCTGCAGTGCCGAGGCTCGAGCTGCTGCCGTCGCGCCAGTTCCCGAGCTGGCTCGCCGAGCAGAACCTGAGCCTCGCGTTCACGACCTACCAGAGCGGCAAGCTGTTCCTGGTCGGGCTGCAGCCGAACGGGCGGCTGTCGATCTTCGAGCGCAGCTTCAACCGCGCCATGGGCCTCTGGGCGAGCCCGCAGACGCTGTTCCTCTCGACGCTCTTTCAGCTCTGGCGGTTCGACAACGCGCTCGAGCCCCGCCAGGCGTACCAGGGCTACGATCGGCTCTACGTGCCGCAGGTCGCGTGCACCACGGGCGACCTCGACGTCCACGACATCGCCTTCGATGCCAAGGGTCGGATCGTGTTCGTCAACACGCTGTTCAGCTGTCTCGCCACGGTCAGCGAGACCCACAGCTTCACGCCGCTCTGGCGGCCGCCGTTCATCAGCAAGCTGGCGGCCGAGGACCGCTGCCACCTGAATGGCCTGGCGCTGAAGGACGGCAGGGCCGCTTATGTGACCGCGGTCAGCCGAGCGGACGTCGCCGATGGCTGGCGCGACCGGCGGATCGGGGGCGGGGTCGTGGTCGACGTCGCGGCGAGCGAGGTGGTGCTGGAGGGCCTCTCGATGCCACACTCGCCGCGCTGGCACGACGCCGGCGACGGCGGGCGGCTCTGGCTGCTCGATTCCGGCACCGGCTGGTTCGGTCATGCCGACCTCGAGCGCGGGCGGTTTAAGTGGCTCACCTTTTGTCCGGGCTACGCTCGGGGACTCGCCTTTCACGGGCGGTTCGCGGTGATCGGCCTGTCCAAGCCGCGCGAGAACCGGACCTTCACCGGCCTGCTGTTGGACGAGGGGCTGGTGCGGCGCGATGCCGAGCCGCGCTGCGGCCTGATGGTCGTCGACCTGCGCTCGGGCGATGCCGTCCATTGGCTGCGGATCGAAGGCGTGGTCGAGGAGCTGTACGATGTCGCGGTGCTGCCCGGCGTGCGCCGGCCGATGGCGCTCGGCCTCAAGACCGACGAGATCCGCCGGATGATCACCGTTGACGAGCCCGAACAGCTCTAATCGACAGCGGACTGCTGCACGAATTCGCGCATGATCTAGTGGCCGAGATCCAACGGAATATACCTGAAGCACGCGGGCTTTGGAGATGCCTGGCCGAAGTTCGGCTCCAGCCAGGAGCGGTAGTCAACGGAGCTCGTCGAGATGCGCTTTCGCTTCCTTCAGGTCGGCGGTATCGAGCCCTCGGTGAACCAGCCGTAGATCGGGGCGAGTAGGTCGTGGGCCTCGGCACGCCGGGCCCGGGGCTCGGCCCCACAGCCGGGCCAGGCTGGTCGCGGCTCGGAGCTCCCAGGATCTGGCTTTCTGTGAGCGCGCGATCTCGATCGCCCAGTGAAAGCAGGCCTCGGCCTTGCTCCTCCTTCCCCGCATGGGCCTGCAGGAGCAGTTGGCCCTTGAGACGCTGGAACTCGGCCTCCCAGAACCGCTCGCCGCTCCGGGCCATCTCGGTCATTGCTTCGGCGGTCGCGACCAGCCCCTCCTCGGCCTGACCGAGCCGGCCATGGATGGTCGCCAGCAAGGCCAGCCAATAGGGGGTGAACAAACTGGCCCCCGTGGCCCGCGCTGCACCGAGACCTTGGCGAGTACTCGCAACCAGCTCGGCCCGCGGTTCCCGTTCGCCGAGTGCCCAGCCGCGCAGGACACCCGTCCAGGCGACATAAAGCGCAAACCCCTTCTCGTGCGCGAGACCTGCGGCGGCCTCGGCATGCTCCAGGGTGGCCTCTGGCTCACCCCGGAGCTGATTAATGCCGGATGCTCCGGGGATCAGCTGCTCGAGGCGGCTCATGAGCGCATATCACGATGGTTGAACTGACATTAGCACTGCCGCCATCAACGTCCGCCGCAGGCCGGTGATGTCTGCTCACGTACTCGGGGTGAGCGGAGGTGATGGTCGCGCCCACGAGGAGCGCGGCGCCTTATCTATGTGGGCCGAATCTGGTAGGTGGAGTTCGTACGACCGTTTCGGGTTCGGCGGCCGGCAGCGCGGAGTCGACCATGCTGAGACCACTCGGCGCGGACGCACACCTCCCACTCGGCCGCTCGGTCAAGGGCCCTTTTCGCTGCTGGCCTTGCCGGCCGTCATTTCGTGCGCCGCGCCTTTCCGGGGGAGCGACTTCTAGAGCTCGTCCGGAGTCCAGGCCGGCTTCGGAGCGAGGTCTGGACGCGCGCTCTACCGTGCGCTGGTCGATCTGCTCGGACTCGGCGCTTTTGCCTTGATTGGGTTGCGCTGGTCGCGATCTTTGCCCCCGCCCCCGGACCAGTGCGCACCTTCCTCCTGACCTATGTCACCGCGGCGCTCGTGACGTTCGGCACGGCGCTGGTCGCGCATCTGCTGCTGGCGCCCGATGCGCCGGCCGTACGTCTTTTGCCGATGTCGACTGCGCCGCCGGCTTCCTTCATCGCTGGCTCGTGACAATCGCCGCGGCGGGCAGCATCGGCGCTCCTCATCCTCTCCGGTATGCAGCTCCAAGCGCATCTGATCCTGGCGCTCGCCATCGGCACGCTAATCACGTTGCTGCTAGTCGGGAATGATTTTCGAAGGCCGGCCGCTGGTCGCGGCGGTCCTGCTGGGCGAACAGCCGGAACAGGCTTCCGCCCTGCGGAAGCGTCTGGCCGGATCGTGGCACATCTTTGCCATCCTCTATCTCGTGCTCATCTGGGCTCTGTGGGCGCGAGCATCGTAAACGATGAGCCCTCCGGCATCTGGTCGGCCGTGGCGAGCGTGCTGCTGGCGGTGGTCCTGCCGGTGATCGACAGGGCCTTCGGCAGCGGCCTCGACCAGGTGCTGGGCGCTGACGACCCGGCCGCGCCCTCATCCCAGCGCACGATCAGCGTGATCCGGCGCGCCTTCCGCATCGTTCTGGTCGCGGTCGCCCTTGTCCTCTTGCCTTCCTTTTGGGGGTTTGACGCGCTTCGGCTGGTCGGCGCGCCCGGCGCCGGCGTGTTCTCCCATGCGCTGTTCAACATCCTGGTCACGACGCCGGTCGCCTATGTCGCGTGGCAGCTCACCGAGACCGCACTCGACCGAAGCCTCGCTGCTTCATCCCGCGGGAAGCCCGACGCCGAGCGCCCGGGCGCGGACGCTGAAGCCGCTGCTGCGCAAGTTCATGTTGGCGGTGCTGGTCGTGGTCTGGGCGATGATCGCCCTCTCGGCGATCGGGATTCGACATCGGGCCACTGCTCGCCGGGGCGGGCGTCGTCGGCATCGCGATCGGCTTCGGCGCGCAGACGCTGGTGCGCGACGTGGTGTCCGGCGTGTTCTTCCTGCTCGACGACGCGTTCCGGGTGGGCGAGTACATCGAGGCGGGCAGCCTCAAGGGAACGGTCGAGGGCATCTCGATGCGCTCGCTGCAGGAAAGCCTGGCGGGCAGCACGGCAACTACGGATCCGCGCTCACGGCGCATCCGGGCGAGCCGCAGGGGCGGCCAGATAAAGGCTCGGGCTCACGGCCCATGGTTCGAGGGTCGGCCTGCCCGCACTTAGGTGCTCCCGGGCCCCGGTCCGGACGGTCGCACCATAGCGCCGGCCCAGGCGGGCCAGCAGGGCATCTAGGCACCGCCTTCATCATGCCGGATCTACGACGACGACACGGCGCTGCAGGCCGATCTCGACGCCTGGCTGCACCACTACAACCACGAGCGCCCGCACCTCGGCTACCGCAACCAGGGCCGCCGCCCGTGGGAGACCGTCGAGCGCTTCGTCAGCCAGTCGCCCGCAAGACAAGGAGGTTAAGAAGACACCTAATGAGGCGGGTAGACCCAGTAGCGACCGGTTTGCGCAATCCTCTCCTTCAGGGCCAGCAGGCGTTCGTTGGGCGGGCGCAGTCCTAGTTTCATGAGTAGTCCGATGTCATTCAACAAGATCGGGTGGTCGGCATACTCGCTGTGCTTCAGGCTGAAAAAATCGGTACCAAGTTCGCTGGCGTCGATGGTGTCGACGTTGATGTCGATCACCGGGCCTGTTCGCGGGCACGTCACCGGCACGCGGCACGCCGCGCGCGTATATCCGTGATGATCTGGAGCGCGACGATCCTTCGAGGAAGCATAAAGCGTGATGCCTTCCGCACGCCGTGCACCTGCTTGGCAAGTTCGAGGAAAACATCGCGATCGATATCCGGGGCGGCCAGGATGACCTGATTGAACAGGGGTTGCTGCGACTCCGGGCGGGTGCCCGCAAGTCCGCCAGGACCTCCATGAGAGGGTCGGTGCCCATGCTGTGAGCAATCAGATGAACCACTTCCGCACCGGACTGGGACCGCACCATCTCGAGGAACGATCGCAGGTGGCGGCGCGCCTGCCGCGCACTGTTCTGATCGTACTCGTACTCCACTATCCCGCCGCGCGAAGGCCAGCTGTAGAAAATCGGCGCGCCGTCGAACCCCAAGTCGTAAACGATCTGGGCCGCCCGATAGGCCGCGGCATCGAAGCCGACATTGAAGCCGTGCACAAAGACAAAAGCTTGCTGGTCGAACCGTTCGGCCGCGCCCACTATCCCGCGCAAACGCGCCGTAAAATCGGCCTGATCCTGAAGCTGGATTTCTTGGATGGTGAAGTGCTTCGCGGGGTCCTCGTCCTCAGCGCCCAAAAATGACCCGGGCCGCTCCACTCGGGCGAACCGATGCCGTTTCGGCACGGTCACGACAACTCTGCCCAGGCTGACCGCCCCCCCTCGCTCTCCACCGAACCTGGGTGCGTCCGCCGTACCCTCGTTTTCCGGTCGGTGCCGAAAAACACCTCGACAAACGAGAATTCCCTCGACGCATCGGCGCTGGCGAGCGGCTGCCTGGAGCTGGATCTCGACACCGCCCGTGACGGTCTCGAAATCATCCCACGATGTTGCCTCGAGCTGAGTAGCGATCGTCCTGCGGGTCAGAGGTTCCTCGTCCGAGGCGTTGCCGTAAATCGCTGCGATAGCGTCGATCATCAGCCCCCGAGAAAAGCTCTTCACATCGGAAACAAAATCTTTTTCGCCCTCGGTCTCTGGCAACCATCGCGAGGCCTGGTCGCAAAGCGCTTCGCGTTTCTCGAGGCCCAGCTTCATCGCGCTTCGATTTCGGCAAAGTTCGCCGCTGCCTGGTCTTCGGCGAGCGCTTCGACCAACGCTTCAATCACGGTGTCCAGTTCGGCTCTGGCTTCTTCATACAGTTCCCCGCCAATCCTGACGGCTTCGTCATCACCGTATTTTTCAGCTGGCGTGCGCACACCACCGCCCGCTGCCGCTCCGCCGCGATCCTCGACACCGCCTCTTGCCAATCGAAGCTCGCCGTCCGTGCCGAGGTAGGCGCCAGGAATATGGCGAATAGCATCAATACGAGCTGAATACCCGCCATCGTCACTGCCCCCTACGCTTCATCCCGGCGCGTATAGGTCGCACCGTCGTGCTTTCAAAGTCCGGCGGCGAAGATGGTGTGCTCGAAGCGCATCTCGACGCCGGGCGTCTGTCGTCGCTCGGGGTCCCCCTCATGCACGAGGCGCGGCACGCCAGCCGTGACGTAGCGCGTGAGCTCGGTCATGCTGACCACGCTGTTCCGGTCGCCGTCGGCTTCCCGACCGAGCGCATCGAGAAAAACCTCGGTGAACGCCCCGTTCTGCCAGCTTCTCGGTCCTCGATCGAGTTCTCTTTTCCGCTCGACGAGGTGAGCACCGTCACGTTCGCCGCCGCCAGCGCGGTACGCAGCTGGCTCGCATCGACCGTGGTGTCCGCGCCGTCTTCTGTGATCGCCCCCGAACGGCAGGCATCCAGCAGCACCAGCACCCGGCCGCGTTCGGCCAACTGCAGCAAGCTTCTTTCGGAGCGCGCCGATCTCGATCGCACTACCCTCGATGCCGGCCGGATCGCGCGCGTCGACTTCGTACGGCAGGAGGTAGAGCGCTTCCCCGACCAGGGCGCCATGGCCGGAAAAGTGGAAGACCGCGAAGTCGTCCTGCTGCATCGTTTTCTGGATGGTGTCGAGGGCCCGGAAGATGCCCGCGCGGGTGGCCTCCCCATTGTGCAGGACCTGCGGGTTGACCTTCGCGTAGAGGCTGCCCTGCGTGTTAGCAGCGCGGACGCGACGTCCCAGGCATCCTCGTCGGCGAACTCGAGGCGCAGGTGCTTCGCCTTCTCTTGTTGTAGTCGCCGACGCCGACCGCCAGCACATGCAGCTGCGTCCCGGGCTTGATCGCGCTGTTGAGGCGCCGTTGTGTGGCGAGCCGCGCCTCGTTCAGCTCGGCAAGCCCGAGCGCCTGCACGATGTCCATTTCCTGCAGCACGAGCGGCAGGACCTCCGGGCGGCGGAGCTCCGCGATCTCCGATACCGGAATGGCGTCGCCCGGCGCATCCCAGCCATGGTTGAGGTGCCAGCGCAGCACGCCGTGGGCGCCCGGGGTGGCGGCATAAAAGCCGTCAGGCGTCCAGGCGACCCAGTTAGTCCGATCGGCCAGCGGAAAGAAGGCCAGGAGCTCCGGCCGTCGTCCATCCGGTGCCAGCGGATCGTACCGTCTCGCTAAAGGCAGCCACGACCAGCCGGCTGTCGCCGCTGAGATCACCTCATAAGCGAGTCTCGGGTGTGCTTCTCGACCAGAGCAATTCTACACCCTCTTTAACATCATACATTCCGACGCCCCCATGCACCCCCCGTGCGAAGCGGTCGCCCGCCTTGTTGAATGCCCAGCTTCCGAAATCAAATTTAAAATCGCTGTCCTCCATGCCCCTCTGCTCTGGTGGTGCTGTTAAGTTGTCCTCGAGCGTCATGTTACCTTGAGCAAGTATTCTAAGGTCAAAGCGGTGCTTTGTCGCTGCCTTGTACCCTATCTTGTAATCGACAATAAGGCCGTCGCTTGAGACGAAAAGCTCGCCGGATTGATCTATTTCTCCTCGGAGATCCGAACTTGGTGGAAGGTGCATCCACAGTATCGAACCTTTCTGATCGGTCAGCGATAGGTACGGATCAGCGCCAGCGACGAGAATCTTACCATCATGGGTATGCAATAGTGAGGTAATTGTATTTGTTGATCCTGTGTAGATATCGTTTCTGTGGTAGGTACGTGAATTATAACGCTTAAGTACAGATCGACGGTTACCATCTATTGTGCCCTGGATCTGACCGGCAGCGACAATCGATTTTCCATCGGGTGACCAGGATACGCTTCCCAAGTTGAAGTCCCCGGATCGAGGGTTCCCTTCCCTTCTTGCAATGGGAGTGGGTGAGACGAGTGCATCCAGCGTACTACCGGCGAATATTTCAATGGCTGCTGTGTCATAAAAGCCGACCGCTAGGCGCGATCCGCTGGGGTTGAACGCGATCGCCGCTGGGTCCAGCCCTAACGAAGCAGTGATAGAGCCAACTCGACGAAGACGGGAATCATACAGACGGATATCTCCATCAGAGCTCGCCGTGACGAGCCGGCCATCAGGTGCCCAAGCTACGCCATTTACTGCATCTCGATAATCTTCGTCGCGCGCCAATTCAGCCCAATTTAGGTCGCGAGCGAAAGACCGCAGTCCACCAGATTGCAGTGCTGCAGCAAGTGAACCCCCGTCGGGAGAAAACGCGAGGTCTATCGCCTCGCTCGGAAGACCTTGAATTCGGTGTACGATCGCTCCCGTCGCTCGATCAAATATATAAATCTCCTTCTTGCCCGAGAAGCCTTGCGTTTTGCCGCCAGCGGCGACTAGGTCACCATCCAGGCTGACCGCGACTGCATAGATGCTCCCCATTGCGTCCGGACCGCTCGGTAGGCGGATGGTCCTTATTGGCTCCCCTTCGATCCCGCACCGGCAATGAGAGTCCCTGGTTGCTCATAGCGGCTCCGGCGCCTCGATGGTAGCGGGCGACCGGCGGAGCAGGTCGGGGTTGCGCAGCCGGTCGCCCACGGACCGGAGGTGCGCCGCCTGGGGTGTCAGGCCGCCGTGGGCCGAGTGCGGTCGCACCTGGTTGTAGTCGAACCGCCGGCGCTCGATGACCGCGCGGGCCTCGACAGGCCGGCGAACACCTCCTCGTTCAGGCACTCGTCGCGGAACTTGCCGTTGAAACTCTCGACGAAAGCGTTCTGACCGGCTTGCCGGGCGCGATGTAGTGCCACGCGATGCCGGTCCGGTTGGTCCAGTCCAACACGGCCCGCGAGGTCAGCTCGGTGCCGTTGTCGCTGACGATCAGCGCCGGTCGGCCGCGCCGGGCGATCAGAGCGTCGAGCTCGCGCACGACCCGTTGGCCGCCGATCGAGGTGTCGACGACCAGGGCGAGCGCCTCGCGCGTGAAGTCGTCGACGATGGCCAGAACCCGGAACCGCCGGCCCAGGACAGCACGTCGGCGACGAAGTCGAGCGACCAGCGCTGGTTCGGTCCCTGCGGGAGCGTCATCGGTGCGCGCGTGCCGGTCGCTCGCTTGCGGCCACGCCGGCGCCGAACCGTCAGCCCTTCCTCGCGGTAGAGCCGGTAGAGCTCTTGTGGTTCATCGTCACTCCCTCCCGCGCCAGCAGGATGCCGAGCCGTCGGTAGCCGAAGCGCCGGCGCTCGCCGGCCAGGTCGCGCAGCTTTGGCGGACCTCGGCGCATCCGTCACCGGCGCTCGCCGCACCGTCTTCGGGTCCACTTCGATCAGCCTGCAGGCGTGGCGCTGCGAGAAGCCATGCGTCGCCATCAGACGTAGCGCCGCCCTACGCCGCGCCGCAGGCGAGCTCGGTTTTTTGCCAGGAGATCCTTCAGCGCCGCGACCTCCAGCATCAATTCCGCCAGCAGCTTCTTCAGCCGCTGGTTCTCGTCCTCGAGGCCCAGCGCTGTGCGTCCGACGGGCCCAGCCCGCCATACTTCGCCTTCCACCGATAGAAGGTCTGCGCTGATCCCGTGCCGGCGGCAGACCTCCGCCGTCGTCGCGCCGCTCTCCTGCCCACGGAGCACCCCGATCATCTGCCCCTCGCTGAACCGGCTCTTCCTCATCGTCCGTCTCCTGATGACGGACTCCCATATCAAGCGAGGGATCCACAGGGGAGCAGGTCAGTCCGAAGCAACCGGCCATTTTCAAGTGACCAAATGCGACGGTCTCGTCTCGAGAACCCGTAACCGCGTATCGGCCCTGGGCATCGATGTCGGCGTCCATGATCATGTCAGTGTGCATGCCGGGGTCCAGGACCAGCGTCGGGCGGTCGTAGAGCCCGGCCGGCCCTGCGTCGCCTGCGTCCTGCGCGAGCGCCGGCGCCGCCCAGGCCAGCGCCAAAAGGGCGATCAGTCGGAGGATGAAATCTCGGCGAAGGCGGGCCATTTCGTCGCCTCCAGCTGGTTCTGAAAGGTCAGGCGGGTCAGACGATCCGGCCTCCTCGGCATCGAGGTAAATCTCCTTGACGGCCGCGATCAGCGGGCTCGAGAGCGCCGGTCACCAGGTCGGCGATCGACGTTCTCTCCCCCGCTGGGGACCAGGCACCAGCGGCTTGACCTGCTCACAGAGGGTCTCGCGGCCCTTGATGCCGTGCTCGAGGCGGGTCTCAAGATTGGGCAGGCTTGCGGGCTCCTCGATCCTTGGCAAGCGCCACGATGAGCCCGGCGATGACGGCGTCGACCTCGGCCTTCGCCTCGCCGTAGGTCAAGATCGCCCCGGTTGAGGGCGCCTTCATCCCCGTAGGTCTTGAGAAGACGGACGCAGGTCTCGGCGCGGGTGCGCTCATGGGCGAGGCGCGCCACCGCCTCTTGCCAGCCGATTTCCTCCGCCTGTGCGGGCAAAGGGCCGACAAGTAGTGGCAAGATCCGAGTTCGACTGCGTGAACCGTTTCACACCGACCACCGGCTGCTAACGTTAAAGGCGCCTACCGGCAGTCATCTTTACAGTCATTCCGCGCCCGGCGCCATCGAAGGTTGTGCAGTGCAATCCCGCGGTTGCGACGGCCGCGGTGACCTCGGCATCGCTGACCCCAGGGCGAGTTGTCAAATGCTTGCCCTCCGGCCGGTGCTCGGCGACGCAACGCCAAGACCGTTCGGTATGGGTGGTTGCGTGACCTGCTCCCCTTCGATCCCCCCGTCTATGAGAGCCCTGGTTTTCATAGCGGCTCCGGCGCCTCGATGGTAGCGGGCGAGCGGCGGGGCTGGTCGGGGTTGCGCAGCCGGTCGCCCGCGGACCGGGGTGCGCGGCTAGGGGAGGCCGCCGTGGGCCGAGTGGGGTCGGACGTGGTTGTAGTCGTTCCGCCAGCGCTCGATCGACGGCGCGGGCCTGGGCCAGGCTGGCGAACACCTGCTCGTTCAGGCACTCGTCGCGGAGCCTGCCGTTGAAGCTCTCGACGAAGGCGTTCTGCACCGGCTTGCCGGGCGCGATGTAGTGCCACTCGATGCCGGTCCGGTTGGCCCAGCTCAGCACGGCCTGCGAGGTCAGCTCGGTGCCGTTGTCGCAGACGATCATCGCCGGCGGCCGCGCCGGGCGATCAGGGCGTCGAGCTCGCGCACGACCCGCGGGCCCGCCGATCGAGGTGTCGACCACCGGCGGCCAGGCACTCGCGGGTGAAGTCGTCGACGATGGCCAGGATCCGGAAGCGCCGGCCCTCGGCCAGCGCGTCCGCGACGAAGTCGAGCGACCAGCGCTGGTTCGGTCCCTGCGGCAGCGGCATCGGCGCGCGCGTGCCGAGCGCGCGCTTGCGGCCCGCCGGCGGCGCACCGTCAGGCCTTCCTCGCGATAGAGCCGGTAGAGCTTCTTGTGGTTCATCGTCGACGCCCTCCCGCTCGCAGCAGGATGCCAGCCGCCGGTAGCCGAAGCGGCGGCGCTCGCCGCCAGCTCACGCAGCCGCTCGCGCAGCGCCGCGCATCCGGCACCGGCGCTCGCCGCACCGTCTTCGGATCGACCTCGATCAGCCTGCAGGCCCGCCGCTGCGAAAGCCGTGCTCCGCCATCAGCCGCAGCGCCGCCCTGCGCCGCGCCGCGGGCGGCTCAGTTTTTTGCCAGCAGATCCTTCAGCGCGGCGTTGTCGAGCATCGACTCGGCCAACAGCTTCTTCAGCCGCCGGTTCTCGTCCTCCAGCGCCTTCAGCCGCTGCGCGTCCGAGACCTCCAACCCGCCGTACTTGGCCTTCCACCGATAGAAGGTCTGCTCGCTGATCCCGTGCTTGCGGCAGAGCTCCGCCGTCTTCGCCCCGCCTCGTGCTCCCGCAGCATCGCCGATGATCTGCTCCTCGCTGAACCGGCTCTTCCTCATCGTCCGTCTCCTCGATGACGGACTCTCATATCAACCGAGGGACCCAAAGGGGAGCAGGTCATGCGAGCCCCCGCAACCAACGTCCTTTTTCGAAGAAGCGGTAGTCATGGGCGAATGGCCTCTCGTGTCGTCGGACGCAAAAGGGTCAGGAGCAAGCGCGCCCCCGTGCACTCACCCGGGCTACGCTCCTTGGCTCGGCAGCGATGACCAGGCTGACCGACGTTCCTTACCGTCATCGCCCCGGCGAGGTCATCGCCTCTGCTTGCACGCGCCGCGATGGTGGCGGTTGAGCGCCGTATTTGGTCGTTCAGCGCGTACCCGAGCGAAAAGAATGTTCGCGGCGAGTGAGCTTCCCTCCCTGCTCGATCCATTCGGCGGGTCAGGGTCGACCCTGATCGCCTGCGAGAAGGCGGGACGCCAGGCGACGGCGCGCCCGAGGCGTACCCCATCTGGCCGGATCAGCTTCAGCCTCGATCCGTGGCCGGAGCACGCCTCGCCCCTGAGCGATCCGGCTTACCCCGGCGAATTCGAGGAGGATGACCGCGCGTGGATACTCGCGACGATCCCGGGCGCGGTCAATCGCGACATCGAGTTCATGACCGAGCGGCAATCGAGCGCTTGCATATCAAACTGGCCAGGGCTCGGAAGCTCTTTGCGGCCGGGCGGTCGGTGATCGTCTATCGCGAGATGTGCAAGTTCGAAGCGGCGGCGGCCTACGCCCAATAGCCCGAGGACGTGCGCTGTTGGATGTGGTTCCAAGCGCTCGGCGACGGTCACCAGTGTCTCACCGACTGGCAGATCGATCTGAGAAAGAGCTACGACCCTGTTCCGCAACAAATCCGTGCTGTGCCGGTATTACAAGCACCGGACTCCGCAACGATGGCCGAAACATTCAATACTGCATTTGGATCAATTGGTCTTCATAGCTGGACACCTCCATCTACCGCTATTCGGGAGAGGCTGAGGTCGCAGGGTAGCGCCCGGGACAGAAAGTCGTCGGCTTGCGGAGGTTTCGGTGGTGCGGTGGCCGGCACTTCGGGATGAGGGGCCGGGTCGTCAGGTGAGCGTCGGCTGCCGTTCGAGCCAGAGTCAGGCGGCGCATGTTGTGGACGAGGTTGGCGAAGCCGATCTTGGTGGTCGCCCGAGCGAGGCCGATGGTGCGGACGAACAGTCCCATCCTGGCCTTCTGCTCGGCGAAGACGTGCTCGATGTGGGCGCGGACGGCCGACTTCCTGGCGTTGGCCCTGGCCGTGCGCGCCGGCATCGGCCGACCGGGGGCTTCTTGCGATGGATGCGGCTGACCAGCATGCGCTCGCGCAGCAGCGCCTCGTTCTTCTTCGAGCGATAGCCGCTGTCGGCCCACACCTCGCTGGCGGTGTTGCCGGGATCGAGCAGATCGCCCAGGCGGGAGCCCTCATGCGCCGCGGCATCGGTGACCAGCCAGCGGCGGATCAGGCGATGCCGGCGATCGGCGCTGATGTGGTTCTGGTAGCCGAAGGCCGGGATCGCCAGGTCGACCGTCTGCGGCCGTCCTCGAGCGGCTTGGCCTTGGTGTACTTGACGGTCCAGCGGGCATCCCGGTCCTTCTGCCGGAGCTTGGCCGGCTTGGCTTGCCAGCCCTCCGGGATGCGGCCTTCCTTGATCGCCTGCTTCTCGGCCTTGGTGTTGCGCTGCTTGGGCGCGGCGACGATGGTGGCATCGACGAGCTGGCCGGACATCGCCAGGTAGCCGGCGCTGCGGAGCTGCCGGTCGAACAGCGCGAACAGCCGCTCGATGGCGCCGGCCTTGGTCAGCGCCTCGCGGAAGGTCCAGATCGTGTTGGCATCCGGCACCGGATCGCCCAGGCCAAGCCCCAGAAAGCGGATCCAGGTCAGCCGGTCGCGCAGGTAGAACTCGGTGCGCTCGTCGCTGAGGTTGTTCTGGGTCTGCAGGATCAGGACCTTGAACATCAGGACATGGTCGAACGGCGGCCGGCCGCCCTTCGACCGGTCGGCCCGCGGCACGCCGCGCTCGAGCTCGGGCCGGAACAGCTCGAAGTCGATCACGCGATTAAGCCGCTCGAGATCGTCGCCCTTCTTCGACCTTTCAGGCTGCATACCGTCTTCCTCATTCCATGCCTTGGGTGATGCAGGCGATGTTGTGCTTGCTGACCCGAGGCACAAAAGGTTCTCCGCGTTGTCCTGTCGGTGGCGCCATTCGCCGGAAACGGCGGCATAGTCGTAGTCGCGCACCCGCGTCAGGAACTGGATCGCCCACGCGCACGGTGCCGATCGCTTAGGCCATACCAGACGAGTTGCTCAAGCAGCCGCCTTTCGGCCGCCGCGCATATTCTATTCGAAGCGCAGCGCCTCGATCGGGTCGAGCCGCGATGCCTTGTGCGCCGGGTAGAAGCCGAAGAACACCCCGACGGCGCCCGCGAAGGCAAAGGCAACCAGGACCGCCAGCGGACTGACGAAGATCGGCCAGCCGACCAGCTCGGCAATCGCGATCGCCGCGCCAATGCCAAGTGCAATGCCGGCAAGCCCGCCGAGCAGGCAGAGCATGACCGCCTCGATCAGGAACTGGTTGCGGATGTCCCGTCGGCGCGCGCCGACGGCCTGACGCAAGCCGATCTCGCGGGTCCGTTCGGTGACCGAGACCAGCATGATGTTCATGATGCTGATCCCGCCGACCACGAGCGAAACCGAGGCCACCGCGGCGAGAAACAGGGTCAG
Organism: uncultured Alphaproteobacteria bacterium; assembly: GCA_963840925.1. Classification (GTDB taxonomy): domain Bacteria; phylum Pseudomonadota; class Alphaproteobacteria; order Geminicoccales; family Geminicoccaceae; genus DATAOG01. Next base: position 176,565 of record CAWJAY010000002.1, read on the forward strand.
CGAACGGGCCGCAGCCGCCTGCGCCTCCATGGCGGCGGCGGGCTCGCGCACCTGGAAGTCGTCGTCGGCGTCCGGTGCGAGCCGGTGGCGCTGGCGCAGCAGCTGCTCGATCTGCTGCTGGACCGGAGCCATCGCGTCGGTCGACGCCGCCTTGACCATGATGAAGTCGACCGCCCGCCGGCTCACCTGGCTGCGGGCGCCGAGCACGCGCAGCTTGGCGGCCGTGAGCGGCAGCAGCGCGACGTCGTCCTGATCGCGACCCGACTCCGCGGCCTGACCTTTTTCGCCGAGCACCCCGATCACCGTGAAGGGCACGTTCGCGATGCGCACCAGCTGGCCGAGCGGCGGTTCATCCGCAGAACAGCTCCTCGAGCGACGGTCGCGCCGAGCAGGACCACCTTGGCCGCCGTTTCGACCTCCTCGGACGTGAACGCGCGGCCCTTTGCCGATCCTCCAGTCGCGGGCGACCAGGTAATCGGGCGTGATCCCGCCGACCAGCGAGGACCAGTTGAGGTTGCCATGCACGAGATGGGCATTGCCGGCGACGGTCGGGGCGGCAGCGAGGACGTCGGGCACTTCGGCCGCAATGGCAGCGGCATCGTCTTCGGTCAGGCTGTGCCGCGAGCCGGCGCCGAGACGGACCGCGCCCTCGCTTTCCGAGCCAGGCTGCACCAGCAGAAGGTTGGCGCCCAGCGAACGGATCTGCTCGGCGACCTGGGTCTGCGCCCCGCTGCCGACGGCCACCATGGCGATCACCGCGGCCACGCCGATGACGATGCCGAGCATGGTCAGTGTGCTGCGCAGCAGGTTGGCGCGCAACGCGCGGACGGCGCTGCGCATGCACGCCCACGCGTTCATCGCCGCCGGTACCGGCGCCAACTGCCGCCCCGTGCCGCTGCCGTGGTCCGCGCTCGGCCAGCACCGCGCGCGGCGTCGAGCCGCGCGCGGCACACGCTCCTCACGCACGGCGCGGCCGTCGCGCATCATGACGATCCGCCTGGTATGCCGGGCGACCGTCGGATCGTGGGTCACGAGCACGATGGTGCGGCCCGCCTCGTTCAGCGCCTGGAGATGGGCCAGGATCTCCAGGCTGGTGCGACTGTCGAGCGCGCCGGTGGGCTCGTCGGCGAGGATCAGGAGGGGATCGTTGACCAGCGCCCTGGCGATCGCGACGCGCTGCTGCTCGCCGCCGGAGAGCTGGCTCGGCCAGTGGTCACGACGATCGCCGAGGCCCACCGAGGCCAGGGCGGCTTCGGCCCGCCGCCGGCGCTCCCGCCTGGCGACGCCGGCATAGACCAGCGGCAGCTCGACGTTCTCCAGCGCGGTGCTGCGGGCAAGCAGATTGAAGGTCTGAAAGACGAAGCCGATCCGCTGGTTACGGACCTGCGCGCGCTCATCCGGGTCGAGCTCGAGGACGTCCTGGCCGGCCAGGAAATAGCTGCCCTCGGTCGGCCGATCGAGCAGGCCGAGCAGGTGCATCAAGGTGGACTTGCCCGATCCGGACGGCCCCACGATCGCGACGAAATCGCCTGGGTGCAGCTCCAGGCTGATGCCGCGCAGCGCGTGCACGGTGGTCGAGCGCCATCTGGTGTTCTTTGCGCAGGCCGAGCGCTCGGATGAGCGGCATGGCCACCTCATAGCCTCCAGCTGAACCCGAACCATGAATCGGTCTTGCGAGGGTCGAGGCCGTGCCGACGATCACCGGCTGGCCGGCGCGCAAGGGGCCGTCGACCAGCTCCGTCGCGCTCTCGTCGCTGCGGCCGAGGGTGACCCGGACCGGGACCGGCGCGCCGTCGGCGCCGAGGACCCAGACCACGGCGGCTGCCGGCCGGCATCGCGCGCCGTCGCGGCGCTGCGGCTGCGTTCCGCGCCGTTCGCCTGGCGGCTGGAAGCGCAGCGCCGCATTCGGCACTTTGAGCACGTCCTTGACCTCGTCGACCACGACGCTGCACGATGGCGGTCATGCCGGGCAGCAGGGCGAGATCCGCATTCCGCGCCGACAGCACGACCGTGTAGGTGACGACGTTCTGGACCAGCTGCGGCGCCTTGCGGATCTGCGTCACCGTGCCGCTGAAATGTCCGGCCGGGATAGGCGTCGACGGTGAAGCTCGCCTGCTGGCCGACCCGGATCTGCGCCGATATCCGCCTCGTCGACGTTGGCGTGCACCTCCATCTGACGGAGATCCTGCGCGATGGTGAACAGCGTCGGGGCTTCGAGACTGGCCGCGACGGTCTGGCCCCGGTCGACATCACGGCCGATCACCACGCCGTCGATCGGCGCGGAAATCACGGTGCGCGCCAGATCGATCCGCGCCTGGTCCAGCTCCGCGGCCTGCTGCCTTTCGGCCGCCTCGGCGTACAGCAGGTTGGCATCGGCCATCCGCTGGCCGGCCTCGGCAGCGACAACGGCCTCCTTGGCGACTTCCATCTCGGCCTCGGCTGCGCGCAGGTCCGCGGCAGCGGACTGGTTCGCTGTCGTCGCCTGATCGACATGGGCCGGCGCGAGGGTCTCGGTGCCTGCCAGAACCTGCTTGCGCCTCAGGTCGCGCTCGGTTTCCGCCAGTTGCGCCCGCGCGCTCTCGACGCCGGGCTTCGGCGACCTTGAGACTGCTGCGCGTGGCGGCGAGTTCGGCAGCCGCCGTTTGCAGCGTCGCGCGTTGCGTCAGGACCTGGGCGCGGGCGACTTCGAGAGCGGCCTCGGCTTCGCGCACTTCGGACTCGAAGGTGCGGGGATCGAGCCTGGCAAGCGGCTGCCCCTCCCTGACCTCGTCATTGAAGTCGACCAGCAGACTCGGCGATCTGCCCGGAGAGCTGCGAGCCGACCTCAACGGTCACGAGCGCTTTGAGGCTGCCAGTCGCGGACAGCGTCGTGCTGACGTCGCCGCGCTCGACGGGGGCGGTGATGTAAGTGGCCGCAGCTTCCTCGCTTCCGGGCACACCTAAGCTGACGCCCGACATTCGAAAGCCGAGGCCGGCGAAAAGAACGATCGTCAGACCGAAAACGAGACGGCGAAATGCCAACCTCAAAGCTCCATCGCCGGCCACGGGCGCTGCATTTTGCTCCTGCCTCAACCCGCCCGGCCTACCCCTATGGGCAGGTCCCGTGCTCTAGGGGCACGCGATCGGGCCGTGCGAGGCGCACCCCGGGCGGCGGCTTTGCTGCCCCAGGTACGCCTCCTCTACTTCATGAGGCCTGCGGTATCAGGGAAGGTCGCAGGGGATCGCTTCGCCGGCGCCCTGACCGTCCACGGGGTCGAACACTGCTGCGAGATTGCCGTTGCTTTCCGCGTGCACACCATTGCCGCCATCGCCCGGGTGGTCGTGATCGTCAGCGCTAACGTTGCCGACGCCATCACGGCCGTGATTGCCTTCTTCATTCAATTCATTGAAGGTTGGACCCCTTCCGTCAGTGGAGTCCGCAAACCCCCCGTTTATGTCAGCCGCCGTGGTCGAGCGGGAATGGGAGCCCATGCCCCCTCCAGAGATGTCATCGTCTCCGCCCAGCTGCGCGATTTCACTGGCGACTTGTCCCCAGCACTGATTGAACTGCCCTCCCGTCTCTGGGTCCTGGGGGCTCTGCGCCCCTGCTTGGGTGGCCATGCCAAGGCCGGCGCCGAGGACGAGGGTAGCGGACAGCATTTTGATCGGGCGATTTACTTGGGGTTCTCCCTGCTTAGATGTCATTGGTTGGGATCGACGGGCTGCTCTCGGGAAGAGCAGCGCCCGCGCGAGTTAAGAAACAAACCGGCGCCCGAATTATTCCGCGAGAGCCGCAAAAACCCACCGATTGATTTTTTTGACGATATTTTACTCAAATATTGCTAAATGTAACTTTAGCAGAACATCGCCGATCGCTTCGTGTTCGGCACTACCGTGCCGTTGATGGCAATCGCGACACCGCGCGTCTCGTGGACCCCGCGGCGACCAGCTGATCGAGCGTGGTCCGCTCCACGGAGACCGGCTCGCCGTTCAGGATGATGGCCTCGTTCATGGTGCACTTCCTCGCTCCACATGCCCCGCCCCGACCGAATTCGAAGCGGTCGATCGTGAACTCGCGGATGCTGTCAGAAACCCGCCCGGTCAAGATGACCTCGGACATAGTCGAGTGCTGTGATGGGGGTCAGCAGAATACCGTTGCGATGTTGCCCGGTAGCGAGCACGGACCGTCGACCGGGGTCGGCTCCAGGATCAGGGCGTCATCGCGGCTGGACGGGCCAAACCCGACCCAGAGTTCGTCGATCGGCAGCTCCTCGATGGCCGGCAGGGCGCGCCAAGCGGCTTCTAGCAAGGCGAGCACGCCGCCCGCGGTCAGTTCCTAATCGAAGCCGCGCTCCTCGACGGTGCCGCCAACGATCGGGCGTCCGTCGCCGGTGGTACGAGATAGCCCTTGGGCGCCCACAGCACGTGGCGAAGGACGGGGCGTTCGGGGTCCATCCTCAATGCGAGCATTTGACCCTTAACCGGGCGCACCGGAGGGCGCGCGGCATCCGACAGCCCATCGAGCCCGGCCGACCACGCACCGGCTGGGCGAGCACCACCACGTCGGCCGCATGTTGCTCGCCGTGCACGACCACACCCCTCACGCGCGACCCGTCAATGTCGAGCGCGCTGACCGCGGCATGCTCGCGCTAAACATCGAAGATGGGTCCCCCAAAACCTCCCGCAGAAGCAAGCGTGTGGCCCGGTCGAGTGTCTCGCCGCTGGTGAAAACGGCGCGCACGCGGTGGCGCGGCGGAGGTTCCTCCAGCACCAGCAGCGCCAGGCGGCGGAGCGGGTATTCTCGATGTCGAAGGCCTGCTCGAGCATGGTCTTGCGCGCCATCAGCAAGGTGCGCCGCTCCTGGCTCCATGCCGTCTTGACGTGCACCGCTTTGAACCAGCCGGTTCGCAGCACCTGGGCGATGCCGCGGGCGTCGTTGCGATCGGTCTTGTGGGTCATGCCTGCAGCAGCATCGCTCCGGCGGGATCGAGGGCCTTCCGATCCCCGAATAGAGCCCGGCGAAGTCACGCGACAGCGCCGCCAGCGCCGTGCCCACCACCTCGCCGATCGCCCGCAGCGCATGGTCCGCCCGCACCCGCTGCTCCAGTGGGCGCATCGTTCGCGAGCTGAGAGCGTGCTCGGAGCCAGAGGCGCTGGTGCGTGCGCTGCAGGCCCTGGATCTTTCGTACACACGACCGGCAGCCCGGCCGCCGCGAGGCCGTCGAACAGCCAGGACGACAACGGGCAGGCCTCAAGGCCGACCCGCGTGTGCCTGGAGGTCCGTCATCTTCGGGCGGCGCTCGCGGCGATGGGCTTGATGGCCTGGAGCCGTTGGCCACCTGCGCTTCAAACCAGGCTTGCCCGGAGGTGACCATCCTGGCCGATTTCGACGTCGACGAGATTCAGCTCGCGGACCCGCGGGCCGAAGGTCGTCCGGGTGACGCGGCCGTCCGCCTCGCCGCCGGTCTCGACCACCGTCGCCTCGCCCTCGATCGTGGCCGGCGGATGCAACCGCGGCGCCTGGGTGGTCCGACCTTCGACGAGCGACAGCCCGGCGCTCAGCGCCTCTTCCGCCAGCGCGGAGAAGTCCACGACACTGCCATCGACGATGCAGACCGCCGTCTCTTCCAAACCCACGTCCAGACCTGCAAAGTGCTTCATGGTCGCTCCTCCTGCGCGTTCACCATCGAGGTGTCACCGCCTCGCGCCGCCCAGTGGCAAGCCCATTACCCGATCTGAAAAAGGGGATGGTCCGTGCGGCGGTGGCGTGATTTACTGTCGGCCGTGGTGATTTGGCCGAGGTGATGATGCGCGGGACGGACAGGCGGTCGGGCGAGCTGTTCTCGTACGTGGACCTCCATCCGAGGCCTGCTCAAGGGTCATGGCCTGAAGGTCGGCCGCGTCACCCGGACGACCTTCGGCCCGCGGGTCCGCGAGCTGGTCGCTGCGCTGCCGGTGCTGGCGACCGTCATCGACCCGCTGCTGAGCGCACATGCCGTCTTGCGCAAGAGCTTCGCCGAGCTCCACCGGCAGGTGCTGGCCCTGACGCGGGTCGATCCGGTCTGCCGACGACTATGTCAGTGCCCGGAGTGGGGGCGGTTACGGCGCTCACCTATTGCAGCGCCGTCGACATTCCCGAACGTTTTGCCCGTTCCAAGGCCGTCGGCGCCCACTTCGGACTGGTGCCCCGCAAGTATCAGTCGGGCACGACCGACCGCAACGGCCGGATCACCAAGGCTGGCGACGCGATGGTTCGTACCGCGCTGTACGAGGCTGCGAACGTGCTGCTCACTAGGGTGGTGCGGTGGTCGCCGCTCAAAGCCTGGGCGGTCCGACTGGCCCAGCGGATCGGCGGCAAGCGCGCCAAGGTCGCGCTCGCCCGCAAGCTCGCCGTGATCCTGCATCGGATCTGGGTTGATGGTACCAGTTTCGCTTGGACCAGGCAGCCGGCGATGGCTGCGGTCAGCCACCAGTTCGGAGAGGCATCTCTGCTTCTCCGGGGCGTCCCTGCCGGGACGCGCGGACTGGCGAAGCCGCAGCAGGCCATGGGGACAACCCCGCTTTTCAGATCGGCTCGCCGCTCCGTTCCGATGCGATCATGTGGCGGCAGCGACCGACCACGGACGGAAGCATGAAACCGGAGGGAATTTGAACGAGGAGCTTGACGTCCCAGTGCCCATTACGGAAACAGCCTGCTCTCATGTTCGCGGTCAAGGCTGTGGGCAGCAGGGTGGGTCGTCAGCCGGCGCCGAAGTCGATTGGCGGATGGCGAAGCGCTTGGCGGGCGGCGGGGTTTGAGACGGCGGTTGAGCAAGCTCTCATGCGCGGGTTGGCTACCGCATGACCGCGGGTTCGTCTCGGGGCTGCCTCGCTCTAGAGGCGAGCGTCGGCCGGCGGCCGGCTCATAACAGGCAACGAGGATTCCCCACCGGGCCCGCCGCCCGCCAGGCGCTTCGCGGCAGAAGTAATGCGCTTGCCTGGTCTCCTTCGCTTGTGAGTCCAGTTACTGGATCGCCGGTTGTGCCTGAACGAGGTCACGTCCGTCAAGGTGGTGGAAAAACGGGTTAGCGAAGAGGTGGCCATCGGTCAGGCCGCCATGGGTGGAAGTTTGGCCGGATCGGCATCGATCAGCGGCGGTGTAAGTTCGGCCATGCCTTCGATCTGCATGTAGCGGTGCTGGAGCAGCCACTCGTCATTCTGTTCGAGCAGCACGGCGCCGATCAGCCGAATGATGCTGGCCTCGTTGGGGAAGATGCCGACGACGTCGGCCCGCCGCTTGACTTCCTTGTTCAGCCGTTCCAACGGGTTGGTGCTGTGCAGCTTGGTGCGGTGCTGGGGCGAAAAGGTCATGTAGGCGAGCACGTCGTGCTCGCTGTCGTCCATCAGCGCGGCGAGCTTCGGCCAGCGCGGCCGGAGCTGGTCGGCGACATGCCGCCAGGTCTGGCGCGCCGCGGCATCGGGCTGCAGAAAGGCCTGGCGGATCGCCGCGGCAACCATGGTGTGCTGGGCCTTGGGCACGTGCGCCAGGGCGTTGCTCATCCAATGAACCCGACACCTTTGCCAGCTCGCGCCGAGCACCCGGGCGATGGCCTGCCTCAGGCCCTCATGGGCATCCGAGATCACCAGCTTCACGCCCTTGAGGCCGCGGTTGACCAGGCTCTTCAGGAAGCCCGACCAGAACGGCTCGGCTTCCGAGGGGCCGAGCTCGAGGCCGCGATCCCCGCCGGCCATCAGTATCGACTGCCATGGCGATTACTAATATCCCAATATGATACCTGACAATCAGGCGGCGTATTGGACGGGATGGGGCCGGAAGTAGCCGCGGACGCGAGCCGGTGAGCGTTGAATGGCGCGCATGACGGTGCGTGTGTTCGCGACCAGCTCGTCCTTGCAGCCGGGCTGCGGCTTCTGGCGCAACTTCTGCTTGACGTCGTTGTTCAGGTATTCGTCGGGGTTGTGCTCGGGCGCGTAGGCCGGCAGGTAGAACAGCTCGATCTCGTGTCGATGGCTCTGGACCCAGGCCTTGACCTTCCTGGCGTGGTGCACCTTCAGATTGTCGACGACGAGGAATACCTTCTGCTCGGCGTCCTTGATCAACCGGCGCAGGAAGGTGAGGAACCGAGCGACGTCGAGCGCGCCATCGTACAGCATGAAGCGCATCAGGCCGCGGTTGGAGACGGCCGAGATCATGCTCTGGGTGATCCGCTTGGCGGTCCGGCCGACCACCGGCGTCCGGCCTCGCGGGGCGTAGCTGCGGCCGATCTGGTCCTGGTTGGAGATGCCGGTCTCGTCGCCCCAGTAGACGACCGCGCGCTCGCGCTTGGCGCGCCTGGCGATCGCCGGGTAGTCGCGCTTCAGCCAGGCGGCCACGGCAGCGGGCGAGCGCTGCTTGGCACGGGCCAGCGGTTTCTGCGGGGTCAGGCCCCAGCGCTTGAGGTAGAGCTGGACGGTCGACAGGCCCAAGCGCTGGCCGAAGCGCCGCTCGATCAGGTCGCGCACCGCCCGACTGGTCCACAGCGCGAACGGCAGCTTCAGCTGGTCCGGCGTCTTCTCGGCAATCCAGCGGCGGACCTGCTGTGCCTGTTCGGCGGTCAGCGCTCCCTTGCCCTTGCGCCCGGAGACCCGACGCCCGTCCAGGAGGCCGGCCTCGCCCCGCTCGCGGTAGCGCTTGAGCCACAGGTTCACCGTCTGCCGCTGCACACCCACGGCCCTGGCCGCCTCGGCCTGGCTCATGCCGTTCTGCTCGACCAGCACGATCGCCCGACCCCTGAGCGCCTCCTGCGCCGCCCTGCCGATGCTGCGAAAGTCAACGGCGTCCATCCCGCATCGGTAGCACGATCCAGTCGATTTGTCAGGTATTATATTGGGATATTAATATCGCGGCGACCGAGACGATCCGGCCGCCTTCGCGCTGCTTGAGGTAGGTGGCGTCGAGCCAGAGATAGGGCCACGCGCTCTCGAGCGGACGCTCCAGGAAGGCGAGGACCCGCTCGTCGATGTCCTTGCAGAGCTTGGAGACCTGGCTCTTCGAGATCCCCGTCAGCCCCATGGCTTGCACCAGGTCGTCGACCCGCCGGGTCGAGACGCCGCCGATCCAGGCCTCCTGGATCACCGCGACCAGAGCCTTCTCGGTCATCTTGCGGGGCTCGAGGAACGGCGGGAAGTAGCTGCCCTGGCGGAGCTTCGGGACGCGCAGCTGGAGCGCGCCCAGGCGCGTGTCCAAACTGCGATCGCGATAGCCATTGCGGTAGTTCAGCCGGTCGGGCGAGCGCTCGTGGCGCGCCGCGCCGACCAGGCCCTCGACGTCGGCCTCCATCAGGATCTGCAGCACGGCCTCGGCCACGGCGCGCAGAAAGTCGCCCTCGCCGGCCTTCTGCACGAGCTCGGCCAATGCCATTCTCTCCTCGGTCATCGCGGTCGTCCTCGGTTGGGTGAAGCGTTGCAACTCCACCCTAGCCGACCGGCCCGATGACCACCTCGCCCGGCCACCCGGCGGCGCACCTCGCCAAACTCGTGGAGGGTCGCTCGGCGCGCCGCCTCGCACCGCGAATTTCCACCACCTCCGTGGACGCTAACCCTGATCGCGTGCTTCGCGTCGTGCTGGAACAGGGCACATGGTGCGGCGCTGGCACGCCGATCCGTTCGGCTTCCTGCGCCCATGGGGCGAGGTGCCTGCGCTCCTGGGCAGCGCTCCACCCGCCACGCCCCCCGACCGGCACGGGCGTGGTCACCTTCTCTATGGCTAGCTTGCCGGAACCGGCGCGCGCCAGTGATGTTCAACTCCTGCAACCTTCCGAGTTTCACGATGACCGGGGCAGCGACGGACCGCTCGGCCGCGCGTCTTGATGCAAGCCTGCTGCCCGGCGCGAGGCCCGTGCCGTTCCCGGGATTTGTCGAGCCTTGTCATCCGGCGCTGCGGAGCTACTATCATGGGCAACGGTCGGTTCGGACAGATCACCCGCTTTTCCCGCTCCACCGGCGGCATATATGCTCGGTTGGGGACAAAACCGGTTTCGGTCGGCGCGGTGCTTGCCTCCAGCAACGCGACCGACCCCGGCGAGATAGCATGGGTGCTGCGGGCAGACTTGGGCGGGACAGGTAGTGACGGCTGGGCCGCCGCGACCTGCATCATTACAACGGCGACTCTCGCCGGCGTCCTTTGGGCGGCACCCGAGCCGAGCCACGCGCAGGCCAACGTCAATGGCAGCAACAGCCCTCTGCTGACCGACAGCCGCGTTGGGGCAAGCCAATGCGCGGTGGCGGCGGGCGGCGATGTCAGCCAGAGCACGATCGAG
>CAWJAY010000003.1:0-70885 GCA_963840925.1 uncultured Alphaproteobacteria bacterium
CCTACCATTGATCGGCGAAAAATACATCATGAACATCGTCGGTACTGGGATGCAAGCTTCGAAAGATCTTATTGTTACCTGTCTTCAGGAAGTGCAATCTCTTCATGATCAAAGATCAGTTGGTTACTTACTTATGAGCTATCGCGAAAAAATGGCAGGCAGTTCGTCGTGCCATCTTCATACCAGTTATCGATAAAGTATCTTATCTTGCGAAATGGACGCTTCAACGAGTTTATCGACTTGGCACTTATACCCCATAAAATAAAGAATATGCCGCAAATTCAACCGGTTGTATGGGGAAATTCTAAGAGCGTGGGGATAGGAGACGCGGTGTTGGTGGGTGGCTATCCTTATGGGGAGCAGAACTCTTTCGCATCACAGAGTTGAATCGCGGTTTGATAAGGCCGACATTCTACGAAGGGATAATAAGCGCTATCATCCCAACGATGAAAGAACAAGAGACCAGATTGTTACAACTATCGGTAGCTGTTGCCGGTGGTATCAGTGGCGGGCTGTATTCAGTCCAAGAACGGGTCGCGTGATAGGCATGGTTACGTCGGGGTTGGAGGGCGAAGGTGGGATCTATGCATCCAGTAACTTACGCTCTACCGAGTGAAATTATCGAGCCGTTCATTAGACACACGAGGCCGGAGTGGGACAGAGCCCGTCGGGGGACAAGATCGTGGGTCGGCCGCTGATAGTGGTGTCCTCACACGTTCAAGCTTTTATGTAGTTGAGAGCGCGCGGCGGACGGCGGCATGAGTGCCCCTGGGGAGCTAGCGCGTCCGGCTGGCGCCCGGCGCGGCGAGCGCCGCCAGCCGCTGGCGGGCATCCAGGCCCGGGCGACGGCCGGGATCGAGCGCGATCGACTGCCGGTACAGCGCCGCGGCGCCGGCGAGATTGCCGAGAGCTTCCAGCGAGCGCGCCCAATCGTAGTAGATGTAAGGGTTGCCGGGCTCGATGGCGGCCGCTTGCTGGTAATGGGTGATCGCAGCGTGCGCCTCGCCTGTCTGCTGCAGCAAGGTGCCAAGGTTGTAGTGGGCAAAGGCATGTCGCGGTTGCTGGGCGATCGCCCGGCGGTAGTACTCGATGGCCGCGGAAGTGTCGCCTCGCAGTTGGAGAACGTAGCCCAGATCGTAGAGCACCGCTGCCTGCTCGGGATTGAGCCGGATCGCCTGCTGATAGGCCTGCGCGGCCGCGAGCAGCTTGCCCTCGAGTTGGAGGTGGTGACCTCGGGCGTAGAGCACGTCCCAGGGCGGCGCGCCTGCTGCCGCGGGTCGTCGAGCTTGGGGCGGCGAGCTGAAGGCCCGGGCTGCGGCGGCGAAGCCTGCGCCGACTTCGTTGCCATATTCAGGGGGCTCGCCCGTGGCCGCGTGCCGATCGAGCGCCGGGTGCGGTTCGGCCGGTCCTGCCGGCGCCCGGTTCCAATCTAGGAAGGCTCTCCCGAGCCCGATCCCGGTACCAAGCATCCCGCTGCCGGCGTGGAGGCCGAGCATGAAGGCGCCAGCTACCGCCGCTGCGACGACGAGGAGGCGCGCCGAGGCGCGCGCGCTGGTCCGGCGGGGTCCGGCGGTGGGCACCAACCCCCGCCAGGCCGCCTCTTCGCCAAAACCGGCGTTCGCCGCAGGCTTGCCGGCCAGAGCCTCAGCCAACCTCGATTGCGGCGCTGGCACCTCGGGCAATCGCGCCGGCGCTGGAGCGGCTCGAGGCTGGACGATGATCGGATAACCGAGCGGACCGGACTGGCTGCGGCGCCGGGCGGCTGCGACGCCCGCCGGATCACGACCGGGTCCGGGCGGACCGCTCAAGCGCCAGTGCGGCGCCGGCAGCATGAGAAGGTCAGGCCGATGATGCGCGCTCGGCCGGTCCTGGTCCGGCCTGGCACCGGCGCGCGCAAGCACCGGCGCGGCGCCAGCGACGACCGCTTTTGGCGAGCGGAGCCAGTGATCGTCGGATGCGTCTGCCGGTCCGCGGAACTGCCTGTGATCGGCGCCCTGCGGCGGCGGGATGCCCTTGGGCGCAGCGGGTCGGGATTGGATTGCGGGCGATCGAAGTGACCTCGCCGGAGCTTCGGAAGCTGGAGTGTGCGCGGCCAATTCGCTGCGGGTCGGCACGGCGGCTTGCGCGGGCTCGGCCGCTGTCGGCGGCGTGACCCTGGGCCGCCGGTCGACCGGCGCTGGTCGTTTGCGCAGCCCGACCAGCGGGTTCAGCAGGCGCCCGAGCCAGCCTCCGGCCTGGCGACCCTTGGCGTCGTCGCGCAGGCGCAGATGCCAGGGATCGTCGTCGCTCTCGGTCGTCTGTGCGCGGGCCGCGCTGGCCGCAGCCACGGTCCGGCTGAAGCGCGAGGCGCGATCCCACGTGGCCTGGTGGGGGTCCGGCGAGGAGCCAGCTCCCGATGTCGACCGCGGCTGCCAGCGCGGGGCTTCTCGCGCTTCGAATCGGCGTTGGCGGGCGCGAATGCGCGCCGCGTGCTCGCGCGCGCCGGCCGCGGCCCGCAAAGCGCGTTCCAGGTGCGGCGGCGCCGCCGGCGCTTCCGAATTCGGAACCGCTTGCCACGATCGGGGCGGCGCGATCAGGCGACCTGTTTGCCGACCCCTGGTGGCCGAAACTCGTGCCTGTCGAATTCACGATTTCGGTCCCCTCTTCTCGGTCCGCTGCGACGCGTGACCGGTTGGGCGAACGTCTCGCCAGAAGGGACCAGGCCTAAGCGTCTCGAACAGCCGATCGAGACGCCGCGCTTTCCTCCTCCACGACTTGCGGCCATGGGCCAATGCGCCATGGCTGGACTGGTCGATCCAGTCCGTCTTATTTTACGACAACTTGTGTTAATTTAGTTCACATGCTGTGGATAACCCGTGGCCGATGCAGAATCAACCCCCATACCCGATCAGCGGGGCGTTCTGTTCTGGCTGTGGCCGGCAGGCCACAGCCCTCGCATTCCATCTGGCGAGCTTCGGTGTGGCGGCGCGTTGACATGGGGGGGGCCATCGTCATGATGGTCATCGAACGGTCCCGCCGCGTGATTGACCAGCCGCGGCGGCGGCCGGAACCAGCGAGGTCTGCCATGTCCAATCGCCGCCCGCTCGCCGCCCGTCGCATCGTCAGCCGCCGCCGCTTTGTCGCCGGCTCGATCGCGGTCGCCGCCGCCCTGCCGGCGTGGCGCCGCCAGAGCTTCGCTCAGTCGCAGCAGGTCAATGTCTACAACTGGGACACCTACATCGGCGAGACCACGCTCGAGGACTTCACCGACGCGACCGGCGTCACGGTCCGCTACGACCTGTTCGCCAGCAACGACGAGTTGTTCGCCAAGCTGCGCGAGGGCAATCCCGGCTACGACGTGATCTATCCCTCGAACGACTACGTCGAGCGCATGATCACGGCCGACATCCTGCTGCCCCTCGATCACGCCAAGATCCCGAACCTGGCCAATCTCGACCCAGCATTCGCCGATCCGGCCTTCGATCCCGGCCTCAGGCACAGCATGCCCTACTTCTGGGGCACGGTTGGCCTCGGCTATCGCACGTCAAAGGGCAGCCCGAAGGCGTTCGCGGACCTGTTCGAAGGCGACGCCTACGCGGGCCGGATGGCGCTGCTCAACTCGATCGACAGCATCCTCGCGGCGCTCAAGTACCGGGGCCACTCGCTCAATACCAAGGATCCGGCCGAGCTTGACGAGGCGGTCGAGACGCTGATCGAGGTCAAGCCCAAGATCAAGACGTTCGCGCCCGACACCGGGCAGGACCTGCTGATCTCGGGCGAGGTCGACGCCTGCCTGGAGTACAACGGCGACATCCTGCAGGTGATGGAGGAGGACGACGATCTGGCCTATGCGGTGCCGGAGGAAGGCAGCCAGCTGTGGGTCGACAGCATGTGCGTGCCCAAGGGCGGCCCCAATCCGGAAAACGCGCACACGTTTATCAACTTCATCCTCGATGGCGAGGTGCACGGCGCGATCGCGTCTTACGTCCGCTACCCCTGCCCGAACGCCGCCGCGCTCGATTTTATCCCGCCCGAGGATCGCGCCAGCCCGGCGCTCTATCCGGAGCGCGGCATCCTCGATCGGTGCGAAATGCCGGTCTACAGGGGCGAAAAGATCGAGAGCCTGTACGCCGATGCCCTGACCCGCGTGCTGGCAGCGTAACCAACGGGCAACACGAGGGAAAATCATTTTTTTTCGAGCCATTGTCGCCGGCCCGGTGACCCCCTAAGTATACGCGCCGTAGCGGTGGAGCGGCGCCCTCGGGGGGCGATGCGCAATCCACCGCTTAACGTTTTGGTCACGCTGTCGGTTTCTAACCAGGATCGACAGCGCCGAGCGGCCACCTTCGTGACCCGGGAGACCACGCCATGATCCCTGTAGCTACCGCCCGCATCTGAGCCGCGCGACCGCCGGGTGAACGGGCTGGTCGGCAGGGCGCGCGGCGCTCTGCGTACGAACGTAGGGCCGGCGATTCGGCCTAACGCCTAGAATGCACAGGGACACGAGCGATGATATCTGCTGGTTTGAGGTCGAGCGACCTGCTCGATCCTGGGTGGAACGTGGAGATGGCCCAGCCGCCGGAGGCCGCGGAGACGGAGACGGCCGGGTTCGGCGTCCATCTGACCCTCGACGGCTACGGCGGCTCGGCCGAGCACCTGGCGGACGGCGACCATGTGCTCGCCTGCCTGGGCGAGCTACCCGAGCGGCTCGGCATGCACAAGCTGGCCGAGCCCTTCCTGGTCGAGCTCGGCCATCACAGCGACAAGGACCCCGGCGGGGTCAGCGGCTTCGTGCTGATCGCCGAGAGCCACATCAGCATCCATACGTTTCCGCTGCGCGGCTTCGTCAGCGCCGACGTCTACACCTGCCAGAACCACCTGGACACCGAGCGGATCTGCCAGTACTTCGCCGAGGCGTTCAGGCTCAAGGACCTGGAGATCAACTTGGTGCGTCGCGGCACCCGCTATCCCCAGCACAACATCTACGAGCCCGCCTGACCGGCGAGCGAGCGGACCGAGAGCAGATGGACCGAAGGCGCCAGCAGAAGGCCGAGCTTCTGCAGCGGACGATCAAGCACGTCGACATCAAGGCGCACGACACGCGCGCGCTGATCGCGGCATTTCAGGAGATGTCGTTCAGCGCGCGCGAGCTCGGTCGCGCGTGCGAGATCTACGAGCGCATGCTGCAGGACCCCGACTGCACGATCATGCTGACGATCGCCGGCAGCACGAGCGCCGCCGGCTGCATGCAGATCTACGTCGACATGATCAAGCACAACATGGTCGACGCCGTGGTCGCGACCGGCGCGACCGTGGTCGACATGGACTTTCTCGAGGCGCTGGGCTTTGCCCACTACCGCGGCACGCAGTTCATCGACGACGGCATGCTGCGCGAGCATTACGTCGACCGGATCTACGACACCTACATCGACGAGGAGGAGCTGCAGCACGTCGACCGAACGATCAAGGAGATCGCCGACGGGCTGCCGCCCGGACCTTACTCCTCGCGCGCCTTCATCCATGAAATGGGCCGCTGGCTCGTGGCCAACCCCAAGCGTGCGGTCAAGCCTGAACTCGCTGGTTCAGACCGCGTTCGAGCAGGGCGTGCCGATTTTCTGCCCGGCGTTCTCGGACAGCAGTGCTGGCTTCGGTCTGGTCGCCCATCAGGTCGAGCGGCCCGAGCAGCATCTGACGATCGATTCGGTCGCCGACTTCCGCGAGCTGACCGCGCTCAAGATGCAGGCCAAGGACAGCGGGCTCTTGATCATCGGCGGCGGCTCGCCAAAGAACTTCGCCCAGGACACGGTGGTCTGCGCCGAGATCCTGGGCCGCGACGTGCCGATGCACAAATACAGCGTCCAGATCACGGTCGCCGACGTGCGCGATGGTGCCTGCTCCAGCTCGAGCCTCAAGGAAGCCGGCTCCTGGGGCAAGGTCGACGCCGGCGCCGAGCAGATGGTGTTCGCCGAGGCGACGCTGGCACTGCCGCTGCTCGCCGCTTACGGCTATCACAACGGCAGCTGGCGCGAGCGGCCGAAGCGCGCGCTCGCCCGCCTGCTGGCCCGGGATTGATGGTCGCCTCGATCATCAATTGGGACGACGTGGACACCGCGGACGCGGTCCTGATCTCGGCACCTTACGGCCATGGCGCCTCGTTCGGCGGCGGCGCCAGCCGCGGCCCGGCGGCGATCGTCGCCTGTCTCGACCGGCAGATCGAGCTGTTCGAGCGCCACACCCGGACCGAGCCGGCCGTCGACCACCGGATCGCGCATCGGGTGCTCGCTGACCTCGACGACCTTTCGCCCGAGGTGATGGTCGAGCGGGTCGCGCAGGCGCTCGCGCGCACGGCGCCGTTCACGATTCTCTTGGGCGGCACGCATGCGGTCTCGATCGGCGCGTTCCAGGCCCATGCTGCCCGCGGCCGAGCGGGCGAGGTCACGATCGTGCAGATCGACGCCCATTTCGACCTGCGCGACGACGATGCCGACTACAACGACCACGACCCGAGCCGCTACGCCCATTCCTGCGTGATGCGCCGCGCCCGTGAGCTTGGCTTTCCGACCTGCGCGGTCGGCATCCGAGCGTATTCGCGCGCGGAACATGAGTTCGCGCAGGCCCAAGCGCTGCCGGTATTCGAGTGGGGCCGCGGCGCAGAGCCGCCGATCGAGGCGGTCCTGGCCGCGGTCCGGACCGAGCGGGTCTATCTCTCGATCGACGTCGACGGCTTCGATCCGGCGGTCGCACCGGCGACCGGCACGCCGGTGCCGGGCGGTCTTTCCTGGGCCTACGGCACGCGGCTGGTGCGCGAGCTGTGTCGGACCAAGGACGTGATCGGCGCCGACGTGGTCGAGGTCGCACCGGTTCCGGGCTCGGGCCTCACCGAATACGCCGCCGCCCAGCTCTGCTACGACATTCTCTGCTACAAGCTGCTCAAGCGGGACGCTAAGCTCGCCTTCGCATAGGCCGCGCCGCCGAGCGCGCGGATCGCGATCGGAGCGCCGATGGAGAGCTGGCGGCAGCAGCCGGTGGTCTTTTGGATCTTCGTGCTGCCGGGCGCGCTCTGGCTGCTCGTGTTCTTCCTGGTGCCGCTCGGCCTGGTCTGGATCCTCTCGTTCGGCGAGCGCGCCGGGCCGGTCGAGATTCTGATCACCGGCACGCTCGACAACTACGCAGCCGCCCTCGACCCGCTCTATCTCGGCCTGTTCTGGAAGTCGTTCTGGATCGCAGCCATAGCGACGATCCTGGTCCTGATCGTCGGCTTCCCGGTCGCGCTGGCCGTGAGCTTCGCGCCCGCGCGGGTGAAGCCCCTGCTGCTGATGCTGGTGATCCTGCCGTTCTGGACCAATCTTTTGATCCGGACCTATGCGATGATCGCGGTGCTCCGGGCCCGCGGCTACGTCAACTTCGGCCTCGAGGGCCTGTGGGACCTTGCCGGCGCCGGTCTGGCCGCGCTGGGGCTCGCCGCGTTGCCGCCGTTCCAGCCGCTCGAGTTGCTCTACAACAACGCCGCCGTGGTGATCGGCATCGTCTACATCTATCTGCCGTTCATGGTCCTGCCGCTGTACGCGACGCTCGAGCGCCTCGACCGCTCCTACCTGGAGGCGAGCCTCGATCTCGGCGCCGGGCAATGGCGGACCTTCGTCTCGATCGTGGTGCCGCTCGCCCGGCCCGGCATCATCTCGGGCCTGATCCTGGTGTTCGTGCCGGCGCTCGGCACCTTCCTGATCTCCGACCTGTTGGGCGGGCCGGACAGCCAGCTGATCGGCAACGTGATCGAGCGCCAGTTCAAGGCCGCCAACAACTGGCCGCTCGGCGCCGCGCTTTCCTTTTTACTGATGTACCTGACCTTCGCCGCGCTCGCGGCCCGCGCCTTCTTCGCCGAGCGGGACGTCTAGCGGCGCTCGGGCGGCCGCGATCCGGGCTTATCAGGGACTGCACGCGGCCCTATAAGGGCGATGGGACGTTGGCGCTGGGTCAGGCGCCGGGGCGGATTGTGGCCATGGCGAAGCGACGCGAGCGCCCGGGACCGCTCGAGTACAGCCGGAAGTTCTGGCTGCGCGCCTGGCTCGCCGCGACCTTCCTGTTCCTCTACGCGCCGATCGTGATCCTGATTCTGTTCAGCTTCAACGACAGCCGGCGCAACATCGTCTGGCAGGGCTTCACGCTCGACTACTATCAAAAGGCGGTCGGCAACGCGTCCCTGATCGAGGCGTTCACCAACAGCCTGGTGATCGGCCTGATCAGCACCGCCGTCAGCACCGTGATCGGCGCCCTGCTGGCGCTGGCGCTCTGGCGCTTCCGGTTCCCGGGCAAGCCCGTGCTCGAGGGCGGCCTGGCGCTGCCGATCGTGATCCCCGAGATCTGCATGGGCGTGGCCCTGCTGGCGTTCTTCATCCGCACCGGCTGGCCGACCCAGCTGCCCTGGCCGCTCAACCTCGGGCCGATCATCATCGGCCACATCGCCTTCAGCTTTCCGTTCGTGACGATCGTGGTCCGCGCCCGCATGGCGGGCTTCGACCGCGCCCTCGAAGAGGCCTCGAAGGACCTTGGCGCCGGCGAGTGGCAGACCTTCCGCAACATCACTCTGCCCTACATGAAGCCCGGCCTGATCGCCGGCGGGCTGCTCGCGATGACCCTTTCGCTCGACGACTTCGTGATCACGTTCTTCACCTCGGGCCCGGAGACCCTGACCTTCCCGATCAAGGTCTATTCGATGGTCCGCTTCGGCGCGACGCCGGAGGTCAACGCCGCCTCGACCGTGCTGATCGTGGTGACCGTGCTCTTGACCGTGATCGCGATGCAGCTGCAGCGGCCGGACCGGGACGCGGAGCTCAGGGCATGAGTCCGCCGCCGATCGTCCAGGTCGAGGCGGTGACCAAGCGCTTCGGCCGCACGCCGGCGGTCGATCACGTCTCGCTGGCGATCGAGGCCAATGAGTTCTTCGCCCTGCTCGGTCCGTCCGGCTGCGGCAAGACCACGCTGCTGCGCATTCTGGCGGGCTTCGAGACCCCGAGCCAGGGCCGGATCCTGATCGATGGCGAGGACATGGCAGGCGTCGTGCCCAACCGGCGGCCGGTCAACATGGTGTTCCAGTCCTACGCCGTGTTCCCGCACATGAGCGTAGCCGACAACGTCGCCTACGGGCTGCGGGTGACCGGGGTGCCGCGCGCCGAGGTCGGCCCCAGGGTCGAGGCGGCGCTCGCGATGGTCCGGCTCGAAGGCTACGGCGAGCGCAAGCCCGAGCAGCTGTCCGGCGGCCAGCGCCAGCGGGTGGCGCTCGCCCGGGCGCTGATCAAGCGACCCAAGGTCCTGCTGCTCGACGAGCCGCTCTCGGCGCTGGATAAGAAGCTGCGCGAGGAGATGCAGCTGGAACTGGTCCGCCTCCAGCAGGAGGTCGGGATCACGTTCGTGATCGTGACCCACGACCAGGACGAGGCGCTGTCGATGGCGGACCGGATCGCGGTCATGGACCGGGGCCGGATCCTCCAGGTGGCGCCGCCCGACGAGCTGTACGAATCGCCGAGCTGCCGGATGGTCGCCGACTTCATCGGCACGACCAACCTGTTTCCCGGCCGGGTGCTCGGCCGCGTCGATGGCGGCATCCGCCTCGAGGCCAGAGGCATCGGCGAACTGCGGCTGGCCGAGGACGGCGAGCCCGGGACCGAGGTCGGGATCGCGGTCCGCCCGGAGAAGGTCCGGATCAGCCACGATCGCCCGGCCGAGGGGCTGGTCGCCGTGCCCGGCCAGATCGCCCAGCTCGCCTATTTCGGCGACTACAGCCACGTGTTCGTCGAGGCCGGCGCGAGCGTGCGGATCACCTGCTACCGGACCAACGAGAGCCGCCATCAGGCCGGAGCTCTCGCGGTCGGCGACCCTTGCTGGGTCTCCTGGCACCCGGCCGATTGCATCCTGCTGACCGAGTGAGGCTGCGGCTCTTGGGGTCCCGGCGCTAGGGCGGGGCGGTCTCGATGATCACGCCTTCGTCGGCGCGCAGGTGCAGGCGATCGCCTGCGGCCGGCTGATCCTGGTCGAGTTGGGTCGAGAGCAGGATGCGGGCGCCGGCGGCGGCAGCCGGCAGGCGGGTGGGAGTCGAGCTCAGGTTCAGCGCGATCAGCAGCTCGCGGCCCTGATGCCGGCGCCGGTAGGCCAGGACCGCGCCCTCGGCCTCCACCGGCTCGTAGTCGCCGATCGCGAGCGCCGGCTCCTTGCGGCGCAGCTCGATCAGTGACCGATAAAGGGAGAGCATCGAGCGTGGATCGGCCCGCTCCGCGGCGACGTTGACACTTGGAAAGTCATCGCCGAGCGCCAGCCAGGGCGTGCCGGTCGTGAAGCCGGCGTTGGCCGCGGCGCTCCAGGGCATCGGCGTGCGCTCGGGGTCGCGGCCGAGGCCAAGCCCGGGCACGCCCTGCTCCCATGGGTCCTGGACCAGCTCGGGCGGGATCGGCACGTCGCGCATGCCGAGCTCATCGCCATAGTAGAGAGTGGGCGTGCCGCGCAGCGTCAGCAGCAGCATCGCCGCGACCCGCGCCTGCGCCGGCCCGATCCGGCTCGCGATCCGATGGTTGTCGTGGTTGCCGAGCACCCAGTTGGGCCAGCCGCCTGCGGGTAGCGCTGCCTCGTATTCGCGGACCAGACGGTCGATGTTGCGCGCGTCCCAGGCGGTCAGGATCAGCTGGAAATTGAACGGCAGATGCGCCCCGCGCAGATCCTGGCCATAGTAGGCGACCAGCCGCTCGACCGGCAGATAGATTTCGCCGATCAGCACGCGCTCGCGATAGTCGTCGACCACGCGGCGCAGGCCGGCGACGACCTCGTGGACCTCGGGCCGGTCGGCGGTGTGGACCGGCAATAGCCGCGTGTAGGGCCACATGCCCTCGGAAAAGCCGGGATTGGGCGGGTTGTCGCGGAACTGATCGTCCTTGACCAGCTGCCAGATCACGTCCACCCGGAAGCCGTCGACGCCGCGCTCGAGCCAAAAGCGCATCGCGTCGTGCATCGCCGTCACCACCTCGGGATTACGCCAGTTCAGATCGGGCTGCTCCTTGAGGAAGGCGTGGTAATAGTACTGGCCGCTCGTCTGGTCCCACTCCCAGCCGCTGCCGCCGAAGTGGGACAGCCAGTTGGTCGGCGGGCCGCCGTCCGGCGCCGGGTCGCGCCAGATATACCAGTCGCGCTTAGCGCTCGTGCGCGAGGCGCGCGCCTCCTGGAACCAACGGTGCCGGTCGGAGCTGTGGTTGGGCACGAAATCGAGGATCACCTTGAGGCCGCGGCGGTGCGCCTCCTTGAGCAGCCGGTCAAAATCGGCAAGCGTGCCGAACATCGGGTGGACGTCGGTGAAGTCGGCGACGTCGTAGCCGAAGTCGGCCATCGGCGATGGATAGATCGGCGACAGCCAGAGAGCGTCGACGCCAAGCCAGCAGAGGTAATCCAGCCGCTCGACGATGCCGGGCAGATCGCCGATGCCGTCGCCGTCGCTGTCCTGAAACGAGCGCGGGTAGATCTGATAGATGATCCCGCGCGCCCACCACGGGTGGTCGGAGGCGGCCATGGTCAACGCTGCCAGCGATCGAGGAGCCTCCGGGCGATCGGCATCGTGACGTCCTCGAGCGAGGTTGGGTCGCCAGCGCGGCCGACCGGGGGGCGCCCTCCGCGCCGACGAGATCGCGCTGCGCGCGCTCTGCGATCATCCAAACTCATCCGGGCGCGGTAGGCAACCGGATGCCGCTGCGGATCACGACCTGGAACGTCAATTCGGTCCGACTGCGGCTGGACGGGCTCGCGCGGCTGGTGCGCGAGGTCGACCCGGACGTGCTCTGTCTGCAGGAGATCAAGGTCCGCAACGAGCTGTTCCCGGTGCTCGAGTTGCGCGCGCTCGGCTTTGCCCATCACGTCCTGCACGGCCAAGCCGGTTATCACGGGGTCGCGATCTTCGCCAAGGTGCCGCTCGCGGACGCGCGCCCGCTCGACTGGTGCGGCAAGCCCGACTGCCGCCATCTGCGCGTGCTGCTGCCGGGCGGTATCGAGCTGCACAATCTTTACATCCCGGCCGGCGGCGATCTGCCCGATCCCGAGCTGAACCCGAAGTTCCGCCACAAGCTCGAGATGCTGGCCGCGCTCAGCGACTGGTTTCGCCGGGACTTCGCGCCCGAGCAACCGGCGGTGCTGGTCGGCGACCTCAACGTCGCGCCGCTCGAGACCGACGTCTGGAATCACCGGGCGCTGCTCAGGGTCGTGAGCCACACCCCGGTCGAGGTGCATGCGCTGCAGGCGCTCCAGGCCTCGGGTCGCTGGCACGATGCGGTTCGCCACTTCGTGCCGCCGAGCGAGCGCCTTTATACCTGGTGGAGCTACCGCGCCCAGGACTGGGCGGCGAGCGATCGCGGCCGCCGCCTCGACCACATCTGGGTGACGCCAGCACTCAGGCCGCGGCTGCGGCATGGGGGCGCTCTGCGCGCTGCCCGGGGGTGGCCGCAACCCTCCGATCACGTGCCGGTTACGGTCGAGATCGCCCACCCGTGACCGCCGCCTGCGCCGGCCGTTTGGCAATCGTGGGGTGAGCGCGGCCGGACCGAATCACTCTGTTCGCAGCGGCCCAAAGAGGTTATGAAGTGAGGGTGGGCATCCGTTGGAGTTGACCTGCGATGAACAATCGGCGTCCTCCGCAGCTGTCCGGACCTTACCGGACTGAAGTTGCTGCGGTGGTCAAATGGTATAACCGGACCAAGGGCTTCGGTTTCGTCAAGCCGGACGATGGCGCGCCCGACGCGTTCCTGCATGCTTCCCTGGTGGCTCAGGCAGGTCATGATGATCTCGCCGATGGCACCAGTCTGATCTGCGATATCGCCGACGGTCCGCGCGGCCCGCAGGTCGCCGCGATCCACAGCGTCGAGCCGCCGACCGAGCCCGTGCCGCGCTCGCGGCCGCCGCGCTTTGCCGGCGGCGAGGGCGAGCTGGTCGAAGGCCGGGTCAAGTTCTACAACGCCGAGAAAGGCTTCGGCTTCATCGTGCCCGACGATGGCAGCAAGGACGTGTTCGTCTCGGCGCGCACGCTGACCCGCGCCGGCATCGCCGCGCTCGAGGCCGAGCAGCGGGTGCGGGTCGCCACCCGCATGGGCCAGAAGGGACCGATGGCCGCCCGGGTCGAGCTGCTCTAGCCACGAGCTAGCGGGCCAGCCGGTAACCCCCCGGCTCGGTCACCAGGATCTGGGCCTTGGTCGGCTCCGGCTCGATCTTCTGCCGCAGCCGGTAGATGTGGGTCTCGAGCGTGTGCGTCGTGACGCCCGCGTTGTATCCCCAGACCTCGTCGAGCAGCACCTCCCGGGTCACCGGCCGATCGCCCATCCGATACAGATACTTGAGGATCGCGGTCTCCTTCTCGGTCAGGTGGACCTTGCGGTTAGTGTCCGGGTTGATCAGCATCTTGGCGCTGGGCCGGAAGGTATAGGGGCCGATCGGGAAGGTCGCATCGTCAGACAGCTCGAACTGGCGCAGCTGAGCGCGCAGCCGCGCGAGCAGGACGCCGAGCCGGAAGGGCTTTGGAATATAGTCGTTGGCGCCGCTGTCGAGACCTAAGATCGTGTCGGCGTCGGAATCGTGCGCGGTCAGCATGATGATCGGACTCTTGACCCCCTGCCGGCGCATCAGGCGGCAGAGGTCCCGGCCGTCGGTGTCGGGCAGTCCGACATCCATCAAAATGACCTCGAAATGATGGTCTTTGACGACCTCGAGCGCCCGCCTGCCATCCTCGGCCTGGAACGTGACGAAGTCCTCATGCAGCTCGAGCTGCTCGGCGAGCGAGCGGCGCAGCGCCTCGTCGTCGTCGATGATCAGGATCTGCTTGCTGTTGGCCATCGCGTTTCTCGGCTGTCGCCCGGCTCCATCAGTCCGCCAGCTCAGCACCGCCGTCAACCTCGTGGCTGTGCGAGGTCCATCTGCTGTGCGATCGCCTGGACGATCGGGGCGCCGGGCTCGGCCAGGCTCATGACGATCGCGAAGTGGTCGAGGCCCGGCTCGGTCATCAGCGTGCAGGGCCAGCCCGCGCCATCGAGCCGCGCGGCGTAGGCCCGGCTCTGTTCATGGAAGGCCTGGGTCTCGAGCGCGCCGACCGCGATCACGACCGGGGAGGACCGGCCGAGCGGCAGGTGCAGCGGGCTGTTGCGCCTTGCCTGCGCCTCGTCCATGCCCAGCACGTCGTTCAGATAGCACCGGCGAATCGGCTCGAGATCGAAGATGCCGCTGACCGCGGTCACGCCCTTGATCAGGTCGCCCGGCAGGCCAAAGGCATCTTGCCAGTCGGTTGCGAGCGCGATCGCCGCGAGATGGCCGCCCGCGGAGTGGCCGGCGACGAAGATCCGCCCCGGATCGAAGCCCAGGCCGTGGCGCTCGCGGTGCAGCCAGGCGAGGCCGTGGCGGACTTGGCCCACGATCTCGTCCATCGTGACCGCAGGTGCCAAGTCGTAGCCGATCAGCGCGACCGCGGCACCGGCTTCGACCAGCGGTTCGGCGACGAACGAAAAATCCTTGCGGTCGCGGCCCTGCCAATAGCCGCCGTGGATGAAGACGAGCAGCGGCGGGCGGCCGGCCGCGGCCGGCAGGAACAGATCGATCGCCTGGCGCGGGCTCTCGCCATAGCGCAGATCGAGTCGGCCCGGCCAGCGCGCGCGGAACGCCGCGCTGCTGGCTTCGTAGCGGTCGAACCAGGTTTGGAACTCGGGGACCGCGGCGCGCAGATTGTAGTTTCGGTCCAGCGTGGCGCGATCCGGATCGGATGGCGACATGGCGTCCTCTGAGGCGTTCTCGGGCCGGCGTGCGCTGCTGGCGCGCCGGCTGTCTCCGCTCAAAGAGGCTGTAGTCGTGAAGCCTCTGGAAAGCAACGGTCGGCTGCAGGCAGCCGCAAGCCTAGCCGAGACCGAGGTCGCGGGCGGTGAGATCGAGCGCGGCGCGCGCCCGCGTGATCAGCTCGTCGATCTCGGCCTCGGTGATGATCAGAGGCGGCGCCAGCACCATGACGTCTCGGACCGCGCGCATCACCAGCCCCTGGGCAAAGCAATGGTCGCGGCAGATGAAGCCGACCCGGCGCTGCGGCGGGAAATACTGGCGCCTCGTCTTGTCCTCGACCAGCTCGAGCGCGGCGATCAGCCCCGAGCTGCGGACCTCGCCGACCAGCGGATGGTCGGCGAGCGTTTCGAGCGCCCGGGCGAAATAGGCACCGAGCGGCCCCCGCGCCCGCTCGAACAGGCCCTCCTCGGTGATGATGCGCAGATTCTCCAGCGCCACCGCCGCCGCGACCGGATGGCCGGAATAGGTGAAGCCGTGGGTCCACTCCTGCCCGGCCGTGAGCAGCGCCTCGCCGACCCGCTCGCCGACCAGCACGGCCGCGATTGGCAGATAGCCTGACGACAGCCCCTTGGCCGCGGTCACAATGTCGGGGACGATCCCGAACCTCTCCGAGCCCCACCAGTAGCCGGTGCGGCCGAAACCGCAGACCACCTCGTCGGCGATCAGCAGCAGATCGTAGTCGCGGCAGATCCGCTGGATCTCGGCCCAGTAGCCGGGCGGCGGGATGATCACCCCGCCCGCACCCTGGATCGGCTCGCCGATGAACGCGCCGACCGTCTCGGGGCCGAGCTCCTGGATCCGTCGCTCGAGCGCCTGGGCCGCAAACCGGCCGTGCTCCTCGGGCGTGCGCGCTTCGCCCTCGGCGTACCAATAGGGCGCCGGCACGTGCTCGAACCCGGGCAGCGGCAGGTCCGACTGCGGGTGCATCGCGGCCAGGCCCGACAGGCTCGCGGTCGCGAGCGTCACCCCGTGGTAGCCGAAGTTGCGGCTGATGATCGTTTTCTTCTTGGGCCGGCCTTGCAGGTTCCAAAAGAACCGCACGAGCTTGACCGCGGTGTCGTTGGCCTCCGAGCCGGAGTTGGTGAAGAACACGCGCTCCATGCCAGCCGGCGCGAGCTCGGCCAGGCGCGCGGCCAGCTCGACCGCGGGCGGCGTCGCGGTCTGGAAGAACGTGTTGTAGTAGGGCAACGCCGCCATCTGCCGGCGCGCCGCCTCGACCAGCTCGGCGCGGCCGTAGCCGGCGTTGACGCACCAGAGGCCCGCCATGCCGTCGAGGATGCGGTTGCCGGCGCTGTCCCAGAGCCAGCAGCCCTCGGCGCGGGTGATGATCCGCACGCCCCGGCGCGCGAGCTCTGCCGGATTGCTGAACGGGTGCAGGTGGTGGCGCCGGTCGAGCTCGCGCCAGCGCCCGGTGTCGTCGGCATCACTCATGGCTCGGATCCACTCATGACACGGGTCTCCTTGGCTGGCTCGCCAGGCCGGCGCCGCCGCCGCGCCGGCCATAGAGCATACCGAGGGATGTACGACCAGCCCGATTCGCCGCCAATGCGCTGTCACGATTGTGGCATCTTGGATCGATAAGAAACGGTGGGCATCGAAGGGGACCGGACGACCTGGCTTGGCCGCGAACGAGGTCCGGACGTGTTGTCATTTCTTGGCTTGTTGGCGTTCCTGATGGCGGCGCTGGACGCGAGCTGCCGTCTGTTCGGCTGGCCGCTGACCACGCTCAGCTGGTCACCCGTGCTGTTCGTCGTGCTCGGCTTCGCGCTGGTCGCCCTCGAGGCGTGGGAGCGCGACACGAGCCCATCGACCGGACTGCCGGCCGACCCCGGCCAGAGCTGAGCCCGCGCCGGCGCAGCTAGGCCGCTTTATACGCGATCGCCTCGACCTCGAGCTTGCCGTCCAGGACGAGCTGGGAGACCACGGTCGAGCGGGCCGGCGGCTGATCCGCAAAGATCTCGGCAAAGACCGCGTTGAAGCGGGTGAAGTCGCGCGGGTCGTCGATCCAGCAGGTGCACTTGACGACATCGGCCAGCGTGCAGCCGGCCTCGGCCAGGATTGCCTCGATGTTGCGGAACACCTGGCGGGCCTGGGCCTCCATGTTGCCGGCGATCAGCTCGCCGCCGGCATCGGTCGCCATCTGACCCGAGACGAACACCAGATCGCCCGCCCGGACCGCCTTGGCGAACGGCAGCTTCATTCCGGCCGCGGCAAATGCGCCGCCGATCACCTGTTTGCCCATGGACTTGCCTCCCTGCTAGGACACTCCCGTTGATGGGCGAAGGACAGCGCCGCGGCAAGGGCATGATCCGGATCGGCTTCGACATCGGCGGCAGCAAGATCGCGGCAGTGGCGCTCGACCCGGAAGGCAACGAGCTGGCGCGGGCGCGCCGGGACGTGCCGCGCGACCATGCGGCAACCGTCGCCGCGCTTAGCGCGATGGCTGAAGCTCTGGTCCGGGCGCACGGCTCCGCGCGCTCGGTCGGGGTCGCGATGCCGGGCGTGATCGCCGTCGACGGGACGCCGATCCGGGCCGTCAATCTGCGCTGGCTCGAGGGCCGGCCGTTGCGGGCCGATCTCGAGCGCGCGCTGCGGCTGCCGGTCGCGGTCGGCAACGACGCCAACTGCTTCGCGCTCTCGGAAGCGACCGACGGCGCCGCCGCCGGAGCGGCCGTGGTGTTCGGCGCGACGCTTGGCACCGGGGTCGGCGGCGGAGTCGTGGTCCACGGCCGGCCGCTGCCCGGCGCCAACGCGATCGCCGGCGAATGGGGCCATAACCCGCTGCCGGTCCAGGACCCGGCAGCGGACGTCCCGGTGTGCGGCTGCGGCCGGGTCGGCTGCGTCGAGAGCTGGCTGAACGGCGGCGCGCTGGTCCGGGACTATGCCCGAGTCACGGCTCGGGTCGTCGCCGGTCCGGAGATCGCGCGGCTTGCGGCCGCGCACGATCAACCGGCGCTGGCCGCGGTTGCCGCCTATGGCCAGCGGCTGGCGGTGGCGCTCGCGGGCGTGGTCAACCTGCTCGATCCCGATGTGATCGTGCTCGGCGGCGGCCTGTCCTCACTTCCGGGCCTGTGCGATCTGGTCCGCCAGCTCTGGGCGCCCTCGATCGTCGCCGCTGACCCCAGGACCCGCCTGGTGACCGCCCGCTTCGGCGCCGAGAGTGGCCTGCGTGGCGCCGCCTGGCTGCCGGGCGCGGCTCACCCGTAGCCGAAATAGGCGGCCTCGACCACCGCCTCGCTCAGGCTCTCGCTCGTGCCGTGCAGCGCGATCTCGCCCGAGCGCATCACGTAGAGCCGATCGGCGTTCTCGAGCGCGCGATGAGTGCTCTGCTCGACGACGAGCAGCGTGATCCCGCTCGCGCGAAGCGTATGCAGGATGTCGTAGACGACCTGGACGATCAGCGGCGCCAGGCCGAGGGCCGGCTCATCCAGCAGCACGAGCTTGGGGCGGGTCATCAGGGCGCGCGCGATCACCAGTTGCTGCTGCTCGCCACCCGAGAGCTTGCCGCCCGGCGTCCCGAGCCGCTCCCTGAGGAACGGGAAATGGCCGAGAATGCGCTCGAAGTCGGCCTCGATCTCACCCCGGTCCCGGCGCATCTGGGTCCCGAGCCGGAGGTTTTCCTCGACCGTGAGCTGGGTGAAGACGTGCCGGTTCTCGGGCACCAGCGAGACGCCTTTGCGCGCGATCGTCTCCGGCGCGAGGCCGCCGATCGGCTCGCCGGCGAGCCGGATCGCCCCTTGGGCCGGAACCAGCGCGCCGGCGATCGCGCTGAGCGTCGTGGTCTTGCCGGCGCCGTTCGGCCCAACGATGCAGACGATCTCGCCGGCCTCGACCCGGACCGAGGCGCCGCGGACCGCCGGCACCCGGCCGTAGCGGACGTGCAGATCGTCAACCTCGAGCAGCAGAGCCTCCGCCCGCCGCGCGCCGGTGCCCCCGGCCCTCGGTCCTGGTGCCGAGATAGGCCTCGATCACGGCCGCGTCGCGCTGGATCGCCTCAGGCGTCCCTTCGGCGATCGTCCTGCCGCTCGCGATCACGTGGATCCGCTGGGAGACCCCCATCACCACCCGCATGTTGTGCTCGATCAGCAGCACGCCGCACCCGAATTCTGCGGGGATCCGCGCGATCAGCCGCATCAGCTCGTCGCACTCGGCATCCGACAGCCCGGCCGCCGGCTCGTCCAGCAGCACGAACCGGGGCGCCATCGCGAGCGCGCGGCCGATGCCGACCAGCCGCTCGCCGCCATAGGGCAGCGTCTCGGCGAGCTCGAAGGCCTTGTCCTCGAAGCGCATCCAGCGCAGGATCCGGGCTGCCCGCTGCTCGGCTTCGCCGCGCCTGACCCCGACGCCGACCGCGGCGGCCGCGACGTTCTCGATCACCGACAGGCCGAGGAACAGGCGCACGCCCTGGAAAGTTCGCGCCAGCCCCGCGCGACCGATGCGATGCGGCGGCCAGCCGGTGATGTCCTGGCCGGCCAGCCGCACCCGCCCGGCGCTCGGCCGCTGGAAGCCGGTCAGCACGTTGACGAAGGTGGTCTTGCCGGCGCCGTTCGGCCCGATCAGGCCCAGCACCTCAGCGCGGCCGAGGCTCAGCGAGACCCCGTCGATCGCGGTCAGCCCGCCGAAGCGGACCGAGATCGCCTCGGCCGCCATCGCCTCCGCGCCATCCGGCCGCTCGACCGCCGCCGCAGCCCCTGCGGTTGGCAGATCCATGCTGAGGCCACCCCCCTCTTGCCGCTCCCTTGTAGGGCGGCCTCCGCCCGGCTGGCAAGGCGCCACGGCAGCCGCCCGCCGGACTGCACCGTCCCGGGCGCGACCGCGAGCGTGTCGTCGGTCTGGGTCAGGGAGATGCGCCCGGCAATCAACGAGAAAGGGATCGAGGCTATGCTGGCGGAGGTCATAACTCCGGCGCGCGCCCCGGCCGGCACATGGGAGGGCCTCGATGCGACGTATCAGCCTGCTCGCGCTAAGCCTGGCGCTCGCCGCGAGCCTGCTCCCCACCGCCGCCGCGGCCGAGACAGTCCGGCAAGCCGCCCAGCCGTGCAAGCCCTGGCGCGAGGTCGCCGAGTATCTCAGCAAACGCTACGCCGAGCGCCCGGTCGCGGTCGGCGTGCAGTCCGACGGCAGCCTGCTCCAGGTCTATGCCGCCCCGACCACCGACACCTGGACGATGGTCAGCATGCGTCCGGACGGCATGGCCTGCCTGATCGGCGCCGGAAAGTCGTGGGAGCAGCTGACGCGGCCGAACACCGATCCCGCGGCTTGAGAGCGCTCCGGGCAAAAAAGTGGCCCCCAGGAGCGGGGGCCCAATTTGGCCAGGGAGACACAGAACTCGATCAGAGTCGCTTGGCCTTGACCGAAGCGTCGGGGGGCTCGGACTGGGCCGGCGTCGCGGGCCCGGTTTTCGCCGGGGTCTCGGGCTGGACCGTCTCGGCCGGCCGCTCGTCGATGTGCAGGACGTTCTCGTAGAACGAGAGCACGGTCCGGTGCCATTCGGCGTCGGCCAAGTCGGGATAGGCGCCCTCGCTAAAGCCCGGCGCTTGCTCCAGCGTGGCGCGGTCCAGGTCAAGCACCAGCACCTTCCGTGCGAGCGCATTTCCGGGCGGCGCACCCTCAGCAGTCGCCATCTCGCCGCCAGCTTTCGGCGCCGGCGGGGCGTTCGGCTCGGCGGACGGCGTCGCCGCGCTCGTGGCAGCCGCCGGGACGACCTGCCCGATCACGGTCTGGTCCGGCAAACGCTCCTGCGCGCCGATCTCCACGTTCGGCAACTGCTTGAGCTCGTCCTCGGTGACAAGGGTCTTAAAGCGGAGGCCGGCTTCGGTCATGGTCAGCCGTTCGAGCGGCATCGCGACCGACTTGTCGCCGATCCCGAGCACGCCGCCGACATTCAGCAGGGCCTGGATCTGCGTCGCATTCGCGGGCAGCGTGATCGCATCGACCTCGCCGACCGATTCGCCGCGCTCGTTCTTGACCTCGCTCCCGACCAACTCGCCCACGGTCATCTGAGCGATCACGCCCAAGGCCGCGGTCGCCTCGGGCTGGATGTCCTGGACGTCCGGCGGCTCAGCGCTGGGGCGGACGGTCGCTGCGGCGGGGTCATCGGCGATCTTGAGGACGTCGATCGGGACCGGATAGACCTTCTGGTCAGCGAAAAAGTCGCTGGTCATCGAGAGCAGGGCATACTGGACCCGCTCCGCGCCGAAATCGATAACCAGATCGCTGATCTGGCCGAGCCGCTCGCCCTTCGGGTTGACGACGCCGAGGTCACGGATGCTCTCGAAGCGCGCGATCTGCGCGAACGGCTCCGCGTTCTCGAGCTCCGCGTAGCTCGCCGCCCGGGGCTGTGCGTCATCGACCGCCGGCGCGCCGGCAGCGCCAGCCGCCCGCTGCTGCAGCAGCCCCCGGGTTCGATTGAGGATTTCGATGCAGACCTGCTCGTCGCCGTTGCGCTGCATCGCGCGCGCCGCCTGGATGTAAGACTGGTATTCGCGACGCTCGGAGACCGAGAACTGGCTCCGGGCCAACTCCGTGCGCATCTCCGCGAACTGCTGATCACAGCTGGCGGCAAGGACGGAACTGCCAACGAGCGCCGCCCCGCCGATACCGGCCATCAGCAGGAGATTGAGCTGGCGCAACGTCATCAGGGTCTCCGCCGGATGCTCGTGGCCACCAACATGGACGATCCGGAAAAGTTCCGAGCGCCGCTCTGACCTGGCAAGCGTGATCGGTCCGGCAACCGCAGTCGTACGCCGGCCGACCGTGGAACTTTCGCCGGCCGCGCCCGTTCACGCTGTCGTCATCCCACCGACGAAGGAGCCACGGATGTTCGGACCTCAGGACTGCCCGCCGGCCGAGAAGCCTCATGTGTCCTGGCTGCCCGGCCTGGTCGCCGCCGGGCTGCTGGTCCTTGCGCTTAACGGCTGCAACACCATGTCCGGCATGGGCGAGGACGTGGAAGCTGCAGGCGGCGCGATGAGCGACACGGCCGAGGAGACCGAGGAGGAGATCGAGGAGGAGTAGGCGCCCGATCGGCGCTAATCCTGCTTTCACACCAGCCGCCGGGCGGTCCCGGCGGGACTCCTGGCACCGGGCTCCTGGACGCACCGGGTCCAGCAAGAAGGGAGAGACTGCAATGTTATATTGGGCGCTGGTATTCCTGGTCGTCGCGCTGGTCGCCGGCCTGTTCGGCTTTGGCGGGATCGCGTCCGCTTCGGCGGGCATTGCTCAAGTACTATTCTTCATCTTCCTGGTGCTGTTGGTGATCAGCCTCATCATGTACTTCGTTCGAGGTCGACGGCCACCGATCTAAGACGCCTGGGGTGTGCCGGCTTACGTGCCGGCGCACGCAGCCCCGAGGTGCAGCGACTGATCAGCAGCGAGGGGATGCGAGGGTGCGCAACGAGATCGAAGATCTGACCACCAGCATACCCGACGAGAACCGCAGGCTTGGCCACCTGGCTCGGCTGGAGGCGGGCGCCACTTTCGCGGCGGCAGCGATCCCGGCCTTTCCGGCCCGTGCGCTGCCGCCTAGGGTGCGCGAGCGCGGGGGCCCGCAGCGGCCCGACGCCGAGAGGACGAGGCCGATGCCCGACATCCTAGCCATGATCGAGGCCGAGATTCCCCACCTGCGCCGGTTTGCCCGTTACCTGGCGCGCGACATCGATCGCGGCGACGATCTGGTTCAGGAATGTCTGACCCGGGCGATCGCCAAAAACGCTACCTGGATGCCGGGCACCAATCTGCGCGCCTGGCTGTTCACGATCCTGAAGAACTGCCACATCAACGACGTCCGGCGGGCCCGGCGGGCCGACGAGATGCCCGACGAGCATCCGCTGCTGTCGGTCCCTGCCAACCAGGACGCCCACATCGGCCTGCTCGAGGTCCGCGACGCGT
Source organism: uncultured Alphaproteobacteria bacterium (assembly GCA_963840925.1). Classification (GTDB taxonomy): domain Bacteria; phylum Pseudomonadota; class Alphaproteobacteria; order Geminicoccales; family Geminicoccaceae; genus DATAOG01. The sequence goes on from CAWJAY010000003.1 coordinate 22,708, forward strand.
ATCTCCGACTGAGCGACGAGCACCGCGAGGTCCTGTTGCTGGTCGCGATCGAGGGGCTGCAATACGACGAGGCCGCCGCGATCCTGAAAGTGCCGGTCGGGACCGTCCGTTCGCGGCTGTCCCGGGCGCGCCAGGCCTTGCGCGACGCTCTCGAGGAAACCGGGCCGGTCGGGGCGATGACCGACCCGCTGCCAAGTGCCGTGTCATGACCGGGCCCACTCGGCCGAGCCCCATCCAGATCCAAGACCATATCGACGGGCGCCTCACCGGCCGAGATCGGATCTGGGTGGCTACGTATCTGCTCGAGCACCCTGAGATCGCCTCCGAGGTCGAGACCCTCCGCCGTCAGAACGAGGCGCTGAAAACCGTGGGGCGGGAGGTGCTCGAAGAGCCGATCCCGGAACGGTTGCGTCGGATCGTTCGGTCGGCCGCTGGTCGCGGCAGCAACGCCAGCGAGTCTCCCTGGCCCCGCCGGTTGCTCACGGTCGTCAGCGCGATTCTGCTGGTGGCACTTCCGCTCTGAGCGCTTGGGGGCGCCGCCGCTCGCGGGAACTGTTTCTCTAGCGCTGCGTTGAGGCAGCAACCGCGGAATGCCCGCTTCATCGCGCGGGCGACCGTGCTCCAACATCTGCCGGGGAGGCGGCTCGTGTACAGCGTGTTCTACATCATTGGCGTCGTGGTCGTCGCGTTGGCGGTGCTGTCGCTGCTTGGCTTGACCTGACGCTTCGACGCCGAACCCGATTCCAGCGGAGGCCCAGATGGCACCGATCGAGGATGATCCCTTCGAGCACACGACAGCCGACGCCGCCGGCGCGGCCGAGAGCGCCGCCCAGCGCGCCACCGCAGCGGTCCGCGGCCAAGCGCGCGCAGCGGTCGACGATCTGAAGCAGCAAGCGCGCGGGCTAGCCGAAGATGCCGGGGCGCGCGCGCGGGCGGGCATCGATCAGCAAAAGAATGCCGCTGCCGAGCAAGTGGAAGGCTTTGCCGCCGTGCTGCGTAGCGCAGCTGACGATCTCAGCCGGCGCGAGCAGCCGTTCAGCGCCGGCTGGTTCGAGCAACTCGCCGACGGCATGGAGCGGGTGTCGGGCGCGTTGCGCACCCGAGATCTGACCGAGTTCGTAGGCAGCGTCGAAGAGTTCGCGCGCCGACAACCGGTGGCTTTCCTGGGGGGATCGGTGGTGGCTGGGCTGGCGCTTGGGCGCTTCATGAAGAGCTCGGCGGCGCGGCGTGAGCCGCCCGCGAGCGTCCAGCCGGTGCCCGGCGGAGGCGAAGGATGACGCTCCCGGACAAACCCTTGAAGGACTTGGTGTCCGATCTCGGCAGCAACATCGCGATGCTGTTCCGCAAGGAGATTTCAGCTCGCGCGTGCCGAGACCTCGGAGAAGATCGGGCAGGCGGGAACCGCGATCGCCTCGATCGCCGCGGGCAGCATCCTGGCGCTCGCAGCGTTGCTGGTGTTGCTCCAGGCGCTGGTCGTGGCGATTGCCGAGGCCGGCGTACCGCCTGCGGTTGCGGCCTTGATCGTCGGAGCAGTCGTGGCCCTGATCGCCTATCTCCTGGTCCATAAGGGCATCCGTGATCTCCGGCTGAGCCAGCTGGCTCCCACGCGCACGGTCGATGCCCTGAAGAGAGATACCCAAGTGGTGGAGGAGCAATTCTCATGACCAGTCAGCACCAGACCTACGGCGCCAGCACCGATCCCGGATCGAAGTCGGCGGCCGAACTCGAGCGCGAGGTGCGCCAGAGCCGGGCCGAGGTCGAGGATACCCTGGATGCGATCCAGGACCGGCTGTCGCCGGGCCAGATGGCGGATCAGGTCGCGCATTACGTCCGCGACAACGGGGGTGAATTTGCGCGCAATCTCGGGCAGGTGGTCAAGCAGAACCCGGTGCCGATGCTGCTCGTGGGCGTCGGGCTGGCGTGGATGATGCTGGGGTCGAGGCGCGACCCCGGGCTGCCGCGGGCGGCCGACCTGTTCGACGATGATGACGATCTCGGTTACGGCCCCGACTACGCCGCCGGACGCGATCCGTGGCGAGGGTACGAGCCTGGGGGGGGTGCCGAGAGCGACGATGATGAGGGCCGGGCGAGTGCCGCGGTCCGGCGCGCCCGCGAAGGCCTCAGCGAGGCCAGCGATCGGGCCAAAGCCGGCCTGAGCGAGGCAGCCGGCCGGGTCCGGGCCGGGGTCGAACAGGCGGCCGACGCCACCCACGGCGCCCGGGCGGGCGTGGGTAGGCTCGCTCGGGGCGCCCGGGCGCGCGCTTCAGGCGTCGCACAGCGTGCACGCCGCACCGGCGCTCAAGCCCGTCACTACGGTTCGCGCGCCCGCGCCGGCTGGGTCGACGCGCTGCAGGAGCACCCGCTGGTGCTGGGCACCGTCGGCTTTGCGATCGGCGCCGCGATCGCCGCAGCACTGCCACCCAGCCGTCGCGAGGACGAGCTGCTGGGCGACACCAGCGACGATCTGAGGCGGCGCGCCTGGGCCGCGGGCCGCGAGGGCTACGTCCAGGCCAAGTCGGCCGCCGCCGCCGCCTACGCCGCGGCCGAGCACGAGGCGCGAGAGCAGGGGCTGAGCGGGGAAGGCGTCGAATTGGTCGCGGAAACGGTCCGCCACAAAGTCGAGACCGTCGCTCAAGCCGCTACCGAGGCGGCCAAGCAGAAGGCCGGCTTCGGGGAGCAGGAGCCAGGCCCCAACCAGGACGCAAGCCGATATGGGCAGGCCGGCTTCCAGGACCGAGGGGACGGCGAGCCCACGTGAGGCAAGCCTCCCAGCGGCGTTCCAGGCCTCGTCGGCCGCAGGGCAGGGCGAGCGAGCGCGAGCCGGCGGCGGAGAGCGGGAGGGATCGCGGTCGCGAGGCCGATCGGCCGAGCGAGATCCCCCCGCCCGGCTGGCGCGATGTCCTGTGGCGGGTCTGGGAGCAGATCGGCAAGGACAACGTCTCGATGATCGCCGCCGGAGTGGCCTTCTATAGCCTTCTGGCGATCTTTCCAGCGATCACGGCCTTCGTCTCGCTGTACGGGCTGGTCGCCGATCCGGCCGAGGTCGAGCAGCAGCTGCAGTTGCTCGGGCAGGTGATCCCGAACGATGCGCTGGGCCTGATCGGCGACCAGCTGCGCTCGGTCGCCTCGGCCGGAGGCGGCCGGCTCGGGCTCAGCGCCGTGATCGCGATGTTCTTGGCGCTGTGGAGCGCCGGGGCGGGCGTGCGTTCACTGATGACGGCGCTCAACATCTCCTATCAGGAGGACGAAAAGCGGAGCTTCGTCAGATTTTACCTGGTGGCGTTCGCCTTCACGGTCGGCCTGATCGTGGCCGCGATCCTGTCGTTGCTGGTCGTGGTGGCCTTGCCGGTGGCGCTGCAGTTCCTGCCGCTCGGCGACCTGGCGCAGGTTCTGATCACCGGCCTCACCTGGCTGATCCTGGCGGGCGTGGTGGTTTTCGGTCTGGGCGTCCTCTACCAGTACGGCCCGAGCCGCGAGCCGGCCAAAGGCCGCTGGGTCAACTGGGGCGCGGTGACCGCAGCGCTGCTGTGGTTGGTCGCCTCGTTTCTGTTCTCCGTCTACGCGGCCAATTTCGCCAACTACTCCGCGACCTATGGCGCGCTGAGCGCGGTGATCGCGCTGCTGATGTGGTTCTGGCTGTCCGCCTTCGTGATCCTGCTCGGCGCCGAGCTGAATGCCGAGATGGAGCATCAGACGCGCAAGGATACGACCACCGGCGCGCCGAAGCCGATGGGCGAGCGCGGCGCCTACGTTGCGGACCATGTCGGAAAGGTGCCCTGACCGGCTCTGATCGGCCCGACGCGGACTCTGAACCGGTCTGACCGGTGGATCATCACCCGGACCCAGCGACGGACAGCGGGCCATCCGTTCCGAGCCGGTTGCGATGGTCGCGGCGGGCATGAAGATCCACAACGAAAGCCGAGTAAAAGACGTACGTGGACTTGCCCTCAGGGCCTGCGGACCTCGAAATCGGAGGGGAACCCGTCGCGATCAGTAGCGTTGTTCATGCGACGACGTTGTCGCCAAAGTGGAGGAGAAAGCGCTATGAACTGGGATCAGATCGAGGGCGGCTGGAAGCAGTTCCAGGGCAAGGTGCAGCAGCAGTGGGGCAAGTTGACCAACGACGATCTCGACGTTGTCGAAGGCAACCGCACCGAGCTGGTCGGCCGGATCCAGGAGCGCTATGGCATCGCCCGCGACGAGGCGGAGCGTCAGGTCCGGGACTGGGAATCCAGGCTTTAGCCTGGACCCGGAGAGGAATGCGGTCGGCGTAGCAGCGCCGACCGTTTTTTTCTCGCAGCAGCGGCTGCGCGCGGAGGTCACGGCGATGTTAGGCACCATCCTCTTGATCATTCTGATCGTGATTTTGATCGGCTCGTTGCCGTCTTGGCCCTACAGCACCGGCTGGGGCTACTATCCGAGCGGCGGTATCGGGCTCGTCCTGATCGTTGTCTTGATTCTGCTCCTGATGGGGCGGATCTGAAAACTCCGACGCTCAGTCGAGGATGTCGGTGTCAGGCCGGCGGCCGAGTGCTGTCGGCGATCGCCGAATAGAGGCCGGTGATCATGTCGGTGCCGGCCGGGCCGGAGGTCCCGATGTTGACCCCGATCCGGCCGGCCTTGGCCCGGCTGTAGCCTCGGCGGCGTGCGCGCCGCCCTCCTCGTGGCGGACCACGTAGTGCTTGATCCGGCTCGCCTTCAGCGCCTCGTAGAACGGCAGGATCGCGGCGCCGGGAAAAGACGACCTGGACGCCATCGCTCTCGAGGACCTGGATCGCCGCCTGCATCGCTGTCATCCTGGCCATCTTCGGCTGTTCCTTGCGGCGAGTTTACGTGTCTGTCGGCGGCTGCCGCCGGCCCAGGACGTAGGTGGCGCGCACCGCGCGCTCGTCGCCCATGATCATGAGCAGGAAGAGGGTGGCCGCGAGGTCGCCCGCGATCCGCTCCAGCCGGTGCGCCATGGCGGGCGTCGCGCGCGGGTCGAGCACGACCAGATCGGCGGCGCTGCCGGGCTCGAGCGTGCCGATCTCCTGCTCGAGGCCGAGCGCCCGCGCGTTGCCGAGCGTCAGCATGTAGAAGGCATCGAGCGCCGGCCAGGTCTGGCCCTTCAGCTGCAAGACCTTGTAGCCCTCGGCTGCGGTCTTGAGCATGGAATAGCTGGTGCCGCCCCCGACGTCGGTCGCGAGGCTGACCCGGATCGGCTGCGCGGGGTCCCTGAGGCCCGCGAGATCGAACAGGCCCGAGCCGAGGAACAGGTTCGAGGTCGGGCAGAACGCCGCGATCGAGCGACTTGCCGAGAGCCGCGCGCGCTCTTCCGGGGTTAGATGGATGCAATGGCCGAAGAGCGAGCGCGGGCCCAGCAGGCCGAAGCGATCGTAGACGTCGGTATAGCTTTTCGCCCAGGGAAACAGGCGGCGGGCGGTCGCGATCTCCTCGAGATTCTCGGCCAGATGGGTCTGCAGGTAGCAGTCCGGATGGGCTTGCAGCAGCGCACCCGCGGCCTCGAGCTGAGCATCGCTCGAAGTGAGCGCGAACCGGGGCGAGATCGCGTAGAGCTGGCGCCCGCGGCCGTGCCAGCGTGCGATCAAGGCCTCGCTTTCGGCATGGCTGCGCTCGGGCGTGTCGAGCAAGCCCGCGGGCGCGGCCCGGTCCATCATCACCTTGCCCGCGATCATCCGGGTGTCGCGGCGCTCGGACTCGGCGAAAAAGGCCTCGATCGACTGCGGGTGGACCGAGCCGTAGACGACCGCCGTGGTCGTGCCATTGCGGGCAAGCTCATCGAGGAAAAAGCGGGCTATCCGCTCGCTGTGCGCCGGATCGGCGAAGCGTTGCTCCTCGACGAAGGTGTGGTTCTGGAGCCAGTCGAGCAGCTGGGTGCCGAAGCTCGCGATCACCTGGGTCTGGGGCAGGTGGATATGGCTGTCGATCAGGCCCGGCAGGATCAGGCAGTCCCGCCACTCCTCGACCGGGGTGCCGGGCGCGAGCGTCGGCAGCAGCTGATCCGCCTCGCCGGCCGCCGTGATCCGGCCGTCCTCGATGACGACGAGCCCGTCCTCGACGTGCCAATAGCTGGCGGCGGCGCCGACCTCGGCCGGGTCGTCCCGAAAGCTCAGCAGCTGGCCGCGGAGCGCCTGGCGGGAAGGTCCGGGCACCAGCCGCGCCCTCACTCGGCCGGCGCGCCGGCATCGTACCAGGCGCCGAGCAGCGCTCGCTCGGCCGGCTCGATCTCGGTGATGTTGCCGGGCGGCATGGCGTGGCTCAGCACCGCCTGCATGTGGATCGGGCCGGCCTGCTGGCGGATGCGTTCCATAGTATCGAGCAGCACGCCCTTGGGCGCCGCCGCGATGCCTTCCCAAAGCGGCTCCTCGGCGTGACACATGCTGCAGCGCGACAGCACGATGTTCTCGACTTCCACGAGGTCGATCTCGGCCGCAGGCGCGGCAGCGCTCTCGTCACCAGCTTCGCTCGGCGGCGTCGCCGCGGAGAGCCAGATGATCAGCAGCATGCCGACGCCTGCAACCGCCCAGGTCCACCAGGGATTGGGCCGCCCGGCGTGGCGCTCGTTGTAGAAGTGCCGGATGACCGCGCCGACCACCAGGACCAGCGCCAGGATCAGCCAGTTCCAGCGGCTCGCGAACGCGAGCGGGTAGTGGTTGCTGATCATCACGAACAGGACCGGCAGCGTCAGGTAGTTGTTGTGCAGCGAGCGCTGCTTGGCCTGCTGGCCGAGCTTGGGCTCAGGCGTGCGCCCGGCGATCAGGTCGGCGACCACGACCTTCTGATTGGGGATGATCACCAGCAGCACGTTGGCGACCATGATCGTGCCGATCACGGTGCCCATCTGCATGTAGGCGCCGCGGCCGCTGAACAGCAGCGTGAAGCCGTAGGCGAGCGCCACCAGGAAGACGAAGCCGACCGCGGCGAGGCCGGCGTCGTGGTCGCCGAGCGGCGACTTGCAGAGCAGGTCGTAGACCAGCCAGCCGGCGATCATGCCGAAGACGCTGATCGCGACCGCGCCCCAGACCGGCAGGTCGAGGACGTGATAATCGATCAGATAGAGCTCGGCGCCGAAGTAGTAGATGATGATCAGCAGCGCGAAGCCGGACAGCCAGGTGGTGTAGGCTTCCCATTTGAACCAGGTCAGATCGTCCGGCATGCGCTCGGGCGCCACCAGGTACTTGATCATGTGATAGAAGCCGCCGCCGTGGACCTGCCAGGCCTCGCCGCCGGCGCCCGCGGGCAGGCCGTCGCGCCGCTTGATGCTGGAATCGAGGTGGACGAAGTAGAACGAGCTGCCGATCCAGGCGATGCCGGCGATCACGTGCAGCCAGCGCACGCTGAAGTCGATCCAGGCCCAGACGATCGCGCTCACTTCCCATCCCTCCCGCTGCCGCCCGCCGCCAAGTCAAACGGCTGGCCATGCGAGGCGCGGCATAGCTGGTATTATCGTTCGCAAGCGCAAAGAACCGCTCGCCGTCGGCCGCACCATCAAACCAAGCCGAACAATCGCGGCGATCGGCGGAGGCACGCGTCATGGCGCTGCTCGAGAGCATCCGGGTCTTCGTCCGGGTGGTCGAGCTCGGCAGCCTGCGGGTGGCCGCCCCGCTCGGCTTCGGCCGCCGCGTGCTGGGGCCGCTCTTGCCGCAGTTCCAGGCAAGGCATCCCGAGATCGACGTGCGGCTGCGGCTCTCGGACCACCGGATCGATCTCTTGCAGGAGGCGGTCGACGTCGCGATCCGGATGGCGGTGCTCGCGGATTCGAGCCTCACTCAGCGCAAGATCGCCGAGTGCCCGCGCGTGCTCTGCGCGGCGCCCGCCCAGCTCGAGGCGCGCGGGCGACCGGCGGTGCCCGAGGATCTGCTCGAGCACCGTTGCCTGCTGCTGCGCTTCGCCGGCTCGCAGCAGTTCCGCTGGACCCTCTCGACGCCGAAGGGGCCGTTGACGCTGCCGGTCGCCGACCCGCTCGACGCCGACGACGGCGACCTGCTGACCGAATGGGCGCTGCTCGGCCAGGGGATCGCGCTGAAGCCAATCTGGGAGGTGGCGGCGCATGTGCGCGCCGGGCGCCTCGCGCCGGTGCTGCCCGATTTCCCGCCCGAGCCCGCCGTGCTCTACCCGCACCGCCGCCTCCTGCCGGCCAAGGTCAAAGCGTTCGTCGACTTCATGGTCGAGCACGGCGCGCGGGCGGTGGCCACCCTCGACCAACCCGGTTAGCCACGCCGTTGGCCTGCTCAGGCCCCGCCGGTCAGGCCTGCACGCCCTTAACGTACCAGTCCATCTTCTGCATCTGCTCGTCGGAGGCGTGCTCGCCCTCGGCGATCACGGTCTCGCCCGCCTGGTTGGTGACCGGGCCGTCGAACGGATGCAGCGTGCCGGCGATGATGCCCTCCTTGATCGCGTCCGCGTCGGCGCGGGCCTCGTCGGTCACGGCGCTGCCGTAGTCGGCCATCTTGACCATGCCCTCCTTCAGGCCCCACCAGACGCTCTGCGTCTGCCAGCTGCCGTCCAGGAGCGCCTGAACGCGCTCGACGTAGTAGCCCGACCAGTCATCCAGGATCGCGGTCAGCTGGGCGTCCGGGGCGTAGGCCTTCATGTCCGAGGCCTGGCCGAAGCCGTGCACGCCACGCTCCTGGGCGACCTGCAGCGGCGCCGGGCTGTCGGTGTGCTGGCAGATGATGTCGGCGCCCTGATCGATCAGCGCCTTGGCGGCGTCGCCCTCCTTGCCGGGATCGTACCAGCTGTTGACCCAGACCACCTTGACGTGGGCGTCCGGCTTGACTTTCTGCATCGCGAGCGTGAAGGCGTTGATGCCCATCACGACCTCGGGGATCGGGAACGAGGCGATGTAGCCGACGGTCCCGGACTTGCTGACGTGGCCGGCGATCGCGCCGCAGACCGCGCGGCCCTCGTAGAAGCGGGCGTTGTAGACCGCGAGGTTGGGCCCGGTCTGATAGCCGGTCGCGTGCTCGAACTTGACCTTGGGGAACTGCCTGGCGACCCGCACGGTCGCGTTCATGAACCCGAACGAGGTCGTGAAGATCAGGCCGTGGCCCGAGGTTGCGAGCTGGCGGACCACGCGCTCGGCATCCGGGCCCTCGGCGACGTTCTCGACGTAGCTGGTCTTGACCTTGTCGCCGAAGTGCTCGACCACGGCCTCGCGGGCGAGGTCGTGGCCATGGGTCCAGCCGAAGTCGCCGATCGGCCCGACATAGACGAAGCCGACCTTGGCCGGCTCCTGGGCGAGCACCGGTCGGCCAAGCAGCAGGCCGCCCGTGCCGGCGGCGGTGCCGGCGAGGAAGCGGCGGCGCGTGAGGTCGAGGGTCATGATGGTCGTCTCCCTGGTTGCGTTTGGATCAGGTGGCCGGCCGGAACGGCTTGCCGAGGCAGGCGGGCGCGTCCAGGCGGCCCTTCCAGGGGCCGCCGGCGATCGCCGCGAGCACGACGATCGTCGCCAGGTAGGGCAGCATCGACATGACCTGAGCGGGCACGCCGAACGTGCCTGAGCCCTGGGCATAGAGCTGCAGGATCGTGACCCCGCCGAACAGATAGGCGCCCAGCAGCAGGCGCCAGGGCCGCCAGGAGGCGAACACCACCAGCGCGAGCGCGATCCAGCCGCGGCCGGCGGTCATCTCCTCGACCCACATCGGCGTGTAGGAGAGCGACAGGAAGGCGCCGCCGAGGCCGGCCATCGCGCCGCCGAACAGGACCGCGTGGTAGCGCACCCGGATCACGTCGTAGCCGATCGAATGTGCCGAGACGTCGGATTCGCCGACCGCGCGCAGGATCATCCCGGTGCGGGTGCGCTTGAGGAACCAGGCGACCCCGATGGTCGCCAGCACCGACAGGTAGACCAGCAGGTCGTGGCCGAACAGCAGCGGGCCGAGGATCGGCAGGTCCGACAGGCCCTCGATGTTGAGGCGCGGCAGCCGGTCGACCGGGATGCCGACGAAGCTGGAGCCGACCAGCGCCGACAGGCCGATGCCGAAAATCGTCAACGCCAGGCCGGTCGCGACCTGGTTCGCGAGCAGCGAGAGCGTCAGCGCGGCGAACGCGAGCGCCATCAGCGTGCCGGCGAGCGCCGCCGTGATGATGCCAAGCGCGGCGCTGCCGGTGGTCACGGTGACCGCGAACGCGGTGACCGCTCCGGCCAGCATCATGCCCTCGATGCCGAGGTTGAGCACGCCCGACTTCTCGACCACGAGCTCGCCGAGCGCGGCGTAGAGCAGCGGGGTCGCGGCGCTGATCACCGTGACCAGGACCAGCACGGTGGCATCAAGGCTCATGCGGGCGCGACCTCCCGGCGAGGCGCGACCGAGCGGATCCGGTAGCGGGTCAGGAAATCGGTCGCCAGCAGGAAGAACAGCAGCAGGCCCTGGAACACGCCGGTCACCGCCTGGGGCAGCCCGACCTCGACCTGGGCGTTCTCGCCGCCGATGTAGGACAGCGCCATCAGCAGGCCCGAAAGGATGATGCCGAGCGGGTGCAGGCGGCCGAGGAAGGCCACGATGATCGCGGTGAAGCCGTAGCCAGGGGTCAGGACCGGGATCAGCTGGCCGATCGGGCCGGCGACCTCGAACAGGCCGGCGAGGCCCGCAAGCCCGCCGCTCACCAGCAGGCAGAGCCAGACCATCCGGTTGCGGTCGAACCCGGCATAGGCAGCCGCCGCCGGCGCTTGGCCGACCACCCGGAGCTCGAAGCCGATCACGGTCCGGGTCATCACGATCCAGGCGCCGACCGCGACCACGAGCGCTACGATCACGCCGAGGTGCAGCCGCGTGTTCTCGAGGATCACCGGCAGCAGGGCGGCCTCGGTCAGCATCCGCGTCTGCGGGAAGCCGAAGCCCTCGGGGTCCTTCCAGGGGCCGTAGACCAGCATGCTGAGAAAGAGCGTGGCGACGTAGGTCAGCATCAGGCTGCTCAGGATCTCGTTGACCCCGAGCCGGGTCTTGAGGAAGGCCGGGATCGCCGCGTAGGCCATGCCGCCGACAAAGCCGGCCAGGCACATCAAGGGTAGGATCCAGGCCCCCTCGACGTCCCAGAACAAGAGGCCGATGCCGCCGCCGGCGATCGCGCCGACGGTCAGCTGGCCTTCGGCGCCGATGTTCCAGACGTTGGCGCGAAAGCCGAGCGCCAGGCCGACCGCGATCAGAACCAGCGGCGCGGCCTTGAGCGCCAGCTCGGAGAGGCCGTAGAGGCTGGTCAGCGGCGAGATGAAGAAATGATAAAGCGACAGCAGCGGGCTGTAGCCCATCAGCAGGAAGATGAAAAAGCCCGCGACCACGGTCAGCGCGACCGCGAGCAACGGCGTCACGTAGAGCAGCTGGCGGCTGACCTCAGGCCGCGCCTCGATCTTAAGCGACATGTTGGGCGACCCCTTCGGTCTCGTGGGCGGGCACGTGCTCGTCCATGCCGTGGAGGCCGCCCATCAGGAGCCCGATCTCGTCGAGCGAGGCCTCGGCGGTCGCGAGCGTGCCCGAGAGGACGCCGACGTTGATCACCGCGAGCCGGTCGGTCAGCGTCAGCAGCTCGTCCAGGTCCTGCGAGATCACCAGGACCGCAGCCCCGGCGCCGGCGAGGTTAAACAGGGCCTGGTGGATCGCGGCCGCGGCGCCGGCGTCGACCCCCCAGGTCGGCTGCGAGACCACCAGCACGCCCGGGTCTTGGAGGACCTCGCGGCCGACGATGAACTTCTGCAGATTGCCGCCCGAGAGCGAGCGGGCGGCGGCCGCTGCGCTCGGGGTCTTGACGTTGAACGAGCGGATGATCTCTTCGGCGAAGCGCGTCGCGGCGCCGCTCCGGATGAAGCCGCTCGCGGCCAGGCCCATGCGATGGCGGCCGCTCAGCACGGCATTCTCGATCAGCGACATGTCGGGCACGGCGCCGTGGCCGTTGCGCTCCTCCGGCACGCAGCATAAGCCCAGCCGCCGCCTGCCGCCCGCGCCGACCCGGCCAACGGCGTGGTCGTCGATCCGGACCGCCTCGGGGCTCGCCAGCAGGCGCTCGCCCGAGATCGCCTGGAACAGCTCGTTCTGGCCGTTGCCGGCGACGCCCGCGATGCCGAAGATCTCGCCCTGGCAGACCTCGAACGAGATGTCCTTGAGCGTCGTCCCGAACGGCCCGCCGGCCGGCAGATCGAGGTTGCGCACGATCAACCTGGGTGTGCCCTCGCCGTTGCCGGCGCGGCGCGAGAGGGTCCGGACCTCGGCGCCGATCATCAGCTGCGCCATGCTCTTGGCGGTCTCGGCTTTGGGGTCGCAGGTCGCGACCACGCGGCCGCCGCGCAGGATCGTCGCGCAATCGCACAGCGCTTTGATCTCGTCGAGCTTGTGGCTGATGTAGAGGATCGAGACGCCCTCGGCCGCGAGCTGGCGCAGCGTCTCGAACAGCCGCCCGACCTCCTGCGGGGTCAGGACCGAGGTCGGCTCGTCCATGATCAAGAGTTTCGGGCTCTGCAGCAGGCAGCGGACGATCTCGATCCGCTGGCGCTCGCCGACCGAGAGCGTGTGCACCTCGCGCGCGGGATCGAGCGGCAGGCCATAGGCGTGCGAGACCGACTCGATCTTCTTGGCGAGCGCGCGCATGTCGGCAGCGTCGTCGACGCCGAGCGCGATGTTCTCGAGCACGGTCATCGCCTCGAACAGCGAGAAGTGCTGGAACACCATGCCGATGCCGAGCGCGCGGGCGGCGCGCGGGTCGCCGACCCGGACCGGCTCGCCCTGCCAGAGCATGGCGCCCTCGTCGGCGTGCAGGACGCCGTAGATGATCTTGACCAGCGTCGACTTGCCGGCGCCGTTCTCGCCCAGCAGCGCATGGATCTCGCCGGATGCGACCTTGAAGCTCACCCGGTCGTTGGCGAGCACGCCCGGGAAGCGCTTGGTGATCTCACGCAGCTCCAGGCGCGATGCCGCTGTCGAATTCGCAGGCTCGGTCATGCTGCATCTCCGGTCGTCTCTGGGGCGGCGAGGTCGGCGGGCCTGGCGAGGGCCAGCAGAAGCTCGGCTGCGGCCAGCGCCGCGATCACCGGCGGCCGCTTGTCGCGCAGCGGGCCGCCGATCGGGCAGACCAAGCGCTGGATCTGCTCGTCGGTGCGGCCGAGCTTGCGCCAGCCGCGCTCGAAGCGGGTGCGCTTGCTGCGCGAGCCGATCAGCCCGAGATAGGTAAAGTCGCCGCGCTTGAGGATCGCCTCGCAGACCTCGAAGTCGAGCGCGTGGCTGTGGGTCATGACCACGTAGGCGGTAGCCGCCGGCGCCGCCCGGATCTCGGCCAGCGGCTTTTCGGTGACCAGGACTTCCGGGCCCTCGAGCGGCGGGTTCGGAAAAGCGTCCGGCCGGCCGTCGAGCCAGCGCAGGCGCAACGGCAGCGGCACCAGTGCCCGGGCCAGCGCCTTGCCGACGTGGCCGGCACCGAACAGCAGCACGAGCGGCCAGCCGGCCCGCTCGGCCTCGGCCGCTGCGACCAGCTCGGCGAGCTCGGCCGCGCCGGCGCGCGCCAGGCTGAGCGTCACGTGGCCGCCGCAGCACTGGCCGGAGGCCGGCCCGAGCGGCACCTCGAGAGTCGCCCGCGCATGACCATCCGCGAGCAGGTCGCGGGCGCGCAGGATCGCATCCCACTCGAGCCGGCCGCCACCGATCGTGCCGTGCACGGCATCGGCGGTCACCAGCATGCTGACGCCCGCCTCGCGCGGGGTCGAACCTTTGGCCACGGCCACCCGCACCAGCACCACGGGCGCCCGCTCGGCGAGCAGCCGGCGCAGGATGCCGACCAGCTCCATCATGCGGCACCTCGCTCAGCGGCGGCCCGCTCCTTCAGGCGCTCGATCGTGGTCAGCACCTTCTCGGGCGTCGCCGGCGGGTCGAGGCGCGGGCACAGCCGGTAGTCCTGGGTGCTGGCGATCGCATCCGAGAGCGCGTGCAGGACCGAGATCGCGAGCATCAGCGGCGGCTCGCCGACCGCCTTGGACCGGAAAATCGTGTCCTCGCGATTGTCGGCATGTTCGAGCAGCCGGACGTTGAAGATCCGCGGCCGGTCGGAGCAGGCCGGGATCTTGTAGGTGCTGGGCGCGTGGGTGCGCAGCCGGCCCTGCTGGTCCCACCACAGCTCTTCGGTCGTGAGCCAGCCCATGCCCTGGACGAAGCCGCCCTCGATCTGGCCGATGTCGAGCGCCGGGTTCAGCGAGCGCCCGGCGTCGTGCAGGATATCGACCCGCTCCACTTTGTACTCGCCGGTCAGCGTGTCGATCGCGACCTCGCTGACCGCGGCGCCGTAGGCGAAGTAGAAGAACGGATGGCCGCGGCCGCTCGCCCGGTCCCAGTGGATCTTGGGCGTCTTGTAGAACCCGGTCGCGGACAGCGAGACGCGGGCGAGATAGGCCTGCCAGATCAGCTCGCGGAACAGGATCTCCTGATTGCCGACCCGGACCCGCCCCGGCAGGAACTCGATCTGCTCCTCGGGCACGCCCCAGTGCAGCGCGGCGAACGCGACCAGGCGGGCCTTGATCGTGCGCGCCGCGGCCTGCGCCGCCTTGCCGTTCAGGTCCGAGCCGGACGAGGCGGCGGTCGCCGAGGTGTTCGGTACCTTGCCGGTGGTCGTGGCGGTGATCCGGACCTGCTCGAGGTCAACCTGGAACTCCTCGGCAACCACCTGGGCGACCTTGGTATAGAGGCCCTGGCCCATCTCGGTGCCGCCGTGGTTCAGATGAATGCTGCCGTCGGTATAGACGTGCACCAGCGCGCCCGCCTGGTTGTATTGGGTGGCAGTGAACGAGATGCCGAACTTGACCGGGGTCAGCGCCAGCCCGCGCTTGATCACAGGGCTGCCCGCGTTGGCCGCGCGGATCGCCTGCCGGCGGCCCCGATAGTCGGCGCTCTGCTCGAGCTCGGCCACGATCTGGCCGATGACGTTGTCCTCGACCGGCTGGTGGTAGGGCGTGACGTTGCGCGGCTCCTCGCCATAGAAATTGGCTTTGCGCACCTCTAGCGGGTCATGGCCCAGCGCGTAGGCGATCTCCTCGATCAGCCGCTCGCCCGCGACCATTCCCTGCGGGCCGCCGAAACCGCGAAACGCGGTGTTCGAGACGGTGTTGGTCTTGAGCGGCAGCGAGCGCAGCTCGACGTTCTCGAAGTAATAGCAGTTGTCAGCATGGAACAGCGCCCGGTCGGTCACCGGCCCGGACAGATCCGCGGAATAACCGCAGCGCGCGGCATAGGTGATGTCGACCGCCTGGATCCGGCCGTCGGCATTGAAGCCTACGGCATAGTCGGCGACGAAGTCGTGGCGCTTGCCGGTGATGATCATGTCGTCATCGCGATCCGGCCGGATCTTGGCCGCCCGGCCGGTCTTCTTGGCCACGAGCGCTGCGATGCAGGCGAACAGGTTGCCCTGGGTCTCCTTGCCGCCGAAGGCGCCGCCCATCCGCCGGCACTCGACGGTCACGGCGTTGTTGGGCACCCCCAGCACGATCGCCACCATGTGCTGGATCTCGCTCGGGTGCTGGGTCGAGGACAGGACCGTGACCTCGTCGTCCTCGCCCGGGATCGCCAGCGCGATCTGGCCCTCGAGATAGAAGTGGTCCTGGCCGCCGATCGCGATTTGTCCCTCGACCCGGTGCGGCGCGGCCGCGAGCGCGGCTGCGGCGTCGCCGCGCCTGAGCGTGAGCGGCTCCGTCACGAGCCTGCCGGTCGCCTTCGCCGCCTCGATGTCGAGCACGGCGGGCAAATCCTCGTACTCGACGAGCGCAAGCCTGGCCGCACGCCGCGCCTGGTCGCGGCTCGAGGCGGCGACCGCGAACAGCGGCTGGCCGGCGTACTCGACCACGCCCGCGGCAAGCAGCGGTTCGTCGTGGCGATGGGTCGGGCTCACGTCGTTGACACCCGGGATGTCGGCCGCGGTCAGCACCAGCACGACCCCGGGCGCCCGGCGGACGGGCTCGAGCTCGAGGCGAAGGATGCGCGCATGCGCCCGCGCGCTGATCCCGAGATAGACGTGCAGCAGGCCCGCCGGCGCGGCGAGGTCGTCGATGTAGGTCGCGGTGCCGCCGACGTGCTTCCAGGCGCTGTCGTGCCGCTGCGCCTGGTGGACGCCGCCGCTGATTCGTTCGGCGATCCGCGGATCAGACATGGGCGAGGCTCCGGTCGCCGACCAGCCGCGTCAGCGCGCTGCGGTCCGTGGTCTCGAGGTAGAGCCTTTGCAGCAGATTGGCTGCGACCCTGGCGCGATAGCCAGCACTCGCGCGCCAGTCGCTGATCGGCGTGAAGTCCTTGGCGAGCGCGGCGCTTGCCGCCTCCAGCGCAACCTCGTTCCAGGGCTGACCGGTCAGCGCCGTCTCGGCATTGCGGGCGCGCTTGGGCGTCGCCGCCATGCCGCCATACGCGATGCGCGCGGCCGCGACCTTGCCATCCTCGAGCGTGAGCGCGAACGCGCCGAGCACGGCTGAGATGTCCTGATCGAACCGCTTGGCGATCTTGTAGGCGCGAAACCGCAGCCCTGCGGTCGGCTTCGGCACCACGATCGCCTCGACAAACTCGGACGGCCTGCGATCCTGCTGGCCGTAGGCGATGAAGAAGTCCTCGAGCGGCACCTCGCGCCGTTCTGAGCCCTTGCGGAGCACGAGCCGGGCGCCGAGCGCGATCAGCATCGGCGGGCTGTCGCCGATCGGCGAGCCGTTGGCGATATTGCCGCCGATCGTGCCGACGTTGCGCACCTGCTCGCCGCCGAGCCGCCGGAAGACCTCGCCGATGTCCGGATAGAGCTTGGCCAGCACCGGCAGCGCGTCGGCGTAGGTGGCCCCGGCGCCGATCGCGAGCGCCTCGCCCCGATCCTCGATCTTTTGCAGCGCGCGCACGCGGCCGATGTCGATCACCCGCTCGAGCACGCGCAGGTCCTTGGTGACCCACAAGCCGACATCGGTCGCGCCGGCGACGATCCGCGCCTTCGGGTGCTCGAGCAGCAGGTCGGCCAAGGCCTCGACCGTTGCCGGCGCATGGAACCACCGGCCCTGGTCGCCGACCGTGAGCGTCGCCTCGTCCTGCAGCGAACCGAGGCGGGCAAGCGTATCCGGCCGCTCGGCCGCGAACCGGTCGGGCTTGCCCCGGCTCAGCTGCAGCATCCGGTGCGCGGCGGCGACGATCGGCGCGTAGCCGGTGCAGCGGCAGAGATTGCCGGCGAGCGCGTCGTCGACCCGCTCCGGGCTCAGTGCTGTGTCGCTGTGGTCGGGCGTGGGGTCGCTCTGGTAGAGCGCGAACAGCGACATCACGAAGCCCGGCGTGCAGAAGCCGCATTGGGCGCCGTGGCACTCGACCAGCGCCTGCTGGACCGGATGCGGGGCGCCGTCCGGGCCGGCCAGGTCCTCGACCGTCAGCAGCTGGGCGCCGTCCAGCTGGCCCACGAAGCGGATGCAGGCGTTGACCGCCCGATAGTGGAGGCGGCCGTCAGCGAGCCGGCCGATCGCGACCGTGCAGGCGCCGCAGTCACCCTCGTTGCAGCCTTCCTTGGTGCCGGTCCGCCGCTCGACCAGGCGCAGCCAGTCGAGCACGGTCAGCGTCGGGTCGACCTCGATCGAGCTCCCGCAGTTCCTGGCCGAGCAGAAATCGGACCTGTTGGCGCATCGGCCCGTCTCTATCGTCAGCTGCCACGATAGGTCGAATAGCCGAAGGGCGAAATGAGAAGTGGCACATGATAGTGGCGCGCCGCGTCGGCGATGCCGAAACGGATCGGCACGAGGTCGAGGAAAGCGGGTTCCGCAGAGCGCGACCGCGCGCTGCCGGAAGTAGTCGCCGACGTGGAAGCGCAGCTCGTAGACGCCGGGCCTGAGCTCCGGTCCCTGCAGCAGCGGCGCCGCCGAGCGGCCCTCAGCATTGGTTGTCGCCTCTGCCAGTCGCTGCTGCCGCCCGCCCTCGAGCCGGAACAGCTCGACCGCGATCCCGGCGCCAGGCTCACCGCTCATCGTGTCGAGCACATGCGTCGTGAGCCGGCCCGAAGCTGCTCGCTCAGCGCTGCTCATCCATTCGGCCTCCCGCGGCGTCTGGCGATGATAAGTGCGTGTCTCGCCGATCGCTTCGGGTCCATCTCTAGGCCGTCGGCGCGCAGCGCGCAAATAGCCGCGATGCCGAAGCAGTTTCAAAAAAATCCGAACGCGCCGGCACCGGAACCAGGGTAGGCTCGACCTCGACGTTTGCGGCAGGCAGCAAGAGTTACGCTCATGAGTGCGACTCGCGAGCCCTCGGCCCCGCCGCCCGGCCGGGATGGATCGGAACGCCTTCGTCGCGACCTTCGGCCAGGTCTTCGAGCACTCGCCCTGGATCGCCGAGCGGGCGTACGACCGCGGCCTGCCCGCCGACGCCGACCGACGCGGATGGCCTGCACCGCGCGCTCTGTGCGGTGCTGCGCGCAGGCCTGCGGCCGAGCAAGAGGGCGCTGATCGAGGCCCATCCCGATCTCGCCGGGCGGCTCGCGCGCGCCGGCCGGTTGACCGCGGATTCGAGCAAGCGAGCAGGCCAGCGCCGGCCTCGACCGGCTGACCGACCCGAGCGCGCGCGCTTTGTCGCGCTCAACGAGGCCTACCGGGCGCGCTTCGGTTTCCCGTTCATCATGGCGGTCAAGGGCCGCAGCAAGGCCGAGATCCTGGCGGCCTTCGAGCGCCGGCTGGCGAACGATGCCGCCGACCGAGCAGCGCGATGGCGCTCGACGCAGATCGAGCGGATCGCGCTGCTTCGTCTCCGGGACCTGCTGCCGTGAGCGCGCTCGTCCACGGCCCGGCGCTGATGGCGCGGCTCGATGAGCTCGCGACGCTTCAGCGACGACCCGGAGCGGCTGACCCGCCACTACCTGTCGCCGGCGCATCGCCGGCGCGATGCGACGCAGGTCGTCGCCTGGATGCGCGAGGCCGGTATGGCGGCCCGGATCGACGCGGTCGGCAACGTGATCGGCCGCTACGAGGCGCCGCCGGTCCGGCGCGCCGGCGGTGCTGATCGGCTCGCACATCGACACCGTGACCGATGCCGGCAAGTACGATGGCGCCTCGGCGTGCTCGCCGGCATCGCCGCGGTCGAGACGCTGCACCGGTCGGGCGAGCGCCTGCCGGTCGCGCTCGAGGTCATCGCGTTCGGCGACGAGGAGGGCGTGCGCTTCCCGACCGCGCTGACCGGCTCGCGCGCGCTCGCCGGCACGCTCGACCCGAACCTGCTCGATGCCCGCGATGACGGGGGCATCGCGGTGCACGAGGCGCTGCGCGAGGCCGGCTGCGACGCCCGCGCCTACGCGAGCTGCGCCCGCCGCGCCGAGGACGTGCTCGGCCTATCTCGAGGTCCACATCGAGCAGGGCCCCGTGCTCGAGGCCGAGGGCCTGCCGCTCGGCATCGTCACCGCGATCAACGGTGCGACCCGCGCGCGCATCCAGATCACGGGCGAGGCCGGCCATGCCGGCACCGTGCCGATGGGTCTGCGCCGCGACGCGCTCGCCGCGGCCGCCGAGATGATGCTCGCGGTCGAGCGCGAGGGCCTGGCGAGCGCCGGACCTCGTCGCGACCGTCGGCCAGATCGAGGCGCTGCCCGGCTCGGTCAACGTCATGCCCGGCGCGGTCCGCTTCACGCTCGACGTCCGCGCGCCTGCCGACGCGACCCGGCAGGCGGCGCTTGCCGTGCTCGAGGCGAGCTTTGCCGCGATCGCCGGGCGGCGGCGGCGTCGAAGTCACGCTCGAACGCTTCCACGACGCCGCCGGCTGTGACCTGCGATCCGGCGCTGATCGAGACGCTCGCGGCCGCGGTCGCCCGCGCCGGCATCGCGCCGCGCCTGTTGCCGAGCGGCGCCGGCCACGACGCGATCGCGCTCGCAGCGCTCTGCCCGATCGCGATGCTGTTCGTGCGCTGCCGGGGCGGCATCAGCCACCACCCGGCCGAAGCGATCAGCGACCGAGGACGCCGACCTCGCGGTGCGCGTGCTGCTGGACGTGCTGCGCCAGATCGGGGCCGCGAATGGCTGAAGCGCGCCGAGCCGCACCACTCTGGCTCGATGACCCGCACCGACCGGGTCATGGTGCAGTGCCGCTGGCGGGTCGAGGAGGGCGAGATCCCGGGGCTCGACATCGACCAGCTGCGTGCTGCACATGGCGCCGCCGCCCGCGAGTTGCAGAGCTGAACGCATCCTGGGGACGAACCGCCATGGCCGATGCCCGAGCCGTCATCAGCGAATTCCTCGCGCCGCCAGCAGGACTGCCGAGGACCGCTTCCTCGCCGGGCTGGTGCGCATGCCGTCCGACAACCCGCCGGGCGACTGCGCCCCCCACGCCGAACGCGCCGCGGAGCTGCTCGAGGGCCTGGGCCTCGCGGTGGAGCGCCATCCGGTGCCGGACGCGCTGGCGCGCGAGAACGGCATGGTCTGCGCTGACCAACCTCGTGGTCCGCCACCGCTTCGGCGAGGGCCCGACGATCGCGCTCAATGCCCACGGCGACGTCGTCCCGCCGGGCGAGGGCTGGACCCGCGACCCCTATGGCGCGGAGGTCGTGGACGGCTGGATGTACGGCCGCGGCGTCGCGGTCTCGAAGTCGCGATTTTGCGACCTACGCCTTCGCGCTGCTGGCGCTCGAGGCAGTGGCGCAAGAGCTCGCCGGCACGGTCGAGCTCCACTTCACCTACGACGAGGAGGCCGGCGGCGAGATCGGCCCGAAATGGCTGCTCGAGCAAGGCATCAGCAGGCCCGACTACGCGATCGGCGCCGGCTTCTCCTATGCGGTCGTCACTGCCCACAACGGCTGCCTGCATCTCGAGGTCGTGGTCCGCGGCCGCTCGGCGCACGCCGCGATGCCGTTCACCGGGATCGATGCGCTGGAGGCCGCAAACCACGTGCTGGCCGCGCTCTACGCCGCGCGCAAGGGCCTGGCTGCGCGGGTCTCGCAGATCGCCGGCATCGGCTCGCCGCAGCTCACCGTCGGGCTGATCACGGGCGGCATCAACACCAACGTCGTGCCCGACCGCATCAGCTTCCGCCTCGACCGGCGCATGATCCCCGAGGAGGACGCCGGTCGCGGTCGAGGCCGAGCTGCGGGCGCTGATCGCCGAGGCGGCGCGCGCCTTCCCCGCGGCGCGGGTCGAGGTCCGGCGCATCCTGCTGGCCGCGCCGCTGACGCCGCTCGCCGGCAGCGAGCGCCTGCGTCGAGGTGGTCTGCCGGGAGGCCAGGCGGATCATGGGCGAGCCGGTCGCGGCGACCGGCGTGCCGCTCTACACCGACGCCCGGCACTACGCCGCCGCCGGCGTGCCGATCGTCCTCTACGGCGCCGGCCCACGCACGATCGAGGAGGCCAACGCGCACCGCGCCGACGAGCGCCTGCCGCTCGATCGACCTGTTCAAGGCGACCCAGGTCGTCGCGCAGAGCCTGCTGACGCTGCTCGGCGACGATTGAGGTCGGATTGCCGTGCCGCGGACCGGCTCGGGCGCCCCATACCGGACTCGGCCGCCGAGGTCCCGGCCGGCATGGAGCCCACGGGCAGCGGCCATCCGCTTCATCCCTCGTCAGTGATTTGCCGCTGCGCTCGCCGCTCGATTGCCCAATGCGACCGTGGACCGTTTTTGGACGCCCGAGACCGGGCTCGGGGGCTCGCGCGCCGCGGACCGGGCTCGGGCGCCGGAGTCCCCGGCGCGGGCGCCGAGGTCCCGGCTCGGCACCGGGCCCGCTCGCGGGGCAATCCGCTTCATCCCTCGTTAGTAATTTGTCGCCACGCTGGCTCCTCGATGGTCCCATGCGAGCCTGGGGCTCCGTGCTGCCTCGCCAAAGCAGTCGCGGGGATCCCACGGTCGCATGGACCATCCGAAGGAAGGGTGAGGCTGCCGGGTTGAGATTTGGTTAACGGCGCACCGGCCGACGGCTTCGCGCTCTGATCAGGCCGGGCGTCCCAGTCGTCGTCAGGGCAGCTCCGCCGCCCCGTTGTGGGGTCTGATACTTACCGTCCCGCTGAAGTTCGCGGGGCAGCTCC
This sequence comes from uncultured Alphaproteobacteria bacterium, assembly GCA_963840925.1. Classification (GTDB taxonomy): domain Bacteria; phylum Pseudomonadota; class Alphaproteobacteria; order Geminicoccales; family Geminicoccaceae; genus DATAOG01. The sequence goes on from CAWJAY010000003.1 coordinate 44,673, forward strand.
ACCGGTCCGTTGTCGGGGTCGGCTGCCCCCGCACTGGGATTCACGTTGCCAGCGGCGGTCGGCGCTTGCCGGCCGCTACACCGATCGAGCAGGAGCGCGCCGGCTGGTTCATGCGCCGCGAGCTGCGGGTCCAGGTCCCACGGGCGATCCGCGGCTTGGCGGCTTGCGGCTTTTCTGGCAGACAGGGGCGGCTTTCGAGCGCGTCCCGGTGACGGGGCGGGGCCGGATTGCCTGGAGCACCATGAGCGGCGCTGACGCCGTCGTCGCCGAAGGCAAGCTGGACGGGCCTCGGACTTCATCCGCGACATCGTGCGCGAGGACCTGCGCGGCCGGCCGCGGGCGACCGGGTCGTCGACGCGCTTCCCGCCGGAGCCCAACGGCTATCTCCACATCGGCCATGCCAAGTCGATCTGCCTGAACTTCGGCGTCGCCGCAGGAGTTCGGCGGCCGCTGCAACCTCCGCTTCGACGACACCAACCCGGCCAAGGAGGAGCACGAGTACATCCTCGCGATCGAGCGCGACGTCCGCTGGCTGGGCTTCGACTGGGGCGAGCGCGCGCTACTTCGCCTCCGACTACTTCGCCCAGCTGTACGACGTGGGCCGAGCATCTGATCCGGGCACGGCGACGCCTACGTCGACGACCTCTCGGCCGACGAGATCCGCGCGTACCGCGGCACGCTGACCGAGCCCGGCCGCAACAGCCCCTACCGCGACCGCCCGGCCGGCGAGAGCCTCGATCTGTTCCGCCGCATGCGCGCCGGCGAGTTTCCGAACGGCGCCGCGTGCTGCGCGCCAAGATCGACATGGCCGCCGGCAACATCAACCTCCGCGACCCGGTGCTGTACCGCATCCGCACGCCGCCCATCCGCGCACCGGCGATGACTGGTGCATCTATCCGACCTACGACTTCGCCCACGGCCAGTCGGATGCGATCGAGCACGTCACGCACATGCCTGTGCACGCTCGAGTTCGAGGACCACCGCCCGCTCTACGACTGGCTGATCGAGCACCTGCCGGTGCCCTCGCGCCCGCGCCAGTACGAGTTCGCCCGCGCTCAACCTCGCCCGCACCGTGCTCTCCAAGCGCCGCCTGATCCAGCTCGTGCGCGAGGGCCACGTGCGCGGCTGGGACGACCCGCGCATGCCGACGCTCGCGGGCCTTGCGCCGCCGCGGCATCCCGCCGGCCGCGATCCGCGACTTCATCGCCCGGGTCGGCGTCGCGCGCAGCGACAACCTGGTCGACGTCGGCCCTGCTCGATCATTGCGTGCGCGAGCTCCTCAACCGGACGGCGCCGCGCCGCATGGCGGTGCTGCGCCCGCTCAAGGTCGTCATCACCAACTACCCGGAAGAGCAGGTCGAGACCTTCGAGGCGATCAACAACCCGGAAGACCCGGCCGCCGGCACCCGGCCGGTGACCTTCGCGCGCGAGCTCTGGATCGAGCGCGAGGACTTCATGGAGGATCCGCCCAAGAAGTTCTTCCGCCTCGCGCCCGGCCGCGAGGTCCGCCTGCGCTACGCCTACCTGATCACCTGCCAGCAGGCGATCAAGGACGCCGCGGGCAAGGTCAGTCGAGCTGCGCTGCACCTACGATCCCGCGACCCGCGGCGGCGACGCGCCGGACGGCCGCAAGGTCAAGGCGACGCTCCACTGGGTCGCCGCGGCGACCGCGTTGCCGGCCGAGGTCCGCCTCTACGACCACCTCTTCACGCGCGCGACCTCCCGGGCGCCGACGGCGATTTTCTCGAGGACCTCAACCCGCACTCGCTCGAGGTGCTCGAGCGGCTGCCTGGTCGAGCCGGCGCTCGCCGAGGCCGCGCCCGGCGAGCCGCGTGCAGTTCGAGCGCCAGGGCTACTTCTGCCTCGATCCCGACGCGACGCCCGACCGGCCGATCTTCAACCGCACCGTCGGCCTGCGCGACAGCTGGGCCCGGCTGCAGCAGAAGGACCAGCAGCGGGACAGCCCAACCTGAGCCCGCAGGCGCGGCCCGCGCGCCTGCCGGCGATCCTGGTTCTGGGCGGGCTGGTGGCGCTGGGGCCGCTGTCGGTCGACATGTATCTGCCGGCCCTGCCGGCGATCGCGACCGACCTCGCCGCCCGCTATGCCGCGGTCCAGCAGTCGCTGAGTGCCTTCGTGCTCGGCCTCGCGGCCGGCCAGCTGCTGTTCGGGCCGCTGTCGGACCGGGTCGGGCGGCGGCCGGTCCTGGCGCTCGGCCTGACCCTCTACGTGATCGCGAGCGGCGCGCTGGCGCTCGCAGACGACGTGCTGCAGCTGGTCCTGCTGCGCCTGCTGCAGGCGCTCGGCGGGGCCGCCGGCGTCGTGCTGGCGCGCGCGATCGTGCGCGACCTCTGGCAGGGCGTCGAAGCGGCACGCGCGCTCGCCTTCGTGATGCTGGTGACCGGCACCGCACCGCTGCTCGCGCCGCTGGTCGGCGGCTGGCTGCTGCTGTTCGCCGGCTGGCGCGCGATCTTCTGGCTGCTGGCCGCGTTCGGCGTCCTGATCCTCGGCGCAGCGCGCCTGGTCCTGCCGGAGACGCGGCCTCGAGGCACGCCAGTGCCGGGGCTCGCCCGCACTTTCATCCTACCGCTGACCGATCGCGCGACGCTCGGCTTCATGCTCGCGGGCGGCTTCGCGTTCGCCGGCATGTTCGCCTATATCGCCGCCACCCCGTTCGTCTACATCGAGCTGTTTGGCGTCTCGCCGCAGCGCTACGGCCTGCTGTTCGGCCTCAACGTGGTCGGCATCATGAGCGGGTCGTATTTGAGCGCGCGCCTGGTCGGGCGCCTGGGCGTCCGCCGCCTGCTCGGGCTCGGCACGGCCGTGATCGCGATTGCGGGCCTCGCGCTGATGGTGATCACCAGCCGGGCGACGGGCGGTCTGCTCCCGGTGGTCGTGGCGCTGTTCTTCTATGTGGGCATGATGGGCCTGATCGGAGCCAATGCGGTCGCGGGCGCGCTCGAGCGCTTTCCGGAGATCGCCGGCAGCGTCTCGGCGCTGCTGGGGGCGACCCAGTTCGGCTTCGGCGCGCTGGCCGGCGTCGTGGTCGGACTGCTTCACGACGGCACCGCCGCGCCGATGGGCCTCGTGATCGGCACCTGCGGAATCGCGGCGCTCGCCGCGCGCTTGCTGCTGATCCGTTGAGCGCTCCCTGGCGCCGGTCGGTGGCTGCCGCTATGTCATAGCGAGCGGTGCCACTGCGATGGGAGCGGGAACATGACGGGGCTTGCCGGTCGCAAGATCGAAATCGGCGCGGTCGCGCTCAGCGTCCGCGACCTCGACCGCTCGCTCGACTTCTATCGCCGGGCGATCGGGCTCGAGATCCTCGATCAGGGCGAGCGCCGAGCCGAGCTCGGGGTCGGCGGCCGGCGCCTGCTGGCGCTGGAGGAGCGGCGCGGTGCGACCCGCGATCCCGACGCCGCCGACCTGTTCCATTTCGCGCTGCTGCTGCCGGGCCGCGCCGCGCTCGGCCAGCAGCTCCGGCACCTGCTCGAGGCTGAGGTGCCGCTGACCGGCGCCTCCGACCACCACGTCAGCGAGGCGCTCTATCTGGACGACCCCGACGGCCACGGCATCGAGCTCTACCGCGATCGGCCGCGCGCGGACTGGCTGGTCGACGGCCGGATCCGCCTGATCACCAAGCGGCTCGACCAGGACGGCGTGCTCGCCGCGGGTCGCGAGGCGCGCGCCTGGGACGGGCTCGACCCCGGCACGGTCATGGGCCACATCCACCTCCAGACCCACGACCTCCCGGCCGCGCGCCGCTACTACGTCGAGCGCCTCGGCTTCGATGTGACCCACGAGCTCGCGCAGGCGACCTTCATGTCGATCGCCGGCTATCACCACCACGTCGCGGTCAACGTCTGGGGCAGGAAGCACAAGCCGGCGGCGCCGGAATCCGGCGGCATCGGCCTGCTCTGGTACGAGATTGGCGTGCCCGAGGCCGCACTCACTGACCTCGCAGAAACGCCCGCCGCCCGCGGGACCGATGGCGCGCTGATCGCCACCGACCCGGATGGCATCCCGATCCGCTTCGTTGCGCGCAGAGGCTAACCGATTCGTTCCAGCGGCTCGGAGCGGCCGCGCTTCGGCCGGGCGGTCGGGACCGGGGCGGCCCAGCGGACCGCGTTCGCGATCACCTGCTGGACCAGCGGCTGGTGGTAGGTCGGGAAGGTCTCGTGGCCGGGGCGGAAGTAGAAGATCCGGCCGCGCGCCGCGATGAAAGCAGCAGCCGCTGCGGAAGACTTCCCCGCCCTCGAACCAGCTGAGGAAGACGAGCTCGTCGGGCGGCGGGATGTCGAAATGCTCGCCGTACATCTCCTCGTGCTCGAGCTCGATCTGCTCCGGCAGCCCGGCCGCGATCGGGTGCCCGGGTGCCACGACCCAGAGCCGCTCGCGCTCGTCGGCGTCGCGCCACTTGAGGTGGCAGCCGGTGCCCATCAGGCGCATGAAGATCTTGGAGAGATGCGCCGAATGGAGCACGATCAGGCCCATGCCGTCAAGGACGCGCGCCTGGATGCGGTCGACCACGGCGTCCTGCGACCTCAGCGTGCGCCTGATGGCCCCACCAGAGCAGCACGTCGGTCTGGCCGAGCACGTCGCCGCCAAGCCCGTGCTCGGGCTCGTCGAGCGTCGCGGTGCGCACCGCGTGGCCGGCCGCGCGCAGCGGCGCCGCGAGCGTCTCGTGGATGCCGTCCGGATAGATGGCGCCGCACGGCGGGGTTCGAGCGCTCGTGGCGGAACTCGTTCCAGACCGTGACCCGGAGCGCGGTCATCGGTGCTCTCCTTCCAGCATTTCCGCGATCGGCACCGGCCGGCCGCCCTCCTTGGCCGAACGGATCGCGGCGAACATCAGGGCCAGGCTCTGCAGATTGTCCTCGGCGCTGCTGAGCGCCTCGGCCGGCGCGCCATCCTCGATCCAGCGGGCGAACGCCGCGAGCGCGCCCGCCCGGTCCTGGCGCGCCATCGCCGGCAACTTCGCCTTCTCCGGCTGGCTGCCCGGTCGATAGAGGGTCAGTCGGTCGTGCTTCTCGCGCTGCTCGAAAGCGCCGCGGAAGGTGAACTCGATCGTGCCGGCAGTGCCATCCAGGCGCCAATGGCCGCCGTAGGGCGTGATCGGCCCGCGCGAGATCCAGCTGCCGCGATAGCTGACCAGCGCGCCGCTGGCGAAGCGGACCGTCGCGACCGCCGCCGGGCGGCCCTTGAATGGCGAGCCGGGCTCGCTCCAGCTCATGCAGACGACCTCGAGCGGCTCGTCGTCGAGGACGAAGCGCAGGCCGTCGAAATGGTGGATCGCCATGTCGCTCAGCAGCGGCTCGTCCAGTTGGAACGAGCGATAGCCCGGGCCGAACAGGAAATGGAAGTCGAGGTAGCAGGCGATCGGCTGGCCGATCGCACCCTTGTGCAACAGCTCGCGCGCGAGCCGCGGCGCGGGGAACCAGCGATAGTTCTGGTTGACCATCAGCACCCGCCGCCGCGCACGGGCGAGCTCGACCAGGCCCTGCGCTTCGGCCAGCGTTGCGGTGAACGGCTTCTCGACCAGCGCGTGCAGGCCCGCCTCAAGCACCTGGCGCGTCACCGCTGCGTGCGCCGCGAGCTGGACTGCGACCAGCGCGGCATCGGCCGGGACCGCCGCGAGCGCTTCCTCGAGCGTCGCGAAGACCCGATCCGCCGGCAGGGCCAGCAAGTCGAGCGCCTGCGCCCGCGCGCGCGGGTCGATCTCGACCCAGGCGACCGGCTCGACGCCCGGGATCGTGCGGGTCACCTCCTCCACCCAGTTGCGGCCCCAGCCGCCGAGGCCGAGCTGGATCAAGCGCAAGGTCATGTCGCCTCGTCCGTGGGAAAAGCGGTTCAGGCCTTCACCCGCGCCATCTGCGGGTCGTACAGCGGCTCGAGATGGAGCGTCACCGGGACGCGCTCGGTCGCGACCTCGAGCTCGTATTGGCCGGAGCTCAGGTACTCGGCATCGACCCCCGCGGCATTACGGACGTAGCCGTAGCCGATCGCCTTGCCGACGGTGTAGCCGAAACCGCCCGAGGTCAGCCAGCCGACCCGCTCGTCATCGCGATAGATGGTCTCGCGGCCGAGCAGGATCACCCCCGGATCGAGGGTGGCAAAGCCGGCGAGCCGCTTTTTCAGGCCCGTCTCGCGTTGGCGCGACAGCGCGTCGCGACCAAGGAACGGCTGATTGCTGCTCAACTTGACCGCGAAGCCCAGACCCGCCTCGAGGGGCGTGTGGTCGGGCCCGATGTCGGCGCCCCAGGCGCGATAACCCTTCTCCAGGCGCAGGCTCTCGATCGCCCGGTAGCCCGCGAGCGCGAGTCCGAGCGGCTGGCCCGCCTCGGCCAGGGCATCGAAGACCGTCAGCGCGTACTCGGCCGGCACGTGCAGCTCCCATCCGAGCTCGCCGACGTAGGTCACGCGCAGCGCGCTGACCGGTGCCCCGGCGACCTGGATGTCCCGCACGCTGCCGAACGGAAAGGCCTCGTTAGAGAGGTCGTCGCCGGTCACCTGCCGGAGCAGATCGCGGGCGCGCGGGCCCATCAGCGGCAGAACGGCAAAAGCCGAGGTCACGTCCAGCAGGCGGGCATCGGCGCCCTCGGGAATCTGGCGCTGGATCCAGCTGAAGTCGTGGGTCGCAAAGCCCGTGCCGGTCACGATGTAGTAGGCGTCATCGGCCAGCCGCGTGACTGTGAGGTCGCATTCGATGCCGCCCTTGGCGTTCAGCATCTGGGTGTAGACGACCCGGCCCGGTGGCCCCGCGACATCGTTGGCGCAGATCCAGGACAGCGCCCGCTCGGCGTCCGGTCCGAGCATGAGGAACTTCGCGAACGAGCTGGCATCGAACAGCGCCACCCGCTCGCGGCAGGCCTGGTGCTCCAGCCCGACCGCCTCGAACCAGTTGGGCCGGCCGAAGCTGTAATGATCGCGGGACTGATCGATCCCTGGGCGGGCGAACCAGTTGGCGCGCTCGAAGCCAATTTTCTCGCCGAACACGGCGCCGGCGGCGCCAAGGCGGTCATAGAGCGGCGAGCGGCGCAGCGGACGCCCGCGGCTGTGCTCCTCGCCGGGCCAGGCAATCGCGTAGTGCTTGCCGTAGAGTTCGAGCGTGCGCGCGCGCACGAAGCCGTCGTCCTGATGCGGACCGCCGAAGCGGCGGATGTCGACCGGCCAGAGGTCCATCGGCGGCTCGCCGGCCGCGATCCACTCGGCGAGCGCCTTGCCGCCGCCGCCGCCGGCCGCGATCCCGAAGGCATTGAAGCCGGCGCCGACGAAAAAGCCGCGAAGCTCCGGCGCCTCCCCGAGAATGAAGTTGCCATCCGGCGTGAAGCTCTCGGGGCCGTTGATCAGCTGCTTGATGCCCGCGCGCTCGAGCGCCGGCACCCGCGCCAGTGCCGGCGCCATCAGTTGCTCGAAGTGGTCCCAGTCGGGATCGAGGAGCGTGAAGTGAAAGCCCTCGGGGATGCCGTCCACGGCCCAGGGCTTGGGGTCCGGCTCGTAGCCGCCCATGACCAGGCCGCCCACCTCCTCCTTGAAATAGATCAGACGGTCGGGGTCGCGCAGCGTCGGCAGATCGGGGGTCACGCCCTCGATCCGCTCGGTGATCAGGTATTGGTGCTGCACCGAGCAGAGCGGCACGCAGACGCCGGCCAGCCGGCCGAGCGCCTTCGACCATTGCCCGGCGCAGAGCGCGACCACCTCGCAGCCGACCTCGCCCTGGTCGGTCACCACGCCCGCGATCCGGCCGTCGCGGATGCGAAAACCGGTCACCGTGCAGTCCTCGACGATCCGCACGCCCCGTTGGCGGGCACCCCTGCCGAGCGCCTGGGCGATGTCGGAGGGATTGGCCTGGCCGTCGGTCGGCAGCAACGCGGCGCCGACCAGATCGGAAGTATCCATCAGAGGCCAGAGGTCCTGCGCCTCGGCCGGCGAGAGCAGCTGCATCTCGAGGCCGAAGCTGCGCGCGGTCGTGGCCTGGCGCCTGAGCTCGGTCATCCGCTCGGCCGTGCAGGCGAGCCTGAGGCCGCCGTTCATCTTCCAGCCGGACGCCTGGCCGGTCTCGGCCTCGAGCCGGTCGTAGAGCTCGACCGAGTGCGTGAGCAGCCGGGTGATGTTGGCGTTGGTCCGCAGCTGCCCGACCAGCCCCGCGGCGTGCCAGGTCGAGCCCGAGGTCAGCCGCTGCCGCTCGAGCAGCACCACGTCCCGCCAGCCGAGCCCGGCCAGATGATACGCGACCGAGCAACCCATGATGCCGCCGCCGACGACCACGGCGCGGGCGTGCGACGGCGGCGCGGTCACCACAGCCGCGTGACCCCGTACCGGTCGAACACGGCATCAGCAGAGATCAGGGCGCAGTCCTCGAGGATTGCCTGAGCGATCAGCATCCGGTCAAACGGGTCGCGATGATAGCCAGGCAGCGCGCCGGCCCGCTGACCATGCCGCATCGTCACGGAGAGAGGCTCGAACCCTTGGCGCCGAACCGCGGTCTCGACGTCGGGCGCTATTGACGCCGCTCCAGGCAGCTTCCCAAGCCGATGCTTGGTTGTGATCTCCCAAGCCGACGCGGCGCTGACCAGGATCGTGCTCGCTCCGCCGGTCACCAGGTCGCGTGGCGGGGCCGACAGCGAAGGGTCACCGGCCAGCCACCAGAGAAAGGCGTGCGTGTCGAGGGAGCGCCCTCATTCATCTTCGCCTTCCCAGAGGCGTAGCTCCTCTTCGGGCAGCGGTTCAAAGAACTCCGGGCCGACCCGCACTTTGCCCTTCATCGCGCCAAACTTGCGCTCGGGTTTGGGCTCCGCGATTGGCACGAGGCGGATGACCGGCGTCTTGCCGCGGGCGATGATCACCTCCTCGCCGGCCTCGGCACGCTCGATCAGCTTGGAGAGCTGGGTCTTGGCAGCATGGATCGTCACGGTCGTCATCGGCAGCACCGCGCGCTTAGCTAACTCTACTTAGCTAAGCGCGATCGAGTGGACAAGGACCCCGCATCAACTGCTGGCCAGCGCCGCATAGGCCGCCTCGAAGCGGCGGAGGTTCTCGGCAGTGTAGGTCTGATAGTCGAAGTCGACCGTGAGGTGGCGCTCGGAGACCATGCTCCACATCGCCTCGCGCAGCAGCGAGGCGCATCTCATCGCGGCGTAGCGGCGGCGTAGGTCCGTCGTGGCCGGCGCACCGAAATAGGCGTCCAGCAGCCAGTCCTCCTGCTCCGGGGCAAACTCGTTGTTGGAGGCGAGGCCGCCGAGGTCGAACAGGGGGCTGTTGAAGGCGCCGTACTCCCAGTCGATCAGCCACAGCCGCCGGCCGTCGTCGATCAGGTTGGCGGCGAGCAGGTCGTTGTGGCCGAACACCGGCTCGATCGACCCGACCTTTTGTTTCCAGTTCCACTGCAGCGGCGAGCAGGTCGCGGCAGCTCCGCGACCATGCGCGAACGGTCCTCGCGCAGCCGCGCCGCGTAGTCGCGGATCACCTGAAAAACCCAGAAGAACGGCGCCGGGCCGCGGAAGTGCTTGGGGATTTCGGTGTGGCAGCGCCGGACTAGCGGCAGGATGCGCTCGAGCATCGCCGGTTCGCGCACGTCTGCCGGGGCCAGCGTCCGCCCCTCGATATGCCGAAAGACGATCGCGCCGGGCTCGGCGTGGACCACCGCGGGCGAGATGCCGGCGGCCTCGGCGGCGCGTGAGGCTGCGACCTCGAACCGCCGGAGCACGTTGTGAACCTCGATGTCCTCGCCGATCCGGACCACGAAGGTGCTACCCCGTCCCGGACCCGGAAATTGTGATTGCTGATCCCGCCGCCGAGCGGCTCGGGCTCGACCTTGCCGGTCCAGCACGCGAGGGCCGCGGCCTTGCGCAGCGCGTCGGCGCTCATGCCAGGCCCAGCCTGCGCTTGCGCGCCTGCGCCCAAGGCGCGATCAGGCGATCGGCGGTCATGGCCAGGCAGGCGACGCAGATGCCCGCGACCAGGCCGCGGCCGACGTCGGCCTTGGCGAGCGCGATATAGACCTCCTGGCCGAGATCGCGGGTGCCGACCAGCGCCGTGATCACCAGCATCGACAGCGCCAGCATGATGGTCTGGTTGAGGCCGAGCAGGATTTCCGGCAGCGCCAGCGGCAGCTGGACCTTGCGCAGGATCTGGACGCGGGTGCAGCCGGCGGCGGTCGCGGCCTCGATCAGCGACGGGTCGATCTGGCGGATGCCGTGGTCGGTATAGCGGATCGCCGGCACGATCGCGTAGGCAACCACCGCCAGCATGGCCGCGAAGTCGCCGACCCGGAACAGCATCACCGCCGGGATCAGATAGGCGAACGCAGGCAGGGTCTGGAGCGTATCGACGACCGCCTGGACGACCCGATGGACGCGCTCGCTGCGGGCCGCGAGCACCCCGACCGGCATGCCGAGGGCGCAGGCGATCAGCACCGAGAGGCCGCAGAGGTAGACCGTCTCCATCGCGTTCGCCCAGTTGCCGGTGAGTGCGATGAAGAGCCCAAAGCCGCCGGTCATCAGCGCGAGGCGCCAGCCGCCCAGCTGCCAGCCGGCGAGACCGGCGGCGGCGACCACCGCGGGCCAGGGCAGGCTCAGCAGTAAGCGTTTGAGCGGCACCATCAGGTGGATCAGAAGCCAGGTCTTGACCGCCTCGAGCGTGTCGAACAGGTGGATGTTGATCCACGCCATGGCCTCGTTGACGGCGCCGCCGGTCGTGATCTGCCAGGCTTTGGGCCAGGTCTGGACCGCCGGCACGAGCGCGCCCAGCAGCCAGGCTACTGCGAGCAGGGCGAGTGCCGTGACCAGGTAGGGGTAGCGCCGGAGCAGGCCCGGCTCGGCTTCGGCATGGACCGGCGGCGGGCGGGCGGCGAACGCCTGGGACAGGCGGTCGAGCGCGATCGCGAGCAGCGTGATCGCGACCGCGGCCTCGAGGCCGGCGCCGAAATCGAGCCGCCGCAGCGCCGCCAGCACATCGTGGCCAAGCCCGCCGGCGCCGATCATCGAGGCGATGATCACCATGTTCAGCGACAGCATGATCACCTGGTTGACGCCGATCATCAGCCACGGTCTGGCTGACGGGATCAGCACCCGCCACAGCATCTGACGCCGGGTGCAGCCGGCCATCTGGCCGAAATCCTTGACCTCGGCCGGCACGCGCTGGAGCGCCAGCACGGTGTTGCGGACCATCGGCGGGGCGGCGTAGATCACGGTCGCGATCATCGCCGCGACCGGGCTGAAGCCGAAGAACCAGAGGATCGGCACCAGATAGGCGAAGATCGGCACGGTCTGCATCAGATCAAGCAGCGGCGTGACCGCGCGCTCGAACGCCGGCCGGCGGTAGGCGGCGATCCCGACCAAGAGGCCGGCTGCGACCCCAAGCGGGACCGCGATCACGATCGAGGCGAGCGTCACCATCGCGCTCTCCCACTGGCCGAAGACAGCGAGATAGAGGAAGCAGAGCGCGACCAGCGCGGCGAGGCCGCGGCCCTTCGCGTAGAGCGCCATCAGCGCCAGGACCCCGATCAGCGCGATCCAGGGCAGCCGCGGCCAGATCAGCACCGCATCCTGGCCGACGCCCTTGAGAAAACCGGTCGAGAACAGGCTGAGCGCCACCTCGAAGGGTCGCTGCAGCAGCCAGGCGAGCGCGCGGGTGAGCTGCCCGAACGTGAACAGGCCGAAGCTCGCGTCATCGCGCAGCCAGCGCATCAGATCGTTGATCCAGACCTTGAGCGGCACGATCCAGGCGCGCGGATACTCGAACGCCCAGGGCACGAGGTCGGCGGCGAGGTAGAGACCGAGCGTCAACGCCAGCAGGGTCAGCCACGGCAGCCAGGACGGCGCGCGCCGCGGCGCCGGGCGCGCGAGCGCGATCTCGCGGGCGGCGAGCAGCTCAGCCATGGCCCGGCCCAAGCTGATCGCCGACCAGGACCGCGAGCACGCCGGCGCGATCGATCTGACCGACCGCCCGACCCGCGCGGTCGGTGACCCGGAACGGCCGCCCGGCGTCGATCACCTGGCGCGCGATCGCCTGGATCTTGGCCTCGGCCGCGACCTCGCCGGCGAAGCCGTCGGCGCTGCCGAGCGGCGTCATCACGGCGCCCGCCGAGAGCACCTTGGCGCGCGGCACCTCACGTGTGAACTCGGCGACGTAGGCGGTCGCCGGCCGCGTGACCAGCGCCTCCGGTGTGCCGACCTGGATCACCCGGCCGTCCTGCATGATCGCGATCCGGTCGGCGAGCCGGATCGCCTCGTCGAAATCGTGGGTGATGAAGGCGATCGTCTTCTTGAGCACGCTCTGCAGGCGCAGGAACTCGTCCTGCATCTCGCGCCGGATCAGCGGGTCCAGCGCCGAGAACGGCTCGTCCAGGAACCAGATCTCGGGTGCCACCGCGAGCGAGCGGGCGATCCCGACCCGCTGCTGCTGGCCGCCCGAGAGCTCGCGCGGGTAGTAGAGCTCGCGGCCCTTGAGGCCGACCAGCTCGATCATCTCGCGGGCGCGCGCCTCGCGCCGGGCCCGGTCCTGGCCCTGGACCTCGAGCGGAAAGGCGACGTTGCCGAGCACGCTCAGGTGCGGCAACAGCGCGAAGTGCTGGAACACCATGCCCATCTTGTGCCGGCGGAGCTCGATCAGCTGGCGCTCGGAGGCTTCGAGCAGGTCCTGGCCTTCGAACAGGATCCGGCCGGCCGAGGGCTCGATCAGGCGCGACATGCAGCGCACGAGCGTCGATTTGCCCGAGCCCGAGAGCCCCATGATGACGAAGATCTCGCCGGCCGCGATCGCCAGCGAGACGTCCTGGACCGCCCCGATCAGCCCGGCCGCCGCCAGGTCGGCGGGCTGCGGCCGATGACGGTGGGTCGCAAGAAAACGCCCGGGCTCCGGCCCGAACAGTTTCCAGACGCCCTCGCAGGCGAGCTTGACCTCGGCGCTCATGGCGCCAGGCGCCGCGCGCCTCGAGGTCGTGCCCCAGAGTGCCGGCGTCCGAATTCCAGCAATCGAAGCAGTGCCGTCTGGCGCCGACGCTGCCGCCCCGGCCGCTGATGCCCCGACAACTTATGCTGGGACCGCCGCTGCCCCGACCGCGGCAACGGGCGCGCGCACTGCGGCGACCGTCCCGTCGACCGCGCCACCCGACGCCGCTCTACATGGGCCGCCTCGGGCTCGCTCGCCGGAGGTCCGGTTAACCGCTCGTCAATCATCGACCGCTACATGTCAGTGCCCACGGTCCATGCGACCGTGGGAATCCGCATCGCCCACAGCGCCGAAAGCGGGCGGATTCCCAGGATCGCATGGACCATCGGGCCAGGCTGCCGAGCTGAGGTTGATTTTCGGTTAAGAGCTCGGCGCATCGGATGCCTGCAGCGCGCGGTCGAGGTGTCGGCGTCCGGCTGCATCAGGATGATGCTCGACGCGCCGGCCGCATGCCTGGCCCGCCCCCGCCGTCGCCCTTGAGCGAGTGGCGGCCGGAGCTTCGGGGAGCGCCTCGCCGGGTCACGCCCCGCCCGGTCGCGCCGGCGCCCCGCGGGCCGGCCGCACCCGGAGCGGCCGAAGCGCTGGCCAGGTCACGTCCGACCACCGTCGCGAGCCAACCGCCCGGAACCTCAGCCGGCGCAGGCAGTCCAGGGCTGCCAAGTGTCCGGGTTGGCCGCCAGCCACTCCTGGACGACCTCGGCGACTTCGCGGCCCTCGAGGTCGACCTGAGCGATCAGGCCGCCCATGGTCTCATTGTCGATCCGGAACTTGCGGATCGCATCGTAGGCACACGGCCACTTCGCCTCGCCGCCCTTCCAGCCAACCTTCTTGATCCAGCCGTGCGGCTTGCCGCAGTCGTAGGCCAGGTCCGGGTTCACGCCCCAGCTCGGATCCTTGTAGCAGGCGTCGACGTACTCCGGGAACTGCACCCACTCGCCCTTGTACTTGATCGGCGCCCAATGCGGCGTGTAGATCCAGCCGAGGAACGGCGCCTTGCGCTGGTAGGCCGACTCGAGCTCGGCGAACAAGGCCGCGTCGGTCCCGGCGTGCACCACCTCGTAGTCGAGCTCGAGCGCCTCGACCCGCTCCTCGTCGTAGCCGCCCCAGGTCACCGGGCCACCGAGATAGCGCCCGGTCGGCGCGGTCTCGGGGGTCGAGAACGCCTCGGCGCACTCGTTCAGCGCCTCCCAGTCCGGCAGCCCCGGGCACTTCTCCTTCATGTACTCCGGGAACCACCACTCCTCCTTGGCCTGCATGCCGGTCTCGCCGAGATCGACCGTCTTGCCGGTCGCAAGCGAGGCCTCCATCGCGTCCTTGCCGGTGGTCTCCCACATCTCCATCGCGACGTCGAGGTCGCCCGCCTCGAGGCCGGCGAACTGGGCGATGTAGTCGGCCTGGACGTACTCGACGTTGTAGCCCATCGACTTCAGGACCTCGCCCATGATCGTGGTCGTGACGTACTGGCCGGTCCAGTCGTGCAGCGTGAGCTTGATCGGGTCCTTGGATTCCGGCACCTCCGCGCGCGCCGGCGCGCCGAAACCCAACGCGAGCAGCGCCGCAGCGCCCGCGAGCGCGATCGGTGACCTGGTCACGGTCCTCACTCCCTGATGAACATTGATCCACAAGGTCAAGATGCATTGTCCTCCGCCGCGGGGCGGGGATCAAGGTCGCGGGTGGGTCAACGGCTGCCGGGTCGGATCGCGTGCAGATCCGCGCCCTGGCGGATCAGCTCGTCCTGGACCGCCGCAACCGGCACGGCCCGGGTGGTCAGCCCCTCGCGGGCGGCGAGCGCCGCGCAGACGCCCGCCGCCTGCCCGGTTGCCATCACGATCGGCATCACCCGATAGGAGGAGTGCGCCTCGTGGCTGCCGGAGATGCAGCGGCCGGCGACCAGCAGGTCGTCGAGGCCGACCGGTCGCAAGCAGCGGAGCGGGATGTCGTAGGCGTCATCCGCGGGCAGACGTTTCAGGACCGTGCCGCTGCCCTTGGGATTGTGGATGTCGACCGGATAGGCGCCGCGCGCGATCACGTCGTCGAATTTGCGCGCCTCGAGCACGTCCTTGGCCGTCAGCCGGTAGTCGCCGGTGATCCGGCGGGTCTCGCGCACGCCGGTATGGACGCCGCTCTGGGCGACATAGGCGGCCGCGAAGCCCGGCACGCGCCGGCGCAGAAACGCCGCGATCTGGCGCAGCTGCCGGCGGCTCTGCCATTCGGCGCGGCTCCAGTCGAACACGTCGCTGCCGAGCACCTGGGTCACGCGCGTGCTGTTGACGCTGACCTCGTGCTCGTGCGGGGTGCCGAAGAACAGAATGTCCTCGCGCGGCAGCTCGAGCTCGCCCGCCTCGGTCGCCGCGCGGATCAGGTCCCACAGCCCGTACACGCCGCGCCACTGGTCGGGGTGGGCGCGGACGTAGTCCTCGAACTTCGCCCGCTCGAACCGGACCATGCGGAACATCAGCGTCATCGGCTGGACCAGGCCGTCCTCGCGGCCGACCTCGTAGCGCGCGCCCGCGCCCGCGGCGACATCGCCATCGCCGGTGCAGTCGATCACGATCCGGGCGCGCAGCACGACCGGTCCGGACTTGGTCTCGAAGATCACGCCGCGGCCGCGGCCGGTTGCGACCACGCCGCTCGCGAAGGCGTGGAACAGCACGTCCACGCCCGCCTGATCGAGCAGCTCCAGCGCCTCGAGCTTGAACAGCTCGGGATCGAACGGCACCGTGTAGCCGGTCGCGAGCGCGGGTGCGGTCGCGCCGCCGCTGGCGATCAGCCGCGCGAGCAGGCGCGCCAGCACGCCGGCCACGACCGGCTCCCCGGGGCCGTGATCGGCCGGGAACAGCCGGGCGCCGCCCGGGCGCTCGAAGACCCGGCGCTGGGTGTGGAACGACATCAGCGGCATGACCAGCGCGGCCGTGGCGTTGCCGCCGAGGAAACCATAGCGCTCGGCGAGCATGACCCGGGCGCCGGCATCGGCCGCGCCGATCGCGGCACCGATGCCAGCCGGGCCGCCGCCGACCACCAGCACGTCCGCCTCGCCGCCGATCATCGCCTGGCGGACCGGCAGCGTGATCGTCTCGGGCCGGAGCGGACGGGCGAGCGCAGGCATGTCGACTTCCGGGATGCGCGCTTGACGGTCAGGTGGCGCCGGGGGTGTCGCCCAGCGCCTGCTCGAGCAGGCGGGTCGCGATCGCGTTGCTCGCCAGCGCCCGCTTGCGCAGCGCCGGCAGCGCCCGGCCGATCCGCGCCTGCAACTGCCGCCGCCGGTCCCAGCCCTCGTCGATGTAGGCGATCAGCTGGCCGGCGCTGACCTGCGCCAGGGGCGGCATCTCGAGCCCGAGGTCGGCGAGGAAGCCCGCGACCTTGGGCGCATAGGGCAGCCCTGCCAGCGGGACGTTCTGCAGGCTCGCGAAGATCAAAAAATGCAGGCGCATGCCGACCGCGAAGGCGAAGTGCTCGATCAGCGCCAGAAGCTGCCCCGAGCTGTAGTCGCCCTTGAGCACGCTCGCCCGCGGGGCGCGCAGCATCTGCGCGACCACCGCATGGCAGTGCTGGACGTCCTGCATCTTGGGCTCCATCGGCACGAACACCACGTTGGCATCGTAGCGATCAACCATGAAGTCGGCGACGTCGGCCAGCAGCTTGTGATAGGCGTGCTCGCCGATCTCGGGCGCCGCCGCCCCGGGTTCGCGCACCGACATCCCGACCAGATGCCGGCCGTGGTCCAGCCCCTCGCGCTTGAGCACGTCCTTGGCCAGCGGCTCGGGCTCGAGCAGCAGCGCCGGGTCGGCGGTCACCAGGATCTCGCGATGCACGCCCACGTCTTCCAGGATCTGGCGGGCGCTGCGCTCGCGGACCGTGACCACGGCGGCGCGGGTCAGCGCCTCGCGGACGACGCGCTGCACCTCGGGGTCGCGGAGCGGGCCGGCGCTGACCGCGTAGACCATGACCGGCACGCGGTGATCGTGCGCCAGCATGACCTCGCGCAGGAAGATCTGGGCCTCGCCGTCGAACAGGATCCCGCCGCCGCCCAGGATCAACAGGTCGAGACGCTGGACCTCCGGCAGCACCTCGTCGCGCGAGAGCTTGCGCACCGGCACTACGCGCTCGACCTGGTGGCGGGCCTGCGTGTCCTCGGCGTCGCGCGAGAACACCGTGATCTCGACCGGCAGCGAAGCGCGCAGCTGGCTCACGATGCCCTTGAGGATCGCCTCATCGCCGAGGTTCAACCCGCCGTACGAGCCCGAGATGCCGACCCGGTACGTGCGCTGCTTGCCCTTGGCCATGGAGTCTCCGCCAGCCGTTGCCGCCCGGGCACACGCCTCGGGCCCGCCACGCCGCCGCGACAACGGGCGACCAGCGGGCAAGGTTCCGCGCCGGCGCCCGCGCATTCGCCTTGCTCCGGGGCCGAGTTCGCCTAGCATGAGCCGGCGCGCGCCGGGCGGGGGAGCAGGCTGCGTCGCGGCCGGGGCCAAGCCGAGGGAGGAGCAGGTGGCAGGACGACTGGAGGCCAAGCGGGTGCTGATCACGGCGGCCGCCCAGGGCATCGGCCGGGCGAGCGCGCTCGCGATGGCGCGGGAAGGCGCTGAGGTCCTGGCGACCGACCTCAATGCCGCGCTGCTGGGCGGGCTCGCGGCTGAGCCGGGCGTGACCACGGCACCGCTGGACGTCACCGACGGCGCCCAGATCGCCGCGCTGGCCGCGGCCCAGGCGCCGTTCGACGTCCTGGTCAACGTCGCGGGCTTCGTCGCCAACGGCGCGATCCTGGACTGCGAGGAGCGCGACTTCGACTTCTCGATGACGTTGAACGTCAAGTCGATGTACCGCGTGATCCGGGCGTTCCTGCCGGCCATGCTGGCGGCTGGCGGCGGCAGCATCGTCAACGTCGCCTCGGTCTGCTCGAGCCTCAAGGGCCTGCCCAACCGTTTCGTCTATGGCACCAGCAAGGCGGCCGTGATCGGGCTCACCAAGTCGGTCGCCGCCGACTACGTCGGCCGCGGCATCCGCTGCAACGCGATCTGTCCGGGCACGATCGCGACGCCATCGCTCGAAGACCGGATCGCCGCCTTCGACGACCCGCAGGCGGCGCGCCAGGGTTTCATCGCGCGCCAGCCGATGGGCCGCCTCGGCACCGCCGAGGAGGTCGCGGCGGTCGCGCTCTACCTCGCCGCCGAGAGCGCCTACACGACCGGCCAGCTGTTCGTGGTCGACGGCGGGATGACGATCTGAGCCCGCCGCGCGGGTCGCAATCGGCCGGTCGCTGAGCATGCGCCCGGTGAGCCCGGCGCGGCACGAGGGCGCCCATGCGTCGCCCGACCGCGCCCAGGCGCCGCAGCGTTCGCTGGCCGGGGCCGGCCTGGTCGCGCTTGGCATCGTGTTCGGCGATATCGGCACGAGCCCGCTCTACGCGTTCCGGGAAAGCTTCCTCGGCCATGGCGCGCCGCTCGCGGCGACGCCGGGCAACGTGCTTGGCGTCCTGTCGCTGATCTTCTGGGCGCTGATCATCGTCATCTCGATCAAATATCTGGCGCTCGTGATGCGCGCCGATAACCGCGGCGAGGGCGGCATCATCGCGCTGGTCTCGCTGCTGAACCCCCGCCAGGTGACGCCTGGCAGCCTGCGCAGCGGGCTGATCATGCTGGGCCTGTTCGGCGCGGCGCTGCTCTACGGCGACGGCACGATCACGCCCGCGATCTCGGTGCTGAGCGCGATCGAAGGCCTGAAGGTCGCAACGCCGGCCTTCGAGCCCTACGTGGTCCCGATCACGGTTGCGATCCTGATCGGCCTGTTCGTTGTCCAGCATCGCGGCACGGCCGCGATCGGCGCGGTGTTCGGGCCGATCATGCTGATCTGGTTCGTGGTCCTGGCGGTGCTCGGCATCGCCGCGATCGCTCGCGAACCGGCCGTGCTGGCCGCGCTCAACCCGCTGTTCGGCTACCGCTTCTTCCAGGGCCAGGGCTGGGTTGCCTACTTCGTGCTCGGCGCCGTGTTCCTCGTGGTCACCGGCGGCGAGGCGCTCTATGCCGACATGGGCCATTTCGGCCGCGGGCCGATCCGGTTCGCCTGGTTCACGATCGTGCTGCCGGCGCTGGTGCTGAACTATTTCGGCCAGGGCGCCCTGGTCCTGCGCGATCCGGCGGCAGTCACCCAGCCGTTCTACCAGCTGGCGCCGGCATGGGCGCTCTACCCGCTCGTCCTTTTGGCGACGATGGCGACCGTGATCGCCTCGCAGGCGGTCATCTCCGGGGTGTTCTCGCTCACCCGCCAGGCGGTCCAGCTGCGGATGCTGCCGCGGCTGCGGATCGTCCAGACCCATGCCGAGGCGCGCGGCCAGATCTACATCCCGGTGGTCAACTGGCTGCTGTGTCTGGCGACCCTCGGCCTGGTCCTTGGCTTCCGCTCGTCGGGCAACCTCGCTTCGGCTTACGGAGTCGCGGTCTCGACCGACATGGTGATCACGACCGTGCTGGCGTTCTTCGTCGCGACCCGCTGGGGCTGGAGCGTCTGGCGGACCAGTCTGCTCGCGGCCGGCTTTTTGATCGTCGACCTCGCGTTCTTCGGCGCCAACCTGGCCAAGGTCGTCGACGGCGGCTGGTATCCGCTGCTGCTGGCGGCGCTCGTGTTCACGCTGATGTCGACCTGGCGCCGCGGCCGCCGGCTCGTGGCCGAGCAGCTACGGACCGAGCAGCAGTCGCTCGAGGACTTCCTGCAGAGCCTGAACGCGAGCCCCCCGATCCGGATCCCCGGCACGGCGGTGTTCATGAACTCGAGCGCGGTCTCGATCCCGCCGATCCTGCCGCACCATCTCGGGCACAACCGGGTGCTCCACCAGCAGGTCGTGCTGCTGTGCGTCGAGTCCGAAGAGATTCCGCGCGTCCCGGCGAGCGAACGGCTGGAGTTCGTCCGCCTCGAGGCCGGCTTCTACCGGGTCGTGGTGCGCTACGGCTTCATGCAGACCCCGAACGTCCCGGTGGCGCTCAGGTTGTGCGAGGCGTTCGGGCTTCTGGTCGATCTCGATACGACGACCTTCTATCTCGGCCGCGAGACGCTGCTCGCGCGCCGGGACTTCGGCCTGCCGCTCTGGCAGGATCACCTGTTCGACTTCCTCTCGCGCAACGCCGCGCGCGCGACCGCGTTCTACCACCTGCCGCCCGATCGCGTGATCGAGATCGGCATTCAGGTCGAGATCTGAGCGCGCAAGCCTGCGCGACCGCACCCGCACGCCGGTTTGACCCGGTGCGGTGCCATCGGTCAGGGTTCCGCGCTATCATGGGTGACGCCATCGCCTGGACGGCTAGGCCGGTGCCCGGTACCGAAAGCGGAGGAAGACTTCCATGGCAGGCTTGCAGTACGTGGTCGGCATGAAGCTCGCGACCAGGTCGGACCAGCTCGCGATCGAGGCGGAGGACGCGCTGATCGCCGCGCTCAAGGCCAAGATGGCGCATCCGGAGGCGGCGATCACCTACGTCCGCAAGCGCAATGCCCGCGGCGACCGGCGCCATCCCCACCCGGCCGACGCGTCCCAGGCCGGCGGCCGCTAACCGCCGGAACCAGGGCGGGTCTTGCCGAAAGGGATGATCGGGGCTGGTGGGCCCGGCAGGATTCGAACCTGCGACAACGCCGTTATGAGCGCGATTTCGGCTTGAACGGCTGTGGACTTGGATACACGGCCATAGATGAAATAGCCGTGTTCCAGCGGGTTACCTGGACAAGGCGCACTATTGCATACCGGCGTTTACCGCTGTACATTTGGGGTGCACTTACCACGCACTTACGAGGCTGCCGATGGAGGCGCTCATCACTCAAGATTTCGTCCGCACCCTGAAGCCGCGGCCAAGCCCTACGAGGTCCGCGACCCGCGGCTGAAGGGATTCCTGCTGCGCGTGCAGCCCACCGGCGTCATGACCTACTACGCCGAGTATCGGCCGCGGAAAGCGGCAAGCGGATCGGGCCCGCCGATGCCCTGGCGCCGTCGCAAGGCGCGCGAGGCGGCGCGGCTGGTACTGGCCGGCGTGGCGCTCGGCGGCGACCCGTGGCGCCGAGGCGCGAGGCTAAGGCGCACACCCTCCGATCGTTCCTCGATGAGGTCTACGAGCCGTGGGCCAAGGCCAACATCCGTACGCCGAAGAACACGCTCGGTGCGGCTCCGGGCCAACTTTCCCGACCTCCAGAACAAGAAGCTCGGCGAGATCAACGCGTGGTTCGTCGAGAAGTGGCGCGCCGCCCGGCTGAAGGCCGGCGCCAAGCCGGCCACCGTCAATCGCGACCTCGACGACCTGCGCTCGGCGCTCGCGAAGGCGGTCGCCTGGGGGCTGCTCGAGGCGCATCCGCTGAACGGCGTGAAGCGCTCCAGGACGACAACAACGCCACTGTCCGATTCCTCGACGATGACGAGGAGCGGCGCCTGCGCGCTGCCCTGGACGCCCGCGAAGAGCGGATCAGGACCGAGCGGGACCGGGCGAACGCATGGCGAGTCGAGCGGGGCTATCGGACCATGCCGGACCTGCGCCAGGTCGCGTTCGCCGATCACCTCAAGCCGATGGTGCTGATCAGCATCAACACCGGCGTTCGCCGCGGCGAGGTGTTCAGCCTCGAGTGGCGCGACCTGGACCTCGAGCGCGCCATGCTGACTGTGCGAGGCCAGAGCGCCAAGTCGGGGCGCACCCGGCATATCCCGCTGAACGCCGAGGCGCTGGCGGTGCTCCAAGGCTGGCGCGCGCAGCGTGCCGAGCCGGAGGGGCTGGTCTTCCCGGGCCGCAACGGCGATCGGCTCGACAACGTGCGCAAGGCGTGGCTCGGAGTGCTCGCGGATGCCAGGATCAAGGGCTTTCGCTGGCACGATCAGCGGCACCACTTCGCGAGCCGGCTCGTCATGGCGGGCGTCGATCTCAACACCGTGCGCGAGCTGTTGGGTCATGCCTCCTACCAGATGACGCTGCGCTACGCGCATCTCGCGCCGGAACACAAGGCGGCGGCGGTCGCCAAGCTGGTGAGGGCGGGCTGATGGCGAGCCCAGAGGAGTTCTTTTATTCCTACTCGATCTGGCGCGAGGCGGCGATGTTTGCCGAGACGGGCAATCCGTTCCACGCGTGGCGCGTCTATCAGTGGCTGCGCCGCGCGAAGCGCCCGCTGCCGGAGTGGCTCTTATGTTATTTCGACCAGTGCGCCGGCCGGCTCGACCAGCGCCCAGCCACGCCGCAGCAGGTCGCAGCCGCTTTCGACCTGGCACCGACCGGGGGAGGCGCTTCAAAAGTTCTCAGAGCTCGTCGTAACAGCGACCGATTGGCACTAGTTCAGGACGTTCAGGCGCTCAGATGGATGATGCCGAACGCTAGTCTGGAGAGGCTCTTCGCCGAATCTCCGAGAGGAGGAACGTTGGCGAGAGCACGGTGCGCGACGCTTACTACTGGGCTTCCAGGTAAGTAGCTGAGTTGCCCGGATGGAATTGGCGGAATTTGTGTGTCGGATAGTGAGCCATCTTCAAACGCTATGGAGCGGAACAGATGGCCGCCAAAGACGAACGCCCGCCGCTGAACGAAGAAGCCGCGGCGGCTTACATCGGCATGTCGAAGTCCTATCTCCGGACAAGTCGGATGCGCGGCTCGACGAAGTGCAAGGAGGCGCCGCCGTTCGTGCGCATCGGGCACGCCGTCCGCTACTTGCCTCATGATTGGACGCCTGGCTCGCCAGCCGGCGTCAGTCGCCCGGCGAGACCGCGTAATGGCCCCCCGAAACACAACGAGACGCCCGTGCGGGGGCAGTCTCGGCGGCGGAAGATCGGCATGCATCAGCGATCTCCGCCGAAAATAGCGCGATCACGGCCCCCGAGCAAGTCGAGGTTCTCCTGTCCCCCGGCACCAACGGCCACCTTCGCCGGGTGCTCGAGGAGGCCTGCGAGCTGCATGGCTTGCCATTGAGCTCGCTGACCGTCCTGGCGACCCAGAACGATCCCTTCCGAGTCGACACGCCGAGCGGACACGCCGAGGGGCTATGGCTTGCCAACCAGCTCGAAGCGCTCGGAAACGGCGCTCGGCGAATTTGCGGGCCCTGCACTATCGTTTGATCGGCAGGCCAAAGCCTAATGGCTTGCCGTACACCAACACCGATCCCGACTGGGTTTGGCTCGGAAACGGTCCGGCCAGATCCGGCAGGTGGCTCGGGTATATCGGCTTCAAGCAGATCATCGACGCCCGCAACAGTGCGCCTGTGATCCGGCCGGCCGATCGCGACATGCGCGCGCCTCCGGAGGCGTGGATCAGTTCGAGGAGTACATGTCGAGGTTCCCGACGCGGCCGACCTTTCGCCTTATGTGATCACCGACCCATTCCAGCGGGCGCAGCCCTACCGGCTCGCCTATTTCGGCGAGAAGACGAGCTTGGACGAAGTGCTCGGCCCGGTTGCGACGCAGCTCGGCGCAGACTGTTACATGCCGGCCGGCGAGATCTCCGACACGATGATGTACGCGATGGCCGAGGCGCAGAGGACGATGGCCGACCGCTGGTCGTGTTGACCTTCTGCGACAGCGATCCGGCCGGTTGGCAGATGCCAATCAGCATCTCCAGGAAGCTCCAAGCGCTCCGGGCCCTGGAGTTCCACGATCTGCGCTTTCAGGTCCGGCGCGTCGGGCTCACGCCGGCCCAGGTCCGGGAGTATGGCTTGCCATCAACCCCGTTGAAGGACACCGAGCGTCGGGCCGACCGGTGGAAGGAGGCCACCGGCACCGAGCAGACCGAGGTCGACGCCCTGCTGGCGCTTCGTCCGATTTGCTCCGCCAGCTCGCGCGCGATGCAGCGAGGCCGTACCACGATCCGTCGCTTAATGCCCGATGCGCTCTGGCTCGGCGCGAGTGGATCATGGCCTGCCAAGAGGCGGTCGACGCCCAGACCGATCAGAAGCATCTCGACCGGCTGGCGGAGGAAGCTAACGAGGCGCTCGACCAGATCCGGGCCGAGATCGCGGCGCTTACCGAGAAGCTCCGGATCGACACCTCCGGCTACGACCTGCCCGAACCGCCGCCGGTGCCAGAGCCGGAGATTGCAGCCGAGGCTGATGCCAAGCCATTAGTCGATTCGGACTGGGACTTCGCCGAGCAGTGCCGCCGGCCATCGCGTCGAAAGCTTATGTCGAGGAGCCGCCGAATGACCGCCGGGGATGGGGAGGCAAGCCTCCCGGCTCCTTCGCCGATCACGCCGAGACCATCGCGCGCAGCTTGCTCGGAGAGCCGAACGCCGAACTATCGACCGAGAACCAGATGCGCTACGGCAGCAAGGGATCGCTCGCGGTCGAGATTGCTGGCAGCAATCTCGGAACCTGGTATGACCACGAGGCCGAGGCTGGCGGCGGCATGCTCGATCTGATCCGGCGCGAGAAAGGCATCAACGGCACCGACGCCTACCGCTGGCTGCACGAAGCGCTCGGGATCGGTGAGCCGCCCGCCGGCAAGTACAAGGTCACCGGGACCTGGATCTACCTCGATCGCAACGGCGTGCCCGTCTATTGCGTGGTGCGGCGAGACTGCCCGGGCAAGCCGAAGCGGAATCATCAAGAGCGCTACGACCCGGCGACCGGCAAATTCATCGCCGGGAAAGACTGCATGGCTGGCGTCAGGCTGATGCCGTACCGGTTGACGGAGCTGGTCACCGAGGACGGTCAGATCCTGATCGCGGAGGGCGAGGCAAAGGCCGATAAACTCGTCGATCTCGGCTTTCTCGCGACCTGCAACCCTGGCGGCGCCGGCAAGTTTCGGCCCGGCTTCGCGCCCTACTTCATCGACCGCGACGTCGTGCTGCTGCCCGACAACGATGATGCTGGCCGCGATCACGTCCGCAAGGTCGGCGAGATCTTGAAGCCGGTCGCGAAGTCGATCCGAAGTTGTCGAGCTGCCCGATCTGCCGCCCAAGGGCGACATCGTCGATCGGCTCGCGGCCGGCGGGGACGGCCGAACAGCTGCGCGAGCTGATCGAGATGCCGGCCTTCAAGGCCCGGCTCGCTCAGCAGCCCGAACCGGCCTCGCCCACGGCCGGCAACGGTGTGAAACAGCCCGAATTGAGCGGCCCGAGCACCGTCCAAGGCAGTTTTAAGCTCAACAGCTCCGGCGTGCATCGGCTGACCGAGAACAAAGACGGCGAGAGCGAATGGGCGTGGGTCTCCTCGCCGATCGTGGTCGCGGCCGAGACCAGGAACGTCGCCGGCGAGAGCTGGGGGCGGCTGCTGCGCATCCCCGACCGCGATGGAATTGAGCACATCTGGGCCATGCCGATGGGCCTGCTCGCGGGCGACGGCGTCACCTATCGCGAGCGCCTGCTGTCCCTTGGCGCCGAGCTGGCGCCAGGCAAGGCGGCGCGGGACGCGCTGCACAATTACTTGACCGTGTGGCGTCCCGAGCGTCGGGCGCGCTGCGTCGAACGGACCGGCTGGCACGGCCAGACCTTCGTGCTGCCCGATCAGATTTACGGCGGAAATGCCGAGGTAACGTCCTCAAAGCGCCCGGCGTCGCGCCGCAGTATGACCTCGCCGGTAATCTCGCCGGCTGGCAAAGCGAGGTCGCCGCGCTCGCGGGCCGCAACACCCGGCTGGCCTTCGCGATCAGCGTCGGCGTTCGCAGCGGCGCTGCTGTATCCCTCCCAAGAGGGAAAGTGGCGGCTGCCAGTTCCACGGGGCGAGCTCCACCGGCAAGACTTCGATCGGGCGGGGCGGCGGCCTCGGTCTGGGGCACCCCCCAACGATCCTGGCGGACCACCGCCAACGCCGCCGAGGCGCTGGCCCGGGGCAGCTGCGACGCGCTGCTGTTTTTGGATGAGATCGGGCAGGCCGAGCCGTGGGTGCTCGACGCCTTGGCATACATGCTCGGCAATGAAGCCGGCAAAGCCCGGATGCGCCGGGACGCGACCGCGCGCGAGACGCTGACCTGGCGGACGTTGTTCCTCAGCACCGGCGAAGTCGGGTTGCTGGCCAAGCTGATCGAGATCGGGCGCCTACGGCGCGCCGGGCAGTCGATGCGCCTGCTCGAGATTCCGGCCGATGCCGGCGCAGGGCTCGGCTGCTTCGAGAAGCTGCATGGGCAGGTCGGCGGCGACGCTCTCGCCCGGCACTTGAAGCTCGCTGCTGACCAGCACAAAGGACATGCCGCCCGGGCGTTCGTCGAGCAGGTGGCGGCCGAGTTCGCCGAGGTCGGCGAGGCGGTCACCGGTTTCAGAAAACGATGGGTGGCGGCCAACGTCCCAGCAGCAGGCGCCGACGGGCAGGCTTTGCGGGCGGCCGGGCGGTT
>CAWJAY010000004.1:0-117426 GCA_963840925.1 uncultured Alphaproteobacteria bacterium
GGCGCGTTCTGACCGCTGAACTACGGGCCCCAGCGCCGGAAACCTCTCGCGTGCGGCACGCCCCGTCAAGCCGTTCAGCCTCGGTTCAGCTTGGCGGGCACATGGTGGCCCCGATCGTAGCCAGCGGGAGGAACGATCCAGATCAGCCGACCACCAGCCGCAGCGCCGGGTCCACGCGCCACGCTTGGCCGGCCGGCCGATCGGGCGGGCGTGGTCCGGGCAGGGCCGGCGCAGCGTTCGCGCCGGGGTCCGTGGCCCCTTAGGAGTCGAGGAAGCTTCTGAGCTTGCGCGAGCGTGAGGGGTGCTTGAGCTTGCGCAGCGCCTTGGCCTCGATCTGGCGGATGCGCTCGCGGGTCACCGAGAACTGCTGGCCGACCTCCTCGAGCGTGTGGTCGGTATTCATGCCGATGCCAAAGCGCATCCGCAGCACCCGCTCCTCGCGCGGGGTCAGCGTCGCCAGCACGCGGGTGGTCGCCTCGCGCAGGTTCGAGAGCGTCGCCGCCTCGACCGGCTGGACCGCGTTCTTGTCCTCGATGAAGTCGCCGAGGTGGCTGTCCTCTTCGTCGCCGATCGGGGTCTCGAGCGAGATCGGCTCCTTGGCGATCTTGAGGACCTTGCGGACCTTGTCGAGCGGCATGTTGAGCTTGGTCGCGAGTTCCTCGGGCGTGGGCTCGCGGCCGTACTCGTGCAGCATCTGCCGGGACGCGCGGACCAGCTTGTTGATCGTCTCGATCATGTGCACCGGGATCCGGATCGTGCGTGCCTGATCGGCGATCGAGCGCGTGATCGCCTGCCGGATCCACCAGGTCGCGTAGGTCGAGAACTTGTAGCCGCGCCGGTA
This sequence comes from uncultured Alphaproteobacteria bacterium, assembly GCA_963840925.1. Taxonomy (GTDB): domain Bacteria; phylum Pseudomonadota; class Alphaproteobacteria; order Geminicoccales; family Geminicoccaceae; genus DATAOG01. The sequence goes on from CAWJAY010000004.1 coordinate 842, forward strand.
CTCGAACTTGTCGACCGCCTTCATCAGGCCGATGTTGCCCTCCTGGATCAGGTCCAGGAACTGCAGGCCGCGGTTGGTGTACTTCTTGGCGATCGAGATCACGAGGCGAAGGTTGGCCTCGACCATCTCCTTCTTGGCGCGGCTGGCCTCGCGCTCGCCCTTCTGGACCAGGCCCACGATCCGGCGCAGCTCGCCGATGTGCAGCCCGGTGCTGCTCGCGATGCCGCTGATGTCGGTGCGGATCACCTCGATCTCGCGGCCGTGGCGGACCACGAAGCTGGTCCACGCGGTGCCGTGCCCGGCCATGCGTTCGACCCACTCGGGATCGAGCTCGAAACCGCGATAGTGGCGCAGGAACGGCTCGCGCCGGACCTCGGCAGCTCTCGGCCAGACGCAAAAGCTTGCCCTCGAGGCCGTTCAGGCGCCGGTTGACCTTGTACAGCTGCTCGACCAGGTACTCGACCCGGTTCGGGTTGAGGTGGATCTGATTGACCAGATCGACCACCTCCTTGCGCGCCTGCTCGTACCGCGGATCGAGCTCGCCATCGATCGGCTGGTTGTGCTGCAGGCTGGCCAGCCGCTGCTCCTGCAGGCCGCGCAGCCGCCCGTAGCTCTCGGCGATCTGGTCGAAGGTCTCGAGCACGCCGTCCCGGACCGTGGCCTCCATGGCCGAGAGCGACAGCGCGCCCTCGTCGAAATCGTCCTCGTCCTCGGTCTCGGTCTCGGCTTCGGCCTCGCTCCCGGCCGCCTCACCGCCGTTCTCGGCTCGGCGGTCCGGCCTCGGCTCGGCTGGCTCGGCGTCCTCGCCCTGGGGCTCGGTGCCGCCGTAGGTCGCCTCGAGATCGATCACGTCGCGCAGCAGGACCTTGCCCTCGCCGATCTGGTCGCGCCAGCTGATGATCGCGCGCATGGTCAACGGGCTCTCGCACAAGGCCTCGAGCACGGTGTTGCGCCCGGCCTCGATGCGCTTGGCGATCTCGATCTCGCCCTCGCGCGAGAGCAGCTCGATCGTGCCCATCTCGCGCAGATACATCCGCACCGGGTCGTCGGTCCGGCCGAGGTCCTCCTCGTCGATCGCGGCCGGGCCCTCTTGCTCCTCGCCCTCGCCCTCGAGATCAGTCTTCGGCCCGCCGGCGCCGTTGCCGCTCTCGTCATCGCGGCCGACGCTCATGCCCATCTGCTCGAACATCGCGATCAGCTCGTCGAGCAGGTCGGGCGAGATCTCCTCCTCGGGCAGCGCGGCGTTGATCTCGTCGAGCGTGACGAAGCCGCGCTCGCGCGCCTGGGCGACCAGGCGCTTGAGCGCAGGCACGTTGCCGATCAGCTCCTGGGCTGGGCTGTCCGCCACGCCCTTGCCCGGCGGCGGCTTGAGCGCCGAAGCCGCAGTCGCGACAGGGTCTTCGCCATTCGGCCGTTCCTCTCTGCCCCATGATCACGTGACGGCGCTGCCCCGGGTGCGCCATCCCGCCCGGGCGCCGGAAGTCTCCGCGCACCGGGGCTGCGACCGTCATCCCCCAGGTCTCTGGAGGCTCCCGACGTCGCGGGGAGGTCGCGGCGGCGCGCCGCCGCGACCGGGTTGATCAGCCGGTTCACGGCCAAGACGTGCGCTCCGGCATCGGCCCGCTGCTCGGCCATCGCGGCCGACGCGGCGTGCGCGATCGGCCCGTCGCTCGGCAAACCGACGATGCTGAGCGATGCAGAACGCCAGCCCTCAAGCACCGCGCCCTTGGCAGTTCCTCCTGGCAGAACCATGCGGTTTGCGGACCCGGGGCCACCAGCTGCTCGACCAACCCGGCAAAACCGGTCTCGCGACAGGTGGTTCCTCAATCCGTCCCGGTCAAGGTGGCCGGACTCGCCGTACCAGCGAAGAATCGTCTGATGCAGCGCAATCCAGCTCCGGCTCGGCGAATTCCAGCGCCGCCAGCTCCTCCTCGACCTCGTGCAGCAGCTCGGGATGGACCAGGACCGGCCCGAACAGTTGGCGGGCAGCCGCAAGCTCGGGCTCGGCGACCCCATCGGCGAGACGGCGCGCCCCGACGCCCGGGCCGCCATCGCCGGCGATCAGGGCCGGCCCGGTCCGGGCGCGCCGTCGCGGCGTCCGACCGCCAGCTGCAGACGCTTGAAGAACGCATCTGAGAAACAGCCGGCTCAGGGTCCGGTCCGGCGATCGTCGCGGCAAGCTCGCGAAAGCGCTTCTCGAGCGCCAGCCGCTGCTGCGGCACCTGCAGCGAGCGGGTCGCGGTCTCGCGGCTCCACAGCAGCTCATGCAGCGGCACCGCTTCCGCGATCACCTTGGCGAGGAAATCCCGGCCGCGCCGCCGCAGGCTGAATCCGGGTCCTGGCCGGGCGGCAGCAGGGCAAAGCGCAACGACTTGCCGGCGCTCAAGACCGGCAGCGCCCGCTCGATCAGGCGGTGGGCCGCGCGCAGCCCCGCCTCGTCGCCGTCCAGGCAGACCACCGGCTCGTCGGCCAGCTGCCACAGCAGCGCGAGCTGGGCCTCGGTGATCGCGGTGCCAAGCGGCGCCACGGCGTTGGCGAAGCCCGCCGAGTGAGCGCGATCACGTCCATGTAGCCTTCGGCGACGATCACCGTGCCGCGCTCGCGCACCGCCGGACGGGCCAGCGTCTGGCCGTAGAACAGCTCGCCCTTGCGGAACAGCGGCGTCTCCGGGCTGTTCAGGTACTTCGCGCGTGCGTCGCCCAGCGCCCGGCCGCCGAAGCCCACGATCCGGCCGCGCGGGTCGTGGATCGGGAACATCACGCGGTGGCGGAAGCGGTCGAAGCTCGGGGTTCCATCCTCGGGCTTGACCAGGAGGCCCGCCTCGATCGCGCAGGCCTCGCCGTAGCCCTCGGCCTCGAGCGCGCGCTTGAGCGCGGTGCGCTCGGCGGGCGCGTAGCCGAGCCCGAAGCGCAGGATGGTCGCCCGGTCGAGCCCGCGCCGCGCCAGATAGGCCGCGGCCTCGGCACCCTGAGGGCTCTCCAGCCGGCCGGCGAGCCAGCGCGCGGCGGCCTCGTTGACCGCGTAGAGCGTGCGGTCGACCGGCGCCTCGGCGCTGCCGGCCCCGCGCGGCGCCGGCACGCCGGTCAGCTCCGCCAGCCGGGCGATCGCGAGCCCGAAGTCCAGACCCTCGCGCGCCATCACGAAATCGATGGCGTTGCCGTGCTGGCCGCAGCCGAAGCAGTGATAGAAGCCCTTGACCTCGGAGACCGTGAACGAGGGCGTCTTTTCCTGATGGAACGGGCACAGCCCGATGTGCTCGCGGCCGCGGCGCGTGAGGCGGACGTGGCGCCCGACGATGTCGATCAGCGGCAGGCGCGCCTTGAACTCTTCGAGCGAGATGGCGGCCTGATCAGCCATGGCCCCCGCTGCGCGGCCAAAAGATGTCGAGCTGTCGATGCCGCACGCGCCCGCTCAGTCTTTGGTTGACGCCCTCGTGGCCTTTTTGTGCTCGACCCCTTGCTCGCCGTCAATGGGCGTCGGCTGGCGCGCCCCTCGCGCCGGTCCAGCGCTCGGGCGGCGCCGCCGCTAGCCGAGCTGCCGGCAGACGATCCGGCGCGCCTTGGCGAAATCCATCCGACCGGGGTAGCGGTGCTTGAGCTCGGAGATCACCCGTCCGGTGTCCTTGAGCTTCTCCACCCCGAGATCGGCGATCACCCGGCTGACCGCCTCGGTGCAGGCCGCCTCGTCGAGTTGCCGGGGCAACAGACGCTTGATCACCTCGATCTCCTCGCCCTCGCGGGCGGCGAGCTCGAGCTGCCGGCCTCCTCGTAGCGGCGGATGCTGTCGCAGCGCTGGGCGACCATCGCCTGCAGCATCGCCAGGAGCTCGGCTCTGACAGGCCGTCCGGGTGGCCCTCACTACGCGACTGCTGATCGCGCTCCTTGAGCGCTGCGTGGATCAGGCGCACGATCGCCAACGCGCACCGATCATCGGTCTGGTTGGCCGTTCGAAGCGCCTCATTCAACTGCTCGCGTACCACCTAGCTCGCTCCTCGTGAGGTCTGTCTGTTCGAGTACCATCGCAACTAACACCTCGCAAGTCGGCCGGGGCGCACCATCTTGGCCCGGCGGCTTGACGGCTCTTTCAACCGTGGCGTAAGGTCCGGCCGCTCGCACCCGGTCGCCGGCCGACCGTCGCGGGCGGACGAGCTGCGCTCCGAAGCTACGAGCTGCTGTTTCCATGACCGTTACCGTTCGCTCTCGGGCCAGCGCAAGCCTCGTGCTCGCGGATGGCACGCTCTTTCACGGCCAGGGTCTCGGCGCGCCCTCAGAGGTCGTCGGTGAGCTGGTCTTCAACACCGCCATGACCGGCTATCAGGAGGTCCTCACCGATCCCTCCTACGCCGGCCAGCTGATCACCTTCACCTTCCCGCACATCGGCAATGTCGGCACCAACGACGAGGACGTCGAGGCCACAACCTGCTGGGCGCGCGGCGCCGTGTTGCGCGCGCCGATCACGGATCCGTCCAACTACCGTGCCCTCGCGCATCTCGACCGCTGGCTCGCGCGGCAGGGGCTGGTCGGGATCGCCGGCGTCGACACCCGGCGGCTGACGCGGCACCTGCGCACCGCCGGCGCCCAGACCGCAGCGCTGGGCTTCGATCCCAAGGACGGGCCGGACCCCGCCCGCCTGGCCAAGCTGGCCCGCGAGTGGCCGGGCCTGATCGGCATGGATCTCGCCTCCGAGGTGTCCTGCCGCCAGCAGTACGGCTGGACCGGCGCCGTCTGGCACTACCCGGACGGCTACGGCGAGGGTGCTGCGAGCCGGCACCATGTGGTGGCGGTCGACTACGGAATCAAGCGCAACATCCTGCGCTCGCTGGTGTCCCACGGCCTGCGCGTGACCGTCGTGCCGGCGCAGACCTCGGCTGCGGACATCCTGGCGCTGGCCCCGGACGGCATTTTCCTCGCCAATGGGCCGGGCGACCCGGCGGCGACCGGCGCCTTCGCGGTGCCCGAGATCAAGAAGCTGCTGGCCAGCGATAAGCCCTTGTTCGGGATCTGCCTCGGCCACCAGATGCTGGCGCTGGCGCTGGGGGCTTCGACCGAGAAGATGAAGTTCGGCCACCACGGCGCCAACCACCCGGTCCAGGACCTGACCACCGGCAAGGTCGAGATCACGAGCCAGAACCACGGCTTCGCGGTCCGGCCCGAGAGCCTGCCCGAGGGCGTCGAGGCGACCCATGTGTCGTTGTTCGACGGCTCGCTCGAGGGCCTGAGCCTGCGCGACCGGCCGGTGTTCTCGGTCCAGTACCACCCCGAAGCCTCCCCCGGCCCGCACGACAGCGCCTACCTGTTCGACCGCTTTGTCCGGCTGATCGAGCGCTCGTCATGAAGGCGTTTCCTTTCGTTCGCCATCCTTGCCGGGCGGCGCCGTGCCCGGCAAGGGGCACCGGAGAGGTAGCGCGCCCGTCTCAGGGCGGCGGCGGAGCCGCCTGATGCCCAGGCGCACCGACATCACGTCGATCCTGGTGATCGGCGCGGGGCCGATCGTGATCGGCCAAGCCTGCGAGTTCGACTACTCCGGGACCCAAGCGGTCAAGGCGCTCAAGGCCGAGGGCTATCGGGTGATCCTGGTCAATTCGAACCCGGCCACGATCATGACCGACCCGGAGCTCGCGGATGCGACCTACATCGAGCCGATCACGCCCGAGGTGGTCGCCAAGATCATCGATCGCGAGCGGCCGGACGCCTGCCTGCCGACCATGGGCGGCCAAACCGCGCTCAACATGGCGCGCACGCTGGCCGAGAACGGCACCTTCGCGCGTTACGGGGTCGAGCTGATCGGCGCCTCGCAGCAGGCGATCGCCAAGGCCGAGGACCGCGAGCTGTTCCGCGACGCGATGGCGCGGATCGGCCTCGAGATGCCGAAAAGCGTCGTCGTGCGCACGCTGTCCGAGGCCGCGCGCGCGCTCGCCGAGATCGGCCTGCCGGCGATCGTCCGGCCGAGCTACACGCTGGGCGGCTGGGGCGGCGGGGTCGCCTTCAATCAGCAGGAGTTCGAGCAGGTGGTCGCGGCCGGGCTCGACGCCTCGCCGATCGCCGAGGTCCTGGTCGAGCAGTCGGTGTTGGGCTGGAAAGAGTTCGAGATGGAGGTGGTTCGCGACCGGGCCGACAACTGCATCATCGTCTGCTCGATCGAGAACGTCGACCCGATGGGCGTGCACACCGGCGACAGCATCACGGTCGCGCCCGCGCTGACGCTGACCGACAAGGAATATCAGCGCATGCGCAACGCCTCGATCGCGGTCCTGCGCGAGATCGGCGTCGACACCGGCGGCTCCAACGTCCAGTTCGCGATCAATCCGGACGACGGCCGGATGGTGATCATCGAGATGAACCCGCGGGTGTCGCGCTCGTCGGCGCTGGCCTCCAAGGCGACCGGCTTCCCGATCGCCAAGGTCGCGGCCAGGCTCGCGGTCGGCTACACGCTGGACGAGATCACCAACGACATCACCGGCGTGACCCCGGCCGCGTTCGAGCCGACGATCGACTACGTCGTGACCAAAGTCCCGCGCTTCACGTTCGAAAAATTCCCGGAGACCGAGCCGATCCTGACCACCGCGATGAAGTCGGTCGGCGAGGTCATGGCGCTCGGCCGGACTTTCCAGGAGTCGCTGCAAAAGGCGCTGCGCTCGCTCGAGACCGGCCTGGAAGGACTGGACGAGGTCGAGCTCGATGGGCTCGCCGACCCCGACCGGCCGCAGGACGCGCTCCGGGCGGCCCTCGGCCGGCCGACCCCGGACCGGCTGCGGGTGATCGCCCAGGCGTTCCGCGCCGGCCTGGGCGTGCGCGAGATCCAGGCCGCCTGCCGTTACGATCCCTGGTTTCTGGAGCAGATCCGGGCGCTGGTCCACGCCGAGGAGCGGGTCCGCCGGGACGGCCTGCCGGATGACGGCGAGGGCCTGCTCGAGCTCAAGGCGATGGGCTTTTCCGACGCGCGCCTGGCTACGCTCGCGGGCCTCGAGGAGGCCGCGGTCGCGGCCCGCCGCGAGGTGCTCGGCGTCCATCCGGTGTTCAAGCGGGTCGACACTTGCGCCGCCGAGTTCGAGGCGCGCACGCCTTATCTCTACAGTAGCTACGAGGCGGGGCTCGCCGCGGGCGATCTGGCAGAATCCGAGGCCTGGCCCAGCGCGCGGCGCAAGGTGATCATCCTGGGCAGCGGCCCCAACCGGATCGGCCAGGGCATCGAGTTCGATTACTGCTGCGTGCACGCCGCGTTCGGCCTCGCTGAGGCCGGCTTCGAGACGATCATGGTCAATTGCAACCCGGAGACCGTCTCGACCGACTACGACACCTCGGACCGGCTCTACTTCGAGCCGCTGACCGCGGAGGACGTGCTCGAGATCGTCCGGGTCGAGGCGAGCGCGGGCGAGCTTTTGGGCGTGATCGTGCAGCTCGGCGGCCAGACGCCGCTCAAGCTTGCGCACCCGCTCGCCGACGCCGGCGTGCCGATCCTCGGCACCTCGCCCGACGCGATCGATCTGGCCGAGGACCGCGAGCGCTTCCAGAAGCTGCTCCACCGGCTCGGGCTGCGTCAGCCGGCGAATGCCATCTGCACCGACCCGGCCGAGGCCGTGGCCAAGGCCGAGCGGCTGGGCTTCCCGGTCGTGCTGCGGCCGTCCTACGTGCTCGGCGGCCAGTCGATGCGGATCGTCCACAGCGCGGCCGAGGTCGCCCAGTTCATGGCCCAGGCCGGCAAGCTGAGAGAGCTCGGGCCGATTCTGATCGACCGGTATCTGCAGGACGCGATCGAGGTCGACGTCGACGTGCTCGCCGACGGCGAGCGGGTGTTCGTCGCCGGCATCATGGAGCACATCGAGGAGGCCGGCATCCATTCCGGGGACAGCGCCTGCTCGCTGCCGCCGCATTCCCTCGCGCGCGGAGATCCTGGCCGAGATCCGGCGCGAGGCCGAAGTGCTGGCGCGCGCGCTCGCGGTCCGCGGCCTGATGAACGTCCAGATGGCGGTCAAGGACCGCGAGGTGTTCATCCTCGAGGTCAACCCGCGCGCCTCGCGCACGGTGCCGTTCGTCGCCAAGGCGATCGGCCGGCCGATCGCCAAGATCGCGGCCCGGGTAATGGCCGGCGAGAGCCTTGCCGGCTTCGATCTGACCGAGTGCCCGCCGGACTATGTCGCGGTCAAGGAGGCGGTATTCCCGTTCGCCCGCTTTCCCAACGTCGATTCCCTGCTCGGCCCGGAGATGAAGTCGACCGGCGAGGTCATGGGGCTCGACCAGGATTTCGGGGCCGCATTCGCCAAGTCCCAGCTCGGCGCCGGCAACCAGTTGCCCGGCCGCGGCATGGTCTTCATCTCGGTGCGCGACCACGACAAGCCGGCCATGATCGAGCTCGGCCGGCGTCTGCTGGCGTATGGCTTCGGGCTGATCGGGACCAGCGGCACCGCCGCTCATCTGCGGGCCGCCGGCATCGAGGTCCTGCCGATCAACAAAGTGTTCGAGGGCCGGCCGCATATCGTCGACCGGATCAAGGACGGCCAGATCGCGCTGGTCATCAACACCACCGAAGGCCAGCGCGCGATCGCCGACAGCTACGCGCTCAGGCGTGCCGCTTTGGTCCACAAGGTGCCCTACTACACGACCGTGGCCGGCGCCCGCGCGGTCGTCCAGGCAATCGTCACGCTCGCCGAGCGCGAGCTTGCAGTGGCTCCCTTGCAATCCTATTATCGACGAATGAACTAGCAAGGCACCCGGCTTCGGACGAGACGTCTGCAGCGCCTCCAGACGTGTGTGATGGTCACCGATGACGAACAGGATTCCGATGACCTCGGGCGGCTACGCGCGGCTCGAGCAAGAGCTGAAGCGTTTGAAGAACGACGAGCGTCCGGCAGTGATCAAGGCGCTCGCCGAGGCGCGCGAGCACGGCGACCTGTCGGAGAACGCCGAGTACCATGCAGCGCGCGAACGCCAGAGCTTCATTGAAGGCCGGCTGCTCGAGCTCGAGGACCGGCTCGCCCGGGCCGAAATCATCGACATCAGCCAGCAGGGCGGCTCGACCGTCCAGTTCGGCGCCCAGGTCAAGCTGGTCGATGAGGAGACCGAGGAGGAGGTCGTCTACCAGGTGGTAGGGCCCGACGAGGCGGAGATCCAGCGCGGCCTGCTGTCGATCAGCGCGCCGCTCGGGCGCGCCCTGATCGGTCGCGAGGCCGGCGATACGGTCGAGGTGCCCACACCCCGGGGCACCCGCTATTTCGAGATCCTCGAGGTCGCCTATCCCGGCGAGATCCGCGCCCGCTGATCGCCCCGACCGAGGCACGCCGCCGCCCAGGACGTGGGCGCTCGCCGACGACCGGCCGGGCAACCGCAATCAGGTGCTGGCGGTGGCCGAGGCGCTGGGCTGGCCGTTTACGCTCAAGGCGCTTGCCTTCGGCCCGCTTGCCCGGATGCCCAACGAGCTGCTCGGGGCCTCGCTGGGCGGCCTGACCGCGGCCGCGCGCGCCGGCCTCCGGCCGCCCTGGCCAGAGCTCGTGATCGCCGCTGGCCGGCGCAGCCTGCCCGTGGCGCGCTGGCTGAAGCGTCGCGCGCCGGCCGCGTTCCTGGTCCAGCTGATGTGGCCCGGCTCGGCGCGTGACCTCGACCTGATCGCCGTGCCGGCGCACGACCGGGTGGCTGAGGGGCCGCGGCTGATCCGCACCTTGGGCGCGCCGCATCGGATCACGCCTGAGCGCCTGGCCGAGGCGGCGGCCGCGCTCGCGCCGCGACTCGCCGGGCTGCCGCGGCCCCGGATCGCGTGCCTGGTCGGCGGCAGCAATCGGCGCGTCCGGTTCACCAGCGCCGATGCGGCCGCGCTTGGAGAGCAGGCGAGCCGGCTCGCCCGCGGCCGGGGTGGCAGCCTGCTGGTGACCACGAGCCGGCGCACCGGCGCCGCCTGCGCCCGCTCGCTCGCGGCCGCGCTCGAGGCGCCGCACCTGCTCCACACCTTTGCGCCCGCGGCCGACAATCCCTACCTTGGCCTGCTCGGCACTGCGGATGCGATCATCGTGACCGCGAACTCGGCCTCGATGTGCACCGAAGCCTGCGCGACCGGCGGGCCAGTGTTCCTGTTCCGCCCGGCCGCAGGGGTTGCGGCGAAGCTCGCCCGGCTGCACGCCGCGCTCGAGGCGGCCGGTCATCTGCGGCCGCTCGGCAGCGCCTGGCCCGAGCGTTGCCCGCCGCCGCTCAACCCGGCCGCAGCCGTGGCCGAGGCGATCCGGGCCCGGCTGTCGGGACCGATCAGCGCAGCCAGCCGCCCGGCAGTGGCGCCAGCGCGTGTGACTTCTTAAATCTACGCAGCCAAGCCCAGCAAAGGTCGAGCCATGGCGTCGCGCCAGTGCAAGGTGCTGATCATCGGGTCCGGGCCCGCTGGCTACACCGCGGCGATCTACGCGGCCAGAGCCAATCTGCAGCCGGTCCTGATCCAGGGCCTGAGCGTCGGCGGCCAGCTCTCGATCACGACCGACGTCGAGAACTACCCGGGCTTTGCCGAGGTGATCCAGGGGCCCTGGCTGATGGAGCAGATGGCGGCCCAGGCGACCCACTGCGGCGCCGAGCTGGTGTTCGACACCGTGACCGAGGTCGACCTCGGCCGCCGGCCGTTCGCCTGCCGCACCGATGGCGGCGAGCGCTCCTGGCCGAAACCCTGATCCTCGCGACCGGCGCCCAGGCCCGCTGGCTGGGGCTGGCGAGCGAGAAGGCGTTCGCCGGCCATGGCGTCTCGGCCTGCGCGACTTGCGATGGCTTCTTCTTCCGGGGCAAGACTGTGGCGGTGGTCGGCGGCGGCAACACCGCCGTCGAGGAGGCGCTCTATCTCAGCCAGATGGCGAGCCGGGTGACGCTGATCCACCGCCGCGGCGAGCTGCGCGCCGAGAAGGTCCTGCAGGAGCGCCTGTTCCGCAATCCCAAGGTCACGATCATCTGGCACAGCGTGGTCGAAGAGATTGTCGGGCAGGACCAGCCGCATGCGGTCACCGGCCTGCGCCTGCGCGACGTCCGGCGCGGCACTTGAGCGAGCTGCCGGTCGAGGGCGTGTTCATCGCGATCGGCCACGACCCCGCGACCGCGCTGGTCAAAGGCCAGCTGGCGATGGACGAGGGCGGCTACGTGATCACCGAGGCCGACAGCACCCGGACCAGCGTGCCGGGGGTGTTCGCTGCCGGCGACGTCCAGGACCGGATCTTCCGCCAGGCGGTGACCGCGGCCGGCAGTGGCTGCATGGCGGCGCTCGAGGCCGAGAAGTTCCTGGCCGGGATCGAGGCCGAGAGGCCGGCCGTGGCCAGCTATGGGCGCTTGAGCGGCGCGGGCGGCGGATGATCGACTGGGACCGCGTGCGGGTGTTCCGGGGCGTCGCGGAGGCGGGCAGCTTCACGCGCGCCGCCGAGTCGCTGGGCCTCAGCCAGTCCGCGATCAGCCGCCAGATCGGCGCGCTGGAGGAGGATCTGCGCACATCCTTGTTCCACCGTCACGCCCGCGGCCTCGTGCTGACCGAGCAGGGCGAGATCCTGCTCGAGGCCGCCCAGGAGATCGCCGACCGCATGGCCACGGTCGAGACCCGCCTCGACGAGGCCAAGGACCATCCGGCCGGCCACCTCCGGATCAACACCACCGTTGGCTTCGGCACCGTCTGGCTGACCGCGCATCTGCGCGAGTTTCTCGAGCTCTACCCGGACATCACAGTGTCGCTGATCGTGATCGACGCCGAGCTCGACCTCAGCATGCGCGAGGCCGACGTGGCGATCCGGCTGAGCCCGCCGCGCCAGCCCGACCTGATCCAGAAGCGGCTGATGACGGTGCACACCCATCTCTACGCCGCACCCGAGTATCTCGAGGCGCGCCGGGGCTCGCCACCGCCGACGACCTCGACCGCCATCGCCTGATCGTCTACGGCAGCGAGGCGACGCCGGCGCCGGTGCCGAGCCTGAACTGGGTGCTGATCGCTGGGCGCGCCGAGGAGGCCGGCGACCGCCGCGCCGCCCGAGCCTGCTGATCAACAACGTCTACGGCATGGTCCGCGCCGCCGAACGGGGATTAGGTGTGGCCTCTTTGCCTGATTACCTGTGTTCGGGCTCGCGCCGTCTGGTCCGGGTGCTGCCCGATCTGGACGGCCCGACCTTCGATGCCTACTTCGTTTATCCCGAAGAAATGCGGGCGTCCAAACGAGTCAGCGTCTTCCGCGATTTCCTGTTGCGCAAGTTGGCCGAGCAGGCAGTGTGGTAACCAAGCCACAGCGTTGCAAAAATTCATGGCAGCCATGCAGCAAGGCTCTGGTCGGGCGCCTGTCATCCCACTATATTGTGCATTGCAGCAAGGACGGCCTTTCCGCAGTCCCTGCTGCGGCGGGATTGGGCTCTGTCCCTGAAGAGGCCAGTCTCGTGCTTCAGGTGCGATGCCTGAAGTTTGGGGATCTTTGATCCTCACGTCTCCCAGACGTTAAGCCTCCCTGATGAATTCGCCGGGCCCTCGGGTCCGGCGCTCTTTTTTGTCGGGAACTTCTGGGTGCGCGATTCTTAGGCGGGGGTTGCCCGGCAGGTCAAGGGCCAATTCGAGGAACTTCTTTCGACCTGCTCAACCCGAATGACGCTTTCGCGCATTTCATAGCCGCATGTATTTAATCCGATAGTTCAAGTTAAAGTGACAAGCGGCTGCAAAGTAGACGCGCGGCCTTTGCGACCGCCCGGTCGGCGGCCGGGGTTGGCATTGAGGGTTGTTAACGGGCGTCTGGTAAGCGATCGAACGGGATGGGCGATGTCCGCTCGCCCGGCTTGCGGGGAGACCCGGATGGATCGCGCCTACCTCGAGCAGTATCGCGAGCAGGGCTACGCCATCGTCAAGGGCGTGTTCGGGCCGGCCGAGGTCCGGGAGCTTGCCGCCGCTTTCGATCGGGTCTACGCCCAGGGCCTGCGCCACCGCGCCAGCTACCGCCATCAAAATGTGCTGTTCCGGCTCGGCGACGACGCCAGGCTCGGCCGGATTGTGCGCATGGTGCAGTGGCCGGCCTACTTCGAGCCGGTGCTCGCCCGCTACCGCACCGACCCGCGCACGCTCTCGATCCTCGAGCCGCTGCTCGGGCGCGACCTCAAGCAGATCATCAACCAGATGCACTGGAAGCCGCCGGGCGCCACCGGCGTCGAGTTCGGCTATCACCAGGACATCCGCTTCCGGCGGCCGCGGGCGGCCTATCGCGACCCGGGGCACTCCTACGTCCAGACCGGGATCGCGGTCGACCGCCACGGGTCCGATAACGGCGCGATGACGATCCTCGCCGGCAGCCACAAGCTCGGCGAGCTCGGCTTCGAGGGCGCCGGCCGGGTCATGGACCGCGCGCTCGACGACCAAGACCTGCGAGCTTTGGGGCTCGACCCGGCGGCCAAGGTCGACCTGGTCCTGGAGCCTGGCGACATGGCGCTCTGGCATCTGAACCTGATCCACGGCTCGGGGCCGAACCGCTCGGGCCTGGAGCGGCGCTTCTATCTGAACGGCTACGTGATCGCCGGCAACTGCGACCGGGGCGAATGGGCGTTCCGCGCCGGCCAGCCCTGCCCGCTCGGCGAGCCGGTCCTGGTCCACTACGACGACCTGCAGCGCCGCCCCGAGCCGCATTACCTGGATTAGGCGCGCGGGCGGCACAAGCGAAAGGCGGCTCAGCCGCTGAAGCGGTTGCTCCTTGGAAAACCGTGCGGCGGCATGCGCCCGGCCTGGCCGCGGCGGCCGAGCCAGGGCGCGAGGTCGACAACCGTCCGCGTGCCCTTGGCGGCCGGCCAGCTGAGCCCCTCGGCGAGCTTGAGCACCAGCGCATCAGCAAGCTCGCCCTGGCGATAGCGCTGGAGCAGCACGCCCTTGCCACGCGCCATCACCGGCAGCTGCTCGAGCGGGAAGATCAAAAGCTTGCGGTTGCTGCCGATGGTCGCGACGTGGTCGCCCTCGGCCGGCACCGCGACCGCCAGGCGCTCACCTTGATCGAGATTGAAGACCTGCTTGCCGGTCCGGTTCTGGGCGGCGATCGCCTGCTCCTCGGCGATGAACCCGCGCGCCGCGCTGGAGGCCAGCAGGACCCTGCCGTCCGGGCGATGGACCGCGAGCGCTCACCGGCTCGGCGCCGCGCGCGAGCTCGATGTGGACCCGCAGCGGCTCGCCCTGGCCGCGGCCGCCCGGCAGGCGCTCGACCGGCACCAGGTAGCCGCGGCCATCGCTGCTGATCAGCAGCAGCCGGTCGGTGCTCTCGGCCTTGAACACGAAGCGCTCGCCGTCGCCTTCCTTGTACTTCAGCTCGGCCTCGTCCTCGAGGTGGCCGCGCAGCACCCGGATCCAGCCCTGGCGCGAGCAGACCACGGTCACCGGCTGTCGCTCGACCGGCTCCTCGAGCGCCTCGGCATCGAGCAGCGGCAGCTCGGCCAGCAGCGTCCGCCGCCGCCCGAGCGGGCCATCGCCGAACTTGGCGCGGGTCGCCTCGATCTCGGCCTTCAGGCGCTCACGCCGCCTGGCCTCGTCGCTTGAGCAACCGGTCGAGCTCCCGCTGCTCGGCCCTGAGCTGCGCGCTCCTCTTTGGCCAGGGTCTGCTCCTCGAGCCGGCGCAGGTTGCGCAGGCGCATGTTCAAGATCGCCTCGGCCTGGACCTCCGACAGATCGAAAGCCTGCATCAATCGGGCCTTGGGCTCGTCCTCCTCGCGGATGATCCGGATCACCTCGTCGAGGTTCAGGTAGGCGATCCGGTAGGCGGCGAGCACCTCCAGGCGGTCGGCGATCTTGCCGAGCCGGAAGCGCGAGCGCCGGATCAGCACGACCATCCGGTGGTCGAGGAACGCGCTCAGCACTTGAGCCAGGCTCATGACCCGGGGCACGCCCTCGGCGTCGAGGACGTTCAGGTTCAGCGGCAGCCGGACCTCGAGGTCGGTCTGGCGGAACAGCTGCTCCATCAGCAGCTCGGCCGGCACGGTGCGCGCCCTCGGCACCAGCACGAGGCGCACCTCCTCGGCGGACTCGTCGCGCACGTCGGCGAGCAGCGCCAGCTTGCGCAGCGTCAAGCAGCTCGGCGATCCGCTCGATCAGGCGCGCCTTTTGCACCTGATAGGGCATCTCGGTGACCACGATCTGGTACTGGCCGTGGCCGAGGTCCTCGCGCTGCCAGCGGGCGCGCAGCCGGAAGCTGCCGCGGCCGCTCCGGTAGGCCTCGGCCAGGCTCACGAACGGCTCGACCAGCACGCCGCCGGTCGGCAGATCCGGGCCCCTTGACGTGCGCGAGCAAGGTCTCGCTCGAGGCGTCCGGGTCGTCCAGCAGATGGCACAGCGCCTGGCAGAGCTCGCCGGCGTTGTGCGGCGGCACGTTGGTCGCCATGCCGACCGCGATGCCGCTGGTGCCGTTGGCGAGCAGGTTGGGGAACGCCGCCGGCAGCACGACCGGCTCCTCGTCGCTGCCGTCGTAGGTCGGGCGGAAGTCGACCGTGTCCTCGTCGATGCCGTCGAGCAGCGCGCGCGCGACCTCGGTCAGGCGCGCCTCGGTGTAGCGCATCGCGGCGGCATTATCGCCGTCGAGATTGCCGAAGTTGCCCTGGCCGTCGACCAGCGGGTAGCGCTGCGCGAAGTCCTGGGCCAGCCGCACCATCGCGTCGTAGATCGCGCCCTCGCCGTGGGGATGGTACTTGCCGATCACGTCGCCGACCACGCGGGCGCACTTCTTGTAGCCGGCGTCCGGGTCGAGCCGGAGCTTGAGCATCGCGTAGAGCACACGGCGCTGGACCGGCTTCAGCCCGTCGCGCACGTCCGGCAGCGAGCGCGCGGTGATGGTCGAGAGCGCGTAGGCGAGGTAGCGCTGGCTCAGCGCGTCGGCGAACGGGATCGGCTCGACCCCGGCGGGTGCGGGCAGGCTCGACATGGCCCCTCACGCAGCTGGTGAACCGGCGGCGAGGCGAGCCGGCGCGCCAGCCGCTCGCGCGCGCTCGGCATCGGCCGCTCGCTGGCATCGAACAGGTGGCGGCGCAAGAACGCGCCGGTCAGGCGCAGGCCGGCCCGGAGCTGCGGCCGGATCGGCCGGCCCCTGGCCGAGCAGGAAAGCCCGGCAACGGCAGCAGGCGGTCGGCGTAGGCCCGGCACCGCCGCGGCTGACGGCGCGACCGGTGCGCGGCGAGACGTAGACCAGATCGGTCGCCGCGCCGGTCACCGCGCAGGCCGAAAGATCGAGCCCGAAGCCGAGTTCGGCGAGCAGGCCCAGCTCGAACCGGACGTAGCGCTCCAGCCAGTCAGCGCTCGCGGCGCAGCAGATCGATCCAGTCGTAGAACGCGGCGTAGAGCTGGGGATGCGGGGCGCGCTCGGGCAGCGCCGCCTCGAGCAGCGCGCAGGCCGCGCCGAGCCCCGCCAGCCGATCGGGGTCGTCGAGCAGCCGGGCCGCGACCGCCGCCTCGACCTCGGCGCTGAAGCTGCCGAGCTGGTCGGCGAGCCGCGCCCGCCAGGTCAGGCGCAGGCGGTTGCCGGGCTCGTAGCTCGAGCGGGCGCGCCGGCCGGCGCCGCCGCGTACCAGACCCGCGTGCCGGCCCTGCGCGGGCGTGAACACGCTGAGCAGCGCCGCGCTCTCGCCATGCCGGCGCGCCGCCAGCACGATGCCTTCATCCTGCCACTGCACCGGCGTCAGCCCGGGTAGTCGATGCCGAGCTCCCGGTAGCGCTCCGGGTCGAGCGGCCAGTTCTCGCGCACCTTGACGTAGAGGAACAGGTGCACCCGGGCATCCAGGATCCGCTCCAGCTCGGCGCGCGCGGCCTGGCCCACCGCCTTGATCTGGCGGCCGCCCTTGCCGAGCACGATCGCCTTCTGGCTCGCCCGCTGGACGTAGATCGTCTGGTCGATCCGAATCTCCCTTTCGTCGACGCTCGCGGTCCAGCCCTCGGTCTCGACGGTCAGGCTGTAGGGCAGCTCCTGGTGCAGCTGGAGGAACAGCTGCTCGCGGGTGATCTCGGCCGCCATCGCCCGCTGCGACAGATCGGAGAGCTGGTCCTCGGGAAACAGCCAGGGGCCTTCGGGCAGCGCCTCGAGCAGCCAGGCGAGCAGGTCGTCGCAGCCATCGCCGGTCAGCGCCGAGACGATGAACACGCGCTCGAAGCGGCCGCTCTGGTCGAGCTCGCGGATCAGCGGCAAGGTCGCCGGCGGCGCCACCAGGTCGAGCTTGTTGATCACGAGCGCAGCCCGGGTGCGGCGCGCGCGCAGCCCGTCCAGGATCGTCCGGCTGTCGGCGTCCAGGCCTCGGCTGGCGTCGACCACCAGGAGCGCGAGATCGGCGTCCTCGGCGCCGCGCCAGGCGGCCTTGACCAGCGCCCGCTCGAGCGGCTTTCCCGGGCGTGCGGCGAAGATCCCAGGGGTATCGACGAAGACCAGCTGAGCCCCGCCCCTGACCGTGATGCCCAGGATCCGCCGGCGGGTGGTCTGGACCTTGGGGGTCACGATCGAGACCTTGGTGCCGACCAGCCGGTTGAGCAGGGTCGACTTGCCGGCGTTGGGCGCACCCAGCAGCGCGACAAAGCCGCAGCGCCGGGCCGCGTTCGGCTCGCCCTCAGCCATCGCTCGGCTCAAGCTCGGTCGCGAGCGCGCCCAGCAGCCGCGCCGCCGCTGCTCGCTCGGCCGCCCGCTTGGAGCCGGCGACCGCGCTCGCCGGCGGCCGGCCACGAACCTGGACGCTGACCTCGAAGCGGGGCTGGTGCGCCGGCCCGGCGACCTCGACCACGCGGTATTCGGGCAGCGCCAGGCCGCGGCCCTGCGCCCATTCCTGCAGTGCGGTCTTGGGGTCCCGCGGCGGTGCTCGCATCGCCGTGAGGCGCGGGCCAAGGTGCCGTTCGACGAGCGCCGCAGCCGGCGCCAGGCCGCCATCGAGAAAGAGCGCCCCGATCAGCGCCTCGAGACCGTCGGCGAGCGTCGCGGGCTTGCCCCGGCCGCCAGCGTCGTCCTCGCTGCGGGCGAGGATCAGGCAGTCGCCGAGCCCGATCTCGGCCGCGACCTCGGCGAGCATCGCGCCGTTCACCAGGGCGGCATGGCGGCGCGTCAGCCCGCCCTCGCCCTCGTTCGGGAACCGTCGGATCAGCAGGTCCGCGATCACCAGGCCCAGCACCCGGTCGCCGAGGAACTCCAGGCGCTCGTTGCTGCGCGCCCGGCGCCCGGCGCGCTCGGCGGCGCTGCTGTGGGTCAGCGCCTCGCGCAGCAGGGCGGGGTCGGCGAACCGGTGGCCGAGGCGCGCCTCGAGCGCGGCCGCGGCCGCGCTCAGCGCCGGCCGTGCGCCGCTCACTCGATCACGTTGAACAGCCGGCGGAAGCGGATCGTGGCGGGCCAGTTCCAGATCTCCCACAGACGGGCGCTGCCGTTGGTCGAAAAGAAGATGATCTCGGCCCGCCCGATCAGGTTCTCGACCGGGATGAAGCCGACGCTGTCGGTCCGGCTGTCTTGCGAGTTGTCGCGATTGTCGCCCATCGCGAAGACATGGCCCGGCGGGCACCTCAAAGACCCGGGTCTTGTCGAACGCGCCCTGGGCCCTCGTCCAGGATGGTATAGCTGCGGCCATCGGCAGGGTCTCCCGGTAGCGCGGCAGCGGCCCTTGCGCCGGTGCCGTCGTCGTCGTAAAAGTCCTCCAGCCGCACGCGCTCCGCCGGCACGCCGTTGACGTAGAGAATGCCCTCCCGGACCTGGATTTTGTCGCCGGGCAGGCCGATGATCCGCTTGATGTAGTCGGTGCAGTTGTCCGAGGGCAGCTTGAACACGGCGACGTCGCCGCGCTCCGGCAGCGCGCCGATGATCCGGCCTTCGAACAGCGGCAGGCCGAACGGCAGCGAATACTTGCTGTAGCCATAGGCCATCTTGGACACGAACAGGTAGTCGCCGACCAGCAGCGTCGGTTTCATCGAGCCGGACGGGATGTTGAACGGCTCGTAGAGGAAGGTCCGGACCGCGAGCGCGATCGCGACCGCGTAGATCAGCGTGCGCGCGGTTTCCCAAAAGCCCTTGGACCGGGTGCGCGCGACCGCCACCTGCTTCCTCACCGCCGCAGTCCGCCCGGCGATGCGGCCCAACGCCGGCGGCGCCGGCAGCTGCGGCGCATGGCCAGGGCGCTGATCGGGGCACGGACATGCTCGGGCTGGTAAGAAATCAGCACAGAACTTCCTTCATCGCCGGACACTAACCAACGCCTTCGGCCGTAAAGTGAACGTCCCGTCATCTGGGCGCGGTCAGGCCGTGCTCGCCGGTGGTCGCGCTGATGATCACGACCGCCTGCCCGAACGGCGGCTCGTCGGTCAGGCTGAGATCGATCCGCGGCGTCATGCCGGCCGGCGTCAGCGCCGCCAGACGCGCCGCAGCGCCGCCGGTCAGGCGCAGCAGCGGCTGCCCGGAGGGCCGATTCTCGACTCCGATGTCGCGCCAGTACACGCCCTGGCGAAAGCCGGTGCCCAGCGCCTTGGCACAGGCTTCCTTGGCCGCGTAGCGCTTGGCGTAGGCGGCCGCGCGGTCGCGCCGGCGCTCGGCCCGGGCCTGCTCCGCGGCGGTGAATACGCGGGCGAGGAAGCGCTCGCCGAAGCGCTCGAGGGTGCGCTCGATCCGGCGGATGTCGATCAGGTCGGTGCCGACGCCGAGAATCATCGCCGGGCCTGGCGCCGGCGGCCGCCCCCGGTCGCTCGGGGCCGGTGCTCCGGCGACGTCGCGCGCGCAGGACTCATCGCTGGCTCAAAGAGCGCGTCATCGGACCGCTTCCTGGTCATCTCGAACGGCCGCCAGCTTATAGGCGGCGCCGGCCGCGCTGACCAGGGTGAGATTACGACGCGCCAATATCCGGCGAGGCCCCGGACGGGGCCAGGTCGAGCTTGGCGCGAGGCTCCGCCCGACGCCGTTCCCGGCGCTCGCGGCGGGCGGTCTGGTAGGCGGTCACCATGTGGACCACCGGGAAGTAGACCGCGAGCCCGGCGAGCGCGCCGAGCGTCACGCCACCGACGGTCATCGGCCAGATCAGGGCGCCGAGCCCGTCGAACAGGCTGCCGAAATCGGACGCCTGGAACGCCTCGGTCGCCGGCGGCGCACCGCCGAGCAGGACGTGACCGAGCTTGATGCTCGCCACGCAGAGGAACGGAAAAGTCCAGGGATTGCCGACCAGCGTGCCGACCACCGCGGCCAGATAATTGCCGCGCACGAGGAACGCGAGCAGGACGCTCAGCACCGTGTGCAGGCCCAGGAACGGGGTGAACGAGATCGCCGTGCCGCAGGCGAAGCCGGCGGCGATGCTGTGCGGCGTGCCAGGCAGGCGGGTCAGGCGCCTGGCCAGGTAGATGCCCAGCCGGCGCCAGCCCATGTGCGGCCACAGCCAGCGGTGCAAGCGGCGCCAGAAGGAGATCGGATGCCGGCGGCGGAACATGGCGCGCAATCTGGGTTGGCGCTGGTTAAGAACTGATGATCGCCCGCGTCCGACCACGGTCGCCGGCGGAGTTGGCGCAGCAGCGCTCGCGGCGCCGGGACGGAGCGCGCCCCGGCGAGGCAGTGCAGACCCTATCCCTGGGTGCGCTCGACCGAGCTCACCACTGGGGTGGCGCGCAGCGTGGCCACGATCCGTTCCAGGTGATCGCGGTTGTCGACCTCGATGTCGAGAATGATCTCGTACAGTTCGGGCGTCCGGCTGCCGAACCGCAGGTCGACGATGTTGCCGGCCTGCTTGCCGATCACGGTGCTGAGCGAGCCGAGGCTGCCCGGCTGGTTGGTGGTCATGATCTGCAGGCGGGCGACCGCCTTGGCGTCCTTGGCCGCCGGGTTCCAGCCCAGATCCAGCCAGCGCTCGGGATCGTCGGCCTTGCGGCCGAGGACCGGGCAGTCGCTGCGATGGATCGCGACGCCGCGACCGGTGCGGACCACGCCGACGATCGCATCGCCCGGAATCGGATGACAACAGCCGGCAAAGCTGATCGCTATGCCCGGCAAGAGGCCGCTGATCAGGCCCTCGCGGCCGTCCGGCGCCGGGCTCGGGCGCGGCCGGCGCAGCGGCACGACCTTGGCATCAGCCTCGGCGGCGGTGCTTGCCGGCGCCGCCGGTTGCTGGTCGCGGCGCAGCGCCTCGATCACCACCCGGACGCCGAGCGCGCCCTCGCCGATCGCCGCCAGCAGGTCGTCGACCGACTTCTGGTGCAACCCCTCGATCACCGCATCCAGCCGCTTGTCGCCGATCGCGAGCCGATCCTTCTGGCCGGCGCGCTGGAGCAGTTCGCGGCCGTGGGCAATGAAGTCGTGGCGCTGGCGGGTGCGGAGAAAACGGCGGATCCGCGAGCGCGCCTTGCCGGTGACCACGAACCGCTCCCAGGCCGGCGAGGGCGACGCGTTCTTGCTGGTGATGACCTCGACCTGGTCGCCATGGTTGAGGCGGGTGCGCAGCGGCACCAGACGGCCATTGACCTTGGCGCCGATGCAGCCGTCGCCGACCTCGGAGTGGACGGCATAGGCGAAGTCGACCGGGGTGGCGCCCTGGGGCAGCGCGATCAGGTCGCCGCGCGGGGTGAAGCAGAACACCTGGTCCTGGAACATCTCGAGCTTGGTGTGCTCGAGGAACTCCTCCGGTCCCGACGCCTGCTCGAGAATGTCGAGCAGGCCGCGCACCCAGCGGTACTGCCGGCCGTCGGTCAGGTCGCGCTTTTGCTTGTACGCCCAGTGGGCGGCGACGCCCATCTCGGCGACCTCGTGCATGTCCCGGGTCCGGATCTGGACCTCGATGCGCCGCCGCTCGGGACCGAAGATCGTCGTGTGCAGCGAGCGGTAGGCGTTCGGCTTGGGGGTGCTGATGAAATCCTTGAAGCGCTCCGGCACCATCGCGTAGCGGCCGTGCATCACGCCGAGGGCGGCGTAGCAGTTGGGCACGCTGTCGACCGTGATCCGGAACGCCATGATGTCGGACAGCTGCTCGAAGCTGATGTTCTTGCGCTTCATCTTGCGCCAGATCGAGAACGGGGTCTTCTCGCGGCCGTAGACCTCGGCCTCGAGCCCGGCGTCGTGCAAGGTCTGGCGCAGCTCGTCGACGATCCGCTTGATCAGGTTGCTGTCGTGCTTGCGCAGCTGGCCCAGACGATTGCGGACCGAACTCACGGGCGTCGGACCATAGCGCGCCGAACGCCAGGTCCTCGAGGTCGTCCTTGAGCGCCTGCATGCCGATGCGCTCGGCGAGCGGCGCGTAAATCTCGATCGTCTCGGCGGCGATCCGGCGGCGCTTGTCGGCGTTCTGGATAAAGTGCAGCGTGCGCATGTTGTGCAGCCGGTCGGCGAGCTTGACCAGCAGCACCCGGATGTCCTCCGACATCGCGAGCAAAAGCTTGCGGAAGTTCTCGGCCTGCTCGGTGTGGGAGGACTGCAGCTCGAGCTTGCTGAGCTTGGTGACGCCGTCGACCAGGCGGGCGACCTCGGCGCCGAACAGCCGGTCAAGCTCGGCGAGCGTGACGCCGGTGTCCTCGATCGTGTCGTGCAGCAGCGCAGTCGCGATCGAGGCGCTGTCCAGCTTCCACGCGGACAGGATGCCGGCGACCTCGACCGGGTGGGAGAAATAGGGGTCGCCCGAGGCGCGCAGCTGGGCGCCGTGGGCCTTCAGCGAAAAGACGTAGGCGCGATTGAGCAGCTCCTCGTCGGCGCCCGGATCGTAGGCCTTGACCCGCTCGACCAGCTCGTACTGGCGCATCACCGCCCGGCGCGGCGGCGCCGGGGCCGCGAGCTCGATCGCCGCTGCCGCCCCGACCGGCAACGGCGCCGGCTCCACCGTTCCGCCCAGCGGGGTCATGGTCACCGATTACTCGTAAGGCGCGCCCTCGTCGAGCGTCGGCTGCGGCGCGCTACCGAGGTCCGGGTAGGGCTCCGACTCGAGCCCGGCAGCAAGCTGGGCGACCGGCTCGACCATCGGCTGGTCCTGATAGGCCATCATCAGGTCGTCCGGCTGATCCTCGATCTCGACGTGCCGGCGCAGGCCATGGATCAGCTCGTAGCGCAGGTGATCGAGATCAACCGTGCCGTCGGCGATCTCGCGCAGCGCGACCACCGGGTTCTTGTCATTGTCGCGCTCGACCGTGAGCGGGGCTCCGGCCGAGACGTCGCGCGCCCGTTGCGCGGCGAGCATCACGAGCTCGAAGCGGTTGGGAATCCTGGTGACGCAGTCTTCGACGGTGATTCTGGCCATGGGCGCGCACTCCGGCGGCAATTCGACGATTTGCCAGTTAGTTAGCGCGTCGACCGGGATCCTGCAACCGAGCCGGCCCCGATTTCGTCCGAGGGAGGCTCGAGCGCTGCGACAAATTGCCCGGCCGGCAGGGCCGCCAGCAGCTCCGACGCGGTCCGGCCGAGGACCGGATGGCGCCAGCCGGGCGCGATCTCGGCGAGCGGCGTCAGCACGAAGGCGCGCTCGTGCAGGCGCGGGTGCGGCAGGATCGGCCAGCCGGCCGGCGGCGGGCCGGTCCAGTTGCTATGCTCGTGATAGGCCAGCAGGTCGAGGTCGAGCAACCGCGGCGCCCAGCGCTGGCTGCGGCGGCGCCCGAAGCGCAGCTCGGTCTCGAGCAGCAGCGCCATCAGGTCCGGGGCTGGCAACGTGGTCTCGAGCTGCGCGACGCCGTTGACGTAGTACGGCTGGCCGTTGTCCGGGACCGGGCGCGTCCGATACCAGCGCGAGCGCTCGCGGATCGCGACCCCGGCCGCGCCGAGCGCGCCGAGCGCGGCCTCGAGGGTGGCGCGCGGCGGGCCGAATTCCGCGCTTGGCAGGTTGCCACCGAGACCAATAAGGATCATCTTTACCTACTCCCGCCGACCGGCGCGTCGGGGCCGGTGCGGCTGGCTTGAGAGGCGCGGCTCATCGTTATGTAGGGTGAGCCGATACACCATCGGAGGTTGACCCTAATGAATTGCCCAGTGATCGAGGACATTCTCAGCGAAGAGGACCGCTTCGCCCTAATGATCGATGGCGCCAATCTCTATCAGGCGGCGCGAGCGCTCGGTTTCGACATTGACTATCGGCTGCTGCTCGATACCTTTTCGCGGGCCGGGCGGCTGGTGCGAGCGTGCTACTACACGGCATTGCTGGATGATCAGGAGTACTCGCCGATCCGGCCGCTGGTCGATTGGCTGGACTACAACGGCTATACGGTGGTCACGAAGCCGCTCAAGGAGTTCACCGACGCCTCGGGCCGGCGCAAGTTCAAAGGCAACATGGACATGGAGCTGGCGGTCGACGCCATGGAGATGGCGCAGTATCTTGACCACCTGGTCCTGTTCTCGGGCGACGGCGACTTCCGGCGCCTGACCGAGGCGCTGCAGCGGCGCGGCCTGCGGGTGACCGTGGTCAGCACGATCCGCACCCAGCCGCCGATGATCGCCGACGAGCTGCGCCGCCAGGCCGATACCTTCCTCGAGCTGCACGAGCTGTCCTCCTACATCGCCCGCGAGCACCGGCCAGCGGTCGCGGTCGACGATGATGATGACGACGAACAGGCCGAGACCCCGCAGCGCGTGGCACCGCGCTCGGGGCGGTTCTACCAGCCGGCCTGAGTTCCGCGATCAGTTCCCCGGCGGCGCGGGCGAGCACATGCGCCCGGCGCCGCCCGTGGACTGCGCGCTCTGTCCGCGGCTGGCCGGCTTTCGGGCGGCCAACCGGCGCGCTTTCCCGGACTGGCACAACGCCCCGGTCGCTTCGTTCGGCGATCCAGCGGCACGGCTGCTGATCGTCGGCCTGGCGCCCGGGCTGCGGGGCGCCAACCGGACCGGTCGTCCGTTCACCGGCGATCATGCCGGGGAGCTTCTGTACGCCACGCTGCTCCGCTTCGGCTTTGCTCAGGGCGACTACCTCGCGCATCCGGACGACGGCCTGCGGCTGGTCGATTGTCGGATCGCCAACGCCGTGCGCTGCGTGCCGCCCGCGAACCGTCCGGAAGGCGCCGAGGTCAACGCCTGCCGACGCTTTCTGGCGGGCGAGCTCAGCATGCCGCCCGCGCCCGAGGTCGTGCTGGCGCTCGGCGGCATCGCCCATCGCTCGGTGCTGCGCGCGCTCGGCCGCAGCGCCGGCCATTGCCCGTTCGTGCACGGCGCGCTGTATCGGCCGGATGCCGGCCCGATCCTGGCGGCGTCCTACCACTGCTCACGCTACAACCTGAACACCGGCCGTCTCACCAGCGCGATGTTCGAAACCGTATTCGCCAAGCTACGGGGCTGCCTCGATCCCCGCTGAGCCGACGGCGCCAAGCAACAAACCGGAACAAACCTGACATCGCTGGCGTTAACAATCCAGATACGTCAGTTCGCCGCAAGCACCCAGCGGAGGAACCGATGATCGCAACTGTCTCGATGGAAATACGCCCCTCGTGGCAACCTCAACTTCCTTTGGGACATTCAGAGAGATCCTGGGCACACGCGGCACACATCCTGGGCACACGCGGCAAAGCAGGCCGGGCCGGAGGCGAGGGTGCGCATCCGCGGCCGATCACGGCCGCCACCTCACGGTATGAGCACCCGCGCCCGGGCGCCAGCAGGCCGCCAGGCAGGGCGGGTCTCACCTTATCCCGAACTCTTCACCAGAAGCACCCGTGGAGAGGTTCCGATGAGCCTGATCTGGAAGCATGCAGCCGTAGCGGCGCCACCGCTCGATCCCGCGGCGGGGCACCCGCCGCCCTGGCCGGTCGCGGTCGTGGTCGGCCTGGCGCTGGCTGGGCTGATCTCGCCGCTGATCACGTTCGCGGGCGCGCTGGCAGCCTATGCCCTGGCCGACCAGGACCAAGGTACGCTCCTGACCGGCGCCGGCCTGTTCCACGTCGTGATAGCGCTGACCTTCACGGCCGGCTTTTGAGCCGGGGTCAGAGGTTCTGCCCGGCCGCCGACTGCCCGCGCTCGACTTAAGGCCAGCGCGTTCTTCCCGACTGGGAGCTCGCCACCTCTTCCGGGCCGGTCGAGCCACGCGGCCTCAGCAGTCAGCCGCAAGCTTGAATCCTACGGTCCGCTGCACCCCGCCGAGCACCAACCAGGGTGCTCGCTGCTCCACAGAGCCAGGCGACCTCGGCAGCCGCAGGCATCGATTCCCACGGTCCCATGGACCCGCCGAACATCCTGTTAACGCCAGAGCGTTAACGTTCCGTTGACGGCCGAGGGAGACCGCCGTCCGGCGGACACCCGCGCGCTTCGACTCCAGCCGCCTGCTCAGGGCGGTTGCCTGCGCTCGCCCCAGGCGCGATGATCCTCGGTCACCCGCTGGAGCAGCGATGGCCGGCAAGCAGAGCGAGTTCGTGAGCTTCGTGTTGGAGTGCCTGCAGCCGCTCGGGCCGGTCGGCGCGCGCCGGATGTTCGGCGGTTTCGGCATCTACCTGCATGGCACGATGTTCGCGCTGATCGCCGAGGACGAGCTCTACTTCAAGGTCGACGACGGCAACCGGCAGGCCTACGAGGACGCCGACCTGCCCCACTTCACCTACCATGACAAGGGCAGGACGATCCGGATGTCCTATCGTGCGGCGCCGGGCGACGGCTTCGACGACCCGGACGTGCTCCGCGCCTGGGCCCGCGAGGCCTATGGGGCGGCCCTGCGCTCGAAAAAAACGAAACCCAAATAGCCAAGCACCGCACGCGGACGGGCGGGCGCTCGCGCCCTTCCGAGGTACCCCGCGCGATCAGGCGCGGCGCTGCGCACCAGCGGCCAACGCCAACTCCCGCGCCGCGACCGACTGCCTCGGACGATGCGCGGCGCGTTCGCTTCGGTGTCCGCGCGAGGCCAAGCCTCACCGCTGCTTTGGCGCGTCCTCCCGGCGGCTGGACCTTCGCCGTGCGGGTCAGTGTTCGATCGCGCCCGGGCGCTTCCAAGATCGACCGCAAAAGCTTTGCCTCAGTTGAGGCTTCCGAGCGCACGCATCCAGTGCAAGTCGGGTGGCGGCCTTCGCCCGACGTTCTCCCGGCCGGCCGATGGAATGGTTTGCTTTCTTGCGCTGTTTGCTGAGCAGCGTATGGTCGGGGACGACAAAGCAGCCGGCAGCGGGCGGTGATCAGCTTTCATCGGCCGTCTTTTCCGTGTTCACAGTGGATCAGCTTGGTGACGATCAGCGCCGACCAACGGAATGCGCACGGGGCGGCGCGACGGCGCCCGGTCCGGTCGGGCGAGCCGGTGGTCTTCGCCCCTGGGGGGCCGCGCTTTCCGCGATTTGCCGCTGCGATGGCCGCAGCCCGCGCCGACCATGCACCGCAGGTCGCGCTCGACCCCGCGCCACCGATCTACGACGTCCCGCCGGCGATCGGCCGCAATTCGCCGCGGCCGCGGGCCGCGCAATGGCGGGCAGCGCGCCCGCCCAGACCGCCGGCCCCCCGATGGCTCAAGGTCGGCAGCTGCGTCCTGCTGTTCGGCCTGCTGGCGCTGACCCTCCTGAGCGAGCCGATCAGCGCCGGGCTGGAGCGGCTGATGCGCCCCTGGCTCGAGTGGCAGGACCCCTGGCAGCCGCCCGCAACGCCCCAGGCCGAACCAGCGCCGCCGGCCCTGCCCGCGCCGGCCGTCGGTCGCGAGGAGCCGCCGCCGGCGCTGCCGCCGTTGCTGGCGCGCGAGGAGCTTGCAGCAGCCAGTCCGCCGCGCCCGGCGGCGCCGGTCGAGCGCATCACCGCCGCGGTCCCGGATCAGGATCTGCCGGCCCGCCCGGGCGTGCCGCTGCCCTCGTTCAAGCCCCCGGTGGAAGATCAGTAGCGCCGCCCGAACGGGACCCGAGCCCGCACAGATCGAGGTCGGCATCTTCAGGCAGCTTCCGGGCAGGAAGTTGCCTGTCGTCGCGGGTACCGTGGGCCGGAGCATCCTGCGCCGCTCGAGCTGCGATGCCAGCCCGATCGCCCGGCGCGGCCGGCGTTGCCCCCGTCGTCGGGACCTAAGGCAGAGATTGTCTATGCTCCAGCAGGAGCCTAGACTTTTCTTCCGGTTTGCGGAGGGCCGGCCGATGGTCCGCTGGGCCTTGCTGATCAGTACCATCTGGGTCGCGATCTTCGGCGCGCGGTCGGCGGCCGCCGAGATCCGGATCGCGACCGCCGGCCCGATGACCGGCGACTACGCCTGGGCTGGCGACCGCTATCAGCGGGGTGCCGGGCTCGCGGTCGAGGACATCAACGCCAACGGCGGCATTCTCGGCCAGCGGGTCGAGCTGATCGTCGGCGATGACTTCTGCGACCCCGACCAGGCCGTGGCGCTCGCGCGCAAGCTGGTCAGCGATGGCGTCGTGTTCGTCGCCGGCCACTGGTGCTCGCACGCCTCGATCCCCGCCTCCAAGGTTTACGAGCAGGCCCGCATCCTCCAGATCGCGCCGGGCTCGGCGAGCGCCAGGCTGACCGATGAGGGCGGCTCGAACGTGTTCCGCGTGTGCGGCCGCGACGACCGCCAGGGCGAGCAGGTCGCCGACTACCTGGCCGAGCATTGGGCCGGCAAGGAGATCGCGATCCTGGACGATGGCACCCCCTGGGGCGAAGGGGTCGCCGAGGGGACCAGGCGAGGGCTGCGCGAGCACGGCCTGCGCGCGACCGTCGATGAGCCCTTGAAGCCGGGCGAGCCGGAGTACTCGCCGCTGGTGGCCAGGATGCAGGCCGCGGGCGTCGACGTCTTGTTCGTCGGCGGCTATCATCGGGAGGCGGGTCTGATCCTCCGCCAGGCCCACGACCACGACTACGATCTGCGCCTGATCGGCAACAGCGCGATGGCGCTCGAGGATTTCCCGCTGATCGCCGGGCCAGGGCTCGCAGGCACAGTGATGGCCGCGATGGCCGACATGCGCTCGAGCCCTCGAGCAGCCGACGTGGTCGCGCGCTTTCGCGCTCAGGGTCACGAGCCCGCCGGGTACACGCTCTACGCTTACGCCGCGGTGCAGGTCTGGGCGCAGGCCGCACAAGCGGCCGGCAGCTTGGACCTCGATGCCGTGACCCAGGTCATGCACAGCCAGCAGTTCGACACCGTGCTGGGCAGGATCGGCTTCGACCAGAAGGGCGACGTCACCGGCTTCGAGCCGTGGGGCTGGTACGTCTGGCGGGCCGACGGCACCTACGTGCCGCTGGCGTCGACCGCCGCCAAGCCATAGCCGGTCTGCCGCGGTTGCGCGCGGGAGCGCAGGATATTTGCCCACTGGGAGAACCGGTCATGGTCCGTCGGACATTGCTCGCTACCGCATTCTTGATCGCGGCATTGGAGGCCACGGCGGCCCGCGCCGAGATCCTGATCGGGGTCGCTGGCGATATGACCGGCGCCAATGCTTGGTTCGGCGAGCAATATCAGCGCGGCACCGGGCTCGCGGTATCGGATCTCAACGCCAAGGGCGGCGTCCTCGGGCAAAGGGTCGAGCTGATCGTGGGCGACGACGCCTGTGATCCAGATCAGGCGGTGGCGCTGGCCCAAAAGCTGGTCAGCGACGGCGCGGTTTTCGTTGCCGGCCATTTCTGCTCGCACTCATCGATTCCGGCCTCGAAGGTCTACGCAGAGGCGGACGTCCTGATGATCGCCCCGAGTTCCGTCAATTCCAGGCTGACTGACGAAGGCCGCCGAAACGTGTTTCGGGTGTGCGGTCGCGACGACCGGCAAGGGACGAAAGTTGCCGATTACCTCGCGCAGCATTGGGCGGGCAAGGCGATCGCAATCCTGGATGACGGTACGGTCTGGGGGGCGGGCGTCGCCAACGCGGTCAGGCGCGGACTGCACGAGCGCGGTGTGGCTGTGGCCGTCGATGAGGCCTACGCGGTGGGCGAGCTGGATTACTCCCCCCTGCTATCCAAGATGGCGGCCGCAGGCGTCGATGTGTTTTTCGTCGGGGGCTACCACCAGGAGACGGGCCTGATTTTCCGCCAGGCCCGCGACCGGGGCTACGATCTCCGGCTGATTGCCTCCAGCGCGGCAGCGAGCGGGGACTTTCCGATCATTGCGGGTCCCGGGCTCGAGGGCACGCTCATGGTGGCAGCGGCGGACATGCGGCAGAGCCCGCAGGCGGCCGATGTCGTCGCGCGCTTTCACGCCCAGGGCTACGACCCGCAGGGATACACGCTCAACGCCTACGCCGTCGTGCAGGTCTGGGCCCAGGCGGTCGAGGCGGCGGGCTCACCGGACCTCGACGCCGTGACCCAGGTCATGCACAGCCGCCAATTCGATACCGTGTTGGGCACCATCGGCTTCGACCAGAAGGGCGACGTCACCGGCTTCGAGCCGTGGCAATGGTTCGTCTGGCAGGCCGACGGCACCTACGTGCCGCTGGAATAGATTGGCGGATGGCCCGGCCCTGGGCGTCGGATGCTCCGCGATGCGGCCGGTGGGGTGGCGGCGCAGGGTAGCGCTGCACTGGGTGGAGGGCCGCTACATGGCCGCTCGAAGATCGCTCGCGCTCGCCCTGACCCTGGCTGCGATCCTTGGCGCTCCGCCCGCTGAGGCCGAGATCCGGATCGCAGTCGCCACCGCGATGACCGGTACGATGAGCTGGTTCGGGGAGCAGTATCAGCGTGCTGCCGGCATGGCGGTCGAGGATCTCAACGCCAGGGGCGGCGTGCTGGGGCAAGGCGTCGAGCTGATCGTCGGTGACGACGCCTGCGACCCCGACCAGGCCGTGGCGCTCGCGCGCAAGCTCTTAAGCGACGGCGCCGTCTTCGTCGCCGGGCATTTGTGCTCCCATTCCTCGATCGCGGCGGCGAAGGTCTACGAGGCGGCAGGGATTTTGATGATCAGCCCGAGCTCGGCGAGCGCGAAGCTGACCGACGAAGGCGGCCCGAACGTGTTCCGCGTGTGCGGCCGGGACGACCGGCAGGGGGCAAAGATCGCCGATTACCTGGCCGAGCATTGGGCGGACAAGGAGATCGCGATCCTGGATGACGGCACGACCTGGGGGACGGGCATCGCTGGCGGCGTCAGGCGCAGGTTGCGCGAGCTCGGCGTGCGTGCAGCGTTGGACCAGGGCTTCACCCCCGGTCAACCGGAGTACTCGGCGCTGGTCTCCAAGATGCAGGCGGCCGGCATCGATCTGCTGTTCCTCGGCGGCTACCACCGGGAGGCGGGCCTGATCTTCCGCCAGGCCCACGACCGCGGCTACGATCTGCAGCTGGTGGGCCACAGCGCGCTGGCGACCGACGACTTCCCGATGATCGCCGGTCCGGACCTCTCCGGCATGGTCCTGACGAGCCAGGCGGACATGCGCGACAATCCACAAGCCGCGGACGTCGTGGCGCGCTTCCGCGCTCAGCGCTACGAGCCGCTGGGCCATGTGCTCAGCGTTTACGCCGCGGTGCAGGTGTGGGCCCAGGCGGTCGAGACGGCGCGCTCGCTCGACCTGCAACCGGTGACCGACGCCATACACAGCCGCCAGTTCGACACCGTCCTGGGCGAGATCGGCTTCGACCAGAAGGGCGACGTCACCGGCTTCGAGCCGTGGCAATGGTTCGTCTGGCAGGCCGACGGCACCTACGTGCCGCTGGAGTGATGGCCACGATTGTGGCCGGTCCGGCAGGATCCTAAACTGTTTGCAACGCCGTGGAGGGCAGGACGTGATCTGCCGGAAATCGCTAGTCGTAAGTCTGATTTCGCTGGCGGCATCGTACGCTACGGTCGCCCGCGCCGAGACCTTGATCGGCGCCGCCGGCCCGATGACCGGCAGCATGGCTTGGTTCGGCGAGCAGATGCAACGTGGGATGGAAGCGAGCGTCGCCGAGCTGAACGCGGCCGGCGGCGTTCTCGGCCAGCGGCTCGAGCTGATGATCGTCGACGACTACTGCGATCCGGAGCAGGCGGTCGCAGCGGCCAACAAACTGGTGGCGGCGCGCGTCGCTGCCGTGATCGGCCATCTGTGCTCGGGCGCCTCGATCCCGGCTTCGAAAGTCTATGCGGAGGCGGGGCTGCTGATGATCTCGCCGTATTCGAGCAACCCGACGCTGACCGAGCAGGGGTTCGCCAACGTGTTCCGGGTGTGCGGCCGCGACACGATCCAGGCGACCATGGTGGCCGACTACCTGGCGGAGCACCGGGCCGACCAGAACATTGCGATCATCCATGACAATCAGGCGTACGGCCAGGGCATCGCCGAGGAGGCGTGGCGGCGTTTTGGCGATCACGGTGTGACCCGGATCCTGTTGAGGTTCGATCGAGCCCGGCCAAGCAGACTATACGGAACTCATCGACAAGCTGCAGGCCGAGGAGATCGATGTGCTCTATTTCGCCGGCTATACCGCGGAGGCGGCACTGATCATCCGCCAGGCGCACGAACGGGCCTCCGATCTCGAGATCATCGGCAGTGATGCTCTTATCAGCGAGTATTTCTGGCGCGTCGCCGGACCGGCGGCGGTCGGCGTGCGCTTCGTCTCGTACGCCGATCCACGCACCAACCAGGAAGCGGCGGCGATCGTCGAGCAATTCCGCGCAGACGGGTATGAGCCTGAAGGTCTAACCCTTTATTCCTACGCCGGCGTGCAGGTCTGGGCGCAGGCAGTCGAGAGAGCCCGCACGCTCGAACCCAAGGCGGTCGCCGCGGCCCTCCACACCAACCGTTTCGACACCGTATTGGGCCGGATCGGCTTCGACCAAAACGGCGATGTCTACGGCTACGAGCCATTCGTGTGGTACGTCTGGCAAGAGGGCACCTACGTCCCGCTGGAGTCGAGCGCGGTCAAGGAGTAGGCTCGGCCGGATTGGTTGCGGGAAAAACCATCGGCGTGAACGCGAAGCGCCAGCTGATCCGAAGCATCACCGCGCTGTTCGAGCGGACCGGCGTGCGCGGGCGGCTGTTGCTCGCGTTCCTTGGCATCAGCGCGTTCGCGGTGATCGCCGCGGCCGCCGGGCTCTACTCGTTCGGCGAGGTCGGCCGGTCGCTCGGCCGGATCACCGAGGAGCGGGTCCCGGGCGCGCTCGCCTCGCTCGAGCTCTCGCGCCAGGCCGAGCGGATCGTCGCGGCCGCGCCGGCGCTGCTCGCGGTCCGCTCCGAGGAGCAGCTGCACCAGGTCTCGGGTGGCATCCAGGCCGAGGTCGACAAGCTCGGGCGGCTGCTCGAGGCGCTCCGCCAGAGCGGCCTGCACCCGGGCGCGCTGGCCCCTCTGGAGCCCGCGGTCGACGGCCTGCGCCGCAACCTCGGCGCGCTCGATGCGCTGATCGCGAACCGGCTCGCGGTCGCGGCGCGCAAGCAGGCCCGCCTGGGCGATCTCGCCGACACCAACGTCGCGACCCAGCGCCTGGTGGCGCCCGGGATCCTGGTCATGGAATCGAAGATCGCCGAATGGCGCCGCGGCAGCGGCGGCGGCCAGGGCGCGCCCGAGCGGGCGACCGCGACCGCGGCGCTGGGCGAGGCGATCGCCGCCTACCTGCCGCAGCAGAAGGCCCAGATCGAGCTGTCGGCGATCAACGACGGCCTGCTCAAGGCCGCCGCCGCGCCGACGCCTGCCGACCTGCCGCTGCTCGGCTTCCCGCTGCGCCGTTCGCTGTTCACGCTCGAGGCGCTGGCGAGCGAGTTCGATCCGGGCCTGCGCGCGCGCCTGCTGGAGCGGGTCGAGGAGTTCAAGCGCCTGACCGACGGCGCCGACAGCGTCCTCCAGGCGCGCCAGGAGGAGCTTGCGATCCTGGCCGACGCGCAGAGCCTGCTCGAGCAGAACGCCGGCTTGACCCAGGATCTGACGGCCGCGGTCGACCGCCTGGTCAGCGACGCCGGCGCCGAGATCGCGCGCGCCAACCTCGAGGCGCTGACCGTGCAGCGGCTCAGCGCCGCGGTGCTGATCGGGGTCGTGGCGCTGAGCCTGGTGAGCTCGGGCCTGATCGTCTGGCTGTACGTCGGGCGCAACCTGATCGCGCGTCTGACCGGGCTCAGCGACAGCATGCTGGCGATCGCCGGCGGCAATCTGCGCGCACCGCTGCCGCCGGCCGGCGGGCGCGACGAGATCGGCCGCATGGCCCAGGCGCTGGCCGTGTTCCGCGACACCGCGGTCGAGATCGAGGAGAAGAACCTGCGCGACCTGCACGCGCTGCTCGAGACGATCGACTACGGCGTCGTGATGCTCAACCCGGACCTGACCGTCCGCCTGCACAACCGGGCGTTCCGCGAGCTGTCGGGCATGGCGGCCGAGAGCCTGACCGGCCAGCCGCATTTTCGCGCCGTGCTCGAATACAACCGAGACCGGGGCATCTACGACAACATCGCGGTGGCCTGGGAGGACTACGTGCAGGGTCGGCTCGAGGAGATCGAGCGGGCGTCCGCGGAGCCCTCGCAATGGCAGTGGGCCGACGGCCGGATCTTCGAGTACCGCTGCGTGCCGCTCCCGGACGGCGGGCGCATGCTGACCTACTACGACCTCACCCACCTCAAGCAGACCGAGCGGGCGCTGCACGAGAGCCTGGAGCGGTTCGACCTCGCCGTGCGCGGCTCCAACGAGGGTCTCTGGGACTGGGACGCGGTCGCCGACGAGCTCTACATCTCGCCGCGCTTCAAGGAGCTGCTCGGATTGCAGACCGAGCGCTCGACGATCACGGCGGCAGAGTGGCTGGCCAACGTCCATCCGGAGGACGCGGACGGTTTCCGGGCCGACCTGCTCGGCTACTTCCGCGGCGAGTTCGGATCACTTCGCGACCGAGTTCCGCGTCCGCGGCAACGACCGGCACTACCGCTGGATGCTGGCGCGAGCCGCGGGCATCCGCGACCAGGACGGTAAGGTCTACCGGCTGGTCGGGTCGGTCGGCGACATCACGCCGCGCAAGGCGGCTGAGATCGAGCTGCGCGCCGCCAAGGACCAGGCCGAGCAGGCGAACCGGGCAAAATCCGAGTTCCTGGCCAACATGAGCCACGAGCTTCGGACTCCGCTGAACGCCATCATCGGCTTCACCCGGCTCGTGATGCGGCGCGCCAAGGACGTGCTGCCGGAGCGCCAGCACGACAACCTCGGCAAGATCCTGATCAGCGCCGAGCATCTGCTGGCGCTGATCAACACCGTGCTCGATTTGTCCAAGATCGAGGCCGGGCGGGTCGACGTGCGGCCGACCGCGTTCGCGCTCGAGCCGCTGATCGACCAGTGCCTGCGCACGGTCGAGCCGATGCTCCGGGAGGGGGTGCGGCTCGCCAAAAAGCTCGCGCCCGACCTGCCCGAGCTCGACACCGATCAGGACAAGCTGCGCCAGATCCTGCTCAATCTGCTCGGCAACGCGGTCAAGTTCACCGAGCGCGGCAGCATCACGGTCGGCGCGCGCGCGCTGGACGGCCGGATCACGCTCGAGGTCGCCGACACCGGCTGCGGCATCCCGGCGGATTCGCTGGACCTGGTGTTCGAGGAGTTCCGCCAAGTCGACAGCAGCAGCACGCGCCAGCACGGCGGCACCGGGCTTGGGCTCTCGATCAGCCGGCACCTCGCGCGCCTGATCGGCGGCGACCTCAGGCTGGCCAGCACGCTCGGCGCCGGCTCGACCTTCAGCGTCACGTTCCCGGCGCGCTACGGGCCGCCGCGCGCCGCTCCGGCGGTCGCCGCCGAGGTGGCCGCGGGGTCCGAGCGCAACCGCACGATCCTCGCGATCGACGACGATCCGGACACGGTCTACCTGCTGCGCGAGAACCTCGCCGAGGCGGGCTACGAGGTGATCGTCGCGAGCGACGGCGAGGACGGGCTGCGCAAGGCGCGCGAGCATCGGCCCGGGGCGATCGTTCTCGACATCCTGATGCCGCAGAAGGACGGCTGGCAGGTCCTCCACGAGCTGAAGGCCGATCCGCAGACCCGCGAGATCCCGATCATCGTGCTCTCGATCGTCGACCAGAAGGACCTGGGGTTCCGGCTCGGGGCATCCGACTATCTGCTGAAGCCGCCCGATCGCGATGCGCTGATCTGCGCGCTGCGGCGGGTCGCAGCACCGCCCTGGCGCCTGCTGATCGCCGACGACGACCCGCTGGTGCCGGATCTGATCCGCCAGCTGCTCGAGGATCAGGGCTGCGAGATCGAGGCCGCCGGCGATGGCCGCGCGGCGCTCGCGATGCTCGCCCGGCGCCGCCCGGACGTGCTGCTGCTCGACCTGCTGATGCCCAACCTGGATGGCTTCGGCGTGCTCGAGCAACTGGCGCAGAACCCGTCGCTCGCCGGCCTGCCGGTGATCGTGCTGACCGCCAAGTCGCTTTCCAGCGACGAGCGTGCGCTCCTGCAGCGGCGCGTGCTCGCAATCCTCGAGAAGCGCGGGCTCGACCGTGCGACGCTGCTGCAGGAGGTGCGCCGGGCGTTGCCCGCCTGCGGCGCGCCGGAGGCGAGGGGATCGGCCGATGCCGAGGATCTTGATCGTGGAAGACGTGGAGCTGAACCGCGACCTGCTCGTGCAGCTTCTTGAGGACGACCACGAGGTGATGACCGCGGCCGACGGCCAGGCCGGGCTTGAGGCGGCCGCACGCCTGCGCCCCGATCTGATCCTGATGGACCTGTCGCTGCCGGTGATCGACGGCTGGGAAGCCTCGCGCCGCCTCAAGGCCGACCCGGCGCTTCGCCACATCCCGGTGATCGCGCTCACCGCCCATGCGATGCAGGGCGACGAGGCCAAGGCGCGCGCCTGCGGCTGCGACGACTATCTCGCCAAGCCGATCGACGAGACGCTGCTGTTCGAGAAGCTCGGCCAGATCCTGGACGGCGCCGGCCGGCGCTGAGCCGGGCGGGGTCGATGGCCGGTAACGAAGCGCGCATCCTGATCGTCGACGACGAGCCGCTCAACGTCGATCTGCTCGAGCAGGAGCTCGAGCTTCTGGGCTACGCGACGATCAGCGCGGCCGATGGCCTGGAGGCGCTCGAGCGGCTCGACACGGCGCCGGTCGACCTGGTCCTGCTCGATGTCATGATGCCGCGCCTGGACGGCTTCGAGGCGCTCGCCCGGATCCGGGCGAACCCGGCTTTGCGCCATCTGCCGGTGCTGATGATCTCGGCGCTCAGCGACCTTCAGCACGCGGTCCGCGGCATCGAGCTTGGCGCCGATGATTATCTGCCCAAGCCGTTCGATCCGGTGCTGCTCAAGGCGCGGGTCGGCGCCTGCCTCGAGCGCAAGCGTTGGCACGACCGGGAGGTCGCGTATCGAGGCGAGATCGAGCGCGAGCGCGAGCGCGCCGATCGACTGCTGCACGCGATCCTGCCAGCACCTGCGGTTGCCGAGCTCAAGGCCTCGGACCGGGTCGCACCACGGCGCTACGAGCAGGTCGCGGTGCTGTTCGCCGACATTGTCGGCTTCACCGCCTATTCCGAGGCGCACCCGGCTGAGGCGGTGGTCGCCAACCTCGACCGTCTGGTCGAGGCGTGCGAGCGGCTGGTCGCCGGCCATGGCCTGGAAAAGATCAAGACGATGGGCGACGGCCTGATGGCGAGCGCCAACCTGCTGCAGGGCCACGCCGATCCGGTTCTGGCGAGCGTCCGCTGCGCCTTTGCCCTGATCGAAGCCGCCGGGACCAACCCCGCGGCCTGGCAGCTTCGGGTCGGCATCCACGTCGGGCCGGTGGTCGCGGGCGTGGTCGGGCGCGCCAAGTTCAGCTTCGATCTCTGGGGCGATACCGTGAACGTCGCGGCCCGGCTGTCGATGCTCGGCGCCGATGCCGCCATCTATCTGAGCGCCGATGCCTGGGCGCAGGTCGCCGGCCGCTGCCGCGGCGAGCCGCTCGGGCCGATCAGCGTCAAAGGCAAGGGCGAGATCGAGGTCTATCGCTGCACCGGCATCTTGCCGGAACATGCTCGGGTGAGGAGCAGCATCGCGCGCGAGCGTGGCGGCGGGCACTCTCCATAACTGTTGATTTATAGCGGGAACCGCGTGTACCATAACCTTAGGTTGTGGAGAGCTGCCATGCGGTTTGCCGATTTCGTGGTCGGCGCGGCCCTGATCGCCGTCCTTTTGGGTCTGCCGCCGAGCGCTGGCGCCGGGGCCGATTCGGGTCACGGCAGCGCCCGCGACTGGAGCAGCGCGAGTTCGGCGGCCAGGAGCGACAACGATCCGCGCGGCAACTCTGACGCGCGCTCGGCGCTCTTGAATCGCGATCACCTCGACTCTGTTCCCGACCGCTACGACCTGCGCGGCGGCCGGTCAAAGCCCGGTGGCCCGCAGACCCACGATGCGCCGCAGCAGCTGCGCAAGTACGTACGGATTGCAACGCAAAAGCCGGTCTGTCATCCGCGCGGCCGGCCGCCGCGCCGGCTCACCTGGGTTGGCCTCGCCAGGGGCTCTGGCTACGGCGACGACGACCGCTGGGGGCCGCACCACGGTCACGGCGGGCATCACCCCCATCACCCCCATCATCCCCACCACCCGCATCACCCGCACCATCCGCCGGTCTGCCCAAGTCGGCACTGAGCCAGGCGCCTGCAGCGGGCTTCAGGCGAGCGGTGGCGACCCCGATCAGCGCGCGCGACGCCGCTTTCTCCGGCGTTGCCGCCGAGCCCGGCGTTCGGCGGCGGCGCCGCACGCGGGTCTCCGCACGGCGCCGGCACGGCCGCACGGCGGCACCGCCGGCATCGGGCCGGAGTTGGTCCGCGGCCTGCCTCAGCCTGGTTCTGGGGGCTGCGATTGTGCTGCTCGCGGTTCCGCACCTGATGGCTGCGTTCTGGCTCTGGCTGCGCGCGCCGGAGATGGATCTGGTGATCTATCAGGAGCCGGTCTCGGCGCCCGATCTGCATGGCCTGATCGCGTCCCGCAAGCTCGCGCTCGGCTGGATCGATGCCGGCGAGACCTACCACGATCTGGGCTCCGCGCTGACGGTGCTGGCATCGTTCGAGCCGCCCGAGAGCCTGGCGGAGCGAGCACTGCTCGGGCGCGCGATCGCCGCGACCGAGGCCGGCCTGGCCCGGGCGCCTGCGGACCCGCGCAGCTGGACCCGCTTGGCATACCTGCGCACGCTGCTCGAGGCCGAGCCCGACCGCCGGGCGGCGCAGACGCTCGGCCTTTCGCTCGCGAGCGGCCGCTACGACCAGCCGGATTTCCTGACGCTGCGGCTGCATCTTCTGCTGCTGCACTGGCCGGCCCTGCCGGATCAGGCGCGCGCCCAGGTCGCCGATCAGATCCAGCTGCTCTGGCAGGAAGCGCCGGCGGAGCTCGCCGGCCTGGCACTCGAGGCGAACTTTACCGACCTGATCCTCACCGCGCTCGCGGAGGAGCCGAACGTCAGGTCAGACCTGCTTGACCTGATGCGCGGAGTGATCCAGGCGAAGTAGCGCCTGCTCGCGCTCCAAGGCCCGCGCCTGGGCGCAGCCCAGGCCGAGCAGCAGCGCAAAGGTCAAGGCGTTGGCCGGCATCTCGAGGCTGAAGTCGACCAGCGCGTGAACGCCGACCAGCACCGAGCAGGCGAGGACCGTGGCCGGGTAGACGTTGTGGCGCGCCCCGGCCGCGAGACCCCGCCAGCACCGGAACACGAGCCAGCCGACGCACGAGAACAGCGCGAGCGCGGCCGGCCAGCCGAGCTCCAGCAGCAGCTGCAGATAGGTGCTGTGAGCCTTGTCCAGGAAGTAGGTGCCGGTCTCGGGACCGTTGTAGGCCCTGAAGGCGTCGGCATAGGTGCCATAGCCGGTGCCGAGCAGCGGCCGCTCCTGCATGGCCTCCCAGGTAGCGCGATAATAAGCGATCCGGCTGCCGAGCTTGACCTCCGCCTCGCCGAACCGTTGCAGCGTCGCTTCGCCCGAGAACGCGAGCAGGCTGACCGCCGTGACCGCCGCGACCGCGAGCAAAACGGCCGGAAGCGTCCGGGAGCGGATGATCAGCGTGGTGCGCAACAGCCGTAGATAGACCAAGGATGCGAGTGCCAGCGCGACCAGCGCGCCGCGCGACTGGGTCAGCAGGAGCGCCATGCTGGCGGCGAGGAAACCCAGCACGCCGGCGGTCATGGCCAGGTCGAGCCGCGCGAGCAGATGCATCAGCGCGTGGCCGGCCGGCAGATCGCTGCGCGCGGACCGGGCGAAGCGCTGCATCACGAGGCCAAGGCCGCAGAGCAGCGTGATGCCCGCGTAGGTCGCGTAGGAATTGCGGTTGACAAACGTGCTGGTCACGGGCCCGGGCCGGCCAAAATACGCGTACAGGCCATAGCTCGCGTAGGCCAGCCCGGCGAGCGTCAGTGCCAGCAGCACCTGCCGGGCGCGCGCCCGGGTCGGGCAAAGCCGGAAGCCGAGCCAGAACACCCCGCCGTAGGCAAGCAGGCCCTGCAGGCGGCTCCAGGTCGCCTCGGGGTTGACGCTGATCGCGCCGGCCACCGGCACCTCCAGCACCGCGCGCGCCTGGGCCCAGGTGGGATGGTGCAGCGAGCCCGGCGTGAAGCTCGCCCCCTGGAGCGCCGCCCAGGCGACCGTGGCGGCGAACAGCATCGCCGCCGGCAGCAGCGGCCTGAGCGCGAGGTCGCCGTCGCGGTCGGCAAGCCAGCCGGCGAGCGCCGAGACCAGCACCAGCGCGCCGATCGCCGTGCACAGCAGGCTGGCCGGGAGCGGCCGGTCGCCGCCGAACGGCAACGGCGACAGCAGGACGACCGCCGTCAGCGCCCAGAAAACGCCCGCTTCCCAGCGGGGCATGCGGCCCGGCACCGCCCGTGCATCCAAGGCCGTGTCCGACCTTCGCCGCTGCTCCCGGACGTGCATGTCAATCCGGCTCAATCCGTCGGCAGCCACCGCGCACCCGGACGTTCGACCCGGCCGCGAACTCGGTTGCTATAACCTGTAGTTTAAAATTTGCAAGGCTAATCACCCTATGGGTTGCCAAGCGCGATCGTAACGGCTATGGCTCTGCCCGAGTTCAACAGCGGTGAGCCTTGAGTTCGCTTTGGAGGGCGCCGACGTCGGGCCTCTCCTGGCAGCGGAAAAGCGCATGTCCGAGCCATCCCAGTCAGCGTCTCTGGCTGCCGCCGACGGCCCCGGTCGCAGCGACGCCGGCCTGCCATTGCGCGAGCTGATCGCGATTTTGAGGCGGCGGCGACGGGTGATCGTGTGGGTCGTCCTGCTGATCACCGGCGTGGCCACGCTGATCGGCCTGCAGGTCGAGAAAACCTACACCGCGACCGCGCTCGTGATGGTCCAGCCACAGGACACCCGGGTTGTCGATTTCGAGCAGGTGGCCCAGGGCCTGTCCCCCGATGGTCCGACCATCGAGACCCAGATCAGGTTCATCCAGTCGTACGAGAACCTGGCGCACGCGAGCCGTCTCCTGAACCTTGCCGATCCGGCCGAGGCGCCAATTGGCGCTCAGGGTGTCCTCGGCGCGATCAGCGACCTGCTGCCGGACGCGTGGCTGATCGCGGCCGGCCTCGCTCATGCCCCGGAGGTCGCGGCTGATCCGGAGGCGGTCACGCTGCGGGCGGTCGGCGCGCTGCGCGGGGGCCTGAAGGTCGCCCAGTCCGGCAACTCGCACGTGCTCGCGATCAGCTACACGGCATCGAGCCCGGACGGCGCGGCGCAGTTCGCCAACGGCGTCGCCGACGCCTACGTCCAGGGCCAGCTCGGCGACAAGCTCGCGACCACGCGCGGAGCCAAGAACTGGCTGACCGGACGGGTCGAGGAGATGCGTCAGGTGCTGCTCGACTTCGAAGGCGCGGTCGAGCAGTACCGGGCGGCGCATGGGCTCGACGGGCCCGACGGCTCCGACCTGCACGGCCAGGAGATCCTGGCGCTGAGCGCGGAACTGATCGACGCCCAAGCCGAGCAGACCGCCCGGGAAGCCAAGCTGCGCAAGATCCGCGATCTTTTGCAGCGCGGCGATGCCGCTGAGATCGTGGCCGATCTGCTGCCCTCGCCGCTGATCATGACGTTGCGCGAGCAGGAACTCGGGCTGCAGCGGGACGAGGCCCAGCTGTCGCGCGAATACGGCGACCAGCATCCGCTCATCAAGCAGGTGAATGCGGAGAAGGACCGCCTCACCCGGCGCATCGACCTGGAGGTCGAGGCGGCGATCCAGAACCTCGAGAACGAGATCGCGGTCGCCGGCAACCGGGCCGAGGCGATTGAGCAACGGCTGCGCGCGGCCAAAGGCGAGATCGCGTTGAGCGGCCAGGCCGGCGTCCAGCTGCGCGAGCTCGAGCGCGAGGCGGCGGCCAACCGCTCCCTCTACGAGACCTTTCTGGTCCGGCTCAAGGAAACCGACGAGCAGCAGGAGCTGCTGCGCCCGGACGTGCGCGTGATCTCGCCGGCGGAAGCCCCGGGCGCGCCGAGCTCCGCCTCGCCTTTGCTGTTCGCGTTCGTGGGCTTCACCGCGTCGACGATGCTGGGTGCGCTGCTCGCCTTTGCGATGGAGCAGCTCGACGCCAACCTGCGCAGCACGCGCCAGATCGAGGATCTTCTGGGCGTGCCATCGCTGGGCCTGGTGCCCGAGGTGAAGGGCCTGGACGGCAGCCTGTCGCGCTATTTCGCGGACAAGCCCGAGTTCGGCCTATGCCCACGCGGTGCGCGCGCTTTACGCGCAGCTTCAGCTGATCGACCCGGAGCGGCCGGCCAGGACGCTGCTGGTGACCTCGGCCCTGCCCGGCGAAGGCAAGACTTCGCTCGCCACGAGCCTTGCGGCCTGCGCCGCCGAGCTGCGGCTGAAAACCGTCCTGCTGGAGCTCGACGTGCGCCGGCCGAAGATCGCGCGCGCGCTGGGTCTGGAGCCGAGCGCGGGCATCGTCGAGCTGCTCGAGGGCGAGGTTTCGTTCGAGCAGGCGGTCCAGCGCGATGCCGAGAGCGGGTTCGCCGTGCTGCCGGTCGCCGGCGGCCACACCAACCCCTCCTCGCTGCTGACCTCGCCCCGGCTTGCCGCCCTGCTCGAGCATCTGGAAGCGCACTTCGATCGCGTGATCATCGACACGCCGCCGGTCCTGGGCGTGCCGGATGCCAAGGCTCTGGCCCGCTTGGCCCAGGCCATCGTGTTCGTGGTGCGCTGGGACCGGACCAAGCGGGACGCCGCCCAGGCCGCGCTCAGGGAGCTCGAGCACTTCGCCGCGCACGTCGCGGGCGCCGTGCTCAATCAAGTCGATTTGAAACGCCACGCGCAATACAACTATGGAGATGCCGGCCAATACTACATGGAATACAGCAGCTACTATCGGAATTAGCCTAAGTCTTCTGCGGAAATCATGCTCGACCTACGGGCGAGCCTGGAGAGGGAAACGGGATGCGGACCAGATCGGAGTGGTTTTTCTACGGTGTGTTTATCAACCATTAGGCTATATAATGGCAGGGTAAACAACTAACGGTCATCAACGCATGCCGATCGG
The DNA here is from genome assembly GCA_963840925.1 of uncultured Alphaproteobacteria bacterium. Lineage (GTDB taxonomy): Bacteria > Pseudomonadota > Alphaproteobacteria > Geminicoccales > Geminicoccaceae > DATAOG01. Next base: position 43,957 of record CAWJAY010000004.1, read on the forward strand.
GCTGCCGCGGACCACGGTCATCCTGCTGCACGACGTGCTCGTGGCGGGTGCCTCGTTCGTGCTGGCATTCTGGCTCGGCAACGGCGGTCAGTGGCTGCAGATCCGCGCGCACGGACTGGAGCAAGGGGTTGCGGCCAGCGTCGCGATCGCCGCCGTCTGCTTCTCCGCCAGCGGTCTGCACCGCCGGGTCTGGAGCTACACCTCGCTCGCCGATCTGCTCTCGATCGCGCGCACGTCGACCTGGGTCATTCTGACCCTGCTGTTCTTCATGGTCATGATCTCGTCGCGGCAGGGCGACCTCCCCGGGGTCGGCGCCGATCATCCAGTGGCTGGTCATGGTGGCACTGCTGAGCGCGTCGCGGCTCGCCTACCGGGCCGGCAAGGGCGGCGGCCTGTCGCTGCGGGCGCTGCGCACGGCGCAGGACAAGGTGCCGGTCCTGATCTACGGCTGCGGCCCGCTGGCGTCGCTGTTCGTCCGCGCCGCGCACTCCGCGGCCGGGGCGGGCCTGCGCATCGTCGGCATCATCGACGACCGCTACGAGCGCAGCGGCCGCTACCTCAATGACATCCCGGTGCTCGGACGCCTGTCCGATCTCCAGCCGATCCTGGTCGGCCTCGCGGTCCAGGGCGTGCATCCGCGCAAGATCATCGTCAGCCGCCCGGCCGGCGAGATCGCGCCCGTGGCGCGGGCCGCGCTCGACGAAGCACCCTGGCGCCATGGCCTCGGAATCGAATACCTGCCGGACCTGCTGAACATCGGCGCGGCTGTGGCGGCGCCGTCGGGCGCCGCCCGCAGCCACCCGCTCGCCCGGGCCAGGCAGGCGCTGAGCCTCAGAGCCCGCGATCCCGAGCCGGGCCGCGCCCTCCGCGACGAGCCGCAGCCACAGCTCCTGGTCGTGAACCGCTACTTCCATCCGACCGATCGGCGACCGCGCAGCTGCTGACCGACCTGGTCGAGATGGCGGCCGCACAGGGCCTGGCGACCACCGTGTTCGCCAGCCGTCAGCTCTATCACGAGCCCGGCGCCTGCCTGCCGGCGCGCGAGCGCCACCGGGGTGCCGAGGTGCGCCGCTTGTGGGCCACGCGCGCTGGTCGCCGCGGCCTGCCCGGACGGGCGCTCGATTACACGACGTTCTGCGCCGCGCCTTCGGCGCGCTGCTCGCCATCGCCCGGCCGGGCGACTCATCCTGGCCAAGACCGACCCGCCGTTGATCTCGGTCGTGGCTTGGCTTGCGGCCCGGATCCGGGCGCCCGGCTGGTCAACTGGTGCCAGGACCTGTTCCCGGAGGTTGCGGCTGCGCTGGGGCTGCGTTGGGCCGCAGGACCGTTCGGCAGCCCTGCGCGACCTGCGCAACCGATCGCTCCGCGCGGCGCGCGATGAACGTCGCGTTGTGCGAGCGGATGGCCGAGCATCTCGTCGCCGAGGGCGTCCCGGCCGGAGCGGATCGCCGTGATCCACAACTGGGCCGACGGCGAGCTGATCCGGCCCGTCGCCCGCGAACGACAACCCGCTGCGGCGGCGAATGGGGCCTCGACGGGCCGCCGGGTGATCGGCTACTCTGGCAATCTCGGCCGGGCGCACGACCTGCCGGCCGTCCAGGCGTTCTCACGGCCATGACCGCGACCGACCGGAGCTGGTGTTCCTGTTCATCGGCGGCGGCGTCGGCATCGCCGGCTCGCAGGCCTGGGCCGGGAGCGCGGCCTCGCGCAACGTCATGATGTTCGCCCCTACCAGCCGCGCGAGCGGCTGGCAGAGAGCCTGTCGGTGCCGGATGCTGCACCTGGTGAGCCTGGATCCGGCCTGCGAGGGCTGATCATGCCGTCGAAGCTGTACGGCGTGCTCGCGGCCGGCCGGCCGGTGATTGTGCTGGGCGATCCCGAGGAGCGCGCCGCAGCACTCGTGCGCGAGCTCGACGCCGGGCTCGCCTGGGCACCGGGCGAGGCGGCGGCGCGCGCGTGGCTCGGGCGTGCCTCTCGAGGATCCCGGCCGCCTGGCCCGATCGGGAGCTCGACGCCCGCTTCGCCCGAGAGCACGGGCTGCAGCGCAGTGGAAGACCGCTCTCATGTCACGGCTCCGCCGAGGGCCTCCCAGGCCGAGCCGCGGCCTGCTGCCCAAGTCCGCCTGACATCGGGCAGGGAAGTCCTGGATGCTCATCCTCGGCATCAACGCCTACCACGCCGATTCCGCGGCCTGCCTCCTGCGCGACGGGCAGTGCTCGTGGCCGCGGCCGAGGAGGAGCGCTTTCGCCGGATCAAGCACTGGGCGGGCTTCCCGAGCGAGGCGATCAGATACTGCCTGGCGGAGGCCGGGGTCGGGATCGAGGACATCGATCACGTCGCCGATCAACCGCGATCCCAAGGCCAATCTCCTCAAGAAGGCGTTGTTCGCGTTCGCCCGGCGGCCGAGCCTCGAGCTGGTCGCGCAACCGGCTCAAGAACGCGGCCAAGGTTATCGAGCCTGCCGGACGCTCTGGCCGCGGCGCTCGGCTGCCCGCGCGATGCGATTCGCGCCCAGGTCCACCACGTCGAGCATCACCGGGCGCATCTCGCCAGCGCCTTCTCGTCTCGCCGTTCCGCGAAGCGGCTGTGGTCTCGGTCGACGGCTTCGGCGATTTCTGTCGGCGATGTGGGGGCACGGCGTCCGGCTCACCGGATCGAGGTCGCCGGCCGCGTGTCCTTCCCCCACTCGCTCGGCCTGTTCTACCAGGCGATCACGCAGCTATCTCGGCTTCTGGAGCTACGGCGACGAGTACAAGGTCATGGGGCTTGCCCCTTACGGCGAGCCGAGCCGACATGGACGAGATGCGCCGCATCGTCCGGCTGCTGCCCGACGGCGGCTATCGAGCTCGATCTCGACTGCTTCCGCCATCATGCCGAGGGCGTGGAGATGGTCTGGGACGGCGGCGCGCCGACGGTCGGCCGGATCTTCTCGCGACGCAATGGTCGACCTGCTCGGGCCGCCGCGCGCGCCGGACGAGCCGATCGACGCGCGGCACAAGGACCTCGCCGCCTCGCTGCAGGCGATGTACGAGGAGGCGTTCTTCCATCTGCTCGAACCGGGTCGCAGCGGCAGACGCGGCGAGCGCGCGCTCTGCCTGGCCGGCGGCTGCGCGCATGAACTCGGTCGCCAACGGCAAGGTCTTCGAGCGCACCGCCGTTCACGCGACCTCTCGGTCCAGGCGGCGGCCGGCGACGCCGGCGGTGCGATCGGCGCGGCCTGCGCGGTCTGGAACGAGGTGCTCGGCCAGCCCGCGACGCTACGTGATGGACCACGCCTACCTCGGCCCGGCAGTTCGGCGACGCCGAGATCGAGCGCCGAGATCGACCGCAGCGCGCGACGCCTTCGCCGCCGCCGGCTGCACGATCCGGCGCATCGACGACGAGGCGGAGGCTCTGCCGGCGAACCGCGGAGCGGCATCGCCGACGGCCAGGTCGTCGGCTGGTTCCAGGGCCGGATGGAGTGGGGCCCGCGCGCGCTCGGCAACCGCTCGATCCTCTGCGACCCGCGCCGGGCCGACATGAAGGACATCCTGAACCGCAAGATCAAGCGGCGGGAATCGTTCCGCCCGTTCGCGCCCTCGATCCTGCGCGAGCGGGTCGGCGAGTGGTTCGAGACCGACTACGACGTGCCGTTCATGCTGCAGGTCTACCAGATCCGCGCAGAGAAGCGCGCGCGGATCCCGGCCGTGACCCACGTCAACGGCTCGGGCCGCCTGCAGACCGTGACGCCGCGAGCAGAACCCGCGCTACTACCGGCTGATCGAGGCGTTCGGCGCCGCGCACCGGCGTGCCGATGGTGCTCAACACCTCGTTCAACGAGAACGAGCCGGTCGTCTGCCGGCCGCAGGAGGCGATCGAGTGCTTCCTGCGCACGCAGATGGACGCGCTCGTGCTGGGCCCGCACGTGATCGAGCGCGCGGGCGCGGAGGTCGAAGCTTGTCGGTCCTGAGCGCGCTGCGGCCGAGCGCTCCCGAGCAGTCGGGCGACCCGCTGCGGCTGCCGCTTGCGCCCAAGGCTGCGGGGCGCGCCCGCAGGGCGCTCGTCATCAGCATCAAGGGCACGGGCGGCGTCGAGTTGATGCGCCGGGTCGTCGTCGACGAACTCCGCCGCGCCGGCTTCGAGGTGGCCCTGGCCTGGTACGCCTCCTACCGCGAGACGCCTCACCTCTCGGTGCCCTCATGGCAGCTGCTCTCGCGGGCGCCTCGCATCGCGACCGCCACCTGCGGCGAGACGATGGCCCACGACGTCGGCTGCCGGCTGCCCGAGCTGGAATGGTGCCATCACTATCCGAGCTCGCTCTGGCGCCGGCTCATCGAGAGCTTCGACTGCCACGTCTGTGTGCTCGGCTCGGTGCTGCCGGCCTGGCCCGTGATCGCCTCGGGCCGGGCCTGCCTCGCCTGGGTCGCCACCCCCTACTACGCCGACAAGTCCAGCCGGGTGCGCTGCTACCCGCTGACGCGGCGGATCGTGGATGCCGCCCTCGATACCCCGGTCTGCGCTCGGCTCGAGCGCGCCTGCCTCGCCGGTGCCGATGTCCTCGCGCTCAGCGCCTACACCCGCCGGGCGCTCGAAGCGATCGCTCCGGGCTCGGTCCAACGCACGCTGCCGATGCCGCTCTCGCCGCTGCACCTGGCGGCGCCGACCCTGGCGGCGCGCGCGCGCGGCCCCTGGCGGATCGGCTTCGTCGGCCGCTATGACGATCCGCGCAAGAACGTGGGCCTGCTGATCGAAGCGATCGCTCGCTGCCGCCGCGCCGCGCGGCCGCTCGAGGTCCAGCTCGTGCTCGCCGGCGGCCGCCCGTCGCGCGCGTTGACCGGGCTGGCCGAGCGCCACGGCATCGCCGACCGGGTGACCTTCGGCGCGACCTTGGCCGGCCCCGATCTGGCCGACTTCTACCGCTCGCTCGACCTGTTCGTGATCCCATCCGACCAGGAGGGCCTCGGGATCGCAGGCCTGGAAGCGATGGCTGCCGGCTGCGCGGTGATCTCGACCCGCTGCGGCGGCCCCGAGGACTACGTCGTCGACGGCGAGAACGGCCGCCTGGTCGGCTTCGACCCCGGCGAGCTGGCCGGCGCGATCGCCGAAATCCTGCTCGACGTCGCCCGCCATCGCCGCCTGCGCGCGGCCGCCCGCGCCACGGTTGCCTCCCGCTACACCGCTGCAAGCTTCCGCGAGGGCTTCTGGAGCGCCTGCGCCGACACCTTCGGAGCCGCGGTCACGCCATGAGCACGAGGCGAATTCTGATCACCGGTGGTGCTGGGTTCATCGGCATCAACGCCGCGACCCACTTCGTCGCCCGCGGCTGGGAGGTGACCGTCCTCGACGACCTCAGCCGGCTCGGCGCCGACCACAACCTGGCGTGGCTGCGCACGCGCGCCAACGTCGCCTTCGAGCGCGCCGATGTCCGCGACCGCGCCGCGATCGCGCGCATCGTCCGCGACCACCGGCCCCTGGACGCGGTCCTCCACCTCGCGGCCCAGGTCGCCGTCACGACCTCGGTCCAGGACCCGCGCCGCGACTTCGAGATCAACGCGCTCGGCACCCTCAACCTGCTCGAGGCGGTCCGCCAGCTCGCCCCCGAGGCGATTGTCCTCAACGCCTCGACCAACAAGGTCTACGGCGAGCTGGCCGACCTTGCGGTCGAGCTCGATGGCGACCGCTACCGCTACGTCGACCTGCCGGCCGGGATCTCCGAAGCCCGGCCGCTGGAGTTCCACTCGCCCTACGGCTGCTCGAAGGGGGCCGCCGAGCAGTACGTCCTCGACCACCACCGGATCTACGGGCTGCGGACCGTCAGCTTCCGCCAGTCATGCGTCTACGGCCCACGCCAGTTCGGCGTCGAGGACCAGGGCTGGGTCGCCTGGTTCGCGATCGCCGCCGCGCTCGGCCGCCCGATCACGATCTACGGCGACGGCGCCAGGTCCGCGACGTGCTGCACGTGCGCGACCTTTTGGCCGCCTACGAAGCCGCCATCGACGCGATCGAGCAGGCGGCCGGGCGCGCCTACAACATCGGCGGCGGGCCGGACAACGCGCTCTCGCTGATCGAGCTCGTCGCCGGTCTCGAGGATCGGCTGCGGCGGCCGATCGAGCTGCGTTTCGACGGCTGGCGGCCGGGCGACCAGCGCGTCTACATCAGCGATATCGGCCGGATCCAGCAGCAGCTCGGCTGGCGGCCGCGGATCGGGGCGGAGCGCGGTCTGGGACAGCTGCTCGCCTGGGTCGAGGCGAACCGGCAGTTGCTCGCGGAGTGTCTGGGTAATGCTTGAGACGGCACCCGCGCAGGAGCAGCCAGGACGAGGCAGAGCACCGTTCCGGCGAATGTCCGTCGACTCCGCACGGCTGCGCCCGGCCTTCCGCTGCGGCTCGCGCTCGGTCCTGTGCGTCCGCCCGGTTAGGAGTTCGGGATGAGCACTGACGACATCGCGGTTTCCGTCTGCATCCCGACGCGGCATCGGCCGGAGATGCTGCTGGACTGTGTCCGCTCGGTGCTCGACCAGACCGTTCCCCCGCGCGAGATCGTGATCGGCGACGATTGGACGACGACCGGACGGAGCACCTGGTCAGGCAGCTCGATCTTCCGCCGGCCATCGACCTGGTATACGTCCGAAACCGGCCGCCATCGGGTGCCGCCCGCAACATCGACCGGGTGTTCCGCGAGGCGAGCTCCGAGTGGTTGCTCCTGATCCACGACGACGACTGGCTCTTGCCGGAGGCGATCGAGCATCTGACGAGCCCGCTCCGCGACGGCGCCGCGCCGGACATTATCTATGGTAACCAACAAGTCGTGGATGCGCAGGCATCGATCGATGAAAAGGCGTCGCTCACGATCAACCCTGCCTTCGGCCGCAGGCCCGAACGGGCCGGCCTGCAGCCCTCGCCGCTTTGGGCCGCCGCGATCCAGCAGATGCCTAACGACGGCTTCCTGGTCAGGTCGCGGCTGGTGCACGACATCGGCTATCTCACCAATGGCGTCACGGATGGCGAGTACGCCTTCGGCGTCCGAGCCGCACTCGGTGGTGCATCGTTCTTCTTCGCCGCCGCCCGACGCTTCGACCTCGGCATCTGCCTCGAAGTGGCCGAGCATCTGCCGACGGCCGGCGCCGATCAATTAGTGGAGAACCTGGTCCGGCTTTCGGACGTGATCCTGTTCTCGGCCGCGATCCCCCACCAGGGCGGGACCCATCACGTCAACGAGCAATGGCCGTCCTACTGGGCCGATCTGTTCGCCGCCAGACACTACTTCGCGTGGGACGGCTTGCGTTGGTTGATCTGGCAGGATGCCCGGATTCCCCTATCGGCACCGGCAGAACCTGCTGGTCTTCGTCAGCCGAAAGCGGCAGGAGCCATATCGGGCGCTAGCCGCCTTGCCCTACGCCGCCTTTATGCCTGAGTCCCCCTGTGCCTGCGTCCATCCCGCGAAATACCAATCGATTATCGAGTACGGCCGTTGCCCGCCCGTCCGCCACCTCCTACGTGCGCTGCCGCGCGCCCTTCAGCGGGCGTTCGAATGGCGACTCAGAGCCGTAGTGGCGTGGATCGGTCAGCGAATTTACTCATGAGGCAGCGGTATTTGCTGCCGACCTGGTGGGTCGCGTGGCTGGCCGGCGCCGCCGAGCGCCGCGCCTCGCCTCGCCGCACCTCACGTGTCTTGGTCTGGGCGGCGATTTGATTCGGGCATACCGGAACTGCGCCGGATCGAGGAGCGGGTCTCTGCGACCGGATTGCCCTCGACATCCGTGCCAACAGCGGGTTCTACACCTGGCAACTCGCCCAGCGCGCGCCCCCGGTCCAGGCGTTTCTCGCCGACCTCGGCTATGCGCTGACCCCGGCGCTGTCCCCCGGCATGTGGCTGGCTGGGCCGGCATGAGCCTGCGCCGGCACGCCTTCGTCGCTGTCGGCTCGAGCGCCGCGCTGTCACTGATCGGCGACCTCGTCCGCCTCGCGACCATGGTGATCATGGCCCGGCTGCTGACGCCGGCCGACTACGGCACCTTCGCGCTCGCCACCTCGATCATGTACTGGGTCGCAGCCGCGGGCTTCGACAATTTCGCCCCCAATCTCCTGCGCCAGCGCGGCGGCGACGCCGAGATCGGCACCTACCTGCTGTTCGGCCTGCTGTTGGAGACGGGGCTGCTGCTGCTGGGCGTGACGATCGCGAGCATCCTTTATTTCGTGCTCGAGCTCAAACTGGTCGCGATGCTGCTGGCGGTGAGCCTACTCGCCTTCCCGCTCAAGGTGCCCCGGGAGATCGAGGTCCAGCTGCTCCAGCGCGACTTCTCCTGGAAGCGTCTGCGCCTGGTCCAGACCGGAACGCTGCTGCTCGGCAGCCTCGCCGCGGTTGTCCTCGCGCTCGCCGGCGCCGGCCCGTTCGCGCTCGTGGCCTCGATCCTGCTCGAACCGCTGCCGTTCGCCTGCCTCCTTTTGGCCGCACGCTCGTTCGGCCGGCTGCGGCTCGATCGGCAGCTGCTCCGGCGCATTCAGGCGTTTGGCTGGCCGATGGTCGGCGGCAGTCAGACCTGGCGCATGCGCGAGGCCGCAGGCTCCTGGGCCGTCGGCATGCTGCTCGGCGCCGCCGACCTCGGGCTGCTCGGTCGCGCCACGAGTTTGGCGAGCCTGGTGCTCGGCCGCTTCGCCGGCCAGGTCAGCTACGCGCTGCTGCCGATCCTGGCTGCGGCCCACGCCGACCGGGACCGCCGCCTGCGGGTGGGCAATCTGCTTCTGCGCGCGATCGTCTGGAGCCAGTTGCCGCTCGCGGTCGCGCTCGCGCTGCTCGCAGCGCCCGCCGTCGATCTGCTCTACGGCGAGCGCTGGGCGGCGATCGTCCCGCTGCTGCCGTTGGCCAGCGCCCTGGCCTTCGGGCACGGCGCGCTGACGCTCTTCGTCCCGCTCCTGATCGCGTCCGGCGCGACCGGCGACCGGCTCAAGGGCGATGCCCTCTACCTCGCTTTTGCGCTGCTCGCGCTCGCGGCTTTGCCCTTCGGGCTCGCCGCCTACCTGCTGGCGCAGATCGCGGCGGTCGGCCTCGCGTCGGTCGCGTTCGCGGCCATGGTTCACGGCCAGGGCTGGATCGATCGACGCGGCGTCCGGGCAGCGCTGGTGCCGCCAGCTCAGGCGGCGGCGGTCGCGGCGGTCCCGGCCGGCCTGTTCCTCGCTTGGCTGCCCGGACCGGCGGGAGCGGTCATGGCCACAATCGCGTTTGCGGCGCTCTATGCCTTGACCTTGCGGCTTGCCTCGCTGGCGCTGCTCGACGAGTTGCTCCGCATGCTTCCGGGCGCGTCGTGGCTTCGCCGCGCCGCTTTCATCTCGGTCGCGCCCAAATCGATCGTGTCAGGTGCCACATGACCGATGGTCCGCTCGTCAGCGTCGTGATGGCCATGTACAACGCGCGCGCCTATGTTGCCGAGGCGGTCGACAGCGCGCTTCGTCAGGATTATGCCCACTTCGAGCTTATCGTCGTCGACGACGGCTCGACCGATGGCAGCCATCAGATCGTTGAACGATACCGGGATCCGCGCATTCGTCTGATCCGGACTGAGAACCGCGGGCTCTCGGCTGCGCGCAATCTTGGTCTCGCCCGATCTCAGGGCGGCTATGTGACCTTTCTGGACAGCGACGATCTCCTGACGCCAGTATCTCTCTCGAGCCGGATCGCCGGATTCGAGCGCTGTCGAGCCGACTGCGTGTTCTCGCGCAATCTGATCATCGTCGATATTCTCGCCGACCCGGAAGTGCCCAAATTACCGTCGCCGCGCGATTTTCGTCAGCCTGGACGCTCCTGGCCTGCCGAATCCCTGATCGCAAGGTTCATCGAACGACGGTTTTTTGTCTCGGCCTGGGCATTTCTCATTCCTCGTCAGCTATTGAGCGCAATCGGCGGTTTTGACGAGACCATCAAAGTCTGGGAAGATGTTGATTTTCTCTCGAGATTGTTGCCGGCCTGTCAAACTCTGATCGAGACTTTCGAGCCTTACTATGTCTATAGGAGAACTCCCAACAGCCTCAGTGCCATCAATTCCGCTGGCAAAGCGGTCGAGATCCTGCGCACACTGCGCCAGACCCATCGCAATCTCGCGCACTACCTGTGCGGCCGTGAGGTCTGGCAGGCGCAGAGCCTCTTCAGCACCTGCGTCCAGGTCTATCCCTATTGGACCGCAGAGCATCGGCTGGCGATGGCCGAGGCGTGCCGGCTGCGCGGCGAAGCGCCGTTTGATCTGGACGGCGTCGGCGGCCCGCGAGCCCAGGCCGTGGCTCGCCTTCTCGGCTGGCGCGCCGGCCGGCTCGCAACTTTTGCCAGCTCGATCGTGCGCCCGCGCCTGCGGCGGCTTCGCACCTCCTTGGCGAGCGGTGAAGGGCTGAGGTGGCAGCCATGATCGCCGTTCACGACTGGGTTCCGGTCGACACTGGACAGTCGGACAGCCGCTGGTTGGCAAAGGGGTCTCGCGGGTCGGGCCGCTATCAGGATTTCACGGCGACAGCCTCGGTGCCGGCGGCGCAGGCTTTGGCTGAGCTCGATCGCGGCCCGTCCATGGCCTTGGTTCAGATCGTCCCCGAGCTGCCGCCGGTCGTTGGCGGGATCGGTGACTACGCCTCGCTGCTCGCCACAGCACTGCAACGGCTGCAGATCCGGACCACGTTCGTCGTCCCCGAACGTGCTGCGTTGGCGGAACGGCTCGAGGCCCTCCGCCCGGGCGCGGTGCTGCTCCACTACTCCGGCTACGGCTTTGCCCGCCGGGGCGCGCCGTTCTGGCTCGTGCACGCCCTGCGCCGCTGGAAGGCGCGCGCGCCGGGTTCCCGTCTCGTCGTCATGTTCCACGAGCTCTGGGCGTTCGGGTCGCCCTGGAGCTCCTCGTTCTGGTTGTTGCCGGCGCAGCGCGCGATCGCCGCCGCGCTGCTTGGCCTCGCCGACGCGTTCCTCACCAGCACCGACCTTTCTGCCCGACGCCTGCGCCAGCTGGCGCCGGATCGGTCGCCGGCGGCGGTTGTCCCAGTCGTCTCGAACATCGGCGAGCCCGATCGGCTGCCGCCGTTCGCAGCCCGCGAGCCGCTCGCGGTCGTGTTCGGCCGGCCCGGCATGCGGGCCCGGGTCTACCGGGATCTCGGGGCGTTTCTCCCGGCGCTGCGGGCCGCGGCGATCGAGGCGATCCTCGACATCGGGCCGCCGCTCGAGCGGCGCGCGCTCGACCAGCCGGCCATGCCGGTGACCCGCTGCGGCCATCTCGAGCCCGCTTCGGCCTCGGCGATGATGCTGCGTGCCCGCTTCGGCCTGCTCGACTATCCCCTCGACCACGCCGCCAAGTCCGGCATCTTCGCTGCCTACGCGGCGCACGGCCTGTTGCCGCTGATCCGGGGCGCGCCGGGCGGCGCCGGTGACCGGCTGCGCGATCAGCTCAACCTCGTGCGGATCGGCGCGCCGATCCCCGACCTTCAGCGCAGCGCGCCATCGATCGCCGCCGCGGCCAACCTTTGGTACCGCGAGCATGGCCTCGAGCGCGCGGCCGGCTGCTTCGCCCGCGCCCTTTCTCCGGTCGAGGCCCTGCCATGAGGATCTTCGTCTTCACCAGCTATTTCGCGCCCAGCATCGGCGGCATCGAGCGGCTGACCGAGCTGCTGGCAACCCAGTTCGCCGCGCTCGGCCATCAGGTGGCGCTGGCCACGCTGACCCCCGGCCCCGACCGTGGCCCCTGGAGCTTCCCGGTCGTCCGTCGGCCGTCTGCGCGCCGCTTCTGGTCGCTGCTCCGCTGGTCCCAGGTGCACCTCCAGGCCAACCTCAGCCTCTGGCATTTCCATGCCGCGGGCGCCCGCAGGCCGCTCGTCATCCACCACGGCACCTTCTACGCGCGCGTCAATGGCCGGCGCGGGGCGCGCGACTACCTCAAGCTCGCCTGCGCCCGGCTCGTGCCCGGCGTCGCCTGCAGCCGCTACATCGCCCGGCGGGTCGGCTGCGCCGAGATCATCGGCAATCCCTACGACGATGCGATCTTTCGCCGGCAGACGCCGCTGGCCGGGCGCGAGCGCGAGATCGTGTTCCTCGGCCGGCTGTGCACCGAAAAAGGCTGCGATGTCCTGCTCGAGGCGCTCGCCGTTCTGCAGCGGCGGCGCTCGGCCCCGGCCTGCACGATCATCGGCAACGGCCCGGAGCGGGAGCGCCTGGCGGCGCTGACCGCTGAGCTCGGCTTGGCCGACCAGGTCCGCTTCCTGGGAGCGCTCGAGGGTGCTGCCATCGCCGCCGAGCTCAACCGCCATCGCATCATGGTCGTGCCCTCGCGCGGCCATGAGGCCTTCGGCATCGCTGCTCTGGAGGGGCTTGCCTGCGGCTGCCTGCCGGTCGTCGCGGTGGGCGGCGGCCTGGTCGACGCGATCGGCGGCCACGGCCTGACCTTCCGCAACGGCGACGCGCTCGATCTGGCCGATCGTCTGGAGTGCGCGCTCGATGACGCTGATCTGGCGCGCCAAAAGCTCGCGGGCGTCGAGCGCCATCTCGAGGGCTTCACCGCGCAGCGGATTGCGCAGCGCTATCTGGCCTTCTTCGACAAGGTCCTCGCGGGCAGCATATGACCGTGCTCGTGGTCCACCCCTCAGGCTCGGCCAACAGCCGGGCGCTCGGCCGGGGGCTCGCGCAGGCCGGCATGCTGGATGCCTTCTTCACGATGCTGGCGCTGCCACAATGGCTGGTCGAGCGCTCGATCCTGCCGCGCTGCCTGCGCGCAAAGCTCAGTGCGCGCGTGTTCGACGGCATTCCCTGGCCTCGAACCCACACCGCGCCTCTGCGCGAGATCGTGCGCATCGCCTCGGGGCGCGTGGGCCTCAGGTGGCCGATCGAGCCCGATGTCGGCTGGGCGTCAATCGATGCCCTCAACCTGACCCTGTCCGAGGCGGTCGCGGCCCACCTGCACACGAGCCCCACGGCGCGCACCGTCTACGCCTACGAGGACGTGGCGCTGGAGGCATTCCGCGCCGCGCGCGCGGACGGGATCAGGCGCGTCTACGAGCTGCCGATCGCGGGCTGCTGGCGCTCGATGCGCCGCATCCTCGCCGAGGAGCGCGATCGCGCGCCGGAATGGGCGCCCACGATCGGCGCGCTTGGCGACTTGCCGGCCAAGCTCGGCAGGAAGGACGAGGAGCTCGAGCTCGCCGAGCACATCGTCGTCGCGAGCGCGTTTGCGCGCCAGAACTTCACCGCCGAGCACGGCTCGAGCAAGCCGGTCCACATCATCGGCTATGGCGCCCCGGCGCCAGCTTTGCGCGCGGCCGCGGCCCGCCAGACCGGCGAGCCGTTGCGGGTCGCCTACGTCGGCCACCTCTCGCAGGCAAAAGGCCTCTCCTACCTGTTCGAGGCGGTGGGCGAGGTCGCATCGATGGTCCAGCTCACGCTGATCGGACCGAAGCCCGCCCGCCGCTGCGCCGCGCTCGAGCGCGCGCTCGAGCCGCACACCTGGGCCCCACCGGTACCGCATGCCGAGGTGCTCCGCCGCCTGGCCGAGCATCACGTGCTGGTCTTCCCGTCGCTGTGCGAAGGCTTCGGGCTCGTGATCCTCGAGGCGATGGCGCAGGGAGTGCCGGTGATCACGACCACCAACACCGGTGGCCCCGACGTGATCGAGGACGGCGTCGATGGCCTGATCGTGCCGATCAGGGACCCCCGGGCGATCGCCGAACGGCTGAGCTGGCTCTACGACGACGACCGCCGCCGGCGTGCGATGGCGCACGCGGCCAGACGCAAGGCCGCCGACCACAGCTGGGCACGCTACCAGCGCCGGGCGGTCGGGCTTCTGAGCGCGCTGGCGAAATGAGCGCGACTTTGCACGCGCCTCGGGCGCACGCGCTCCGCTCGCTGCCGCAGATCGGCGCGGCGCCTTTGAGCCCGGCCGTCCGCCAGCGCGTCGTTCGCCTGATCTTTCTCACCTATGTCCTCTTTATCGCCGAAGGCGCGCTGCGCAAGTGGGTGTTCTCCGAGTTCCATCAGATTTTGTTTTTGCTCCGCGATCCGATCGTGTTGATGATCTATCTGGACTTCCCTACCGCTCCTGCTTGCGCCGATGCCGGCGTTTCTGCTCTGGCTCGCGTTCGCATCGATTGCCGTTCTGCTGGGCGGTCTTGGCCATATCATCCATGACAACGGCGCTTTGGCCTGGTGGTTTGGCGCCCGTAACTATTTCCTGTATATGCCGCTTGCCTTTATCATCGGCAGTCTGTTTGCCGATCGCCAGATCAGAGAGTTCATTCGACTGAATCTCTGGCTTGCCATCCCGCTAGCTTGTCTGGTCGCGCTTCAATATCACTCACCGGTCGGCGCACTGGTAAACAGCAGCATCGTGGATGAGATCACGACCGTAGTCGCCGGCGTGGTTCGACCCTACGGCACATTCACCTACACCGGCCAGCAGGTGCTGTTCGCCGGCTCGCTGATTTCGATGCTCGCGGCCGCCTGGGTGCTCAGGCAGGACTATGCCATCAACGATCGGTTGCTTATGGCCGGCGGGCTCGCGATCCTGGCGATCGCGCTGCTGACCGGCAGCCGGAGCATCTATCTGCTCGCCGCCCAGATCGCTGTGCTGGTGATTCTGGCGAGCGTCGTCGCGCGCCACCATCGCCAGCGCGCCGCCGCGCGCAGCTTCATGCTGCTGTTCGTCGCGGGCGCGGGCCTGCTGTTCGCAACCGTTCTGAGCTCCGCGCTGGGCGACGTGCTCGAGCGCCACCAGGGCGCCGGCGGCAGCCTGGTGGCGGTGCGCCGCGCGCTCGGCGTCTACGTCGATTTCCTGCCGGTGCTCGGGCAGGCGCCGCTTCTGGGCTACGGCATCGGCGCCGGCACCTCGGCCGCCGGCGCCTGGGTCAGCGCCGGGCCCGACAACGAAGGCGAGCTCGAGCGCGTCGTGATGGAGCTTGGTCCGGTGCTCGGGCTGGTGTTCATCTGCCTGCGCTTCGGCTTCGTCGGCTTTCTGCTGTATCGATCCTTGCGAGCGGCGGTCGAGGGCAATCCGGTCGGGCTGATCTTCCTTGGCTTCGTCTGGGGAATATTTAGCGCCGGGCAGCTGACCTTCAGCGCCAACTCCAACGGCTATCTCGCCTGGCTGTACGCCGGCCTGGTGCTGGCGACCACGCGGCCGCACCCGCCTGCCCGCAGTTCGGGCGAGCGGGCCGCGCCACAGCGAAGGGACCAGCGCTGCCATGCCGCCGATCCGCCTTGGCATCCTGACCAGCCATCCGATTCAATACCAGGCGCCGCTGTTTCGCGCGCTCGCCCGGCAGGTCGGGCTCAAGGTCTTCTTCGCCCACCGCATGCTGCCCGACCAGCAGGCGGCGGCCGGGTTCGGCGTCCCGTTCGATTGGGACGTCGAGCTGACCTCGGGCTATGACAGCGCCGTCCTGGCCAATCGTGCGCGGCGGCCCGGCGTCGACCGGTTCATGGCCGCCGATACGCCCGAGCTCGCCGCGATCATCGCCCGCGAGCGCTTCGATGCGGTCCTCCTCATGGGCTGGCACCTGCGTTGTTACTGGCAGGCGGTCCGGGCCTGCCGGCGCGCCGGCATCCCGGTCCTGGTCCGGGGCGAATCGCAGCTGATGACCACCCAGGGCGCCCTCAAGAGCCTGGCCAAGACGTTCTCGCACCGCTGGATCGTCAGGCAGTTCGATGCCCTTCTTTACATCGGCAGCCGCAACCAGGCCTATCTCCGCAACTATGGCGCCAGCGATGACCGCCTGTTCTTCTCGCCCTACATCGTCGACAATGCGTGGTTCGCGGAGCGATCACGGCTGGCCCAGGCCGCTAGGCCCGGGCTGCGCGCCCGGCTCGGGATCGGCGCGGGCGAGCAGGTCGTGCTGTTCGCCGGCAAGCTCATCGCGAGCAAGCGGCCCTTCGACCTCGTCCGCGCTCTGAGCATGCTGGCCCGCGACGGCGCAAGGGCGCGGCTCGTGGTGGCCGGCTCCGGGCCGCTCCAGGACCCGCTCGCGCGCGCCGCGGCCGAGCTTGGAGTCCGGCTCGACCTGGTCGGCTTCCAGAACCAGACCCAGATGCCGCAGTGGTACGGCCTGGCCGACCTGCTGGTCCTGCCCTCCGATGGCGCTGAGACCTGGGGCCTCGTGGTCAACGAAGCGATGGCCTGCGGGACGCCGGCGGTCGTTTCCGATGCCGTCGGCTGCGGCCCCGACCTGATCGAGCCCGGGACCGGCGCGGTCTTCCCGCTGGGCGACGTCGCGGCCTTGGCCGAAGCCATCCGCACGACCCTGCAGCGCAAGCACGAGCCGCGGGTCCAGGCCGCGCTGGCCGCGAAGATGGCCCGCTATTCGATTGCGACCGCAGTCGATGGCGTGCTGGCCGCGGTCGGGTCGGTGCGCCGGCGCCGGGAGCGCGGCTTTGACCAGAGCGCCCGCGCGTTCGCTCGAGGTCAGGGAGTGTCCTTAGGGGAACCATGATCCGATGGACCTCCTCGTGACCTATGCCCGACTGCTCAAGTCGGCGAAGCTGGCCGCCGCGCTCGCGTTTGCCCGGCGCCATCGGATCGGCGCGCCATCACCTCCGGTCTATCTCGATGTCGGCGCCAGAGGCGGGCTGCCGGCGGCCTGGCGCGTCGCCGCCGGTCTCGCCATGATTGCCCCGGTCTTCGTCGAGGCCGATCCGGCCGAGGCCGATCGACTGGCCGCGCTCTATCCCAGTGCCAGGGTCATCCCCTGCGCCGTCGGCGCGCAGAGTGGCCCCCGCCAGCTCTATTTGACCAAAGATCGAGGACGATCGTCGCTGCTTAGGCCGAACCGGGCAATTCTGCCTCCCCGACCGCTCGACCCGTGGGCGATCGAGCAGATCATCACGGTCGAGATAAATACGTTGGAGCAACTATGGCCAGATCATTGCGATGCCAAGCCATCTTTTGCCAAGATCGATGTTCAGGGCTACGAGAGCGACGTCTTGCGGGGTATGGGCAGCCTGTTCGACGAGCTGCTGTGTCTGCAGGTAGAGGTAGCGCTGGTGCCGTTCTATGTCGGCCAACCAAAATTCCAGGACATATTCGAATCACTTTCAAGCAAAGGTTTCGATCTGGTCAAGCTGAAGCCCCATGGTCTTGAGGATGGCGGCCTGCTTGAATTTGACGCGTACATGGTGCGCCGGGGCAGTCATGACGACCCGCTCGTGCGTTTCTGGAAGAAAATGAACGATGTCGGAAGTCATCGCCGCATCGTCGCGTTGGGGTTCTAGCCAGACATGGCGACGATCGCGCCACGCGGGTGTCGGGGGGTGGGGCCTCGTCACGGTGCCCGCGCTGGCGCTTCCGGGCATATCGGATGAACATCGCCCACGTCGTCGCCGGCCTGAACCAGCCCGCTGCCGGGACCACCGGCATGGTCTTGAGCCTGGCCGGCGCATTGGCCCGGATCGGTGCGCGCGGCCAGGTGCACACGCTGAGGCCCGGGCCGGGCGACCCTGATGCCGCTGGTCGGATCGTCGACTATCCCGCCGCGCCGCTGGTGCCGCGCCTTGGCATTTCGCCCGCGATGCGCCGCGGCCTCGCGCACACCGACGCCGATCTGTTCCACAACCACGGCATCTGGATGATGCCCAACGTCTACGCCGGCTCGATCGCGCGCCGCCGTGGCATTCCGCTCGTGCTCGCGCCCCATGGCATGTTGTCCGAGTGGACGCTGGCCCTGTCGCGGGCGCGCAAGCGGTTCGTCTGGTGGTGTCTCGGGCAGCGCGCTGCGGCGCAGGCCGCCACCTGCTTCCACGCCACCTCGCTCGGCGAGGTCGAGGATATCCGCCGGCTTGGGTTCCGCCAGCCGGTCGCGGTGGTCCCGAACGGGGTCGACCTGCCCGCGCTCGGGACCGAGCCGGGCGCGCGCAAAAGCGCAGTCAAAAGGGTGCTCTTCCTCAGCCGGATCCATCCCAAGAAGGGCATCCCGATCCTGCTGCGCGCCTGGCGAAGCGTTGAGCGGGGCCATCCCGACTGGGAGCTGGTCGTCGCCGGGCCGGACCAAGGCGGCTACTTGGCGCAGGTCCAGGCCCTGGCCGGCGACCTCGGCCTTCGGCGGGTCTCGTTCCCCGGGCCGGCTTACGGCGAGGCCAAGCTCGCGCTCTATCGCAGCGCCGATCTCTTCGTCCTGCCGACCCACAGCGAGAACTTCGGCCTCGCGGTCGCCGAGGCGCTGGCCTGCGCGGTTCCGGTGATCACGACCACCGGCGCGCCCTGGGCCGGGCTGCAGGCGCGCGACTGCGGCTGGTGGATCGGGCTGTCGGAGCCCAACCTCGCCGAGGCGCTCCAGCTCGCAATGGCTCTGCCGGCGGCGCGCCGCGTCGAGATGGGGCGCCGCGGCCGGCTCTGGACCGAAGAGTGCTTTGGCTGGGCCAAGATCGCGACCGAGATCAAGTCGATCTACGACTGGCTGCTCGGCGGCGGTTCGCCAGCTTCGTGCATCGTAACCGATTAGGACGGAATGGCTGTGAATGGCACCCTGAACCTGCCCGCCGTCAGCGTCGTTCTGCCGACCTACCAGCGGCCGGATCTGTTGCCCCGCGCGGTGGCCAGCGTCCATGCCCAGACGGTCAGCGACTGGGAGCTGATCATTACCGATGACGACGACCCGCCCGGCGAGACCTGGAGCTATTTGCAGGTCTTGGCGGCTTCGGATGCGCGGGTCCGGATCGCCCGCAACCCCGGTTGGCATGGCCAGTCGGGCAATGTCAACAACGGGCTGCGGCGCGCCCGCGCGCCCTGGATCAAGCTTCTCTATGACGATGATGTCCTGCACCGGCGGTGCCTGGAGGCGCTGCTGGCCGCGGTTGCCGGCGACCGCTCGATCGCGCTCGCGGCGTGTCTGGCCGCACGCTGCCGCCCCGGCCGGGCGTCTCGCAACGCCTCAGGCGGCGCGCGGCCTCGCCTCGAGCGGCTCACCCGCAGCAGCGCTTGCTACGCGATGTACCTGCAGGACCTTGACATCGGCATTCCGACCCAGACCCTAGTCAATCGGGACTGCATCGACCAAGGCGTGTTGTTCGAGGACCGTCCGGGCCTGGTCAGCTGTGTCGATTGCTGGTGGTTCGCCCGCCTGCTCCAGCACGGCGATCTGCTGCTGGTCAACGAGCCCCTCATCGAGCAGCACCAGGGCGACCACCCGACGGTCACCGCGAGCGTCGATGACCGGGCGCTGGATGCCGAGTTCCAGGCGCTGCGGGGGCTGCTGTTCCCGCTGCTCGACCCCGGGCTCAGGCCGCCGCCGGTTGCGGTAGCCAACCAGTCCGTGCGCGTGATCCGCGCCCTTCACCGCCTGAGCCGGCGGCAGCCCGCCGATGCGCTGCGCCTGGCCGCGACCGCCTGGCACCCGAAGGCATGGTACCTCGCCGCGCGCTGGCTGCTGCGGCGCGCATTCCCCGGCCGCTTCGAGCTCGTCCCGCGAGAGAAAATTGCCTAGATCCGCCCCCGGGCGCTCGCCGGCAAGCGCGCTTCGAGCGCGATGGAGGCCTGGGCCATGCTGACGATCGGTGCCGCACCGCGCGCGCTGGCCCACGAGGCTGCCGACCGGGTCCCGGCGCTGGACCGCCTGCGCCGCCGGTTCCGCAACGCCAAGCAGACCCGCCGCATGCACCGTTGGCTGGAGGAAGACGAGCGGGCCGAGCGGTTGTATCGGCATTGGATCGGTCCGGACGATCTGGTCTTCGATATCGGCGCGCATATCGGCGCGCGCTCGAAAGTGTTCGCCCGGCTCGCCCGGAGCGTGGTCGCCGTCGAGCCGGAGCCGGAGGCGCTGGGCTTGCTGCGGCGCCACGCCGGCGGCTGGCCTAATGTCAGGGTCGAGGCCAGCGCCTGCGGCGCCGAACCGGGTCGCGCCCGCCTGGTGACGCCCTACGCCACCAACCTCGCCTCGCTCTCGCCCGAGCACGTCGCCGCGGTCCAGCAAAGCGGCCGGTTCGCCGACCTGCGCTGGCGTCGCTGCTGCGAGGTCCCCATCACGACCCTGGACGCGCTGGTCGCTGCGCACGGGCCACCCGCATTCGTCAAGATCGACGTCGAAGGCTATGAGCTTGAGGTGCTGAAGGGGTTGTCGCGGCCGGTGCCGGCGCTGAGCTTCGAGATCGTGGCCGAGCGGCTGAGCGCGGCCGAAGCCTGTGTCGAGCGCCTGGAGACCCTTGGGAGCTATCGGTACGGCTTTTCCGAGGGTGAAACGTTGGAGTTGAGCGTCGAGCAAATGCGTCCGGCAGCGCTGCTCAGCTGGCTGCACGAGCAATGCCGGCGTTGTCCACGACTGCTCGGCGACGTCTATGCGGTTCAACCAGGCAGCTCTTGAGCCCTGCATTGCTTGGCCAGGTCGCGCAGGCTGGCTTCGAAACTCGATGAGACTAGGCGGAGAACGGAGCGTGCTATTTTGGAACATGCTACGCCAAATGGTCAAAGCGTATCCATTCTTTCGCGGCCGCGGCGCAATCGTCAACGCTCTGTTCCGTCGATTGACTCTGCCGCCGGGCACGATCGGGCGGCTGAAGAACAATCTGGAGATCGAACTGCTGCCGGGGCAGTATTGCTCGAAGGTCGTCTGGGTGTTTGGCCTCGACGAACCGCGCGAGGAGCAGCTATTCACCCGATCGGTTGCGCCGGATGCCGTCGTGATCGACGTCGGCGCCAATATCGGCCAATACACGTTGCTGGCCGCGAGCGCGGCTGGCCGATCGGGCCAGATCTACGCGTTCGAGCCCGATCCTTTGAATGCCGACGTGCTCGAGCGCAGCATTGCGCGCAACGGCTTCGGGGCGCGCGTCCACCTGGTGCGGCTCGCGGTCGACGACCGCAGCCGGCAGGCCATGCTCGAGGTCGCAGGCGACCGCACGCGTAGCCACCTCAGCCGCGACGGGGCGACCCGCGGCCCGGGCGCTGCGATCCCGATCCGCACGATCACGCTCGACGACTTTGCCGAGGCGCAGGATCTGAACCGCCTGGATGCGCTGAAGATCGACGCCGAGGGCGCCGATCTCGCGGTCCTGCGCGGCGCCGAGCGAGTGATCCGGCGCCTGCGGCCCGGCTTGCTGATGGTCGAGCACGATCCCAACTCGCTGCTCGCCCAGGGCGAGCGACCGGAGGCGTTGCCGGCGTTCGTCGAGGCCCTCGGCTACGACTATCGCTTCGTCAACGCCCGCGGCATTTGCCGGCAGCCGCCGGTCACCGCCGGCAGCCGCGGCGGCAACCTGATCTGCGCGCCAGCCGACGCAGCCGCCCGATCCGCGGATCATCACCGCCGGTCGCACCCGGCATGAGCAAAGCGCTGAGCGTCATCGTTCTCACTCACAACGAGCAGCAGAATCTACCGGCCTGCCTTACGAGCCTCCGGACGCTCGACGCTCGCCTGTTTGTCGTCGATTCTGGCAGCACCGATCGCACCCTGGAGATTGCGCGCGCCGCTGGCTGCCATCTGGTCCTGCACCCGTTCGAGAACTACGCTCGCCAGCGCAACTGGGCGTTCGACCACCTACCGATCGCTACCCCCTGGACGCTCTGCCTCGATGCCGATGAGCGTCTCACGCCCGAACTCGCCGCCGAGATCGGCGCCCGGGTCAACGAGCCCAAGGCCCGGCACGACGGCTACATGCTGCGCAAGCGCACGCTCTTCATGGGCCGCTGGATTCGGCACGGCGGCCAGTATCCCGCCTGGCACCTCCGGCTGTTCCGCTCCGGCCACGGCCGCTGCGAGGACCGGCTCTATGATCAGCATTTCGTCGTCCGCGGCAGCGTCGGGCGGCTCGACGCCGACTACATCGACGTGATCACGAGCGACCTTGGCACCTTCATCGCGCGCCACAACCGCTGGGCGGAGCTGGAAGCCCGCGAGATCCTGGCGGCGAACCGCGCCGCCTCCGCGCAGCAGGTGATCGCCCGACTGACCGGGACCGCGATCGAGCGCCGCCGCTTCCTCCGCACCCGCGTCTATCAGAAATTCCCGCTCTTGCTGCGTCCGTTCCTATTCTGGGTTTACGGCTACTTGATCCGCCTGGGCTTCCTCGATGGCGTGGAAGGGCTGATCTTTCACACGCTGCAGCGCTTTTGGTTTCGCTTTTCTGGTCGATGCCTGGATCTGGGAACTGGAGCGCAGCGCCAGATTGGCGGATCGGGCCGGCAGCAGCCCTGAGGCGGGCGACCTCGGGGGCGACCGCCTGGACAGAGTTGCAGTCCGTGGACGGTTGTCCGCGAACTATCGCCGAACCCGGCAGGGAGAGCCGACATCTG
Organism: uncultured Alphaproteobacteria bacterium; assembly: GCA_963840925.1. GTDB lineage: Bacteria > Pseudomonadota > Alphaproteobacteria > Geminicoccales > Geminicoccaceae > DATAOG01. Next base: position 66,155 of record CAWJAY010000004.1, read on the forward strand.
CTCAACCAGAAAACAAAAAAACCTAGGACTGAGGCGAACGGCTGGTGGCCGGCACCCTTTAACCGGGCGAATTGCTGTTCCTGGGGCGCATTGCGTTTGTGCTTGATATAGGTATATAGTCCCATCAAATAACTGAATCCACTCTCAGCGCGGAAAAAGCCATGCTGCCAGCTCGCCCGACAGTTGCTGTCTTCCAGCTGCGCCCCGGGGGGTCGGGAATCGTTCTCGCGGTCGCTGGCGGCGCTCGATGACCGCGCTGACGCTGAGCTCGCTCAGCCGGGGTCTCGGCCTCAGCCCGCGCCGCCGCGCGAGCGCCGAGGTGATGCTGCCGATCGTGCAGGCGGGCCTGGTCGCCGAATGGCGCTTCGACGACGGCACAGGGCAAGGCCTCGCCGATGCCAGCGGCCACGGTCACCACGGCCAGCTCGGCAGCACCGCGGGCGCGGATGTCAACGATCCGACCTGGCAGGGCTATGGGCTGAGCTTCGGGGGCGACGACCGGATCGTCCTGCCGAGCGGGTTGATCGCCGGCAACCACGCGATCTCATGGTTCGCGGTGATCACCGCCCATGCTCCATCCGGTTTCCAGATCGTGGCGCTCGGCGGCACCGAAGGCTTCGCCACCAGCTTTGACCTCGCGTTCAGTGGCACAGCCATTTACGCTGCCATCTATTTCGGCACCGTCGTTTCGGCTGCGGCGCCGGCGTTGCCGTTCTCGGCCGCCGGCATCTACGATCCTGCCGGTCCCTCGACCCTGCTCTACCTGAACGGCGGCTTCGCTCAGAGCAGCCCCTCCGGCCTGACGCCGAACCTGAGCGGCGGCTTCCGGCTCGGGGCGCAGACCGACGGTGCCCTGGCGCTCCAAGGCGGGCTCGCCTTCGTGACCCTGCACGATATCGCGCTGGCCGCGGGCCAGGTCGCGCAGATGCACGCCTATGCCAAGGCGCTGCTCGCCGGCCGGGGCGTGGCGCTGCCGTAAGCCTCCGCGCCCGAAGCGCGTCCTCTGGCGCCTTGAAGGCGCTGCAGGCCGAGGCGGCGGCTCCGGCGCTCGCGATCCTGCCGCCGCCGGTCGCCTCGACCAAACGAACCCAAGACCGGCTCTGAGCCTGGGCTTCAGCCCTCGCCCTGGCGCTCACGGACAGCTGCCCCTCTCACCAACGAGAGCAGGGCAGTACCGCGCGGTTAGAAGGGTTGGCCGAGTGCACACTAATGTGACCTGGGTGTGCGGTTGATGCGCGCCTCCAGCACTGCCCATGACGGCTTGCGCGACGTCCCGCGCGCCCTACGATGGCCGCGGCAAAATCGCCGGCTGGGCGGGAGAGCGCGCATGGGCGAAGCGGTCGGGTTCAAGGGCGTCTATCCGATGCTGTACGCGTTCTTCGGCGCCGACGGCGCATTGGATCGCGAGGCGATGCGCCGCCAGGTCGAGCACTGCGTCGCGAGTGGGGTGCACGGGGTCGCGGCGCTCGGGCTCGGCACCGAGGTCAGGAAGCTCGCGCCCGAGGAGCGCGGCCGGGTCATGGCCTGGGCGGCTGAGGACCTGGGGGGCCGGCTGCCGCTCGCGATCACGGTGTTCGGGGCGACGCCCGCCGAGCAGATCGGGTTCGTGCGGGCCGCGGCCGAGCGCGGCGCCGACTGGGTGATCCTGCAGCCGCCGCAGACCGGGGCGCCGATCACCGAGGACCAGCTGGTCGATTTCTTTGGCGCGGTCGCCGACCAAGCGCCGGTGCCGGTCGCGATCCAGAACGCACCCCAGTACATCGGCGTCGGCCTGTCGAGCGCCGGGCTCGACCGGCTGCGCCGGCGCCATCCGAACGTGCGCCTGCTCAAGGCCGAGGGCTCGGCGGTCGAGACCCGGGCCCTGATCGAGCTGACCGAGGGCCGCATGGGCATCTTCCAGGGCCGGGGCGGCATGGAGCTCCCCGACGTGCTCCGCGCGGGCTGCGCCGGCATGATCCCCTCGGTCGAATCCTGCCACGTCCAGGCGCGGATCTTCGAGCTAATGCTGGCCGGCCAGAGCGCGCAGGAGGTGGAAGCCGAGCGCCTGTACGCCGGGTTGGCGCCCTTGATCCTGTTCCTGATGCAGTCGGTCGATCAGTTTCTCTGCTATGGCAAGCGGCTGACCGCGGCCAGGCTTGGCCTCGGCGAGGTCCACGACCGCGCGCCGGCCGAGGCCCCGAGCGCCTTCGGCCTCGACTGCCTCGCCCGCCACGCCCGCGCGCTCGATCGCCTGGTCTGACCCGGGTCGGCGCCACCGCGGGCCCGCGGCCTCCCGCCCCCCACCAAGTCCTCAGCGTGCGCGCCGACCCCGCAGGTCTCGCCGGGGATGGCAGGCAGGCGATCCAGCTCGGTGACCTCGGCCAGGCATGCGAGCCACCACATCGCCACCGAAGGGATCAGCTCCGAGCAGGCGGTCGACGCGGCGATCCTCCGGATCAAGCAGATCTCGGGCGAGTAGGCGGGGACGCGGCGGGCCCCGGATGGGCCGCGGGTCCGGTGGAAAAGAGATCCCAAAAAGGACGTTATGGGATGGGGATGGGGGGACGGCACAGAACCGATTGGAAAGTGCGAAAATTGTCGCGTCGGGGACCTGATCTGGTTAGGTGTGATGGGGGTGGGAATTAGTTTGCCAGATCTTTCGCCGGGGTAAACTCGCCGCCGTTCCAGACGTACCAGACATAGGCCTCGTAACCGGTCACATCGCCTTTCTCGTCGAAACCGAGCTGGCCAAGGACCGTCTCGAACTGCGACGTGTGGAGAGCCTCGGCGACCACGTCGGGCGTAAACTTGCCAACTCGCTCGACGGCCTGGGCCCAGGCCTGGACGACAGCGTAAGAGCGAAACGTCCCGAGACCGAAGCTGCCGGCATAGCCCACGGAGGCGAATCGTTCGGACAAAAGAGCGGCGTCGGGACTGGACAACGGGCTCGGCGCGTAGGTCATCAGGGTGCCGTCTGCGGCTGGTCCCGCGATTAGAGCGAAATCCTCGCCCCCCACCCCGTCCGGCGCGACGAGTTGCAGGTCATAACCTTGATCCCGCGCCCGGCGAATGATCAGCCCAGCTTCGCGCCGGAAGCCGGCATAGTACAGCACCTCGACGCCGCGGCGTCGCATTTCGTGGACGATGTCGGAGTATTCTGCCTGGCTGGGCTCAATCGCCTCGAGCATGGTCTCGGTCACGCCGCGCTCGTTCAGCCGCTTTTTAACCTCTGCGGCAAGTCCTTGGCCGTAGACTGCGCGCTCATGGACGATGGCGATCGGTTTGTCGCCGAATCGATCAGCCAGGAGATCGCCGGCGACCCTGCCCTGGACGTCGTCGCGACCGCAGACGCGGAATACGGTCGGGAAGCCTTGGTCGGTCAGCTTCGGGCTGGTGGAGAACGGTGAAATCATCACGAGACCGGCGTTGGCATAGACTCCCGAGGCAGGAATCGATGCGATCGAGCAGTGATGACCAATCACGAGGGCGACACCAGCACTGACGAGCTTTTCCGCCGCTGCGATCGCTTGGTCGGGGTCGCACGCGTCGTCAACTACGAGCATCTTGATCCGCTCGCCAAGTACCCCGCCTTTGGCGTTGAGGTCCGCGACCGCGCTCTCGGCGCCGACCTGGTTGCTGGCTCCAGCCCAAGCCATATGGCCGGTCAGCGGCGTAGCCAGACCGATCAGAACCTCGGCCCCAGCGGCGCGCGCGCCGAATGCCGCAACCAAGGCAACACCGACGTATACTCTCCAGCGGATCATGGCGGCCCCGGCCATTCACCAGACATTGGCAAACCAGCTTACGCTCGCACCTGGCCGGCCGCAATGACCGACGGGGTGAAAGAGCCCGCGCCAGGTGCGGCCGGGTGGGCTCCGGTAGGGCCGCTTGAGACACGAGGATGGCGGCCTCGTGGTCAGGGGCGCAGCCCAGCTTTTCCGGGCTTTTTTGCCTGAGCGCCCGGCAACGGACGTTGTGAGGTGGGAAAGGCGGCACCTTGATCTGAGCCGTTGTCCAATGGTTCCAAGGGATCGCACAGTTACGGCGGTGGCTTCAGTGTCGTCCGCTACTGGTGCCCGCTCGATCGCCGTCAGACCTCCGACCAGGACGGCGATAAAAGATCAGAGCCTCATGACAATCACCTCCGGTCCGTGAGCCGGTCGCGCAGGACTCCGGCGACAGCGGCGAGATCACGCGCCACTCGGTCAGATCCGTTTGGTATCGCGCAGCGGCGCGGCTATGCTGCCCTTGAGCGGTCGGCGTCCATAGGGCGAAACCCAAGTTGGTGCGGGACACTCTTGAGACCACAGTGGGTGCCAATGACCCACTTTTTTGAGACCGCCGCCGCCGACAACAGCCCATGCGAATCGTCTTGGACATCGACAGTTGGCTCCGCGGCGTCGGTCTGGCCCAATATGTGGAAGTGTTCCGCGCCAATGACATCGACGGCAGACTGCTGGGCCGGCTGACCAGCGATGATCTGAAGGAAATCGGCGTCGCCTCGCTCGGCCATCGCAAGCAGCTACTCGAGGCGGTCGCGGCGCTCGGCGCGGGCGCCGGAGCGCCCGCCCCGACGCCCGGCGCCGCGATCCCGACGCCCGCGGCGGAGCGCCGCCAGCTGACCGTGATGTTCGTCGACCTGGTGGGCTCGACCGCGCTCTCGGGACGGCTCGATCCCGAGGAGATGCGCGATGTGCTGCGGGCCTATCAGAATACCGTGGCCGGCGAGATCAGCCGGCTGGAAGGCTTTACCGCCAAGCTGATGGGCGATGGCGTGCTCGCCTATTTCGCCTGGCCCCGGACGCACGAGGACGAGGCCGAGCGCGCGGTCCGGGCCGGGCTCGCCGTGGTCGCCGCGGTCGGCCGGCTGCCGATCGCCGCCGGCGAGCCGCTGGCGGCCCGGGTCGGGATCGCGACCGGCCTCGTGGTCGTCGGCGACCTGGTCGGCGAAGGTGCTGCCCAGGAGCAGGCGGTGGTCGGCGATACGCCGAACCTTGCCGCCCGCCTCCAGGGCGTGGCCGAGCCCGGCACGGTCGTGATCGCCGAAGCGACCCGCCGCCTGTTCGGCGACCTGTTCGTGCTGCGCGCGCTCGGCGCGCAGACTTTCAAGGGGGTCCAGGAACCGGCCCCCGCCTTCGTCGTGCTCGGCGAGCGCGCGCTCGAGAGCCGCTTCGCCGCCAGGCAGGCGGGCGGCATGACGCCGATCGTCGGCCGCGATCAGGAACTGGCCCTGCTGATCGAGCGCTGGCGGCAGGCCAAGTCCGGCGAAGGGCAGATGGTCCTGCTCACCGGCGAGGCCGGGATCGGCAAGTCGCGGATCACCGAAGCCCTGGTCGAGACGGTGGCCGGCGAGCCGCACTTCCTGCTGCGCTACCAGTGCTCGCCCTACCACGCCGAACTCGACGCTCTACCCGGTGATCCAGCAGCGCCCATGCCGCGGGCTTCGCCGCGGACGACAGCGTCGAGCGCCGGCTGGACCGGCTCGAGACGCTGCTCGCCAGGGCCACCGTCGATATCCGCGAGGTCAGCACCGCTGGTGGCGGCGCTCGCGGGCCTCGACGGGACCGGCCGCTACGGCGCGCTGACGCTGAGCCCGCAGCAGCGCCGCAGCCGCACGCTCGCCGTCTTGATCGAGCAGCTGACCGGGCTCGCCAGCCGCAGGCCCGTGCTGTGGGTGATTGAGGACGCGCACTGGATCGACCCCACGACGCTCGAGCTGATCGAGCTGGCGCTGGATGGCCTGCAAAGCGCACGCATGCTCGTGATGATCACCGCTCGGCCGATCTTCGTCGCGTCGTTCGGCAGCCATCCGGTGGTCACGCGGCTGGCCATGAACCGGCTCACGCGCGCCGCGATCCAGGCGATCGTGGCGCACATCACCCGCGGCAAGAGCCTGCCGGGGCCGCTGCTCGACGAGATCGCGGCGCGGACCGACGGCGTGCCGCTGTTCGTCGAGGAGATGACCAAGGCGATCATCGAATTGGGCGGGCTGCGCGAGAGTGCGGATGCCTTCCACCTCGACCGGCCGCTGAGCGCACTGGCGATCCCGACGACGCTGCACGACTCGCTGATGGCGCGCCTTGACCGGCTGCAGCCGGTCAAGGAAGTGGCCCAGACCGCCGCGGTCATCGGGCGCAGCTTCGACCACCGCACGATCGCCGCGCTCGCCGCCTTGCCGGAGGCAGAGCTCGCCGACGCGATGCACCGCCTGGTCGAGGCCGAGCTGATCTTCCGCCGCGGCACGCCGCCCGATGCGACCTATCTGTTCAAGCACGCCCTGGTCCGCGATGCCGCCTACGAGAGCCTGCTCAAAGCCAGGCGCATCGCGATGCATGCCCGTCTGCTCGACGTGCTCGAGAACGGCGGCGACGCGGCGCCCTAGGTCATGGCGCAGCACGCCGAGGCGGCCGGACTCGCCGAACGCGCGCTCGACTGCTGGGAGCAGGCCGGGACCCAGGCTCTGGCGCGGCCCGCCTACAAGGAAGCGATCGCGAGCCTGGAGAATGGCGTCCGCCTGTGCCGCGCGCTGGGTGACGAGCTGCAATGGAAGCGGCGCGAGCAAGGCCTCCATCTGCAGCTGGGTCAAGCGCTGATCGGCAACCAGGGCTACCAGGCGCCGGCAACGGTGCGCGCGTTCGAGCGGGCGATGGTGCTGGCCGACGAGATCGGCGATGTGGCGCTGCAGCTGCCGGCCGCCTACGGCAAGTGGGTCGGCCCCTATATCGGGGGCACGGGGTCGGCCGAGCTTGCCGAGCGCTATGCCGTGCTCGCGAAGGAGCAACCCGAGACCGGGCCGCGCCTGGTCGGGCTGCGCATGCTCGGCCTGGAGCGCTTCCATGGAGGGCGCTTCAAAGAGTTGCTCGCACTGATGACCGAGGCCTGCGACGGCTATGATCCGATCGCGCATCGCGATCTGGCGCTGCGCTTCGGCCACGATCCACGCGCCGCGTCGGCGAACTACCAGGCCTGGAACCTCTGGTTCCTGGGTTTCCCCGATCAGGCAGCGCGCAAGATCGAGGACAGTCTGCGCTGGACGCGGGAGGTCAACCACGCCAACACGACCGGCCTGGTCCTGTGTTACGGGGTCAACATCCTGAACATGTGGCTGCGGCGGCCGGACGCGGTCGAAAGTGCCGCTCGGGAGGCGCTGCGCCTTGCCGAAGACAACTCGATGGCGCTCTGGCACGCTTTTGCGCTGATCCATCTCGGCTGGGCCCTGTCGCAGCAGGGCGCGGCGGCGGGCCTCGATGAGATCGAGGCGGGCCTGCGCGAGGTCTACCCGCTGGCGGCGCTTCGGCTCGAGCCCTGGCATCTCGGCCTCGCCGCCGACGCCTATGCCCGCGCCGGCCGGCATGACCAAGCCCGGGCGAGCATCGGCAAGGCGTTCGCAAGCCTCGCTCACGGCCGCGACCTGGCGTTCGCCGCCGAGCTGCATCGGATGCGGGCGATCTTGGCGCTCGGCCGCGGTGGCGGCGAACGCGATGCCGCCGAGGCGGACCTTCGCTGTGCGCTGAGCATCGCGCGCCAGCAGCAGGCACCCTCGCTCGAGCTGCGGGCCGCTCGAGATCTGGCATCGCTGTTGGCCGAGCGCGGTGAACCACAGCAGGCTCTCGACCTGCTGGCGACCGTCTATGGCGGCTTCACCGAGGGGTTCGCGACGGCGGACCTCAAGGAGGCCAAGGCGCTGCTCGACCAGCTCCGCACCTGACGGCCCGTTTCGAGACCGCCTCTTCCTGCTTGCCGCTGAGCCTGTAGCAGTCGTGGCGAGGGCCGCGAAAGCCGGCGGCCAGGCCGCCCTTAGGCATCAATCTCAAACTGAGACCCACCCGGCGTCGTGCGACCGGGAAGGGATGCGCTACGCGGGGCGCGCGGCCGCCATCTTGCAGGCGGTGCGGTAGGCCTCGGCCAAGGCCTCGACCCGGGCGATGCCGCGGCCGGCGATGTCGAAGGCGGTGCCGTGCGCCGGGGTCGTGACCGGGATCGGCAGGTCGGCGTGGATCGTGATGCCGCGCTCGAAGCCCAGGAGCTTCATCGCGATCTGGCCCTGGTCGTGGTACATCGTGACGACCGCGTCGAAGTCGCCATCGCGCGCCCGGACGAACACGGTATCGGCGGGCCAGGGGCCGGACGCGGCGATCTGCTCGGCGCGGGCGCGCTCGACCGCGGGCGCGATCAGGTCGATCTCCTCGCGGCCGAACATGCCGCCATCGCCGGCGTGCGGGTTGGGGCCAGCGACCGCGATCCTCGGGTGCTGCTGGCCTGCGGCGACCAGCGCGGTGCGGGCGAGCCGGATCGCCTGCAGCACGCTCTTCTCGGTGATCAGGCCGGCGACCGCGCTGAGCGGCACGTGCGAGGTGACGCGCGTGGTCGCAAGCCGGCCCGAGGCGTTGACCTCGCCGACGTAGCCCTTGACGTCGAGCACCTCGACGAAGAAGCGGAGCTCGTCCTCGACCTCAAGGCCGCCCTGGTGCATCGCCTGCTTGTTGCAGGGGCCAAAGCAGATCGCATCCAGCTCGCCAGCCGCCGCGAGCCCGAGCGCCAGGCGGAAGCCATCGAGCACGGCCTTGCCGGCGAACGCGCTGAGGCGGCCAACCGGCACCGCCTCGGGATCGAGCGGCGGGCCGGCGAGCAGAGCGGCGCGGCCCGCCGGCGCGTCGTCGACGCGCTCGATCGCCGGCAGCTCGAGCTCGACGCCGGCGGCCGCGGCGCCGCGCTCCAGGATCCGCAGGTCGCCGATCACGACCGTCGCGACCTCCGGCGCCAGCGCCTCGCTCGCCAGCAGCCTCGCCGTGATCTCCGGGCCGATGCCGGCGGCATCGCCCGGCAACAGGCCGATTCGGGCCGCCATCGGTGATCTCCTTTTCCGAACTCGAGAACCGAGCTTAGCCGGTCGAGCGCGAGGCTGAGAAGAATTGCGATCAGTTGCTGGGGGCGCCGCCTTCCTCCTTGCGCCTGGCGACGAAGGCCTCGATCTCGTCCGCGACCGCGGGGTCGAGCGGCGGCGGCTCGTAGGCCTCGAGCAGCGCTTTCCAGATCCGGTTGGCGCGCTGGGTGGCGTCGAGCGAGCCCGCTTCCTGCCAGGTCTCGAAGTTGCGCCAGTCGGAGAGCAAGGGCGCGTAGAAGGCGTGCTCGTAGCGCGCCATCGTGTGCGCCGCCTGGAAGAAATGGCTGCCGGGGCCGACCTCGCGGATTGCGTCCAGCGCCAGCGCGTCCACGCTCGTGTCCAAAGGTTCGAGAAACGCGGCGATCAGCTGCAGCATCTCGGCATCGAGGATGATCTTCTCATAGGACGTGCACAGCCCGCCTTCGAGCCAGCCGAGGCTGTGCTTGACGATGTTGGTGTGGGCCAGCACGCAGGGCCAGATCGACATCTCGCTCTCGTAGACCGACTGCGCGTCGGGCGCGTTCGAGGCGTTCGCGTTCGAGGCCCGGTACGGCAGCCGGTAGCGGCGCGCGAGCTGGCCGCTGGCTATCGTCGCCTTGGCGTATTCCGGCGTGCCGAAGGCGGGCGCGCCGGTCTTCATGTCGACGTTCGAGGTGAAGCTGCCGTAGACCACCGGGCAGCCCGGCCGGACGCACTGGGCGAAGGCGATCCCGGCCAGCGCCTCGGCGTTCTGCTGGACCAGCGCGCCCGCGACCGTGATCGGCGCCATCGCGCCCGCGAGCGTGAACGGCGTGAAGATGACCGGCTGGTTGTGGCGCGCCATCTCGATCACGCCCTCCAGCATCGGCCCGTCGTACTGGAGCGGCGAGTTGGCGTTGACCACGGTGGTCATCGAGGGCTGCTCGAGCAGCTGATCGGGGGTCGCTTGGCGGGCGATCCGGGTGATCTCGAGCGAATCGCGGATGCGTACGGCGCCGAGCGCATAGCCATAGAGCGTGCGGTCGGTCAGCGTTGCCATCGCGGCCAACGCATCGAGGTGGCGGGTCGCGGGCGGCAGGTCGACCGGCTCGACCGGATAGCCCGCGATCATGTGGCAGATGTTGAGGCTCTGGCCGAGCTTCAAAAGGTTGCAGTAATCGGCGAAGTTGCCGGTGCGCCGGCCACCCTCGAGATCGGAGACGTGCGGCGCGCTCGCAACGAGGGAAAAATTGATCGCGTTGTCGCCGACGTGGACGCTGCGCTCGGGGTTGCGCGCGTGCAAGGTGAAAGCGGCCGGCGCCGAGGCGATCCTGGCCTCGATCCAGGCCGGATCGAAGCGCACGCGCGTACTCGCGGGATCGACGTCGCAGCCGGCCTCCTTCAGGATCGCGCGCGCTTCGGCCAGCAGAAAATTCATGCCGATCTCGGCCAGCACCTCGAGCGAGGCATGGTGGATCGCCTCGATCTGGTCGGCCGAGAGAAGCTCGAACGGCGGGTAAGGATTGCGCAGCGGCCGGAACGGCGCCTGCGCCGGACCGGCTGCCCGGTCCCGCCGTGGTCGGCGCCCTTCTCTGGCCATCGCATCCTCGCCGCTCCAGGAACCCGTGGCCGATCCTTAGGCGTTCCGCTGCGCTGCGGGAAGGGTCAAAGAGGACGGCTGCCCCGCCCGGCAGCGTTCGGCGAGGGCCAGCGACGTGGCGGACAAGCAGGCTGCGCTCCATATCACAACGGGGGCGAATCGGGCGCGGGGTCGGCATGGACGGGGCGAGGCAGTTCGAGCGGCGGCTGCTCGGGATCAATCTCGTCCTGCTGGCCGTGCTCGCCGCGATCGTGCTCTGGACCTTCTGGGCGCTGGTGCCGAAGCCCTGGCGCGATCTCGATCCGGGTGCGCTCGAGCGACCGGTTTCCGCGCGCGGCGATCTGGCCCAGATCGAGACGACCACGATCGGGGTCTTCCGCGCGGCCTCGCCCTCGGTCGTCCACATCACGACCCTGGTCAACGCCGCGCGCCCGTTCAGCATGGCGGTCCAGCAGGTCCCGGAAGGCACCGGCTCCGGCTTCGTCTGGGACCAGGACGGCCATGTCGTGACCAACTTCCACGTGATCAGCGGCGCCGATGCGGCGGTGATCGTGCTCGCCGACGGCACCAGCTGGCAGGGGCGGCTGGTCGGCGCCTATCCGGAGAAGGATCTGGCCGTGCTCGGGATCGACGCCCCGGGCGCCAAGCTGCAGCCGATCGCGCTCGGCACCTCCGCCGGGCTCGAGGTCGGCCAGATGGTGTTCGCGATCGGCAATCCGTTCGGCCTCGACCAGACGCTGACCACGGGCGTGGTCAGCGCGCTCGGGCGCGAGATCGAAGCGGTGCCCGGGCGCAACATCCGCGATGTGATCCAGACCGATGCCGCGATCAATCCCGGCAATTCCGGCGGCCCGCTGCTCGACAGCGCCGCCCGGCTGATCGGCATCAACTCCTCGATCCTGAGCCCGTCCGGGGCCTTTGCCGGCGTCGGCTTCGCGATCCCGGTCGATGCGGTCAACCAGGTCGTGACCGAGCTGATCCGCAGCGGCCGGGTGGTCCGGCCCGGGCTCGGCGTGGCGCTCGCCCCGGACCAGCTGAGCGAGCGCCTGGGCCTGGGCGGCGTGCTGGTGATGGCGGTCGACCCGCAGGGGCCCGGCGCCGCCGCCGGCCTGCGCCCGACCGAGCGCGACCTGCAGGGCAACCTTCGGCTGGGCGACGTGATCACGGCGATCGGCGACGATCGGGTGACCTCGACCGAGGACTATTTCAGCGCGCTCGAGCAGCACGAGCCGGGCGAGCGGGTCACGCTAACGCTCGAGCGCGGCGGCCAGCCGCAAAGCGTCGAGGTCACGCTCGGCCAGGACGCCTGAGCCCGGCGGGCCGGATTGTCGCAGCGCAACCGGCGCGCGGCGGGGTTGACGCGGGTCCCGATCGCCACAGTTTGTCGACCGCTCGAAGAGTGTGTGCCCGACAGCCCGCCCGGTCCGCCGCGGCGGGCTGACTCGTCCGGCGCTCAGCGTCCGGTCAGCGGCGCGAAGCCCCAGGAGAACAGCGGCCGGCCGCCATCCGGAGTGACCGCGATCACCTCCTCGAGCCACAGCCGCTCGTGCTCGCCGCCTGGGTAGAGAAGATGGACCGGCGCGACCATGCCGTCCTCGAGCGCCCAGTCGGTGTTCGGAGTGCCGTCGGGCAGCGTCTGCTCGACGTCCATGTGCGACAGCCCGAGGCCGTGGAAGAAGATCACCGCCGCCGCCGGATCGGGGACGCCCTCCCGGCGGTAGACCTCGCGCGCTTTGGCCTGCAGCTGGCTGACCCGGGCGCCCGGCCGCATCGCCTCGAGCAGCGCGTCCGCGACCTTGGCGGTCGCGGCGGAAAAACCCTTGGCGCCGCCCTCGGGCTCGCCCTCGACGACCCAGGTCTTGCCGCCGTCCCAGCAGTAGAGATCGAGTGTGCCGTGGCAGTCGAACATCACATGCGTGCCGGGCGCGACCTCGCCGTCGTCGAGGCCGGTCGAGAGCGTGAGCGAGGGATCGCTGCCGCGGGGATGGCCCCAGACCATGGCGCCGGGATCGCGCACGAAGCCGCCGAGATCGGCCACCGCGCGGGCGTAGGCGCGGTTCAGATCGCGCCAGGTGGCGCCCTGGTCCCAGGCGGCGACGGTCCGCCGGATCGCGGTCTCGTTCAGCGCCGTCGCGCGCTCGAGCAGGCGCATCTCGGTCGCGGTCTTGACCGCGCGCGCGAACATCAAGGGATCGTAGCCGTCGGCGACCTCGATCCCCTCGACGCCGAGCCGGAAGCCGAAGCCCATGTCGTCGAACGCGACCCTTGAGCGCTCGAGCTTGAGATCGCCAAGCGCGCCCCGGACCGCGGCCGCCATGTCGAAGGCGTAGCTCGCCCGCGCCCGCTCGAGCCAGGGCACGCGCTCGCCATGTCTTGGGATGAAGCGGTCGATGTCGGCGCGCTCGGGCGCGAGGTCGAGCGGCATCATGACCGCGCGGAACGGCCGGATGTCCTCGACCCAGGTCGGCTGGGCGAGGAAGGTCGCAAGGTAGTAGTCGGCGACCACCAGGACCGGATGCTCGGGCGCCCGGCGCGAGAGCAGGACCGCGTAGGGCCGGGGCTCGTCCGCCTTGTGGGCGATGCCGTTGAAGCTGGTCAGATAGAACACGTTCCAAGGCAGCGTCGCGACGATACCGTCCAGGCCGCGCGCTTCGAGCGCGTACAGCAGGCGGTCGAGGTTGCAAAAGCGCGGCGGCAAAGGCGCGCGCGCGAACGAGCCTGCGGACGGATCGGTCATGGCCTTGCCTCCGGTCGGGCTGGCGGTGGCACGCGCCTGAGCCTGCCGATCGATCGCGTCGGATGCAACTCGTGTGACGCCAGGGGCGGCGATTGGCCGCCCCGGCGGCTTCTTCACGCGGGAAGGTCCGGCAGCTTACAGTCCATCGACATCTACCCAGGAGGGATAAGCATCATGCCGCCAGTTGAATTGTTGCTGCCCTTCTTCGTTGCCTCTGCCGTATTTGCCTGCGTTCCCGGCCCCGGGATGCTCTACGCTGCTGTCCAGACCATTGCCCATGGGCGTCGCGCGGGGTGGCTTTCGGCCGTCGGACTTCACCTTGGCGGGCTCGTTCACATCGCGGCAGCAGCTTTCGGAATGGCCATTCTGCTGAAAACCGTCCCGGTTCTTTATGCCAGCGTGAAATTCTTAGGGGCTGCCTATCTGATCTGGCTTGGCAGCAGGTATTTGATGGGCTTGGGTGGTGCAACCCTGACGGCACCCACGGTAGAACACAACAGCAGCAAAGCGATTATAGATAGTATCATAGTCGAAGCGCTGAACCCAAAGACGGCTTTGTTCTATCTGGCATTTTTACCTCAGTTCACGGATATTTCCGCTTCGGCCCCAGTCTGGGCGCAGGTCCTGGTTCTGGGTGCGATTGTGAACATCATGTTCTCGATAACCGATGCTCTTTGCATTGAACTTTCCCAAGCGATGACGAAGCGGCTTGCGGTAGCAGAAGGCGCCCGCAGGTTGGCGCAATGTATCGGTGGTAGCATACTCATCGCCCTGGGCATCAAGCTCGCGGTGTCTCGGCAGTGACCGCAAACGGCCGTCGAGTTCTGGCTCGCCATCGGTCGCCGGCGGCTGGGGGAGGCAAGCGCATTGGAGCCGAGTGTCCCATCTCCACAGACCCAGGGTCCTGATCAGAACAGCACCATCGAGACACGCGCGCTTGCCAGGCCGGGCGGGCTGTCCGATGCTGGCCCGTGACCAGGATCGCGGGCGACGGGCCGAGCGCGGCCCCGATCGACATGGTCGGCATGCCGACCAACGATGCGCCCGGATCGCGGCGTCATCCGAGCGCGCACCCCGCGACCCTGCCCTGCCGGCGCAGTGAGGGAGCTGCCGTTGACGATTGCCGACGCGCGGACGCTCGAGGATGGCAGGCACCTGATGGCCGAGGTCTGCATCGTCGGCGCCGGCGCGGCCGGCATCACGCTGGCGCTCGAGCTCGGGGCCGCCGGGCGCTCCGTGCTGCTGGTCGAGAGCGGCGGGTTCGCGCCGGACGAGGCGGTCCAGTCGCTCTACGACCTCGAATCGATCGGCTACCCGCCGCGCCAGAACTACATGTCGCGCGCCCGCTACTTCGGCGGCAGCTGCAACCTCTGGGCCGGCCGCTGCATGCGGCTGCAGGCGCAGGACTTCGCGGGCCGCGCCTGGGTCCCGGACAGCGCCTGGCCGATCGCCGCGGACGAGGTCTTCCGCCATTACCCGCGGGCGGCTGCGATCCTGGGGCTCGGCGATGTCGCGCAGTTCGAGCTCGCGACCCACGACCGCCGGCTGAGCGCGGCCGAGCGCGACCTGCTGGCGGGCGCTGACGTGGTCCCGACCCTATCGCTCTGGGCACCGAAGCCGAAGCGCTTCGGGCGCGGCGAGCGCCGCCGTCTGGCGCAGGCCACGGGCATCAAGCTCCTGCTGCACGCGAGCGTGACCCGGATCGAGCTCGACGACGATGGCGCGAAGGTCACGGCGCTGTGCGCGCGAGCTGCACAGTTGGAAACTCACGCTCGACCAAGGTGGACCCGCCCTCGGTCGGCGTGTTGTCCACCAGTCAAAATTCCTCCGAATGCGTCGGTTTGTTTGACGGTTGTCGGCACGGCTGGCGAACATCAACCTCGTCATTGTAGTTGATCAGGCAAAGACTGCGGCGCACGACCAAGCTTTTCCAGGTTTCCTTCCTGCGATGCCTGGAGGCTCACAGTTTCATCAGTGGCTGTCAAGGGACCGTCCGGCCAACAATCAGGGGGGCGGGGGGCGACCAGGTTTCAGCCGCAGCGCCATTATAGGTCCGTGATCCGCCCGGGCACGGCCGCCGAGGTGCTCCCTCGCTTCGTGGTCCGGCCGGTCGCCGGTTGCCTTCTCCGATCGGCCGCGCTAAGCACTGGACCCCACTCGGTCCGGGGCCGGCATCGCTCTGCCCGATCCCGGGCCGCCTCTGCCAGCGATGCGCGGGCCGTCGGCGTGGGCCGGGCGCAGCCGGAATCGTGGCGTGCGGGCCAGACAGAGGGGTGCGCCGATGCCAGACCGGAGATCCTCGCCCTTTCCGCCGGGCTTCCTTTGGGGTGCGGCGACCGCCGCTCATCAGGTCGAGGGCGACAACCGGGCGAATGATTGGTGGGCCGTTCGAGCAGGCGGGCAAGCTGCCGTTCGCGTCCGGCGAGGCCTGCCGTCACTACCAGCTGTTCGAGCAGGATTTCGAGCTTGCCCGGGGCTGGGGCCACAACGCGCACCGCTTCTCGATCGAATGGAGCCGGATCGAGCCGCGCGAGGGCCAATGGGACCGGGACGCCCTCGACCACTATCGCGAGGTGGTCCAGGCCTTGCGCCGGCGCGGCATGGAGCCCTTGGTGACGCTGCACCACTTCACCAATCCGGACTGGTTTGCCGCGCTGGCGGCTGGCTGGTGCGGCGCAACGTCGCCCGGTTCGCGCGCTACGTCGAGCGCGTCGCGGATCACCTCGGGGACGAGGTGCGCTGGTGGATCACGATCAACGAGCCGACGGTCTACGCCAAGAACGGCTTCGTGGCGGGCATCTGGCCGCCTTGCCGGCGCAATGACTGGCGGGCGGCCTGGCGGGCGGTGCGCAACATGGGCCGCGGCGCACCGGCGGCCTACGCCATCCTGCACCGGCAACGGCCGGACGCGCTGGTCGGTTTTGCCCACAGCGCGCCGCTGGTGGTCGCGCGGGCGCCGGCGCTGCCCGTCGACCGCCTGGCGGCCGGCCTGCGCGATCTGGTCCTCAATCGCCTGCCCTTGCGCTTGATGGCCGGGCGCCGCGGGCGAGCCTTGGATTTCATCGGCCTGAACTACTATGCGCGCCAGGTGGTGTACTGGCGGCGGCGGCGAGCAGCGCGCTGCTGTTCGGGCGCGACTGGCTCGAGGACGATCAGGGCGAGCCGCGCGCGTTCAGCGACCTCGGTTGGGAGATCTATCCGCGCTGGCCTGAAGCAGGTGCTCGAGCGGTTCGCGCGCTACGGCGTGCCGCTGCTGGTCACCGAGAACGGCCTCGCGACCCAGGACGAGGAGCTGCGCCTGCAGTTCCTGCGCGCCATCTGCGGCTCGCTCGCCGAGGCGCTCGCGGCCGGTGTCCCGGTTGCCGGCTACTGCTACTGGATCGCTGATGGACAACTTCGAGTGGTCGCTCGGCACCGCCGCCCGCTTCGGCCTCGCCGCCACCGACTTCGCGACCCAACGCCGATCGCCGCGGCCGGCCGCGGCCTATTTCGCCAAGGTTTGCACACACAATGCGTTGCCCGACGAGATCGAGCGACCGCGGTCTCGCGCGCGGTGCGGTCAAGGTCGCATGAGCCCAACGCGGCCGCCCTGGTGCGTTCCGAGACCGGTCATCTTGCCGGACTGCAGGCGTAGGCCGGGATGACCAGATCGGTTGTTCAAAACCTGGTCCTGCTGGCCGTCGCCGTCGTGGTCTGCGTGGTCGGCGCCGAGGCCTTCCTCCGGCTGTTCCCGCAATATCTCGGCGAGGAGGCCCGCCTCCGGCTGCATTGGGAGGACCTCGGCCGCTCGGAGACCGAGCAGGCCATGATCGTGCCGGATCCCCCGTTCGGCTTTCTGTTTCGGCCCAACTTCACGGGGGCGGCTCAGCCGCAACGATTTCGATTTCACCTTCAACACGGACGAGCACGGCTTCCGCAATCCGTCGCCATGGCCACGCGGGCCGACCTCGTCGTGGTCGGCGACTCGATGGCGTTCGGCTACGGCGTCGACGACGAGCAAGCTTGGCCGCGCCTGCTGGCCGAGGCCCTGCCCGCGGAGGTCATCAATCTCGGCATGATCGGCGCCGCGCCGCAGCAGTATCTGCGTGTCCTCGAGGCCTTCGGCCTTGGGCTCGGACCCAAGCTCGTCCTGTTCATGCTGTTCCCCGGCAACGATCTCGTCGACGGCCGAGCTTTCAGCGCTGGCTCGATGCCGATTCCGGGCTCGCCTATGAGGATTGGCGCCGGCTCGACAATCAGCCGGCCGGTCCGGGTCGCCTATGGCCGCTGCTCGAGCGCAGCTATCTTGTCACGTTTCTGCGCGGCGCCCGCAAGGCGCTGAACTCGAGGAACCCCGGCATCACGGTCGACTTCGAGGACGGCCACCGCCTGCAGCTCGTGCCAGGGCTGCTCCGAGAGGAACTGAGATGGCGCGACCCGGACGCCCGGAGTTCGAGCTGGTCATGGCCACCATCGAACGGGCCCGCGCCGTGAGCCGCGAGCGGGCAGCGGTTCCTGGTCCTGCTGATGCCGACCAAGGAGGAGGTCTATCTGCCGCGCGTCGGCGAGCCGGTGCCGCCTCTGGCCGAGGCTTTCAGGGTGGCGTTGACCAAGCGAGGCATCGATTCGATTGACCTGGTTCCGGCTTTCCAGGCGCATTCCCGGGATGCGGCGAGGCCGCTGTTCTACGAGATCGACGGTCACCCGAACGTCGACGGCTACCGTCTGATCGCCCGGGTGGTCGCCGACTACCTCAGAGGAGTTCGGGCCGAGCTATCGGCTGCCGGACCAGCCGGGGAGCATGAGCCAAGGCGAGCCGCGGCGGTGGCCGCCGCGCCTTCTAATCGCTGAAAGTCCCTAGTCGGCATCCCCGCCGCCGCCGGTCGCCGCCCGCGGAGCGACGCCAGCGCCGGCGACGGTCGCGGCTGCGCGGCGGTGTGGTGAAGATGTTCTGGTCCGCGATCCACTTGGCGAGCGCATCGGCGACGATCTGATTGCCGAACGCGTTCGGATGGATGTCCGCGCGATAGAATGGCGGCCGCGGGTCATCGAGCTCGCGGAACGCCGGATAGAGGTCGAGGAACGGCAGCCCACGCGCCTCGAGCCCGGCCTTGATCTCCTGATCCGCCCGAAGGACCGGGGCGAAGACCTCGGCGCCGTACAACTCCTCCTTGCTCGGCATCAGGACCACGGCGAAGCGGCCGCCGTGGGCCTCGACCTCGGTGCGTAGCTGTTCCAGCGGTCGAAAGAAGAGCTCGCGGAGGCCCGGCTCGCCGGGGCGGTCCATGCCCTGGGCGAGGCGCTCCTGGTCGCGAACCGAGAGGAAAATCGTATCGCCGTTCGGGAACGTGACCTGCTTGCGCATCGGTTCGCGGCCGAACAGCGACGGGAAGCCTTGGTAGCCGGCCCTCAGTAGGTAGGACTGGGCGAGCTGGGGCAGCACGACCTGCCGGATTTTCTCGCCCATCGACGGAACGGCCGGCGCACCGGTCGCGTGGGTCTGTTTGTAGGTCTTGCGATAATGAGTGTAGTCGGGGTCCGACTCCTGTCTTTGCCAGCGCTCGAAGTGCAGCCCGTTCTCGATTTCCCAGACCGCCCAGACGAACGCCAGCACGAGTTTCGGCTGCAGCGGCGCCGCGTAGCGGCGGTAGGTCAGGAGCTGATGCTCGGTGCCACCGCCCGGGAGCGAAAGATTGAGCACCTTCCGGCCAGCGAGGCGCCGCGCGAGCAACGTCGTGAACTGCCCGTCCCGGCCGACCCCGGCGCCGCCCAGCAGCGAGTTGCCGAGCACAGCGACCTCGATCCGGCCTGGCCAGGGCTCCGCGTTCGGGAAGCCGGCATGGTCGGTCTCGAACTTGTAGGTGAAGTCCAGCGTCTCAAAGGTATAGCTGCGGCCAGGCGCCAGCAGCGCGCCGAGCTCCGGATCGAGGGCGTACTCCGGGCTGGCGAGGCCCTGCTGCGACTTGATCACCGTCTGCGAATTGGCGAAGCCGGGGACCAGCCGCAGCGCGACCTCCCCGGCGATCGCGAGCAGCAGCACCGCCGCGAGCACGACGCCAACGCGCCGCGCCCAGCCCTTGGGCGAAAACTTCTCGGGCAACGTCATGACCAGGGCCATCCCGCAAGTCGGCTCGCAAAAGCATGCCTCGAGCGCCGGCAATCCGGCGGACGCTCGGCGTTTGTATAGCGGTGGCGGCGCGCGCCGCGCAACCGATCCCGCGATCGTGACTCCGCCTGAACTCGCTCCATATCCACGAGATCGGGCATTGATTCCGCAGCATCGGCTCGGCCTCGACGCCCGGCGTCGCGAGCCGTTCACCCGGTCCGGGCGGGGCAGACCGCGAGCGAAGGAGGGGAGTGCTATGGCCTATCGAGACCTGCTGGTCCACGTCGATGACACCAGGGCCTGCGCCGGCCGGGTCGAGGCCGCGGTCAATCTGGCGGCAGGCCGCGAGGCCCACCTGACCGGCGTCTACATCGTCTCCGAGCCCTCGCCGGCGAGCTTCGCGCAGGGCTATCTGCCGGGCGACCTGATGACCGCCCTGCAACAGGAGATGCGCGCCCGGGCCGAAGCCGCGCTGGCGCGTTTCGCCGCGGTCGCCGGGCGTAACCAGATCGAGTTCGAGACCCGGCTCGACCGGGCGCTCTACACCGAGGTCGCGAACGCGCTGGCGACCCACGCCCGCTATGCCGATCTGGTGATCCTCGGCCAGATCGATCCGGACGATCCGCTCGCCGGGCCGCGCTATCTGCCCGAGGAGGTCGTCCTCGGCAGTGGCCGCCCGGCGCTGGTGATCCCCTACATCGGTGCCGGGGCCAGCCTCGGCCAGCGGGTGGTGGTCGCCTGGGACGCCTCGCGCGAGGCCGCGCGCGCCGTCAATGACGCGCTGCCGCTGCTGGAGCGCGCCGAGGCCGTGAGCGTGGTCACGATCAACCCGCGTCAGGC
Source organism: uncultured Alphaproteobacteria bacterium (assembly GCA_963840925.1). Taxonomy (GTDB): domain Bacteria; phylum Pseudomonadota; class Alphaproteobacteria; order Geminicoccales; family Geminicoccaceae; genus DATAOG01. Next base: position 86,238 of record CAWJAY010000004.1, read on the forward strand.
GCCGTTCGGCCATGGCGAGGAGCCGGGCGCCGATGTCGCCCTGCACCTCGCCCGCCACGGCATCAAGGTCGATGTCCGGAGGGTCGAGGCGCGCGACCTCGACGTCGCCAACGCGCTGCTCTCGGAGCTTGCCAGCCAGAGCGCCGATCTGCTGGTGATGGGCGCCTACGGCCATTCGCGCCTGCGCGAGTTCGTGCTCGGCGGCACGACCCGGACGATCCTCGCCGAGATGACCGTGCCGGTGCTGATGTCGCACTGAGCGGCGGCACGCGCGTTCGGGCCCGGGCGCAGCCTTCGTCGGCCCTTGTCGTCGCTGCTCGGGCGCGCGATAGTCGATGCCGGCAACGGGAAGACGGCGATGCGGCGACACCACGACATGGGCGGCGAGCCGGCGGGGCCGGTGGAGCGGGTCGAGCGCGACTATGAGCTCTGGGAGAAGCGGGTCGACGCGATCCTGCGCCTGCTGATCGGCCCCGAGCGCCGGGTGATCACCGTCGACGAGCTACGGCGCGGGATTGAGGAGCTCGGTCCCGGCGCCTACGACGAGCTGAACTACTATCAGCGCTGGATCGCCTCGATCGGCAACAATCTGCTCGAGAAGGGCGTGATCACCGTCGACGAGCTTGGCCGCCGGCTCGCCGAGATCGAGGCCCGCTGGCGCGCCGAGGGCCGGCCGGGGCGCAAGGCGTCGTGAGCGCGCGGTTCGCCGTCGGCCAGCGGGTCCGGGTGCGGCGCGCCTTCCCGCCGGGCCACGTCCGCACGCCCGCCTACGTCCGCGGCAAGGCGGGGGTGATCGAGGATCTGGCGGGCCATTTCGCCAACCCCGAGGAGCTCGCCTACGGCCGGGACGGACTGCCGCGCCAGGCGCTCTACCGGGTGCGCTTCCGCCAGACCGAGCTCTGGCCCGACTATCACGGTGCGGCCGCCGACAGCGCGGTCGCGGACCTGTTCGAGCACTGGCTCGAACCGCTGGAGGACGCCGGATCATGACGGCCGAGGCGCCGCATCATCATCAGCATCATCATCATCATGACCACCCGCACGCTGACCCGCACCGGTCGCAGCCGAGGCAGCCCGACCTCGAGGACCAGCCGTTCGACCACTACCAGCTGCTGGCCGAGGCGGTCGGCGAGCTTTTGATCGAGAAGGGCGTGTTCGCGGCCGCCGACCTGCGGCGGACGATCGAGGCGATCGACGCCCGCTCGCCTGCCGATGGCGCCCGGCTGGTCGCGCGCGCCTGGCAGGATGCCGCTTTCAAGGCGCGGCTGCTGGAGGATGCCAACGCCGCCGCGCGCGAGCTCGGCATCGAGCCGGGCGCGATCCCGGTCCGGGTGCTCGAGAACACCAGCGCGCTGCACAATCTCGTCACCTGCACGCTCTGCTCCTGCTATCCGCGCGGCCTGCTCGGCCTGCCGCCCGACTGGTACAAGGCGCGCGCCTACCGTGCGCGGGCGATCCGCGAGCCGCGCGCGGTCCTGGCCGAGTTCGGCACGATGATCCCTGATGATGTCGAGATCCGGGTCCATGACAGCACCGCCGATCTCCGCTTCCTGGTGCTGCCGATGCGGCCTGCGGGCAGCGAGGGCCTCGGCGAGAGCGAGCTTGCGGCACTGGTGACCCGCGACTGCATGATCGGTACCGCGCTGCCGGTGGTGCGGCAGCGGTGAGCTTGCGCACCGGCGAGGACTATCGGGCGAGCCTGCGCGATGGCCGCGCGGTCTGGATCGAGGGCGAGCGGGTCGACGACGTCCCGAGCCACCCGGCGTTCAAGCCGATCGTCGACGCCAGGGCCAGGATCTACGATCTCGCCCACGAGCCGGCGCTCCGCGACGTCCTGACCTACGCCGGGCCGGCTGCGGCCGAGCGCCGGCTGGTCTCGCATCAGCTGCCGCGCACCGCCGCCGACTGGCGGGCCAAGCGCGCCGCGATCGAGGCCACCCTCGACGACCTCGCGGGCGTCGTCATCCGGGTCGGCGACGAGACCGTCGGCGAGCTCTGGTCGCTCTACGACGGCCAGGACGTGCTGAACGAGGTCGACCCCCGGTTCGCCGACAACATCCGCCGCCACGTCGAGCGGGTCGAGCAGGGCGACGTTTTCCACGTCTCGGCCAACACCGACCCCAAGGGCGATCGGTCCAAGCGGCCGCAGGACCAGGACCCGGACATGCTGCTGCATGCGGTCCGCGAGACCGACGCCGGGATCGTCGTCCGTGGCGCCAAGTACGAGACCGCGGCCGCGTACGCCCATCAGGCGTTCGTCAAGCCCACGATCGCGAACTGGGGCGATGCCGAGCTGTCCGACTACGCGGTCGGCTTCGTCGTGCCGATGAACGCTGCTGGCCTGAAGCACATCTGCCGGGCCGGATTTGCCGGCAAGCGGCCGGCCGCGGACTATCCGATCGCCAACCGCTTCGACGAGGTCGACACGCTGCTCGTGTTCGACGACGTGCTGATCCCCTGGGCGGACGTGCTGTTCTACCGGCACACGCGGGCCGCGAGCTTCATCCGCTCCTGCCTGCACCGCTACAGCGCGTTTGCGTTCGTCCAGCGGGTCCAGCGGCTGGCCGAGCTGATGATCGGCATGGCGCTGTTCAACCTCCGCCAGACCGGGCTCGAGAAGCAGCCGGCGGTGCGCGAGAAGTTGGCCACGCTCGCCTGCTACCGCGAGACGATCAATGCCCACCTGACCGCTTCGATCGCGGCCGCCGAAGCGAGCCCGGCCGGCCTCCTGATGCCTAACCAGGCCCTGCTCTACAGCGGCCGGGTGCGCGCCTGCTCGGAATTGCCGGCGATGATGCATCTCGCGCGCGAGCTTTGCGGCGGCCAGATCTGCCTGACCCCGGACTGGGCAAGTTTTCGGAACCCCGAAACCGGGCCCTGGTTGGAGAAATTTTACGGCGTCAACGAGGCCTGGCGGGCCGAGGACCGCTTCAAGCTGCTGGCGTTCGCGCGCGATCTGCTCAACTCCGACTACGCCGGCCATCGGGTGACCTTCGAGCTGTTCGCGCAATCGCCGCCATTCGCGCACCTCAACGCGGTTTACACCAACTTCGACTGGCAGCGCCCGCTCGACCTGGTCCACAAGGCAGCGGGACTGTCGGAGCGGGTGCGCTGAGCCGCGGGATCGGTCTTCATCGGTCGTTAACCGGACGGTGGTAACGCTTTCTTCGGGTGGTCCATGCGACCGTGGGAATCCGTGCCCGCCCAAAGGGCTGAACGGGGGTGGGCGCTGCGGTGAGCGGTGAAGGGGGTAGATGAGCCACGAGCGGCTGCGAAAGTTCAATACCCGCGACAGCTATCCCGAGCAGCGGCTCGACAACGACCTCTGCCAGGTGGTCAAGGCGCGGGGCGCGATCGTGTTCCTGCGCGGCCAGGTCGGGCAGGAACTGAGCTCGAATGCCTCGGTCGCGATCGGCGATGCCGCGGGCCAGGCCGAGCAGGCGATGGCGAACGTCGAGGCGCTGCTCGCCGAAGCCGGCGCCCGCCTCGAGGACGTCTGCAAGATCACGATCTACCTGACCGACCCGCGCTACCGCGAGCCGGTCTACCGCATCGTCGGCAAGTGGCTCAAGGGTGTCTTTCCGGTCTCGACCGGGCTCGTGGTCAGCGCGCTGGCGCGGCCCGAATGGCTGGTCGAGATCGACGTGATCGCCGTGATCCCGGAGCAGCGGCCGGCCGAGCTCCAGCCATGACCTTCTCGATCGCGGCGCTCGACCCCAAGACCGGCGCGCTCGGGATCGCGATCAGCTCGTCCTCGATCTGCGTCGCTGCGCGCTGCGCCTTCGTGCGCGCGGGCACCGGCGCTGCGCTCAGCCAGAACGTCACCGACCCGCGCCTTGGGCCGCGCGCGCTCGAGCTGATAGCGGGCGGGCTGGTGGCGGCCGACGCGCTTGCCCGCATCCAGCGCGAGGCGGCGCATATCATCTGGCGCCAGCTCGCGGCGGTCGATCGCCACGGCGGCACCGCCCATTTCAGCGGGATCCGGGCGCTCGGCATCCATGCCGCGGCCGAGGGCAAGGGCTGCGTCGCGATCGGCAATCTGCTCGCGCGCCCGGGCATCCCACAGGCGATGATCGAGGCGTTCGAGGACGCCTCCGGCGCGCTCGCCGCGCGCCTGGTCCTGGCGCTCGAGGCGGGCCTTGCCGCCGGTGGCGAGACCGGCCCGGTGCGCTCGGCGGGCCTGCTGGTCGCCGACCGCCAGCCCTGGCCCGTGGTCGATCTGCGGGTCGACTGGGCGGACCAGCCGATCGCGGCGCTGCGCGCGCTCTGGCGCGAGTATGCGCCGCAGCTCGAGGCCTACGTCACCCGCGCCCTCGACCCCGATGCCGCCCCTGCCTTCGGGGCGCCGGCTGACCGCTGACAACGGCGGCAGTATCAGGGAACACTTCCTAGGGCGCGCCGTTGTCGCCGGCGCGCCCACCGCAGCCCGCCGTCGGCGCATGGGGAGCAGCAAGTGAGCGATCAGGCGGTGAGGCGTCGGACCGGCGCGGAGGGCGCTGCCGAGATCGACCGGGCCTGCTCCGGCAGCGCGTGCCCGCCGCTGAAGGTTCTGGTCGTGGTCGGACATCCGCGTCCGGCGAGCCTGTCCGGGGCGCTCGCCGCCGCCTACGTCGTCGGCGCCAGACGGGCGGGGATGCTGGTCGAGCTGCTCGAGCTGGCAGCACTGGAGTTCGATCCCAACGTCCGCACCTCCGCGTTCACCGCCCAGAGCGTCGAGGCCGACCTGCGCCGGGCGGCGGCGCTGATCGGCTGGGCGGACCATCTGGTGTTCGTTTATCCGACCTGGTGGGGCACGATGCCGGCGCTGCTGAAGGGCTTCCTCGACCGGGTCCTGGCGCCGGGCTTCGCCTTCGAGGAGATCGGCAGCGCCGGCTACCGGGCGCTGCTGACCGGGCGGACCGCCGAGCTCCTGACCACCACCGATACGCCCGGCTGGGTCTGGCGCTGGATCTATGGTGCCCCCGGCGACAAGGCGATGGCGCGCGCGATCCTTGGCTTTTGCGGTATCGAGGTCGTCCAGATCCGGCGCTTCGGCCCGGTCCGCGGTTCCCGCCCCGAGCAGCGCCGGGCCTGGCTTGAGAGCGCCGAGGCCGCGGGCGGACGGCTGCGGGCCGGCCCGCGCTCGGCCGCGCAACGGGCCCGCCGCAAGCTCGCGAGCTGGCTCAAGGCGATCCGGCTCCAGTTCTATCCGATGACCTGGCTCGCCTATACGATCGGGGCGCTCGCGGCGGCCGCGATCGAGGCCGAGTTCGACGCCGCGGCGTTCTGGTGGGGGCTGCTCTGCCTGTTCTTCATCGAGGTCGGCGCGGTGCTCGCCAATGAGCGGTTCGACTTCGAGACCGACCGCCTGAACGAGCACTTCGGTCCGTTCACCGGCGGCTCGCGCGTGCTGACGTCGGGCGCGCTCAGCTTTCGCGAGGTGCGCCAGGGCTTGGCCCTCGCGCTGGCCCTGGCGCTGGTCTGCGCGCTCGGGCTGATTGCCGCCACCGGCGCCTCGGCCGCCAGCGCGGCGCTGCTGCTCGCGGCGCTGGCCGCGCTGGCGCTCGGCTACACGGTGCCGCCGGCCAAGCTCTGCTATCGCGGCCTGGGCGAGCTCAACGTGGGCCTGACCCACAGCACCGGCGTCATCCTCGCGGGCTTCGTCTTTCAGGGCGGCGCCTGGAGCGCTGGCCTGCCCTGGCTTTTGAGCCTGCCGCTGTTCCTGGCCGTGCTGCCCGGCATCACGCTTTCGGGCGTGCCCGACCACGACGCCGACCGCGCGGTCGGCAAGCGTACGCTCGCGGTCCGCGCTGGCATTCGCGGCGCCTACGGAATTGCGGCGCTCTGCACGGCGCTCGCGGCCTTAGCCGCGCTCGGCCTCGAGCGCCTGCCGGCGCTGGCTCCGCTGCTCGGCGGCATCGGCTACGGCGTCCTGCCGCACGCGGCGCTGTTGCTGCTGCTGCTCGCCCGCCAAGCCCGCCCTGCGCCGCGGGCGCAGCGGATCGACGGCCTGATGGTGGTGGCGCTCACCTACATCCTTTGGTTTGTCGCGGTCCCGCTCTGGCACCTGCTCGGTTGATGGCGCGGGCCGTGCGCCGGCAGGGGCTCGCTCTCGATCAGTTCCGGTGCGCGCCGCCGCACCAAGGGCCGTCGCCGCCGAAACGTCAACGGCGTGCTTGCCGTGGCGCAGCGGCAGAGGGCAGCCCCGCGCGCGGTCGCCGCGCGCAGGCTGCGCCCGACCCGCCCTCAAGCGGCAGTCTGGTGCTCGCGCGGCGGCTCCGCCGGCAGCGTCGGCCTCGCTGCTCGGCCGTACAGGCGCTGGAAGCCGCTGCGCACCGCGCGCACGACCTCGGGGTCGCAGTCGCGCCAGTAGCCCGGGCTCTTCATCAGCGTGATCAAGCGTTGGACTTCCTGCTTCTCGTACTCGATAGTTGCGCTCATTGCCTTCGTCCCCAAGGCTTGTGTCGATCGGCTGGATTTGCGCTTAGCGCGCTTAGTACGAGCATTATTCATCCTCTGGTTGAAAAATGCAACCGTTGGCAATTCCCGCTCGCCCAGCTATTATTCCCAACAGGTTCGTTTGACTGGTGAGCGTTTGATATCGACTGTTAATCTGGCCTCTTAAGATCGCGAAAACTCTCGACGGTGCGAGCGTGGCCCGTTTGCCACACTGCGCGCCCAACTACACCGAAGCGTCCCAAGGGCGGCAAGGCCATGTACGATCTGGTGATCCGAGGCGGGCGGGTGATCGATCCGGCCGCTGGCCGCGACCAACAGTGCGATGTGGCGTTCAAGGACGGCAAGGTCGCCGCGGTCGAGCCGGTGATCGAGGCCGGCGAGGCGCGTGACGTGGTCGCCGCCGACGGGCGCCTCGTGGTGCCGGGGCTGATCGACCTGCACACCCACGTCTACTGGGGCGGCACCAGCCTCAGCGTGCGGCCGGAGCCGGTCGCCCGGCGCTCGGGCGCGACGACGCTGGTCGACGCCGGCAGCGCCGGGCCCGGCAACTTCCACGGCTTTCGCGCCCACATCATCGAGCGCTCGCCGGTCCGCATCCTGCCCTACCTGAACATCTCGTTCGCCGGCATCTTCGCCTTCTCAAAGTCGGTGATGGTTGGCGAGTGCAGCGACGTCCGCCTGCTCGATGCCCGCGAGTGCCTCGAGGTCGCAGAGCGCCACCGGGACCTGGTCGTCGGCATCAAGGTCCGGGTCGGGCGCAACACCAGCGAGGGCTACGGCGTCTTCCCGCTCGAGCTCGCGATCGAGGTCGCGCAGGAGCTGGGCCTGCCGGTGATGGCGCACATCGACTTCCCGCCGCCCTCGCGCAAGGACATGCTGGCGCGCCTGCGCCCGGGCGACGTCCTCACCCACTGCTACCGGCCGTTCCCCAACGCGCCCGTAGTCCAGGGCGAGGTCAGGCCCGAGATGTGGGAGGCGCGCGCGCGCGGCGTCATCTTCGACATCGGCCACGGCATGGGCGGCTTCGGCTTCGCCTCGACCCGGCCGATGCTCGAGGCGGGCTTTCTGCCGGATGTGATCAGCAGCGATATCCACATCCTGTGCGAGCATGGTCCGGCCTTCGACCTGCTGCACGCGATGTCTAAGCTGTGGTGCCTGGGCATGCCGCTGGTCGAGGTGATCCGGGCCGCGACCGCGCGGCCGGCCGAGGCGCTCCGGCGCACGGATCTCGGCACGCTCGCGCCGGGCGCAGTCGGCGACGCGGTGGTCCTGAACCAGGCCTCGGGCGCCTTCGACTACGTCGACGTGCTGGGCGAGCGGATCACCGGCGAGCGCCGGCTCGAGGTCGAGGCGATCGTGCTCGGCGGCAGGCTCTGGTCCGGCGACGAGCTGTCGCAATGAGCGAAAGCTATCGCGGCCTCTACACCTACGCCTGGGACCTCGCCGACGAGGGCCTCGAGGTGGCGCTCGGCCGCATCCGGCCGACCGGCATCAACACGATCACGCTCGCCGCGAGCTACCATGCCGGCAAGTTCCTCCGCCCGCATGGCCAGAGCGGCAAGGTCTATTTCCCCAAGGACGGCACCGTCTATTTCCGGGCCCGGCCCGAGCGTTACGGTCAGATCAAGCCGCTGGTCAACCCGCTGGTCGCCGAGTTCGACGCCTTGGCCGAACTGGGCAAGAAGGCGCCGGATCTGGGCCGGGTCGCCTGGGTCGTCTGCTGCCACAACACGCCGCTGGGCGAGCTCCATCCCGATCTCACCAGTCGCAACGCGTTCGGCGACCCTTACCCCTACAGCCTCTGCCCGGCCCATCCGGCGGTGCGCGATTACGTGGTCAATCTCTGCGCCGACCTCGCTGATCGCTACGACCTCGCCGGCGTCGCGCTCGAGACCCCGGGCTGGCTGCCCTACGACCACGGCTTCCACCACGAGTTCGCGCTCGTGCCGCTCGATCGCTACGCCAAGAGCCTGCTGGCACTCTGCTTCGCCGAGAGCACGCGCCACGCCGCCAGGGCCGCCGACATCGACGCCGACCGGCTGCAGGCCAAGACCCGCGGGCTGCTCGAGCGCTACTTCGCGGCCGACCTTGCGGTGCCCGATGAGCTCGCGGCCGAGTGGTGGCTGGCCGAGGTCGTGGGCGATCCCGAGTTCGCGGCCTTCCTGCACTGGCGCTGCCGGCTGGTGGCCGACCTGGTCGCCGCGGTCAAGGCCGCGCTGCCGGCGCCGATCAGGGTTGCGGTGATCCCGACCGTGCAGCGCCCGCCGGCCGCCTGCTGGCTCGAGGGCAGCGATTTCGCGCTGTTGGCCGGCGTCGCCGATGCCCTCGAAGTCCCGGCCTACCAACCGAGCGCCGCCGAAGCTTTCCTGAGCGCCTGGGACGTCCGCCGGCGGGCGGGGAAGGACGCGACGCTGCACTTCATCCTGCGGCCGAGTTTTCCCGACCTCGCCAACGGCGCCGAGACCGTCGCCGCCGCGCTGCGTCTGAAAGAAGTCGGCATGGCCGGGCTTGCCTTCTACAACTACGGCCACCTGCGCCTGGCGAGCCTCGCGCAGATCAAGGCGGCGCTCGACGCGCTCGGCTAGCCGCAGCCGGTCAGAGAAAACGCCGGCGGAGCGCGGTGTTGACGCTGTCGAGCAGGACCGCGAGCAGCATCAGGCCGCCCCGAATCACCTGCATGTAGTAGGCCGCGAGCCCCATCACGTTGATCGCGGTGTCGATCGCGCTGAGCAGCAGCACGCCCGCGAACACGCCGGACAGCCGGCCAACCCCGCCGCGCAGGCTGACGCCGCCGATCACGACCGCGGCGAAGGCCTCGAACAGCATGCCGAAACCCAGATTCGGCGTGGCGCCGTTGCTGCGCGCGGCCAGCAGCCAGCCCGCGATCGCGGCCAGCACGCCGGAGATCACGAATACCGTGTAGAGCACGCGCTCGACCGGGATGCCGGCCCGGAACACCGCGGTCACGTTGCCGCCGACCAGATAGACGTAGCGGCCGAAGCGGGTCCGGGTCAGGACCACGTGAAACACCACGTAGGCGACGATCAGGATCACGACCAGCAGCGGCAGGCCGAGCAGATCGGCGGTCGCGACGATCCGGAACTCGTCGGGCAAGCCGTACATCGAGCGGCCGCCGGTCAGCACGAGGCCAAAGCCGCGGATCGAGATGTAGGTCGCGAGCGTGACGATGAAGGCGTTGATCTGGAAGCGGATCACCAGCAGGCCGTTGAACAGCCCGGCGGCCGCGCCGAACCCGATCGCGAGCAGCAGCGTGAGCCAGGTGTTGAGCTCGAGCCCGGACGCCGAGCCGCGGCCGGCCGCGAGCCAGGCGGCGAGCATCGCTGCGAACGCCATCACCGATTCGACCGACAGGTCCATGTGGCCGGCGATGATGCAGAACGACAGGCCGATCGCGATCAGGCCGACGAAGGTCGCGTGCTGCAGGATGTTGAGGAAGATGCCGATCTGGAAGAAATTCTCGATCGTCAGCGAGAAGATGACCAGGATGATCGCAAGGATCAGCCAGACCAGGTGATCGAGCAGCCGGCCGAGCAGGACGCTGCGCTCGCGTCCGTGCGCGCCCGAGGCTCCGGTCTGAACCGCCATACTGGAGCCAGCCTCCCGCCGTCCGCGCCCGGTCCAGGCTTAGCCGGCTGCGCCCGGTTCGCCAAGCCACCGCCGCCAGCCACGGGTCCGTTTCGGTCGGCGGGGTCGGCCTGCTCGCGCCAGGCCGAATGCAGCACCGGCCGATCGCCAAACCCGGAAAAACCCGAGCGCAGCTCGCGCATCGGACCCGCGCCATCGCCGAAGTACGGGCTCATCGCAGCGCTCCTCGTCAGCCGCGGACGATCCTCGACCCTTCGGGACAGCTTAGCTTCGGGCGCACTCCCGCGTTGTGGCGCGCGTCACAGAGCGCGCCAGTATTTTCCGAACCGGTAAAAGCGGCGCGGCCTCGATCCGCCCGGCGTGCGCCGCCGGTTGCGACTACTGCTGCTTTTCGCGGAAGGTCTGGTGGCAGCCGCCGCAGCCTTGCTTGCCGAACGTGCCGAGTGCTGCGCCGATCGCCGCCATGTCGCCGCCCTGCGCGACCTGGGCGAATTTGGCGCTCTCCTCCTCGAACTTCTGCGCCGCCTGCTCGAACTCCGCCCACTTCTCCCAGATTGCCGGCAGGGCCGCGGATTTTTCCGCGGTCTCGCCCTTGGCGGTGCCCTTGGGGAACAGATGCTCGAGGTTGGCGGTCAGGAGCTTGCCCTGCGCGGCCAGCGCCTGCGCGTGCGATGCGATCTCGTCGCTGAGGCTGACCTCGCCCTTGATGACCGAGGCGATCATCGAGATGTGCGCGCCGTTGGCGGCCATGAAGGCCTTGCGGTATTTGACCAGGTTGACCGGCTCGTCGGCGGCCAGGGCAGCCGCGGCGCAAAACCCAGTCGCGAGCGCGAGAGTGGCGGCAAAGATCCGGCCGATGGAAAGCAGCATCGCTCGATCCTCCCTGTCAGGCGTGGCAGCGCCATCGTTGCAGAGTTCCGGCGTCCTGGGAACCGCATTGGTGCTCGGCTGCTAGACGGTCCGGCGGCGCGCTTTATTCCCGCGGCCAGCCCGAGACCGGCCGGCCCTGCCGGCAACCGCCGCGGCGATCGCGCAGCAGCACGTGGCGACCTCACGCATTGGTGAACCGGACGCCGAGGCGGCGCGCTAACGCGGGGCGACGCGCCGGCTCCGCCGTTGGCAGGGGGCGAGCCGCCATCTATACCACCGCGACGACGGTGAACGTCGGATCTGGAGCGCTGGAGCCGGAGGGCGGCATGCACGCGGTGTGGTACGAGCGCAATGGTGAGGCAGCCGATGTCCTGGAGTACGGCGAGCTGGAGAGGCCCTCGCCCGAGCCGGGCGAGGTCCTGGTCCGTCTGATGAGCTCCGGCATCAACCCGATCGACGTCAAGCGGCGCCGCGGCGCCCGCGGTCAGGTGATCAAGGACCCGCTGGTGATCCCGGGCTTCGATGGCGCCGGCGTGATCGAGGCGGCCGGCCCAGGGGTCGAGCCCGGCCGGGTCGGCGAGCGGGTCTGGGTCTACGAGGCGCAGTGGCAGCGGCCGCGCGGCACCGCGGCCGAGTTCGTGACCGTGCCGGCCGCGCGCGCGGCCCGCCTGCCCGATCGGACCGGCTTCGTCGAGGGCGCCTGCCTTGGCATTCCGGCGCTGACCGCGCATCGGGCGGTGTTCGCGGATGGCCCGGTCTTGGGCCAGACCGTGCTGGTGACCGGCGGTGCCGGGGCGGTCGGCTCGTATGCGATCCAGTTCGCCAAGCTCGGCGGGGCGCGCGTGTTGACCACGGTCAGCAGCGACCAGAAGGCCGAAATCGCGGCCGATGCCGGCGCCGACTACGTATTCAACTACAAGGCCGAGAACGTCGTCCAGCGAATCGCCGATCTACCCGAGGGCGGCGGGGTCGATCGGATCGTCGAGGTCGAGTTCGGCGGCAATCTGCCCCAGAGCCTCGAGATCCTGAAGCCGAATGGGGTGATCGCTGCCTACGCCTCGGATGCTCTGATGGAGCCGAAGGTGCCGTTCTACGGGCTCGCCTACCGCAGTGCCGCGATCCGCTTCGTGCTGGTGTTCATGATGCCAGAGACCGCCAAGCAGCAGGCGGTCGGCGACATCACGCGCTGGCTCGAGGCCGGCGAGCTGCGCAACTACGTCGCCAAGCGCCTGCCGCTCGCCGACGCGGCCGCGGCCCATGAGGCGATGGAGCGGGGCGCGCTCGGCAACCTGGTGCTCGACATCGGGTCCTGAGGCTAACGGCCGCCAGGGTCGAGCAGCGTCGGCCCCGCCGCCTCGCGAACCCGGGCCGGCCGGCTCAGCCGGTCGAGCTGGCGCTCGAACACCGGCGTCGAGGACGCGTTCGGGTGCTGGATCGTGAACGTGCGCAGCCGCTGCTCGGCGGCGCCGAGATCCCGCTGCAGCTGCTTCTGCTCGATGGGCCGGGCGGAGCGCCGGAGCACCCGGCTCTCGGTCGTGTCCAGCTGGTGCTCGATGATCCGCTCCTGGTCCCCGACATCCCGGAACGAGGTGGCCCCGAACGAGGTAGCCCCGAAAGGAGGCGCGCCCGAGAACCTCGTGACCCGCTCCCGGGATTCGAGGTCCGCGGCCAAGCCGGCCGGGATCAGCAACAGGAGCGCGCCGGCAGCCAGCGCGGCGGGCATTAGCGGCATGACGGACCCTCAGACGACATCCTGCTCTGAACTCATGGGGTCGCGGCGGGTCGATTTCCACCGCCTCCGATGCCCGCGAAGCGCTCAGGAATTGAGCGCCTGGTAGGCGAGATGGCCGAGGCGGAGCAGCTCGTCCTGCGGCAATTCGCCGAGCAGCGCCCAGGCGGTGTCGGGCTCGCGCCAATGCAGCGCGGTGAGCTTGCCGTCATGGACGATCCGAAAGGCGGTCTCGCCGGGCTCGGTCGCGGCCCGGGCATAGAGCGTCAGGCGCCGGCCGCTGGCGTCCTGGTACATCAACTGCGCCGCCGGCCCGGTGCTCGCCGGCAGCAGCCGGCCGCCGATCAGCTCGAAGCCCTCGGCGCTGAGGTCGGGCGCGGTCAGCGGCCGGCCGAGCCGGTGCGAGAGCCAGGTCACCAGATGCGCCGCCTCGCCGGCGCCGACCTCGACCGGATGGCGGACCTCGACCGCATAGACCAGATGGGCGGCCATCGCGTCGGCAACGAAGCTTTGGGCCTGCGCGCTGACCGGCCGCAGCCGCTCGTGCAGCCACCAGCCCGAGCCGGCGCCGCCGGCGAGCAGCAGCAGCGCGGCGGCAGCGGCGGCGAGCCGGCGCCAGCGGGACGGCCGGCGACCGGCCGCGGGTCGAGGTGCTGCCGCGAGCGGCGCGGGCAGCGGTCGGTCAAGCAGCGGGCCATAGACGCGCGCGATCAGCGCAGCGTGCTGCCGGTAGCTGCGGGCGCGCGCGCCCTCCTCGGGATGGCTGGCGAGGAATCCCAGGACCGCGGCGCAGCGCTCGGCCTCGAGCTCGCCATCCAGATGGGCGTGCAGCTCGGCCTCGCTGATCCAGTCGCCGGCGCCGGTCACCGGACCCTCCGCAGCATCTGGTCGTCGCCGCCTTCGAGCGCGATCCGCAGGCGCTCGCGGGCGCGCGCCAGCCGCGACATCACGGTGCCGATCGGCACCTCGAGCAGCGCCGCGATCTCGCGGTAGGTCAGGCCCTCGAGGCTGACCAGCAGCAGAACTTGCCGATGGTCCTCGGACAGCGAGGCCATCGCGCGGGCGAAGTCGCGGATCTGGTTGCGATCCTCAGGCGGGGCGCTGAGTGCCAGATCGTCGGCCAGCGTATCGAGGCCGATCGTGGCGCCCCGGCGGCGGGCGCGGCGCAGGTTGCTGAGGTGCAGATTGTGCAGAATCGCGAACAGCCAGCCCCCCAGGCGCTCGGGGTCCTGGAGCGTCGCCTGCTGCCGGAGCGCCCGCTCGACGCAGTCCTGGACCAGGTCGTCGGCATCCGCGCCATTGTGCAGCCAGGCCGTAGCGTAGCGGCGCAGGCGCGGGATGTGCCCGATCACGCGGGCGGCAAAGCGCGGGTCCGGTCCCGAACCCGGCATCGCTGCAGCGCCGAGGCCCGCGCCGCTCCGATCAGGCTTCCGCCCAGCCGACGGGCGCGGTCGGCAGGACGAGGGCGGATGGGATCATGGTCGGAGGCTCCCGGATCCGTGGTCGCTGACTGCAGAGGAGACGCGCGCGGCCGCAGCTTATTCCGCGACCGCTGGCGAGCGCCAGCCGCCCAGGGTAGCGGAGACCCTGCGATCGGATCAGCGGTAGAAAATGTGGCGGCCGATCTGCACCGTGCGCTGGCGCGGCCGCCCCCAGGGGGTCGAGATCGTCTCGCTGTGGAAGAACAAGGCGCCCCGGGTCGGATCGCGCGGCCGATCGGCCAGGATGGCCTTGGCGAGATGCTGGGCCAGGTCCCAGGCCGGGGCCTCGGTCGGCTGGTCGCTTCTGCCGTCGCACCACCAGGAGAACTGGCAAGGCGCCTGCTCGCCGCCCTGCTGAACCACCGCGCAGACGGTGGCCGGGAACTTCGGGTGCGCGACCCGATTGAGCACCACCGCGGCGACCGCGCCCATGCCCTCGGCGCCCTCGGTCTTGGCTTCCCAGTACATCGCGAGCGCCAGGCAACCGATCGCCTGGCTGCGGGCCTCGGCCGCCGCCGTGGCGCAGCCGAGGCAAAGCGCGCAGAGGGCGATCAGCAGGGCGGCGCTGGTGCGGAACAGGGTCATCGGTGCATCCCCTGGCCGTGGTGATCTGGCCAGGATAGTCATGCCAATGTAAAAGAACTGTTTCCCGAGTCTATCAATCAATGATCCAATTGTATGCTACCAGTATAAATAATTATCTTTAGATAAACGGTTAAAACAACTCACAGCCCAATCGAGCATTCCCTTCGGCATCTCACGGGGTACTCGTCAACGGCTGGACGGCGGCGCTTTGCAGCAACGGCGATGACTACGAAGCCGGCATCGATCAGATCCGCCCGGCCTGCCCCAGATCGGGCTGCAGCCCGCCCGCTGGGGGCACCTCCCGGTCCGGGCGGTTGAACTCTCGCGCCGGCGGCGCTAAGTCGGGCCGACTGCCGCGGTCGTCACGCTCGGCGTTCCGGGCGGCAGTCGCCGGCAGCGGAGCCCGACCTTGGCGGATTTTGACCTGTTCGTGATCGGAGCTGGCTCGGGCGGCGTCTCCTGTGCCCGCCGGGCCGCGTCCCATGGTGCCCGGGTGGCGATCTGCGAGCACAGCCGGGTCGGCGGCACCTGCGTGATCCGAGGCTGCATCCCCAAGAAGCTGATGCGCTACGGCGCCATGTTCGCCGAGCATTTCAGCGCGTCGAAGGGCTACGGCTGGCGGCCCGGCACGCCGCCGCTCGACTGGCCAGCCCTGATCGCGGCCCGCGACCGCGAGATCGATCGCCTGAACGGCATCTACATCAGCATGCTGAAGAGCGCCGGCGCCGAGCTGATGGGCGGGCGCGGCCGGCTGGTCGATGCGCACCGGGTCGAGGTCGAGGGCGAGGTCCACTTCGCCCAGCATATCGTGATTGCGGTCGGCGGCCGCCCGAGCCTGCCCGAGCTGCCCGGCATCGAGCACGCGATCACCTCCGACGACGTGCTCGAGCGCCTGGGCAGCAAGCCCGAGCGTCTGGCGGTGATCGGCGCCGGCTACATCGGCCTTGAGCTCGCGAGCATCCTGCAAGGGCTCGGCGTCGCGACCACGCTGATCCTCCGGCGCGATCTGCCGCTGCGCGGCTTCGACTTCGACGTCCGCAAGGCGCTCGCCGAGCAGCTCCAGGCGCGCGGCCTCGAGCTCCGCCCGGCGACCACGGTCAGCGCGCTCGAGCGCGGCGCGAGCGGCATCCGCCTGCAGACCTCCGCCGGCCCGCTCGAGTTCGACGCCGTCCTCTACGCCACCGGCCGCGCCCCCTTGCCCCACACCCAAGGCCTCGGCCTCGAGGAGCTGGGGGTCGCCATAGACGACAGCGGCGCGGTCCGGGTCGACCGCAGCTATCGGAGCAGCGTGCCCCAGATTTATGCGATCGGCGACTGCAGCGACCACGCCGGCGCCGGGCTCGATCCCGGCGGCTTCGATCTGACCCCGGTCGCGATCGCCGAGGGGCGCGCGATCGCCGAGGCCCTGTTCAACGCCAACCCGAGGCAGGTCCGCTACGACACGATCCCGACCGCGGTGTTCAGCCTGCCCGAGGCGGCGGCGGTCGGGCTGACCGAGGAGCTGGCGCGCGAGCGGGGCCACGACGTCCAGGTCTTCAGGACCAGCTTCCGGCCGCTGCTGCACACTTTGACGGCCGAGCCGGTTCGGACCATGATGAAACTGGTGGTCGACCGGGCGAGCGATCGCGTGCTCGGCTGCCACATGGTCGGCGACGACGGCGCCGAGATCATCCAGTGCCTCGCGGTCGCGCTGACCGCGGGCGCGACCAAGGCCGAGTTCGACGCGACCGTGGGCCTGCACCCGAGCGCGGCGGAAGAGTTCGTGACCATGCACCAGGCAACGGCGTGAGCCACGCCCAACGATAAGGGGACGCCATCATGGCGCAGACCTGGACGCCGTCGAGCTGGCGCGCCAAGCCCGCCCGGCAGCTGCCCGAATATCCGGATGGCGAAGCGCTGGCGCGGGTCGAGGCGCAGCTGTCGCGCTATCCGCCGCTGGTGTTCGCGGGCGAGGCGCGCAACCTCAAGGCGCAGCTGGCCGAGGTCGCCGCCGGCCGGGCGTTCCTGCTCCAGGGCGGCGACTGCGCCGAGTCGTTTGCCGAATTCCACCCCGACAACATCCGCGACACACTGCGCGTGTTCCTGCAGATGGCGGTCGTACTGACCTATGGCGCGGCGATGCCGGTGGTCAAGGTCGGGCGGGTCGCCGGCCAGTTCGCCAAGCCCCGCTCGGCGCCGACCGAGCGCCAGGGCGAGCTCGAGCTGCCGAGCTACCGGGGCGACATCGTCAACGCGCTCGAGTTCGACCAGGCCGGCCGGCTGCCCGACCCGGCGCGCCAGATCCAGGCCTATGCCCAGGCGGCGGCGACGCTGAACCTGCTGCGCGCGTTCACCGATGGCGGCTATGCGGCGCTGACCCGGGTGCACAGCTGGATGCTGGGCTTCGTCGACCGCTCGCCCGAGGGCCAGCGCTACCGTGATCTGGCCGACCGGATCACCGAGGCCTTGGCCTTCATGGAAGCCTGCGGGGTCACCGACGCGACCACGCCCGAGATCAAGCGGACCACGCTCTACACCTCGCACGAGGCGCTGCTGCTCGGGTTCGAGCAGGCGATGACCCGGATCAATTCGACCTCCGGCCTTTGGTACGACACCGCCGCCCATCTGGTCTGGGTCGGCGAGCGCACCCGCCAGCCGGACGGCGCCCACGTCGAGTTCTGCCGCGGGCTGGCCAACCCGATCGGGCTCAAGGCCGGGCCGGGCATCAGCCCGGACGAGCTGTTGACGCTCTGCGAGCGCCTCGATCCGGCCAACGAGCCCGGCCGCCTGACCGTGATCGTGCGCATGGGCCATGAGCAGGTCGAGCGCCGGCTGCCGGCGCTGGTGCGCGCGATCCAGCGGGAGGGCCGGCACATCGTCTGGGCCTGCGATCCGATGCACGGCAACACGATCAAGTCGAGCAGCGGCTACAAGACCCGGCCGTTCGACCGCATCCTGGCCGAGGTCCGGGGCTTCTTCGCGGTCCACAAGGCGCTCGGCAGCCATGCCGGCGGCGTCCACGTCGAGATGACCGGCCAGGAGGTCACCGAGTGCACCGGCGGCGCCCAGGCGATCACCGACGAGGGCCTACGCGACCGCTATCATACCCACTGCGATCCGCGCCTGAACGCCTCGCAGAGCCTGGAGCTCGCGTTCCTGATCGCCGAGGCGCTCAAGGAGGAGCGCCAAGCGCTGCGCGCCGCGGCCGCGCAATAACTCCGGCCAAAGCAAAGCCGCGAACGGATCGTTAGCAAGGCCGAGCGGCCCGCCCGCGGCTCGCTTCGGTCCGGGTCGCCTACTCGACCGGGATCATCAGGTGCTCGTACGGCGTGCCGGGCCACATCACATAGGGCTGCGAGGTGTCCGGATCGTCCTTTTGCGACGGGTAGCCCTGCACCATGGGGCCGACGTTGAAGAGCATCACGTGGGGGCCTGTGTCGACCCACTCCTCGCCCCCCGCAGGCCCGGTCGCATGGGGATCCTCGTTGCTCGCGTCCGAGCCGCCCTGGAGCATGTAGCCGAAGCCGACCTTGCCTGGGGGCGGCGCGGTCTTGGTCATCCAGGCGTGCGCCCATTCCATGCCGTTCTGGTCGAGGCACATCGGGTCGGTGCCCGGCGACTGCGGGTTGTCGGGCATGCAGGTGAAGTTGTTGGTGCCTTCGCGCACTGTGCGCATCTGGCCCTGCGCGTCCATGGCCATGACCGCCGCGCCCTTCGCCACCGCCTCCGGCGCGGCGGCGGTGGAATTGGCAATCAGCTCTTCGTCGCTCATTGCCTTGTCCTGGGCGGTCGCGTCCGAGGCCGGCCAAGCCAAGAATGGCAGCAGCATTGCTGGAAGTACAAGTGCGATACGCATGATTTCCCCCGATTTGACCAAGTCGCATGTTGCTTCCGGCTCTGTCTCGGCGTCAAGTTGCACGACTTCTGCTGGTCGGCCGGCGAGCCGGTCGTGAGGGATGAGCATGGCGAGTCCAGCTACGCAGCGTGCGACGCCGTCGGGCAAGCTGCGGGCGCGCGGGCTCGGCGTGCCGTTCGAGGGCGAGCCCGGCAGCAACAACGCGATCACCGACGTGCCGGGCGTCCGGGTCGGCTATGCGACGCTGATCGAGGGCGAGGGGGCGCTCGTGGTCGGTCGTGGGCCGGTGCGCACCGGCGTGACCGCGATCCTGCCGCGGCCGCCCGAACAGCTCACGTGCCGGCGTTCGCCGGCTGCTTCAGCCTGAACGGCAACGGCGAGCTGACCGGCACGCTGTGGATCGACGAATGCGGCCAGCTGAGCTGGCCGATCACGCTCACCAACACGCATGCCTGCGGCCTCGCCCGCGACGCCACGCTCAAATGGGCGATTGACCGGCTGACCGGCCATCACCTCGACGACAGCTTCGGGCTGCCGGTCGCCGGCGAGACCTACGACGGCTGGCTGAACGACATCAATGGCTTCCACGTTCACGACCGGCATGTGTTCGCGGCCCTCGACGCGGCCGCCGGCGGACCGCTCGAGGAGGGCAGCGTCGGCGGCGGCACCGGCATGATCTGCTACGGCTTCAAGGGCGGCTCGGGGACCGCGTCGCGCCGGCTCGGCCACGACGGCCAAAGCTACGTCGCCGGCGTCTTCGTCCAGGCCAACTTCGGCCGTCGACCCGAGCTGATGATCGCCGGCCGGTGGGTCGGACGGCAGCTTGAGGCGCCGGTCCCGGCGCGACCCGGCGCCGGCTCGATCATCGCCGTGGTCGCGACCGATGCACCGCTGCTGCCGCACCAGCTGAAACGGCTGGCGCGCCGCGTCGGCCTCGGGATCGGCCGGTCGGGCACGTTCGGCCATCACGGCTCGGGCGACATCTTCCTCGCGTTCTCGACCGCCAACGCGGCGGCGCTTGCGGCCGCGGACGCCCTGGTCGAGCTGGCCTGGATCCCGGACCGCCTGCTCGATCCGTGGTTCGAGGCGGTCGTGCAGGCGACCGACGAGACGATCATCAACAGCCTGGTCGCCAATGCCGACATGACCGGCCGCGACGGCCATTTCGTGCCGGCGCTGCCGCACGCGGCGCTGCGCGCCCTGCTGCCTGAGCCGGCGGCCGGCTAGCCGTTGGGCCGCTTGCCTTGGCGGCGCCAAAAGTGCCTAATCGGAGCAGTCCGGCAGGCGAAGGAGATCCGGGGATGGGTCCGGGCGCAGACGAGCTGGCGAGCTTCACCGACAAGTATTTTCTCAAGACCAGGCAGGTGGTGCGCCGGTTCGGTGACGTCCAGGCGACTTACGCGGTGTTCATGCGCCGGCCGGTGATCTGTACGCCCAAGCTCGCGGTCGACTGGCTGCAGGCGATGGCCGCGGCCCGCGGCACCCGCTTCGAGGTCGAGCTGCGCTTCGGCGAAGGCGACTGGGTCGGGGCCGGCGAGCCGCTGATGTACATTACGGGCTCGCTCGAGCACCTGGTCGACCTCGAGACCGTGTTCCTGCAGAAGCTGGGCCCGCCCTGCGTCGCCGCGTTCAACGCGTTCCTGATGTGCACCGACCTGCCCTACGTCGGCTTCCTGGCGATGGATGCGCGCCACTGCGCCGGGGCCGAGATGGCCGAGATGATGGCCTATGCCGCCAGCGTCGGCTCGGCCAGGGCCAGGCGCGAGGTCAATGCCCGTGGCTTCATCGGCAACGCGACCGATTCGACCGCGCACTACTTCGGCAACCCGCGCGGGCTCGGCACGATGCCGCACGCGCTGATCGGCTACGCAGGCTCGACCTTGCGCGCGGCCGAGATGTTCCACGCGACCTTCCCGGACGACCCGCTGTTCGTGCTGGTCGACTATTTCGGCCGCGAGATCACCGAATCGCTCGAGGTCTGCCAAGCTTTCCCGGAGCTCGCCGCCGAGGGCCGGCTCGGCGTCCGGCTCGACACCCATGGCGGGCGCTTCGTCGAGGGCCTCGATACCGCCGCGTCCTACGCCGTGCTCGACCGCCACTGGCCGGATGCGATCCGCACCTACCGCACCGAGACCGAGCTCCGTTGGCTGGTCGGCACCGGCGTCACCGCGGCCGCGATCTACCACCTGCGCGAATCGCTGGACCAGGGCGGTTTCGAGCGGGTCAAGATCGTCGCGAGCTCGGGCTTCAGCCCCAGAAAATGCAAGCTGATGGCGAGCGTGCGGGCGCCGATCGACGTGATCGGCACCGGCTCCTACCTGCCCGAGCTCTGGAGCGAGACCTACGCGACCGCCGATGTGATCGCCTATGACGGCGTGCCACGGGTCAAGGTCGGGCGCGAGTTCCTGTTTCCGAACCGGCCCAAGCCCGCCGGGTGAGGTCGCCACCTGCGCGCACGTCGTGACGCGACATTTTGACGGCGCGCGCGCGGTCTTTTAGGATGCCGGCGGAAGGTAACGGGCGGGCTTGGCGGTGCGGGGAGACGGACCTTGGGCCTCTTCTTGCTGATTCTGGTGTTTCTGATCGTGGCCGCGGCGCTCGGCTTTGCGGTCGGCTGGCTGGTCCGGGGCGCCCGGCTCCAGGCTGAGCTGGCGAGTCCGGACGCCGGTGAGCCGGCCCCGCTGGCGCAGCCCGAGGGCGAGCGCGACCGGCTGCGCGCCGAGCTCGCCGCGACCGGCCGGGGCGATGCCGCCGCCGGGCAGCGGGCGGCGACTGAGGCATCGAAGGCGGCGGCGCGGGCCGCTGAGCTCGAGCGCGAGCTCGCCCAGGCGCGCAAGGTCAACGCCAGCCATCAGGCGGAGGTCGGACGGCTCGAAGCGCGGATCGCCGAGCTCGAGGCGAGCTCGGCCGGGACCGGCGCCAAGGCAGCGCCAGCCGGCACCGACCATCTGCCGGCCGCCGCCCCCGGCGTGGCGCCGCAGGCACTGGTCGGGCCCGAGGGCGAGCCCGACGACCTCAAGCTCATCAGCGGCATCGGTCCCGGCATCGAGCGCACGCTGCACGATCTCGGCATCTTTCATTTCCGCCAGATCGCCGCGTTCACGCCCGAGAACATCGCCTGGGTCAACCGACGCCTGCGGTTCAAGGGCCGGATCGAGCGCGAGGACTGGATCGGCCAGGCGAAGCGGCTGGCCGCAGGCGACGCCCCGCTGCCGTGATCGAAGCCGCCCGCGGCGGCAGCGAGCGGCGCCGACCGTAGCGGCGCCCAATGCCCCGGCCGGATGTGTACGACTACGTGATCGTCGGCGCCGGGTCGGCGGGCTGCGTGCTCGCGCATCGGCTGTCGGAAGATGCCGACGTGCGCGTGCTGCTGCTCGAGGCGGGGCCGGTCGACCACGCCTGGGACTGGCGCCTGCACATGCCGGCGGCGCTCGCCTACCCGCTCAAGGGCCGGACCTACAACTGGCATTACCAGAGCGAGCCGGAGCCGTTCCTGGACGGGCGCCGGATCTATTGCCCGCGTGGCCGGGTGCTCGGCGGCTCGTCCTCGATCAACGGCATGGCGTATGTCCGTGGCCACGCCCGCGACTACGATCGCTGGGCGCAGTCCGGGCTCCGGGGCTGGGACTACGCCCACGTGCTCCCGTATTTCCAGCGCGCCGAGGCCCGCGACCAGGGCGCCGATGCCTGGCGCGGTGGTGGCGGGCCGCTGCACGTCGCGACCGGCGCCGGCCGCAATCCTTTGTATCGGGCATTCGTCGAGGCCGGCCGGCAGGCGGGCTATCCGGTGACCGCCGATATGAACGGCTTCCAGCAGGAAGGCTTTGGCGCGATGGACATGACCACGCACCGCGGCCGCCGCTGGAGTGCTGCCAAGGCCTACCTGCGCCCGGCGCTTCGGCGGCCGAACCTCGCGCTCAAGACCGGGGCGCTGGCGATGCGGATCGGCTTCGAAGGCCGGCGCGCGTGCGGCGTCGACTACGCCGACGACGGCCAGATCCGGCACGCCCGAGCCGAGCGCGAGGTGATTCTGTCCGGCGGCGCCATCAACTCGCCCCAGCTGCTGCTGCTCTCCGGCATCGGCGGCGCCGATCGCCTGGCCGAACTCGGGATCAGGGTGCTCGCTGACCGCAAGGGCGTCGGAGAAAACCTTCAGGACCACCTCGAGATCTACGTCCAGCACGCGTGCACCCAGCCGATCTCGCTCTACGGCTCGGAGAGACTCTGGAAATAAGCTTTGGATCGGCGCCAACTGGCTGTTCCTGCGGCGCGGCATCGGCGCCTCGAACCAGTTCGAGACCGGCGGCTTCATCCGCTCGGCGGCGGGCGTCGAGCACCCAGACCTGCAGTATCATTTCCTGCCGATCGCGATCAATTATGACGGCAGCAATCCCTATCCGGGCCACGGCTTCCAAGCCCACGTCGGGCCGATGCGACCGACCTCGGCCGGCCGGCTGCGGCTGGGGTCCGCGGACCCGCGCGAGCCGCCCTCGATCGTCTTCAACTACATGGCAACCGAAGGCGATCGGGTGGAGATGCGCGCCGCGGTCCGCCTGACCCGCGAGATCTTTTCCCAGAAAGCCTTCGATCCTTACCGGGGCGCCGAGCTTGCGCCCGGGCCTGACGTGCAGAGCGACGCCGAAATCGACACCTTCGTCCGCGCCCATGCCGAAAGCGCCTATCACCCGTCCTGCAGTTGCAAGATGGGCTCGCAGAGCGACCCGATGGCGGTGGTCGACGCCGAGTGCCGGGTCTACGGCGTCGAGTCGCTTGCGCGTCGTCGACGCCTCGGTCATGCCGAGCATCGTCTCCGGCAACCTCAACGCGCCGACGATCATGCTCGCCGAGAAAGCCTCAGACCTGATCCGCGGCCGCGAGCCGCTGGCCCCGAGCGAGGCGCCGGTCTGGATCGCCCCCGACTGGGAAACCCGGCAGCGCTGAGACGCGTATCGGAAAAAGAATCGCGCTAAGCCCGGGCAGGCAGGCCCCCCGCGGGGGGTGACGTTGCCCTCCATCGGGAGGCAGAATAACCTTCCGGTCGGTGGACCCGAGAGCCCTACTAACCATATCGATCCCATGCAGACCTCATACATGCAAAAACGAGATCAAGTACATCAAGGATACATCGCATCCAGGACACCGCCCTCCGGTGAATTTGCAGATCCACCTACCCGCGCCATATGGACGGTGAGGCTACAGAGGGCAACGACGATGACTTCTGCCGAAGGGACGAACGCCGCAGCAGGTGATGCTGCTCAGCTGCGGGTAAACGAGCAAAAATGGTCGAAGCTGCTCATGCAGGCCGGTTGGACGGTGATTCCCAACGTCATTTTTGAGCGGCAGAAGGCGCTTGGCCTCGATCCGCTGGACGTGACATCTGCTCCATCTGGCCTCATACTGGTGGAGGGCTGGGAGAAGCCTCACCCGGCGAAGGGGACCATCGCAGAGGCCATTAACGTTGATCCCCGTACCGTCCAGCGGCGCATAGCCATGTTAGAGGCCGGCGGGCTTATCCGCCGGGAGCAACGGCGGATTCCCGGGCTCGGCAGCAAGACCAACCTGTATCATTTCGACGGTCTGATCGAAGCTGCCAAGCCGTACGCGCAAGAGAAGCTAGCGGAGATCGCCGCACGGGATGCCGACCGAAAGAGGCGGGCAGCGCGGAAGGGAAAGCCGAAGCTGAAGCTCGTCAAAGGGGACGAGGGTTAAAAGTTGTAGCCGCGGCGTAGCTCAGATGGAGAGAGCACCCCGTTGTCGCATACGGCATAGTCAGGCACCTATGTTGTATGGGCGGGGAGGTCGCAGGTTCAAGCCCTGCCGCCGCGCCCACCTCCGTTCGAGGTGGAAAAGAGAGATAGCTGCCAATGGTGGCCTACCCCGCAGAGCTTGAGCCTGAGGACGACGGCGGTTTCAGCGTTTTTCCGGGATCTGCCGGAGCCGAACGCGTTCGGCGACGACCTGGAGCACACGCTCGAGCTGAAAGCGAGCGGACGCCGAGCGGACGCCATTAACCGAGTTCGTCAACGGTCCGCTTACGCCGATGTTCTACGCTTCGGGCCTGAGGAAACGCCCCGGAGCGCATCGAGCCTGCCATGTTGCTTCGCCCCGCCGGTGGCCAGCACAGCCCGCCCCTGCTGGCGAGGTACGGTGCCGAGTTGGCCCGGATCGTCGACCGCGGCCAGGCCGTGCTCGCGCTCGGCCATGCCCAAAAGCTGCAGAAGCTCGACGCGCTGATGCGCAACATCGTGCAGCAGAGCTTCGATGGCATCCTCGCGGTCCGCGAAGACGGCCGCATCGACACCGCCAACGAGGCGGCACTGCGCATGTTCGGTTGCCGGCCGGCCGACGTGGTCGGCCGCCACATCCTGCAGCTGTTCCCCGAGCTGCCCAAATACCGACGGCTCGAGGCCGCGCGCGCCGGCCGCGGCGACCGCCTCGAGGGCCTGGCGCGGCGCCAGGACGGCGCCGCCTTCCCGGTCGAGGTGTCGCTGCGCCCGACCGTGGTCGAGGACGAGCACCTGCTGATCGCGATCGTGCGCGACATCACCGCCGCCAAGGTCCAGGAGAACCGGCTCCGCCACCAGGCGGTGCACGATGCCCTGACCGGCCTGCCTAATCGCGTCCTGCTCCACGACCGCCTGGCCCAGGCGCTGCGCAGCGCGGCCCGCGAGGGCAAGCCGCTCTCCCTGCTGCTGCTCGACCTCGACCGCTTCAAGGAGATTAACGACACGCTCGGCCATTCTCTGGGCGACCTGCTGCTGATCCATTTCGCCAAGCGGCTGCACGACTGCATCCGCGACAGCGACACGATCGCGCGTCTGGGCGGTGACGAGTTCGCGATCCTGCTGCCGGCCGCCTCCGACCTCGAGCGCGCCCTGGCCGTCTCGGAGCGGATCGTGCACGCGGTCCAGCAGCCGTTCGAGGTCACCGACGGCCTCCGGCTCGAGGTCGGGGTCAGCATCGGCATCGCGCTGTTCCCCGAGCATGCCGACGACCCGGCGCGCCTGCTGCAATGCGCCGACGTCGCGATGTACTCGGCCAAGAAGGGCGGCGGCGGCCCGATCCAGCTCTACGATCGCGACAAGGATCGCAACACGATCCGGCACCTGACGCTGTCCGGCGCGCTCCGCCAGGCGATCGAGGGCGGCGAGCTGTCGTTCGAGTTCCAGCCCAAGCTCGACCTGCTCGCGGGCACGATCGACAGCGTCGAGGCGCTCGCCCGCTGGCGCCATCCGGACCAGGGCGCTATCCTGCCCGACGAGTTCATCCCGCACGCCGAGAAGACCGGCCTGATCCAGCCGTTCACGCGCTGGAGCTTCGATGCCGCGCTCGGCCAGCTGGCGCTCTGGCAGCAGGCGGGCCTCGACATCAGCGTCGCGGTCAACCTTTCGACCCGCAGCCTGCACGACGAGAAGCTGCCCGAGCGTGATCGCAGCGCTGCTGGCCAAATGGCGCGCCGACCCGGCCAGGCTCACGCTCGAGCTGACCGAGACCGCGGTGATGCACGACCCGGACGGCGCGCGGCGCAACCTGTTCCGGCTGCATGATCTCGGCATCCGGCTCTCGATCGACGACTTCGGCACCGGCTACTCGTCGCTCTCGCACCTGCAGCGCCTGCCGCTGCACGAGCTCAAGATCGACAAGTCGTTCGTGCTCCAGATGACCGACAACGACAACGATCTCGTGATCGTGCGCTCGACGATCGATCTGGCCCACAACCTCGGGCTCAGCGTCGTCGCCGAGGGCATCGAGACCGCGGAGCATCTGGCGATCCTGCAGGACCTCGGCTGCGATCTGGGCCAGGGCTTCTTCGTCTCGCAGCCGTTGCCGATCGACCGACTGACCAGCTGGTTCGACCAGACGCCCTGGGTCGAGCGCGGCACTGCCGGCCGCGGCCGAACCGCGGCGCCGGCGCGCCGGCCCGCCGCGCTGCTGGTGCCGCGCTAGCCCGAGCCGTCCGCCGGAACCGCGGGCCGGTCAGCGCTGCTGGCGGCGCCAGCGCTCGACGACCTCGGCGACGAAGGTCTCGTCCTGGCTGTCCTGCTGCCAGGAGCTCGAGAAACGGGCGGTGCCGCTGTGCGGCTGCTGCTCCGGCGGCAGCCGATCGAAGCGCACGCGCAGCGGCAGCGCCACGCCTTCGCCGGCGACGATCGCCTCGGCATCGCCCAACGATGGCAGGAAATCCAAGAGCCCGTAGGCGGCGTCGGTCGTGATGCCGCGCACGATCTCCTGATCGCGCAGGCCGGTCAGACGGAAGGCGAAAGTCGTGTTGCACTGCGAGAGGATGCTCGGCGCCAGCTCCGAGGGCCGCTGGCTGACGATGCCGAGCGAGAGGCCATACTTGCGGCCTTCCTTGGCGATCCGGGCGAGCGCCTCCTTGGTCGGCTCGAAGCCGAGCGTCGGGTTGGCCGGCGCATAGCGGTGCGCCTCCTCGCAGACCAGCAGCATCGGCTGGGCGCCGCGGCTCCAGAGCGCGAAGTCGAAGGTCATCCGGCAGATCACCGAGACGACGACGTTCAGGACCTCGGACGGCACGCCCGAGAGGTCGATGATCGTGACCGGCTTGCCGTTGACCGGGAGCCGGAACAGCCGGGACAGGATCTTGACCATGTTGTCCTGGACCGAGATGCCGCCGAACATGAAGGCAAAGCGCGAATCGGCGGTCAGCACCTCGAGCCGGCTCTTCAGCCAGCGATAGGGGGCGAGGCTCTCGGGCTTGTCGAGGCGCCCCATCGCGTCGTCGAGCAGCTGGTTGATGTCGGTCAGCCGGTAGGGCACCGGCGTGTCGACCGTGATCTGCATGCCGCCGTAGCGGTCGCGCTGCAGCGCGCTCTTGGCGATCGGGATCAGCTCGTTCAGGATCGCGATCACCGCGCCGCCGTCCTTCTGCGGCTTGCTGCCCAGGATCACCGAGGCGATCTCCTCGGAGTTGAGCAGCCAATAGGGCAGTTGCAGGTTGTCGGGGCCGAGGATCTCGGCGTGGCCGGCGAACGCGCGCGCATACTCGTTGTGCGGATCGAGCATCAGCACGTGGGCGTTGGCGTGGCTCTCGAGGATCCGGCGCAGGATCAGCGTGACGGCACAGGACTTGCCGCAGCCGGTGGTGCCGAGGATCGCGAAGTGCTTGCCGAGCAGATCGTCCGGCGAGATCAGCACCGGCTGGGACTGGTTCAGATGGACCGCGCCGATCCGGACGGTCGAGCTGGCGGACGGCGCGTAAACGCAGGCCAGATCGTCCTGGGTGACCGCGAGCACCGCGTCGCCGAGCGCTGGAAACGCCGAGATGCCGCGGCGGAAGCGCGGCGCCGCCTGACCGCCCTCGGCGGGCCGCGCCTCGCCGATCAGCTCGAGCTCGGCGAGCCGGACCTCGCCATCGGCCGAAGCCTGCGCCGGCACCGGGATGCTGAGCCCGCTGACGATGCCGTAGATCGTGATCTCCGGCATCCGCAGCTTGACCAGACTGCCCTTGTGCAGGCGCGCGCCGGCGGCGGGCGCGTCGGGCTCGATCACGGCCACCACCTGCGAGCCGGACACGCAGACCACCCGGCCGATCTGATGCTGCTCCGTCCCACTCACGGCACTTCTCCGCAGGCTCAAGCGCGTCCGGGCGCGGCCTGCGCCGGGCTTCGCCGAGCCGGGATTGTCACCCAGGCAGCGTTAACGATCCGCTTCGCGGCCGTTTTCCGCCGCAGGCAGGGCCGTGACCGATCGGGGCCGCTGAGCCGGCTGGGGCGGCGGGAGCATTGACGCCGCGCGACCGTGGCAGTCTGATGGCCAGATCATGCTCCGGTTCGTGGTCGCGAGGCTTGCGGTTCTGATCCCGACCTTCCTCGGGGTCACGATCGTCGCCTTCGTGCTGATCCGGCTGATGCCGGGCGATCCGATCGAGCTTCTGGTCGGCGAGCGCGGCATCGACGCCGGAGCGGCATGCCATGCTGCGGGCCCAGCTCGGCCTCGACCGGCCGCTCTGGCAGCAGTACGCGGGCTACATCGGCGACCTGCCCAGGGCGATCTCGGCCGCTCGATCAGCACCCGCCAGCCGGTGCTGTCCGAGTTCCTGACCCTGTTCCCGGCGACCATCGAGCTCTCGGTCTGCGCGCTCGCGCTCGCGGTCCTGATCGGGCTGCCGGCCGGGATCATCGCCGGCGTCCGCCGCGGCTCCGCTTTCGACCAGACGCTGATGGGCGATCTCGCTGACCGGCTACTCGATGCCGATCTTCTGGTGGGGCCTGCTGCTGATCATCCTGTTCTCCAACACGCTCCGCTGGACGCCGGTGTCGGGGCGGCATCGACATCCTCTACTTCTTCGAGCCGGTGACCGGCTTCATGCTGATCGACAGCCTGCTCGCAGACCAGGAGGGGGCGTTCCGCTCGGCGCTGAGCCACCTGATCCTGCCGGCGATCGTGCTCGGCACCATGCCGCTCGCGGTGATCGCGCGCCAGACCCGCTCGGCGATGCTGGAGGTGCTGAACGAGGACTACGTCCGCACCGCGCGCGCCAAGGGCCTGCCGCCCTGGCGGGTCGTCGGCCTGCATGCGCTGCGCAATGCGCTGATCCCGGTCGTGACCGTGATCGGCCTCCAGGTCGGGCTGCTGTTCGTCGGGCGCGATCCTGACCGAGACGATCTTCTCCTGGCCCGGGATCGGCAAGTGGCTGATCGATTCGATCGCGCGCCGCGACTATCCCGTCGGTCCAGGGCGGCGTGCTGCTGATCGCGACGATGATCATGATCGTCAATCTGCTCGTCGACCTGCTCTATGGCCTGATCAACCCGCGCATCCGGCACGCGCGCTGAGGCCGATGGCGATCCGCGCTCGATACCGCCGCCCGCGCCCGCCGCCGCGACCAGCCGGGCGCCGCCCGGCCCGATGCGCGAGTTCTGGCACTATTTCAGCGAGAACCGCGGCGCGGTCGGCGGGCTGGTCGTGATCGTGCTGGTCGTGCTGGCGGCGCTGTTCGCCGACCAGGTCGCGCCGCATCCGCCGGCCGAGCAGTATCGCGAGCATTTCCTGGCGCCGCCGGTCTGGATGGCCGGGGGCAGCTCGGAGTTCCTGCTCGGCACCGACGCGGTCGGCCGCGACATCCTCTCGCGCATCATCCACGGCGCCCGCTACTCGCTGATCATCGGCTTGATCGCGGTCACGCTGTCGCTCTCGGCCGGGATCGGCCTGGGCCTGGTCGCGGGCTTCTTGCGCGGCGTGGTCGAGACGCTGATCATGCGCTTCATGGACATCCTGCTGGCGCTGCCGAGCCTGCTTGCTCGCGATCGTGATCGTGGCGATCCTCGGGCCCGGCCTGGTCAACGTGGTGTTCGCGGTCGCGATCGTCTACCTGCCGCACTACACGCGCCTGACCCGGGCCTCGGTGATCGGCGAGCTCTCGAAGGACTACGTCACCGCCAGCCGGGTCAGCGGCGCCGGCACGCTCCGGCTGATGTTCGCAACCGTGCTGCCGAACTGCATGGCGCCCTTGATCGTGCAGGCGACGCTCGGCTTCTCGAACGCGATCCTGGACGCCTCGGCGCTCGGTTTTCTCGGGCTTGGCGCCCAGCCGCCGACGCCCGAATGGGGCACGATGCTGGCGGATGCGCGCGAGTTCGTGCTCCGCGCCTGGTGGGTCGTGACCTTCCCGGGCCTTGCGATCCTGATCACGGTGCTCGCCTTCAACCTGATGGGCGACGGCCTGCGCGATGCTCTCGATCCCAGGCTCAAGCGAGCTGAGGCGATGGCTGCAGACCGCGCCTCGGGCTCGCATGTCCAGATGATCGCCCTCAGCCGGTCTCGCTGGACGGGTCGAGCGCGCGGCCAGCAGGGGCCAGGGTGGCGCTGCTTGAGAATCCGAACAGCTCACGGTCGAGTTCCCGACCTGCAGTGGCCGTTCAAGGCGGTCGATGGGGTCGATCTCGCGGTCGACCAGGGCGACATGGTCGCGATCGTCGGCGAATCGGGCTCGGGCAAGAGCGTGCTCATGCTGGCCGTCATGGGGCTGTTGCCGTCGATCGCCCGGGTCAGCGCCGAGCGCCTGAGCTTCGGCGGCCAGAACCTGCTCGGGCTGTCGGGGGCCGGCCGGCGCCGGATCATCGGCAAGGACATGGCGATGATCTTCCAGGAGCCGATGACCTCGCTCAACCCGTGCTTCACGGTCGGCTTTCAATTGACCGAGGCGATCAAGGTGCACGGGGCGGCACGCGCGCGGAGCGGCGCCGGCGCGCGCTCGAGCTGCTCGATCAGGTCGGCATCCCGGCCCCGGCCGAGCGCCTGCGGGCGTTCCCGCACCAGCTCTCGGGCGGCATGAGCCAGCGGGTGATGATCGCGATGGCGATCGCCTGCAACCCGCGGCTTCTGATCGCCGACGAGCCGACGACCGCGCTCGACGTCACGATCCAGGCCCAGATCCTGGACCTGCTGCTCGCGCTGCAGCGCAGCGCGGCATGGCGCTGGTCCTGATCACCCACGACATGGGCGTGGTCGCCGAGACCGCGCAGCGGGTGGTCGTGCAGTACGCCGGCCAGCAGGCCGAGACCCAGGACGTGCTGGGCCTGTTCGCCGATCCCCATCACCCCTATACCGCAGCCCTGCTGCACGCCCTGCCCGAGCGCGCCAGGAGCGCCGGCTGCCGACGATCCCGGGGCTCGTGCCGGGCGC
>CAWJAY010000005.1:0-234078 GCA_963840925.1 uncultured Alphaproteobacteria bacterium
CTTTAACCCAGGAGAACCCGAGTTCGGCAGCGTTGCCGTTGGAAGTTCTCTGTATTTCAAGATTCTGCTCAATGATGGCGGCCCTGCTCCGGCCGAACGGATTTGGTCGGAGAGCTTTTCCTATCAGCCGTGGTGGGTAGGGATATGGCGAGACCATCGCGCTGGTGTGCTGAGCTTTGGCGCTGCTTTGGGGCTCTGTCTTCTTTACATGAGCAGCTTGATGCTGGTCTTCTGGCTGAGACCGGTCACACTCGCACGCCTCGGCGGCTCTCGTACGCTCGATGAACTCGGGGAGGCGACGCAGCGGGCGCACTGGCTGCAGCCTGTGATCCGGATTGGTACGCGGCTGGTCTTCAATCCCTGGATCACCACGCGGCGTCGGGTCCGAATCGCCTGGATAAAGGCGTACCAGAACAAGACTGAGGGGTTCGCCGAGCTCGGCTCGACGGTGCGCACAGACTTCCTTGATCATCCCGATGTGCTCGATGCCTGGGTCGAGCGGCGTGCCGCTTCGATCCAAGGCGCGTTGGACCACTTCGACTTGTTTCTTCAGCGCCGGCTCTATGTCGCTTTGCCGATCCGAATGGGCGAGCCCGCAACCGGTGAGTTGGTCGAGCAACCGTCGGCGGAAAGCTTTCGACCCCTGTTCGAAGGGGAGCGCGTGGTGTTGCCCATAGTGGGGGTCGGCGGCAGCCTGCTGCGGTCCAAGCGGCTGCTCGTGATCATCGATGCGCTTTCCGAACGCGATGCCGCAACCCAGGAACACGTGTGCCAGGTGTACCAGAGTGGTCTGCCGCTAAACGCGCTAATCGTCACGACGCGCCGTCCGCCCAACTTCGGAGCCGTGGATCGCACGGAAATCCACACCGAACGAATCACTGTTAAGTCTTTAATACCGTTCATTTTTGAATATCTGCGCCGCCGTCAGCTTCATGGGGAGTTTGAAGAGCGTGAGCAGCTCCAGTTAGGTGATCGAGTGCTGGCTCTCGTGCAGGCCAGCGGCCGCACGTTGAACGTCACGCCCCTTCTCGTCACGCTCTTCGTCGACAGCGCACTTGCCAGGAGCCGCGCGCATCGCTCTCTTGAAGAGCTGCCAACTTCGGTGCCGGAAGTCTATCTCGACTATCTGCGGCGCCTAAATCCCAAGCAGGGAGGCATTCCTCACGCCATCGACGACCAGACCATTCTCGACGCAGCCCGGATCATGGCCAGGACGCGCTTGGCCGAAAATTTCGTCCCGGGTGACGTGCGCCGCGATGCCGTCGAGGCAGCTTTGGCAGAGAAGGGGCTTGGCTTTGAACCCAGACAGCTGATCGATCGGCTGATCGGTAACGGTGTGGTCGAGCAGTTCGAGATGGGAGCTATCGCGTTGCTGCGCTTTGCCCTCGATCCGGTGGCGGAGTATTTGGCCGCCATCGAGGCGGTCCACGAACTGGGCCGAGATCCCCGAGCTTGGCATGACGCCTTTGCCGTCCTTCAAGAAGTCGATGGCTATCCTGAGGCGATCAGCGGGTTCCTGAATGCGCTCGGCGACTGCTACGCTACATATCGCAAACCCTTCCATCTGCCTGACCTGGAGCTGCCATGGCAGCCCGACGAGGCAGCGAGGGAGGCGGCCTAAGGTTTCGCCGGTCGCGGGCGCCGTCCAGGGCTGAGGCGGGCGCTCGGGCGTCTTGACACCGATGCTGTTTGCGGCCACGACTCCCGCCATGGGGGCCTGCGATCTCCCCACGAGGCGACATGCTGAAGCATCGCGTCCTGCTCCCAACCTGGAGGACGCATCATGTCGTCGTTCGATACCATTACCGCCGACAAGCTCGCTCGTCTGATCGGAACGCCGAGGTCCCCGGCGCTGGTCGATGTCCGCTCCGATGAGGACTTCGAGGCCGCGCCCCGCCTGATTCCGGGCTCGGTCCGGCGGCGCTACGACCGGGCACCGGACTGGGCTCGGGAGTTCGCCGGCCGCTCCGCGGTCGTGATCTGCCAGCGCGGACAGAAGCTCAGCCTGGGGGCCGCGGCCTGGCTGCGCCACGCCGGCGTGCCGGCCGACAGCCTGGAGGGGGGCATCGAAGCCTGGGCCAAGGCGGGCCTGCCCATGGTCCGGGCCGAGCGGCTGCCGCCCCCGGATGCCTGCGGCCGCACGGTCTGGGTGACCCGCTCGCGGCCCAAGATCGACCGCATCGCCTGCCCGTGGCTGATCCGCCGCTTCGTCGACCCGGCGGCGGTCTTCCTGTTCGTGGCCCCCTCCGAGGTCGAGGCGGTCGGGGAGCGCTTCGCCGCCACGCCGTTCGATGTCGAGGGGGCGTTCTGGAGCCACCGGGGCGACCGGTCCACCTTCGATACGATGCTCGACGAGTTCGGCCTCGCGACCGAGCCGCTCCGACACCTGGCGACGATCGTCCGGGGCGCCGATACGGCGCGGCTCGATCTCGCGCCGGAGGCGGCCGGGCTGCTGGCGGCCTCGCTCGGCCTTTCGCGCATGTATGCCGACGACCTGGCCCAGCTCGAAGCCGGCCTCGCCTTGTACGACGCGTTCTACCGCTGGTGCCGGGATGCGACCGACGAGACCCACAACTGGCCGTCGAACAAGCCGAGCCCCTGACATGAGCGACCGCGCAGCCGGCCTGCGCCCGCCGCCGGCGCAGGCCGCAAGGCCGCATCCTTCGTTCGCCCAGGCGCTGCGGGTGTGGCTCCGGGTCGCGCTGCTGAGCTTCGGCGGCCCCGCCGGGCAGATCGCGGTGATGCACCGGATCCTGGTCGAGGAGCAGCGCTGGGTCTCGGAGAGCCGCTTCCTGCATGCGCTGAACTTCTGCATGCTGCTGCCCGGCCCCGAGGCGCAGCAGCTCGCGACCTATATCGGCTGGCTGATGCACCGCACGTGGGGCGGCATCATGGCCGGCGGCCTGTTCGTCCTGCCCGGCATGATCGCGATCATGGGCCTGAGCTACGTCTACGCGGCCTACGGCAACGTCGGCCTGGTCGCGGCGCTGTTCTTCGGCCTGAAGGCGGCCGTGCTCGCGATCGTGCTGCACGCGATCGTCCGGATCGGCCGGCGGGCGCTCAGCAACCGGCTCTTGGTTGCCATCGCAGCGCTGTCCTTCATCGGCATCTTCGTGCTCGGTGTGCCGTTCCCGGCGATCGTGCTGGCGGCAGGCGTCGTCGGCCTTGCCGGCGGTCGGCTCGGTTGGCTACCCCCGCCCGCAACTGAGGCGACCGATCCGAACGCTGCGGACGGCGCCGCGCTGCTGGGCGAGGGCCTGCCCGCCCAAACGCGACCGTCGGTAACCCGGGCACTGGCGATCGGGGCGGTCTGGCTCCTGCTCTGGCTCGTGCCGGTCGCCGCCATCCTGCTCACGCTCGGGGCGGACAGCGTCTACGCCAACATCGCCACCTTCTTCAGCAAGATGGCGCTGGTGACCTTCGGCGGCGCCTACGCGGTTCTCGCCTACGTCGCCCAGCAGGCGGTCGATGGCTACGGCTGGCTGGCGCCGGGCGAGATGCTGGACGGGCTCGGCATGGCCGAGACCACGCCCGGCCCCTTGATCATGGTGGTCCAGTTCGTGGGCTTCATGGCCGCCTACCGCGACCCAGGGCCGCTCGCGCCGGCGCTGGCCGGGACGCTCGGCGGCCTGCTCACGACCTGGGTGACGTTCACGCCCTGCTTCCTCTGGATCTTCCTTGGCGCGCCCTTCATCGAGACGCTGCGCGGCAACCGGGCGCTGAGCGGCGCGCTCGCGATGATCACGGCGGCCGTGGTCGGGGTCATCCTCAACCTTGCGCTCTGGTTCGCGATCCACACGCTGTTCCGGCAGACCGTCACGGTCGGGATCTCAGGCCTGCAGCTCGAGCTGCCGGTGCCGGCCAGCGTCGATCCCTGGGCGGTCATTCTGGCGGCTGCGGCGCTGATCGCGGTCTTCCGCTACCGACTTGGCACGCTGCCGCTCTTGGGTGCGGCCGCCGTGGCCGGGCCCCTGCTGCGCCTGCTCGGCGCGCTGCCTTGAGCGCCGTGCTCAGCCGAAGCGGAGTTCTGAGCGCGGCCGCGGCCGCGAGCACGATCACCGCGAAGCCGACCGAGAGGACGAGCGCGGCGACGTCGCCCAGATGCTCGATCACCAGCGCGTAGCCGAGCGGCGCGACCGCCGACAGCAGGAAGCGCGGGACCAGCAGGCGGCCGACCAGGGCGCCGTAGGTGCGGTGGTCGAACAGCACCAGCGGCAGCGTGCCGCGGGTGATCGACAGCAGGCCGTTGCCGGCGCCGTAGAGCAGCGCGAACGCGATTGCGGCCAGGGCCGCCTGGCCGGACAGCAGGCCGATCGCGAAGCCAAGCGGCAGCAGCAGGGCGGCCCCGAAATTCAAGGTTTCCGGATTTTAGGGATTCTGCGGCTTTACGAGGCTCCTACGGGCTCCCTCAGGTGCTTCGGTCAGAGAGGGATCGGACTCTAGGATAGGCCCTAGAACTGCGTAGAAAGCCCGTAGGACAGCGAGAGGACTTGTGATATTGAGCGGCGTTGTAGCCGCCAGTGCGGACCTTCGGTGATCATGGCAAATGCTTGAATGCAAGATCTGAACCCGCCAACCCTGGTGGCAAGAGGAGCTTTCGGCCATCATGACAAAAAAGCAATGGAGGATGCAAATGGCTATTACCGGCTCTGGCATACTCGCCGCCAGCATCGCCCTGCTTCTAGCCGGGTGCGCCACAGGTGAGCGGATGGGCTCGCTGGTTGAAGGCATGAGCCCGGCGGAGGTCACGTCCGTTTTGGGTGAGCCGACTGGTCAGCAGCGCGCTGGCAACGTCGTGCGTTATGAATATGCCGATCGCATGGTTTCGGGCTGGTCCTACAATCGAGCGGACTTCTACGCGATTTTCGAGGACGACAAGCTGGCCCAAAGGGGGACGGCTGAGGTCCGGCAAGGCCAACACACTACCGGTACGATCATGGTCTTGCCGCCGATCCAGTGAGAAACGGGTAAGGCGCGCGATGGGGGCCTGCTAATTTAACGCCGCTATGCCTAAGCCGCTATGCCTAAGGGATCTCTGATTGCGCGGTTCTTGGCCGGCCTTGATCGTCCGCAATCCGCGAATGCGAGGGTATGCGTTGATAGTTTGCTATTTGGACGATAGCGGTGAAGATCGCGAGCCAATCATCACACTGGCTGGGCTAGTTAGCAGCGCCGATTGCTGGCTCGAGTTCGAATCAAACGCCCGCCGCTTTTTGGATGAGGTTGGGATCAGCTATCTACATAGTGTTGACTTACATCATAGGCGTGGCGAGTTTAGCGGTTGGACCAGCGCTGAAACGGCGGTGTTTGCAAACGCGTTTTTTAGGATCGTTGAGGATCACGTAAATTTTGGGATCGAATTTTCAGTTCTTAAGAGTTGCTTCAGTGACGCAAAAAGGCAGCGCGGCCTAAAGAGCGAGACATCCCCTTATAGTATGTGTTTTCGAGGCGTCCTAGATCGCATCATCAAAGATCAAGGTTTCCAAGCGGCTGCGAAGGAGCCGAACGCCGATCTTTCTTTTGTTGTCGAAAGTGGACATAAGAACAATCCCGATGTCCAACAACGGTTCGACGCAATTAAAGGAATGGCTCCGGCCCGATTTGGTTCATTGAGATTCGAAGACAAAAAGAAACACATAGCACTGCAGGCGGCTGATTTCATCGCATTCTATTCACGCCGAATACGTAATGCAGCTTGGACATCCCAGCCTTATGAGGAGGACCTGGCGATGTTTCAACGCACGCTCGGTAGCTTCAGGCACAGGCCGTTCTTAGCTACCGACTTCGGTTGATGGGCAGGCGCGAGCCTCGCCGCCCCGTCGACTAAGCCGATCACGGCGCGTTTGTCGTCCCAACATAGTAGGCCCAAAGCTCGTGCACGCAGGCCAGAGCCAGGCAGCCGAGCGCGATCAGGCCCGAGCCTGCGACCATGACGACGCGGCCGCCATGGCGGTCGATCGAGCGGCCGACCAGCGGCGAGGCCAGGCCCATCACCAGCAGCGCGGCCGAGAAGCCGCCATAGATCAGCGACCGGCTCCAGCCGAGGTCGGCTGCGATCCGCTCGCCGAGCGCGCCGATCAGGTGGTAGGTGATGCCCCAGCAGATGAGCTGGGAGAGGCCCAGGCAAAAAACGGTCCGGCGCGAGATCACCGGCCGCGATTCCTGCGCCAGCAAGAGCGCGCGGGGCGCCTGTCCGGTCGCGCGGGTCCGGCCTGAGCCCTTATCAGCCGCCGAACTGGCTGCGGAAGCGCTCGAGCTTGGCCTGCCAGGCCGGCTGGCCCTCGATCGCGCGGTTGACGATCCCGGTCGGCGCCCGGCCGTGCATGACGTCGAGCACCGCCTTGACGTCGGCCGCCCCGATGCCGGCGAAGCACTGGTCGGTCCAGCACAGCGCGTGCGGAGTCAGCAGCACGTTATCCATCCGGTACAACGGGTTATCGGCCGGGCTCGGCTCCTGCTCGAACACGTCCAGACCGGCGCCGGCGA
The DNA here is from genome assembly GCA_963840925.1 of uncultured Alphaproteobacteria bacterium. Lineage (GTDB taxonomy): Bacteria > Pseudomonadota > Alphaproteobacteria > Geminicoccales > Geminicoccaceae > DATAOG01. The sequence continues at coordinate 6,487 of CAWJAY010000005.1, forward strand.
TCCGCCCGGCCTGCAGCGCCTGGGTCAGCGCCTGCTCGTCGACGATCGGCCCGCGCGCGGTGTTGATCAGATATGCCGAGGGCTTCATCAGCGCGAGCCGCTCGGCGTTGACGATGTGCTGGGTCTCGTCGTTGAGCGGGCAGCTGACCGAAAGCACGTCCGCCTCGCGAAACAGCTCCTCGAGACCGACCAGCCGGACGCCGAGCTCCCGCGCGACCTTCGGATCGGCGTAAGGGTCGTGCGCGATGAACTGCATGCCGAACGGCCTGGCGAGCCGGAAGACCTCGGCGCCGATGTTGCCGATGCCAAGCTGGCCCAGCGTCCGCCCGATCAGGCCGATGCCCATGTGCTGGGCGCGCTTGGCCCAGCCCTCGGGGCCCTCGCGGGTGATCTTGTCCTTGGCCGCGAGCTTGCCGGTCAGCGCCAGCATGAAGGTCAGGATCGCGACCGCGACCGGCCGGCGCACGCCGTCGGGCGTGGTCACCAGAGCGCAGCCGTGATCGGTGCAGGCCTGGACGTCGACGGTATCGAAGCCGACCCCGAAACGGGCGATGATCGCGAGCCGGCCATCGGCCGGGAAGCTCTCGGGCCCGATCCGCGGGATCAAAAGGATCAGCGCATCAAAGCCCTGCAGGTCCTGGGCCGTGATCACGCCGTTGGTCCGGATGTAGCGGAACTCGATCGCCGGGTTCGCCTCGAGCGGCCCGAGATCGAAGTCGGGAAACGCCGGGCTGCCGTCCGGCTTCTTGAAGTCGCCGCTGAGCGCGACCCGGAACTTGCTCATTGTCGCCTCCGCACCCGTTATTTTTTCTTTTTCTTGGCCTGGGATTTGAGCTGGGATTTGGCCTGGGATTTGGCCTTGACCGCCGGGGCGGTCTGCACCCGGATCGCGGCGATTCCGGCCTGGACCGCGCCCTGGAGCGCCCAGACGTCTCCGGAATAGCAGAGAAAGTCGAAGCCCTGCGCGCGCAGCCGGACCGCCTCCTCGACCGTCGGCACCAGGCGGCCGAGCGCCTTGCCGTGGCTCTTGCACGCCTTGGCGACCGCCTTGACCGCGTCGGTGAAGTCCTTGTGGCCGAACTCGCCCGGAATGCCGAGCGAGCAGCTGAGATCGAAGTGGCCGATCCACAGGCAGTCGACGCCGGGGGTGGCGGCCAGCGCATCGGCGTTCTCGACCCCTTGCCGGGTCTCGATCTGGGCGAACAGCATGGTCCACCGGTTGGCAGCCGCGAGCTTGTCCATGGTTGGCCCCGGCAGGTAGCGATCGTGCGCGATCCCGAGCGCCACGCCGCGCCGGCCGACCGGCACGTACTTCAGGCAATCGAGGATCGCGCGCGCCTCGTCCGGCGAGCCGACCATCGGCACCATGACGCCTTCGGCCCCCATGTCGGCGGCGCGGGCGATGTGATGGTATTCCCGAGATGGCACCCGCACGATCGTCGGCAGGTCGGCCGCCTGCATGTAGCGGAGCACAGCTTTGATGGTCTCGAAGCCGAAGCCCGAATGCTCGGTGTCGAACAGCGCGAAGTCGCAGCCGGCACCTTTCAGGATCTGGCCGATGCCAGGCGTCGCGAACTCGACGATGAAGTGCCCGAGCTTGAGCTCAGGGCTGCCTGCCATCTCCTTCAGGCCTGGCGATGCCATCGGCGTCAGATCCTCCCTCGATCCGCTCTCGTTTGGTTGGCTCAACTCTGACCAGCCAGGGCGCAGTCGTCAATCGACCAAAATGGCGCGTGCCGGGCCGATCGGCGGGGCCGGGATCGCGCTGGCCGGCTCGCGGGCGTCACAGGACTGTCGTGGGGCCGACCTAGGACGGTCTCGGGCCTGGCGGGACAGCGCACGGGGTCCGGCATTCCTGTCGCATCGCTCTGATGACTCTTTCCGGGAGCCTTCCATGCGGATCAGCCCTGCGGCGCTCGCCTTCGTCGGTCTCGGCCTGCCCGCGATCCTGGCCGCGCCCGCACGGGCCGACGGCGGCGTCACCCTTGGACCGCGGCCCTTTTATCTGGTCGAGGTGATGGCCAAGAGCGAGCTGCAGACCGAGCTGCGCGCCTGCGCCGACGGACCGTTCGAGCGCACCCTGTTCTCGATCGGCCACCGCGGCGCTGCGCTCCAGTTTCCCGAGCACACGAAGCAATCCTACCAAGCCGCGGCGCGCATGGGCGCCGGCATCGTCGAGTGCGACGCGACCTTCACCAAGGACCGGCAGCTGGTCTGCCGGCACGCGCAGTGCGATCTGCACACCACGACCGACATCCTGGCCATCCCCGATCTCGCCGCCAAGTGCACCGCCCCGTTCACGCCCGCCGATCCGGCCGCCGGCAAGGAGGCGTCGGCCAAGTGCTGCACGAGCGACCTGACGCTCGCCGAGTTCAAGCGGCTGCACGGCAAGATGGATGCCTCCAACCCGAATGCCGCGACGGTCGCGGAGTATCTCGGCGGCACGCCCGGCTGGCGGACCGAGCTCTACGCCCCCGGCACCCTAATGACCCACACCGAGAGCATCGAGCTGCTCAGCAGCCTGGGCGTCCGGTTCACGCCCGAGCTCAAGGCGCCTGAGGTGCCGATGCCGTTCGAAGGCGACTACACTCAGGCGGCCTATGCCCAGCAGCTGATCGACGAGTACAAGGCCGCGGGCGTCGACCCCAACGACGTCTTCGCCCAATCCTTCAACCTCGAGGACGTGCGCTACTGGCTGGCGCAGGAGCCCGAGTTCGGCGCCCAGGCAGTCTTTCTCGATGACCGCTACGACCACGACGGAGCCTTCGACCCCGCCGATGACGCCACCTGGTCGCCGACCATGGCCGAGCTCGCCGGCGACGGCGTCCGGATCATCGCCCCGCCGATCTGGGTCCTGCTCGGGCTCGACGGCGAGCGGATCGTGCCCTCGACCTATGCCAAGGCCGCCAAAGCTGCCGGACTCGGGATCATCACCTGGACGCTGGAGCGCTCCGGGCCGCTGCACGGCGGCGGCGGCTGGTACTACCAGTCGGTTGCGGACGTGATCGACAACGACGGCGACATGCTCGAGGTTCTGGACGTGCTCGCCAAACAGGTCGGCATCCGCGGCATCTTTTCCGACTGGCCGGCGACCGTGACCTACTACGCCAACTGCATGGGCCTGAAGTGAATGCTCGTGGGCGCAACCTCGCTCAGTGGATCTCGTCGGCTTGGCCCATCGCCCGCTCGAGCGCCTCGACCGTGAAGCCCTGCGCGCGCGCAACCCGGAGAATCGGCGCCTCGCGCCGGCCGCAGAGCTCGGCCGCGCGCGGCACCTCGCGCGCGATCTCGTGCGGGATCACGACCGCGCCGTGGCGGTCGGCGTGCACCAGGTCGCCCGAGCGCACGATCATGCCGAACACGTCGACCTCGCAGCCGAACGCGACCGTGTGGCCGTGGGCGTGGGAGGGCGTCACCTTGCCGCACAGCACCTGGAAGTCGGGCGCGATCGCGTCGAGGTCGCGCACGCCGCCGTTGGTGACCAGGCCGAGGCAGCCCAGGCCCTTGTGGATCGCGGTGTTGACCTCGCCCCAAAAGCAGCCGAAGCCGAGCCGCGAATCGACGTCCTGGACGATCGCGATGGTCGGCCCCGGCCCGCTGGCGACGTAGCGGTAGTAGTCGAGCCGCGCCTGGCGCGCCTGCTCCTTATGATGGCGCGCCGGCTCCATCGCCCGGTAGAGCGAGGTCCGGGCGTAGCCGACCATCGGCTGGCGCCCCGGGAACGGGCAGATCAGCGTCTCGGTCGTGAAGCCAAGCGCGCGGCGCTCGGGCACGACGACCTCGAGCGCGTTGCAGATAGTCGGCGTGTCATAGGCGCGCAACGCTCCGATCTCGGCTTCGGACAAAGGCTCGGTGGTCATCGTCAAAAAGCTCCCTGACGCTGGTTGGTCAGCTCTCGAGCGTGACCGGCGCGCCGCTCGCGGCCGATGCATAGGCCGCCTCACAGAGCGCGAAGGTCTTCAGATTGTCGGCGCCCGAGGTCTCTGGCTCGATCCCCCGCCGCAGACAATCGACCCAATGGCGCTGCGTGGTCAAGACGCTCTCCTGGATGCCGTGCCAGGGCCGGCTCGCCCACGGCAACAGGGCGGGTGCCACCTCGCGCCGCTCGCTGCCGGCCCGCGCCGTGACCGCGAGCGCATAGCCGGGCTTGAGCCGCAGCGTGCCCTCGCTGCCGTCGATCTCGAGCGTGGTCTCCGGGAACGGGTCCGGCTCCTGGGGCGCCTGGTAGGTGGCATCGACCACGCAGGTGAGCCCGCTTCGGTGCTCGAGCAGCAACGTCGCGCAGTCCTCGCCCCGGATGCCGGGACGGACGCTCGCGGTCCGGCAGACGACGCTCTCGACCTCGCCGAACAGGCAGCGCGCGACGTCCAAGAGATGGATCACGAGGTCGAGGATGATGAAGCGCTCCTCCGCGGCCAGATAGGGCTGGCCGGCGTAGACGTCGTAGCCGGTCCGCCATGAGATCCGGGCGAAGACCGGCCGCCCGATCGTACCCCGCGCCAGCACCTCGCGGACCGCGAGGATCGGGGTCTGGAAGCGGAAGTTCTCGTGCACCATCAGCGGCACGCCCGCGACCGCGCAGGCCTCGACCATGGCGCGGCAGTCGGCGATCGCGGGCGCGAACGGCTTTTGCACGATCGCCGGCACGCGCGCCGCCGCGGCCAGCTCGACCAGCGCCCGGTGGCTCGGCATCGTGGTCACGATATCGACGAAATCGGGCGCCTCGGCCGTGAGCATCGCGCCCGCATCTGTATAATGGCGCGGCACGCCGAAGACGCGCGCGGCCTCGCCCGCTTTCGCCTGATCGAGGTCGCAGACCGCGACCAGCTCGACCCCTTCGGCCCCAAGGTCGCGCCAGGCATGCAGATGATTGCGCGCGAAAAAACCGCAGCCGATCACCGCCGCCCGCAACCTGTCCGCCGCCATCGCAAGCCTCCCCCGTTGGCGTCGAGCTCGCGCCGAGAGTAACCTCGCCCGGAGCGGATGCAACCGACGGCCACCCCTTTGGAGTGTGCGCGCATGGCTGACCGGACGATCTGGCTGGAGGTGGCGCTGAACGGGCCATGGGGTCGGCAGGTGCAGCCCAAGATCCCGATCGGCGTCGGCGAGATCGTCGCCCAAGGCATCGCCTGCGCCCGCGAGGGGGCGGCGATCGTCCACGTCCACGCCTACGACGAAGCGACCGGCCGCCAGCGCGACGACGCCGAGATCTACCGGCGGATCATCGAGGGCATCCGCGAGCGCGAGAACGTGATCGTCTACCCGACCCTGCCGCTCGCGGGCGGCCCGGGCGCTGCGGCGCCGATGACCGCCGCGACCCGCTTTGGCGCCGTCGAGCAGTTGGCCCGCCTGGGCCTGCTGGAATGGGCCGTGGTCGATCCCGGCTCGGTCAACTTTGCCCACGCTGACTGGCTCGCGGCCGGCGATCAGGGCTTTGTCTACATCAACCCGGAAAACCACATCCGCCACGGCCTGCAGCTCGCCGCGCTGTACCGCTTCCATCCCAGCTATGCCATCTACGAGCCTGGCTTTCTGCGGCTCGGCGCCGCCCTCCACCGGCAAGTCGCGCGCGCGCCGGTGCCGATCTACCGGTTCATGTTCTCGGACGGCTTTGCCTTCGGGTTCCCGCCCCGGCCGTACGGGCTCGACGCTTATCTGCGGCTGCTGGCGGCCGAGGCGCCGGCGGCACCCTGGATGGTTGCCGGCCTCGCGGTCGACATCCGGCCGCTGATCGAGCCGGCAATCACAGGCGGCGGCCACGTCCGGGTCGGCCTCGAGGATGCCCCGTTCGATAGCATCTGGCGCAACCAGGACTGGGTGCGGATCGCCGCCAGCGCCATCGAGAACCACGGCGGCCGGGTCGCGAACGTCGGTCAGGTCCGTCAGCGGCTCGGGTGGCTCGCCGCGGTCGCAAAAGCGGGCCCGGATCGCTCCGGGCCCGCCGCGACGTGAGTACGGTCAGCCTTAGCCTTTCGGCTGGTACTGATCTTCCTGATATTCCGGCATCTGCTTCAGCTGGTCTTCGGTCTCGGCGGTGATCAGGTAGACCTGATCCTCGCCGAGCTTCAGCTGGTCGAGCGGAATCACGACCTCCTTGTCGCCGATCCCGAGAAAGCCGCCGACCGAGACCACGGCATACTCGACCTTGTCGGCGTCGATCACGAGGTTTGTGACCTTGCCGACCTGATCGCCCTTGCTGTTGACGACCTCGCTGCCAATCACGTCCTCGGCCAGCACAGCACCGGCCGCAGCCGCGGCCGCCGGCTCTTCGGTCGTCACCGCTGCCTGCTGCTCGGGCGCTGCCGCCGGCTTCTCAGCCGCCGTGTCGGTCTTGGGGGCGACCGCCGGGGTCGGCTCGGCCGGCGGAGTCGCGGCGGTCGTGTCGGTCTTGGGCGCAACCGCCGGGGTCGGCTCGGGCGCAGCCGCCGGCTTCTCGGCGCTGGTCGTGGCGGGCGCAGCCGCCGATCCGGTCGCGGCCGGCGCGCTCGCCCCCTCCTCCTTGCTCATCTCGGATTTCGCCGCATCGTCGCCGGCCGGCTCGGTCATCGCCTGCTGGCCCGCACCAGCGGCCGCAGCCGGCTGCTTGGCGCCGGGCTCGCTCGCCGCCTGCTCCTTGGGCATGCCCGCCTCTTTGGCCGCGCTGACCTGCTCCTGCGTCATCGTCGCCAGCTCGAGGTGCTCCTCGAGCGTGGGCAGCGTCTTGGCGGCGAACGCCTTGAGCTCGGCATCGGTGCCCAACTCCGCCTGCTGCTTGAACAGGTCGACCGCCTTCTGGTGGTCCTCGACCATCAGGTCCATGAACGCGGCGTCGAACTCGTCGCCGGTCTTCTTCTGCAGATCGTCGTAAGCCTTCTGAGCCTCCGGCGGCAATTCCGCCGGCACCTCCACCCCCTTGGTCTGTACGATCGACTTCAGCTCGTCGCCGGCTTTGCCATGGTCCTCGACCATCCGCTGGCCGAACTGCTTGACCGAATCGCTCGTGGCCTTGTCCTTCGCCAGCGTGCCGAGCTTGACCTCGGCCATGCCGTCGCCGGCCGCCTTCTTGACGAAGTCCATATCGGCCTGGGCCAACTCCTGCGCCCCGCCGGTCGTCATCTCCTGCTGCGGCTTGGTCTGGTCCTGGTTCTGCGCGAGGGCCGGCTGCGCCATCAGGCCAATCACAGCGACCCCTGCCATCAAACGTGCCAGTGTCATTGCCTGCTCTCCTCCGAACACCCGCGGCCACCGCGGGCCGCATCCCTAGCGATGAGAACGGCACCCCTGCCGGATGGTTCCGGATCATCAGGCCCCGGGAGCCCCCGGCCTTGTCGAACCGACGGCCGCCGGGCAGATTGGCGCACGCGGTGACCGACGCAGTGGACCGGAGGAGGCGACGCTGACCAGCTGGCCGGAAGCGATCCACCGCGCGCTCGGCGACCTTAGCGTGCAGCAGGTCGGCTACGTGCCCGACGCCGGGCACGCGCGCCTGATCGAGCTGTGCGCGTCCGATCGCGCGATCCGCGCGGTCGTGCTGACCACCGAGGAGGAGGGCATCGCGCTGCTGGCCGGCGCCTGGCTCGGCGGCGCCCGCGGCGCGCTCCTGATGCAGAGCAGCGGGATCGGCAACTGCGTCAACATGCTGACCTTGAACCGCAGCTGCCGCCTGCCGCTGCTGATGCTCATCACGATGCGCGGCGAGTGGGCCGAGTTCAACCCATGGCAGCTGCCGATGGGCCAGGCCGCGGCGGAGGTCCTGAAGCTTACCGGCGCGATCGTGCACCGGCTGGACGACCCCGAGGCTGCCGCCGAGACCGTGCAGGCCGCGGGCCGGATCGCGTTCGAGGGCCAGCTGCCGGTCGCGGTGCTGATCGGCCAGAAATTGATCGGCGTCAAGAGCTTCGATCGCTGACCGGAGACACTGGATGAAGCCCACGCGAAGCGAAGCGTTCCCGCTGCGGCGGCGCGAGGTCGCGGAGGTCCTGCTCGCCGAGCGCGGCGATCTGCTGGTGATCGCCGGGCTCGGCAGCACCGCCTGGGATGCGACCGCCGCCGGCGACCACCCGCTCAATTTTCCCCTCTGGGGGGCGATGGGCGGGGCGGCGCTGATCGGCCTCGGCCTGGCGCTCGCCCAGCCCGGGTGGCGGGTCCTGGTGCTCACCGGCGACGGCGAGCTGTTGATGGGGCTGGGCGGCCTCGCGACGATCGGCGTCCAGCGCCCGGCCAATCTCGCGCTCGTGGTGTTCGACAACGAGCGCTACGGCGAGACCGGCATGCAGGCGACTCACACCGCCCATGGCGTCGATCTCGCCGGGGTCGCCAAGGCGGCCGGGTTCCGGGTCGCCGGCACGGTCCGCGCGAGCGAGGAGCTGGAGGCCGTCCGCCAGGTGATCCGGGCCGGCGAGGGCCCGGTTTTCTACGCGATCAAGGTCCGGGCCGAGCCGCTGCCGTTCGCGCTGCCGCCCAAGGACGGCGCCCACCTCAAGGACCGCTTCCGGCTGGCGCTCTTAGGCCCGGACGCGGTCGCCGCCGCGGCGCCACCGGAGCGCTTTGCGCGCCTGCGGCGCTCGCTGCGCAACGCGAGGAACCCCGGATGAGCGAGCCCTCGATCTATCTCGCGACGCAAGGCGCGATCGCGCAGCTGGTCCTGAACCGGCCGGCCAAGCGCAACGCGCTGAGCGTCGAGATGTGGCGGGCGATCCCGAAGCTCGCGGCCGAGGCGGCGGCCGACCCCGAGGTCAAGGTCCTGATCATGCGCGGGGCCAGCCCTGAAGCGTTCTGCGCCGGCGCCGACATCGGCGAGTTCGACCAGGTGCACGCCTCGAGCGCGACCCGGCAGAGCTATCGGAGCACGGTCGGCGCCGCCTACGCCGCGCTGGCCGAGCTCGAGCGGCCGACGATCGCGATGGTCCAGGGCGTCTGCTTCGGCGGCGGCTGCGCGCTGGCCCTCTGCTGCGACCTCCGCTACGCCGATCCGGGCGCCAGCTTCTGCATCCCGCCCGCGCGCCTGGGGCTCGCCTATTCGCTCAAGGAGACCAAGCGCCTGGTCGATCTGGTCGGGCCGGCCAAGGCCAAGGAGATGCTGATGGGCGCGCGCGTGATCGAGGCCGAGGAAGCGCTTCGGATCGGGCTCGCGACCCGCCTGTTCGCGGCCGCCGATCTGGAGCGGGAAACGCTCGCCTTCGCCGAGCAGCTCTGCGGCCTGTCGCAGTTCACGATCCGCGCGGTCAAGCAGATCGTGGGCGAGATCCTGAACGGCGCGGTCGAGGACACCGAGCTGTCCAGGCGGCTGTTCGAGAGCCAGTTCGAGGGCCCGGACTACCTCGAGGGCCGGCGCGCCTTCCTCGAGAAGCGCAGGCCCGCGTTCACCTGGCGCTAGGTCCGCTCGGCGCCGCGAGGTCGAGCGTGAACAGCTCCTGCGGCCGGCCGACGCCGCGCAGCGCGTAGCGGCCGAGCGAGACCAGGCGCGCCCGCTGCCCGCCGCAGCCGGCGGCGAAGGCCGCCGAGACCAGGATCGGCTGGTCGAGCGAGCGGCTCATCGCCTGGATCCGGGCGACCTCGTTGACCGCCGGCCCGACCACCGTGAAGTCGAGCCGCTCCTGGCTGCCGACGTTGCCCGAGAGCACCTCGCCCTCGTGCAGCGCCAGCGTGAAGCTCGTGACCGGCAGGCCGGCCGCCTGGCGCTGCTGGTTCAGCCGCGCGATCGCCGAGCGCGCCGCCCAGGCGGCATCGAGCGCGCGCCCGCAGGCCTCCGCCGCGGCGCCGTCGAACACCGCGAGGATGCCATCGCCCATGAACTTCAAAACCTCCCCGCCGTGGCCGTGGACCACCCCGACCAGGCCATCGGCGTAGGCGTTGAGCAGGTCGAGCAGCTGCTCGCGCGCGAGCGTGTCGGCGATCTTGGTGAAGCCGGCGAGATCGCTGAACCAGAGCACCTTGCGCAGGATCTTGACCTGGCCGCGCTCGATCTCGCCGCGCAGGATCCGCTCGGCCGCATCGCGCCCGAGGTAGGTGGTCACCAGCGTGCGCGCCGTCTCGACCGTCATCGTCGCCTTGTAGGCAATCGCGAACGCCGGCAGCGTCGCCTCGATCGTGGCCAGATCCGGCGCCGCGAAGCCGGCCGGATCGCGGGTCGCGAACGAGGTCGCCACGCCCTGCCCGTGGCCGATGCTGGCCGGCTCGCCGTAGCGGATGATCCGCGCCCAATAGTCGGTGCCGCCCTGCGCCGCCAGCGACGCGAGCAGCGGGAACTCGTTGGTGCCCTCGCCGATGTCGAGCCGCCGGCGCATCTCCCAGTTGCGGTCCTCGAGCATCCGATGCCACGGGCTCTGGAGCCACTCCTGTTCGCTCTCCGGCGTGCTCCGGCGGACGTAGGCCTCCTCGTGGACGCCCTCGCCGGCGATCCAGCGCTGGCCCTGGGCGTCGATCAGCGGATGCAGCGTGTCGGCGCCGATCGAGGCCCGCCAGAGCGGCACGCCGGCTTCGACCAGGCGCTCGCAGTAGCCGGCCATCAGGTCGCTGTGGCGCAGCCCCTCCAGGCCGACCTTGATCGCCCACGCGACGATGTCCTGCGCCTCGGCTGCCATCGACCAGAGCTCCTGCTGCCCCGTTGCTTCAGATGGCGGTCGCGGCGGCCGCTGCCAAGGCGCGGGCGGCGCGTCGAAAGGCTTTGGCCTGGAGCGCCGCAGGCGCTATGGATGCGCCGGCTTCCCATCGCCTGGGGGCTCGCGTGCCCGGCGACCGGCCATGCCGGCCGATCACGCTGGACGCGAGCATCGCCGCGACGGGCCTCTCCACCAGCGGTGTTCGAGTTTGCCCGTTGTCCATCACCCGTCCGGTCCCTCACTCGCCTGAGCTGCAGGCTGCCCCTGTCGGCCTGTCCGACCTCAGGATCCTGCAGCGGGTGCTGAACATGGCGCTCCGCTACCGACGCGGCATGGCGATCGCGATCGGCACCACGGTTGCGGCCGCGGTCTTCCAGCTGCTGATCCCGAGATATCTCGGCCGCGCCGTCGACAGCGCCCAGGGCCTGCTCGGCGCCGGCGGCGATCCGGCCGCTGCGCGCGGCGCGCTGTGGCAGGCGGCGGCCTTGCTGCTCGGCGCCGCCGTGCTGCGCGGCCTGTTCACGATGTGGCACAACTACCAGGGCGAGGCGGTCGGGCAACAGATCGCCTACGACCTGCGCCTGGCCTATTACGCCCAGCTCCAGCGGCTGAGCTTCGGCTTTCACGACCGGATGCACACCGGCGAGCTGATCACCCGCGGCATGCTCGACATCGAGGGCATCCGGACGGTCATCAATGCCGGCGTGATCCGGCTCGTGCTGAGCGCGATCCTGGTCGGGTTCGGGGCCGCCCTGCTGCTCGGTCGCGAGCCCGGGCTTGGCCTGATCGCGCTGAGCTTCGTCCCGTTCGCCGCCTGGCGTTCGGTGGTCGCGCGGTTGCGCCTGCGCGCAAGCTGGCTGGCGCTGCAGGAGAAGCTCGGCGTGCTGACCCGGGTCATGGAAGAGAACCTGGGCGGCATCCGGGTGGTCCGCGCCTTCGCCGCGCAACCTTACGAGCTCGCCAAGTTCGATGCCGTCTCGGACGATGCGCTCTCGCTCGCCGACCGCCGGACCGATCTGAGAGTGCGCAATGCCGCCGCGATGACCTACGCCTACTTCCTAGCCATGGGCCTCCTGCTCTGGGTCGGCGGCCACAAGGTCCTGGCCGGCCAGATCACGGTCGGCACGCTCGCCGAGTACCTGGCGTTCATGGCGATCCTGCAGATGCCGGTGCGCCAGCTCGGCATGATGGTCAACGCGTTCGCCCGGGCCGCGATGTCCGGCGCCCGGCTGTTCGAGATCCTCGACCGCGAGCCCGAGATCGCCGACCGGCCCGGGGCGCGCGATCTCGTCGTCAGCGACGCCGTGCTCCGCTTCGAGCACGTCGATTTCGCCTATCCGGGCGAGCGCCGCCAGCTCGCGACCCTGCACGACATCAGCTTCGAGGTCCGGGCCGGGCGGACGCTCGGCATCGTCGGGCCGCCGGGCAGCGGCAAGTCGACCATCGCCCATCTGATCCCGCGCTACTACGACGTCGGCGCCGGCCGGATCACGATCGACGGCCAGGACGTGCGCGAGGTCACGCTCGCCTCCTTGCGCCGGACCGTGAGCCTGGTCCAGCAGGACACGTTCCTGTTTACCGCCTCGATCGAGAACAACATCGCCTACGGCAACCCCTGGGCCGATCGCGAGCGGATCGCGCAGTCCAGCGAGGTCGCGCGGCTGCACGACTACATCGCGGGCCTGCCCAGGCGCTACGAGACCCTGGTCGGCGAGCGCGGCGTCTCGCTCTCCGGCGGCCAGCGCCAGCGCCTGTCGATCGCCCGCAGCATCCTGCTGAGCCCGCCGATCCTGGTGTTCGACGATTTCGACCGCGGCGGTCGACGCCGCGACCGAGCAGAGCATCCGCGCGGCGCTCCGGAGCCAGACCGCGACCCGGGCAACGATCATCATCGCCCACCGCCTGGGCTCGCTGATGGACGCCGACGAGATCCTGTTTCTCGAACGGGGACGGATCGTCGAGCGCGGCAGCCACGCCGAGCTCCTCGCGCTCGGCGGCCGCTACGCCAGCCTCTACGCGCTCCAGAGCCTGGGCGGCGAGCCCGCGGAGGAGGCGCCATGAGCGCCGCGCGCACCGGCCTGCGCCTCGGGCTGGGGCGGTCGGCGCCGCGCCCGCCGCGCGCGGTGGTCGGCTCCCAGATCAACACCGAGGAGCAGATCTTCGCGGCCTTCGACGGCCGGATCATCCGCCGGTTCTGGGCCTTCATCAGCCCCTATCGCCGCCGCCTCGTCCTGGCCGTGCTCGCGGTCCTGGCGTTCGCCGCGACCCAGGTCTCGATCCCGCTGATCCTGCGCATGGTCGTCGACCGGGCTCTGGTCGATGGCGCGCGCGAGGAGCGGCTGCTCACGCTCGCAGCGCTGGTCTTCGTTGGCGTCGTCAGCGTCAATTTCCTCGCCAACCTGGTCCAGGAGAGCCTGGTCGCGCGGATCGCCGAGCGGCTGCTGTTCGATCTGCGCCGCGCGATGTACGCCCACCTCCAGCGCGTCTCGCTGTCGTTCATGGACAGGACCGAGGTCGGGCGGCTGATGTCGCGCCTCCAGGGCGACGTCCACGCGCTCCAGGAGTTCCTCGAGACCTCGGTGTTCGCGATCGGCGACTTCGTGCTGCTGCTCGGCATCACGATCGTGCTGCTGGCGCTGGACTGGCGCCTCGGCCTGCTGACGCTCTCGGTGCTGCCGGTCCTGGTCATCGTGCGGATCATCTGGATCCCGCGCGCGCGGGCGGCTTTCGTGCGCGCCCGGATCACGAGCTCGACCCTGAATGGCGCGCTCGCCGAAGGCATCCATGGCGTACGCACGGTCCAGGGCATGGGTCGCGAGGCGGTCAATCTCCAACTGTTCGAGGACAAGGTCGCCGACAATCTGGACGCTCAGCTACGCGGCACCTGGCTCGCCCAGATCATGGTCCCGATCGTCGACGCGCTGACCGGCGCCGCGATGGCGATCGTGGTCGTGGTCGGCGGCATCGCGGTGCAGGGCGACCGGCTGGACCTGGGCGTGATGGTCGCCTTCCTGTTCTACGTCCAGCGCTTCTTCGACCCGATCCGATCGCTGACCATGCAGTACAGCGTGATGCAGCGCGCGATGGCGTCTGGCCAACGGATCTTCGAGGTCCTGGACGTGCCGATCGCGATCCGGGATCGGCCGGGCGCGCTCGATCCGCCCAGAATCGACGGCGCGGTCGAGTTCAGGAGCGTGACGTTCGGCTACGTCCCGGGCATGCCGGTGCTGCGCGAGGTGAGCTTCCGGGTCGAGCCCGGCGAGACGGTGGCGCTGGTGGGCCCCACCGGCTCGGGCAAGACCAGCACGATGGCGCTGCTGCACCGCTTCTACGACGTCGGGAGCGGCCAGATCCTGGTCGGCGGCCACGACGTGCGCGATCTCGCCCAGGCCGCGCTCGGCCGCCATATCGCGATGGTCCTGCAGGAGCCGTTCCTGTTCACCGGCACGGTGTTCGAGAACATCCGCTACGCAACCTTAGGCGCGAGCCCCGAGCAGGTGATCGAGGCCGCCAAGGCGGTCGGCGCCCACGACTTCATCACGCGGCTGCCCCAGGGCTACGAGACGCCGCTCGAGCAGCGCGGCGGCAATCTGTCGCAGGGCCAACGCCAGCTGGTGAGCTTCGCCCGCGCGCTGGTCGCGAACGCCAGGATCCTGGTCCTGGACGAGGCGACCGCAAGCGTCGACAGCTATACCGAGCGCCTGATCCAGGCGGCGCTCGCCCGGCTGCTGCACGGCCGCACCGGGCTCGTGATCGCGCATCGCCTGGCGACCATCCGCAATGCCGACCGGATCATCGTGCTCCAGGACGGGCGCGTGGTCGAGACCGGCTCGCACGACCAGCTGATGCGCGCCCGCGGCCTGTACGCCCAACTCTATCGCCTGAATTACGCTTCGTTCGACGACGTGCCCGAAGCCGCCGTTGCTACCCCGCCATCAGGTCGATCAGCCGGCTCACGTCGCTGACCGCCTCGAGGTCGTCGACCAGAGCGATCAGCCGCTCGCCGGCTGCCGGCGGCAGAGGCGTCGCGCCGGCGAGCCAGTTGCGGCGGAACTTGGCGAGGTGCGCCCCGCGATCCAGCGGCCGGGCCGGGCTGCCGTAGACCTCGCTGACCCGGGTCTCGTGGACCGCCCCGCTCTCAAGGCGCAGCGCGACCTCGACCGGCCCGAGCGCGTTCGGATCAAGATTGCCGTCGGCCTCGACCACGACCCGCGCCGCGAGTGCCAGGCGGGCGGGTTCGGCGAGCGCTGCCGGCCTGAAGTCGTCGAGATCGACCCCACCGCCGAGCAGAGCGCAGGCGATCGCGTAAGGCGCGCTGAGGCGGGCCTGGTTCGGCGCCATGCCCGGGCCGGCCGGGCGCCCGACCAGGCGCGCGGTCAGCGGCGGCACGATGCAGCGGATCTCCGCCACGTCCGCGGCCTCGAAGCCGTACTGGCGCTGCAAGGCCAGCACCGCGTCGAGCACGCCATGGGTCGCCCGCCCGGTCGGAAACGGCTTTTGCGCCACTTCGGTGACCCGCCAGACCTTACCCAGGGCGCGCAGCACTGGCGCAAGGTCATGCTCGCCCTCGAACAGCTGGAAATAGCCGAACGGGCCCTCGAGCACCTGCTCGGGGCCGGCCAGGCCGTGGGCTGCGAGATCGCAGGCGACGATCGCGTTGCGCGCATTGAAGCCGACCTGGAGCGCCAGCAGCATCGAGCCCTCGGCGTGCGCCTGCATCGTGCCGGAGACCTGGCCCAGGACCGCGGCAAAGGCGTGGCTCAGCATCGCCCGATCGAAGCCCATCAGCTTGCCGACCGCGGCGGCGGCCGCGAACGCGCCGGCGGTTGCCGGCCGGAAGAACCGCAGCGGCGCCTTCGAGGCGATGCCAAGACCCGCGCCGACATCGACCCCGACCACGATTGCGGCGAGAAAATCCCGGCCCGAGACCCCGCCCGCGCGCTCGGCCTGCGCGCTGGCGGCGGCGAGCAGCACCGCCATCGGATGGACCACCGCCCGCTCGTGGACGCAGTCGAACTCGGAATTGTGGATCTGATAGCCGTTGCAGAGCGCGGCCGCCGGCGCCGGCAGCCGCGTGAAGCCCTGCCCCCAGACCCGCGCGTCCGCCCCCTGCCCCCAGGCAGCGGCGCAGCGCGCGAGATCGGCCGCGAACGGCCCGGCGCTGCCGGCCACGCCGACGCCGAACAATTCCAGGATCAAAGTCTTGGCCGCAACGACCGCCGCGGCCGGCAGGTCACCATAGCCGGTGCCCACGACGTGCTCGGCAAACGCGGCGATCGC
Organism: uncultured Alphaproteobacteria bacterium; assembly: GCA_963840925.1. Taxonomy (GTDB): domain Bacteria; phylum Pseudomonadota; class Alphaproteobacteria; order Geminicoccales; family Geminicoccaceae; genus DATAOG01. The sequence goes on from CAWJAY010000005.1 coordinate 22,347, forward strand.
GTCCATGATCGGTTTTCCCACATTCCGATGGCGCCGGCTCTTCTAACATCGGAAAACCCGATGCCGAAGACGATCACCGCCGACCGCCTGCCCGACCTGCTCCGCCCCGGCATGACGGTGTTCGTGCAGGGTGCCAGCGGCGAGCCGACGCCTTTGCTCGAAGCGCTCGCGGCGGCGCCGGCGGCGAGCGCTGGTGTCCACTACGTCGGCTGCCTGATTCCCGGGCTGAACCTGATCGATCCCGCCTCGTTCCACCCCGACGCGCGTTTTACCGGTTTCTTCCTGTTCGGCGACATCGCCAGGTCCCATGCCGCCGGCCGGGTCCGCTTCCTGCCGCTGCACTACAGCGGCATCTGGCGGTATCTCGCGGCGCTGCCGGTCGATCTGGCGCTGATCCAGGTCACACCGCCGGACGAGCGCGGCCGATGCAGCCTCGGGGTCTCGGTCCATTTCGTGCCGGCGGTGCTGGCGCGCGCGAAGCTGGTCGTCGCCGAGATCAACCGATCGATGCCCCGGCCCCGCTCGAGCTGCGAACTTTCCTATGCGCGCCTCGACTACGCGGTCGAGACCGAACGGCCGGTGCTGGAGGCGCCGGGAGCCACCCTGTCCGATGAGATCCGGAACATCGGGAACAACGTCGCGAGCCTGATCGAGGACGGCGACGTGATCCAGATCGGGATCGGCAAGGTGCCGGCAGCGGTGCTTGGCGCGCTCGCGGGTCGCCGCGACCTCGGCCTGCACAGCGGCCTGCTCGCCGACGGCGTCGCCGACCTTTACGCCGCCGGCCTGATGCGGCGGATGGTCTGCACCGCCGCGATCGGCACCCGCAAAATCTACGACTTCGCCAGGGCCTGCCCCGACCTCACCTTCGCCCCGGTCAGCCACACCCACGACCACGCGGTGCTCGCGGCGATTCCCAACTTCGTCGCGATCAACTCGGTGCTCTCGGTCGACCTCACCGGCCAGGCCAACGCCGAGATGCTGGACGGCCGCCAGGTCAGCGGCACCGGCGGCCTTATGGACTTCGTCCGCGGCGCGCGCGCCTCGCCGGGCGGCCGCTCGATCCTCGCTCTCCCCTCGACCGCGGCCGGCGGCCAGCTCTCACGCATCGTTCCCAAGCTCGGCGAGCGCGACATCGTCAGCTGCCCGCGCGCGGACGCCGACATTGTGGTCACCGAGCACGGGGTGGCGAGGTTGCGGGACAAGTCGCTCGCCGAGCGGGCGGAGGCGCTGATCGGGGTCGCCGCGCCCGGCTTCCGGGAGGAGCTGGCGAGCGGGCGCGGCAGGTCGCCGAGGTAGCGTCGTGTGCGCCGTCATCCCGGCCTCCTGCTCCCCTGCATCCCGATGATCTGGTCGATCCGGCACGGCGGGGCTCGAGGCCTGACTAGCGGCCGCTTCCGGCTTCGAGGTCGCGCACCATGGCCTCGACGGCGGCCCGGAGGGGCGCGAGATCCCGGGTCACGATCTGCCACACGCGCGGGTCCTTCACCCGGGGATAATCGTGGCGCAGCACATTGCCGAGACCGGCGACGGCCCGCCAGGGGATGCCCTTGTGCTCGGCTTTGAGGCCCGAAGGAATGTGGCGCGACGCTTCGGAAACCCGCTCGAGATTGCGCTCCACGGCGTCGCGTGTCACCCAGTCGGCCGCGTAGTCGTCGAACGTCTTGCCTGCGGTCAGGGTTTCGATCCTGGCGATGGCGTCGAGCACATGCCGGAGGCGGTCGGCGACCGGCGCTCGCGCCATCAGAACACGTCGATCAGATCGTCCCTGATCGTCTCCCACAGGCGTGGCAGAACGTCCTCGCGGATCACGACATCGGTCTCGCGCCCGAGCAGCTCGCACAGCTCCGCCCGCACCTCGGCGAGGTCGAGCAGCGAGAACCTCCGCGCCGGCGGCACGCTGACCAGCACGTCGACATCACTTCTTCGAGCGGCATCGCCGCGCGCCAGGGAACCGAACAGCCAGAGCCGCGCGACGCCGAGCGCGCGCAGCTCGGCCTCGTGCGCGCGCAGGATGCGCAGCACCCGCTCGCGCTCGGCGAGCGCCACGGGGGCGAGGGTCGGGGGCTTGGTGGCCATGGGGAGCATGGTGCCACAGGCGGACGGGCGGCGTCGAGGTGGGGGGATTCGGCTCGACGACCTGCGCCTGCGGTGCGAGCCTGCGGTCGAATTGCTTCAGGCCCTCGAAGACCGCGGTCTGAGGCATCAGCGGCATCGGCACCCCATTAGATGTCTTCTTAACCTCCTTTGTCGCGATCAACTCGGTGCTCTCGGTCGACCTCACCGGCCAGGCCAACGCCGAGATGCTGGCCGGCCGCCAGGTCAGCGGCACCGGCGGCCTTCTGGACTTCGTCCGCGGCGCGCGCGCGTCGCCCGGCGGCCGCTCGATCCTCGCCCTCCCCTCGACCGCGGCCGGCGGCCAGCTCTCGCGCATCGTTCCCAAGCTCGGCGAGTGCCACATCGTGAGCTGCCCGCGGGCGGATGCCGACATCGTGGTCACCGAGCACGGCATCGCGCGCCTGCGCGACAAATCGCTGGCCGAGCGGGCGGAGGCGCTAATCGGGGTGGCCGCGCCCGGCTTTCGGGAGGAGCTGGCGGACGGGCGGGGCGCCAGGTCATCGGGGATCGGAATAGGGTCCACACCCTGAGGCGGTTCCTGTTCGGGGAGTTGCGGCAGGACGTCGAGCGGAGAACCAACCGGGTCAAAAGCTGACATTCAAACGATCCTCTGAGGATCGTCTCTGGCGCCCATCACACCCCCTTGTGCAGGTGGGGCCAGATCCAGCGCTTACCGTTGAGGGGCGCCCAACTCTCGTCGGCCGTCGATCCCGGAGGCGGGCGTCGGCCGAGCCGCTGGTCGCATAGCCGACCACCCGGCGCGACCAGGTTCGAGGACGGCGGCCAGATAGCGTCCGACCCGGTGATAGCGAGAGGAGGACCCGCCCCGCCAAAGCGTTAATTGCTGGAACAACCTCCAATTGCTTGCTAGGGTTGTGCTTAGTGTAAATGAGGCGCAGGTATGGCGGAAATCTTGAAGGGGCTTGCCAGCGGCGACGCGTTGAAGCCGCTAGCTTCGGTACGAGCCCAATCGATTGATGTAAAAACCATTGCTGCGGGCTCAGCGGACAGCCTGGCGTTGAAGCTGGCGGCAGAGGAAGCCGACGGATGGCGAGTGCTTAAGCGCCGCACCCGCCGGGCGCCCGGCACATGGCCGGCGCGAAACGCGCGGCTGTCGGCGAGGTCGAGGACCTGGACCTCGCGGCCGGCCGCGAGGCGAGCCAACCTTGGGGAATCGAGCAGCCGATCGCTCGGGGTCGCCTCGAGCCCCAGGACCTCGACCGGCTCGGGGCCGCTCTCGAGCTCCGCGCCGAGCCCGCCGGTCAGCACGTGCACCGCCCAGCGACCGATCTGGCCAAGCCAGGATGCGGTCATCGTCGCGCGCACGCCGTCGTCGTCGACCAGCACGACCCGGGCACCGTGGGTCGCGAGCCAGCTGTCGGTCGCCTGGACCAGCTGGCCGCCCGGCGTGCACAGCGCGCCCGGCAGGTGGCCCGCCTGGTACTCCTCGGGGGAGCGGACGTCGCAGAGGTAGAGCGTCCGCGTCTGCGCTTCGGCCTGCCAGCGGCCAAGCGTGGCGCGATCGATCGCCGGCACCCCGTACCGTTTTCCGACACGCGCGGCCGCCTGCGTGGCCCAGGCGCGGCCGGCCGGGCTCAGTCGCGGCGGCAGCCGCATCTGGCCGTGCTCCAGCGGATGGCCCGCGAGCGTCCAGCCCATCGTGCCGTTCTCGAGCGCCACGACCCGGTTGGCAACGCCGGCGTTGATCAGCGACTGGGCGCCGATGATGCTGCGGGTCCGGCCGGCGCAGTTCACGACCACCAGCGTGCTCGGATCGGGGGCGAGGTCGCGGACCCGGTGGACCAGCTCGGCCCCGGGCACGTCGATGCCGCCCGGGATGCACATGCGCCGGTATTCCTCGAGCGGCCGGCTGTCGAGGACCACGAGGTCGGTGCCGGCGGCACGCAGGCGGGCCAGCTCGTCGGCGCCGATGTGGGGTGTGCCGCAGACCGCCTCGACGTGCTCGCCGAACGCCTTGCTCGGCACATAGACGCCCTCGAACAGCTGGTAGCCGGCCGCGCGCCAGGCGCCGACGCCGCCCTCGAGGACGGCGGATCGGCGTAGCCGAAGTGCCCGAGCATCGCCGCGGCGCGCAGCGCGGCGCCATCGCCCTCGTCACAGAGCACGATCGGCGCGGTCCGCCGCGGCACCAGGCGCGGCAGGTCGATCTCGAGGCGCTCGAGCGGCGCGTTGCTGGCGAGCAGGATGTGGCCGCGGGCAAAGGCGCCGGCCGGCCGGACGTCGAGCAGCGCGAACTCGCCCTCGTTCGCCCGCAGCCTCATCGTACAGCGCGGGCGCGACCCGCGGCGTCATCTGACGATGTTGGGGCTGGCCGGGTAGACCTGGTAGCTGCCGGCGGCCGGGTCGAACTGTTTGCGCGCCGGCAGATGCTCGAGGCTGCGGCCGTAGAGGTGGAAGTGCAGCATCGGCGCTTGGCCGGCGCGCTCGATGCTGTGGATGTCGTCCGGCATCAGCGCGACGCCGGTGCCTGCCTTGACCAGCGTAGCCCCGGTCTCCTCGAGCCGCGCCTGGCCGGAGGCGGCGCCGTCGTCGAGCCGGCGGTAGTGCCGGTTCAGCTCCTCGCCCTCGACGCCGACGACCACCGCCCAGGTGGTGTGGTCATGGGGCGGCGTCTTGCTGGCGCTTTGGGCCGCGACCGCATAGAGCGCAAAGCCGTGATCGGCGTCCTCGGACAACAGATGCAGCGTGCTGCCCTCATGGCGGAGCGGGAAGGCGGCGAACGAGAACAGATCGCGCCTGGCCCCAAGCTCGAGCAGCCGGCGCTTGACCCGCTCGAGCGCTTGGCGTTCGACGCCCTGCGCGCGGATGATCGCCTTGACGTCGGCAATGCACGCCGCGACCACCCGCTGGCGTTCGATCGAAGCCTCGGCAGCTGCCGTCATCTCCGGACCCTCTATAAACTGGTCTCGCAGTTCCTGGCTGACAGCTGGCCACGATCCGCGCTGGATGGCGGCGGGCGACTATCTGCCGTTCTCAACTCCCGGTGCCGGTCAGGTCGCGCAAGAGGTCGACGTACCCGGCGTAATGGCGGCTGGCCGCAACTTTGGCGGCGAAGCGGCGATCATCGGTTACCAGAGTTGTATCCCGCAATACCGCGGTCGCGAGATAGAAACAGTCGTAGACGGAGTGGCCGATTTCGCCCGAGATCCGCATCGCGCCCGGCAGCAGGATCGGAAGCTCGACGGGCTCGACCGGTGCATCGCAGAGATCCTGCGCCCGCAGGCGCGCCTCATCCTCGGTGATCTCGCCGCGGCGGCTTTTCTTGCGCAAGGCGTTGGCAACTTCGGCAAGCCAGAGCGAGGGCGCCCAGAGCTCCCGACCGAGCAGCGCGATCGCGGCATCGCTGCCGGTCTCCGGCACGACCCATTTGACCGCCACGCTCGCGTCTATGACCATTCGTTGTCATAGTCCCGGTCGCGGTCCTCCCTGATCAGGTCGGTGCTGTCGCTGTGAATGCGCCCGCACAACGCCTCCCGATGACGGCGGGCGCGTTCGGCGAAGCTCGGCTTGCCGGGCCGTAGCGCTTGCTCGAGGATCAGCCGGTGCTCGGCCTCGGCGCTGCGCCCGGCCCTCGCCGCGCGCTGCTTGAGCCGCGCGACCAAGTCTTCGTCGACCTTGCGCACCAGGAGCTGAGACATCGCACCGCCTCCAAGACCTCTGCTATCAATATAGCAGAGGTCTCTTGCCCGGACAAATGCCTTCGGTCGTCGCTCAATGGCTCTCGCGCGGGATGGCGGCGCCGCGGCAGCCGCGCAGGAAGGCGAGGTCGGCGCCCTCGGAGGCCTGGAGCACGGTCTCGACGTACAGCTTCTGGTAACCCGAGGCCATCGCCGGCTCCGGCGCTCGCCAGGCGGCGCGCCGGCGAGCGAGCTCGTCCTCGCCGACGTCGAGATGCAGGCGTCTGGCCTCGACGTCGAGCTCGATCAGATCGCCGTTCTCGACCAGCGCCAGCGTGCCGCCAGCCGCCGCCTCCGGGCAAACGTGGAGGACCACCGTGCCATAGGCGGTGCCGCTCATGCGCGCATCCGAGATCCGGACCATGTCGCGCACGCCCTTGCGCAGCACCTTGGGCGGCAGGCCCATGTTGCCGACCTCGGCCATGCCGGGATAGCCCTTGGGGCCGCAGTTCTTGAGCACCAGCATGCAGGTCTCGTCGACCTCCAGGCTCTCGTCCTCGATCTTGGCCTTGTAGTCCTCGATGCTCTCGAACACGACGGCGCGGCCGCGGTGGCGCATCAGCGCCGGCGTCGCGGCCGAGGGCTTGAGCACCGCGCCGTCGGGCGCGAGGTTGCCGCGCAGGATGACCATGCCGCCATGCGCGGTGTGCGGGTTGTCGAAGGCGCGGATCACCTCGGTGTTGAAGTTCGGCGCGTCCTTGACGTTGGCCCACATGCTCTGGCCGGTCACGGTCGGGGCGTTCTTGTCGAGCAGGCCGTGCTCGCCGAGCGTGCGCAGGACCGCGGGCAGGCCGCCGGCATAGTAGTAGTCCTCCATCAGGAAGCGGCCCGACGGCATGATGTCGACCAGGGTCGGGACCCCGCGCCCGTACTCGTCCCAGTCGTCGAGGCCGAAGCGGACCCCGACCCGGCCGGCGATCGCGATCAGGTGGATCACGGCGTTGGTCGAGCCCCCGAGCGCGCCGTTGGCGCGCACCGCGTTCAGGAAATTCTCGCGACGCAGGACCTTCGAGATTCGGAGGTCCTCCTTGACCATGGCGACGATGCGGCGACCGGTCAGCTGGGCGATCACGCGCCGGCGGCTGTCGACCGCTGGGATCGCGGCGCAGCCGGGCAGGCTCATGCCCAACGCTTCGGCCATCGAGTTCATCGTCGACGCGGTGCCCATGACCATGCAATGGCCGGCCGAGCGCGACATGGAGGCCTCGGCATCCATGAAGTCGGCAAGCGTCATCTCGCCGGCCTTGACCTCCTCGGCGAACCGCCAGACATCGGTGCCGGAGCCGATGTCCTGGCCGCGGAACTTGCCGTTCAGCATCGGCCCGCCGGAGAGCACGATCGCCGGCACGTCGCACGAGGCAGCACCCATCAAAAGTGCGGGCGTGGTCTTGTCGCAGCCGGTCATCAGCACGACGCCGTCGACCGGATTGCCGCGGATCGCCTCCTCGACGTCCATCGAGGCGAGGTTGCGGAACAGCATCGCGGTCGGCCGGAGGTTCGATTCCCCGGTGGAAAAAACCGGGAACTCGAGCGGAAAGCCGCCAGCCTCGTAGACCCCGCGCTTGACCCGCTCGGCAAGCTCGCGGAAATGCGCGTTGCACGGCGTGAGCTCGGAGAAGGTGTTGCAGATCCCGATCACCGGCCGGCCGTCGAACAGATCAGCCGGGAAGCCCTGGTTCTTCATCCAGCTGCGATGCAAAAAGCCGTCCTTGTCCGGATGCCCGAACCAGGCAGTGCTGCGCAGCTTCTTGTCGCTTCCGGTCATGACCCTTGCCTCCCCGCGTCGCTCGACCCGTCCTCGCCCGGGTGGAGCGTCACTCCTACACCAGAATGGTTCCAAGCTCCAAGCCGCGCCACCGCCGTAGCGGGGGGTTCTTGAGCGGCGAATGCGTGCGACGCACCTAATCAACATTATGGTCAGCACTGAGGGATCGAGATGCGGTCTGGCAACGATCGCACCGCGTCGCGATGGTAGTGTTCCGGCGCTGGCCGGCTATCGCGCTTGGAAGCTTCAGGACGCCAAGGCGCGTTTCAATGACCTGGTGCGGCGGGCGCGTGAGGAGGGACCGCAGCGGGTCACCGTCTACGGCCGGGACGTCGTGGTCGTCGTCTCGGCCGCCGCGTTCGCCCGGACGATCGAGCCCGCCGACCGGCTGAGCCTCTACTAACTAATGTCGCAATAGCCGCTGCGGGACCTCGACTTCGAGTTCGAGGGCGAGGGCAGCCCGGTGCGCGAGGTCGAACTCTGACTTCATTTCTGATCGAGACCGACGTCATCTCGGAGCCGCGTCGGCCGCGCGGCCATGGCGCACTCAGAGCCTAGGCCCATGCGCAACTGCCGGAATTGCCGGAACTGCCGGATCACGCTTATTGAGATCCGCCGGGGCGTCGAGCGTCGGCCGGACCTGTTGCACCCTTGGGCCAGAGAGACGGTCCGCGGACCCCGGAAAATCGGTCACCTCGGGGCCGGTGATCGCCCGGTTCTCGTAGAGCAGCAGGCGGTCGTGGCTCCAGCCGATCGAGAGGATGTCGAGATCACGGTCGGCGTCGATGTCGGCGAGGATCGCGCCGTCGTGGTGCTCGTCGCCGACCGCGACGATGTGGCCAAGCCAGCGGCCGCCGCGGCCGTCGGCGTTCTCGAACGCCCAGAGCTTGGCGGTCGCGGGCGCGGCGAGGTTGTGCTCGCCGACCACGACGTCGAGGTCGCGATCGCCGTCGAGGTCGCCGACGTCCAGGCTCATCGGGCCGATCACGGTCGCGATCGGGTGCCGGGTCCAGCGGTTGGCGGCGGATCGCGGCTGCTCATACCAGACCACTTCGCCCTGTTTGGAGATCGCCTCGAAGCCGACCACCGCGTCGAGCCGGCCGTCGCCGTTGAGGTCGCCGAGCCGGTTACGGTCGGGCAGCGGCTCGGGTCCGATTTGCTGCAGCTCGAAGGCATCGCCGAGGTTGCGCAGCCAGCGGGTGCCGAGCAGGAGGTCGATCCGGCCGTCGCGATCGATGTCGCCCGCCGTGAGCGCCTCGTCCTGCGAGAACTCGCTGATCTTGCGCAGGCGCCAGGGATCGCGGGCAGGGTCATCAGGCACGCTCAGCATCTGGATGCCGCGGCCGGCGGCGTGCCAGGAGAGGGCGACCTGGGGCCGCTCGCCCCGGAATGGGCCGATCGCGACGCCTTGGAGAAAGTCGCCATCGCCGGGCTCGAGGTTCGCGTGGATGGTGAACCAGGCGCGGCCGTCGTTCTCGGCCCAGACCAGCTCTGGGTTGGGGTCGGCCCCTTGGCCCTCGGTGCCGAGCACGTCGAGGTCGCCGTCCCGGTCGAAGTCGTGGACGGCGGCGAGATTCCGGAGCGGCTCGCCAATCGGCCGCCGCTGCCAGCGCCCGGCGGCCGCGCCGGGGTTTTGATACCACCAGCCGCCGGTCCCGATGTCCTTCTGGCCGTCGCCGTCGAGGTCGGCCGCGGTCACGAACACGCTTCGCCAGGGTTTTACCGGGTCGATGACGTGGCGTCGCCAGCGGTCGAGCCGGGCGCGGCGGTTCAGCAGCACGTCCAGCCGCGGCGCGTCCTGATGGTAGGGCTTGGCCAGGATGTCGAGATCCCGATCGCCATCGAGGTCCGCGAGCTGGGATTCGTGATGGTCCTGGCCGCGCGAGACCACCTCCTTGCGGAAATCACCCCGGCCGTCGCCATAGAAGATCCAGGCGCTGGCGGCGGCAGCGTGGCCGGGGTCGGCCATCTCGGCGGCGAAGATGTCGAGGTTGCCGTCAAGGTCGACGTCGCCCAGCGCCAGGCTGTGGCCGTGGACGATGTCGGCGCCGAGCAGGTCGTGGGGGGCCCAGGCGCTGCCGTCCCACTGGTACCAGCGCAGCGGCCCGGTGTCGTCGCCGACCCCGAACACGACCTCGGGCCGGCCGCCGGGCACGAGTTGGCCCGCGGCGGCGCGCGAGAAGTGCATGGCGCGATCGATCAGGTGGGCGGTGAAGCGGCCGTCCCCGGTGCGCTCGAACCAGCGGCCGGCGCCGACCAGATCGACCCGGCCGTTGCCGTCGACATCGGCGGCCGCCAAGCCCTCGAACCGCTCGGATGGCGCCTCGAAGACCGTGGTCACCGGCCAGGGTCCGCTCGCGCGCGGGTCGGCCGGGATCACCGCCAGCAGCAGCCGGCGCGCCCGTTGGTTCCAGAACACGAGCTCGGCCCGCCCGTCGCCGTTGAGATCGGCGAAGATCTGGTCGTGATGCTGGTTGCCGCCGCTCTCCTTGATCACGTGCCGACGCCAGCGGGCCGGCGGTTCGCTGCCCGGCTCGGGGTTTTCCCACCACCAGACCTGGTTGCCCGAGGCGTCCGCGCCCATCACGAGGTCGAGGTCGCCGTCGTGATCGATGTCGTAGGTGGCGCCGCCCGCCTCGATCGGCAGCCGGTCGGGCTCGATCATCAGCCGCTGCCAGCCGGCAGCGGCGCGCCGGTACCAGACCAGCGCGGGCGGCTGGCCGCGGGCGCCGATCACGAAGTCCTGGACGGCATCGCCGTCCAGGTCGGCGACCACGGCCGCCGTCTGCTGGTCGGAGGCGCCGGGCGCCGCCAGATCGCCGGCCGCGCTCGACAGCTGCAGCCAGGCAGGCTCGAGGGCCGGCTCGGCGCCCGCGGTCACGCCGGCCAGGCGGGCACAGCCGCTGGTAGCCAGCGCGGCCGCGGCCAGCGCGGCGAGCCTCCGGAAGCCGGTGGCGGGCACCATGGTGCACCGAAGATCTGCGCTGGCGCCCACGCTCGCAAGCGGTTCGGGTGCGACCAACCGCGGCGGCTGCGGCCGGGTGGACCGCACCGGCAGCTACGGGATCCCGCCCGACGGCGGCTAGCGGTGATCCGGAGCCGCGCCAGGCGTTGACAGGGCGGCGGCTTCCGCTTAGCTATGCCCCGCACTCGGGCCGTTCCCGGTCCGGGCTGGTTGTCGTTTGGCCGTTCGGAACCGTCGTCCGGCTGCGCGCCTAGCTTGAGTCCCGATCCGATGAAAACCTATTCCGCCACGCCCAAGGACGTCAGCCGCGGCTGGTGCCTGATCGACGCCGACGGGCTGGTGCTCGGGCGGCTCGCGGCGCTGGTCGCGACCCGGCTGCGCGGCAAGCACAAGGCCATGTACACGCCGCACATCGACTGCGGCGACCACGTGGTCGTGGTCAACGCCGACAAGGTCGCGCTGACCGGCAACAAACGCGCCCAGAAGACCTATTACCGCCACACCGGCTACCCGGGCGGGATCAAGCAGCGCACCGCGCAGCAGATCCTGGAGGGCGCCCACCCGGAGCGGGTGATCGAGAAGGCGGTCCAGCGCATGCTGCCGGGCGGCGCGCTCGCGAACCAGCAGCTGAAGAAATTGCACGTCTATCCGGGCCCCGAGCATCCGCATCAGGGCCAGGCGCCGATCGCGCTCGACCCGAGCACCCTCAACCGCAAGAACACGATCAAAGAGCTCGCCGATGGCTGAACATCCGACCCGCACGCTCGCCGATCTGAAGGACCTGGCGCAGACCGTCGCGCCCGAGCCCGAGATCGCGCCGCCGACGCCCAAGCTCGACCGCCTGGGGCGGTCCTATGCGACCGGGCGGCGCAAGGACGCGGTCGCCAGGGTCTGGGTCAAGCCGGGGGCGGGCCGGGTGACGATCAACGGGCGCGACATCGAGGTCTACTTCGCGCGACCGGTGCTGCGCATGATCATCAACCAGCCGTTCGTGGTCGCGAGCCGGGTGCAGCAGTTCGACGTCATCTGCACGGTCAAGGGCGGCGGCCTGTCGGGCCAGGCGGGCGCGGTCCGCCACGGCATCAGCCGGGCGCTGGTCGCCTACGACCCGGTCCTGCGGCCGCCGCTCAAGGCCGGCGGCTATCTGACCCGCGACTCGCGCCGGGTCGAGCGCAAGAAGTACGGCCTGCGCAAAGCCCGCCGCAGCTTCCAGTTCTCCAAGCGCTGACCTCTCAGCCCCGCGGCTCGGCGTCGACCGCCGCCGAGGGATCGCCGGCCTGGACGCCGGGCGCCACGGCGGCGATCTGTGCGCCCGCGGCGGCATCCGGGCGATAGATGAAGGTCCGCCCGCAATAGGGGCAGTCGATCCGGCCGGTCGCCGGAATCGCGAGCCAGACGTGTGGATGGCCGAGCACGCCGCCGCCGTCGCAGGCGACGCTTTGCGCATCGACGAAGATTTCCTCGGGCTCGATCATCGGGGTCTCCGCTGGGGCTCGGCCAGGCTCGGCGCGCGCCTCAGATAGAGGAGGCGCTGCGGGCTTGGCAAGCGCTCGGCGCAGTCGGCGCGCCGCAGGCTTGGCAGCCGCCCGGGAATCCGCTCTAGATGGCGCCCGACCGGAGGTTGTGCATGCTGCTGGTGTTCGGCTCGCTGAACGCTGACCTGGTGTTCCAGCTCGAGACCCTGCCGCGGCCGGGCGAGACCGTGCTCTGCCCGGCCTACGCGCTCGCGGCCGGCGGCAAGGGCGCCAATCAGGCTGCGGCCGCAGCCAAGGCCGGGACGGCGGTGCGCATGGTCGGTCAGGTCGGCGACGACAGCTTCGGCCGCTTTCTGCGCTCCGGGCTCGCAGCCGCGGGCGTCGACGGGTCGGGCATCGCGACCTCGGCCCGCCCGACCGGGATCGCGGTGATCGCGGTCGACCGGGCGGCCCAGAACCAGATCATGGTCGCGAGCGGCGCCAATCTCGACACCGATGCCGGCCAGATCGACGACGCCCTGCTGGCGCCTGGGCACACGTTCTCTGTCAGAACGAGATCCGGCCGGAGGCGACCTTTGCGCTGCTCGATCGGGCGAGCGCGCGGGGCGCGCGGACGATCCTGAACCTGGCCCCGGCGGCGGCGCTGCCGGAGCAGGTGCTCGCCGCCCTCGACGTGCTGATCGTCAATCAGATCGAGGCCCGGATGGCGGCCGGCGGCGCCGGCGAGCCGGCCGATCTGGCGCGCGACCTGGCAAGCGCGACATGGCCTTGTCTGCGTGGTCACGCTGGGTGGCGAGGGGCGCGCTCGCGATCGGGCCGAGCGGCGGCTAGCGCGTGCCGGCGCTCGCGGTCGAGCCGGTCGACACGACCGGCGCCGGCGATGCTTTCGCGGGCGTGCTCGCCGGCGCCCTGGGTCGGGGGCTGGCGCTGCCTGAGGCGCTCCGGCATGCGAGCGTGGCCGCGGGTCTGGCCTGCACCCGGATCGGGGCGCAGACCAGCCAGCCCGACGCCGCGCTGATCGCGGCGCGCCTGGCCGACTTCGCCGAGGCCACGCCATTCGGCTGAGGCCGCCCGGCAGACCCGGTCGTAACGAGGAGGTCAGGATGCGCTCGAGCTGCCGCTCGCTCGCCGCGCTGGCTTTGCTTGTCGCCGCGGCCCTGGCGCCGACCGGCTGCCCTTTCTGCGGCTTCTACGTCGCCAAGGCGGATGCCGATCTGTTCAACGAGGCCTCCAAGGTCGTATTCGCCCGCCACGACGACAAGAGCGTGATCACGATGGTCAACGACTTCCAGGGGGCGTTGCAGGAGTTCGCGCTCGTGATGCCGGTGCCGAGCGTGCTCGAGCGCGGCCAGATCCACGTCACCGACAACGCGCTGGTCGACCACCTCGACGCCTACACCGCACCCCGCCTGGTCGAGTATTTCGATCAGGATCCGTGTCGGGTGCAGGAGGAGGGGCGCAGGATGGCCGCGCCGGCGCCGACCGCCGAGTGCGAGCGGCGCCGCGGCGCTAGGGCGTCACGTCGAGGCGCAGTATACGGTCGGCGAGTACGACATCGTGATCCTCTCGGCCGAGCAGAGCGACGGGCTGCTCGCCTGGCTGCGCCAGGAGGGCTACCGGCTGCCGGCGGTGCTGCGCCGGTGGTCGAGGGCTATCTCGCGGCGGCATGAAATTCTTCCTCGCCAGGGTCAACCTCAAGGAGCAGAGCAAGTTCGGCTACACCTACCTGCGGCCGCTGCAGATCGCGTTCGAGTCGGAGCGTTCATGCTGCCGATCCGGCTCGGCACGCTGAATGCCGCGGGGCCGCAGGAGCTGTTCCTGTACCTGTTGACCCGGGACGGCCGGGTCGAGGCCGCCAACTATCGCACGCTCGCGATTCCGAGCGACCTCGATCTGCCGCTCTACGTCGAGGCGGAGTTCGGCGGCTTCTACCGGGCGATGTTCGACGCTGCGGTCGCCCGCGAGGACATGCGGGCGGTGTTCCTGGAATACGCCTGGGATATGAGCTGGTGCGACCCGTGCGCCGCCGATCCGTTGAGCTTCGAGCAGCTGCGCGAGCTCGGGACCTTCTGGATTCTCGACCAGGGCCCCGGATCTGCTGCCGCAGCCGCGTGGGACCGGCACACCAGAGGTGTTCGTGACCCGGCTGCATCTGCGCTACGACCGCGCGCACTTCCCGGACGACCTGCAGCTGCGCGAGACCGGCGATCGCAACAATTTCCAGGGCCGCTACGTGCTTCGCCATCCCTGGACCGGGGCGCCGGGTTGTGCGGCTGCGCAGGACTATCTGCGCGGCCTGCCGGAGCGGTTCGAGCAGGAGGCGCAGAACCTGGCGCGGCTGACCCGCTGGCCGATCGCCGAGATCCGGGCGAAAATGGAAGCGGGCGGCCAGTCGTTCATCCCGGTCGCGATCACCGAGGCCGGCAAATGGTGGCAACGGCTCTGGCCGGACGACTGATCGAAGCCCCGCGGTAGCGGCGATCAATGCGCGCGCCCGGGAGCGCGACCGGTCGAGCTTAGGGCCGCGATCCTCAGGCGCCCATGCGGAAGCGGGCGATCAGCGCGCGCGCGGCGGTCGGCGGCAGCAGCCGGCCGGCCGCGACCGCTGCTTCGAGCTCGGCGAACCGCGCGCTGCTCGCGGGATCGGCCGCGAGCGCGTCGAGCAGCCCTGCCTGGACCTCGGTCTGGAGCCAGCTCCGGGTCTGGCGCTGGCGTTTGGCGACCAGCTCGCCTGAGCTCTCGAGGGCCTGTCGCTGGCGGCAGACCGCGTCCCAGACCGCATCGATGCCGGAACCCTCCAGCGCCGAGCAGGTCAGGACCTCGGGCGTCCAGCCGGGCGTGCTCGGCGTCAGCAGATGCAGCGCCGCCTGATAGTCGGCTTTGGCCCGGCCGGCCGCCGCCAGCAGCTCGCCGTCGGCCTTGTTGATCAGGATCAGGTCGGCAAGCTCGATGATCCCGCGCTTGATCCCCTGCAGGTCGTCGCCGGCGCCGGGCGCCAGCAGGAGCAGAAAGGCGTCGACCATGTCGGCGACCGCGGTCTCGCTCTGGCCGACGCCGACCGTCTCGATCAGGATCACATCGAAGCCGGCGGCCTCGCAGGCGAGCGCGGCCTCGCGGGTACGCCTGGTGACGCCGCCGAGCGTGCCCCCCGCGGGCGAGGGCCGGATGAACGCTCCGGGCGCCTTCGCGAGCCGCTGCATGCGGGTCTTGTCGCCGAGGATCGAGCCGCCGCTCCGCCGGCTCGAAGGGTCGACCGCGAGCACCGCGAGCCGGTGGCCGCGCTCGATCAGATGGGCGCCGAACGCCTCGATGAAGGTCGACTTGCCGGCGCCCGGGGTGCCCGAGATGCCGAGCCGGATCGCGCGCCCAGTCGCCGGCAGCAGGCGCCCGAGCAGTTGCTCGGCCTGCTCCTGGTGATCGGGGCGGCGGAATTCGATCAGCGTGATCGCGCGCGCGAGCGCACGCCGGTCATGGTTCAGGACGCGCTGGGCGAGCGTCTCGAGGGCCGGGGTCATGCGGGCATCGACGTTGTGCCCGGGCGGCGGCGATGTCAACCGCGACCGGGCCGGTCGCGCCGAACAGCGGCGCCTGGCCGGCGGTCCGGATCGGTCTTTTTGCCACCCCGGCCGCGTTAACCTTTCGGCAAGCCGTCGCCGCTAGCGTGCCGATCGGGTCCATGCGACCGTGGGAATCCGTCCCTGCGAGAGCCCGACTTCCGCAGGCCCATCGGGTTCGCGCGGAGCGGCGCCAGAACGGTCCGACCGCCGCCGGCCTTGACAGTTGTGCGAGCGCGGGGCGTCTGGCCATCACTGCCGTTCTTCCGCAGGCTGTCCGGCTGCGGCGGTCTTGCGGCTCGATCACCGGCAGCGCTTGCGTCCGTGCAGCCGACGACCAGCAGCGAGCTGGGTCGTGCCGCCGTACCCGGTCACTGGCAGAACAGCCGGTAGAGCCGCACCGAGACCGACGCCCAGCAAGTGCATCGGGAAGAAGGCGGCGGTCTGGCTTCGCCGGCCGGCATGATCCTCGCGCCCGGGTGTGATCAGTGGGCCGCGTCCCAGTTCGGGCCGGTGCCGATGTCGACGACCAGCGGCACGTCCAGGTGCGCGGCCTCGGTCATGACCTTGCGGATCAGCTCGGCGGTCGGCTCGATCTCGGCCTCCGGCACCTCGAACACCAGCTCATCGTGGACCTGGAGCAGCATCCGGGCGCCGAGGTTGGAGCCGGCCAGCGCGCGGTCGGCCCGGATCATCGCTCGCCTCATGATGTCGGCGGCCGAGCCCTGGATCGGGGCGTTGATCGCGGCGCGCTCGGCATAGCCGCGCCGGGCCGGGTTGCCGCTGCGGATCTCCGGCGTCGCGCACAGCCGCCCGAACAGGGTCGTGACGTAGCCCTGGGCGCGCGCCTCGGCCTTGGCCCGCTCCATGTAGTCCCGGATGCCGGGGTACTGCTCGAAATAAGCCTCGATGTAGCGCCTGGCGACCTCGAACTCGATCCCCAGCCGCTGCGCCAGGCCGAACGCGCCGATGCCATAGATGATGCCGTAGTTGATCATCTTGGCGTGGCGGCGCAGCAGCGGGTCCATGCCCTCGATCGCCACACCGAACATCTGCGCTGCGGTGACCGCATGCACGTCGGTGTTCTTGGCGAACGCCTGCTTCAGCGCCTCGATGCCGGCCATATGGGCGAGCACGCGCAGCTCGATCTGCGAGTAGTCGGCCGACAGCAGGAGATGGCCGGCATCGGCGATGAAGGCGCGCCTGATCTTGCGCCCCTCCTCGGACCGGATCGGGATGTTCTGGAGGTTGGGGTCGTTCGAGGACAGGCGCCCGGTCGAGGTCGCGGCCATCGCGTACGAGGTATGCACGCGGCCATCCGCTCCGATCTCCTGGATCAGCGCGTCGGTGTAGGTGCCGGTCAGCTTCTGCAGCTGGCGCCAGTCGAGGATCGTGCGCGGCAGGGGATGGCCTTCGGCAGCCAGGATCTCGAGCACCTGCGCGCCGGTCGTGAGCTCGCCGGTCCGGGTCTTGCGCGAGGCGGCGAGGCCCTGCTCCTTGAACAGCACCTCGCCCAGCTGCTTGGGCGAGCCGAGATTGAACGGCCGCCCGGCGAGCTTGTAGGCCCGCTCCTCGAGCTCGGCCATCCGTTGGCCGAAGTCGGCCGAGAGGCCCTTCAGGATCTGGCGGTCGAGCTTGATGCCGTGGCGCTCCATGCCGGCGAGCACGGCGACCAGCGGCCGGTCCAGCGCCTCGTAGACGCGGGTGCGCCGCTCGGCCGCGAGCCGCGGTTTCAGCACGCCGTACAGCCGCAACGCGAGGTCGGCGCATTCGGCGGCATAGGCGGTGGCGCGCTCGAGCGGCACCTGGTCGAAGCCGATCTGCCGCTTGCCGCTGCCGCAGACCGCCTCGTAGGCGAGCGCCTCGCGGTCGAGGTGCAGCTTGGCCAGCTCGAGCAGGCCGTGACCATGGCGGGCGCCGTCGATCACGTAGGACAGCAGCACCACGTCGTCGTAGGGCCGGACCTCGAGGCCATGGCGGGCGAGCAGGCTCTGGGCGGATTTCAGCTCGTGGCCGACCTTGAGCACGGCCGGGTCCGCGAGCAGCGCGCGCAGCCGCTCGAGCGCCGCGGCCCGCGCCAGCTGGCCGGCGCTGAGCGTGCCGAACTCGTCCCGATGGCCGAACGGCAGGTAGCAGGCCTCGCCCGCCTCGAGCGCGAGCGCGATGCCGACCAGCTCGGCCCGCGCGAGGTTCAAAGAGGCGCAGGCGCAGACGAGCGCCACGATGCCGCCGGCGGCCGCGCGCTCGAGCCAGGCGTCGAGTGCGACCAGATCGTGCACGATCGCGTACCTGACCTCGGTCACGGCCGGCGCCTCGCCCGGCTGCGCGGTCGTCGCGTGGACCGCGGTCAGCGGCTCGACCCGCTGGGCGAGCGAGCGGAAGCCGTGGTCGCGGGCGAATGCCAGAAGGTTGGCGTAGTCGGCGGGGCCGACCTGGAGCTCGCCGAGCGGGACCGGCAACGGCGCCGTGTCGCACAACGTGACCAGGGTTCGCGACAGGCGCGCCTGCTCGGCGTGCGCAAGCAGGTTCTCGCGCCGCTTCGGCTGCCGGATCGTGCCGGCGTTGGCGAGCAGCGTGTCCAGGTCGCCGAACTCCTGGAGCAGCTGGGCCGCGGTCTTGACCCCGATGCCCGGCACGCCGGGCACGTTGTCGGAGGTGTCGCCGGCCAGCGCCAGCACGTCGCGGAGCCGCTCCGGGCCGACCCCGAACCGAGCAATCACCTCGTCGCGGTCGATCGCCTTCTGCTTCATCGGGTCGTACATCTGGACGCCGCGGCCGATCAGCTGCATCAGGTCCTTGTCGGACGAGACGACGATCACCTCCTGGCCCAGCTCGCAGGCCTGGCGGGCGTAGGTCGCAATCAGATCGTCAGCCTCGTAGCCGTCGGCCTCGACCACCGGCAGGCCGAACGCGCGCGCCGCCTCGCGCACCAGCGGGAACTGCGGCGCCAGATCCTCGGGCGGCTCCAGCCGGTTCGCCTTGTAGCCCTCGTAAATCTGGTCGCGAAAGCTCGCGCGGCCCTTGTCGAACACCACCGCCAGCTGGTCGCCGGGCATGTCCTGGACCAGCCGGAACAGCA
The DNA here is from genome assembly GCA_963840925.1 of uncultured Alphaproteobacteria bacterium. Classification (GTDB taxonomy): domain Bacteria; phylum Pseudomonadota; class Alphaproteobacteria; order Geminicoccales; family Geminicoccaceae; genus DATAOG01. The sequence continues at coordinate 41,001 of CAWJAY010000005.1, forward strand.
TGTTGCAAAAGCCGAACACGGCGCCGACCGGCGCCCCCTTGGGGTCGGTCAACGGCGGCAGCGCGAAGAACGCGCGAAAGATGTAGCCCGAGCCGTCGATCAGGACCAGGCGCTTGGTCTTTGACATCGCGTGCCTCTCTCACCCGCGCGCCAACATAGGCAACCGGGCGGCGCGGAGCCACCCCAGCGGGCCTTCGAATTTCGCGCGGCGAGCGGAAACTATCCCGAAGAGTGAGCCAGGTCACAGGCCAAGCCGGCCGGAAACGGTCAGCTTATTGTGAGAGTTTAACCTTGGCGGCGTTGAAGCGATCGATCCGCAGCCGCCGGCGTCATGGCGGACGACCAAGCCCTTGGGGCGGACGCGGCTGGAGCCGAGATGAGGACGACCCGGAGCCTGGCCCTACTCGCGGCGCTGCTGCTGGCCGCGGCCACGGCGGCCTTGGCGGCGCCGCAGCCGGCCCCGCCCGACCCCTGTCAGGCCGCGCCCAACCTGCCCCATTGCCGGTAGCGGAGACGCAGATGGGTAAGTCATCATTTAGTCGCCGTTATCCGCGCCTGGTCCTGCCGGCGCTGCCGCAGCTCGACGTCACCGGCTTCTGGGCCGCCTTCTGGCGGCCCCGGCGAGCGGACGTGCTGGCCGCGCTGGCACCGGTGCTCGGCGTCCTGCTGCTGATCGGCGGCGCGCTGCTGGCGCTCGAACAGCACGCCGGCTACCGGGCCGAGGTGCGCCGGGCGGAGACCGGGCGCTATCTAGCCGAGTTCCGCGAGCCGCCGGTGGCTGGCGCCTGGCAGCGGCTGAGCGCGGTCTGGCAGGCCGAATGGGGCCGCCAGCACCGGCTGCTGGAGCGGGTCGCGGTCGCGTCCGGTCCCGGTTTTACGCAGGCGGTGCGCAACTACCGGGACTTCGTCGTCGGGACGGTCGAGGACCACCGGCTGACCCAGGACGTCGAGACCGTGCGCGAATTCTTCGTGCGCCTCGGCGTCTGCATCCGGATCGGCAGCTGTGATCCGAGTGCCGCGGCCGCGCAGCTTGGCCCGGCGGTCTGGCAGTTCCGCAATCAGCACTACTATTATTTCGCCCAGGAGGGCCTCGCCGCCGACTTCGACCGCTCGGTCGTGCTGATCGCGCCGCCGGCGCGGCCCGACCCGGCCGCCTGACGCCGGCTCAGCCGGCTGCTCGCGCCTGACCCTGGTAGGGGTGGTGCCTGCGCCAGTGGCGGGCGATCTCGGCCCGGGTCGTGATCCAGACGTGATCGTGGCTGCGGGCGTAGTCGAGGAAGCGGGCGAGCGCGGCGCTCCGGCTCGGCCGCCCGGCCAGCCGGCAGTGCAGCCCGACCGACATCATCTTCGGCTGGCGGGCCCCTTCCTCGTACAGGACGTCGAAGGCGTCGCGCAGATATTGGAAGAACGCATCGCCATGGCTGAAGCCGTTGGCGAGCGCGAACTTCATGTCGTTGTTGTCGAGCGTGTACGGCAGGACCAGATGCGGCCGGCCACCGACCTCGAGCCAGTAGGGCAGATCGTCGGCATAGGAATCGGAATCGTAGAGAAAGCCGCCTTCTTCGACCACGAGCCTGCGGGTCTGCGGACTGTTGCGGCCGGTGTACCAGCCGACCGGGCGGCTGCCGGTCGCCCGCTCGATCGCCTCGATCGCGCGCTTCAGATGCGCCCGCTCCTCGGCTTCGGGCATGTCCTGGTAGTCGATCCAGCGCCAGCCGTGGCTCGCAATCTCGAAGCCGGCGTCGACCATCGCCTTGGCGGCGACCGGGTTGCGCTCCAGAGCCATGCCGACGGCGTAGACCGTGAGCACCATGCTGCGCTCCTGGAACAGGCGCAGGATCCGCCAGAAGCCGGCGCGCGCGCCGTACTCGTAGACCAATTCGACGTTCAGATTGCGTTTGCCCGCGAGCGCGGGCTGCCCCGGAATCTCGTGCAGATAGGCCTCCGAGGCGGCGTCGCCATGGAGCACGCAGGCCTCGCCGCCCTCCTCGTAATTGAGGACCATGCTGAGCGCGAGCCGGGCGCGGTTCGGCCAGTTGGGATGCGGCGGATGGCTGCCATAGCCGACCAGATCGCGCGGGTAAGGCTCGCTCGTCATCGGATCCTCCCGGACGCCGAGGTTTGCGCGCCCGATCGCAGGCACCGGTTCAGCTTCCGCTCCTAACTTAGTCTATAATAAAGGATCTGACGGCAGGCAAGCGGCAATCAGGGGTAGCATTCCAAGCGCTGAGCGGGTGTGGCGGGGGCGAGCGGCCGACGGGAGCCGCCTGCTCGGAGTACCCCGTCAGCTCTCGACCCCGCTTTTCTGCTACCTCGGCCGGGCGGCGGGCCCCGACCCCGATTGCCAGGGCGCATGATTAACCTATTGTCCGTCCCCGGTCGGCACAGTGCTGACTGAGGCGCCGGTAGACCGCGGAGGGCTCATGACCCGATCGTTGCCACCGAGGACCCGTTTGATCTTTGCCAGCCTTTGGGGGATCGGCTGGCTCGTCGTCGCGATCTTGATGCTGATGCCGGCGCCAGGCGGCGTCCCTGACGGCGCCGACAAGGTAGTCCATTTCCTGTTGTTCGCCGGTCTCGCCTTCGGCGCGATCGGCTTCAGCCACCGCGTCGGCCAGTTGGCGGGGCTTGCGCTGGCGACCATAGCCGGCGGCACCGCGCTCGAGTTCGGGCAACGGCTGGTCGGCTATCGCACCTTCGACCTGACCGACGCCACGGCGAACGCGCTGGGCGCGAGTTCGGGCTACGCGCTTGCGGTGGTCGTGCTGCTGCTGTTGCTGCGGCCCGTCGATCCGGCACGGGTCTAGCTAGAACCCTCGATCTTTTTCAGCATCCGCCCGAGCGGCGCGCCGCCGAAGATGTGGACGTGGAAGTGGGCCACCTCCTGGTGGGCGTCGGCGCCGGCATTGGCGATCATGCGATAGCCGCGCTCGGTCAGGCCCAACCGCCTGGCGGTCTCGCCGACCGCGCGAAAGAAGCCGGCGAGCGCCGCGGGTGGCGCGTTGGCGCTGAAATCGTCCATCGAGACGTACTCGCCCTTGGGCACGACCAGCACGTGCACCGGAGCCAACGGGTTGATGTCGCGGAACGCCAGCGCGTGGTCGTCTTCGTAGACCCGCTGGCAGGGAATTTCGCCGCGCAGGATCTTGGCGAAGATGTTGTCGCGGTCGTAAGCCATGGCGCCGGCTCCTCCGGGTGCATCGCGGGGCTGTCGGATGGACAAAGCGGCGCCCGCCCGGCAGTGTCAAGGCCGCGTGGAACCTGCACGCGAGTGGGCGAGACCGGGAGAGACGGCGATGAGCCTGGCCGTGGCGATCCAGATGGACCCGATCGAGCGGATCGACATCGATGCCGACAGCACCTTCGTGCTCGCGCTCGAGGCGCAGCGCCGCGGCCATGGATTATATCATTACCTGCCGACCGACCTCAGCTATGACCACGGCCGGGTCAAGGCGCTGGCGCGGCCGCTCGAAGTCCGTCGCGAGCGCGGCCGTCACTGGTCGCTGGGGACGCCGGAGACGCTCGATCTGCGCGCTCTCGACATCGTCCTGCTGCGGCAGGATCCGCCGTTCGACCTCAACTACGTCGCGAACACCCATCTGCTCGAGCGGGTCCACCCCGCCACGCTCGTGGTCAACGACCCGGTGGCGGTCCGCAACGCGCCGGAAAAGCTGTTCGTGACCCAGTTCGCCGAGCTGATGCCGCCGACGCTGATCACCTACCGCCGCGACGAGATCCAGGCGTTCCGGGCCGAGCATCGGGACATCATCCTGAAGCCGATCTACGGCAACGGCGGTGCTGGCGTGTTCCACATCGGTCCCGACGACGAGAACCTGAACAGCCTGTTCGACCTGCTGGCGGTGACCGTGCGCGAGCCGCTGATGGTCCAGCGCTACGTCCCGGAGATCAGGCAGGGCGACAAGCGGATCGTGCTGGTCGACGGCGAGCCGGCGGGCGCGGTCAATCGGCTGCCGCCGCCGGGCGACGCGCGGGCCAACCTGCACGTTGGCGGCAAGGCCGAGAAGTCGAGGCTGACCAAGCGCGACCTCGAGATCTGCGAGGCGCTCGGCCCGGTGCTGAAGGCGCAGGGCCTGATCTTCGTTGGCATCGACGTGATCGGCGGCTGGCTGACCGAGATCAACGTCACGTCGCCGACCGGTCTGCAGGAGATCAACCGCTTCGACGGCGTGGCACTGGAGGCCCGGATCTGGGATGTGATCGAGGCCCGGCACGCGGCCCGCCACCACGCGCTGCCGACCTGATCGCGCTCGCGACTTCAGGGAACGGGAGATCCCTGGACAGAAACCCGCCCGGAGCGTGCGGTTGCCGGCCGCGTCAGGCGGCTTGGCCCAGCACCTGCTGCAGCTTGGCGGTCGCCATCTGCTCGTCGATCCGCTCGATCGCAGCGACCTCGCGGGCCAGGCGCTCGAGCGCGGCCCGGTACATCTGGCGCTCGCTGTAGGACTGCTCAGCGTCCTCGCCGCGGTGCAGTTCGCGCACCACTTCCGCGATCGACACCGGGTCGCCGGAGTTGATCTTGGCCTCATACTCCTGCGCGCGCCGGCTCCACATGACGGCGCGCCGCGGCCGCGGCCGCGCCTTGAGCGCGTTCATCGCGGTCTGGATCTTGTCCCGGCTGCTGAGCTTGCGCATGCCGGATCTCGGTGCCTTGGCGACCGGTACCCGGAGGATCAGCCGGTCCTGCTCGAACGAGACCACGTACATCTCCAGCATGTCGCCGGCGATCTCCTGGGTCTCGATCGTGGTGATGCGGCCGACGCCATGGGACGGATACACCACGTAGTCGTCCGGGGCGAAGGCCAGATTCTTCCCCATCGAAGTCGTTCTCCCACCTACTTCAGCACCGGGGCGCGAGAGTCACCCACTCCGCTCGCGCCTGAGGGCAAACGCGCAGCCGGCTGATCGCCGGATCATCGCACCGAAAGCTTTCCGTAACGTTAACGGAAATTAAGGATAAGCATTCATAGCATGTTTCGACAGAAATGGACAGCCCCTTGTATTGCCGTTCCGCCCCCGTTCCGTTCGCGCCCTCCCGAGGCAAGACCCCGGTGTCGGTCAACGGTTCTGGCCGGGCTCCGGACTGAAGTACTTATCGAACTTGCCGGGCATGTCCTTGTAGTCGTCGGCGTCCGGTGGCGGCTCGCCCTTGCGTGTGATATTGGGCCATGGACCGGTCGAGTATTCACGATTGAGCTCGAGCCAATGCTCGGCCTGTTCTTCCGTATCCGGCAAAATCGCCTCGACTGGACATTCCGGCTCACAAACTCCGCAATCTATGCATTCGTCTGGATTGATCACCAGCATGTTGTCGCCCTCGTAAAAACAATCAACGGGGCAAACCTCGACACAATCCATGTATTTACACTTGATACATGCTTCGGTGACGATGTACGTCATCCATCACTCCATTGGCTCGGGGGCGGGCAGACTACGCGCCAATTGGGGACGTGGGGCCTAATATGTGGCGCACCAGACGGAGCTTGTCCAGGGTCGTTTCCCGTGCGCACGACAGCGGCAATTGGCCGCGCGCCAGAGCGGCGGCCAGATGCGGCGTCCGCGCCCACACGATCAGCGGCTGCCGAACAGGCGTTCCCTGGCCGACGCGATCAGCGGCGGCCGAACAGGCGTTCGATATCGAGGCGCGACAGGCTGACGTAGGTCGGCCGGCCATGGTTGCACTGGCCGCTGTGTGGGGTCGCTTCCATCTGGCGTAGCAGCGCGTTCATCTCGGCCAGGCTGAGCCGGCGGCCGGCGCGCACGCTGCCATGACAGGCAAGCGTGGCGCACACCCGCTCGAGCGCGCTGCTGAGGCTCACCGCGTGCTCGATCGCCGCCAGGTCCTCGGCGAGGTCGCGGACCAGACGAGCAACGTCGGGATTGCCGAGCAGCGCCGGGATCTCGCGCACCAGCACCGCCTCGGCGCCGAACCGCTCGAGCACCAGACCGAGCTGGGCCAGCTCCGCGCGGCGGTCGTCGAGGCGCCCGACCGCCGCCGGGTCGAGCTCGACCACCACGGGCAGCAGCAGGCCCTGACGGGCGACGCCGGTGGCGGCGAGCTCCGTCTTCATCCGCTCGTAGACCAGGCGCTCATGGGCCGCGTGCTGGTCGACCAGGACCAGGCCGTCGCTGGTCTGAGCAAGGATGTAGGCATCGTGCAGCTGGGCGCGCGCGGCGCCGAGCGGATGCTGCTCGAGGGCGTCGTCCTCCGGAGCGAGCGGACCGTCGTCGCGCGCCGCCGGCGGCCCGAGCTCGAACCGCTCGTCGACCAGCGGCGCCTGGTAGCCGGCTGCGGTCTCGGCAAGGCCCCGGCCCGGATGGCCGTTACGCGCCCAGGGCCGGTGGCCCGCAGGCCGGAAGGCGCCGAGCGCGCTCGCGCCGAGCGTGCTCGAGGTCCGGCCGCCGGCCTCGAGCAGGGCTTGGCGCAGCGCACCGATCACGAAGCCGCGGACCAGCCCCGGCTCGCGGAACCGGACCTCGGCCTTGGCCGGGTGGACGTTGACGTCGACGCGTTCGGGCGCCAGCTCCAGGAACAGAACCGCCATCGGCTGCCGGTCCTGGAACAACAGGTCACCGTAGGCGGCGCGCAGCGCGCTCTTCAGCAGCCGGTCGAGCACCGGCCGCCGGTTAACGAACAGGTGCTGGTAGCGGGCGGTCCGGTGGCTCGCCGTCGGCAGGCCGGCGAAGCCCTGCAGGTGGACGCCCTCGCGCTCGGCGGTGACGGTCAGCGCGTCGGTCACGAACCCCGGGCCCATGATCTGGCCGAGCCGGGCGCCGAGCCGGGCTGCGCGATCGCCGGCCGCGACCGCCAGCTGCACCGCCCGCCGGCCATCGGCGACGAACGCGAACTTGACCTCCGGGCACGCCATCGCGAGCCGTTCGACCACCTCGCGCACGCTCTGGGTCTCGGCGCGCTCGGATTTCAGGAACTTGAGCCGGGCAGGTGTCGCGAAGAACAGGTCGCGGACCTCGACCCGGGTGCCAAAGCCGCCGGCCGCGGGTGCCGGGACACCGACCGCGCCGGCCTCGGCGACAAGCGCGAAGGCGCTGTCCTGACCGGGCGGCCGGCTGGTGATCGTGAGCCGGCTGACGCCGGCCAGCGCCGCCAGCGCCTCGCCGCGGAAGCCCAGGGTTTGGATCCGCGCCAGATCGTCGCCTTCGAGCTTGGAGGTGGCGTGGCGCTCGATCGCGAGCAGCAGCTCGGCCGGCGCCATGCCGATGCCGTCATCGGTTACCGCGATCAGGCTGGTACCGCCGCCCGCGAGCTCGATCGTGATCCGGGTGGCGCCGGCGTCGAGCGCGTTCTCGATCAGCTCCTTGACCGCGGCCGCCGGGCGCTCGACGACCTCGCCGGCGGCGATTCGGTTGACCAGGTGCTGTGGCAGGCGGCGGATCGGCGCCACGCTCCGGGCACTCCTTGCCTCACCCGAGCCGCCCGCCGCTGCCGGCGGGCGCGGCTCAGCCTTTGAGCCCCTGCGGCTCGCCGACCACGACCACGAGCAGGCGGTCCGGCCGGTACAGCCGGGCGGCGACCCGCTTGACGTCCTCGATCGTCACCGCCTCGATGTAGCCGTTGCGCCGCTCGAGATAATCGATGCCGAGCTCGTCGACCTGCATCGCGACCAGCATCGCGGCGATCCCGTCGTTGCTGGTGAGCCGCAGCGGGAACGATCCGGTGAGATAGGTCTTAGCGTCGTCGAGCGCCGCCTGGTCGATCTCGCCGGCGGCCATTTTGGCCAGCTGCTCGCGCACCACCTGCAGCGCGCGGCCGACCGCGGCGTTCGAGGTTCCGAGTCCGCCCAGCCAGAGCGGCGCGAAATCCATCGGATACATGTAGCTGTAGACCGAGTAGGCGAGCCCGCGCTTCTCCCGCACCTCCTCGGTCAGGCGCGAGGTGAAGCCGCCGCCGCCGAGCAGGTGATTGGCGACGTAGGCGGCGTAGAAGTCGGGGTCGTCGCGGGCGAGGCCGGCATCGCCGAACAGCACCTGGCTCTGGGGCACGTCCTTGCGCACGATCACGGTGTCGCCGCCTTTGGGGGCGGCGCGCGCCATCTGGAACGGCTCGCTCTTGGCCGGCAGCTGGCCGAAGGCGCGGTCGAGCAGCGGCCCGAGCTCGGCCGCCGTGATGTCGCCGGCGACCCCGACCACCAGATCGTCCCTGGCCAGGCGACGGCCGACGAAGCCGCGCAGATCCTCGGTCGTGATCGCCGCGACGCTGTCGAGCGTGCCCTCGCTCGGCCGGCCGTAGGGGTGACCGGCAAACGCGGTCGCGAACCAGGTCAGGCTCGCGACCTGGTCCGGGTCCTCGGCCCGGCGGCGCAGCTCGGCCTGGATCTGGTTGCGGATCCGCTCGACCGGCTCGGCATCGAAGCGCGGCTGGCTCACGGCCAGGCCGAGCAGCTCGAACGCCCGCTCGCGGTGCTCGGTCAGCGTCTTGAGCTGGCCCGAGAGCTCGTCGCGGCCGGCATCGAACGACAACCGGATCGCCAGGTCCTCGAGCTCGGTACGGAACGCCTGACTGTCGAGGTCGCCGGCGCCCTCGTCCAACAGGCCCGAGATCATGTAGGCCAAGCCCTCCTTGCCGGCCGGATCGAGCGCCGCGCCGCCGCGAAACTGCAGCGACAGCGACAGGAACGGGATCGACGGCTCGCTCAGCAGGTAGGCCTCGATGCCGCCCGGGCTCACCACCCGCTCGACCTTGGCCGCAGCCTGGACGGAGAGCGTCGGATCCAACATCCCGACCGCCAGCGACAGGCTCAGCCAACCGGCGCCGCGCGCTCTAACCATCGATGTCCTTTCCGCTGGCGTCGATCTCCTGGTCGCCGATCGGCGGCGTCGCGGCGCCCGCGGCCGGCGCCATCGCAGCTGAGGCGACCGGCGCCGGGCGGAGCCGGCCAGTGACCGAGCGACCGCGATCGAGCACGTAGGCTGCGGCGGCGTTGACCTCGGCCACGGTCACCGCGCCGATCCGCTCGGGCCAGGCCTCGACGTCGGCGACCGTGCGTCCGGTCGCGAGCGCGGCGCCGAAGCTGCGCACCGCGCTCGACAGGCTGTCGCGGGCATAGACCGCCTCGGCGATCATCCGGCTGGTCGCCCGCCGGACCTCATCCGCCGTGATCGGTTCGCTGGTCAGGCGCGCAAGCTCGGCGTCGACCGCCGCCTCCAGGTCGTCAAGGCTGACCCCGGGGCGCGGGCTGGCGTAGACCCGGAACGTGGTCAGATCGAGCGCGGTACCGCGATAGTAGGAGCCGGCCGAGGTCGCGAGCTTCTGTCCGATCACCAGCGAGCGATAGAGCCTCGACGTGCTGGTGCCGCCCAGGATCTCGCCCAGCACCTCGAGCGGATAGGCGTGGTTGATCTCGCCGGCGCTGAAGCTCGGCGCGAGATAGGAGCGGACCAGGTAGGGCTGCTGAACCCTGGGGTCGGCGAGATCGACCTCGCGCGGCGCGTCCTGCGGCGGCTCGAGCAGCCGGCGGCGCTCGGGCACCGAGCGCGCCGGGATCGCGCCGTAGTATTTCTCGGCCAGCGGCCTCAGCTCGGCAGCGTCGATGTCGCCGGCGACGATCAGGATCGCGTTGTCGGGCGCGTACCAGGTCCGGTAGAACGCGAGCGCGTCCTCGCGGCTGAAGCTCGCCATCTCCTGCCGCCAGCCGATCACCGGCAGACGATAGGGGTGGTTCAGGTACTGGGTGGCGCTGACCAGCTCGCCCAGCCGCGATCCGGGGTCGTTGTCGACCCGCATCGAGCGCTCCTCGAGGACGACATCGCGCTCGGTCAGCACCTCCTCGGGCAACAGGCGCAGGTTGGTCATGCGATCGGCTTCCATGCGCATGACCGTCTCCAGGCGATCCTTGGCGATGGTCTGGAAATAGCCGGTGTAGTCCTGGCCGGTGAAGGCGTTCTCGTTGCCGCCGTTGCGCGCCACGATCCGCGAGAACTCGCCGGGTGCCAGCGTCTCGGTGCCCTTGAACATCAGATGCTCGAGAAAATGGGCGAGGCCGGACTTGCCAACCGGACTGTCGGCAGAGCCGACCTTGTACCAGACATGATGGCTGACCACCGGTGCCCGGCGGTTGGTCACCACCACCACCTGCATGCCGTTGGCCAGCGTGAAGGTCTCCGGATTGAACACCGCCGCCTCGCTGCTTGCCGCTCCGACCGAGAGCGCCAGGGCCAGCGCGAGGCCGGCGCCGCGCGCTGCTGGAAAACCGATCCTGGCCATCAGAACACCCGGTCGACGAGCGCGCCGAGCGGGCTCTGCCGGCGCTCGACCACGCTTGGCGTGTCGCCCGCGGTCGGCGGTTGGCCCTGGGCGCGAGCGGTCCGCAGGCGCTCGGCCTCGGCCGGCGCGTCGACCGTAGCGACCAGCGTGCTCGGCTCGCGCCATTTCATCACGCGGGTGAACAGGGCCTGCTCGACCTGGGCGAGCGACTGGTTCTCCTCGGCGATCCGCCGCCGGATCTCGGGATCAACGGCGCCACCGCCGGCCTCGGTCAGCAGCGCCTGCTGGCCGGCGCTCGCCGAGGCGGTCCCGGACCGGGGGTCGCTCCCGACGCTATTCGCCGCCGGGATCGCGTCCTGCCCGAGCAAGCTCGCCCGCGCCTGGTCGCCGGCGGTGCCGGTCTGCGGGCGGGCCTCGCCCGGCCTGGGCGGTCGGAGCTCGTAGTCGGGCGGCAGCACCAGCGGCGCGCGCGCGACCACGGCGAACTCGTCGGGCGCGCGTTTGCTCATGCCGAGCGCGTCCTGGACCGTGCCGCGGGCGCAGCCCGCGAGCGCGAGCAAGCTTACTGCCAAGAGCGCGATTTGGGGCCGCGCCGTGCCGATTGTTCTGATCACGCTGTCGATCATCTCCAGCTGGTCGCAGCGCCTCCCTGCCGAGCGCTTATGTAGGCTGGCGACGGCTTACGAACAAGCCGTCGGCGAGCATCAGGACCGCACCGACGCAGATGCCGGCGTCGGCGACGTTGAATGCCGGCCAGTGATAGCCGGCGAGGTGGAAGTCGAGAAAGTCGACCACCGCGCCAAAGCGGATGCGGTCGATCACGTTGCCGAGCGCGCCGCCGATCACGAGGCCAAGCCCGAGCCCGGTCAGCCGCTGGTCGCTGCGCTTGAGCCAGACCACGAGGCCGATGACCACGGCGAGCGCGAGCCCGGACAACAGCCAGGGCGCGAAGGCGCCGGCCGAGTTGAACATGCCAAAGCTCACACCCCAATTCCAGACCAGGACGAGGTTGAAGAACGGCGTGATGCGTAGCGGCGGGCCGGCCGGGTCGAGCCCAGCCAGCGCCGCCCATTTGCTGAGCTGGTCGAGCATCAGCGTCGCGAGTGCCACCGCGAGGCCCAGACGCAGCATGGCACGCCGCCCGGCGCGCTCAGGCGGTGGCCAGAGCGGCGAGCGCGTCCTGACAGCGCCGGCAGAGATCGGGCGCCGCCGGCTCGGCCCCGACCTCGGGCAGCACCTGCCAGCAGCGGGCGCACTTTTGGCCCTCGGCCCGCTTCGGCACGACGCCGATCTCCGGGACGTCGTCGAGCCGGAAGCCCGCTGCCGGGGGCGCGCCTTCGCGCAGCTCGATGCCGCTCGTGATCGCGAGCTCGGCGAGATCGACCTCCTTCAGCAGCGCGGCCAGCGGCGCGCTGGCGACGTAGACCTCCGGCGCCGCCTCGAGCGAGGAGCCGATCCGCTTGTCCTGACGTTCGACCTCGAGCGCGCCGGTGATCACCCGCCGGACCCGGCGAATCCGCTCCCAGCGGGTACCAAGCGCCGGGTCGTGCCAGGCCGCCGGCAGCTGCGGGAACTGGCGCAGATGCACGCTGCCGTCCGCCGCCGGGTGCCGGGTCAGCCACGCCTCTTCGGTCGTGAACACCAGGACCGGGGCGAGCCAGGCGGTCAGGCAGTCGAACAGCTGGTCGAGCACGGTGCGCACGGCGCGCCGGCGCCGGCTGTCGGGCCGATCGCAATAGAGCGCATCCTTGCGGACGTCGAAGTAGAACGCCGACAGGTCGGTCGCGCAGAAGTTGTGCAGCGCCGAATACAGCCGCGGGAAATCGAACTCCTCGTTGGCCGTGCGTACCAGCCGGTCGAGCTCGGCCAGCCGATGCAGCACCCAGCGCTCGAGCTCCGGCATCTCGGCCGGCGGCAGCCGCTCGGCTTCGGCGAAACCGGAGAGCGAGCCCAGCAGATAGCGCAGCGTGTTGCGCAACCGACGATAGGCGTCCGCCTGGCCGGCCAGGATCTCATCGCCGATCCGGATGTCCTCGGCGTAGTCGGCGCCGACCGTCCACAGCCGGAGGATGTCGGCGCCCCGGGTCTTCATCAGATCGAGCGGCGAGACCACGTTGCCGAGCGACTTCGACATCTTGCGGCCGTGCTCGTCGACCACGAAGCCGTGGGTCAGGACCGCCTCGTACGGCGCCCGGCCGCGGGTGCCGCAGCTTTCGAGCAGCGAGGAGTGGAACCAGCCACGGTGCTGGTCCGAGCCCTCGAGGTAGAGGCTCGCGGGCCAGCCGAGCTCGGGCCGCTGCTCGAGCACGGTCGCGTGCGTGCAGCCGGACTCGAACCAGACGTCGACGATGTCGGTCACCTGCTCGTAGTCGGCGGGGTCGCGGTCGGGCCCGAGGAAGCGCTCGGGCGGGCTCGTGAACCAGGCGTCCGCCCCCTCCTGCTCGAAAGCCGCCGCGATCCGCTCGTTGACCAGCGGGTCGCGCAGCGGCTGATCGTCGGCCCTGCGCACGAACACCGCGATCGGCACCCCCCAGGCGCGCTGGCGCGAGATGCACCAGTCGGGCCGGCTCTCGATCATGCCACGGATCCGGTTTTGCCCGGTTGCCGGGACCCAGCGGGTCGCTGCGATCGCCTCCAGCGCCTTGGCGCGCAGCCGGCCGTCGCCCTCCATCGGGATGAACCACTGCGGCGTCGCCCGGAAGATCAGGGGCGCCTTGGAGCGCCAGGAATGGGGATAGCTGTGGGTGAGCTTGCCGCGGGCGAGCAGCGCACCGGCCTCGAGCAGCGCCGCGATCACCGGCTCGGCCGCCTTGAACACGTGCAGGCCTGCGAACAGCGGCACCCGGTCAGTGTAGACGCCGTCCTCGGCGACCGCGTCCGGCACCTCGAGCCCGTGCCTCGCACCGAGCTCGAAATCGTCGGCGCCGTGCGAGGGCGCGACGTGGACCAGCCCGGTGCCGTCCTCGGCGCTGACGAAGCCCGCCGCCAGCAGCGGCACCTCGAAGTCGTAGCCCTGGCCTCGCAGCGGGTGGCGGCAGATCGTCCCGGCGAGCGCCGCGCCGGGCAGTTCGGCCAGCATCCGATGGCCGGTGATCTTCGCTGCCGCGGTCACGCTTTCGACCAGCCGGGCGGCGAGCAGCAGCTTTTCCCCGATGACCGCATGGGACCCCTCGCCGGCTGCCTGGACCTCGATCAGGGCGTAGTCGACAGCCTCGCCGTAGGCGAGCGCGCGGTTGCCGGGCATGGTCCAGGGCGTCGTCGTCCAGATCAGCACCGAGGCGCCGTCGAGTTCGGGCGCCGATGGCCTGACAACCGGAAACCGGACGAAGATCGTGGTCGAGGTGTGGTCGTGATACTCGACCTCGGCCTCGGCGAGCGCGGTCTTCTCGACGACCGACCAGAGCACCGACTTGAGGCCGCGGTAAAGCTGACCCGCCTGCAGGAATTTCGCGAGCTCGCGGAAGATCCCGGCCTCGGCGCGGTAGGCCATGGTCGTGTACGGGTGCTCCCAGTCGCCGACCACGCCCAGGCGCATGAACTCCTGACGCTGGACCTCGATCCAGTGCTCGGCGAACTCGCGGCACTCGCGCCGGAACTCGGCCGCCGGCACGGCGTCCTTGTCCTTGCCCGCCTGCCGGTAGCGCTGCTCGATCTGCCACTCGATCGGCAGGCCGTGGCAGTCCCAGCCCGGGACGTAGACCGCGTCCTGGCCCAGCATCTGCTGGCTGCGATTGACCACGTCCTTGAGGATCTTGTTGAGCGCGGTGCCCATATGCAGATGCCCGTTGGCATAGGGCGGGCCGTCGTGGAGGATGAACTTCTGCCGGCCCCTGGCCTGCTCGCGCAACCGCAAGTAGAGGTCGAGCTCGGCCCAGCGGGCCAGGATCTCAGGCTCGCGCGCCGCCAGGTTCGCCTTCATCGGGAACGCGGTCTTGGGCAGGAACACGGTCTGCCGGTAGTCGGTCATGGCCGACCCGCCTGCGCGGTCGGCGGCCGCTCCCAGGGGAGGACTGGCACCCGCGGCCGCATCGGCGCGCAGGTCGCAGGCCTGGACGTCGGGTGGTTAGCTGAGACGGTCACGGGCAGGCTCCCGGAAGGCGAGGCGACGAGCGGCATGGTCCCGGCCCTCGCGGAGGACCGGGCCCGCAATTCGCCTCGTGGGGAGCCGCAGAGCCATAACCGGAACGATAGGAAGCGCCCTCCGGAGTGTCAAGGATGGCCGGCGTCGGCTGGTTGGTGGTGACGATTGCCATGCCTTCAGGCCGGCAGGTCGGCAGTCGCCCACAGCCCGAGCACGCGACCCGCGAGACCGCATCGTCGGCGATCACCTCATGGGGCGGCGGCAGCCGGTAGGGCGCGCGCTGCAGATTGAGCTTGCGGTAGTCGCCGGTGCGGATGTCGCTGTTGAACCAGAGGGTGGGGTCGGTGGTCACGATGAGCCACGGCGCCGCTGCTCGGACGTTGGCCAATGCCGCGCAGCCGTCGTGGAACGAAAGATGGAAGAGGACTTCCCGGCACAGGGCGACGTCGGCCTGCGGCAGCGGGCCAGCGATCGCATCGGCCACCTCGAAGCGAACGCCGGGTCGCTCATGGGCCCGGTTGGCCTCGATGATCTCGGGCACGATGTCGACGCCCAGGTAGTCGCATCGCAGCTGGACGTTGCGCATCCAGTTCCAGTCGCCGCAGCCGATGTCGAGCAGCCGGCGGCAACCGAGCCTCGTGAGCAGCGACGGCAGCCGCTCGCGGAGGTGGCCCGTGGCCGCCGTCTCCGAACCCCGTCCCGAGAGCGAGAGCTGCTCGTTGGAATGCACCCACGACCCGAGCCGGTAGGCGGATTGGAAGCGCTCGCGGACGCTGCCGCGGTCGAGGTGGGCGGTCACCAGACCTTGTCTTTGCCGGTGCTCGTACAGAATGCGCTCGGCGCCGAGCACGAAACCCAGGTGTTTGATGACTTCCTTGACGCTCTGCCGGTGATCCCAGCTCATGGGCCAGCTTCCGCTTCGGAACTTCGACCGGAGCCGGCGGGTCGGGCGCCGCCCGGCGCCCGCGGTCCCGGGCCGGAGCCCGGCTGCGGCGCGGCCGGCATCAGGGCGTCTCGAGGGACGGCGCCGGGGCGCCGAGGGCGCCGCGAGCACGCCGGCAGTCCTCGGCCATCTGCGTCTTGAGCGCCTCGATGCTCTCGAACTTCGCCTCGGCGCGCAGACGCTCGATGAAGGCGCAGCACAGCCGCCGCCCATACAGGTCGACCTCGCGGTCGAACAGATGGACCTCCAGGCGGAGATCCTGGCCGTCGAAGGTCGGGCGCAGCCCGAGGCTCGCGACCGCGTCCTGCCAGTCGTCCGGTCCGCCCTGGCAGTGGGCGCGGACCGCATAGATGCCGGTCGCCGGCCAGAGCGAGGGTCGGCGCGGCGGTCGGAGGTTGGCGGTCGGGTAGCCCAGCGCCCGGCCGCGCCGGTCACCGGCAACGACCCGGCCCTCAACCACGAAAGGATGCGCCAGCAGGTCGCGCCCGAGCGCCACGTCGCCAGCCGCGATCGCGGCCCGCACCCGGCTCGACGAGCAGACCTCGCCTCGCCAGGCGACCGGTTCGACCCGGGTGACCCCGAAGCCGTAGTCCTGGCCGAGCTCAGCGAGCGCGTCGACGTCGCCCGCGCGCCGGTTGCCGAAGCGGAAGTCGCGCCCGACCACGACGCGATGCACCCCCAGGCCGCCGGCGAGCACGTCGTGGACGAACTGGGCCGGCGTCTTCTGCCGAAGGTGCTCGGTGAAGGCGAGCGCGAACAGATGTTGAATGCCGAGTTCGGCCAGCAGCCGCGCCTTGACCCGGAACGGCGTCAGCCGGGGCGGCGCCCGGTCCGGGGTCAAAACCTCGCGCGGGTGGGGCTCGAAGGTGATCACACCGAGCGGCGCGCCCGCTGCCAGCGCCTCCTCGCGCGCGCGCTCAATCAGGGCGCGATGGCCGCGATGGACGCCATCGAAGTTGCCGATCGCGACCACGCCGTGCAGCGCCGCCTTCGGCAGGCTCCAATAACCCCGGTGGATCTGCATCGCCGCCTTATGCCCGCCAGCGCCGGGCGCTGTAAAGAGCGCAAGGGGCTTGGCGTTACCCGCTCAAGGCACCGGCCAGCCCAGAGCGAGCGCCAGATGCAGAGCGAGGCCCATGCCGTCCAACGCCGCGCCGAGCAGCAGGTCGCCGACCGGCCGCCAGATGGCGCCGATCGCCAGGACGAGCCCAGCCAGCACCAGAAGCGGTGCGATGATCGCGATCAGCCAAGTCCAGGTCATGTGCCAGGCGGCACTCCGGATCGCCGCCGGCGATGGCTGGTCCAGGATCAGACCGGCGGCGATCTGCTCGCGGGCTTCGGTCTTGCGGAGCCAGAGCATGACCGGCCTCGCGACCAGCGCCATGGCGTGCAGCAAGGTCGGGAACAGCGTGCTGAGCAGCATCGCCAGCACCCAGAGTCCGTACGGCCAGGGCCGGGCGACCGCCTCGGCGAGAAAGGACCGCAGGGCGAGCGGCCTCGGCTGGCCGTGCGCCTCGGACCACAGATTGAACAGCTCAATCAGGAACGGCAGCAGGACCGCCAGCCCCCAAAGACAGAGCACAGCCGCCGCGAAATCAAGCAGAACGTGGACGAGCAAAGCCCCACCAACCCAACTCGGGGCTGGCGCGCGTCCGGTCTCCGTGCCGGCAGCTTGAACGCCTTCGAACTCCCCATGCGGGACAATGCTCAGAAGATGCTGACCAAGCTTCCGACTGAGCCACCAGGACGGCCAGTCGAGTAGCGCGTTGGCGAACGGCAGAGCCACGAAAAACAGTAGAAACGTGATGTCTGCGATGTTGCCGGGCGTAGATCCCGCGCCGAACGCGACGGAGGCTCCGGTTCCGGCTCCGAATACGACTCCCAATCCGGCTAAGGCTGAGGCTCCGGCTACGGATCCGAAGGTTTCCGGCGCGAAGGCTCCGGCTACGGCTACGGCGCTCCGGCTACGGCTACGGCTCCGGTTAAGACCAAGGCTCCGGCTAAGCCTAAGACTAAAGCAAGGCTAAGGCTGCCGCTACGGCTGCGGCTCCGGTTAAGGCCAAGGCTCCGGCTAGGGCTAAGGCTAAGGCTAAGGCTAAAGTTCCGTAAAAACCCAAAAAACCGGTGGCGACCAGGAAGATGCTGGCCACCGCCGTGGCGCCCGCGATGCGGTACCATCGCCTCGCCTCAGACTCCGCGCGATCGCCGAGCCGCAGTTGCAACCAGTGCCTGAGCCTGCCCTCCAGCGCGCGATCTATGCGCGCGCTGAACAGCGCCAGCAGAAGCAGCCCAAGCAGCCCGACCAGAAGGATCGAGCCCCAGAATGCCTGCTGCCACCAGGCCAGGTCGGGCAGCAGCACGACCCGGCCCACCGTCCCCGGCCCGTCCAATGCCCAGGAGCCGATGAAGAAGACGATCGAATACACCATCGAGACGGTGATGCAGACGCCAAGCGCGCGCAGCGACAGCGGCCCGCCCATCCAACGCTGGAGCCAGGCGAGCGCAGCCTCGAGCTTGTCGCGATAGGCCGCGAGCAGGCTATGGCTCGTGAGCCCAGCTGCCGCCCGGCTCCGGTACGCGGGGTCTTCTTCCTTCAGTTCGCCCTTGAAGTAGTTGTACGCCCCGGGGCGGCTCAGGCGCCGTTGGGCTTGCGCGGCACCATCAGGATCGCCTCGCCGTCCAGCACCTTGCGCTCGCCGACCATGCAGATCGTCTGCAGGCGGACACGGTTGCGCTCGGGCAATAGCTCGGCGATCGAGGCGCGGGCGATCACGGTGTCGCCGATCCGGACCGGGGCGAGGAATCGCAGGCTCTGGCTGACGTAGACCGCGCCCGGCCCGGGCAGCCGGGTGCCGAGCACGGTCGAGACCAGGCTCGCAGTCAGCATGCCGTGCGCGATCCGGCCCTCGAACATGGTCCGGCTGGCGAAGTCCTGGTCGAGATGGATTGGATTGGTATCGCCGCTGACACCGGCGAACATCAACAGATCGGCCTCGGTGATCGTCTTGCTGAACACCCGGCTCATGCCGAGCGCCAGGTCGTCGAAGAAGTAGCCGTGGCGATCCATCGCGCTTCCCCCACCCGCGGCTGACCGCGCCGCCCGCTTGTGCACTGCATCACATAGGCAATAACGGCCAAGGCGGGCAAGCGTTTCGCTAATGTGGCAGCGCAACACGAAAGATGTTTATCAGACGATATCGCGGACAGATTGCGCGACCGTTAAGACGGTCCCGGACCGGCTCCGGGGCTTGTCTTGGGGGCGCGGGCGGCGCAGAAACGGCGCCGGATGAGCGTAACCGCGTGAGGCCCTGATGGAAGCCCTCGAAGCCGTGATCACCCGGTCCTCGATCGCGCCCGCGTTCCTCGCCGAGCCGGGACCCGCGGGCGCGGCGCTGGAGCGGATCCTGGCGGCGGCCGCCAGCGCCCCCGACCACGGCCGGCTGCGGCCCTGGCGCTTCTTCGTGATCCGGGGCGAGGCGCGGGTCCGACTCGGCGAGGTGTTTGCCGAGGCGCTGCGCAAGCGGCAGCCGGACGCGCCCGATGCGGCGCTCGAGCAGGAGCGCGCCCGGCCCCTGCGCGCGCCGCTGCTGATCGCGGTCGTGGCCAAGATCGACCCGCAGCACCCCAAGATCCCGGAGGTCGAGCAGATCCTCTCGACCGGTGCGGCGGTTCAGAACCTGCTGATCGCGGCCCACGCCCAGGGCTTCGGCGGCAAATGGCTAACCGGGCCCAACGCCTACGACGAGCACGTCAAGGCAGCGCTTGGCCTGGCTCGGGACGACCGGCTGGTCGGCTTCGTCCACCTCGGCAGCATCGAGGGCAAGCCGCCCGCGGTGCCGCATGCGGACGCCGCTGAGCTCACGATCGAGTGGTCGGGCTAGGCAGCAGCGCTGCCGGTTTGCCGGCGCCGCGCTGCCCGGCAGCGATGGCCGCGAGGAGGTCAGGATCGCCATGACGCCCCAACCGATCGTCATCGACTGTGACCCGGGCCAGGACGACGCCTTGGCGCTGCTGCTTGCGCTCGGCTCGCCGGCCGAGCTGGACGTGCTGGCGGTCACCACGGTCGCCGGCAACGCGCCGCTGGCGCTGACCGAGAAGAACGCCCGCAAGGTGCTCGAGCTGGCCGGCCGGAGCGACGTCCCGGTCCACGCCGGCTGCGCCCGGCCGCTGGTGCGCAGGTCGGTCAACGCCGACTACGTGCACGGCGCGACCGGGCTCGATGGCTACCCGCTGCCGGAGCCCCGGACGCCGCTCGCCAACGGCCACGCGGTCGACGCGATCATCGAGGTGCTCCGCGCCCGACCGGCGGGCACGATCACGCTCTGCCCGACCGGCCCGCTCAGCAACGTCGCGATGGCCATGGTCAAGGCGCCCGAGATCGTGCCGCGGCTGCGCGAGATCGTGCTGATGGGCGGCGCGATCGGGCTCGGCAACGTGACGCCGGCCGCCGAGTTCAACATCTTCGTCGATCCGCAGGCCGCGGACGTCGTGTTCCGCGCCGGCGTGCCGATCGTGATGTGCGGCCTGGACCTGACCCACCAGGCGGTGGTCACGCCGGAGCGGCTGGCCGCGATCCGGGCGCTCGGCACCGAAGTCAGCGCCGCGGTCACGGGCCTGCTCGAGTTCTACAACATCTACGACCAGACCCAGCGCGGGCGCCCGGGCGCGCCGCTGCACGATCCGTGCGTCATCGCCTATCTATTGCGCCCGGAGCTGTTCAAAGGCCGCGACTGCCATGTCGCGATCGAGACCCAAAGCGAGCTCACGATGGGCCGGACGGTCGTCGACTGGCAGGGCCACGGCCGCCTCAACCGCGGCCCCGAGCCGGCCAACGCCAAGGTTCTCTCCGAGCTCGACGCCGACGGTTTTTTCGCGCTGCTGACCGAGCGCCTCGCCCGACTGCCACTCGGCTAGCGGCGGGTCGGATGGTCGACCCAAGCACCACGGCACTTCGATGCGAGAAGCGACCCGCGGCGTGAGGATGCGGCGGACTTGGGACCCTCAAGCGGGCATCCCGAGCTCAAGCCGCAACCGACCTGGCAAAACGCCGCCACGGACGCAACTCGCCGACGCCAAGCTGAAGCCAGCGTCGGAGGTGAGCGGGCTCAAGGCGATCGCGGGTGCTCCCTGGTGCCGGCAAACTGGCGGTTTGGGCGGTTGACAGGCGGGCGGCCTGGGGCAAGGCTGGGCTAAGCGCAAGGAGGCAGCCGTGGCAGGGTACCGTCAGCGATGCGATTCGGGGAGAGTGAAGATGGCCAGGCGGTCACGGCTCTGGTTCGGCTTCTTCCTGTTTCTGGCACTCTATTTCTTCATGCCGGCGCTGCATGCCAAGACGCCGGGCGACACGCTGGTCATGGCCAACCAGATCGACGACCTGATCACGCTCGATCCGGCCGAGGTGTTCGAGTTCACAGGCGCCGAATACGCCGCCAACGTCTACGACCGCCTGGTCACCTACCCGGCCGACGACGTCGAGGATCTGCAAGGCCACGTCGCCGAGAGCTGGTCGATCGCCGACGACGGCAAGACCTATACCTTCAAGGTCCGGGACGGCATCAGCTTCCACTCCGGCAACCCCTTGACCGCCGAGGATGCGGTTTTCTCGCTGCAGCGCGGGGTCAAGCTGAACCTGACGCCGGGCTTCATCCTGAGCCAGTTCGGCTTCACCGCCGAAAACGTCGAGCAGCGGATCAAAGTGGTCGATCCTCGGACCTTCACGGTCGCACTCGACCAGCCCTACGCCCCAACCTTTTTCCTTTATTGCCTGACGGCGACCGTAGGCTCGGTGGTCGACAAGCAGCTGGTCATGGCGCACGAGCAGGACGGCGATCTCGGCCACGACTGGCTGAAGACCGCGTCCGCCGGCTCCGGGCCGTTCAAGCTGCGCGCCTGGAAGCCGAACGAGAGCCTGATCATCGAGAAGAATCCGAATTACTGGCAGGGCGAGGTCGGGTTCGAGCGCGTGATCACCCGCCATATCGCCGAGCCCGCGACCCAGATGCTGCTGCTCCAGAAGGGCGACATCGACATCGCCCGCAACCTCGAGGCCGACCAGATGGCAGCGCTCAGGGATCACGCCGAGATAGTGCTCCGCGAAGTGCCCAAGGGGGCGATCTACTATCTGGGTCTCAATCAAAAGAATCAGGATCTGGCCAGGCCCGAGGTCCGCGAGGCACTGAAATGGCTGATCCCCTACCGGGAGATCGCCGATACGATCGTCAAGGGCTCGGCGGTCGTGCACCAGACGTTCCTGCCGCGGGGCTTTCTCGGCGCGCTCGACGAGAAGCCCTATCAGCTCGACGTCGACAAGGCGAAGGATCTGTTGCGGCGGGCAGGCCTCGAGGACGGCTTTGCGGTCACGATTGACACCCGCAACTCATCGCCGATCCTGGACATGGCGCAGGTGATCCAGGCGGCTTGGGCGGCGGCCAACATCCGGCTCGAGATCCTGCCGGGCGACAACAAGCAGACGCTGACCAAGTACCGGGCGCGCACTCACGACATCTACATCGGCCGCTGGGGCCCGGACTATCAGGACCCGCACACCAACGCCGACACCTTCGCGTCCAATCCGGACAACGCCGACGGCGCGCCCTGGGCCGGCAAGCTCGCCTGGCGCAATGCCTGGGAGATCCCGGAGCTCAGCGCCAAGACCGCGGCCGCGGTGCTCGAGCGCGACCGGGAGAAGCGGGCGGAGATGTACGAGGAACTGCAGCGCGCCGTGCTCAAGGACGGACCGTTCGTGATCATGTTCCAGGACATCGAGGTGATCGCCGAGCGCGCCGACGTCGAGGGCATGATCTGGGGCCCTTCGTTCGACGACAACAAGTACTGGAAGGGCCACAAGGGCTGAGCCGCTCCCGGCTGTTGGCAAACGTCAGGGGCCGGGACACCGCCGAAGAGCACATCGCAAGGGACCCGCCCCCGACGGGGGTTCCCGTTTGACCTCGACGGCTCGGCGGACGACAATCGTGCCGACAACCAGCGCGCTTCAGGGAACCTTGGGCAATGAACCTCCAGCTTTGACCGCCCGCCCGGTCAGACGACCCGCGGACCAGAAGGCAGCCGCGCTCTTGCTCTGAGGGAGGCATCGATGACGTCTCAAGAGTACGATCTGATCGTGATCGGCGGTGGTCCGGCGGGCGAGAAGGGGGCCGCGCAGGCGGCCTACTTCGGCAAGCGGGTGGCGCTGGTCGAGAAAAGCCCGGCGCTCGGCGGCGCGGTCGCGAATACCAGCATCCCGTTCAAGGCGCTGCGGGAGACCGCGCTCTATCTCGCGGGCTTTCGGACCCGGAAGCTGCACGGCATCGACTTTCGGATGAAGGAAAGGGCGACGCTGCGGGATTTCCTCTCGCAGGAACACGCGATCGTGCGCGATTATCGGTTCAAGGTCGCGACCAACCTCGACACCCACAATGTCGATGTCTTCCCGGGCCAGGCTTCGTTCCTGGACCCCCATACGGTCACGGTCGAGCATCGGCGGCGACAGCCGACCTTGCTCTCGGCGGACGTGGTCCTGATCGCCTGCGGTTCACGGCCCTACCACCCGCCTCAGTTCGACTTCGATGGCGACCGGGTCTACGATTCCAACACGTTCATGCGCGCGAACTGCATGCCGACGAGCCTCGCCGTCATCGGCGCCGGCCCGATCGGCTGCGAATACGCCTGCATCATGGCGTTGCTCGGCTGCTCGGTCAGCCTGATCGACGCCGGCGATACGTTGCTGCCTTTTCTCGACTCCGAGGTCTCGACGCTGCTGCAGCAGAGCCTGATCGAGACCGGCATCGACCTGATGCCGGCAACCCGGGTGGAGAGAGTGAGCGAGGGGCCGCCGTACACGCTGTCGCTCGACAGCGGGCGCGAACTCAGGGCGGACGCGATCGTGGTGACGGCGGGCCGCATCGGCAATACCGACGGCCTGGCGCTGGAGAACGCCGGGCTCGCGACCGATGCGCGCGGTCTTCTGACGGTCAACGAGACCTTTCAGACCGCACAGCCGCACATCCGTGCCGCGGGCGACGTGATCGGCTTCCCGGCGCTGGCCTCGAGCTCGATGGAGCAGGCGCGCATGGCGATGGTCCATGCGTTCGATCTGAAGTACAAGCAGCAGATGGCAAAGCTGATGCCGTACGGCATCTACACCATCCCCGAATGCTCGATGGTGGGCGAGACCGAAGACTCGGCGCAACGCAAGGGCATTCCCTACGTCGTCGGCCGGGCTCGTTACCGTGACAATGCCCGTGGCGGCGTCATCGGCGACGATGCCGGCTTCCTCAAGCTGATCTACCACGCCGACGACATGCGGCTGATCGGGGCCCACATGCTCGGCGAGCAATCGATCGAGCTGATCGACATCGGTCTGTTGTCGATGCAGATGAACGCGACCTTCCAGGTGTTCATCGATGCCTGCTTCAACTTTCCGAGCCTAGTCGAATTGTACAAATATGCGACCTACGACGCGATGAAGCGCCAGCAGCAGGGCCGTGTGCATGGATCGTCAGCGGTTCCCGATGACCAGCGACTTAGCGTCAACGCCGCCGTTTGATCACAGTAGCGGAGCAGGTGGTTCCGGGAGAAGCGGCGGCCGGGACCGCAGCGCGGTCTGCACCTCCCCTGCGACGCCGCGATCCCTTGTTGACCGGGCACCGGGACCCCACAATGGCCGCCGTGGAACTGGCATCCGCGGCCTCCCGGCTTAGATCGTAGGCGTCCCGAGCGGATCCGGGACACCACCCAAGGACACGACGGCGTCATGGCGGCAAGCAGCGCAAGCGCGGCGACGGGGGCACGGACCGCGAGCACGGCGGTGCTGCCGATCCTCTTTGCGATCAGTGCCGGGCACTTCCTCAACGACACGATGCAGTCGGCGCTGTTGTCGATTTATCCGTTGGTCAAGGAGCCGCTGGCGCTCGACTTCGTGCACATCGGGATCATCACGCTGGTGTTCCAGCTGACCGCGTCGGTCCTGCAGCCGATCGTCGGGTTCTATACCGACAAGCACCCACAGCCGTTCTCACTGCCGGTCGGCATGGCCGCGACCTTCGTCGGCATGCTGGTGCTCTCGGCCGCCAGCGGCTTCGCCACGATGCTGCTGGCTGCGGCCCTGATCGGCATCGGCAGCTCGGTGTTCCATCCCGAGGGGTCGCGCGTGGCGCGGCTGGCCGCGGGCGGGCGTTACGGGTTCGCCCAGTCGGTCTTCCAGGTCGGCGGCAATACCGGGCAGGCGGTCAGCCCGCTGCTGGTGGCGCTGCTGGTGATCCCCAACGGCCAGCTCCACATCGCCTGGTTCGCGCTCGCGGCCGTGATCGGTGTTGGCATCCTGAGCCGGGTCGGCGTCTGGTACCGTGACCATCTGGTGCTGCGCCGGACTGCTGGCGCGGCGGCCACCGTGATGTCTCCGGTCGGGCGCAGCCGGGTGATCACGGCGGTCGCGATCCTGCTGGCGCTGACCTTCTCCAAGAACTTCTACATGGCGGCCTTTGCCTCCTACTACACATTCTTCCTGATCGACCGCTTCGCGGTTTCGGTCGGCAGTGCCCAGATCCACCTGTTCCTGTTCTTGGGTGCGGTGGCGGTCGGCACGCTGGTCGGCGGCCCGATCGGCGACCGGATCGGCCGCAAGCCGATCTTGTGGATCTCGATCGTGGGCGTGCTACCCCTGAGCCTGGCGCTGCCGTTCGTCAGCCTGTTCTGGACCGACGTCCTGGCGGTGCTGATCGGCCTGGCCATGGCCTCGGCCTTTCCGGCGATCATCGTCTACGCTCAGGAACTGCTGCCGGGCCGCGTCGGCATGATCGCCGGCCTGTTCTTCGGCTTCGCGTTCGGCATGGGTGGCATCGGTGCGGTCCTGATCGGCTGGCTGGCCGACGCCCGCGGCATTGAGGGGGCGTTCCAACTTTGCGCGCTGCTGCCGGCGATCGGCCTGCTGGTGATGTTTCTGCCCAGCCTCGACCAGAAGCGGGCATAGCTGGTCACGCCAGCTTGCTGCCGTTGCTGCGCATCCAGGGCAGTCCGATGACCAATAGTGCCGGGCCCACGGACAGGCACGGACGATGAACCGGTCGCTGCTGGTGACCGGCCGGCTGATCCTGACGCTGGCCTTCACGTTCTCGGCCTGCTGCTGGTCACCTTCCTGATCGGCCGGGTGGTGCCGATCGACCCGGTGCTGGCGGCGGTCGGCGACCGCGCGGCGTCCCAGGAAATCTACGAGCAGGCGAAAATCGAGCTCGGCCTCGAACAAGCCGCTCTGGCAGCAGTTCCTGGTCTACGTCGGCAACGTGCTGCGGGGCGATTTCGGCAAGTCGGTGCTGACCGCCAATCCGGTGCTGGCGGACATCGCCCGGGTGTTTCCGGCGACGCTCGAGCTGGCGACGCTCGCGACGCTGCTCGGGGTCGCTGTTCGGCGTGCCGATCGGGGTCGCCGCGGCGGTCTGGCAGGGCCGCTGGCTCGACCACGCGATCCGCGCTGCTCGGGCTGATCGGCTATTCGGTGCCGGTGTTCTGGCTGGGTCTGGTTGGCTTGCTGGTGTTCTACGCGAACCTCGACTGGTCGCCGGGCCCGGCCGGCTCGATGTGTTCTACGAGGGCCTGGTCGACCCGGTGACCGGCGTGATCCTGCTCGACGCCGCGCTCGCGGGCGAGTGGGAGGTGTTCCGGAACGCCTTCGAGCACATCATTCTGCCGGCCTCGATCCTCGGCTACTTCTCGCTCGCTTACATCGCCCGCATGACCCGGAGCTTCATGATCGAGCAGCTGCGCCAGGAATACATCACGACCGCCCGGATCAAAGGGCTGTCGGAGGCACGGGTGATGTGGCGCCATGCGCTCGGCAACACCGCGGTGCCGCTGGCCACGGTCATCGCCCTGTCCTATGCCAACCTGCTCGAAGGGCTCGGTTCTGACCGAGACCGTGTTCGCCTGGCCCGGGCTCGGCTTCTACATCACCAACTCGCTGCTGAACGCCGACATGAACGCGGTGCTCGGCGGCACGATCGTGGTCGGCTCGCGTGTTCATCGGGCTCAACTTGCTCTCGGACGTGCTGCTACCGCCTGCTCGACCCCCGCGCCCGCTGAGCGCGAAGCCCCTCTTGGAGGACCCGCCATGGCCGAGCGAGATCTACAGGGCGGCTGCCTGTGCGGCGCCATCCGCTATCAGCGCGAGCGGCGCGCCGCACCGGCCGCATTACTGCCATTGCCGCATGTGCCAACGCGAGCGTCGGCGCGCCGCTGCCCCGCCTGGGTCAACTTCCGCTCAGCAGGCTTCGCCTGCGACCGCGAGGCGAGCCTGCCTATCATCGCTCCTCGCCCGAACTTGCGGCGCGGCTTCTGCCCGACGCTGCGGCACCTCGATCTGCACGATTGCGGACGAGGATGACTATGTCTGTGTCACGCTCGCGAGCCTGGATGATCCGGAGCGGATCGCGCCGGCTTTCCATATGTGGACCGCGAGCCAGCTGTCCTGGCTCAGGTCGACGACGAGCTGCCACGCCACGAGGGCCAAGCCTGAGGCGACCACCGCTGTCCTGGGCGCGCCGAGCTGACGATGATGCGCACAGAAGGTCATACGCGGGCGACTGGGCCCGATCCGTCGGCGCTGCTAGCGCGATGCGCGCGATCGGGACCAAGACCCTCAAGAACAAGCTCAGCGGTACGTGCGTCTCGCTGCCGCCGGCGAGATGAGATGGTCATGACGCGGCCGGGTCGTGGCGCAGCTGGCTTCACCGCCCCCGCAGCTGGCGGAGGGCGTGGCGGACGCGGTGCTGGCGCAGCGGTCCGAAAGCGATGATCGCCCCGGCCGTTTGCCGCGAAGCCCGCCGCCCGAACCGCCACCTGGCGTGATGACGCTCGGGAGCTGCTCGCTGGTCGCCCGTCGCGCGAGGACCGTGACCTACGTCAAACCTTCGGTGGCTTCGCGCTGGCGCCGGTCTCGAGCAAGGCACTGAGCTGCGCGGGATGAGCATCGCCCTGCCCTCGCGCGCGCGGCCTGGCGCGCCTGGCTGCTGTCGGAAACCCCGGCCTCGGGGCTGCAGGCGCGGCTCGGGCGCGCCTATCTCGCCTGGCTCGCGCTCGCGCGAAACCCGCTCGCGATGATTGGCCTCGGCATCGTCGTCGAGCCTGCTGCTGACCGCCGCGCTGGCGCCCTGGCTCGCGAGCCATCCGCCGACCAGCCAGGTCCTGGCCGACCGGCTGCAGCCGCCGTCTGCCGCGCACTGGCTCGGGACCGACGAGCTCGGCCGCGACATCTACTCGCGGATCGTCTACGGCGCCCGGCTGACCCTCTACATCGTGGGGCTGGTGGTGATGCATCGTCGGGCCGGTCGGCCTGCTGGTCGGCACCGTCGCGGGCTACGTCGGCGGCTGGCTCGATGTGGTCCTGATGCGGATCACCGACGTTTTCCTCGCCTTTCCGCGCCTGATCCTGGCGCTCGCCTTCGTCGCCGCGCTCGGTCCGGGGATCGAGAACGCGATCACCGCGATCGCGATCACCGCCTGGCCGCCTTATGCCCGGATCGCCCGCGCCGAGACCTGACCGTGCGCAACTCCGATTTCATCGCCGCGATCCGGCTGCAGGGCGCGTCGAGCGGCCGGATCATCTGGGGCCACATCGTGCCGCTGTGCACGACGTTCCTTGATCGTGCGCCTGACCCTCGACATGGCCGGCATCATCCTGACCGCCGCGGGCCTGGGCTTTCTCGGCCTCGGCGCCCAGCCGCCGCTTGCCCGAATGGGGTGCCATGATCTCCTCGGGCCGCCAGTATCTGCTCGAGCAGTGG
The DNA here is from genome assembly GCA_963840925.1 of uncultured Alphaproteobacteria bacterium. Taxonomy (GTDB): domain Bacteria; phylum Pseudomonadota; class Alphaproteobacteria; order Geminicoccales; family Geminicoccaceae; genus DATAOG01. The sequence continues at coordinate 69,038 of CAWJAY010000005.1, forward strand.
TGGGTTGCGACGATGCCCGGGATCGCGATCTTCGTCGTCTCGCTCGGCTTCAATCTTTTGGGCGACGGGCTGCGCGACGTCCTCGACCCGAAGCAGGCGACCGCGCGCTGAGGCGCTGCCGACCGGCCTGGCGAGCCGCGGCAGCAATGCCACACTCGTGCGCCCCACAAACCCCCTCGGGCTTAATCCTGTGGTCATTGCCCTTACTTAGAAAGGCGATGACCGCGGTCGATCTGCCGCGCTGACCGAGGAGGAGCTCTTGCCAGGCAGCGATGATCGCCGGCTGCGGCCGGCTGCGGCCGGCGCGTCGACGACGCCTTCGCTCGCGTCCCGGCCCGCGTCTCCAGGTGAGCCGGTCGAAGGCGCGCCGGGCTGGCGGGTGACCCGGCGCAGCGCGCCGCCGGTCGGCACCGGCAGCGTGCCCCGGGCGCCGAGGGCGATGGCCGCCGAGGCCGACTTTTCCGTGCTTCCGGAGCTAATGCCGGGCGAATCCGGCGCGCTCGCCCGCCCACCGAGGCGGGTCGCCGGGGTCGCGCCGCGCGGGCGCGGCATCTCGCTATTGGCGCTGGCCGCGGCGGCAGTGGTCGTGGTCTGCGCGCTCGGGCTCGCCGCGCTCGACCTGCAGGGGCTCGAGTGGCCGCCATCCTGGAGCGAACGGCCGGCGATGTATGGCAACCCGGGTCAGGCGTCGATCGGGCGCCCGGGCTGAGGACTCCGCTGGCCAGCCGCGAACAGGAGGGCTAGGCGCTGGCCGCCGGGCGCGGCTAAGCTTCGGCTGATGTCGCCCCGGCTGATCGTCCAGAACCTCTGGGTCCGCTACCCGACGCCTGCGCGGGTGATCGAGGCGGTGCGGGGCGTGTCGTTCACGCTCGGGCGCGAGAAGCTCGGCATCGTCGGCGAATCCGGCTCGGGCAAGTCGACGGTCGGACGGGCGATCCTGCGGCTGGTGCCGGCGCCCGGCATAGTCACCGCCGAGCGGCTGATCTTCGATGGCATCCACCTGTTGGCGGCCGATGAGACGACGCTGCGCGAAGTGCGCGGCCGGCGGATCACGATGGTCATGCAGGACCCGAAGTTCTCCCTCAATCCGGTGATGACCGTCGGCCGGCAAATTCGCGAGGCCTACCGCGCCCACAGCCGGAGCTCGCGCGCCGAGGCGAGGCGCCGGGCGCTGGCGATGCTCGCGGCGGTCAAGATCCGCGATCCTGAGCGGGTCTACGAATGCTATCCGCATGAGGTCTCGGGCGGCATGGGTCAGCGGGTCATGATCGCGATGATGCTGGTCGCCGACCCGGATATCCTGATCGCCGACGAGCCGACCTCGGCGCTCGATGTCACCGTGCAGATGCAGGTGCTGGCGATCCTCGACGATCTGGTCAAGGAGCGCGGGCTCGGCCTGATCTTCATCAGCCACGATCTGAACCTGGTCGCCTCGTTCTGCGATCGGGTGCTGATCATGTACGCCGGCCGGGTGGTCGAGGAATGCCGGGCGAGCGAGCTGCACCGTGCGCAGCACCCCTACACCCGGGGCTTGCTCGCGGCGCTGCCGCACGTCGAGCGGCCGCCGGGGCCGCTGCCGGTGCTCGCGCGCGACCCCGCCTGGCTCGACGGACCGATCCGCGCCCGGACCTGAGCCCGGCGCCCTGCGAGCGGCGTTAGCTGGATGTTTACGAAGGTGCGTTAACCCGGCAGCCGGGTGGTCCATGCGACCGTGGGAATCCGTGCCCAGCGCGGGCCGGGCGAGGGGCGGAGCGGGCGGCGCGGCCGGGCTCGTCGGCGGGGAACGGGCGCTCGGGCCGGGGGTGACGGCCGGAGCAGAGGTTGGCCGGGAGCGCCGGCCGCTCGCCGATGATGACCACGACCGCGAAGGCCAGCAGATGACCGGGTGCCGGTCGGGCTAGCTGTTGTTTCCACGAACGTTGTTCAGGTGAACGAGCATTGGGGCTCCCTCCTGTTGGAGCGTGACCGGTCCGGCGGGGCGGCGCAAGGACGCTGCGCGCCGGCTGGCGCCGGTCGCCTGCGGCGCTCCTGGCACCGCCCCGTCGCACCGGTCGGGGGTGATGACAGGTCGGGACGGAGGAACGATGTCCTCGGTCGAACCGAGGAACGCCGCTTGGCGCAGACGGCTGACCGGCGGCTGGTGGGCCAGGGCGGCGTGCGGCCGGGCGGTGTTGTAATGGTCGAGCCAAGGCATCAGCGCGGCGGCGCGCTCGCGCGAGGTCGCAAAGGGGCGCGCATAGGCCCATTCGCGCAGGCTGGTCTGGATGAAGCGCTCGGCCTTGCCGTGGGTGCGCGGCGTGTACGGCCGGGTGCGGAGGTGACGCAACGCGAGCCCGCCGCAGGCCTGGCCCCAGGGGCGGCTTCGGGAGGCCGAACCGTTGTCGGTCATGACCCGCTCGACCGTGATGCCCTGGCGCGCGAACCAGCCGAGCGCGCGCTCCAGGAACGGCACGGCGCTGGTCTTGCGCTCGTCGGCGAGGACCTCGCTGCAGGCCAGGCGCGAGGCGTCGTCGATGCAGACGTGCACGGCCTCCCAGCCGGCGCCGCGCTTGCTGTCGCGCCGGTCGCCGGTGATCCGATGGCCGATCGCCGCGATCCGCCCGAGCTTCTTGGTGTCGATGTGGATCAGCTCGCCCGGCCGTTCGCGCTGATACCGCACAACCGGCGGTTTGGGCTCGAGGGCGCTCAGCCTGCCCAGCCCGAGACGGCGCAGAATGCCGCCGACCGTTGAGACCGGCATGGCCAGCTGGCGCGCGATCGCCGGGCCGCTCAGGCGCTGCCGCCGCCGGCGCTCGATCTCGGCCACGCGCCCGTCCGACACCTGGCGCGGACGCTGCTGCGGCGCCGAGCTGCGGTCGATCAGCGCCGCCGTCCCACCCTCCCGATAGCGCGCGAGCCAGCGGTAAGCCTGGCGTTGCGACAGTCCTGCAGCGCCGGCGGCCGACCCCACCGTCCAGCCGTGCTCGATCACCCGCTGCACCAGCAGGAGTTGACCTTGCGGCATCAAACGCGCATTCTTATGCAGGTTCATCCGGGTGATCTCCCGATCAGCGCTGGCAGTGTCGCAACCAACAGCCTGACCGGGCTTCCCCGGATGAACAACCTTCATAGCAACCACAGCTAGGGGTTGGCCGGGAACGCCGGTGGTTCGGCGGTTGCGACCACGTCCGCGAAGATCGGCAGATGGTCGGAGGCGATCCGGCTGAGCGCGGTATCGTGGCGGCGCAGGCCACCCCGCAGGCGGCAGGCCGAAAGCGCCATCCGGTCGAGCGCCAACAGCGGGCAGAAGCTCGGAAAGGTCCGGGGCGCAAAGGGCAGCACGGCGTGCCGGCGGAGCGCGCCGAGGCTGCGGCTGAACGGCCACCATTCGTTAAAATCGCCGATCACGACGGTCGCGAGGCTGAGCGCCGGCAGCAGTTCGTCCAGCAGCACCTCGAACTGACGCCGGCGGTAGCCGGAGTGCAGGTCGAGGTGGGTGGTCAGCACGCGCCAGCCAGGACCCTCGCTGCCCGCCAGATCGGCGACGATCGCGCCCCGGGCCTCGCGACCGCGGTCCTCGAACACGACGCGGCGGACCGCGCGCACCGTGCGCCGGGTCAGCAGCGCGTTGCCGTACCAGCCGCTCGGCCCATGCAGCAGGGGGCCCTCGATGCACTGCATGTCGAGCGCGAGCGCCAGCGCCTCGGCCTGATCGATCGCGCTCCGGCCCTGGCGCGAACTCGACCTCCTGAAGTCCGACCACATCGGCGCCGATCTCGCCCAGCACGGCCGCGATCCGACCGACATCCTGGCGGCGGTCGAGGCCAACGGCAGGCATGGATATTGTAGCTCGCGACGCGCAGCGTCGCGCTCATTGCGGCCGCCGTCGCATCGACCAGCGCCGGAGAGCCATCGCCAGCGCGACCGCCGCGAGCGTGACCCCGGCCAAGATGAGCAAGTTGGCCGCGTCCGGCCGGCGCAGCCAGGCGCCCAGCCGATCCCCAAACACGGCCATCAGCGCCATCCCCGGCAGCATGCCGATCAGGCTGCCGAGCAGGAAGTCGCGGATCCGGATCCTGGACGCGCCGGCGACCAGATTGACGACGCTGAACGGCGCCAACGGCATCAGGCGCAAGAGGGTCATCGCGAACAGGCCGTGCTCGCTGAGCCGGCGGGTCACGGCGTTGACCCAGCGGCCGGCAAAGCGGCGCACCAGATCCCGGCCAAGACCCCGCCCGACGCCGAAGACCACGGTCGCCGCGAGCAGCGAGCCGGCGAGCGCGTAGGCAAAGCCGAGCAGACCGCCGAACGCGGCGGCGGTCGCGACGATCATCAGATTGACCGGCACGAACACGAGGCTGGCCAGCACGAAGGCGAGCAGCACGCCCCAGGCGCCGACCCAGGAGAACCGATGCGCCTCGGCGACCTGCAGCACCTCGTTGAGGGCACGGCTGCCGTCGGTGAACTCGACCCGCAGCAGCAGCACGAACGCCAGCAGCAGGACGAGGGTCGCGGCGCTGCGGATCATGGCCTGGCGCAGGCGCCGGCGGCGCGTCGGCGGCACCAGTCGCTGCTCGAGCGTGGCGAGCGTGATCGGCTCGTCGAGATCGGTCAGCGCGACGCTCGCCTCGACCTCGGGCAGCAACGCGAGGGTCTCGACGACCAGCGGCTCGAGCCGACGCGGCCCGCCGTTCAGGGCCTCGACCGCCGCGATCAAGGAGCCCTGCTCCGCATGCGCCCCGGCGAGCACCGCCGGCTGGCAGCCCAGATGCTCGGCCAGCAGCGTCTCGCGCGCCCGCCGACCGCCAGCCGCGAGCGCGCATCCTCGGCGGCGAGTGCCAGCACGCATTCGCTGTCGAGCCCCATCGACCGGTTGGCGAGATTGGCCGAGCCGACCACCAGCAGCCGGTCGTCGACGACCATCAGCTTGCTGTGCAGATTGATCGGCGTCGCGACGCCATCGGCGGCGGTCACCGGATAGAATGTGCGCAGCCGTCGTCCCGAGCCGTCGGCGGTGCGCAACCGCTGCAGGAACGCGGCGCGGCCGCGATCCATCACGGCGGTCTCGACCGGACCCTCGCAGACCGTGGGGCCGAGAGATCAGGACCTCGGGCCCGCGGGGGTCCTCGAGCCTGGCGGCGAGCGCCTCGGCGATCGCTGGCACGGTCAGGTACTGGTTCTCGATGTAGATGGTCTGCTCCGCCTGCTCGATCGCGCGCAGATAGAGCGCCTCGACTTCGCGCACCGCGGGCTCGCCGTTGTATTGCGGGCGAGTGCGCGCGATGCCGACCGTGGCGTTCTCGAACCAGGGCTCGATGCCGGCCGGCCAGGGCGAGCGCCCGCGCCCCGCCGGCGCAGGGACCCGCCTGCCGCTCGCCCGCCGCCAGCGCTCGCGAGCGAGCTCGTCGAGCGTCGCGCGCGGTCTCGCCCTCGACCATCAGCATGCAGTCATGGAACGGTGGCTTGGGCGTGCTGCCCGGCAGCTGCCGGTTCGGCTCGTCGGGCCGATGCGCGGGCGTGTCCCAGCGCCCGACCGTCAGGTCGATGCCGCCGCAGAAGGCGAGCTCGCCGTCGATCACGACGAGCTTCTCGTGCTGGCAGGCGCCCGGCGGATGGTCGCTGTCAAGGACGAAGCTGCAGCCGGCGCGAGCTGCGCAGGCCGAAGCGGACCTGCGGCAGGAACTCGCGGTTGAAGCCGAAGAAGAACACCCAGTCCCAGACCAGCATGCCGGATCCGCAGCTCGCGCCGGGCGCTGAGCAGCTGGTGAGGAACGCCTTGAGCGGCGGCGTGCCGGCATCCGGGTCGAGGATGATGCCGCTGCTGACGTCCCAACCCATGATCAGGACGCTGTGCCGCGCCTCGAGCAGCGCCTGGCGAAGCGCGGCGAAATAGGCCGCGCCGTCGATCAGCAGCGCAGCGCGGTCGCGCCTGGGTCACGCGCCAGCAGGTCTGGGCTTCTTCGAGCAGTGTCGTCATGATCCGCCGGACGACGTAAACCAGCCGCGGCCCTGAGGCCCGGACGACCTCTATCAACAGACGACTCTCTGAGAAAGATCCGTGCCCCGGCCGTCACAGCTCGGCGGGGCGCACCGGCGCGAGGCGGCCGCCGAGGCGGACCGGGGCGAACGTGCGGGCGAGCCCGGTCGCGTCGTCGGTCTCGAGGTAGACCGCGCACAAGGTCGCCTCGCCGAGCGCCGGCGTGTTGCGCGGGCCCGGCACATGGGTGCGGAAGCGCTGCAGGGCCATCGCCTTGCTCATGCCGATCACCGAATCGTAGTCGCCGGTCATGCCGATGTCGGAGACGTAGGCGGTGCCGCCCGGCAGGATCTGGGCATCGGCGGTCGGCACGTGGGTGTGGGTGCCGGCGACCAGCGAGGCGCGGCCGTCGGCGAGATGGCCGATCGCCATCTTCTCGCTGGTCGCCTCGGCGTGCAGGTCGACGACGATCGCCTGCACGCTGGCGCCGAGCGGGTATCGGGCGAGCTCGCCTCGAGCGCGCGGAACGGGTCGTCGTAGCTGCCCATGAACAGCCGCCCGATGACCTGCAGCACCAGCAGCCGGCGGCCGTCGGCCAGCGCGACCAGCGCGCTGCCGCGGCCGGGCGTGCCCGGCATCATGTTGAGCGGGCGGATCAGGCGCGGGTCGCGCTCGATGTAGCCGATCAGCTCGCGCTGGTCGAAGACGTGGTTGCCGGTGGTGATCAGATCGGCGCCGGCGTCGTAGAAGTCCTGGCACAGCGCGGGCGTGATGCCGAAGCCGCCGGCGGCGTTCTCGCCGTTGACCACGACCGCGTCGAGCCGGAGCGCGCGCGCTGCAGCTCGGGCAGCCGCTGCAGCAGGACCTTGCGGCCGGCGCGCCCGACCACGTCGCCGCAGAACAGGATCCTCATCGGTCCGCATCTGCGGCCAGCGCCGGATGCCGCGCTCGGTGACGACCGCGTCGAGCGGCTCGTCGAAGGGGCCCGCGGGCACCGTCTCGGCAGCTCCTGCAGCGCGAAGGCGAGGCCGATCGCGAGCCGGGCTGCCGCCGGCCGCGCGCAGGCTGCCGCAGGGTGCGGTCGTAGTAGCCCTTGCCGTAGCCCAGGCGGTGGCCGCGGCGATCGAACGCGAGCAGCGGCACCAGCACGCGCCTCGGGCAGTGACCGGGCGGCGCGCGCCGGGTCGGGCTGCATGACCCCGAAGCCGCCGCGGATCAGCGGCTGGCCCCAGGCCCAGGCGTGGAACGCGAGCGGCGCCGCCGTGCCCGCCATGCGCGGCAGCGCGAGCGGATGGCCGCGCGCGGCGAGGCCCTGCAGCGCGGGGCGCGGGTCGAGCTCGCCGGGGAGCGGCCAGTAGCCGGCGACGGTCGCCGCGGCGGGCGGCGATCAGCTCCGGCAGCAGCCGCTAGGGCCACGGCGCTGCGGCGGCGCGCGCGCGGCCTCGGCCGGGATCGACCTCGGCGCGCCGCGCCAGCAGCCGGCCCGCAGCTCCGCCTTGCGTCGGACCAGCTCTGCAGGATCAGGCAGATCGGCGGATCGCGCTCGCGGGGTCGAGTGGACACGGGAGTGCGGGGCCGCCATGGCCGTCGGTCGCTACTGTCCTCTGTGGCCTGCCTTCGCAGGTGGGCGCCGTAGTGACCGGGACCAGGGCCCCGGCAGGGACAGCTCCCTTACAGAGAATATTGGCCCCAGGGATGTCTGAGGACCTAACGCACCGGGCAGCACCCGCGCCTGATTAGTTAGGCGCTCTCCAGCTGCGCCGCAATAGCGTCGAGCTGCGGCCGCGACCTGCCTCGACCGCCGCGGCCGCGCGCGCTGCTCGGCGTCGTCGGCGCGCTGCGTCGAGCGCGGTGCGCAGCTGCTTGATCTCGTCGAAGGCGTCCGACAGCTTGTCGGCGACCATCAGGCTCGCCATCAGCAGCAGCCGGGCATCGCCGAGCTGGGTCTGGCCGCGCGCCGAGATCGGCGACCTGGCGGTCGACGTAGGCCGCCAGCTGGCGCACCCGGCCTTCCTCGCCCTCGCCGCACTGCACCATGTGGCGGCGGCCGTTGACCGTGATCTCGACCATCGGCATGGCCTCAGCTCCCGAGCAGGCGGTCGAGCTCGGCGATCGAGCTGTCGAGCCGCCGCGCGACCGGCCGTTGACCTCGCGCAGCGTGCGGTTGTCGTGCTGCGCCTCGTTGAGCGCCACGCTCAACCGGTCGCACTGATCGCGCAGCACCGCGAGGTCGCGAGCCGAGCTCGTCATGCTCGGCGCGACCGGTCCGCCTCGCGGCGCGCGTCCAGCCGTTGCGCGGGCCGCGCGAGCGGCGCTCCAAGGCGGCCTCGAGCCGCCTCAACGCCCGGGTCAGATGCCGCTGTGCGGTCTCGAGCTGCGACATGCCGCGTCGTCGATCCCCCGACTCAGGTTTGCTGCTCCGCGAAAACAACCAGTTTAGCAAGCACGATGTTGACACAGGCCACGCAGCGCGTCAACTCGCGCTGCGCGGCCGCCCCGGACTCGCGCGCGAGATTCGAGTTGATTTTTGCGGCGGATCAGCCACGTTCCGCGGCAGCCGGGGGCCAGCCTGCCGCCGCCGGCGGCGCCGCCGCAATCGAGGATTCCGTGAACCGAGATCATGACCGCCGCCATCCCGCCTCTGATCAGCCGGCGCGCCGGGCCACGCCGATCTGGCGAACGCCATCCGCGCGCTCGCGATGGATGCCGTGCAGGCCGCCAATTCCGGCCATCCCGGCCTGCCGATGGGCATGGCCGACGTCGCCACCGTGCTGTTCGGCAAGTTCCTGAAGTTCGACGCCGCAGGCGCCCGACTGGCCCGATCGCGACCGCTTCGTGCTGTCCGCCGGCCACGGCTCGATGCTGCTCTACGCGCTGCTCCATCTGACCGGCTATCCGGGCATGGACATCGAGCAGCTGCAAGCGCTTCCGCCAGCTCGGCTCGCGCACCGCGGGCCATCCCGAGCACGGCCATGCGCCCGGCATCGAGACCACGACCGGGCCGCTCGGCCAGGGGCTCGCGCAACGCGGTCGGCATGGCGCTCGCCGAGCGTCACCTGCGCGCGCGCTTCGGCGCGGAGCTGGTCGATCACCGCACCTACGTGATCGCGAGCGACGGCGACCTGATGGAGGGCATCAGCCACGAGGCCTGCGACTTCGCCGGCCATCAGCGGCTCGACGCGGCTGATCGTGCTGTTCGACGACAATCACATCACGATCGACGGCGCCGCCTCGCTCTCCTACCTCGATCGACCAGCTCAAGCGCTTCGACCGCCTACGGCTGGCGAACGGCACGCGGGTCGACGGCCACGACCCGGCCGCGATCGAGGCGGCGCTCGCCGAGGCGCAGGACGCCGACCGGCCGAGCCTGATCGCCTGCCGCACGACGATCGGCTATGGCGCGCCGACCAAGGCCGGCACCGCCGCGACCCACGGCTCGCCGCTCGGCGCCGAGGAGATCGCTGGCGCGCGCGAGAAGCTCGGCTGGCCCTATCCGCCGTTCGAGATCCCCGAGCCGCATCCTCGGCGCCTGGCGCGGCTTCGGCCGCCGCGGCGCCGCGCGCGCGGGACGCCTGGACGAGCGCGTCTGGCGGCGCAGGAAGCGGCGGCAGCGCGCCGAGTTCGAGCGGGTCCAGGCGGGCGAGCTGCCGAAGCGGCCTCGACCGGGTGCTCGGCGAGCACAAGGCGCGCCTGGTCGCCGAGCAGCCGAGCCTGGGCGAGCCGCAAGTCGAGCCAGGAGGCGCTCGAGGTGTTCACCGCCGCGGTGCCCGAGCTGATCGGCGGCTCGGCCGACCTCACCGGCTCCAACAACACCAGGACCAAGGCGACCGCGGTGCTGAGCGCCGACGCAGCCGGGCGGCCGCCACATCCATTTCGGCATCCGCGAGCACGCGATGGCCGCCGCGATGAACGGCATGGCGCTGCACAAGGGCGTGATCATCCCTACGGCGGCACCTTCCTCGTGTTCTCCGACTACTGCCGGCCGGCGATCCGGCTCGCCGCGCTGATGGGCCAGCGGGTGATCTTCGTGCTGACCCACGATTCGATCGGGCTCGGCGAGGACGGCCCGACCCATCAGCCGGTCGAGCATCTGGCCGCGCTGCGCGCGATCCCGAATCTCGCCGTCTTCCGGCCGGCCGACGCGGTCGAGACCGCCGAGTGCTGGGCCTGCGCGCTGGTGCGCGACGACGGGCCCTCGGCGCTGGTGCTGACGCGTCAGAACCTGCCGGCGCTGCGCACCGAGGCCGACGACGTCAACCGCTGCGGCGCGCGGCGCCTACGTGCTGCGCGGAGGCCGAGGGCCGGCGCGCCGTCACGCTGCTCGCGACCGGCTCCGAGGTCGCGATCGCGCGCGAGGCGCGCACGCGGCTCCAGGCCTACGGCATCGGCTGCGCCGTGGTCTCGATGCCCTGCTGGGAGCTGTTCGAGCAGCAGGACGCGACCTATCGCAAGGAAGTTCTGGGCGAGCGGCCTCAGGATCGCGGTCGAGGCGGCGGCGCCGTTCGGCTGGACCCGCTACGTGCGGCAGCGAGGACGACGTCGTCGGCATGACCGGTTTCGGCGCCTCGGCGCCGTCACGAGGAACTGTACGAGCACTTCGGCATCACGTCCGAGCGGATCGTCGAGCTGGTCCGCAGGCGGCTGTAGCCGTCGCGCCGACCACGACCTGAAGGAGGACACCCCGTGAGCGTTCGCATCGCGATCAACGGCTTCGGCCGGATCGGCCGCAACGTGCTGCGCGCGATCGTCGAGGACGGCCGGACCGACCTCACGGTGGTCGCGATCAACGATCTGGCGCCGCCCGCGACCAACGCGCATCTGCTCGCGCTTCGATTCGGTCCACGGCCGCTTCCCCGGCAAGGTCCAGCTCGAGGGCGACACGCTCGATTGCGGCACCGGGCCGATCAAGGTGCTGGCCGAGCGCGACGTCGGCAAGCTGCCGTGGCGCGAGCTCCGGCGTCGACGTGGTGATGGAGTGCACCGGCATCTTCACCAAGCGCGACGCCGCCGCCCGGCATCTCGAGGCGGGCGCCGGCAAGGTGCTGGTCTCGGCGCCGTCCGAGGGCGCCGACATCACGGTCTGCTACAAGGTCAACCACGAGCAGCTGAAGGCCGAGCACCAGGTGGTCTCGAACGCGTCCTGCACGACCAACTGCCTGGCGCCGGTCGCCAAGGTCGCTGAACGACGCGGTCGGCATCGAGCGCGGCCACATGACGACGATCCACTCGTTCACCAACGACCAGAACCTGCTCGACGTGTTCCACAAGGACCTGCACCGCGCGCGCGCCGCGACCATGTCGATGATCCCGACCTCGACCGGCGCCGCGCGCGCGGTCGGCCTCGTCCTGCCCGAGCTCAAGGGCAAGCTCGACGGCGTCGCCTTCCGCGTGCCGACGCCCAACGTCTCGGTGGTCGACCTCACCTTCGTGCCGACGCGCGAAACCTCGGCCGAGGAGATCAAACAGGCGATCAAGGCCGCGGCCGACGGGCCGATGCAGGGCGTGCTCGGCTATCACGAGGAGCCGCTGGTCTCGGTCGACTTCAACCACGACAGCCACAGCTCGACGGTCGATCTCTCGGCGACCAAGGTGCTCGAGGGCAGGCTGGTCCGGGTCGCGTCCTGGTACGACAACGAATGGGGCTTTTCCTGTCGCATGAGCGACGTCGCGGCGATCCTGGGCGGCCTGTGAGCCGGCGGCACGGCCTCGATGGGCGACCTGCGGACGCTGGAGGACCTGGGCGACGTCGGCGGGCGGACCGTGCTGGTCCGGCTCGACCTCAACGTGCCGATGCAGGACGGCGAGGTCAGCGACGCGAGCCGGATCGAGCGCTCGGTGCCGACGCTCAAGGAGCTGATCGACAAGAGGGCCAAGGTGGTGGTGCTGGCTCACTTCGGCCGGCCCAAGGGCAAGCGCGAGAGCTCGATGTCGCTCCGACCGCTTTGCCGGCCGCTCGGCGAGGCTCTGGGTGGTATTGAGGTCGGGTTCGCCGAGGACTGCATCGGCGAGCGTGCCAAGCGCGCCGTCGCGTCGCTCAAGCCGGGCGGCGTGCTGCTGCTCGAGAACCTGCGCTTCCACGCCGGGCGAGGAGAAGAACGAGCCGGGGTTCGCCGACGAGCTCGCAAGCCTGGGCGAGCTCTACGTTGACGATGCGTTCTCGGCCGCGCATCGCGCGCACGCCTCGATCACCGGCCTCGCCGAGCGCCTGCCGGCGGCCGCGGGCCGGCTGATGCAGGCCGAGGTCGAGGCGCTGCGCGCGGGCGCTCGAGCACCCCGAGCGCCCGGTCGTCGCCCTGGTCGGCGGCGCCAAGGTCTCGACCAAGCTCGAGCTGCTGGGCAACCTGATCGCCAAGGTCGACCGCCTGGTGCTCGGCGGCGGCATGGCCAACACCTTCCTTCTCGCGCAGGGCACGCCGGTCGGTCGCTCGCTTTGCGAACAGGACATGGCGGCGACCGCGCGCGAGATCATGGCCAAGGCGAAGGCCAAGGGCTGCGAGGTCGTGCTGCCGGTCGACGGCCAGGTCGCGAGCGAGCTCGAGCCCGGCGCGCATCGAAGCTGGTGCCGATCGAGCAGGTGCCCACGGACGCGATGGTCCTCGACATCGGGCCGGCGAGCGTCGAGGCGATCCTGGGCCTGCTCGAGCGACTCCAGGAGCCTGGTCTGGAACGGGCCGCTCGGCGCCTTCGAGATCCCGCCGTTCGATGCCGGCACCGCCGCGGTGGCGCAAGCGGGTCGCCGAGCGCACGCGGTCGGGAAGCTGATGAGCGTCGGCCGGCGGCGGCGACACGCTCGCAGCGCTCGCCCAGGCCGGCGTGCTCGATCAGTTCTCCTACGTCTCGACCGCGGGCGGCGCCTTCCTGGAATGGCTCGAGGGCAAGGACTTGCCGGGCGTCGCGGTGCTGCGCCGACGCTGACCCCTCAGGTCGTCGTCCACGATCTCGGGCAGGCGCGCGCCGTGCTCGAGGTGGCGCGTGAGTTCGGGGTTGTGATCGAGCTGCGAAGCGCGCCGGCTGCGGCCGGCTATGCCGGGGTCGGCTACCTCAAGGCCGTGGGCGAGCTTGCCGGCCAGGAGCTGGTGATCGACTGCGGCGACGACGCGGGCGTGGTCATGGCGGCGCTGCGCGCCGGCTGCCGCAAGCTCGTCTTCTCCGGCCCGGCTGACATCGCGCTGCGGCTCGCCGACATCGCGGCCCAGCTCGAGGCCGACTTCCGCCATCAAAGCACGCAACCAGTCTGCCTCAGTCTGGCCGCGGGTGCCGATGCAACCTCCGCCTGTCGTGCCTGGCTGCTGGCCCACGGCGACCAAAGCCCTTGATGCGGCCTGATCGCTGCGGCGTAAAGCTGCCGACCAGCCGGGACAGAGGCAGGTCCATGCCGCACCTGCCGGATCGGCGGGGAGCCTGGACCCAGATCGCGGTCCGGGTCGCCGGCAGCTGGATCGCGGCGACCGGAACCTCGTGCTCGGCATGACCCGGTTCGACTGATCGGCGCTCCCCTCCGGACCGGCCCGCTTGCGTTGCACGGCCGCGGGCGGGCCGTATATAGAATGCGGTCCACGTCCTTGCAGCGGAGGGAATCGACCGATGCAGCTCACACCCAAAGTCAAGGAAATCCTGTCCTGGTACGAGGGCGAGAGGCCGGGCGTGAAAGGCAACCTCGCGCGCCTGCTGATGCACGGCCGGCTCGGCGGCAGCGGCAAGCTGGTGATCCTGCCGGTCGATCAGGGTTACGAGCACGGGCCGGCGCGCAGCTTCGCCGCCAACCCACAAGCGTACGACCCGCACTATCTCTACCAGCTGGCGATCGATGCCGAGCTGTCGGGCTACGCGGCTCCTCTCGGTCTGCTCGAGCAGGGCGCCGACAGCTTTGCCGGCCAGCTGCCGACGATCCTCAAGATGAACAGCGCCAACTCGCTCGCGGCCGGCACCCCGGACCAGGCGGTCACGGCCTCGGTCAAGGACGCGCTCCGGCTCGGGTGCGTCGGAGTCGGCTTCACGATCTATCCGGGCTCGGACGCCTGCTACGACCAGATGGAGGAGATCCGCGACATCATCCGCGAGGCCAAGAGCTACGGCCTGATCGCGGTGCTCTGGTCCTACCCGCGCGGCGGCGCGGTCAGCAAGGGCGACGGCGAGACCGCGCTCGACATAGTGGCCTACGCCGCGCACATGGCAGCCCTGCTCGGCGCCAACGTGATCAAGGTCAAGCCGCCGACCGACAAGCTCGATCTGGGCGCCGCGAAGAAGGTGTACGAGGCCGAGGACATCGACCGCTCGACCATGGCGGCGCGGATCCGGCATGTCATGCAGTGCGCGTTCGCCGGCAAGCGCCTGGTCGTGTTCTCGGGTGGCGAGGCCAAGGACACCGAGGGCCTGCTCAACGAGATCCGCCAGATCCGGGACGGCGGCGGCTCCGGCTCGATCATCGGCCGCAACAGCTTCCGGCGGCCCAAGGCCGAGGCGCTGGCCCTGCTCGATGAGGTGGTCAAGATCTATCTGAACGAGGCGTGAGCCGCGCGCCCAAGGCCCTCGATCCGGCCGAGGCGGGCTGCCAGCTGGTCCTGGTCAGCCCGCCGGCGCTGGATGCTGCGGCGTTCGCGGCCGCGCTCGATGCGGCGCTGGCGGCCGGCGGCAGCGCTGCATTCCTCTTACGCCTGGCGAGTCCCGAGCCGGCGTCGATCGTCGCCGCGGCGAGGCACCTGCGGCCGGTCTGCGGCGCGCGCGGCGTCGCGTTTCTGCTCCAGGACGATCCGGATCTGGCGCTCGAGGTCGGCGCCGATGGCGTCCATCTCGGCGCCGCCGGGCGCACCGCCGCTGCCCGGACCAGGCTCGGCCCCGGGCGGATCGTCGGGGTGGCTTGCGGCGGCTCGCGCGATGCCGCGGTAGTTGCAGGCGAGGCCGGCGCCGATTATATCGCGTTCGGCGCGACCGACCGAGCGCCCGATGCTCCGCTGTACGACCTGATCGCGTGGTGGAGCGAGCTGTGCGTGCTGCCCTGCCTGGTCGACGGCGATGCCGCCTTGGTGGACTGCGCCGCGCTCGCCCGCGCCGGTGCGGATTTCATCGCTGTGTCCGGCGCGGTCTGGCGGCATCCTGCCGGGCCGGCGGCAGCGGTTGCGGACCTGCGGCGGGCGATCGCCGGGATCTGAAACGGGCCGGACGAAGGACTGACGACGCGATGAAGATCAGCGGCAACGAGATCCGCCCCGGTTACGTGCTCGAGCACAAGGACCGGATCTGGATGGTGGCCAGGGCGGAGCACGTCAAGCCCGGCAAGGGTCCCGCCTATCAGCAGGTCGAGCTCAAGGACATGGTCGACGGCACCAAGCTCAACGAGCGCTTTCGCGCGGTCGAGACGGTCGAGCGGGTGCGCCTCGACGAGCAGCAGTACCAGTTCCTCTATCAGGAGGGCGAGCAGCTCAACCTGATGGACCAGCAGAATTTCGAGCAGCTCGCGATCGACCAAGGCCTGGTCGGCGACCGCCTGCCGTTCCTGCAGGAAGGCATGACGCTCAGCGTGCTGAGCTACGAGGGCCGGGCGCTGATGGTCCACCTGCCGGACACGGCCGTGCTCGAGGTGGTCGAGGCCGATCCGGTGGTCAAAGGTCAGACCGCGGCGGCCTCCTACAAGCCGGCGGTGCTCGAGAACGGCGTCCGGGTGATGGTGCCGCCGCACATCGAGGCCGGCACGCGGGTGGTGGTCAACATCGCCGAGGCGAGCTACGTCGAACGGGCCAGGGGCTAGGCGCGCCCGTGGCGCTCCGCTCCGCCAACATCACGGTGATGATGCAGGCGGCCCGCAAGGCCGCCCGTCACCTGGTCCGCGACTTCGGCGAGGTCGAGCACCTCCAGGTGTCGATCAAGGGGCCGGGCGACTACGTCAGCGCCGCCGACCGGCGCAGCGAGCAGATCCTTCGTCAGGAGCTGAGCCGGGCGCGGCCGGGCTTCGGTCTGCTGCTCGAGGAGAGCGGCGCGCTCGGCGATCACGACGCCGATCACCGCTGGATCGTCGACCCGCTCGACGGCACAACCAACTTCCTGCACGCGGTGCCGCACTTTGCGATCTCGATCGGGCTGGAGCGCCACGGCGAGATGGTCGCCGGGATCGTCTACGACCCGATCAAGGACGAGATGTTCGCGGCCGAGAAAGGCGCCGGGGCCTATCTCAACGATCGCCGGCTGCGGGTCTCGCGCCGGAGCGAGCTCGCGAGCTGCCTGATCGGTACCGGCATTCCGGTGCTCGACTGGCCCGGCCGCAAGCAGGGCTTTGCCGCCCAGCTTGAGCGTCTGTCTGCCGAGGTCGCGGGCATCCGCCGGCTCGGCACCGCCTCGCTCGATCTCGCCTACATCGCCGCTGGCCGGTTCGACGGCTTTTGGGAGTACGATCTCAAACCCTGGGACATCGCGGCCGGTATCGTGCTGGTGCGCGAAGCCGGCGGCCTGATCGGCCGGCTCGACGGCGACCCCGACCTGTTCGGCCGCGGCACGCTGTTAGCGAGCAACCCAGGGTTGTACGAACGGCTCGGCGAGCTTCTCCGGGTGGTTGCTTGAAGGGTTCCAATGGCGTCAGAGATCGCGCGCAGGGCGAAATCGGCCCGGGACGACGCGCCTTTAATGTTAAGTTTGCGTGTCAATAGGTTATAGCGTAGTGTTCACCCGCGCCTCCAGGCACGGCCGCTGGCGCTCGGCGGCGGGCATGGCAGCCTCGATAGGTCGAAGCCGCGTTGGGAAGGCCCGACGATGACCAGTCCGCAGCGTTTCATCAACCGCATGATCGTCTTCCTGGTTTTGGCGGCCATTGCGGTCGGGTTCGCCTACGAGGTCATCTGGCGGATCTACCTGTACAACCCGTTGCTCAACGGCTTGATCCTCGGCATCCTGCTGCTCGGCATCGTCTACATTTTCCGGCGCGTGTTCGCGATCAAGCCGGAGATCCGCTGGATCGAGGCCTTCCGCACCAGCCACCCGGGCTTCTCGCTGCAAGCCGCGCCACGGCTGCTGGCGCCGGTCGCGACCGCGCTCGGCGAGCAGGAGCGCCGAGGCCGGGTGATGCTGGCGCCGATCTCGGTCCGCCATCTGCTCGACAGCATCAGCGCCCGGCTCGATGAAAGCCGCGACATCTCACGTTACCAGATCGGCCTGCTGATCTTCCTCGGCCTGCTCGGCACGTTTTGGGGGCTGACCGAGACGATCGCCTCGGTCAGCTCGGTGATCAACGAGCTGTCGGTCGGCGAGGGCGATCTCGTGATGGTCTTCGACGAGCTCAAGGCGGGCCTTGCGGCGCCCTTGGCGGGCATGGGCACGGCATTCAGCGCATCGCTGTTCGGCCTTGCCGGCTCGCTGGTCCTGGGCTTCCTCGACCTGCAGGCGACCCAGGCGCAGAACAGCTTCTACAACGACATGGAGGAGTGGCTGTCCGGGCTGACCCGGCTGACCGGCGCCGATCCTGGCCTTGGCGGCGGCGACATGAACATCCCCGCCTATGTCCAGGCGATGCTCGAGCAGACCGCCGAGAATCTCGACAGCCTGCAGCGGACCGTCGCCCGCTCCGAGGAGAATCAGTCGACCGTGCACTCGGGGCTGATCGCGCTGACCGAGCGGCTGAGCTCGCTTGGCGATCAGATCGCGACCGAGCAGGCGCTGCTCGCCCGCCTGATCTCGAGCCAGGAGGAGCTGCGGCCCCTGCTCGGCCGCCTGGCCGAGGCCGAGGGTGGCGGCTTCGACGAGGCGACCCGCAATCACATCCGCAACATGGACGTGTATCTCGCCCGCATCCTGGACGAGGCCGTGCAGGGCCGCAGCCAGATGACCCACGAGCTGCGCAGCGAGATCAAGATGGTCGCGCGCACGATCGCGGCGGTCGCCGGCGAGCCGCGCGCGTTGTCCGGATAGCTAGCCCCGATGGCCAGAGCCCGCCGCGAGCTGCGCCCGATCGACCAGTGGCCTGGCTACGTCGATGCGCTGTCGACGCTGCTGCTGGCGATCACCTTCCTGCTCGTCGTGTTCGTGCTTGGCCAGTTCTTCCTCAACCAGATGCTCCAGGGCAAGGACAGCAAGCTCAAGAGCCTCGAGACTTCGATCAACCAGCTGAGCGCGCAGCTCGACGCCGAGCAGGCGACCAACTCGGAGCTGCGCCTGTCGGTCGCCCAGCTGTCGGCCGACCTCAAGGGCGCCCAGGCCGACCGCGACGATGCTACGAGCCAGCTGGCCGAGACCGCGGCCGAGCGCGACCAGTTCCGCGACCAGCTGTTCCTGCTCCAGGACGAGAAGGCGCAGCTCACCCAGACCCTGAACGAGCTGCGCGGCGAGGCCGAGCAGAACCAGGAGCTGCAGGCCGCGCTCGAGCGGACCACCGACCTGCGGGCCAAGCTCGAGGCCGAGCTGAGGAAGGCGCAGCAGACGGTCACGACCGACAAGGCGACGATCGAGGCGCAGCTGGCGCAGCTGATCCAGCTCCGGCGTGACATCGAGGCGCTCCAAGAAACCCGCCACGAGCTCGACCTCCAGGTCGCCGAGATGACCGCCGTGCTCAAGGCCGCCGAGACCGCCAAGGGCGCCGCGACCAAGGAGATCGCACGGCTCGCCGATCTGCTCGCGGCCGCCCAGGCCAAGGCCCAGGGGCTGGAGAGCCAGGTCGCGCAGCTCAACCAGTCGGTCACCCAATCAGGACAGCAGACCCAGGACCTCGCGAGCCAGGTCGAGCGCCTCACCCAGCTGCTGGAGGCCGCACGCGGCGAGCAGGCCACTGCCGAGCAGCGGGTCGCAAATCTCAGTGAGCAGCTGGACAGCGCCCGCCAGCAGGGCGGCTCGCTGACCGCCGAGGTCGCGCGCCTGCAGGCGCTGCTCGATACGGCCCGGCAGGACCAGACGGCGCGCGAGCAGCGGGTTGCCGAGCTCACCGCCCAGCTGAGCGCCGAGGGCGGCGAGGCCGCCGAGCGCGTGCGGCGCCTGGCCGAGCTTTCTGCCCTGCTGCAGGCGGCGCGCGACCAGCGCCAGACCAGCACCGCCACCGCCGAGGAACTCGAGCAGGCGCGCGAGCAGCTGCTGCTCGAGCTCGGCCAGGCGCGCGATCAGGCTTCCGAGCTGGCAGCCAGGCTCGCGACCGAACAGGAGCAGACCATGCTCGCGCAGCGGGAACTGGAGCAGCGCGACACCCGGCTCGCCGATCTGCTCCGCCAGGCGGGGCGCCAGGAGGAGGCGCTCGCGACCGAGCAGGCGCTCTCGAGCGAGGCGCTGAACCAGGTCGAGGTGCTGAACCGCCAGATCAACGCGCTCCGGGTCCAGCTCGCCTCGCTCCAGCAGGCGCTGGACGCCGAGGAGGCCAAGGTCGAGGAGCAGCAGGTCACGATCACCGATCTCGGCAGCAAGCTGAACATGGCGCTCGCCGGCAAGGTCGAGGAGCTGAGCCGGTTCCGCTCGGAGTTCTTCGGTCGCCTGCGCCAGCTGCTGGGCGATCGGCCCGACGTGCGGATCGTCGGCGACCGGTTCGTCTTCCAGTCCGAGGTCCTGTTCCCGACCGCCTCGGCCGACATCGAATTCAGCGGCCAGGACGAGCTGCGCAAGCTCGCCGACAGCCTGCGCCAGATCTCGGCTGAGATCCCGAGCGATCTGCCCTGGGTGCTGCAGATCAACGGCCACACCGACCGCCGGCCAATCCGCACCGCCGAATTCCCGTCCAACTGGGAGCTGTCGGCCGCCCGCGCGATCAACGTCGGCAAGTTCCTGGTCAGCGAGGGCATCCCTCCCGAGCGGATCGCGGTCGCCGGGTTTGCCAATTTTCAGCCGCTCGACGATCGCGACGACGAGATCGCCTACCGGCGCAACCGCAGAATCGAGATCAAGCTGACCACCCGCTGAGCCGCGGGCAGGTGCCCGCCGCCCCGATCAGACGAGGTCTGGCAACCACGACCGCCACCACCAGCAGCCTGAACATTCTTTCGTGTCGGCGCGCGCCGCGCCGCGCCGGCACGACGGGGCGCGTGCCCCGCAAGCAAACAAACAATCGCGGCACACCGACTTGGGCTTGGTTCTTGGAGGACACGCAGATGATCGATCGCGAGGACGTGCTCACCGTCGAAGTGGCTCTCGATCTCAAGCAGCCGCTCCAGACGCTCGCCGGCAGCCTGCAGCAGTCGCCGGCCTGGATCGTCAATCGGGCGCTGCAGGAATATCTCGATCGGCGGCTCAGGCCCGACTACGGCGCCGGCTCCGCCGGCAACACCTCCAGCTACCTCGAGCTGACCGCGCGCGAGAGCCAGTTCGATTTCATGTAGGCCGGGGCGTTCAGGCCGCGCTCGGTGATCACGGCCGCCACGTTCGCTCGAGCACGCGCAGCCAGTTCCTGAAGGCGAGCTTCTCGAGTAGCGGCTGGTCGTAGCCCGCGCCGCGCAGCGCCTCGACGAGGCGCGGCAGGCCGGTCGCGTCGCCGATCGCCTTGGGCACGATCGTGCCGTCGAAGTCCGAGCCGAAGCCGACCTGGTCCTCGCCGACATGCTCGATCAGATGGTCGAAATGGCGAAGCATGACCTCGAGCGGCGTCTCGGGCTCCGGGCGGCCGTCCGGCCGCAGCATGCTGACCGCGAAATTGACCCCGACCATGCCGCCGGAGTCCCGGATCGCGTGCAGCTGCCCGTCGGTCAGGTTACGGGCACTCGGGCAGAGCGCGTGGGCGTTGGAGTGGGTCGCGACCAGCGGCGCGCTCGAGCGCCGGGCCACATCCCAAAAGCCCTGCTCATTGAGATGTGAGAGGTCGATCAGGATGCCCAGCTCGTTGCAGCCCCGGACCAGCGCCTGGCCGGCCTCGGTCAGGCCCGGCCCGGTGTCGGGCGTGCTCGGGAACTTGAACGGCACGCCGTGGCCGAACGCGTTCGGCCGGCTCCAGACCAGGCCGAGCGAGCGCAGCCCGGTCTGATAGAGGACCTCGAGCGCATCCAGCCCCGGGTCGATCGCCTCGGCGCCCTCGATGTGCAAGATCACCGCCAGCACGCGCTGCTCGAGGCAGCGCTCGAGCTCGGCCCGGCTGCGCACGACCTCAAGGCGGCCGCCGGCCGCGCGCTGGTCCCGGAACAGCCGAGCGGCGAGCGCGCCGGTGAAGCGCTGGGCGCGGCCCAGGCTCGGGGTCGGCGGGAGCGGCAGCTCGTAGCTCGCGCCGATGTCGCGCCGGCGCGGCCCCATGGCTCGCCCCGAGGGCGTGAACATCGCGAAGAAGCCGCCGGCGAAGCCGCCCTCAAGCGCCCTGGGCAGATCCAGATGACCGCGCGCCGAGCGCTCGAGCAGGCTCTTCGGCCGCTCCGGGTCGCGCGCGAGTGCCAGCAGCGCGTCGTTGTGGCCGTCCAGGATCGGCAGGCGGTCCGGAGCAGGCTGCGTCGGGGCCAATGGCGCCTCGCTCACTCGGCGGCGGCCAACCGCGTGTCGACGTCGAACTGGAGCTCGGCCAGGCGGGCGTAGAGGCCGTCCTGCTCGATCAGCTCGCGATGGCTGCCGGTCGCGACCAGCCGGCCCCGATCGATCACCAGGATGCGATCGGCCTTGAGCACGGTCGCGAGGCGATGGGCGATGATCAGCGTGGTCCGGCCGCGGCGCAGCCGCTCGAGCGCCTCCTGGACCAGACGCTCGCTCTCGGCGTCGAGCGAGCTGGTCGCCTCGTCGAGCAGCAGCAGCGCTGGCGCGCGCAGGATCGCGCGCGCGATCGCGATCCGCTGACGCTGGCCGCCGGACAGGCGCACGCCCTTCTCGCCGAGGAAGCTCTCGAAGCCTTCGGGCAGGCGCTCGATGAACTCGGTCGCGGCCGCCGCGCTGGCCGCCGCCCGGACCTCGTCGTCGCTGGCATCCGGGCGGCCGTAGCGGATGTTGTCCCAGGCGTTGGCCGAGAAGATCACCGGCTCCTGGGGCACCAGCCCGATCCGGGCGCGCAGCGCCGCCGGATCGAGGTCGCGCAGATCGATGCCATCGAAGCATACCCGTCCGGCGGTCGGATCGTAAAAGCGCAGCAGCAGCTGGAAGACGCTGCTCTTACCGGCGCCCGAAGGGCCGACGAGGGCGACCGTCTCGCCGGGCGCCACGGCGGCATCGAAATCGCGCAGCACCGTCCGGTTCGGGTGGGCAGGATAGGCAAAGCTCAGATGCTCGAAGCGGAGCGTGCCGCGCGCCGGGCTCGGCAGCGTTGCGGGCGAGGCCGGTGCGATGATCTCAGGCCTGGTGTCGAGAAGCTCGAACAGGCGTTCGGTCGCACCCGCGGCGCGCTGCAGGTCGCTCATGATCTCGCTGAGCGCGCCCGCGGCGCTCGCCACCACCGAGGCGTAGAATACGAACGCGGCGAGCTCGCCGCCGGTGATCCTGCCGGCGAGCACGTCCTGGCCGCCGATCCAGAGCACGACCACGATCGCGCCGAACACGAGCGTGATGACGCAGGCCGCGAGCCCCGCTCGCGCCCGGGCGTGACCGACCGCGGCCGCGAACGCGAGCTCGACCAGGTCGCCAAAGTGCCGGCGCTCGCGAGCCTCCTGGGCGAACGCCTGGACCGTCCGGACCGCGTTCAGGGTCTCCTCGGCGTGGCCGCCGAGCGCGCCGATCCGGTCCTGAGCTGCACGCGACAGCCGACGCACCCGGCGCCCGATCACGACGATCGGCACGACCACCAGCGGCACCACGACCAGGATCAGGCCAGTGAGCTTCGGGTTGGTATAGATCAAGAGCGCGAAGCCGCCGATCAGCAGCAAAAGGTTACGCAGCGCCTGCGACAGGCTGGCGCTGATCACGGTCTGGATGACCGCGGTATCGCTGGTCAGGCGCGAGAGCACTTCGCCGGTGCGGGTGACCTCGAAGAAACCGGGCGACAGCGCGGTGACCCGCGCGTAGACCTCGGCGCGCAGGTCGGCCACCAGCCGCTCGCCGAGCCAGGCCACGAGGTAGGCCCGGGCGAAGGTCGCTCCGGCCAGCACGACGATTACGATCAGCGACGCCTTCAGGCCGTGGTCGAGAGCGCCCGCCCGCCCGGCGCCGAAGCCGCCGTCGATCAGGTAGCGCAAGCCGATGCCGAACACCAATACCGCCGCCGCCGCCAGCGCCAGCGCCACCAGCGTCGCCACGACCCGCCACCGGTAAGGCGCCAGATAGCCGGCCAGTCGGCGCAACTGCTGGAGATCGCGGCTGGAGGCGCGGCCGGCGTCCTGATCGCCGAGCCCGCGGCCTGCTCTGTCCATGCCCCTTCCCTGCGTTATGGAGTTGAGTCCCTCTCGTCCGGGCCCCCTTGCCCGGCCGGGCCGCCCCGGCTATATAGCCGCCGGCGCCAGATGGAGAAAGCCGGTGAAGAAGGACATTCATCCGGACTATCACGAGATCACGGTCGTGATGACCGACGGCTCGACCTTCAAGACCCGCTCGACCTATGGCGAGCCAGGGGCGTCGCTGACGCTCGAGATCGATCCGAAGGTGCACCCGGCGTGGACCGGCGACCGCTCGCGCCTGCTCGAGCGCGGCGGTCAGGTCGACAAGTTCAACCGGCGCTTCTCGAGTTTCCGGCGCAAGAAATAGGGCGCGGCGCTCACGCCCTCCTGGAGAGGACCGATGAAGGTTCGCAACTCGCTCCGGACGCTCAAGCAGCGCCACAAGGACTGCCGCATCGTGCGCCGCCGTGGTCGCGTGTTCGTGATCAACAAGAGCAACCCGCGCTACAAGGTCCGCCAGGGCTGAGCCTGCGGCAATCCGCCCCATCGGGCTGAGCCGGTTTTCCCGGGGCACGCCGGGCGCTGGGTCAGATTCATTCCGGGATCGGGCGGGTCGGCAGGCGGTGCCTGCCCGGAGTCCGGAAGGAATTGGCACGACCGCCTCTGGCGGATCTCCCAGATTGCGATTATGTTGTGGCCATGCTTGGGCGCGTGCTGTTCGCCGTCGTCTGCCTGATCATCGCCGCGGGGCTCTTGCTGCCGATCTACCCGGCGGAGCTGGAGGTGGCGAGACCGGTCGCAGCCGGCGCGCAGGACATGCTGATCACCGATGCCGGAGCACCGGGGTGCTTGGTCGAGGCCACTGCCCGTGCGGCCGTCCCGGCCGATGCCTGCATCCGCCTGACCGTCTATCTGGTGGTGGCGCCGCTGCCCGCACCCGGGCCCGCCGGCGAACCTCAGCTGCTACCACCGAAGCTTCCGACCATCTGAGGCTGCGGGCGGCCCGCTGTCCTGAATGACTGCGGCCGGTTGACGGCACAGTTCCGGCCGCGATCTTCTGCTCGAAACGGCGTGAGGGCGGCGGATGCGGATGCCGGAACCCGATGCAGGCAGCCTCGCCAAACGGGCCGTGGTCGTGCGCGAGCTACGCGCGATCGTACCGGGCGAGGCCGTGATCGCGGACACCGAGGAGCTTCGCGCCTACGAGTCCGACGGCCTCTCTGCCTATCGCACCATGCCGATGGCGGTGGTCCTGCCCGAAACCACGGCGCAGGTGTCGGCCATCCTGAAGCTGTGTGACCGCGAAAAGATCAAGGTCGTGCCGCGCGGCGCCGGCACCTCGCTCTCCGGCGGCGCTCTGCCGCTGACCGATGGCATCGTATTGGGCCTGGCAAAATTCAACCGGATCCTCGAGGTCGACTTCGACAATCGCTGCGTGATCGCCCAGCCGGGCGTGACCAACCTCGGCATCACGGCTGCGGTGGAGCACGCCGGCTTCTACTATGCCCCCGATCCCTCGTCACAGATCGCCTGCACGATCGGCGGCAACGTCGCCGAGAACTCGGGCGGCGTGCACTGCCTGAAATACGGCCTCACGACCAACAACCTGCTCGGCCTCGAGCTGGTGCTGCCGAACGGCGACGTCGTGCGCCTCGGCGGCAAGCACCTGGATGCCGAGGCCTACGATCTGCTCGGCCTGATGACCGGCTCGGAGGGCCTGCTCGGTGTCGTGACCGAGGTCACGGTCCGGATCCTGAAGCGGCCGGAGACGGCGCGCGCGCTGCTGATCGGCTTTCCGACCAACGAGCAAGCGGGCGACTGCGTCGCCGCAATCATCGGCGCCGGCATCATCCCGGGCGGGCTCGAGATGATGGACCGGCCCGCGATCCATGCGGCCGAGGATTTCTGCCAAGCCGGCTACCCGCTCGACGTCGAGGGTCTGCTGATCTGCGAGCTCGACGGGCCTGCTGCCGAGGTCGAGCATCTGATCGGGGTGGTCGGCGCGATCGCCCGTCAGTGCGGCGCGGCCTCGGTCCGGGTCAGCGAGGACGAGGCCGAACGGGTGCGCTTTTGGGCGGGACGCAAGGCTGCCTTCCCGGCGGTGGGAAAAATCTCGCCCGACTACTACTGCATGGATGGCACCATCCCACGTCGCCAGCTGCCCTACGTGCTGCAGCGCATGCGCGAGATGAGCGAGCGCTATGGGCTGCGGGTCGCTAACGTCTTCCACGCCGGCGACGGCAACCTGCACCCGCTGATCCTCTACGACGCCAACCAGCCGGGTGAGCTGGAGAGAACCGAAGAATTCGGCGCCGAGATCCTTAAGCTCTGCGTCGAGGTCGGCGGCGTGCTCACCGGTGAGCACGGCGTCGGCGTCGAAAAGCGCGACCTGATGCCGGTGATGTTCAATGAGGACGACCTGAACCAGCAGCAGCGGCTCAAGTGCGCGTTCGACCCCACTCAGATCCTCAACCCCGGCAAAGTCTTTCCGACCCTCCACCGCTGCGCCGAACTCGGCCGCATGCACATTCACCGCGGCCAGCTGCCCCACCCCGACCTGCCGAGGTTTTGACGCCTGCCGCGGTCGGGCACCGAAGCATCGGTCCGGAACGTCCTGAGGGTTGAAACCCCGGCTCACGACCTTACCTGCAAAGCTGCAGGGGGCCTTGGGAGCCTTTGGGAATCGGGTCGGTGAACGGCCCGCGCTGAAGCGGCTTTCGCGGCCATTTTTCGCAACATCACGGCAGCGGCACGGGCGTCGGGCGGCGCAGACGTGCGCCGCCGAACGGTGGAGGTTACTGATGGCGACCGCGCTCAAAGACTTCCGCATCCAGTTGTCCGACCCGCGCCTGTTCCGCGAGCAGTGCTACGTCGATGGCGCCTGGATCGACGCCGACAGCCGCGCGACCACCGAGGTCGCCGACCCGGCGTCGGGCGAGGTCATCGGCACCGTGCCGAAGTTGGGGGCGGCCGAGACCCGGCGGGCGATCGAGGCGGCCGACCGGGCGTTTAAGGGCTGGAGCAAGACGACGGCCAAGGAGCGCGCCAAGATCCTTCGCAAATGGTTCGACCTGATGCTGGAGAACCAGGAAGACCTCGCGATCCTGATGACCCGCGAGCAGGGCAAGCCGCTCACCGAGTTCGCGCGGCGAGGTCGCCTATGGCGCGGCGTTCGTCGAGTGGTTCGCCGAGGAGGGCAAGCGCGTCTACGGCGACATCATCCCGACCGTCGCCGGCAGCCGGAGATTAATGGTCTTCAAGCAGCCGGTCGGCGTCTGCGCCGCGATCACGCCCTGGAATTTCCCGAACGCGATGATCACGCGCAAATGCGCTCCGGCGCTGGCCGCCGGCTGCACGGTCGTGGTCAAGCCCGCGAGCTTCACGCCGTACTCGGCGCTCGCGCTCGCCGAGCTCGGCGAGCGGGCCGGCATCCCCAAGGGCGTGTTCAACGTCGTCACCGGCAGCGCCAAGGAGGTCGGCGGCGAGCTGACCAGCAACGATCTCGTGCGCAAGCTGTCGTTCACGGGCTCGACCGAGGTCGGTAAAATCCTGCTCAAGCAGTGCGCCGACACGGTCAAGAAGGTCAGCATGGAGCTCGGCGGCCACGCGCCGCTGATCATCTTCGACGACGCCGACCTCGACGCGGCGGTCAAGGGCGCGATCGCCTGCAAGTTCCGCAACTCGGGCCAGACCTGCGTCTGCACCAACCGGATCTACGTCCAGGAGCAGATCTACGACGCGTTCGCGGAAAAATTCGCGGCCGCGGTCGCGCGCCTCAAGGTCGGCTCTGGCCTCGAGGCGGGCACCGAGCAGGGCCCGCTGATCGAGCCCGCGGCGATCGCCAAGGTCGAGCGTCACGTCTCGGACGCCAAGTCGCGCGGCGCTAAGGTATTGACCGGTGGCAAGCCGCATGCGCTGGGCGGCCTGTTCTACGAGCCGACCGTGCTCGCGAACTGCACGCCCGAGATGCTGATCAGCCACGAGGAGACCTTCGGGCCAGTGGCGCCCTTGTTCAAGTTCAAGGACGAGGACGAGGTGATCGGGCTCGCCAACAAGACCGAATACGGGCTCGCCTCCTACTTCTACGCCCGGGACGTCGGTCGGGTGTTCAAGGTCGCCGAAGCCTTGGAAGCCGGTATCGTCTCGGTCAACGAGGGTATTTTCTCCACTGAGGTGGCGCCGTTCGGCGGCTTCAAGCACTCCGGCATCGGCCGCGAGGGCTCCAAGTACGGCATCGACGAGTACCTCGAGATCAAATACGTCAACCTCGGCGGTATTTCCTGACTAAGGGTCGCTCGCGACACTGGTCGTCTTCGACAGCACCGAAATGGCCGGGTCGCCCGGCCATTTCGCTGGCGAAACCGCTCGCTGGCCAGCAAGGCGAGGGCTATCATGCATGCCGCTCGCAAGGAGAATGCGATGACAGGCGTGCGGCTGCTGCGCGACGGCCGGGTGACCTTGCCGGCCGAGGTCAGGCGGAAGCTAAAGCTCGTCGAGGGTGACTACCTCGATGCGGAGCCTGCTAAAGCCGTTCTCTGCGGCTGAACGAGAAAGAGCTTGGAATGAGCTCATGCAGGTCATCGACGAGCCTAAGCGGCGCAAGCCCAGCGCTGCATGACGCCGGACGAGGAAGAGGAGTGGATCGCGGAGGAGATCGAGGCGGCTCGAAGCGAGGAGCATGCCAAGGGTCGTCGCTGACACGACCGCTCTGGTCAGCGCCTTCCTCGCGCCGCGCGGTCCCGCCTCGGAGGTTCTCCGTCGTGCCCGCGAAGGGGTTTTGAGCTCGTACTGGCAGCGCCGATCCTCGCGGAGATGGAGGACAGACTTCTTCATCGTCGCAGGATTCGCAGGCGCCATCCTTACACCGACGAGCGCGTGAGGCGATATCGTCAGCTCCTTCGAACGACCACGGTCATCATTGCCGATCTGCCACCGATCGCCGGCGTGGTTCGCGATCCCAACGACGACATGGTGATGGCCTGCGCTCTGAAGGGTCAGGCTGGCTACGTGGTCACCCGGGACAAGGATTTGCTCTCGCCCGGCGCCTATCAGGATATCCGGATGGTCACGCCTCGGCAGCTGCTCGACCTGCTCTCCGCAGGTTAGATGGCGACAAGTCAGTCGCCCGCGCGGTCGGCGCGCTGGGGCTCGAGCAGCGCGCGCAGCGTCGCGACCGCCTCGTCGCTGTCCCACTCGGCGGGCCCGAGCACTCGGCCGACCTCGCGGCCCTGCTGATCGAACACGACCGTGGTCGGCAGACCGAACGCGCCGAGCGTGCGGCTTGCCGCTCCGGTGGGGTCGCGATAGATCTGCAGGCTGCGAATGCCGATTTCATCATAGAAGCTCTGGATCTGGTCCAGCTCGCCGCGATCGACCGACAGCGCCAGGACGTGCAGCCCCTCCGGGCCATGCTCGGCCTGCAGCCGATCGAGCGAGGGCATCTCCTCGCGGCAGGGGCCGCACCAGGTGGCCCAGAGATTGAGGACCACGACCTGGCCCCGAAAATCGTCGAGCGCGAGCGGGTTGCCGGCCGCGTCCTCGAATGCCAGCGCGGGCGCGGGCTTGGGTTCGCTCGGCGCGAAGTTGAACGCGGCGGCCGGCAATGGGATGATCAGCGCCACCAGCAGCAGCGCAGCAGGCAAGGAACACCTCATGCCGTCATCCCATCGCTTCCAGCCCGGGACCCGCGCGATCCCCGGCGTTCGCCCGCGGGCCAGGCCGTGAGCGGTTCCGGACACGATCAGCCGCGGCCCCGCGGGGTCGACCTGTGGGGCGGTCATTTCGAGCGCGGGCCGGCACCGCTGATGGAGCAGATAAACGTCTCGATCGGCTTCGACAAGCGGCTCTATGCTCAAGATCTCGCGGGCTCCAGCGCCCACGCCCGCATGCTGGCCAAAGTCGGCATCCTAAGTGCCGCCGAGCGCGACGCGATCGTCGCCGGCTTAGAGCAGATCGGACGCGAGATCGAGACCGGCCAGTTCCCGTTCAGCACAGCACTCGAGGACATCCACCTCAACATCGAAGCGAGGCTCACCGAGCTGATCGGCGAGCCCGGCCGCAAGCTGCACACCGCGCGCTCGCGCAACGACCAGGTCGCGACCGACTTCCGGCTCTGGGTCCGCGCCGCGATCGACCGCACCGACGGCCTGCTCCGCGACTTGCAGGCGTCGCTGCTGGCGCGCGCCGAGGAGCACGCGGGCTCGGTGATGCCGGGCTTCACCCATCTGCAGGCGGCCCAGCCGGTGACCCTCGGCCATCACCTGCTGGCCTATGTCGAGATGCTCGGCCGCGACCGCGGCCGCTTCGAGGATGCCCGCGCGCGCCTCAACCAATGCCCGCTCGGCGCCGCCGCACTCGCCGGCACGAGCTTCCCGATCGATCGCGACCTGACCGCCCGGGAGCTGGGCTTCGAGGGTCCCGCCGCGAACTCGATCGATGCCGTCGCGGATCGCGACTTCGCGCTCGAATTCCTTAGCGCGGCGGCGATCACGGCGGTCCATCTGTCGCGGCTCGCCGAGGAGCTCGTGCTCTGGTCGACGCCCCAGTTCGCCTTCGTGCGCATGGCCGAGGAGTTCTCGAGCGGCAGCTCGATCATGCCGCAAAAGCGCAATCCCGACGCCGCCGAGCTGGTGCGCGCCAAGACCGGCCGCGTGATCGGCAGCCTGAACGCGCTGCTGGTCGTGGTCAAAGGCCTGCCGCTCGCCTACGCCAAGGATCTGCAGGAGGACAAGGAGCCGGTGTTCGACGCCGCCGACAGCCTGGCCCTTTGCCTGGCCGCGATGGCCGCTATGATCGGCAGCATGACCATCGATACCGATCGGCTCGCGGCCGCGGCCGCGGTCGGGTACCCGACCGCGACCGACCTTGCGGACTGGCTGGTGCGGGCGCTGGGCCTGCCGTTCCGCGCCGCCCACGGCGTCGCTGCCCAGGCGGTCCGCCGCGCCGAGGCGCTGGGCGTCGAGCTCGCCAAGCTCGATCTCGCCGAGCTGCAGGCGCTCGAGCCCAAGATCACGGCCGCCGCGCTCGAGGTCCTGACCGTCACCCAATCGGTCGCCTCGCGCACGAGCTTCGGCGGCACCGCGCCGGCCCGGGTGCAGGCAGCGATCGCCGCGGCGCGGGAGCGTTTCTTATGAGGGTGCTGGCAAGCCTCGTCCGCCTCTGGAGGATGATGCTCGCGGGTCTTCTGCTCGGCGGCTGCTCGGTGATGGGCAGCCTGCATTTCGGCGACCTCACGCTCGGTTTGCAGAATGGCGTTGCAGGCATCGGCAGCCATGTCGGGATCTTTGTCCACTGAGCGTCTGGCCCGACCGGCAGCGGCGCGCCGGCTGCTGCTCGCGCTGCTGGCGCTGGGCCTGCTCGCGGCCTGCGGCAGGAAAGGCGCCTTGCGCCTGCCCAAGCCAGGTGAGATGGACGACGACGATCAGAAAGCCGCTCAATGAGCGACTTCGCCTATCGGGACGGCCAGCTCTACGCCGAGGCGGTGCCGCTCGCCGAGATCGCGACCGCGGTCGGCACGCCGGCCTACGTCTATGCTTCAGCCGGCATGCGGACGCGGGTCCGGCGCTTCTTCGCGGCCTTCGCGGGCCAGCCGCTGCTGCTCTGCTATGCGCTCAAGGCGAACAGCAATCTCGCGGTGATCCGGACGCTGGCCGCCGAGGGCTCAGGCGCCGAGGTGGTCTCGGGCGGCGAGCTGCAGCGGGCGCTCGCGGCCGGCGTGCCGGCCGGGCGGATCGTGTTTTCGGGGGTCGGCAAGAGCCGCGACGAGATGATCCTGGCACTCGATGCCCGGATCGCCCAGTTCAACGTCAAGTCCGTGCCCGAATTGATCGTGCTCGGCGAGGTCGCCGCAGCGCGCAGCCTGCGGGCGCCGGTCGCACTCCGGATCAACCCCGACATCGCCGCAAGGACCCACGACAAGATCAGCACCGGCCGGCGCCACGACAAGTTCGGCATCGCCTATGACCAGGCGATCGAGGTCTACCAGCTCGCGAGCCGGCTGGCCGGAATCGAGGTCGTCGGGCTGCACCTGCACATCGGCTCGCAGATCCTGAGCCTGGCGCCGTTCGAGGCCGCCTTTCGCCGCGCGATCGCGCTTGTCGACCAGCTCCGGCGGACCGGGATCGACATCCGCCGGCTCGACCTCGGCGGCGGCCTCGGCGTGCGCTACCAGGCTGAGCCGGAGCTCGACCTCGAGGGCTACGCGGCGCTGATCGCCGAGCTCACGGCCGGGCTTGGGGTCGAGCTGGTGTTCGAGCCCGGGCGCTGGCTGGTCGCCGATGCGGGCGTGCTGCTCACCCGGGTGCTCTACGTCAAGCCAGGCGCGGAACGACCGTGCATCGTGCTCGACGCGGGCATGAACAACCTGCTGCGACCGGCCCTCTACGACGCCCATCACGCGGTCCTGCCGGTGACCGAGGCCGCGGTCGGCGCCGCGCTGCAGCCGGCCGATCTGGCCGGGCCGATCTGCGAGAGCACCGACGTTTTCGCGCGCCGGCGCGATTTACCCCCACTTGCGGCCGAAGATCTGCTAGTGTTGACCGGCGTGGGGGCCTATGGCGCGGTCATGGCGTCCGACTACAATTCGCGGCCGGTCGCGGCCGAGGTTTTGGTCGACGGGCAGCGCTATGCCGTGGTCAAGCCGCGCATCGAGCCAGCCGCGCGCTTTGCCGACGAGCGATTGCCGCCCTGGCTGGCCTCGCCGGTGACGCGCGGCGCGGCGGTTGAGCGAGGAGAGCTGGCATGAGCGATGCCGATCCGAGACAGAGCTTCGGATTTCGCCGCCGGGTGCTTCTGGCGCGGGCCGCGGCCGCCTTCGAGGCGGCATGGACGGCGCTGTGGCCGAGCCTGGGCTTGGTCGGCGTGTTCCTGATCATAAGCCTGTTCGGATTGTGGGCCTTGCTGCCGGGATGGTTGCATGGGGCCGCGCTGGCCCTGCTGGCCGGTGGCCTGATCTGGACGCTCTGGCGCGCGCGCGCTAGCCTGCGCTGGCCGAATCAGAGCGCCGCGCTGCGGCGACTGGAGCGGGTCAATGCGCTGGCGCACCAGCCGTTGCGCTCGCTCGGCGACCGGCTGTCCGGCGGCGGCGAGGACCCGGCGACCCAGTCGCTCTGGCGGCGGCACCAGGAGCGGCTGGTGCGGGCGCTGCACCAGCTTCGGGTCGGGCCACCGCGCTCGGACCTGCCGCGACGCGACCCCTGGGCGTTGCGCGCCGCGCTGCTGCTGACGCTGATCGTGGCCCTGGTCGAGGCGGGCGGCATGGCGCCCCAACGCCTGCTCCAGGCGTTCGAGCTGCGCCGGGCGGCGCCCGCGGCCGAGGTCCCGGTCGAGCTCACGCTCTGGGTCACGCCGCCAACCTACACCGGCCGGCCGCCGGTGCGGCTCGAGGCCGAGCGCCCGACCCCGGGCGCGCCGGTCGTGGTCCGGGCGCCGGCGAGCGTTGCGCTGCCGGCGGGCAGCGAGGCGCTGGCCCAGCTTCACCACATCCGCGCGCCGGCCCCGAGCTACTCGATCGACCTGGACGAGCAGACCAAGCCGTTTGCCGCGATCGCCGAGGAGAGCGCCGAGGCGAGCCTGGTGATCGATCGTTCGGGCGAGCTGCGGATCGGCAGCGCCGAGGAGCCGCTCGGGGTTTGGCAGATCGAGGCCGTGCCCGATCAGCCGCCGACCATCGAGTTCGCCGAGACCCCGAGCGCCACCCATCGGGGCGTGCTGCGCTCGCAGTTCCTGGCCAACGACGATTACGGGGTCACGAGCATCTCGCTGTTGATGAATCGTGCCGGCCGTGAGGACAAGATCGAGCGGATCGAGCTGGTGCGGCCGGCCGGCGGCACCACCAGGATGGACGATGCCGCCTATGTCGATCTCACCCCCATCCCTGGGCCGGGCTGCCGGTCGTGGTCCGGCTCGAGGTGGTCGACGGCATCGAGCAGCATGGTCGGAGCGAGCCGCAGGAGCTGGTCCTGCCGTCGCGGCCGTTCCAGCACCCGGTCGCGCGCGCGATCATCGAGCAGCGCCGGCATCTGGCGGCCGAGCCGGAGCAGAGCGGCGAGGTCGTGGCGGCGCTCGACCAGCTGAGTCGCGCGCCGGAACTGTTCCAGAACGACACGGCGGTCTACATGGCGCTGCGCTCGGCAGCGGTCCGACTGTCGTACGATCGCGAGCAGGCGGCGCTGGACGACATTCTGGCGCTGCTCTGGGACACCGCGCTGCACCTTGAGGACGGCAGCGTTTCGCTCGCCGAACAGGATCTGCGCGAGCTCCAGGAGGCGCTCAAGGATGCGCTCGCCAAGGGCGCGAGCGACGAGGAGCTGGAGCGGCTCATGACCGAGCTGCAGCGGGCGATGAACGAGTATCTCGACGCGCTCGCCCGCCAGGCCCAGGCGCAGCAGACCGATCCTCAGCAGCAGCAGGCGCAGGCGCCCGATCCCAACGCGATGCAGGTCCAGCGCGAGGATCTCCAGCAGATGCTGGACAAGATCCGGGAGATGATCAAGACCGGCGCCCGCGACGCCGCCCAGCAGATGCTGGCGCAGCTGCAGGAGCTGTTGGAGAACATGCAGGTCGCCCAGAGCGGTCAGATGCAGCAGGGCGAGCAGATGATGAGCCAGCTGCAGGAGATGATCGAGCGCCAGCAGAAGCTGCTCGATCAGACCTTCAGCATGACCCGTCGGGGCGATCAGCAGGGGCAGCAGGACCAGTCCGGCGAGCAGGGCGAGCAGGGTCAGCCCGGGCAGCAAGGGAAGATGGGCCAGATGCAGCCGGGCGGTCAGCCTGGCCAGCAGGGACAAATGGGCCAGCAGGGCCAGGGGCAGAGCGGCCAGATGCAGCCGGGGGGTGGCCAGCTCGGCCAGATGGCGACCGACCAGGAGGCGCTCCGGCGCCAGCTCGGCGAGCTGATGCGAGCGATCGGCGAGGCCGGCGCGGACATCCCCCGCTCGCTCGGCGAGGCTGAGCTTGCGATGCGCGCCGCCCGCGAAGCGCTGGCGCAGGGCGCGCCCGACGACGCCCTCGACCCGCAGGCCAAGGCGCTCGACCAGCTTCGCCAGGGCGGCCAGGCGATGATGCAGGAAATGCAGCGCATGTACGGCCAGGGCCAGGGCCGGATGCCCGGCCAGCAGTACGGTCAGGCGCCCAACAACCGCGATCCGCTGGGCCGCTCCACCTATAACCAGGGCGGCGTCGACCTCTGGGGCGAGCGGGTGCCGACCGAGCTCGATCTGGGTAAGGCGCGCTCGATCCTGGAAGAGCTGCAGCGCCGCGCCAGCGAGCGCCAGCGCCCCAGCCAGGAGCTCGATTACCTGCAGCGTCTGCTGCGCCGCTTCTGAGCCCGGGCGCGGGTGCGCCTGCAGCCGTCGCCGAATGTCGATGCCCGGCCGCCGGGCTGCCCGGTCGACCTGCTGCTGCTGCACTATACCGGGATGCCAAGCGCGGAGGCGGCGCTCGCGCGCCTGCTCGATCCGGCCGCCAAGGTCAGCGCCCACTATCTGATCGACGAGGATGGCACCATCATCGCGCTGGCGCCGGAGACCGCGCGCGCCTGGCACGCCGGCGTCAGCGCCTGGCAGGGCGAGCGCCAGCTGAACGACCGCTCGATCGGCATCGAGCTGGTCAACCCCGGCCACGAGTGGGGCTACCGCGCCTTCCCCGAGGCGCAGTACATTGCCTGCATCGAGCTCTGCCGGGCGATCCTCGACCGCTGGCGGATTCTGCCCGGGCGCGTGCTCGGCCACAGCGACGTCGCGCCCGAGCGCAAGCAGGATCCGGGGGAGCTGTTCGACTGGCAGCGGCTCGCGGCCGCCGGGATCGGCCTCTGGCCGGCGCCGGGCTCCGGTCGCCCGCGCAACGTCGCGCGCCTCCAGGCCGAGCTCTCGGAGGTCGGCTATCCGGTGCCTGGCCACGGCCGGCTCGACCCGGCGACCAAGCTCGTGATCACCGCCTTCCAGCGCCATTTCCGGCCGGAGCGGATCGACGGCGACCCGGATGCCGGCACGCGGGCCCGGCTCGACGGTCTGCTGGCGGCGCTGCAGGCGCTTGAAGGCAGCGCCCCCCGACCCGACATCTAGAGCGGATCAGGCGGCCGGATGGCCGCTCCCGGGGCAACCCGGGGGAGGAAAGTCCGGGCTCCACGGAAACACGGTGCCGGGTAACGCCCGGCGGGGGCGACCTCAGGGAAAGTGCCACAGAGAGCAGTCCGCCCGCCGGGGCCGCGTCGTGCTGGCGCGGCCTGCGGGTGACGGTGAAAGGGTGCGGTAAGAGCGCACCGCGGCGCCGGTGACGGCGGCGGCATGGCAAACCCCACCGGGAGCAAGACCAAGTAGGGACGATGGCGCCGCGCTCCGGCGCGGCGCAGGCCGGTTTCCGGGCCGATCGTCCGGGTCGGTCGCGCGAGGCGCCCGGCAACGGGCGTCCCAGAGGAATGGCCATCCCGCGGCGGTGCCGCGGACAGAACCCGGCTTACAGGCCGCCTGATCCGCCAATCTCCCGCTCGGGAAGAAGAACAAAAATAGAACATAACTCGGTGGATTGCGCTCGTCTCAACCTCTTCTTGGCACAAGTTCGGCACCCGCCCCACTCGGCGGCCATCAGCGTCGACGGTTTTCAACGAAAATTCAGCGCGTTAGCGGAGTTTCTTGGAAATGGGCCTTGACTGAAAGCCGCCGTAACTATAGGGTGAATGGTCTCGCCCGCCAAAATGCAACCATGGTCACGGACAAGTCGTGCGGCAACGCTCTATCGATCGATCCGCCAATTTGCCGACCCGTCGTCCTGTTCGATGCGTGGCTTGGCGGTCAAAGGCACGCTCAATGTTTGTCAACCCAGTGCTCCAGGGATTCTGGCGCGACGAATATTGGTATTTGTCCGTCGGTTCCGGCGGCGGCATCACCCGCGACTGGCGTCGGACGAGAGTCACCAAGTTGTCGCGGCCTGATGGTCAGGAGGTTGTTTGGCGTTGAATTCCTTCGCCCTGACCAGATCGGCCGATCCCGAGGCCGGGCGCCATGTTCCGGTACTGCTGTCCGAGATGCTGGCGGCGCTGGCGGTGCGCCCGGGCGGGGCCTATCTCGACGCCACTTTCGGCGCCGGCGGCTATAGCCGGGCGATCCTGGCCGCCGGCGCCGGTCGGGTGCTCGGCCTCGACCGCGATCCGGCCGCGGTCGCGGTCGGCCGACGCCTGGAGACCGAGCAGCCCCGGTTCAGCATGCTCGAGGGCTGCTTCGGCAGCATGGTCGAGCTGCTCACGACCACCGGCACGCTGCGGCCGGACGGCATCGTGCTCGATCTCGGACTGTCGTCAGCCCAGCTCGATGACCCGACCCGCGGCTTCTCGTTCATGGCCGACGGCCCGCTCGACATGCGCATGTCGGACGACGGGCCGACCGCCGCCGAGCTGGTCAACCAAAGCAACGAGGCGGCGCTGGCCGACCTTCTCTACCGCTACGGCGAGGAGCCGGCGGCGCGCCGGATCGCGCGCGCGATCGTCGCGCACCGCCGGCGCGCCCCGATCGAGCGGACCCGGCAGCTGGCCCAGCTGGTCGGAGGCGTGGTCGGTCGGATCGGCGGCCGGATCGATCCCGCGACCCGCACGTTCCAGGCGCTGCGCATCGCGGTCAACGACGAGCTGGTCGAACTCGAGCGCGCGCTGGCCGCGAGCGAGCGGCTGCTCGGTCCCGGCGGTCGCCTGGTCGTGGTCGCCTTCCACTCGCTCGAAGACCGCCTGGTCAAGCAGTTCCTGACCGCGCGCAGCGGCGGCCGGCCGCGACCTTCGCGCCACCTGCCCGAGCCGCCCGACGGCGCCGCCGCCGCCCGCTTCCGCCCGCTGTTCCGCCACCCTGTCCGGCCGGGACCGGCTGAGGTTGCGGCTAACCCCCGCGCCCGCTCGGCGCGGCTGCGCGCCGCCGAGCGGTTGGGCCAGCCTGAGCCGCCGGCATGACGCTCAGGCTCGGACTGCTCAGCCTGATGTTCGCGCTGCTGGCCGCCGCCGGGCTCTATGTCCTCAAGGACCGGGTGCGTCAGCTCGAGCGCGAGGTGCACGCGGCCCAGCTCGCGATCTCGGCCGAGAAGACGACGCTCAACCGCTTGCGCGCCGAATGGGCGCTGCTCAACCAGCCCGAACGGCTCGCGCGCCTGGCGTCGACCTATCTCCAGTTGCAGCCGGCCCAACCCGGTCAGATCGTCGGGATCCTGGACGTGCCGCTGCGCGCCGACCTCGAGCTTGAGCAACGCTCGCTCACCGCTTTGCTGCCGTCCGGGGGCGAGATCCCGCTCCGGCTCAAGCCGCCGGAGCGTCTCGTTCTGCCGAGCCCATGGCAGCAGGCACCCGGGCAGGACCGGCCGTGATGCGGCCTGGCGAGCGATTCCAGTCTCCGCCTCGGCCAGCGCCGGCTACGCGTGGTCGGCGGCCTGTTCGCGATCGCTCTGCTGGTGCTCGCATTGCGGCTGGTCGACCTGGCGCTCTGGCAGGGCGATGCGCGGATCGGCAGTCAGGCGCACGCCGACGCGATCGACAGCCGGCAACGCGCCGACATCGTCGACCGCCAGGGCACGCTGCTGGCGACCGACTATCCGATGCCCTCAGTGTACGCCGATGCCGCGCTCGTGCCCGACACGCAGGCAGCGGCGATCGCGCTCGCCGGCGCGCTCGAGGGCGGCGATCCTGTGGAGCTGCTCGCCAAGCTCAAGGAGCCGCGGCGGTTCGTCTGGCTCAAGCGGCACATCAGTGACGCCGAGGAGCGGGCCGTGATCCGCTTGGGGCTGCCGGGCGTCGGCCTGCGCACCGAGAACCACCGGATCTACCCGCAGCGCGCGCTGGCAGCACATCTGGTCGGTTACGTCGGGATCGAGAACCAGGCGCTCGCCGGCGTCGAGACCAGCTTCGATGCCCGCCTGACCGAGGGGGCGATGCGCCCGACGCCGTTGGTCCTCACCCTCGACCTCCGGGTCCAGGAGATCGTGCGCAGCGAGCTCAGGGCAGCGCGGGCGCGGTTTGCCGCCAAGGGCGCTGCCGGCGTCGTGCTCGACATCGCGAGCGGCGAGCTGCTGGCCGCGGTCAGCCTGCCGGACTTCGATCCCAACCGCTACCGGGAGGCGCCCGCCGACGCGCTCTTCAACCGCGTCACGCTTGGCACCTACGAGCTCGGCTCGCTGTTCAAGCTGTTCACGGTCGCGATGGCGCTCGATGCCGGCGCGGTCGATATCACCAGCAGCCTGGATGCGAGCGCGCCGTTGCAGTTCGGCCGCTTCCGGATCGGCGATCATCACGCCAAGCGGCGCTGGCTGAGCGTGCCCGAGGTGATCGCATTCTCATCCAACGTCGGCGCCGCGCGGATGGCGATGGCGCTCGGAACCGAGGGCCAGCTCGACTATCTGCGCCGCTTGGGCCTGCTCGAGCGGCATCCGATCCGCCTGCCCGAGGTTGCGCTGCCGCAGCAGCCGGCCCGCTGGCGGCCGATCAACACGGTGACCGCCGCCTATGGCCACGGGCTTGCGATCTCGCCGCTGCAGATGGCGGATGCGGTCGCGGCGATCGTCTGCACGGCGCCGCGGCCGCGGGCGCACGTGGTCGCCGAGGCGGTGCCGGCGGTCTGGCAGCCTCCGGTCTCGGCCGCGACCGCGGCCAAGCTGCGCTGGCTGATGTGGCTCACGGTTACCGAGGGCACCGGCAAGCTCGCCAAGGTGCCGGGTTACCTGATCGGCGGCAAGACCGGCAGCGCCGACAAGCCGGGCTACGGCGGCTACCGCGGTACCGGGCTGATCTCCTCGTTCGTCGCCGCCTTCCCGATCGACCAGCCCCGCTACGTCGTGCTGGTCACGCTCGACGAGCCGAAGGGCGACGCCGACACCTTCGGTTTGGCTGAGGGCGGCTGGACCGCCGCGCCCACGGTCGGGCGGATGATCAGCCGGATCGGACCCCTGCTCGGCCTGCCTCCGGTCGACCCGGGTGCCGAACTCTGGTTCCGCGAGCGGCTGCTCGAAAGCCAAGCGTACAACGGTCGGACCGGCCGGATCGAGCCCAGTTTCAAGGCCGCGGCCGGCGTCCGCTGGGTCGACGACCGCCAGGGAGAGGCCGGATGCGGCTGCGCGCCTTGCTCGGTCCTGGGGTGACGATCGCCAACGCGGCGGATGGCGCGGCCGAGATCACCGGGCTCAGCGCCGATTCGCGCACCGTCCAGCCGGGCTGGCTGTTCGCGGCGCTGCCGGGCAGCCGCACCGACGGCCGCCGGTTTATCGCCGACGCGATCGCGCGCGGCGCCGCTGCGATCCTCGCCCCGCCCGACCTGGCCGACGCCAACCTCGGCGTACCGCTGGTGCTCGACCCGGAGCCGCGTCACCGCCTGGCGCTGATCGCGGCCCGCTTCTACGCCCGGCAGCCGCGCTGGATCGCCGCGGTCACCGGCACCAGCGGCAAGACTTCGGTCGCCTGCTTCGCGATGCAGCTCTGGACCGAGCTCGGCCAGCCAGCAGCCTCGCTCGGAACGCTCGGGCTGATCGCTCCAGGCGGCCGCGGCGCCTCGGGCCTGACCACCCCCGACCCGGTCCGCCTGCATGCGCTGCTCGCCGAGCTCGCCGCCAGCGGCGTCGAGCATCTGGCGCTCGAGGCCTCGAGCCATGGCCTCGATCAGCGCCGGCTCGACGGCGTGCGCTTGAGCGCCGCGGCGTTTACCAATCTCTCACGCGACCACTTCGATTATCACGGCAGCCAGGAGGCCTATCTGGCGGCCAAGCGGCGTCTGTTCAGCGAGCTCCTGCCGCCCGGGGGAACCGCCGTGCTCAACGCCGACCAGCCCGAGTTCGAGCCGCTCGCCGCGATCTGCCGCGCGCGCGGGCTGGCCGTGCTCGACTATGGCCTGGCCGCCGCGCGGCTGCGCCTGCTCGAATGCCGGCCGCAGGCCGACGGCCAGACC
This sequence comes from uncultured Alphaproteobacteria bacterium, assembly GCA_963840925.1. GTDB lineage: Bacteria > Pseudomonadota > Alphaproteobacteria > Geminicoccales > Geminicoccaceae > DATAOG01. The sequence continues at coordinate 109,060 of CAWJAY010000005.1, forward strand.
GTCGCTTTCGCCGTCGACGGCCGCCGGCATCAGATCCGAACGCCGCTGGTCGGCGCGTTCCAGGCGAGCAACCTGCTCGCGGCGCTCGGCCTGGTGATGGCGACCGGCGCCAATCCCGACGACGCTGCCGGCCGCCTCGGTAACCTCGAGGGCGCGCCCGGCCGGATGCAGCGGATCGGCGGCCATCCGAGCGGCGCGCCGGTGTTCGTCGATTACGCCCACAAGCCGGATGCGCTGGCCAAAGTCCTTGAGCGCGCTGCGCCCGCACACGAGCAAGCGCCTGGTCCTGGTGCTCGGCTGCGGCGGCGATCGCGATCCGGGCAAGCGGCCGGAGATGGGGGCGATCGCGGCCGCCCGCGCCGACCTCGTCTACGTCACCGACGACAACCCGCGCAGCGAAGATCCGGCCGTGATCCGGCGCGCGATCCTGGAGGCCTGCCCGGGCGCGATCGAGATCGGCGACCGGCGGGCCGCGATCCGGGCCGCACTCGCGGAGCTGCAATCGGGCGATGTCCTGGTGGTCGCCGGCAAGGGCCACGAGACCGGCCAGATCACGGGCGACCGGGTGCTGCCGTTCGATGACGTCCTCGAGGTCCAGGCAGCGCTCGCCGCGCTGAGTGGGGCCAGCGCATGAGCAAGCCGCTCTGGACCGCGGCCGAGCTCGCCGCCGCGACCGCTGGCCGCGCGCACGGCGACTGGTCGGTTACCGGCGTCGCGATCGACTCCCGGACCGTGCAGCCCGGCGAGCTGTTCATCGCGATCCGCGGGCCCCATCACGACGGCCACGATTTCGTGGCGGCAGCGCTGACCAAGGGTGCCGCGGCCCTGATCGACCATCTGCCCCAGGGGGTCCCGCCCGATGCCAGGCTGCTCATGGTCGAGGACACGATGGCCGCGCTGACCGCGCTCGGTCGCGCCGCCCGCGCGCGCAGCCACGCCAGCCATGCGGCGATCACCGGCAGCGTCGGCAAGACCGGCACCAAGGAGGCGCTCCGCCTGGCTCTTGCACGCCAGGCCAGCACCCACGCGAGCGCCGCCAGCTACAACAACCACTGGGGTGTGCCGCTCTCGCTCGCCCGCCAGCCGCGCGACGCGGTCTATGGCATCTACGAGCTGGGCATGAACGCGCCCGGCGAGATCGCAGCACTCGCCCGCCTGGTCCGGCCGCAGGTCGCGATGATTACGGCGATCGCGCCCGCCCACCTCGGCTTTTTCCGCTCGGTCGAGGCGATCGCGGCCGCCAAGGGTGAGATCTTCGAGGGCGTGGAGTCCGGGGGTGCCGCAGTCCTGAACCTCGACAGCCCGCACACGCCGCAGCTGATCGAGTGCGCGAAGGCCGCCGGCTGCGAGCGCGTGATCGGCTTCGGCAGCGCCGCCGGCGCCCCCGTCCGCCTCAAGGACGCCAGGCTCGATGCGAGCGGCAGCGACGTGACGGCCAGCTTGAATGGCGCTGAGCTCGGCTTCAGAATCGGCGCGCCGGGGCGGCATTGGGTGAGCAACAGCCTGGGTGTGCTCGCCTGCGTCCTGGCGCTGGGCGCCGATCCCGCGGCCGCGGCGCAGGCGCTCATCGACTTCCGGCCGCCCCCGGGCCGCGGCCAACGTCACCGGCTGGCCCGCACCGGCGGCGCGGTCACGCTGATCGATGAGAGCTACAACGCCAATCCCGCTTCGATGCGGGCGGCGCTCGCGCTGCTCGAGACCGCAGAGGGCCGCCGGCTCGCGGCGCTGGGCGACATGCTCGAGCTCGGCGCGCGGGCACCGGCCTTGCATGCCGACCTGGCCGAACCGGTCGCGGCCGCGCGCGTCGATCGCGTCTACACGGTCGGCGCCTCGATGCGCCACCTGCACGACGCGATCACGCCCGCGATGCGCGGAGCGCACGCCGACAGCGCGGCCGAGCTGCTGCCGATCCTGGAGGCCGAGTTGCAGGCAGGCGACACGCTTTTGATCAAGGGCTCGCTCGGCATCGGCATGGGCCGGCTGGTTGAGGCGCTGCTCGCGCCAGCGGCGCCGGTCGCGGGCTGAAGCCAATGCTGTTCAACCTTCTGTTTCCGCTCGCCGACCAGTTCGGCCTGTTCAACCTGTTCCGCTACCTGACCTTCAGGACCGGCGGCGCGGTGCTGACCGCGCTCGTGATCAGCTTCGTGGTCGGCCCCGGGCTGATCCGCTGGCTGCGGATCCGCCAGGGCCAGGGCCAGCCGATCCGGGCCGACGGCCCGGCCTCCCACATCCTGACCAAGCAGGGCACGCCGACGATGGGCGGCACGCTGATCCTGCTGGCGCTCACGCTTGCGACCCTCCTTTGGGCCGACCTGCGCAACGGCTACGTCTGGGTCGTGCTGATGATCACGCTCGGCTTCGGCGGCATCGGGCTCGCCGACGACTACCTGAAGCTGACCAAGCGTTCGAGCGGCGGGCTGGCCGCCCGCACCAAGTTCCTGGGCCAGTGCCTGGTCGCGCTGATCGCGGCCGTGCTGATCTCCTGGATCACCCGCCAACCGCTCGCGACCGGGCTCGCCCTGCCGTTCTTCAAGGACCTGCTGGTGCCGCTGGGCTTGCTGTTCTTCCCGTTTGCGATGCTGGTCATGGTCGGCGCCTCGAACGCGGTCAACCTGACCGACGGGCTGGATGGCCTCGCGATCGTGCCGGCGATGATCGTCGCCGCCTGCTTCGCGCTGATCGCGTATCTGGTTGGCAACGCGATCTTCGCCAACTACCTCGGCATCCCGTTCGTGCCCGGCTCGGGCGAGCTCGCGGTGTTCTGCGGAGCCATGGTCGGCGCCTCGCTCGGGTTCCTTTGGTTCAACGCGCCGCCGGCGATGGTGTTCATGGGCGATACCGGCTCGCTGGCATCCGGGGGTGCGTTGGGCGCGGTCGCGGTGATCACCAAGCACGAGCTGGTGCTGGTCCTGGTCGGCGGTCTGTTCGTGCTCGAGACGATCTCGGTCATCGTTCAGGTCGCCTCGTTCAAGCTGACCGGCAAGCGGGTGTTCCGGATGGCGCCGCTGCACCATCATTTCGAGCAGAAAGGCTGGCAGGAGCCGACCATCGTGATCCGCTTTTGGATCATCGCGATGGTGCTGGCGCTGATCGGCCTGTCGACCCTGAAGCTGCGGTGATCGGCCGATGATCCCGCTGCCATCGATGCGCGAGCGGACCCTGGCCGTGCTCGGGCTCGGCCGTTCCGGTCGCTCGGCCGGCCGGGCGCTGCTCGAGAGCGGCGCACGGGTCTGGGCTTGGGACGACGCGCCCGCGCGTCGCGCCGAGGCGGCGGCTGCGGGGCTGCCGATCGTCGACCTCGAGCGCTGCGACTGGCGCAAGGTCGATCGCCTGGTGCTGAGCCCCGGGATTCCGCTGCACCATCCGCGCCCGCATCCCCGCGTCGAGCAGGCCCGGGCGGCCGGCGTCGCGATCGTCGGCGATGTCGAGCTGCTGGTCGAGAGCGATCCGGCGCGCCGAATCGTCGGGGTCACCGGCACCAACGGCAAGTCGACCACGACGACGCTGATCGGCGGGCTGCTCGGCCAAGCCGGGCTCGGCGTCCAAATCGGCGGCAATATCGGCTTGCCGGTACTAGATCTATTGCCTAAACCCCAGGAAGACATCTATGTGTTGGAACTCTCCTCCTATCAGCTGGATCTGACCGAGCATCTGGCCTGCGCTGTGGCGGTGATCCTCAATCTGAGCCCGGACCATCTCGACCGGCACGGCGGGATGCAGGGCTACGTGCGCGCCAAATCGCGGATCGTGCACAACCAGCGGGCGACCGACTGGGCGGTCATCGGCGTCGACGACGAGCCCAGCCGAACCGTGTTCGAACAGCTGCGGGCCGAGCGCCAGCACCAGGTGCTGCCGGTCGCGGTCGGGCGCAGCCTGGACCATGGCGTGTTCGTGGTCGAGGGCCGGCTGTACGATGCGCTCGACGCTCGCGCCCGTCCGATCCTCGATCTGCGGCCGATCGGCAGCCTGCGCGGCGCCCACAACTGGCAGAACGCGGCGGCCGCCTACGCCGCGGCGCGCGTGCTCGGCGTCAAGCCGGAGGTCGCGGCCGAGGGGCTGCGCCGGTTCCAGGGCCTCGCGCACCGCATGGAGCAGGTCAGGACGATCGGGCGCGTGACGTTCGTCAACGATAGCAAGGCGACCAACCCGGACGCCGCGGCGCGCGCGCTCGCCTGCTTCGAGCGGATCTACTGGATCGCGGGCGGCCGACCTAAGGCGTCGGGCCTCGAGCCGCTGCTACCGTGGCTCTCACGGGTCCGTCACGTCTATCTGATCGGGGAGGCGGCGGCCGCCTTCGAGCAGGCCTTCGGCCAGCGGGTAACGTGCACGCGGAGCGGCGATCTTGAGACCGCGGTTGCGCAGGCCGCCGCCGCCGCGGCCCGCGATCCCGAGGGTGACGCCGTGGTCCTGCTGACCCCGGCTTGCGCCTCGTTCGATCAGTTCACTGATTTCGAGGCCCGGGGCGAGGCCTTCAAGAAGCTCGTCGCCGCACTCCCCGGGCCGGCCCCGGCGACCCGTGTCAGCGCCGGAGCGGCGCTGGAGGCCGGCCGGTGACCCCGTTCAGCCGCACCCAGCGCGGGCTGCTCGGCCGCTGGTGGTGGACGATCGACCAGCCGCTCCTCGCCGGCCTCGGCCTGCTCGCGGCCAGCGGGCTCGTGTTCGTGTTCGCCGCAAGCCCGCCGGTCGCCTCGCGCCTGGGTCTGCCACCGCTCTATTTCGTCGGCCGCCACGCGATCTACCTGCTGCCGGCGACCGCGCTGCTGCTCGGCAGCTCGCTGCTCTCGCCCAAAGGCGTCCAGCGCCTGGCGATCGGGCTGTTGGCGCTGGCGCTGGTGCTGATGGTCCTGACCCTGCTGGTCGGCCCCGAGATCAAGGGCGCCCGGCGCTGGCTGAAGGTCAGCGGCCTGGTCGTGCAGCCGGGCGAGTTCATGAAGCCCGCGCTGGTCATCGTGGTCGCGGCGCTGCTCGCCCAGGCCGAGGGCCTGCGCAACGCGCTCCCCGGCCTGCTGCTGGCCGCGCTCGCAGTGATCCTCTTGCTGAGCCAGCCGGACGTCAGCATGGCGCTGGTGGTCGCGTGCCTGCTCGGCCTCCAGCTGTTCCTCGCCGGCCTGCCCTGGCTGCTCGTGATCGGGCTGGTGGCGGTCGGCGGCCTCGGTCTCTGGCAGGCCTATCTGTTCTTCCCGCACGTCACCGAACGGTTCGACAGCTTCCTCGATCCGGGTGCTGGCGACCACTTTCAGGTCGGGCTGGCGCTCGAGGCGGTGCAGGGTGCCGCCTGGTTCGGCAGCGGCCCGGGCGAGGGCACGGTCAAGTACGCGCTGCCCGATGCGCACAGCGACTTCATCTTCGCCGTGATCGCCGAGGAATACGGGCTGATCGCCTGCCTGGCCGTGCTCGGCCTGTTCGCCTTCGTCGTGTTGCGCGGCCTGCGCCAGACCGAGCTGGTCACCGACCGCTTCGCCCTGCTGGCGGCGGCCGGCCTGCTCGGGCACTTCGGGCTCCAGGCAGCCGTCAATCTGGGCGTCAATCTGAGCCTGGTGCCGGCGACCGGCATGACCCTGCCGTTCATCAGCTACGGCGGCTCCTCGTTGTGCGCGGTCGCGCTCGGCATGGGCATGTTCCTGGCGCTGACCCGGCGGCGGCCGGGCGCCGAGGTGCTGCGATGACCCGCCCGATCGTGATCGCGACCGGCGGCACCGGCGGCCATATGTTCCCGGCGCTGACGCTCGCCCGCGAGCTGCGCGGGCGCGGTCAGGACGTCCTCGTGCTCTGCGATGCCCGCGGCGCCCGTTACCTCGGCTCCGACTTCGCCCACCGGGTGATCCAGGCGGGCAGCCCGTCAGGCCGTCCGCTCCGGCGCGTTCAGGCCCTGGCCCGCCTCGGCGTCGGGCTGGCTCAGGCGCTGGCCCTGCTTCGGCGCCGGCGGCCGGCCGCGGTCGCCGCGTTCGGCGGCTACGCCTCGGTGCCGGTCGGCCTCGCCGCGCGGCTGCTCGGCATCCCGCTCCTGGTCCACGAGCAGAACGCCGTGCTCGGCCGCGGCAACCGCCTGATCGCGCGCAAGGCTGCGGTGCTGGCGCTGAGCTTCGCCGAGACCGAAGGCGCAGCCGCTGCCCCGGGCGCCCGGAACGTGGTCACCGGCAACCCGGTCCGCGCCGAGGTCGTGGCGCATCGCGACCAGCGGTACACGCCGCCCGAGCCGGCGGGTCCGCTCGATCTGCTGGTGGTCGGCGGCAGCCAGGGCGCGCGGATCCTGAGCGATGTTCTGCCGGCAGCGCTCAAAGCCCTGCCGCCGGCGGCGCGCGCGCGCATCCGGCTGACCCAGCAATGCCGGCCGGAGGACTTGGAGCGGGTCGCGAGCGCGTATGCCGCGCTCGGCTTCACAGCCGAGCTCAAGAGCTTCTTCGACGACCTGCCGGAGCGTCTGGCCGATGCTCATCTGGTGATCTCGCGCTCGGGCGCCTCGAGCGTCGCCGAGCTCCTGGTGCTCGGCCGGCCATCGCTGCTCGTGCCCTATCGCCTCGCCGCCGACGATCACCAGCGCGCCAACGCCGGAGCGCTGGCGGCGGCCGGTGCCGCCTGGCTGATCGGGGAAAGCGAGCTCGACGGCGAGCGCCTGGCGGCAAAGCTCAGCGCCTGTCTGGTCCGGCCCGAGCAGCTGGCCGAGATGGCCGGCCGGGCGCATGGGCTCGGCCGGCCCGATGCGGCGCGCGCGCTCGCCGACGCGGCGCTCTCGCTGCTCTCGCCCTCGGTCGCCAATCTCCACCGCGAGGCGCTGGCATGAGAACCCTGCCGATCGATGCGGGCGGCATCCACTTCGTCGGGATCGGCGGCATCGGCATGAGCGGGATCGCCGAGGTCCTGCACAACCTCGGCCACCGGGTCCAGGGCTCGGACCTGGTCGAGAACGCCAATACCGAGCGCCTGCGCGGGCTCGGCATCAAGATCGCGATCGGCCATCGGAAGTCCAACCTCGGCGACTGCGGCGTGGTCGTGGTGTCCTCGGCGGTCAAGGACGACAACCCCGAGGTCGAGGCCGCGCGCGGCGCGCGGGTGCCGGTCGTCCGCCGGGCCGAGATGCTGGGCGAGCTGATGCGCCTCAAATGGGCGATCGCGGTCGCCGGCACCCACGGCAAGACCACGACGACCTCGCTGATAGCGGCCCTGCTCGACGCCGCCAAGCTCGACCCGACCGTGATCAACGGGGGCATCATCAACGCCTACGGCACCAACGCCCGCTCCGGCGAGGGCGACTGGATGGTGGTCGAGGCCGACGAGTTCGACGGCAGCTTTCTCCGCCTGCCGGCGAGCATCGCCGTGGTCACCAACATCGACCCCGAGCATATGGAGTTCTACGGCCAGTTCGAGGCGGTGCGCCGGGCCTACCAGAGCTACGTCGAGAACATCCCGTTCTACGGCGCAGCCGTGCTCTGCATCGACCATCCCGAGGTCCAGGCGCTGTTCGGCCGGATCACCGATCGCCGGCTGATCTCGTACGGGTTTTCGCCGCAGGCCGACGTGCGCGCGCTCGAGCCCACCTTCGACCGGCGCGGCGCCGAGTTCGACGTCGAGCTGCGCGACCGGATGAGCGGCCTGGTCAACCGGCGGATCGAGCGGCTGCGCCTGGCCATGGTCGGCCGGCACAACGTCCAGAACGCGTGCGCGGCGATCGCGGTCGCGCGCGAGCTTGGCATCGGGGACGACGTGCTGCGCCAGGCGCTGGCCGGCTTCGGCGGGGTCAAGCGGCGGTTCACCCGGACCGGCACCGCGGGCGGCATCACCGTGATCGACGACTATGGCCACCACCCGGTCGAGATCAAGGCCGTGCTCGAGACCGCGCGCCAGACCACCGACGGGCGCGTGATCGCGGTCGTCCAGCCGCACCGCTATACGCGGCTCAAAGATCTGTTCGAGGACTTCTGCACCGCCTTCAACGATGCCGACTGCGTGCTGGTGGCGCCGGTCTACGCCGCCGGCGAAGCCCCGATCGCCGGCGTCGACCGGGACGCTCTGATCGAGGGCCTGCGCCGCCACGGCCATCGCGACGCGCGCCCGTTCGAGAGCCCCGACCAGCTGGCGCCGCTGGTTGCGAGCATCGCCGGATCGGGCGACCTGGTCGTCTGCCTCGGCGCCGGCAGCATCACCACCTGGGCGAACGCGCTGCCCGCTCAGCTGAAACGCCTGCTCGGCGAGGAGCACGCGGCATGACCGCCGAGACCACCTTCGACGCGATCCAGGACACCCTTGGGAACCTTCTCAAAGAGATTGGTGCTGGGAAGATTTAACTTCCGGATTTCCAGCGTGGCTGGGTTTGGGACGACCACCACATCCGAAGCCTTATTGCAAGTGTCTCGCGTTCGTTCCCCATCGGAGCAATCATGACGCTCCGGACGGGCGGCGATCTCCGGTTCCTACCACGCCCGATCGAAGGCGTAATGTTCAAGGGTGACCCACCGAAACCTGGGCGATTGGTCCTTGACGGCCAGCAGAGACTAACATCGCTCTACCAGGCCCTAACGCTTCCGGTGGCGATCGAGACCCGTGACGACAAACGCAAGCGGATTGAGCGCTGGTACTACGTAGACGTAGAAATGACCCTCGGTGATCCCGTTGCCCGCGAGGAAGCAATCATCGGCGTCCCGGCGGACCGACAGGTCAAGAGCGACTTTGGCCGTCGGATCGATCTTGACTTGTCCACGCCTGATAAAGAGTATGCGAATGCAATGTTTCCACTTCATCAGGTGTTCAACAGCGATACCTGGATGATGGGTTGGTTCACGTTCTGGAAATACGATCCTGGTAAGATCGATATGTTCATCCGCTTCAAGAACGACTTCATCCAAACGTTTCACACGTACCAAATCCCGATTATCGAGTTGCACCAGACGGCGAGCAAGGAAGCCGTTTGCCTCGTGTTCGAAAAGGTCAACACGGGTGGCGTGTCCCTGACGGCTTTTGAACTGCTCACCGCCACGTATGCAGCAGACGGCTTCAACCTTCGAGAGGACTGGTTCGGAGATCCGAAGCGTCCGAGAGACAAGCCCGGACGTCTCACGCGCATGGCCAGCAGCCGACGCATTCTTGATGCGCTTGAGAACACTGATTTTCTCCAGACGGTCACGCTTCTTTATACTTATGCGAGGCGGCGTGAAGCGGATCTCGCGCCGGTCAGCTGCACGCGGCAGGCGATCCTCGACTTGCCCAAAAAGGGCTACCTCGATTATGCCGATGCGGCCGAGGAAGGCTTCAAGCGGGCCGCACAGTTCCTTTGGAGTCAAAAGGTCTATCAACAGCTCGACCTTCCATACCGCACTCAACTTGTGCCGCTTGCGGCCATACTCTGGGCCTTGGGTGACCGGTGGCAGGACGACCCTATTCGGCGGAAAGTTCGGCAGTGGTACTGGTGCGGCGTTTTCGGGGAGCTATACGGGTCCGCAATAGAGACGCGTTTTGCACGTGACCTGCCGGAGGTTGTTGCCTGGGTGCTGCACGACGGACCGACTCCGACGACTGTCGAAGATGCGAACTTCGTGTCAGATCGCCTGCGAACGCTTCAGTCCAGGCAGAGCGCCGCGTACAAGGGGTTGCATGCGTTGATCATGCAGCACGGCGGGGCGATGGATTGGCGGACCGGGGCGAGCGTCGACGAACAGACGTACTTCGAGGAGGCGATCGATATCCACCACATTTTCCCACGTGCTTGGTGCGAAAACGAAAGGCGCAGAATTCCCATCACCGTCTGCAACTCCATCGCTAATAAGAACTCCACTGTCAGCCTCGACCAATCGGATGATCGGAGGCGATGCGCCCTCCGTCTACTTGCGTCGTCTGCAGCGTGAGAAGGGTATCGATGATGCCCGCATGGACGGCTTTCTTAGCAGTCATCTGATCGAGCCCGATCGCCTGCGCGCCGACGACGTCTACGGTGCGCTCGCCAAGCGCGCCGAGGCGCTGCTCGACCTGATTCGGGGTGCAACCGGCCGCCCGGTCGCCGGTGCTGATGTCTCAGAGCTTTTCGGGGCGGCCGCGGCCGTGGAGACGGACGAAATGATCGAGGACGCGGCGTGAGCGATCTCCTGGCCGCCCTGCCGCCGGTGCGCGGCCGCCTGCGGGCGGGCGTGCCGATGGCGGCCCGCACCTGGCTCAGGGTCGGCGGCCCGGCCGAGGTCGTGTTCCAGCCGGCCGATGCTGCCGATCTCAGAGACTTCCTGCGGTCAAAACCGGCCGAGGTGCCGGTGACGCCGATCGGGGTCGCCTCCAACCTCCTGGTCCGGGACGGCGGCATCGGGGGCGTCGTGCTGCGCTTCGCAGGGCCCTTGGCCGAGGTCGACATCGATGACGATCGCCTCTGGGTCGGGGCCGGTGCGACGGACCGGATGATCGCGATCCAGGCCGCGAAGGCCGGGCTTGCCGGGCTCGAGTTCCTGATCGGCATTCCCGGCACGCTCGGCGGCGGCATCCGCATGAACGCCGGCGCCTTCGGCGGCGATTTCGCCGAAGTGGTCGAGCAGGTGGTGGCGCTCGACCCCGAGGGCGGGCGGCACGTGCTCGGCCCCGCCGAGCTCGGCTTCTCTTACCGGCACTCGGCACTGCCGGCGGGCTGGACCGTGGTCGGGGCGGTGCTGCGGGCGACCCCGGGCGAGCCGCAGGCGATCGAAGCGCGGATGCGTGCGATCAAGGCCGAGCGCGAGGCGAACCAGCCGCTCCACGTCGCAACCGGCGGCAGCACCTTCAAGAACCCGGGCGGCAAGGACCCGGCCGGCCTCAAGGCCTGGCGGCTGATCGACGCCGCCGGCTGCCGGGGCTCGCGCCACGGCCGCGCGATGGTCTCGGACAAGCACTGCAACTTCCTGATCAACACCGGCGGCGCCCGGGCGGCCGAGCTCGAGGAGCTGGGCGAGCTCGTGCGCGCGCGGGTCGAGGAGCAGAGCGGCATCGCGCTCGAGTGGGAGATCGACCGGATCGGCCGCCCGGCCCCGGACGCCTCGAGCGACGACCTGGAGGCCGCCGCATGAGCCCGCACGTGGCGGTGCTGATGGGCGGCTGGTCGGCCGAACGCGAGGTTTCGCTGGTCAGCGGCCAAGCGGCGGTCGAGGCGTTGCGGGAGCGCGGCTACCGGGTCAGCGCGCTCGATGTCGGCCGCGATCTGCCGGCCCAGCTCGCCGAGCTTTGCCCCGACGTGGTCTACAACGCGCTCCATGGCCGCTACGGCGAGGACGGCACGGTCCAGGGCCTGCTCGAGATCATGGGCATCCCCTACAGCCACTCGGGCGTGCTCGCCTCGAGCCTGGCGATGAACAAGGCGATGGCCAAGCGGCTGTTCGCGACCGCCGGCCTGCGCTGCCCCGACGGTTATCTGACGACCGTCGATGCGCTGCGCAACGGCGCCCCGCTGCTGCCGACGCCCTACGTGGTCAAGCCCAACCAGGAAGGCTCGAGCGTCGGGGTCAAGATCGTCCGCGACCCGGCCGAGCCGGCGATCGACCGCAACCAGTGGCCCTACGGCCCGGACGTCCTGGTCGAGCGCTACATCCCGGGCCGCGAGCTGACGGTCGGCGTGCTCGGCGAGCGGCCGCTCGCGGTCACCGAGATCCGCCATCAGCACAATTTCTTCGACTACCACGCCAAGTACACCGCCAACGAGGCGCAGCACCTGATCCCGGCGCCGCTCGCGCCCGAGGTCTATCAGCAGGCGCTCGATCAGGCGCTCGCCGCGCATCGCCTGCTTGGGTGCCGCGGCGTGTCGCGGGCCGATTTCCGGCTCTACGAGAGCGAGCCTGACGGCCTCTACCTGCTCGAGGTCAACACCCAACCAGGCATGACGCCGATCTCGCTGGTGCCCGAGCAGGCGGCCTACGCCGGCATCGGCTTTGCCGATCTGGTCGAGCAGCTGGTCCGGGAGGCGCGATGCGACGCGTAACGCTCGCGACCCGGCGCGCGCGCCAGTTCCTCCGGCGACCGCCACGGCCGCGCTGGCTCCGGCCGGCGCTCTATGCCGGCGGCGCCGCGCTCGGGCTCTTGCTTGGCACCGGCGTGGGTGTCTGGGCGAGCCGCTCGGGGCTGATCGCCACGGTCGAGCAGACGCTGACCGGCCGGCTGCTCGCGGTCACGGCCGAGGCCGGCCTCGCACTCCGCCAGGTCTACGTCGACGGCCGGGTACGGACCGGGCTCGCCGAGCTGCGGGCGCAGCTGGAGGTCGAGGTCGGCCAACCGCTGCTGGGGCTCGACACCGCGGCCGCACGCGAGCGCGTCGAGCAGCTGATCTGGGTGCAGCAGGCGAGCGTCGTGCGCATGCTGCCGGACAGCCTCTACATCCGCCTGATCGAGCGCCAGCCGCTGGCGCTCTGGCAGCAGGGCGGCCGGTTCGCCGTGATCGATCGAGCGGGGGCGGTGATCGAGAGCGGCCTCGATGGCGAACGGCTGCCCAAGGACTACCGTCATCTCCGCGTGCTGGTCGGCGCCGACGCGCCGCGCCACGCGGAGCCCCTGTTCGCGCTGCTGTCGACCGAGCCCGCGCTGTTCGAGCGCGTGATCGCCGCGACCTGGGTCGGCGAGCGGCGCTGGGATCTGCACCTCGACAACCAAATCGACGTCATGCTGCCCGAGCAGGATCCGCTGACCGCCTGGCATCTGCTCGCTGCCAAGGCGCGCGAGCAGGGCCTGCTCGAGCGGGCGATCCGGGCCGTCGACCTCCGCCTTTTGCCGGAGCGCATCCGGCTCCGGCTCGACCCGAGCGTGCTCGTGGATCGCCGCGCATGAGTGGCGCCGCGATTCTCGGCTTCGACCCGGCGCGCCGGCCGCACCGCGGCGAGCCCCGGCCGATCGGGCGCCACGAGCCGATCGGCGTCCTCGACATCGGCACGACCAAGATGTGCTGCCTGATCGCCCGCCGCCGGCCCGACGGCGGCCTCGAGGTCCGGGGCGCCGGCTACCAGCTGGCCGAGGGCCTGCGCGCCGGCGAGATCGTCGACGCCGAGGCGGCCGAGGCCTCGATCCTGGCCGTGGTCCACGAGGCTGAGCAGCAGGCCGGCGAGACGCTCCGCGAGATCGTGCTCGGCATCTCGGCCGGGCGGCCGCGCTCGGAACGCGCCGTGGTCGAACTCGACCTCGAGCGCCGGGCCGTGACCGGCGACGACCTGGCCCGGGCGCTCGCCCATGCCCGCGCGCAGGCGCGCGCCGACGGCTGCGAGACCCTGCATGCGCTGCCGCTCAGGATCACGCTGGACGGCGGCCAGCCGCTGCGCGATCCGCGCGGCATGATCGGCCGCCAGCTGCGGGTCGAGGCGCATCTGGTCCAGGTCGGCGCCGCGCCGCTGCACAATCTGGTCGCCACCGTCGAGCGCTGCCATCTGGCGGTCGCGGGCGTGGTCAGCGCGCCCTACGCCGCCGGTCTCGGCAGCCTGAGCGAGGACGAGCTGATCCTGGGCGCGCTGGCGCTGGATCTGGGCGGCGGCGTCACCGGGGTCGCCCGGTTCGCCGATGGCCGCCTCCAGGAGGTCCACACCGTGCCGCTCGGCGGCAGCCACGTCACCCGCGACCTGGCGTTCGGCCTGTCGACCGGCTGGCCGCAGGCCGAGCGTCTCAAGACCCTCTACGGCAGCGTGCTGTCGCGCTCGGGCGACGCCCAGCAGCGGCTCGAGGTCCCGGGCTTCGGTGACCCCGCCGACCCGCCGCGCCAGATCGTGTCCCGGGCCCAGCTGACCGAGATCATGCGCCCACGGGTCGACGAGATCTTCCAGCTGGTGCGCGCCCGGCTTGCCGGGAGCGAGCTGCCGGTGCACGGCCGCCGCCTGGTGCTGACCGGCGGCGGCAGCATGCTCGAGGGCATGGTCGAGCTGGCCGAGGAGGTGTTCGGCATGCCGGCCCGCCTCGGCCGGGCGCTGCCGCTCGAGGGCCGGCTCGAAATCGCCGGCCTGCCCGGCGGCACGACCGCCGCGGGCCTGCTGCGCTGGGCCAACGAAGATGACGGCGGCTTGACCTTTTGGTCGCTTCGCCCCAACCGTGTCATGACCGTTCGGCTGGCAAAGATCAGCCAATGGTTGCGAGAGAACTTTTGAGCACAGAGCCAACCAAGGCCGGCTCAGGAGTAGGGGTTCCAGGCTTGGGACCGCAACGGAGGAGGATGTGTAAGAATGACAATCAACCTAAGCATGCCGGTGACCCATGAGCTGCGACCACGGATCACCGTGGTCGGAGTTGGTGGCGCCGGTACCAATGCGGTGAACAACATGATCACCGCGCATCTCGAAGGAGTCGAGTTCGTCGCCTGCAATACCGATGCGCAATCGCTCGCGCATTCCTTGACCGAGCGCCGGATCCAGCTCGGGACGTCGATCACCCAGGGCCTGGGCGCCGGCGCCCGGCCGGAAATCGGCCGGGCGGCGGCAGAGGAGGCGATCGACGAGCTGCTCGAGCAGCTGCAGGGCAGCCATATGGTGTTCATCACCGCCGGCATGGGTGGCGGCACCGGGACCGGGGCGGCGCCGGTGATCGCGCGCGCGGTGCGCGAACAGGGCATCCTGACCGTGGGCGTGGTCACCAAGCCCTTCGCCTTCGAGGGCGCGCACCGGATGCGGGTGGCCGAGGCCGGGCTGTCCGAGCTTCAGCAGTACGTCGATACTTTGATCGTAATTCCCAACCAGAACCTGTTCCGGATCGCCAACGAGCGGACCACCTTCGCGGAGGCGTTCAAGCTCGCCGACAACGTCCTCCACATGGGCGTCCGGGGGGTCACCGATCTGATGGTGATGCCCGGGCTGATCAACCTCGACTTCGCCGACATCCGGACCGTGATGAGCGAGATGGGCAAGGCGATGATGGGCACCGGCGAGGGCTCGGGCGAGCGCCGGGCGATCGAGGCCGCCGAGGCCGCGATCTCCAACCCGCTGCTCGACGAGGTCTCGATGCGTGGTGCGCGCGGGGTGCTGATCAACATCACTGGCGGCCCCGACATGACGCTGTTCGAGGTCGACGAGGCGGCCAACCGGATCAAGGAGGAGGTCGATCCGGAAGCCAATATCATCGTCGGCTCGACCCTCGACGAGTCGGTCAAGGGCGACATGCGGGTTTCGGTCGTGGCGACCGGCATCGAGATGCGCGAAGCCAAGAGCGAGCCGGCGGCGGTCGAGGTCCCCGAGGCCAAGCCCACGGCCAGCGCGCCGAGTTTTCGTCTGCGACCGCAGATGCCGAAGCTGCCCTCGGCATCGTTGTTCCCACTCAAGCCGGCACCCACGACGGCCGAAGCCGGCCTGCGCATGGGCGCCAGCGTCGGCGGCGAGGGCCTCGCGGCCTCGGCCCAGCCTGGCGAATCGGCGCTCCCGACCGAGCCCCAGGCGCCGGACGCGGCGGCCCGGAGCGCCGAGCCGGGGCGGCCCTTCCTGCACCCGCCCCTGCCGCCGCAGGAGCGTTTTCAGGAATGGGGGCGGTTGCGGGCACCGGTGCGCGAGCTCGAGCGTCCGCCGAGTCTGTTCGAGCGGGTGACCGCGAGCTTCGGCCGCCAGCGCATCGAACGTCCGGGCGAGCAGGAGCCGGTGCTCGCGGGCGCCGAAGCCGGCGCGCGCCGCCTGGCGGGAGCCGAGGAGGAAGCCAGCTACGACATCCCGGCCTTCCTGCGGCGCTGAGCGGGGCAAGGTCAGTCGCTTCCTCAAGGAGCGGCTGTAACAAACTGTCACCAAGTGTGATTGGAGGCCTCCAGACCGGGTTGCTAGACCTGGGCTGGAGGCCCTTTTTTGATGGCTTCCGACGGCGCGCCATGAGCTGCGCGATCGGCGCCGCCCGCGCAAAGGGGACTGCCCGCAGCGAATGTGAGGAGAGGGTGGTGAGACTCGGCCCGCAAGAGGCCTACCGCGGCGGTTGTACCCAACGCACTCTTCGAAGTCCGATCGGATGTGTCGGGACCGGTCTGCACACCGGCGCGCGCGTCGCGCTCACGCTGCATCCCAGCGAGCCGGACACCGGCATCCGCTTCCTGCGCTACGATCGCTTCGGCTCCCGGCCACTGCCGGCCCGCTTCGATCAGGTCTGCGACACGACGATGTGCACGACGCTGGGCGAGCCCGGTGGCGTGATGGTTGCGACGGTCGAGCATCTGATGGCGGCGCTCGCGGTCTGCGAGATCGACAACGTCCTGGTCGAGGTCGGCGGGCCGGAGCTGCCGATCATGGATGGCAGCGCCGAGCCGTTCGTGTTCCTGATCGAGTGCGCCGGCATCGTCGAGCAGGGCCGGCCGCGGCTGTGGATCGAGGTGATGAAGTCCGTGAGCGTGACGGCCGACGGCTCCTACGCCCGCCTGGAGCCCGCCGATGGCTTCGAGGTCGCCTGCGAGATCCGCTTCGATCATCCGTTGATCGAGAGTCAGGCCATGCGCGTGCGCTTCAGCGCCGACGAGTTCAAGACCGAGATCGCCCGGGCGCGGACCTTCGGTTTCGCCGAGCGGGTCGAGGAGCTATGGTCGCGCGGCCTGGCGCTCGGCGGCTCGCTGAAGAACGCGGTCGTGGTCAGCGAGGATCGCGTGCTGAACGAGGAGGGCCTGCGCTTTCCCGACGAGTTCGTGCGCCACAAGGTGCTGGACAGCATCGGCGACCTTTACCTGGCGGGCGGCCAGCTGATCGGCCGGTTCACCGGTCATTGCGCCGGCCATACCATGCACAACCGGCTGCTGCGGGCGCTGTTCGCGGATCCGGGCGCCTGGCGGACGGTTGACGCCGATGGCCCGGTCGAACTCGACCCGCCGGCGCCGCGGGTGGCGCAGGCCGGAGCCTGACCCTGGCCGCGGGTCAAGGATTCGCATCCGCGGCTCAGTCCTGGCGCTCGACGACCGTTTTGACCAGGCCGGCGATCGCGGCCCGAACCTCGGGGTCGCGGATCTGGGCAAATTTGCGGACCAGCTCGATCGCTGCGCGTTGGCGGCCGCCGTGCTCCAGCCGCGCGCTCGGCGGCTCGTCCTCGTCGAGGCCATCGAAGAAGTAGCCGACCTCGACGCCGAGCCGGCGTGAGAGCTCGTAGATCCGCCCGGCGCTGATCCGATTCGCCCCGGTCTCGTATTTCTGAATCTGCTGATAGGAGACGTCGAGGGCCGCAGCCAGCTGGTCCTGGGTGAGGCCGCGCTCGGTCCGGCGCAGCCGGATCCGCTCGCCGACGTGTTGATCGATGCGCTTGCTCCGAGAGCCCATACCGTCCCTCGTCGCGGCGGCGCCATGCCGCCCGCGGCGCGCTTCCATGGGCGATCGCTCATCTGTGCGGAGCGAAGTCTAGATTTTGCCGTATCCGCGCGCAACAGTCACGACCTCCGCTACCATGGCGGGTAGCAGCAACGCGCGACCAAGCCCGGCTTGGTGGCGCTTGACAGTCGCGGTCCGCCCCACAATGTTGGGCGCCGTCATGGACTCCACGCGTCAGGGTATCGGCCGGTGGGGGCAGATGCTGCTCGCGCTGGCTCTGCTCGCGCTGGCGACCGCCGGCTGCGCCGGCAACGACGAGGAGGAGTACGTCGAGCGGCCGGTCGACGAGCTCTACAATGAGGGCCTCGATCAGCTCAACGCCGACGATCCCCGCAAAGCCGCGCAGGCGTTCGAGGAGGTCGATCGCCAGCATCCTTATTCGGAGTGGGCGACCCGCGGCCAGCTGATGGCCGCCTACGCTTATTACGAGGCCAACGACTACGACGCGGCCATCGATGCCGCGCGCCGCTTCATCGATCTGCATCCTGGCCACAAGGACGTCGCTTACGCCTATTATCTGATCGGCATCTCCGACTACGAGCAGATCTCCGATGTCGGTCGCGATCAGAAAATGACCGAGGATGCCCTGAATGCATTCGAGGAGCTGATTCGCCGATTCCCCGACACCGAATATGCCCGCGATGCCGAGCTGAAAGTCCAGCTGACGCGCGATCACCTGGCCGGCAAGGAGATGGCGATCGGCCGTTATTATCTGGTGCGGGGTAAATACGTCGCGGCAATCAATCGCTTTCGCAACGTGATCGACAACTACCAGACCACGACCCACGTCCCGGAAGCCCTCCACCGGCTGACCGAAGCCTATCTGGCGCTCGGTGTGACCGAGGAGGCGCGCCGCACCGCGGCGGTGCTCGGCCACAATTTCCCGGGCAGCACATGGTATGAGGATAGCTACGCCCTGATCAACGGCCGCCCGCAGCCATGATGGTCGACCGGAGCCGGGTCGCGCGGAGGGTCTCGGATCGCACCGGCACCCGCCCCTGACCGAGCGGCCGGCGCCATGCTGACCAGCCTTGCGCTCCGCGACGTCGTCCTGATCGAGCGGCTCGAGCTCGAGTTCGCGCGCGGGCTCTGCGTGCTGACCGGCGAGACCGGGGCCGGCAAGTCGATCCTGCTCGACGCGTTGGGCCTGGCGCTTGGTGGCCGGGCCGATCGGATGCTGGTGCGGCCGGGGGCGGCGCAGGCTTCGGTCAGCGCGGTCTTTTCCGCGCCGGGTGCGGCGCCCGTGCGCCAGCTGCTCGCCGAGCAGGGCATCGAGACCGAGGACGAGCTGGTGCTGCGCCGGGTGCTGGGCGCTGACGGCCGCTCGCGGGCGTTCGTCAACGATCAGCCGGTCAGCGGTGGCCTGCTCCGCCGGCTCGGCGAGCAGCTGGTCGAGGTCCACGGCCAGCACGAGCAGCAGGCATTGCTCGACCCGGCAACTCAGCGCCGGCTGCTCGATGCCTATGGCCGGCTCGAGGACCCGGCCGCTGCTGCGCGCGCCGCTTACGAAGGCTGGCGACAGGCGGAGCGGGAGCGGGAGGCGCTCGCCGCCGAGATCGAGCGGGCAGCGCGCGAGGAGGAGTATTGGCGACACATGCTGGCCGAACTCGACGAGCTGGCGCCGGCGGCGGGCGAGGAGGCGAGCCTCGCCGAGACCCGGACGCGGCTGGTCAATCGTGAGAAGCTCGGCCAGGCGATCGCCGACGCGCTGGCCCTCCTGCACGGCGAGGGCGGCATCGAGGCGCGGCTCGGGAGCGCCCAGCGGAGTATCGATCGGGTCGCGGCGAGCGCTCAGGCCGTGCTCGAGCCGGCGGCGGCGGCGCTCGAGCGCACCCGGGTCGAGCTCGAGGAGGCGCGCCTGCTGCTCGAGCAGGCCGGGCGCACGCTCGAGCTGGAAGGCGATCGCCTGGAAGCGGTCGAAGAGCGGCTGTTCGCGCTCAGAGCGGCGGCGCGCAAGCACCGGGTCCCGGTCGACGAGCTCGCGCCGCTGCGCGGCCAGATCGCGGGTCGGGTCGAGGGTATCGAAGCGGGCGGTCAGCGCCTGACTGTGTCGACCCGGGCGGCGGTCGAGGCGCGGGCGGCGTTTGGCGCGCGCGCCCAGCGCTTGTCGGAGGGCCGGCAGGCAACCGCCGGTCAGCTGGCGCGCGCGGTCTTGGCCGAGCTGCCACCGCTCAAGCTCGACAAGGCGCGGTTTCTCGCCCGTCTGACGCCGCTGCCCGAAGCCGAGTGGTCGGCCGAGGGCGCCGAGCGGGTCGGCTTCGAGATCGCGACCAATCCCGGCCAGGAGCCGGGGCCGCTCGCCAGAATCGCCTCCGGTGGCGAGCTCGCCCGCCTGATGCTGGCGCTCAAGGTCGTGCTCGCCAAGGTCGGCTCGACCCCTTGCCTGGTGTTCGACGAGGTCGACACCGGTATCGGCGGCGCGACCGCCGATGCCGTCGGCGAACGGCTCGCGCGCCTCGGCCAGGCGGTCCAGGTGCTGGTCGTGACCCATGCGCCGCAGGTCGCGGCGCGCGCCGACCATCACTTTCGGGTCGAGAAGACCGTCCGCGCCGGCCGCGCCATGGTCTCGGCGCACCCGCTCGGCGCGGCCGAACGGCGCGAGGAGATCGCGCGCATGCTGGCCGGCGCCACCGTTACCGAGGCGGCTCGCGCTGCCGCCGAAAGCCTGATCACCCAGTCGGCCTGACGCTCTTGGCACCCGAACCGGTTCCGGTCGAGAAGCTCACGCGCGACCAGGCGGGCGCCGAGCTGGCGGCGCTGGCGACCGAGATCGCCCGCCACGACCGGCTGTATTATCAGAGCGATGCGCCCGAGATCACCGATGCCGAGTACGATCGCCTGCGCCGGCGCAACCAGGCGCTCGAGGCGCGCTTCCCCGATCTGGTCCGGCCGGACAGCCCGTCCCATCGGGTCGGAGCACCGCCGGTCGCGGACTTCGGCAAGGTCCGGCACCGGGTGCCGATGCTGTCCCTCGACAACGCGATGGACCAGGGCGAGGTGGTCGAGTTCCTCCGCCGGGTGCGGCGCTTTTTGAACCTGCCCGAGAGCGCGCCGCTGGCGCTGGTCGCCGAACCCAAGATCGACGGCCTGTCGAGCACGCTCCGCTACGAGCAGGGCGAATTCCGCCTGGGTGCCACCCGGGGCGATGGCGCGGTCGGCGAGGACGTGACCAGGAACCTGCGCACGATCCGGGACGTTCCCCTCCAACTGCACACCAGCGAGCCGCCACCGGTGCTCGAGGTGCGCGGCGAAGTCTACATGGAGCGGACCGACTTCATGGCGCTGAACGAGACGCGGGCGGCTGCCGGCGAGTCGCTGTTCGCCAATCCACGCAATTCGGCGGCGGGTTCGCTGCGCCAGCTGGACTCCTCGATCACCGCGCGGCGCGGGCTGCGCTTTTTCGCCTATGCCTGGGGCGATGCGGAGCCGCCGGTCGAGGGCACCTACAGCGGCTTTCTCGACCGGCTCGAAGCCTTCGGCTTCCGGGTCAATCCGCTGCGCGAGCAGGTCGAGGACGAGGCGGCGCTGCTCGACTACCACGCCAAGGTCGCCGCGCGCCGGTTCGAGCTGCCCTACGACATCGATGGCGTCGTCATCAAGGTCGACCGGCTCGACTATCAGCGCCGGCTGGGCTTCGTCGGCCGGGCGCCGCGCTGGGCGATCGCGTACAAGTTCGCGGCCGAGCAGGCGGAGACCGTGGTCCGGAACATTGGAGTGCAGGTCGGCCGCACCGGCGCGCTGACGCCGGTCGCCGAGCTCGAGCCGGTGACCGTCGGCGGCGTCGTGGTCGCCCGGGCCACCTTGCACAATGAGGACTACATCAAGACCAAGGACATCCGGGTCGGCGACACCGTGGTCGTGCAGCGCGCGGGCGACGTCATTCCCCAGGTCGTCGAAGTCCGCCTCGATCGGCGGCCCAAGAACACCCAAGCCTACCGGTTCCCGGACCGGTGCCCGGTCTGCAACAGCCTGGCGGTGCGCCTGGAGGGCGAGGCGGTGCGCCGCTGCACCGGTGGCCTGATCTGCCCGGCCCAGATCACCGAGCGGTTGCGCCACTTCGTCGGCCGCGACGCGTTCGACATCGAGGGCCTGGGCCGCAGGCAGGTGCCGCAGCTGCTCGAGGCGGGGTTGATCCAGAAGCCCGCGGACATCTTCCGCCTGACGAAGGATCCCGAGCGCCTGGCGAAGCTCAAGCAGCTGCCGCTCTGGGGCGAGAAGAAGGTGCACAACCTCGAGCAGGCGATCGAGGCGCGCCGACAGATCCCGCTCGATCGCTTGATCAACGCGCTCGGCATCCGTTTCGTTGGCGAGACCAATGCCCGGCTGCTCGCGCGGCATTATCACAGCCTCGAGGCGTGGCGGGAGGCGATGGCACGCGCCGCGGCCGGCGACGCCGAGGCGGTGGCCGCGCTCGACAACATCGGCGGCATCGGCCCGAAGGTCGCCGAGGCGATCGTCGAGTTCTTCGCCGAGGCGCACAACCGGGCGGTGCTGGACGACCTCGCGGCCGAGGTCGAGGTTGCGGAGTTCGCGGCGCCGGGCGGCGCCGGCGCGCCGCTCGCCGGCAAGACCCTGGTGTTCACCGGCTCTCTCGAGAGCATGACCCGGGCCGAGGCCAAGGCGACCGCCGAGGCGCTCGGCGCCAAGGTCGCGGCCGCGGTCTCGGCCAAGACCGATTATCTGGTGGTCGGCGCGGACGCCGGCTCCAAGGCGAAGAAAGCCGCGGACCTCGGCGTCAAGGTCTTGAGCGAGGCGGAATGGCAAGAGTTGCTTGGCAGCGCCTGAAGCCGATCCTGATGCTGGCCCTCGGCTATACGTTCCTGGCGCTGGGCGTGCTCGGCATGTTCCTGCCGTTCCTGCAGGGCTTTTTGTTCCTGGCGATCGGGCTCGTGATCCTCGCCAGGCATGCGGCCTGGGCGCAGCGGCTCTTGGAGCGGCTGCGCCAGCGCTATCCGAAGGTGGGCGAGCTGATCGACAGCGCCGAGGCCAAGGCCGAGGGATGGTGGCGGAAGGTGGCGAGCTTCGGTCGCCGCTGAGCACACCAGCACATTTGGTTGCGAGGAAAGCCGGTGTGATCCACTTCACATTGGGAGGGCGCGCCGCGCGCTATGACCCACCGGTGACCGACATCGACGACCGAGACGGCCGGCCAACAAGAGCAAGACACGGCGGGAGACGGCGATGGCGACCAATTTCCTTGCCTGGTTCGATCAGACCCTTGCCGCCAACGGCGGCAATGAGGCGGTAGCGACCCTGAAGCCGTTCGTCGACGAGCGGCGGGCGCAGCTGGCCCAGCTGGACGGGATCGAGGACATGCGCGCTCTGGTCCAGCAGCATGCTCAGGACCGCAATTCGCCGGGGCTGGTCGCGGCGTTCGATCGAGCATCAGCGCAATATCTCGCCGCCGCCAATGCCGCCAAGGATCAAAGCCCGCCACCCACCGGCTGGTTCGCCACTTTGTTAAGTTACAGTGGCGGGATCGTGGTTGGGTTGATCACTTTCGCTCTGCTTGGCATCATCGGCTACTTCCTGTTGCATGAGACCCTGCTGCGGTCGCTGGCAGATGTGGCAGTCGCGCGCGGGCTGATCACTTTCTTCTTCACAATCGGGACGATCGGCATCGGGTTCGTGATGATCGCGAGTCTGTTCGTCTCGAGCCTGGAGGGGTCGCTGCTCAAGCAACGTTTCGACAGCGGCAAGGAGATCCTGACCGCGCTGATCGCGATCCTCGGGACCGTGGTCGGCTTCTACTTCGGCTCGCAATCGTCCGAGCGGGCAGACGCGGTCATCGAGCTGCAGCCGATCGTGGTCTCCGATGCCGCACCGGCGGCCGCGGAGACGGTCCAGATCAGCACGCTGGCTGCGGGTGGCGAGCCGCCCTACCGGTATACCATCGATTTCCAATGGCCCGAGGCCGACGGCGAGCTCGCCGCGGAGCTGCCCGACATCACCAACAAGCAATCGCCGACCGGCTTCATCGCCGAGAAGTTCGCGATTCCGAGGCCGGCTGCCGGCAAGAGCATACCTTACGTGATCCTGGTGACCGACGCGAGCAATCGCTCCGCGAGCCTGTCCGGAGAGACGCTCGAGATTGCGGGCCCCGATGAGGTCTCGGCGAGCAGCGCCGATGGCCGCCGGCCGCCGCAATAATCCGCCGCGGCAGATCCGCCTCAGCGGCCGCCCGCGAAGGCGTCGTAGGCCTTGAGCGCCTCGGCGCCATAGACCATCGAGGGACCGCCGCCCATGTAGATCGCGACCCCGATCGCCTCGGCGACCTCATCCCGGCTGGCACCCCGATCCCAGGCCGCCTTGGCGTGATAGGCGACGCAGCCGTCGCAGCGCGCCGCGATCGAGATCCCGAGCGCGATCAGCTCCTTGAGCTTGGGCTCGAGGGCGCCTGCCCTGGCGGTCCCGGCGCCGAGCGCGACGAAGCCGCGCATCGTGTCGGGAATGGCCTCTCTGAGCCGTCCGGCGCCGTCGACCACCGCCTGCGCGGCCGCGATCGGATCCATCGGCATGCTGACCTCTCCTCGGGCTACAGCGGCGCGGTCGCAGCGATCAGCCAGCTGCGGGTCGGCTCGTCGACCAGCTCGATCAGATCGGCGCGCACGCGCGCATGGTAGTTGTCCAGCCAGGCGCGCTCCTCGGCATCCAAAAGCTCGGGCAGGATCAGCCGGCGATCGATCGGCGCGAGCGTCAGCGTGTCGAACTCGAGCAGCTCGCGCTCGCCGCCGGGCGGCACGCCGCGGCTGACCACGACCACCAGGTTCTCGGTCCGGATGCCGTAGGCGCCGCTCTTATAAAAGCCGGGCTCGTTGGAGACGATCATGCCCGGCTTGAGCGCGACCGTGCCGGTCTTGGCGATCCGCTGCGGCCCCTCGTGGACGCAGAGATAGGCGCCGATGCCGTGGCCGGTGCCGTGGTCGAAGTCGAGCCCGGCCCGCCAGAGCGCCTGCCGCGCCAGCGTGTCGAGCTGGGCGCCGCTGGTGCCGGCCGGAAAGCGGGCGCACGCGATCGCGATGTGCCCCTTCAGCACAAGAGTGAAGTGCCGGCGCATCTCGCGCGTCGGCTCACCGAGCGCGATCGTGCGCGTGATGTCGGTGGTCGCGTCCAGATATTGGCCGCCGGAATCGACCAGATAAAGCGAGCCCGGCTCGAGCGCTCGGTTGCTCGCGTCGGTCACGCGGTAATGCGGCAGCGCGGCGTTCGGGCCGGCAGCCGAGATCGTCTCGAAGCTCGGGCCGCGGTAGAGCGGGTCCTGCCGACGCTCGGTTTCGAGCCGGGCCGCGGCCGCGCGCTCGGTGACCGGCTGTCGGCCAAGCTCGGCCTCAAGCCAGCACAGAAAGCGGCAGACCGCGGCGCCATCCCGCCGCTGGGCGTCGAACGCGCCCGCGATCTCGACCGGGTTTTTGCAGGCCTTGGCGAGGATGCTGGGCTCGTCCGCCTCGATCACCCGGGCGCCGGCAGTCTCGAGCCGCTCGAGCACGTACAGGCTGGTCACGCCCGGATCGACCAGGACCGCGCGGCGGGCCTCACCCAGGCGCTCGAGCGCGGCCTCGAAGGCCGCGATCGGCTGGACCGAAACGCCGTTGCCGAGGCTCTGGCCGGGTCTGAGCTTGCGCGGGTCGAGGAACAGCTCGACCGCGCCGTCGGCGTGCAGCAGGGCAAAGCTCATGACCAGCGGGTTATAGGGAACGTCGCCGCCGCGCAGGTTGAGCAGCCAGGCGATCGAATCGGTGGCGCTGACGACCCCGACCTCGGCGCCGGCCTTGGCGAGCTCGGCGCCGATCCGCACGCGCTTGGCAGCGCTGGCCTCGCCGGCATAGGCCTCGTCCAGGACCGCGACCGGGGCGATCGGCGCGGGCGGCCGGCCGGCCCAGATCGCATCGACCGGGTTCGCCGCGCAGGCGACCAGCTCGGCCCCGGCCCTGGCGCACGCCCGGCGATAGCGCTCGACCTCTGGCTTGGTGTGCAGCTTCGGATCGAAGCCCAGCCTCTGGCCGCTCCGAAGCTGCTCGCCCAGCCACTTGGCCGGCGGCTCCTCGATCACGTGGCGGCGCTCGAACAGCTGCGGGT
Organism: uncultured Alphaproteobacteria bacterium; assembly: GCA_963840925.1. Taxonomy (GTDB): domain Bacteria; phylum Pseudomonadota; class Alphaproteobacteria; order Geminicoccales; family Geminicoccaceae; genus DATAOG01. Next base: position 134,352 of record CAWJAY010000005.1, read on the forward strand.
CAAGCTCGGCTGCGGCCTGGAGCGTGTAGCGGCCATCGACGAACAGCGCCGCGCGCTCGCCGAGCACGATCAGCAGGGCCGCGGACCCGGTGAAGCCCGTGAGCCAGGTGAGCCGCTGGGCGGCAGCCGGCAGATACTCGCTCCGATGCTCGTCGGTCAGGGGCAGAATCAGGCCATCGAGCCGCTGCTCGGCGAGCACCGCGCGCAGACGCGTGAGCCGCTCCGCGACCGGCGGCGCGGACGGCCTGACAGCGGCGATCCTGGCCTCGAGCTGGCGCAGATGGTTGCGCAGCCCGGCCGCAGCCGGCGGCGCGATCAGATCGAGCCAGGCATCCGGCTCGAAGCCCTTGGGCGCGGCCGCTACGCCCTCGAGCAGCGCCACCACCTCGGCCGGCCCCCGCTCGACGCCGCCCGCCTCGAGCAGGCGCTCAAGCTCCGCTTCCTGATCCGCGCTGGCGGTCATATCCAGCCGCGCCGGTGTGGCGGGCAGTGTCGAGGCATGCGCCGGGCTAACGCGTCGGCGCCATGACCATGACCATCTGGCGGCCTTCCATGCGCGGGAACTGCTCGATCTTGGCCAGCTCGCCGACCTCGTCGCGCAGCCGCTCCAAAAGGCTCATGGCCAGGTCCTGATGCGCCAGCTCGCGCCCGCGGAACCGCAAGGTCACCTTGACCTTGTCGCCGCCTTCCAGAAACTCATGGATCTTGCGCATCTTGATCTGGTAATCGTTATCGTCGATGTTCGGGCGCATCTTGATCTCTTTGACCTCGATCACCCGCTGTTTTTTGCGGGCGGCGTTGGCCTTCTTCTGCGCCTCGTATTTGAACTTGCCGTAGTCGAGGATCTTGCAGACCGGCGGGTCGGCGGTCGGTGACACTTCGACCAGATCCAGACCGAGATCTTCGGCGCGACGCAATGCCTCTATTGTCGACACGACGCCAATCATCTCGCCTGCATCGTCGATCAGACGGACTTCCGGTACCTCGATACGATCGTTGATTCGGTAGTCTTCGCGGGCCGGGCCTGCCATTCGAGCCGTTGTACCCTCCTCCTGTTGCGAATCCCAAACGCGACGCGCCTCGTCCCGGGTGCTGTCCCCGTCACGGGGGCATGACCATCAGGCGAGATCCGGCGGTCGCGCTTCCCTAGCAAATATCGTGACGGCTTCGTTCAGAGCAAGGGATTTTCTGCTTTGGCTCGCCCAGTCGGCGGACCGACACCGTGCCGAGTTCGGCCTCCCGCTTGCCGACCGCCACGATCAACGGCACCTTGGCAAGCGAATGCTGGCGCACCTTGTAGCCGATCTTGTCGCTGCCGAGGTCGAGCTCGTAGCGGATGCCGGCGGCGCCGAGCGCCCGGCCGACCTCGCGGGCGTAGTCGTCAGTATCGTTGGTGATCGTCGCGACCACGACCTGGACCGGGGCGAGCCAGATCGGCAGCCGCCCGGCGTGCTCCTCGATCAGGATGCCGATGAACCGCTCCATCGAGCCCAAGATTGCCCGGTGCAGCATCACCGGCCGATGCTTTTGCCCGTCCTCGCCGACGTAGCCGGCGTTCAGCCGCTCCGGCAGCACGAAGTCGACCTGGAGCGTGCCGCATTGCCAGTCGCGCCCGATCGCATCGCGCAGGATGAACTCGAGCTTGGGCCCGTAGAACGCACCTTCGCCGGGGTTCAACCTGGTCTCGATCCCGGCCGCCTCGACCGCTTCCCGAAGCGCCCGCTCGGCGCGGTCCCAGACCTCGTCGGCGCCGGCCCTGACCGCCGGCCGGTCGGCGAAGTTGACCCGTACGTCCGCGAACCCGAAGTCGCGGTAGATCCCCTGCAGCAGCGCGCAGAAGCGCTCCGACTCAGCCGTGATCTGATCCTCGGTGCAGAAGATGTGGGCGTCGTCCTGGGTGAACGCGCGCACCCGCATCAGGCCGTGCAGGGCTCCCGAGGGCTCGTTGCGGTGGCAGGAGCCGAACTCGGCCATGCGCAGCGGCAGCTCGCGGTAGCTGTGCAGGCGCTGGTTGAAGATCTGCACATGGCAGGGGCAGTTCATCGGCTTCAGCGCCAGCGTCTTGTGCTCCGCCTCAAGGGCGAACATGTGCTCGCCGAACTTTTCCCAGTGCCCGGACATTTCCCAGAGCGCCCGGTCGACCAGCTGCGGGCTCTTGACCTCGACGTAGCCCGCGGCCTCGAGCCGGCGGCGCAGGTAAGCCTCGATCGCGAGGTAGACGGTCCAGCCCTTGGGGTGCCAGAAGACCGAGCCCGCGGCCTCCTCCTGGAAGTGGAACAGGCCGAGCTCCTTACCGAGGCGGCGGTGGTCGCGGCGCTCGGCCTCCTCGAGCCGGTGCAGATGCGCGTCGAGCTCCTGCTTGCTCGCGAACGCGGTGCCGTAGATCCGCTGCAGCATCGCGTTGCGGCTGTCGCCCCGCCAGTAGGCGCCCGCCAGCTTGGTCAGCTTGAACGCGCCGATCCGGCCGGTCGACGGCCCGTGCGGCCCGCGGCAGAGATCGAACCACCTGCCCTGATGATAGAGCGTGATCGGCTCGCCCGCCGGAATGTCGTCGAGCAGCTGCAGCTTGTAGGTCTCGCCGAGCTCTTCGAACCGCCGCCTGGCATCGTCCCGGCTCACGACCTCGCGCTCGAACGGCTGGTCGGCGGCGATGATCTCGGCCATGCGCGCCTCGATCCGCCCGAGGTCTTCGGGCGTGAACGGCTCGTTGCGGGCGAAGTCATAATAGAAGCCGTCCGCGATCGGCGGCCCGATCGTCACCTGGGTGCCGGGATAGAGGTCCTGCACCGCCTCGGCCATCACGTGCGCGCAGTCGTGGCGGACCACCGGCAGCGCCGCCTCGTCCTGGTAACGGACGAAGCGCACGCGGGCGCCGTCGGGCAGCTCGCGGGCGAGATCCTGGAGCTCGCCGTTCACCTCCATGACCGCGGCCGCCTTGGCGAGCCCGGGGCCAATCGCCGCCGCGAGTTCGGTGCCGGTCACCGGCCGTCCGAAGCGCCGCTCGCTGCCGTCGGGCAGCATGATCCGGATCGCGCCGGACGGCTCGTCGACCGCAGGCTTTGGCACAGCGGGATGCATCAAGGGCCTCGTCTCGGCTGGCAGCACGGCTCTGACGGGATAAAGTGTTGCGGGGCCGCCCGCAAGCGGTCATGCCCTGCCCGAGGCAAGCTCAGGCGGCGAGGCTCGTGACGTCGAGCAGATCGGTATCGGGCTCGACGCCTTCGAGGAGCTCGCGATAGACCGCGAGCGTCCGCTGGCCCATCTGCTCGAGCGTGAAGCGGCGCAGGACGAAGCGCCTCGCCCGAGCCGCGAGCCGGGCGCGGGCGTCCGCCGGCATCGCGATCGCCAGCTGCAGCGCGCGCGCCAGCTCGTCGACGTCGCCCGGGGGCACCAGCCAGCCGGTCGCCGCCGGCATCAGGGTCTCGCCAAGCCCGCCGATGTCGGTCGCGATCACGGGCTTACCCATCGCCTGCGCCTCGACCACGACCCGGCCGAACGGCTCGGGCGCGTGGGCCGAGGGTGCGACCACGACGTCGGCCAGCATCAGCGCCGCCGGCATGTCATCGCAGGCGCCGACCAGGCGTACCACGTCGCGCAGGCCGATCGCGCCGATCAGGCCCTCGATCTCGCCCGGATAGCTGGAGCTGGGCTCGAGGTCGCCGACCATCAGGCAGACGAAATTGCGCCGGCGCAGGCGCTCGATGGCGTGCAGCAGCAGCGTGTGGCCCTTGCGCCGGACCACGCGCCCGGGCAGCATCACGACCTTGGTGCCGGGCTGCAGTCGCCAGCGCTCGGCGAGCGCCTGGCGCCGCTCCTCGGAGACCGCCGCCGGATCGAACTCCTCGATATCGACCCCGCGGGGAATCACCCGCAGGCGCTCCAGCGGCACCTCATAGCGCTCGCGCAGGTGCTCGGCCACGAACGCGGAGATCGCAATCACCCGGTCGCCGCTCGTCATGATCGCGTTGTAGCGCTGTTTGAGGAAGCCCTCGCGGCCCTGATAGACGCCGTGACAGGTGGTCACGAACGGCACGTTGCAGCGCCTGGCCGCATAGTAGGCACTCCAGGCCGGCGCGCGCGAGCGGGCGTGCACCAGCTGCACCCCGTGTTGGCGGATCACCCGTTGCAGACGACGGATGTTGGCGCGGATCGTGAACGGATTCTTCGATTCCAGCGGCAGCTTGACGCTGACCGCGCCCAGCTCCTCGAGCTTGGCCTCGCCGGCGCCGCCCGCGGATGCGACCAGCGCTCGCCAGCCCTGGCGCGCGAGATGACCGGCGAGGTCGATCGTGCCCCGCTCGGCGCCGCCCTCGTCAAGCCGCGGCAGGACCTGGAGAATCGCGGGGCGCGTGCGGCCGCTGCGCCACCTGGTCTGCCCGGACTTGCTTGGCGACGTCGTCCATGTCCGCCGATCGCGGGGCTGGCCGGCCGCGCGCGCGCACCGGCGTAGTTGGTCACCACTGGGTTTGCTGCTACCATGGATGGTGGATCGAGCAAACCGGATTTACCCCTTGAGGAAGCCAAGTTTTTTGCCCCTGCCCACGGGCGATCGGGTGGCCTATCACCACACGCCCGGGGCGCCTCCGGAAGTGCTGTTCTGCGGTGGCTATACCTCCGACATGGGCGGTACCAAGGCGCTGGCGCTGGAGCGCCACTGCCGGAGCCGCAATCGAGCCTACACCCGCTTCGACTATCGTGGCCATGGTGCGTCGACTGGTCGCTTCGTTGACGGCACGATCGGCGCTGGTGCGCCGACGCGCTGGCGGTCGTCGACCAGGTCACCGCGGGCCGCTGGTCGTCGTCGGCTCGAGCCTGGGCGGCTGGATCATGCTGATGCTGGCGCTCGCCCGCCCGGAGCGGATGCACGCCCTGGTCGGGGTCGCCGCGGCGCCGGACTTCACCGAGGATCTGCTGCTGGCGCAGGCGAACCCGGCGCAGCAACGCGAGCTCGACCGCCAGGGCTGCTGGCTCCAGCCCTCGGCCTATGGCGGCGAACCCTATCCGGTCACCGGACGCTGATCGAGGACGGCCGCCGGCACCTCGTGCTGCGCGGGCCGCTTCCGATCCGCTGCCCGGTCCACCTGCTGCACGGCCAGCGCGACCCGGACGTGCCCTGGCCGACCGCGCTGCGCCTGGCCGAGCGGCTCGAGTCCGAGGACGTCACGATCGAGCTGGTCAAGGCCGGCGACCACCGCCTCTCGGGCGCCCTCGACCTCGCCCGGATCATGGCCGCGCTCGAGCGCCTGGCCGGAGGCTGAGCGCCTCGCGTGTCAGGCTTCAGACCACGGTCCCGTCGCCGGAGACCGGCGAACGCGGCGATGGATCGTCAGGGGCCGGGCTCGCGCGCGACCAGCGTGATCAGCTCCAGGCTCTGCACCTCGAAGGTCGCCTTGCCGAACTCGAGCTCGAAGGTCTCGGTGCACTGGAGCGCGACCTCGGCATTGGTGCGGCAGAGATCGAAGGTCATGCTCGGCACGCTGGCGAGGTCGGGCACCTCGTAGGTGACGGTGTAGGGGGCCGGTGGCTCCCACGTGCTGCGCGGCCGGTCGCTGACGTTCTGGGTGTCGTTGACCACCGCGAGCACCCAGCGGCCGTCGGGGCGAACGCCGGCCGCCGCATGCAGCGGCGGCTTGGCGCCGTAGGTCCAGACCAGGTCCGGCCAGTCCGGCAGATTGCTGGTCACGTGGCGCAGGACCGTCCCCGGCGGGAAGCTCCGCGTCACCTGCTGGACGTGGTGATAGCTGTAGTTCTTGTAGATCCGGGCCGGGTTGGCGCAGCGGCCCTCGCACATCACGAGCTTCTGGTAGACATCGCGGTTGCCATGGCCGGGGCCGATGAACCAGACCCAGTGGTCGACGCCGTTGTTGAGGTCGTTCAGGAAACGCGAGGAGACCGTCGCGGCAAAGCCGTAGGCGAACTCGGCCGAGCCGTCGAAATCGCCGCCGCCGGCCTCGGTCATCCAGTACTGCTTGTCGTGGGCGAGCACGCGCTCGGCGAGCTCGCGGGTGGCCGCCATGCCATAGGAGTGGGTCGCCAGCCCAGCGACCGATGCGAGCGCCTGCTGGATCGGCCGCGATCGCATCGAACCATTCGCGCGGGTTGTCGTCGGCGCTCGACCACTCCAGGCCGATCACCTTGACATCCTGGAGACCGCGCGCGTCCAGCTCGCGCCGCATCGCGATCGCGAGCGGCACGAAGTCCTCCGGCGGCACGATCTTGCGCTCGGCGGCGCCGGGCTCGTTGACCACGCCCGTGGTCGTGATCCTGACGCCGTAGTCATCGCGCATCGTCGCGATGTCGGCGGCGATCGTTCGGGCATGCTCGTCGGGGTCGTCGAGGTAGGTCCAGGGCCCGAGCAGCAGCTCGGTGACGCCGTGCTGGAGCGCGTGGCCGATGATCCCGCTCGCCTTGTAGTAGTCGCGGATCGGCTCCGGATCGCCGGGGCCGTACCACAGGCGGACGATACGCGGGTTCAGGTCGTCGAACAGCAGCTTGTCGACCTCGGCCTTGCGATGCTCGCTGAGCTCGGCGTAGGGGTTGTCCTGCTCGAAGCTGAAACCGAAGCCCGCGAAGGTCTGCTGCGGCTCGGTGCCGACCGTGAGCGTCGGCAAATCCGGGCGCGCGCCGCCGCCGGGGCAGGCTTATCTGGGCGGCCCGCAGGCGGCGAGCACGCCGGCCGTGAGCAGGGTCGCAAGCGCGGAGGCGAGCTTCGGGCTCATCGGAGCGCCTCCTCGGCGCTGGCCGGCACCGCCTCTGCCAGAATTGCCCGTAGCCCGGCACGATAGTCGGGGAAACGCAGCACCACTCCGAGCTCCTCCTTGATCCGGGCGTTCGAGACCCGGCGATGATCGCTGTAGAAGCTTTGCGCCGCCGGCGACAGCTCGGCCTGTTCGAACGGGATCGCCGGCGGCGGCGGCACGCCGGAGCAGCGCGGCGGCGTGCGCGACCACGTCCTCGGGCGGCGCCGGCAGGTCGTCGGCGAGATTATAGATCGCGCCGGGATTGGGCTTTGCGATCGAGGCGCGCAGCGCCTGCACGATGTCGTCGACGTGGATCCGGCCGAAGGTCTGGCCGGGCTTGACGATCCGGCGCGCGCGGCCGGCCCGGACCGCCTCCAGGGCGCTGCGGCCGGGACCATAGATGCCGGCGAGCCGGAAAATGTGGACCGGCAGCCCGCTCGCGAACCAGTAGCCCTCGGCCGCGACCCGGCGGCGGGTGCGGGCCAAGGTCGGCGCGACCCTGGTCGCCTCGTCGACCCATCCGCCGCCGCGATCGCCATAGACGCCGGTCGTGCTGAGATAACCGGCCCAGACCAGGGTCCGGCAGCGCTCGAGGTCGGCCAGATGTCGCTCCAGCACCGGGTCGCCTGCCTCGTCCGGCGCGATCGAGGTCAAAAGATGAGTGCTGGCGGCGAGCGCGGCCGCCGCGTTCTCGAGCGGCCGGTCGCGCGCGAACAGCAGCGCCTCGATGCCGCTGGCGGCGAGCGCCATCCGTTTCTCGGGGCTGCGGGTGGTGCCGGCGATCCGCCAGCCCTCCGCCTGCAGCGCGCGGGCCAGCGCCAGCGCGGAGTAGCCGAGGCCGAACACGAACAGTCGCCGGCCGGTCATGCTACCGCCCGCCATTCCGCGCGCACCGCCGGGTCCGGCTCGGCCGGAATACGGCTCGCCGCCAGCTCGGCCAAGGCTGCGGGCGCTGCTAGTCGACCGAGCGCCCAGACCGCCATCGCGCGCACCAGCGGCGAAGCGTCGGCAAGGCGCTCCCTGGCGACCACCGCAAGCTCGGGATCGCCGCTGTTGCCGATCGCGATCAGGACGTTGCGAACGAAGCGGTCGCGCCCGGTCCGCTTGATCGGGGAGCCGGCGAAGCGCTGCCGGAAGGCGGTCTCGTCGAGGCGCGCGAGCTCGGCCAGCGCCGGCGCGCGCAGATCGTCCCGGGCCTTGAGCTTCACCTCGGTCGCGGCCCGCGCGAACTTGTTCCATGGACAGACCGCCAGGCAGTCGTCGCAGCCGTAGATCCGGTTACCGATCGCGCGCCGGAACTCGTGCTCGATGTGGCCCTGATGCTCGATCGTCAGATACGAGATGCAGCGGCGCGCATCCAGCTGGTAGGGAGCCGGGAACGCGGCGGTCGGGCAGACGTCCAGGCACGCCCGGCAGGAGCCGCAATGGTCGACCTCGGCGAGGTCGGGCTCGAGCTCGAGGTCGGTCAGGATCTCGCCCAGGAACAGCCAGGAGCCGAAGCTCCGGGAGACCAGGTTGCTGTGCTTGCCCTGCCAGCCGATCCCGGCCCGCTCGGCGAGCGGCTTTTCCAAAACCGGGAGCGGTGTCGACGAACACCTTGGCGTCGGCACCGAAGCGGCCGTGCAGCCAGCCCGCGAGCTGCTTGAGCCGGCCCTTGATCAGCTCGTGGTAGTCCCGGCCTTGCGCGTAGATCGAGACTGCGCCCTGCCCGCGCCGCGCCAGGATCGCGAGCGGATCCTGGTCGGGTCCGTAGTTCATCCCGAGCACGATCGCGCTTGCGGCCTCCGGCCAGAGCGAGTTCGGGCTCTACGCCGCTCCGGATCGCGGGCGAGCCAGGCCATATCGCCGTGCCGGCCCTGCTCGATGTAATGACGATAGGCGCTCTGAATAGTTCGCGGCAGCTCGGGCGCGGCGAACCCCACGGCATCGAAGCCCAGCGCCCTCGCCCGCGCGCGCAGCGCGCGCCTTGATCCGCCCCTGGTCGGTCGGTCTTGCCTCGGCTCGCTCAAGCAACGCCACCATGGCGCCTAAGGTAGCGATGCCGGGGACAAAAGACGAGCCGCGTGCCCGTCAGATCAGCTCGAACTCCTCGAGCCGCGCCGCCTGACGATCGAAAGTCGCCGTGGTCTCGCACCCGGCCAGGCCGTTCGAGAGCCCGAGCAGACAGTCGGCAAAGTCCGCCTTGGTGGTCCGAAACAGATAGAGCGCGTCGGCGATCAGCTGCTTGCCTTCGAGCGCCACCTCGTCCGAGCGCAGGAGCAGCAGGACCACCGCGGCGACCCTTGCCCGATCGAACTTGTACGAGGCGGTCAGGGCCCAGACGAGCTCGCAGAGAACGATGGTGTTGATCCAGAAAGGCGAGTGCTGACGCTGGTCCCGGAGATAGTCTCGCGCCCGCCTGACCTGCTGCGGATCATCGGCCGTGATGAGCCGCAGCAGCACGTTGGTATCAAGCCCCTTCAAGACCGCGCTTCGCCCGCTCGAGGGCGGCCTGCATGATGGCCTGATTGATCTCCTCGATGGTCTTGGGCGGTCCCGGATACGGCAGGATTCCGATCAGATCCTCGAGCTTCACGGTCAGGGGCACGAGGACAACCAGCCCTTCCCGATCGACGTAACAGTCGAATTTGACACCGGCCTTGAGACCCAGTTGCTCCCGGACCTCCTTGGGCAGCGTGATCTGGCCTTTGCTGGTGAGCGTGGTTCTGCTGACCATCGCTAGTTCCTTACGATCCAGCTTCTCCTTACCACGCCCCGCCCGCCCGATGCAAACCGAGAGGTCCTAAAAATCCAGGTCGTCGTACTCAGGCGCGGGCTTGAGGCCGGGGACGCGGTCCTGGAGCAAGGTCCGAAAGCTCGGCCGGGACTTGATTCGTGCGTACCAGAGCTTGGCGCCGGAATGGCGCTCCCAGGGCACGTCGCCCAGATAGTCGAGCACCGAGAGCTGGGCCGCAGCCGCGATGTCGGCCAAGCTCAAAGCCTCGCCCGCCGAGCCAGTTGCGGCGGTCGAACAGGAATCCGATGTACTCCAGATGGGCGTGGATGTTGGCGAGCCCCGCCCGGACCGCGGCCGAGTTCGGCGTGCCATCGCCTTTCATCCGCTTGATCAGCTTCTCGCGCCAGACCAGATCGGTGACCTCGCGGCTGAACTTGATGTCGAACCAGGCGACCAGGCGCCGGATCTCGGCGCGCTCAATCAGGCTCTTGCCGAGCAGGCCGGGCTCGGGCCGGGTCTCGTCGAGGTATTCGCAAATCGCCCAGCTGTCGCTGACCACCCGTCCGCAATCCTCAAGCACGGGCACCTCGGCGGCCGGATTGAGGGCCGCCAGCTCACGCTGCTGGTGCCACGGTTCGACCGTCTCCAGCTCCGGCTGCTCCTCCTTCTCGTGGAGCACGAGCCGGACCTTCCGGCAGTACGGGCAGAGCGGATAGTGATGCAAGCGTAGCATGCCGTTTAATAAGCAAATCCATTGCTTGCCGGCAAGTGTTTAGCCATCGCATGAGAGCATAATCGCAACCGCCGCGAAATCAGGCTCCCAGGGCATCCAGCAACGCCTGCTCGAGCACCCCCTTGGAGCGGCAGCGCTGAGTGAAGGCCAAGTTCCGATAGGGATCGATCTGCTGTTCGGTAAAGCGCGCCTCGAGCGCCACATCGGTCCTGTCCGTGGTCTCCTCAAGCGCGACCCGCAGCCTCAGATCGCGCGCGATCGGGCGCGCGCGGGTCGGCCTGGCGCTGTTGCTGCTGTTGTCGGTTACCCAGGCGGGCTCGCAGTCGGCCCAGCCCCTGTCCTCGAACGCGTGCCGCTCGGCCTCGAGCCGGCCGCGCTCGGGATCGGCGCTGGTCGGCACAATCCGGTTGCGCTCCAGAAACACCAGGATCTCGTCCCAGATCACGTCTTGGGCCTTGGCGTAGCTGCGGGCCTGATCGACATCGTAGACGGGCGGCGGCGTCTGACAGCCGGAGATCAGCACCGCCAGCAGGGCGAGCGCGAAGCAAGCCTTCATCGGCGCCTCCAGGCGGCTGGCTCAGAGGTCCGCGTACATCCGGCCGGGATTGAGGATCCGCTTAGGGTCGAAGCTGTCCTTGACCCGGGCGGTCAGGCGCGCGAGCGCTGGCGCCTGCGGTTGGAAGACCGGCACGGTCCGCCGCAACTCCGGGCTGCCACGGACCAGCGTAGCGTGCCCTCCGCGCTCGGCGAGCGCGGCCCGGATCGCCGCCGCACCGCCATCGTCGGCACTCTCGACCGCAAGCCAGAGCAGCCCGCCGGCCCAATCCGCGAGCCAGGCGAAGTCGAGCCCGCGCTCGAGCGTGGCGAGCAGGCCGCTACCGGCGCTCGGTGCCAGCGACACCCGCCAGAGCGCTGGCGCGTCGCCAGGTAGCAGGGCGACGTCCCGGATCTCCCGCCAGAGGATCACCGACGCGCCGGCAGCGAGCCGCTCGAGGCGAGCGCCCGCCGCGCCCAGCGACTGGCCGAGCGCCTCGGCCCGGTACTCGACCGAGGGCGCCGGCCCTTCCAATCGAAGGGCGGCCACGCCGGAGCCGGTGGCGGCGATCGCATCGGCCGTCGATCGAATGGCAGCCGCTGTTGGCAGAAAGGCGGCGCCGGCCACGTCATGGGCGCTGGCCAGCGCCTGGCGCAGCGCCGCGAACGCGTGCTCGCGCTCCAGCCCCGCGAGCAGCAGCGTCGTCGTCTCGGCCGCCGCCGGCAGAACCTTGAAGGTCAGCTCGGTCATGACCGCAAGCGTGCCGAAGCTGCCGGTCAAAAGCTTCGAGAGATCGTAGCCGGTGACGTTCTTGACCACCCGGCCGCCCGACTTGATCAGGTCGCCCCGCCCGGTCACCGCCTGGATGCCCAGCAGATGGTCGCGCGCGGCGCCGGCCTTAATCCGGCGCGGCCCGGCGAGGTTGCAGGCGAACACGCCGCCGATCGTGGCCGAACCGGCCGCGCCGCCGAGCAGCGGGCCATAGTCCGGCGGCTCGAAGGCGAGCTGTTGCTGGTTGGCCGCGAGCAGCGCCTCGATCTCGGCGAGCGGCGTGCCGCAGGCGGCCGACATCACCAGCTCCTCGGGCTCGTACAGGCCGATCCCGGCGAGCCGGTCGACCTGCACCGCCGCGCCGAGCTCGAGTGGCCGGCCGAGCCCCCGCTTGGTTCCCCGGCCCAGCACCTCGAGCGGCGTCTCGGCCGCGAGCGCAGCGACGACCACCTCGCGCAGCTCATCCGCGGTGCTCGGTCGGAACGTCTCGGTCATGTCCCCCCGCCCGGCTTGAGGCAGCCAAGTTCGCCCGCTGGGCGCCGCCTGGCAAGTCCGACCGATCAACTCAAGATGTATCACCTGTGAAGCAGATCACAGCCAGCACGTTAGAATCTCGGCATCTTCGTCGCGTTGGGGACCGCTCCCGATCGGTCCGCACGCCGGGTTCTGATTGCCACTCCCGCCGCGCTTCTGACGAGCAGGAGCGCACGCGGGCGTCATTGAGGGGAAACCGATGTCAAAGGCTCGTTCCACAGCGGTTCAATCGGATTTCATCGCCCCCGTAGCCCCGCCGGCGCTGGCGAAGGCCAGCAGCAAACGATCGATAGGCGAGGCGTCCAGGTGCATGGACGCGTCGTCCAAGAGAATACGCGACCTGGAATGGCAACAGTACATTCGAAGCCGACGGCAGCACGCGAACCAGCAGATGGGCGAGCACGATGTCCGCCTGTCCGATCCCGGCGATCAAGCACCTGCCGACCTGACCGCGATCGCGCTCTCCGGGGGCGGTATCCGCTCCGCGACGTTCGGGCTCGGCGTGCTCCAGGCGCTGGCCGGTCATGACCTTTTGCGCCGCTTCGACTACCTTTCGACGGTCTCCGGCGGCGGCTATATCGGCAGCTCGCTGACTTGGCTGACCAGCACGCCAGCGACCGCCGAAGCCAGGGCCGTCCAGAGGGCAGCCGACGAGCAGGCAAAGGCCTCGGCTGAGGCGGCTACCGCCGTCCAGGGAGATGCTGATCCGCCGCGATTCCCGGAACATGGTTTTGGCCCGGGCCCGTCCCGCGAGCCGATCGCCGAGGTCGCTCCGCCGTTCCCCTACGGCAGCGATGATCCGCGCGACGCGCGCGAGCCCGACGGCTCCCAGGCCGAAGGCGCGATGCTGCGCTACCTCCGCCAGCACGGCAATTATCTGACACCCGGCAACGGCATCACGCTGACCTCGGTCATCGTCGTCCTGCTCCGCGGCATCATCCTCAATCTGCTGGTCTGGATACCGATTGTCGCGGCGGTGATGTGGTGCCTGATTTCGCTCTCGGTGCCCCGGGTGCCGGATCTTGTCATGCAATGGCTGTCCGGGCCGGTGACGGAGTTCGCGCGCTCGCTCTACCAGTTCCATTGGATGCCAGCGGGGCTGGTAGATTTCCTGGCCGACATCTCGCCGCCCCTGGAGCGCGGGACGCCCGGCACACCTGACCTGTTCTCGTTCGGGGTAATCCTGGCGGCTGCGATCGCTCTGTTTGCAGGCTGCGTCCTGGCGTTCGCCATCTATTCTCTCGCGACTTGGTGGTGGCATAAATCGCGACTATGGTTGGGCGGCACCAAATACGGCTGGCGGCGGGGCTTCGAGAACTGGATCCGCCTGCCGTTTTGGATCATCGGCGGCCTGCTGCTGCTGGGGTCGGTGCCATTCGCGGCGGGCAGCCTGCATGGCTGGCTGCTCGGCTCCTCGTTCTCGGCCATCGGCCTTGCGAGCGGGCTGATCGCTTTCGTGCGGACCATGCAGCAGCCCAAGAGCCAGGCCGAGCGGCAGGCCAGTTGGGCGATCCCGAGCAGCTGGATCGCCTCGTTCGGCGCGGCATTCCTGCTCTATGGCGTTTTGCTCGTCTCCTACGGCTTCGGCTGGTGGGCGGCGCGAGGCTCGGCAGGCGCCGGGGTTTCCTTCTGGGTCCTCTGCGGCGCTCTTCTCGCAGCTCTCGTCACGGGCTATGCGGTCGATCTGAACCTGATAACGGTCCACCGTTTCTACCGCGACCGTCTGATGGAGGCGTTCCTTCCTGACATCCACCAGGCGCTGCGCAATCAGACCGCAGCGGCCAAGCAGGCCGACTCGGCCGTCCTCTCCAAGATGTGCGACCCCGCACGGCCGGTCGGGCCGTATCATCTGATCAACACCAACCTCGTGCTGATCAAATCCAACCAGCGGACCTATCGTCTGCGCGGCGGTGACAGCTTCATCCTGTCGCCGCTCTATTGCGGCAGCAATGCCACCGGCTGGCAGCCAACCGACGCCTTCATGGGCGACGAGCTGACGCTGCCGACGGCGATGGCGATCTCAGGCGCCGCAGCCAACCCCTGGGCCGGGAGCGCGGGCGTCGGCGTAACCCGCAATCCCCTGGTCAGCATGTTGATGGCGCTCATGAACCTGCGGCTGGGCTTCTGGCTGCCCAACCCGAACCCGAAGACCCGCGAGCGCTGGTGGCGTCGTTCGTGCGCCAAGAGCTTCCGCGCCAACCATTTCGAACCGGGACTCAAGGAGGTGATTGGCGCCAGCCTCAGGGAAGACTCGCCGGTCTGCCTGCTGAGCGACGGCGGCCATTTCGAGAACCTCGGGCTGTACGAGCTGATTCGGCGCAGGCCCCGTCTGATCGTGGTCTGCGATGGCACGGCGGACCCTGACTACGCCTTCAGCGACCTGCTGAACGCCCTGGCACGCGTCGGCACCGACTTCGGTGCCCGGATCGAGTTCGACCGGCAGACGACGCTGCAATGCTTCATGCCGTCGATCGAGGCCGTGTACCCGAGAGAAGTCCGCCTTTCCAAGTCTGCCTACGCGGTCGCCGACATCACCTATGCCGACGACAGCCCGGCGAAGCTCATCTATCTCACGACCGCGCTGTGCCAGGGTCTGCGCCTCAGGCTGTTGGGCTACAAGGGAGCCAATCCGGACTTCCCCGACCAGCCGACGGCTGACCAGTTCTTCGACGAGGAGCAGTTCGAGGCCTACCGCGAGCTGGGCTACTTCATCGCCAGCGCGGCGGCGCGAGAGATCGCTGCGCAGCTCGGCCTGCCGCCGCTGCAAGAGCCTGATCTGCCGCCCGCGCCGGGCGAGCAGCTGCCCTACCCGGAGGCGGCGGATTGAGACAGGAGCCGCCTGCCGCCTGACCGGTTCGGCGCCACCCCGGCGGGCCCGATCCCTGCGCCTAATCCGCCGATTGAGGGCGCACGTGGCCGGGTCCGCCGATGGCGGCGGCGCGCGTCAGACGGCGCCCTGCTGGCGCTCGCCGAACCAGCCGCCCGCGACCCCGGCGAGGAACGGCACCACACCACCGGCGAGCAGATTGCCGAGCGTGAAGTTGCCCGAGATCAGCAGCGCGACGATGACCGCGATCGCAGCCGAGATGCCGGGCTCGAGGATCGTCCGGCCCGCCGACTTGACCCCGACGATGAACCCGCCGATCGCAAATACCAGGATGTTGAGAACCGCCAGGAGCCCGAGCTTGCCGCCGCTGAGCTGGATTTCTTCGGGGCTGGTCACCCCTTCGAGCTCAGAACCGAGGACCATTCCCAGGATCACGCCCGCGACCAGATTGAGGGCCACCATGATGACGATGCCGATCGCGATCCACTTCCAATCCAACGTCATTGATCCCTCCCCTATTACCCGCTGAGGTGCTCTTGCACACCGGAGCGCACGTTTTGCTTCGTGAGCGATCGCCAGCATCGGCACCGATCGCGGCGGTGGTCAAGGCCGCAGATTAGCACGCCGCCGCTGCCGGTCCATGCGGCTCGCCGCGATCAGGAAGGTCCAGGCTCAATCGAGCCGGTCGTCGAGGCGGCCGTCGATCGCAGATCTCACTCGGCGGTCCGCAGGCGACCGGGTCGGCCGTCGCCGCCATCGCGGCGGGCAGCGAGCTCGAGCAGCTGACCGAGGATGCCTTTGGGCATGTAGATGATGAAGATCACCAAGAGCAGGCCGTAGATCGTGCCGTCCAGGCCGTGGACCTCGTGGCCGACCGTGACCCGCAGGAATTCCGCCAGCAGCAGCGTGAACAGCGCGCCGACCGTGGGCCCGAGCTGGATGAACATGCCGCCCGCGATCACGGCGAACACGATCTGGAGCGAGATCGCGATTCCGGAGATGGTCTCGGGGTTGATGTAGACCTGGTACTGGCCATAGAGCGCGCCGCCGAGCGCGGTCAGCGCGGCGCTGATCAGCGTCATCTGCAGCTTGGTCCGGGTGACGTCGATGCCGACCGACGCGGCCGCGTCCTCCTCCTGGCTGATCGCCTGCATCGCAAAGCGCGCCATGCTTCGATCGACCAGACGCCAGATCCAAAGGCCCACGAGCCAGAACGCCAGCATGACGTAGAACCAGACCTCCTTATCCGCGAACTGGAGGGCGTAGAGCGAATAGGAGCTGTCGGCGAGCGCGGTCCGGGGCGTCACGCCGAGCGAGCCGCCGGTATAGTCGCGCAGCGCCACGATCAAGAGCCGGACCACCTCGGACAGCGCGAGCGTCACGAGCGCGAAATAGTGGCCGGTGATCTTGAATCGGAAGCACGGATAGCCGATCACCAGCGCGGTCAGGCAGGCCAGCAGCAGGGCCACCGGGATGCCGAGCCAGGGCGTGATGCCGAAGTGGTTCCAGAGCATGGTCACGGCGTAGGCCCCGATCCCGAGGAAGGCGCCGTGGCCGAGCGAGACCAGGCCGAAGCGGCCCATGATCGACCAGCCGGTATAGATCAGGGCCCAGAGCAGGATCAGGATCAGGATGTGCAGGTGGTAGTCGGACAGGCCGATCAGCGGCAGCAGCGCGAGCAGGCCGACGCCGATCAGAGGCAGCGCTCGCCTCATCATCGGCCCCGGCTCAGCCGCGGGCGCCGAGCAGCCCCTGGGGGCGCAGGAACATCATCACGATGAAGAATGCGAACGCCATGAGGTAGCCCCACTCGATCTGGAAGAAGAAGCCGCCGACCGAGATGAACTGGGCGAACACGAAGGCGGCGATGAAGCCGCCGATCAGATTGCCGAGGCCGCCGAGGACGCAGACCATGAACGTGATCGGGCCGAAGGTGAGGCCGATCGCGGGGTGGACGTCGTACTGCAGGACCAGCAGGCAGGCGCCGAGCCCGGCGAGCCCGCCGCCGAGCGCCGAGGTGAGCAGGTAGATCCGGTTGGCGTCGACCCCCATCAGCGGCATGATCGCGCGGTCCTGGCTGATCGCTCGGATCGCCGTGCCGAGGTAGGTCTTCTTCAGGAACAGCCAGACTCCGAGCATCGCGACCAGCGCGGTGCTGGCGGCGTAGATCCTGGACATCGGCAGGAAAATGTCACCCAGCATCACGCTTGGCAGCGACAGCCCGAGATTGCGGAAGTCGATGCCGAAGGCGAGCGTCGCGACCGCCTGCAAGAAGAACAGCACGCCGCCCGTGACCAGCAGCTGATTGATCGGCTCGCTGCCCAGGATCGGCCGGATCACGAGGTGGTGCAGCAGCACGCCGAGCAGAGCCACCAGGAGAATGCAGAGCGCGAACGCTAGGACCAGCGGTAGCCCGTACACCGAATAGGCAAAATAGACCGCGTACATGCCGATCATCATCAGCTCGGCGTAGCAGATCCAGACGACGTCGATCACCCCGAAGATCAGGTTGAGCCCAAGCGCCAGCAGCGCCAGCACGCCGCCGAACAACAGGCCGTTCAGGATCGC
Organism: uncultured Alphaproteobacteria bacterium; assembly: GCA_963840925.1. Taxonomy (GTDB): domain Bacteria; phylum Pseudomonadota; class Alphaproteobacteria; order Geminicoccales; family Geminicoccaceae; genus DATAOG01. The sequence goes on from CAWJAY010000005.1 coordinate 151,776, forward strand.
CTCGAGCAGGAAGATGTCGAAGATCACGATCGCGCTCCCCCGGCGAATTTCCGAACACCCACAGGCGTGGCCCTCGCCCGGCCAAGCCCCTCTCCCGCGGCCGAACCCGCGACCGCCATCCATCCATTCTTAACCATCGCCGCGCCGATAATGCGAGCCCGATGCGGCGGGATCCGCCGCCCGGGTGCCCTGGGCATAAGAATCCGAAAGTCTCGAGGTCAGTGACCATTGATCGCCTGGACCTGCGATCGGTGCCGGTCGAGGCGCTCGGGAGCCGGGCGGGTCGGCCGCTCGGTCGGGGCGGAGCCATCACGGCCTTGCGCAGCCGCTTCTCGGCGCTGCGGCCGGATCTCGAGGTTTCGCCCTCTGGCTACGTCGCGAGGGTCGAGGACAACCTGTTGCCAGGGGTCGAGGCGCGGCAGTTCGTCGAGGATCTCGCGGCCGGGGACGGGCGTGAGCTCAAATCGAAGTTCCTGGCGATCCATTCCTCGGCGGCGCTGGCCGTGAACACCTTCGCCCGGTTCAGGGACGAGCCGGCGGACCTGCCGCTGGACGGCGTCACCGGCTTCGATCGGATCGATTTCGAGTTCAGCTGCCCGACCGGCCTGCGCGGCGGGCGGCCGGCACATCTCGATCTGCTGGCCCAGGGCGAAGGTCGGCGTCGTGGCGGTCGAATCGAAGTGCACGGAGCATCTGCGAGCCGAAGGCGCCGCAGCTTCTCGCCCGCCTACGCCGAGCAGATCCACGACGAGCGCCGCGCGGGCCCATGGTATCGCGCCATGGAGGCGGTTCTGGCCGGCAGCGAGCGCTTCGCGCTGCTCGATGCCGCCCGGCTGATCAAGCATGCCTTCGGACTCGCTCGCGGCTTTCGGCAACGACCGGTCCGCCTGCTCTACCTCTACTGGGAACCGCTGGATGGCGATCGACAGCCGACGATCCTCGCTCACCGGGCCGAGATCGCGCGCTTCAGCCGTCTGGTCGCCGGCGGACAGCCGACATTCGGCGCCCAAAGCCATCTGGAGCTGTGGGATGGCGTGGCGAGCGGCGACCCGGCCGTTCTGGCTGCGCCAGCACGTCAGCAACCTGCGGGCGCGTTATGCGGATCGCGCTCGGCGAACGTCCTCAGGCCTGAGCTCGTGCCCGCTCACAGCCCGATGTAGGCGCGGCGGAGGTCGTCGCTGGCGAGCAGGTCGGCGGCGGCGCCCGACGACTTGATCCGGCCGGTCTCGAGCAGGTAGGCGCGGTCGACCACCTTCAGCACCTGCTGCACGTTCTGCTCGACGATCAGCACCGTGAAGCCCTCGGCGCGCAGCCGGCGGACGAGGTCGAACACCTGCTGGACGACCACCGGTGCCAGGCCGGCCGACGGCTCGTCGAGCAGGAGCAGCTTGGGGCCGGACATCAGGCCGCGGCCGATCGCGCACATCTGCTGCTCGCCGCCGGAGAGCGTGCCGGCGAGCTGCGCGCGGCGCTCCTTGAGGCGCGGGAAAGAGCTCGTAGACGAAGCCCAGCCGCTCGGCGAAGCGGGCGCGCGCGGCCGGCGGGAAGGCGCCGATCTTGAGGTTCTCCTCGACCGTGAGCCGCGGGAACAGGCGGCGGTTCTCCGGCACGTGCGCGATGCCGCGCTCGATCACCCGGTGCGCCGGCACATCGTTCAGGCGCCGCCCTCCATCCGGATCTCGCCGCTCCTGACCTCGATCAGCTTGGAGATGACCCGCAGCAGCGTGGTCTTGCCGGCGCCGTTCGGGCCGATCACCGCCACCGCCTCGCCGGCCCGGACCTCGAGCGAGACGTCGAACAGCGCCTGGAAGCTGCCGTAGCCGGCGGCGACCTGCTCGAGCGTCAGCATCGCCCGTGCCGCGGCGTCGGTGCTAGTCTTGGCGGCGACGCCTGGACGAGGAGGAGCGCCGATGCGCGGGCGGCTGACGATCGCGGTGGAAAGCGCCCGGGGCGAGGACGTGCGCGCGTTGCTGGAGCGGCGCTGGCGTGGTCGGCGGGGCTCTACCCGCCTGAGAGCCGCCATGGGCTCGATCTCGCGGCGTACGCGCGGCCGGAGGTCACGCTGCTGCTGGCGCGCGAGGCGGGCGTGGCGCTCGGCTGCGGCGCCTGGCAGCTGCAGTGCGACGGCAGCGCCGAGATCAAGAGCATGTACGTCCTGCCCGAGGCGCGCGGCCGCGGCATCGGGCGGGCGATCCTCGCGGCGATCGAGACGCGCGCTGCGCGGGCCGCGTCGCGACGCTGCGGCTCGAGACCGGGATCAAGCAGGCGGCGGCGATCCGGCTGTACGAGAGCGCCGGCTTCCGCCGCCGCGGCCCGTTCGGCAGCTACCGCGACGACCCGCTCAGCGTGTTCATGGAGAAGCTGCTCTAGGACTTGCTCAGGCACGGCGCGCGACCGGTTTCTCGGGCGGCGTCGGCGTCGGGCCGAGGTAGACCTCGATCACGCGCGGGTCGTGGGCGACCTCCGGCGGCGTGCCTTCGGCGATCTTTTCGCCGTGGTCGAGCACGATGCAGCGGTCGACCACGCGCATCAGCACACCCATGATGTGCTCGACCCAGATGATCGTGATGCCCTTGTCGCGCCGGATCCGGCCGAGCATGTCGGCCGCCTGCTCGATCTCGGCGTCGTCGAGGCCGCCCAGGCTCTCGTCGGCGAGCAGGAGCTTGGGCCGGGTGGCGAGCGCGCGGGCGAGCTCGAGCTTCTTGAGGCCGGCGGCGCCCAGGCCCTCGACCGGCACGCCCTGCTCGGTCGGCAGGTTGACAGTCGCGAGCGCATCGGCGGCAGCGCGCCGCGCCTCGCTCGCGCGCGATGTCGCCGCCGTGGCCGTAGTAGCGCCGCGACCATCACGTTGTCGAAGATCGAGAGCTTCCGGAACGGCCGCGGGATCTGGAAGGTGCGGGCGATGCCGAGATGGCAGACCTTGGCCGGCACCAGCCCCGCGATCTCGCGACCCTCGAAGCGGATCGAGCCGGCATTGGGCTTAGCGCGCCGGCGATCAGGTTGAAGATCGTGCTCTTGCCCGAGCCGTTCGGGCCGATCAGGCCGAGGATCTCGCCTGCGACCGACCGCGAAGCTGACCTCCCTGACCGCCGTGAAGCCCCCGAAGCGCTTGGTCAGCGCGCCTGACCTCGAGCAGGCGGCCCGCACCGCCGTTCGCCTCAGGGCGCGTAGGCGTGGCCCTCGGGCAGCGGCAGCACCGGATCGGCGGTCTGGATCTTGGTCGGCCAGGCGATCTTGGTCTTGCCGTCGATGTACTGCATGACCACCGGCGAGGAGCGCTCGTTCTGGCCGGCCACGGATCGCCCGGCGGGTAGAACTTGACCCCGTAGCCCTGGATCGTGCCGCCGTCCGGGATGTCGGTCTCGAGCGCCGCCTGGCGCAGCGCCTCGGGATCGAAGCCGCCGTGGTCCTTGATCGCGCGCGGCAGGACGTCGGTCAGGAAAATCCAGGTCTGATTGAAGCCCATGCTGACGTGCGGCGGCACCTCGTCGGCCCCGGTCTTCTCCTTGTAGCGCTCGACATCTCGGTGGTCAGGTCGCCCAGACCGGATGCCAGAGTCTTCGGGTCGAGCAGCTGCGCCGCGACCGGATCGACGTTGTAGAAGTAGTTGACGTCATCGCCGAAGGTCTCGGTCAGCTTGTCGATCTGGCCGTAGCCGGCGCCGTGGCCGATCAGCGCCTGGAATTTCAGGCCCTGCTCCTTGGCCTGGCGCAGGAACAGCGTGATGTCCGGGTTGTAGCCGGTGTGCAGGATCACGTCGGGCTGCGCCCGGCGCAGCTTGGTGACCAGGCTCGAGAGGTCCGGCGCGGTCGCCGAATAGCCCTCCTTGAGGACGATCTGCATGCCGTACTTGGCGCAGTTCACCTCGTTGCCCTCGGCGACGCCGGAGCCGTAGGGGCCGTCCTCGTGGATGATCGCGACCTTCAGTTCCTCGGGCGCGATGCCGAGCTTCGGCCTCGCTGTTCTCCTGGAGGAAGCTGCAGGATGCCCAGCCGAACTGGTCGCTGTGGACCTGCGGCCGGAACACGTACTGGAGGTTCTTGTCCTTGAATACCGCCGAGGCGACGCAGACGTTGGCCCACATGAACTTCTTCTGCGGCGTCGACCTTCTGGGCGAGCGGCACGCAATGGGCGCTCGAATAGACGCCCATGATCAGATCGACGTTCTCCTGGTTCAAGAGCCGCTCGGCCTCGGCGATCGCGACCTCGGCTTTGGACTGGGCGTCGGCGACCACCGGCATGATCTTGTGGCCCTCGACCCCGCCCTGCTCGTTGACCATGTCGATCGCTTTCTGGGTCCCGATCGCGGCGGCCTCGGAGCCGCCGGCCGCGAACGGCCCGGTGAAGTCGTAGATCACGCCGATCTTGATCTGCTTGTCCTGGGCCAGCGCCTGCCCACTCAGCAGCAAGACCGCGGTCACGGCGAGTGCCCGCCCGCGCCAGTCCGATGTCCAGCCCATGATGTCAGCCTCCTGCGGTTTTGGCCGCGATTCCCGGATCTTGGCTGGAACTGTCCCGGATGGCTCCGGAGCTGTCAAGGCGGTCCGCGGCCGGTCGGCAGCGCTGGCGCCTGGCCTCATTCTCCTGGCGCGGGGCAATGCACGAACTCGAGCTTCAGCCCGTCGGGATCGGCGAAGAACACGGCATAGTAGCCGGCGCCATAGTGCGGATAGTCCGCGGGCGGGTCCAAAATCGTGGCGCCGAATTCGAGCAGCAGCCGGTACAGGCCGTCGACGTCGTCCCGGCTCGCGGCCCGCCAGGCGAAATGGTGCAGACCACAGGCGTAGCGGTCGTGGGCCCGAATCGAGCGGGCGGGCTTGATGCCGATCGAGCACGATCCTTGCGCCGTCCGCAGATCCCAGTCGATGCCGTCCGGCTCCTCCCGGACGCGGCGAAAGCCGAGAAAGCCCAGCACCGCCTCGTAAAACGGTGCCGACGCGGCGAGATCCCGGACGGTCAGATCGAGGTGATGCATCGAGCCGCGCATGGGCGATGCCGGACGCGTAGGTCGGCCGCTTCTCAGCCGGGCTCGAGCATGACCTTGATCTGATCGCTCGGATGCTTGAGCCCCTCGAACGCGGCGCAGAAGCGATCGAAGCCGACGTGGTCGGTGACCATGTCGCCGGGCTCGATGCGCTCGCGGGCGAGCAGGTCGATCACGATCTCGAAATCGCGCTTCCGGTAGATGAAGGCAAAGCTCAGATCGAGCTCCTTGGTCAGCGCCTTGGCCGGGAAGAACGTGTCGGCGGCCATGCAGAGGCCGACGATCACGATCCGCGCGTCATGGGGAGCGTAGTCGATCGCGAGCTGGAAGCTACCCGGCAGGCCGACGCAGTCGAACACGACCTCTGGCGGGCCGCCGGTCAGCTGGCGGACACGCGCCGGGACGTCCTCGCGGCTGGCGTCGATCGCGGCGGTGGCGCCGAAGTCGACCGCGCGCTCCGCCCGGCCGAGGACCAGGTCGCTGATCACGATGTGGCGCGCGCCGAAGAACCGGCACCACAGCGCGACCGCGATCCCGACCGGCCCGGCGCCGACGATCAGCGCCGTGTCGCCCGCCTCGAGCCGCGCCTTTCTGACCGCATTCAGACCCACCGCCAGGGGCTCGACCAGGGCGCCCTCGGTGAAGCTCACCGATTCGGGCAGCCGGAGCGTGGTCGAGGCGCCGACCCGGGTGTACTCGGCGTAGGCGCCGGGCAGCGCGGCGCTCGCCCGCATCGTGCCGTTCGGGCAGCGGAACGCCCGCCCGGCAAGGCAGTCCGGGCAGCGCCCGCAACCGATGAACGGCTGCGCGGTCGCCCGCTCGCCGACCCGCCATTGGCCGCGCAGGTCCCGGCCGACCTCGACCACTTCGCCCGCAAACTCGTGGCCCATGACCGTCTCGGGGTCGAGCGCGCGCCAGCCGGCGCTGCCGTCCTTGCTCTCGGACCAGTGCAGGTCGGTCCCGCAGATGCCGCAGGCGCGCACTTTCAGGATCAAGTCGGTCGGTCCGGGCTCGGGCTCCGGCACGTCCCCGATCACCAAGGGTGCCCCCGGCGCCTTGAACACGGCTGCCTTCATCGGATCCTCTCCGTATCGCCTCGCGCGCCGCGCGCACCATTGTCGTAGCCAGCCGGCGACCTGTCCAGCCGGCGGCCGGACCGCAGATCAAGCGCCGATCACGACCGGCGAGCCGAGCTGGCGCAGGGTCTTGATCACGGCCATCGCGACCAGCCTGCCGGTCTTGGGATTGTCCGCGTCGGCTCGATCTCCTCCGTGAAGGAAAACTGGCCGAATGCGCCCTCGGCCTCGATCTCGACGACGTGGCGCCGGATGGTCGGGTCGGCGACGATCGTGAGCTCGGTGCGATCGAGGCCAATGCCGGCGAGCGCCACCGCGGCCGCGATGTTGACGTTCTGCGGATAGCGCGCGGCGCCCTCGCGAACGCTGCCGGCAAACAGCGTGCACGGGGCGGCGAGCCGGTCAAGATCGCAGAGCCGCTCGGCTTCGGTGCCATACCAGGCCGAGGGGTCCTTGCGCACGGTCATGACGACCCGCTCGAGACCGCCCTGCGCAGCGCCGGCCAGGATGTCGAGCGCGCCGATTCCGGCCGAGGCGATGATCATCCGGCGCCCGTTGGCCGCGGCCGCGGCTTCGAGCCGGAGCCGCAGCCGGTCGTCGACCAGAGCCCCGACAGAGGTCAGCAGCAGATCGGCGCCGCTGTCCAGACAGCGCAGCCCATGCAAGCGCACTGCCTCATGCCCGGCGCACTCCAGCACCACGTCGGGGCGGGTGGCGAAGAACGGCGCCGGCTCGTGGGTCACCAGCACGCCGTCTGCACCGGAGCGCGGCTGGCGCACGAGCACGCCCACGAGCTCGATCCGGGGACCGAGCTCGCCCTGCCTCGCCGCGGCCACGACGGCACCGCCGATCGCGCCGCAGCCGATCACGCCGAGCCGCATCTGCTCTCCTTCGCAGCTGTCACCGGGATGGCACCCCGGCATGGGATCTGCAAGACTGGCCGCAACGCACGGGCGAAAAGGACGAGCGCATGACCAGCGAGGACGATGACCTACGGCGCCAGCTCAAGGAAGCGCACATGAGCCGCGGCCTCTTCTATGCCGCGTTCTATGATGCGCTTGCCGAGCGCTTCGACCCCGAGACCGCCGAAGAGGTCATGAAGCGCGCGATCTACCGGCGCGGCCGCGAGATCGGCAAACGCTTCGCCGCCTACGGCCCGACCGACCTCGAGGGCCTATGCACGGCTTTCCTCGACTTCGTCCCGGACCGGGGTCGCCTGTTCGCGCCCGAGGTCCGGCGCGCCGATGCCGAGGCGCTCGACATCAAGTTCCACGCCTGCCCGCTCAAGGAGGCCTGGCAGGCGGGCGGGCTCGCGGATGAGCGGATTGCGACGCTCTGCCGGATCGCCGGCGTGGTCGACAACGGCACCTTCGAGGCCGCGGGCTTCACCTTCAGCGCCGAGACCTGGCGGCCGGGCATGGAGGGCTGCTGCTTTCTCCACGTCCGGCCCGGCAAGCCAGAAGGCTGAGCGGCCGTCCCTAGCGTGGGACAATCAGCGGCGGCAGGCTGCGCTCCAGCTCGGCGCGCAGGTGCTCGTGCTGGCGCGGCAGCTTCAGATCGCGCCCGAGCTCGGCTGCCGGCTCGTCGACCGTGAAGCCCGGCTCCTCGGTCGCGATCTCGAACAGCACCCCGCCGGGCGAGCGGAAGTAGATCGAGTAGAAGTAGTTGCGGTCGATCTGCGGCGTGACCTGGAAGCCAGCCGCCACCAGGTGCTCGCGCACCGCCATCTGCGCCGGCCGGTCGGCGACCGCGAACGCGATGTGGTGGACGCTGCCGGCGCCCTGGAGCGCGCGTTCCTCGCCCGGCCGCGCCTCCAGGTCGACCAACCGCGCCTGGCGGACGTGCGGGCTGGCGTAGCGCCGTGTGCTCGGCGTCCTCACCGATCAGCTGGTAGCCGAGCAGCTCCAGCAGCGCCGCGGTCGCGGTGACCTCCGCGAGCGTCAGCGTGACGCCATGGAAGCCGCGGATCGCGACGTCGCTGCCGATCTCCGCGGTGGTCCAGGGCTGGCGATCGTCCTCGGCCGCCTGCGCCACGAGGGCAAATTCGAGGCCATCCGGGTCGCGGCCGAGCAGCAGGTCCTCGCCAAAGCGGGTCTCCGGCCCGGAGACCGGGGCGCCCTTCGCCTCAAGGCGCCGGCGCCAGAACGGCAGGCTGCCGGCCGGGATCGCAAATTGGGTGAGCGCGGCCTCGCCGACCCCGCGCCGCCCGGGCGCGACCCCCGCCCACGGAAAGAAGGTCAAAACCGTGCCAGGTACCCCGAGCGCGTTGCCGTAATAGAGGTGATAGGTGCCCGGGTCGTCGAAGTTGACCGTCTTCTTGATGAACCGGAGCCCGAGCACGCCGGCCCAGAAATCCAGATTGCGCTGCGCGCCGCCGCTGATCGCGGTGATGTGGTGGAGGCCATTGATGGTCGGCGCCATGCCGCTCTCTCCCGATGCCGCTCACACCCGCTCGATGACCAAAGCAATCCCCTGGCCGACGCCGATGCACATCGTGCACAGCCCGTATCCGGCCTTGCGCCGGCCAAGCTCGTGGGCAGCGGTCGCGACCAGGCGGGCGCCGCTCATGCCGAGCGGATGGCCGAGCGCAATGGCGCCGCCGTTCGGATTGACGTGTTCGGCATCGTCGGGCAGCCCCAGCGCGCGGAGCACCGCCAGCGCCTGGCTCGCGAACGCCTCGTTGAGCTCGATCACCGCGATGTCCTCGAGCCGGAGCCCGGTCCGGCCGAGCAGCTTGCGGGTCGCGGGCACCGGCCCGATGCCCATGACCCGGGGCGGCACGCCCGCGCTCGCCATGCCGACGATGCGCGCGATCGGCTCGAGCCCCTGCGCGCGCGCCGCCGCCTCGGCAGCGATGATCAGCGCGCAGGCGCCATCGTTGATCCCGGAGGCGTTGCCGGCGGTCACCGTCCCGCCGTCCCGAAACGGCGTCGGCAGCGCGGCCAGCTGTTCGAGCATCGTCGCGCGCGGATGCTCGTCGCGATCGACCATCCGAACCTCGCCCCGCCGGCCCGCGACCTCGACCGGCACGATTTCAGCCGCAAAGCGCCCGGCAACGATCGCAGCCGCGGCGCGCTGTTGCGAGCGGAGCGCGAAAGCGTCCTGGTCGGCGCGCCCGATCTGGTGCTCGGCGGCGACGTTCTCGGCGGTCTCGGGCATCGTATCGATGCCGTACTGCGCCTGGAGCAAGGGATTGACGAAGCGCCAGCCGAGCGTGGTGTCGTACAGCTCCGCGGTGCGCGCGAACGCGCTCTCGGCCTTGCCGAGCACGAACGGCGCCCGGCTCATGCTCTCGACCCCGCCCGCGATCACGATCTCCGCCTCGCCCGCCCGGATCGCGCGCGCGGCGCCGCCCACCGCCTCGAGGCCCGAGCCGCACAGCCGGTTGACGGTCACCCCCGGCACGCTATCGGGCAGCCCGGCCAGCAGTGCGGCCATCCGCGCGACGTTCCGGTTGTCCTCGCCGGCCTGGTTGGCGCAGCCCAAAATCACGTCTTCGATCGCCGCCGGGTCGAGGCCTGGATGACGGGCGAGCAGCGCCCTGATCGGCACCGCCGCCAGATCGTCCGCCCGCACGGCCGCGAGCGCGCCGCCGTAGCGGCCGATCGGGGTGCGCAGCGCGGCGCAGATGAAGGCTTCAGCCATGCCGATTTCGTCAGGCCGCCGGCCGGCGGCCCTCATAAGCGCCCTGGAGCAGCGCCCGGATCGCCGCGCGGGTGACCGGGCGCGGATTGTAGTACGGGTCCTGGGTCGCAAGCTCGGCCGCGCGCTCGAGATCGGCCTCGCCAAGCCCAAAGGCCTGCAGTCGCATCTCGGCGCCGAGCGCTTTCCCCAGATCGAACAGCGCCGCCGGGACGTCCTCGGCGCCGAGCGCCTGCGCGATCCGCGCCATCGCCTCGGGCGCCGCCTCCCGGTTGTACGCCGCCGCGTGCGGCAGGATCAGAGTGTGCGTCTCGGCGTGCGGCAGGTTGAAGCTGCCGCCCAGCACGTGCGCGAGCTTGTGGTGCAGCGCCATGCCGACCGTGGCCAGCGCGGTGCCGGCAAGCCAGGCGCCATAGAGCGCCTGCGAGCGCGCCTCGAGGTCGGCCGGCGCCCGGACCACGACCGGCAGGCTCGCGCCCAGCGCCCGGATCCCCTCCGCGGCCATCAACGAGGTGATCGGGTTGGCGTTCAGGGCATAGAGCGCCTCGACGCAATGGGCGATCGCGTTCATGCCCGAGGGCCCGGAGACGCTGGCCGGCAGCCCGAGCGTCAGCTCCGGATCGTAGATCACGACCCGCGGCAGCATCCGCGGGTCCCGCCGCGTGCGCTTGACGCCGTCCGCGGTGATCCCCTGGATCGGGGTCATCTCGGAGCCGGAGTAGGTGGTCGGCAGGGCCACGATCGGCCGGCCGGTCTCGAGCGCGATCGCCTTGGCGAGCCCGATCGTCGTGCCGCCGCCGATCGCGACGTAGCAGTCGGCGGCCAGGCGCCCGGCCTCGGCCCGGCCGGCCTTGGCGACCTCGATCGGGGTGTGCATCACGGCCTGGTCGTGAATGCCGGCCGCCCGGTCGCCGAGCCGCCTGGCCGCATCCTCGGCCAGCGCGCGCTTCCCGGGCGTCGAGAGCACCAGCGCCCTGCTCGCGCCGAGCCGCGCGACCTCGCCGGCCAGCCGCTCCAGGCTGCCGGCGCCGAACACGACCCGTCCAGGCAGCGTCTCGTACGTGAACTCGAGCATCAGACGCCTTTCCCCGCGGTGCTCCGGTCATGCCCCGAGGTCGAGGTCGATCGTCGCCCCGACACCACGTGCAGCAGCACGAGCAACAGCAGGCTGCCGACCGGCCAGAGCGCCCAGGGATAGCCCGACCAAGTGAGCGCGTTGATCACGAGCAGGCCGGCCGCGATCACCAGGAGGCGCAGCAACAGCCCGTTGATCCAGTCCCGGGCCAGCAGGGGCGCCGCCTCCAGCCCGAGCGCGATCGACAGGCCGACCGCCGGCCACTGCACCCAGGGACCGCCGCCGGTGCTCAGATCGATGACCGCGAGCCCGAGCAGGATCACGCCGTACTGCAGCGCGCGCTGGACGGGGCGCGGCCGGGCTCGCTCAGCCGGCGCCGGAGCCGGCGGGCTCGGCCGCTCCGGGTGCCGCCCGCCTGCCTGCGGGTGCCACTTGCGATCGCCGCCCGGGATCCGGCCGCAGCCGGGCAGCGACCGATCGTCGAGGACCAGGCCCCAGACCCGGACGTCCTCGGGAAAGTTCTTCGGCCGGTGCGCGCCCAGATCGTCGAAACCGATCGCGACCTTGGTCCGGACCTGCTGGTAGACCGGCTCGGAAATCAGGATGCCGCCCGGGGCGGCAATCGACTGCAGGCGTGCAGCCAGATTGACGCCTTCGCCGAACAGGTCGCCGCCGTCGACCAGCACGTCGCCGAGATGGATGCCGATCCGGAAGCGCAGCGTGGCGGCCGCCCTCTCAGGGGGCGCCGCCGCCATAGCCAGTTCGCGCTGGACCTCGACCGCACAGTGCACCGCCTCGACGACCGACGGGAAATCGGCGAGCAGGCCGTCACCCGCGGTGTTGGCGATCCGGCCGCCGTGGCGCTCGATCAGACGGCCGAACACGGCACGGCTGGCGCGCAGGGCCTGCAGCGTCGCGCGCTCGTCGGCCGCCATCAGGCGGCTGTAGCCCTCGACGTCGGCGGCCAGGATCGTGGTCAGCTTGCGGACGATGGTCTGGTCCATGGCAGATGATCCCGGGCATGGCGGCCCCCGCAGATTGCGCCATTTCACCGCCGCTGTCACCGGGGCGAACCCGAGCTGCCCGACGGGTCTTGGCTAACCCTAGTCGGATCGTCCAGCACGCATGGCCTCGGCGAGCAACTCCGCGGTCGCGCCCTCGATCCGCTGCTCGAGTTCGGCCATGAAGGCCTTACGGCTCAGCCCCGGCTCGATCGGCCTCAGGAACTCGATGATGATCCGGCCAGGGCGCTTGATGAAGCTGCGCCGGCCCCAGAACAGGCCGGAATTGAGCGCGACCGGCACGACCTTGCAGCCGAGCTGGAGATAGAGCGCGGCGATCCCCGGGTGATAGGGGTTGCGGCCGCCCGGCGGTGCGCGCGTGCCCTCGGGGAAGACCACCACTTCGGAGCCCCGCGCGAGCGCGCTGCGGGCGCCCTCGACCAGCGAGCGGAGCGCCCGCGCGCCGCCGCCGCGGTCGATCCGGATCATGCCGGCATGCAGCAGGTATTGGCCGAACAGCGGGATGTGGGTCAGCTCCCGTTTGAGCACGATCGCCGGGTCCGGGAGCAACAGATGGACCGTCAGTGTCTCCCAGGTCGACTGATGCTTGATCGCGAACACCGCCGGCGCGGGTGGGATCCGCTCCCGGCCGCGGACCTCGTGGGTCAGGCCGACGAGCGCTGCCAGTAGACGCTGAAGCCCGCGCTCCCATAGCCGCCCGGCGGCCATCATGGTCCGGCGTGGCCATAGCAGCAGCGGCAGGACCAGCAGCGCCATGACCACTGTCCAGAGCCAGAAGGCGACGTTGAACAGCAGCGAGCGCAGCACCACGGCCGGGCTTAACCCCGCCGACCGGGCGGTGATGCTGGACGGAACCGGCTCGGACATCGCGCCCAGAGCTAAAGCCGAGCGCGCCGCCCGTGGCAAGCGCCCTCGGGCTTCGCCGCCTTGGCTCAGGGCATCTGGGCCAGGCCGCGCATCGCCGTCATCCGAGCGATCCCGGTAATCAGCAGCGCGCAGATCACCGGTACGCAGGCGAGCAGCAGCCAGTCGAGCGGGCGCAGGTCCAGCTGGATCGACCCGGCGAGCTCCATCCGCCGGCTGCTGTAGAGCAGCGCCAGGATCGTGATCACCGCCAGACCGAAGCCGAGCAGGCCGCCGCGCAGGCTGCACAGCAGCGCGTAGCGCTCGAACTGGCGCGCGAGGTAGCTGTCGGGCGCGCCCATGCTGCGCAACAGTTCGACGATCGAGCTCTGCGCCCGAAGGCTGATCTGGGTGACCAGCCCGACCGCGATCAGCACGCCCACAAGGGTCACGATGCCGGCGCTGCTCGCCCAGATCCGGAAGAACGCCGCCATGCGCTCGGCGCGATCGCGGGAGAGGGCTTCGACCCCGATCGTCGCCCCGGTCACGATCCGCTGCAGCTGAGCCTGCAGGGCCGGCAGGTCGGGCTTGGCCTGCGGGTCCAGCGTCACGTCGATCAGCCGGGGCAGCGGCAGTTCGCTCGCTTCCTTGAGGCTGCCGAGCCAGGGCTCGACCAGCTTCTCCAGTTCCTCTGGCGCTACCGGGGTCGCCGAGGTGACGCCGCGGGTCTGGTGCAGCACGTCGAGCGCGGCCTTGATCTGCTCGGCGCTCTGCGCCGGGTCGTCGACCGAGGGCAGCGTCACGGTTACCAGCTTGGCGCGCAGATTGTAGAGGTGGAGCGCGCCGTCAGCGACCGCGGCGACTGCGAGCGCCAGCACCGCGAGATAGACCAGACCGGCGATCGTCCAGGGCAGGAAACGGCCAACCGCAGTCTCGTCGAGGGGCAGATCGAGGCGGCGCAGATTCATCAGCTGCGGCTCATTCGGCCGCGGCCATCGCCGTGGGTGTCGGCAACGGTCCCTTCAGGCGGCCGTCGGCGAGCCGCAGCACCGGATGCGGATAGCGCTCGACCAGATCCTCGCTGTGGGTCGAGAGCACGACGGTGGTGCCGAGCTTGCGCAGTTGGGTGAACAGATGCATGAGCCGGCGCGCGAGCTTGTTATCGAGGTTGCTCGTGGGCTCGTCGCAGAGCAGAAGGTTGGGCCGGATGATGACGGCGCGGGCGATCGCGATCAACTGACGCTGGCCCATTGACAGCGTGGGCGGCTTGGCGTCAATGACGCCCGAGAGTCCGAGCCAGGCCAGCATCTCGGAGACGAAGCCGCCAATCTGATCGTCCTGCCCGCCGTTGATCCGCAGCGGCAGCGCGACATTGTCGAATGCCGACAGATGGTCGAGCAGCCGAACATCCTGAAAAACCATGCCGATCCGGCGGCGCAGCGTGGTCAGCTCGTCGCGCTGGAGATCTGCAATGCCGCGGCCGAACAAGGTATAGCGGCCGCGAGAGGGCATCTGGGCAAGCCCCAGCAGGCGCAGCAGGGAGGTCTTGCCGGCCCCGGTCGGGCCCATCAGGAACACGAAGTCGCCGCGCGGCAACGCGAGGTCCAGATCGTGCAGAACCTCGGGGCCGTCACCGTAGCGCATGGCAACCTGATCGAGTCGGAGCATGATGCTGGGCAGTGGTTCCCGAAGACAATTCTATCAAATTTTAAAGATTGCACAGCCCCGCTTTTTAGTCCAGTGATTGCTCAACTAGCAGGAGAGCAGGGTTCTAAGACTAGCATATCATGATCCTAACCTGTCCACAGTGTTCGACGCGCTATCACGTCGATCCGGCATCGCTCGGCATGGGCGGCCGCACCGTGCGCTGCGCCAGCTGCGGCCATCGTTGGCCGGCCCAACCGCCGGCCGACACGCCCAAGGTGATCGAGCTCAATCCGGCGGCCTCGGCTGCGATCTCGCGCATGTTGCCGGTCGCGGCGCCGGACCAGGCCCGCCCGGGCGGTTCGGCGAGCTTGGTCGGCTGGCTGGTTGGGGTGCTGGCTGTCCTGGTCGTGGCCAGTGCGGTGATCGGTCGCAATGAGATCGTGGCCGGCTTTCCGGCCAGCGCCACCCTCTACCAAAGGTTGGGGCTTCCGATCACCCAGCAGCTTGGCCTGCAATTCGAGGGCATCACCTCCCAGAGACTCGAGGAGGGCGGCGTCACTGTACTGGTGGTCGAGGGCGCGATCGTCAATGTCAGCGAGCATGACCGCGCGGTGCCGCCGATCCGGGTGACCCTGCTCGACGACGGCGGCCGACGTCTGCAGCAGGAGCTGTTCAAGGCCAAGGAGATCGAACTCGAGGCTGGCGCGAAGACCAGCTTCTCCGGCCGGCTGGTCAACCCGGCCGAGCAGGCGCGCAACTTCAGCGTCACCTTCGAGGTCGATTCCTGAATCTCGGCGCCGGTCCGAATCGGCGCCGGCCGGCGGCGCTCAGGTCACCTTGTCCGGCCGCGTGGGCGGCTCGGCGGGGGCGAGTCCGGCTCGCCGTCGGCGCCCCGGCGCCGCGCTGCCTGCAGCACCTGCAGCAACCGGTCCGGCACCGTCTCCTCGAGTTCTTCGTCGGCGGCCTGCCGCAGCGCCCGCAACAGAAGATCATCGGCAGAAGCTTGCCTACGACTGGCGGTCTGTTTTCGTTTCGACATTCGATCGGCAGCCGGATTGGCGCAACGCTTCAGAGTGCGGCGCGCGCTGGGACTCTATCCTAGGCTCAACCATCTACCCGATTAGCTAAGGAACTGCTTGCGTACGCATAAGCTTCCACCGTATCAGGATCAAGCCAGTGGTTCGCTACGGACCGCAGATTCCTTCGCGGGCCGGACCGAGTTCGGGTTCTGCCGGTCTGCCGGGCCGACGCGCGTGGCCCTCCAGCCCGGCAGAGCACCGAGGTCGCTTCGCACACAAAAGGCACCAGATATGGGCGGCATAGAGGACGCGATCATCCAGCACATCCCCTATCTGCGCCGGCACGCGCGGCTGCTGACGGGGTCCCAGGCGATCGGCGACGAGTTCGTGCGTCTGTGCCTCGAGCTGGTGGTCGCGGAGCCGGAATGGCTGATCGGCGAGGACCTGCGGGTGCAGTTGTTCCGCGCTTTCCACGCCGCCTGGACCAAGGTCCAGGAGACAATTGCGGAATCCAGCACGCTGTCCGCGGTCGAGCTGACCGAGCGCGTCAAGCAGGGCCTCGCGACCTTGCCGGGGATGGAGCGCCGGACCATCGCGCTGGTGGTGGTCGAGGAGTTCACCTACGAGGAGACCGCCTGGATCCTCGGCATGACCGTCGACCAGGTCCGCCGGTCGGTCGCCAAGGCGCGCCGCGATCTATTGAGCAAGGTCTCGGTCCCGGTCCTGATCATCGAGGACGAGCAGATCGTCGCCAGCGACATCGCCCAAATCGTCCAGGACATGGGCCACCGGGTCGCAGGCATCGCCGCCAGCCAGACCGACGCCGTGGCGCTCGCGGAGCGGCTGAAGCCCGGCCTGGTCCTCGCCGACATCCGTCTCGAGGACGGCGGCGACGGCATCGCGGCCGCGCATACGATCCTCGAGGCCTACAGCGTGCCGATCGTGTTCGTGACCGGCTATCCCGAGCGCCTGCTGACGGGCAGCGGGCTGGAGCCCGCCTTCGTGGTCGCCAAGCCGTTCGACGACGAGGCGCTCAAAGTGACCATCGCCCACGCGCTCGTTACCTACGCCTCACCGGACGATGCGCACCGCCATCGCGACGAGCTGCTGGCCAAGCTCAAGGAGATTACCGGCCAGGGTCTGACCCAACGGCCGTGACTGGCTTCGGAACCAAACCTGCCCTGGCCTGTTCCTCGTTCAGGTGGCGTGCGCGCGCGAGGTGACAATGGCCGGGGATTCCCACGACAAGGTCGGGCAAGCCTCGGTTCAACTTGATCGCGATCGTTTTCTACGCGCGCTGGTCCGCGAGCTCGCCGGCACGCTGGAAGACGTGATCGGGGTCGAGGAAGCCAGCGGCTACATGAGCGTGGTCGGCAGCGCGGTGGGCGGCGCGATCGATCGGGAGTATCGGGCCGCGCTCGGCCTGCAGCGGCTTGACCGGTCCCAGGTCGCTGCGGTGCTGGTCGACCTCAAGCGGCGGATCGCGGGCGATTTCTACATCATCTCCGAGGATGACGAGAAGCTCGTGCTGGGCAATCGCGCCTGCCCGTTCGGCGCGATGGTCGCCGGCCGGCCCTCGATGTGCATGATGACTTCGAACGTGTTCGGCAGCATCGCCGCCAACCACCTTGGCTACGCCAAGGTCGAGCTGCAGGAGACGATC
Organism: uncultured Alphaproteobacteria bacterium; assembly: GCA_963840925.1. Lineage (GTDB taxonomy): Bacteria > Pseudomonadota > Alphaproteobacteria > Geminicoccales > Geminicoccaceae > DATAOG01. The sequence continues at coordinate 168,747 of CAWJAY010000005.1, forward strand.
GCCCGGGGCCAGCCCGGCTGCCGAGTCGTTGTCTACCTGCAGCCGAGCGAGCCGGCGCTCACCGCTGTGGGCCGCGAATACTTCCCCGAGGTCGAGGAGCCTGCGGGCGGTCAACGGATGCCTCGGGCCTGAGACGGCCGCCGATGCGTGACGCGGACAGCATGCTCCAGGCGGTCCTGGACCTGTCGCCGGACATTGTGCTGCTGCTCGACGAGGGCGGAACAATCAAGTTCGCCAATGATCGGGCCGGCCGGCTCTTGGGAGAGCGGCCTGATGAGCTGCTCGAGCGCTCGGTGCTCGAGCTTCTGGGCGGCCATCCGCCGGCGGCGCAGGCCTTCCTGCAGCGCGCCAGGGCGAGCGGCGCGCCGTTGCCGGGGCGGCTGACGCTGGTCACTCGGGCAGGGCCGGTGCGGGTCTACGCCTACGCCGCCGCGGTGCATGCACGCGGCGAGCGGCTGATTGCGCTGCGCTGCATCGAGCGCCATCCGGTCTCGCGCGTCTTCCGCTCGCTCGAGGAGCGCCTCAGCCGGCTGCGCTCGGAGCTGCATCGCGAGCGCCGGCTGCAGTCGGAGCTGCAGCGGGCGCTGCAGGAGCGGGACACGCTGCTGAACGAAGTCCACCACCGGGTGCGCAACACGTTGCAGGTCATGACCAGTTTTTTGAACCTGCAGATGAGCAAGCACGCCCCCGGCTCGACCCGCGACGCGCTCCGCGACGCCCAGGCCCGGATCCAGGCCATGGCCCTGGTCCACAACCAGCTCTACCGCGAGAGCAACCTTGACCGGATCGATCTCGCCCGCCTGCTGCCGTCGCTCGGCCAGAATGTGATCAAGCTGTACGGCGCCGGCGAGCGGGTCACGCTCGCGAGCTCGATGCGCGCATGGCCGCTGCCGGTCGCCCGCGCCTCGCCGCTCGCCCTGCTCGTGACCGAGGCCGTGACCAATACCCTCAAGCACGCCTTCCCCTCCGGCCGGATGGGCACGATCTGGCTCGAGGCCTCGCAGGTCGACGACCGGCCCGTGCTTCGGATCGCCGACGACGGCATCGGCATGGATCCCGAGGAGCGGCGGCGCGACCGGCGGACGATCGGGCTCGACGTGATGCACGCCCTCGCCGGCCAGCTCGACGCCCGCCTCGAGATCGACGGCGCCCATGGCGTCGACGTGCGCCTCACTTTCCAGCCGACCGCCGAGCCGCAGGACCTCGAGCCCGCCCCGATCTGAGGCAGCCTTGGCAAGGGCCTCGGAAGAGGCTTGCCCGTGGGTGCGCGGGCCGCGACGACCAGAAGCCCGGCCGCGCCCAGGCTGACAAAGGGCCTTAAGTGGACGGCGCGCCGCAAGCGGTGCCGGGGTGTCGCGTCGAGCCTGCTCGGGCCCGGGCGCGCTCGGGCAAGCTTTGCGCCGGCCGCAAGCTCGCGTAAAGAGGGGGCCGGATCGGCTCCGGGCGGCCGCACGGCGGGCCGGGAGCCGGAGCGAGGTGGCTGCGACCATGACCGATGCCCCGATCGACGCTAAGGCTTTGCTCGAGCGGATCGAGCGCGAGAGCGTCCAGACAATCGATGTCCGCTTCACCGATCTGCGCGGCCAGTGGCAGCACATCGGGCTGCCGGCGGCGAGCGTGGGCACGGGGCTGCTCGAGCAGGGCCTGCTGTTCGACGGCTCGGCGATCGCCGGCTGGCGCGACGTCAGCCAATCCGACATGCTCCTGAAGCCCGACCTCGAGAGCGCCGTGCTCGATCCGTTCAGCGCCCAGCCTAGCCTGATCCTGATCGCCGACGTCGCCGAGCCCGCGACCGGGCTCGGCTACGAGCGCTGCCCGCGCTCGGTCGCCGAGCGCGCCGAGGCGCATCTGGCCGCGAGCGGCATCGCCGACCGGGTCTCGGTCGCGCCCCAGGCCGAGTTCTTCCTGTTCGACGACGTCCGCTTCGACGTTCGGATGCAGGAGGGCTTCTGGCGGGTCGATGGCGAGGAGGGGCCGTTCAACTCGGGCACCCGCTACGAGGTCGGCAACCGCGGTCACCGGCCGCAGCCGGGCGCGCCGCTCGCGGTGCCGCCGGCTGACCAGATGGCCGACCTGCGGGCCGAGATGGCGGCGATGCTCGAGAGCATGGGGCTCGAGGCGCTCCGCCATCACCACGATCTCGCCCCCTGCCAGCATCGGCTCAGCCTCGGTTTCGGGGGCCTGCGGACCAGCGCCGACCGGCTCCAGGTCTACAAGTACGTGGTCCACAGCGTCGCCAGCTCCTATGGCAAGAGTGCCACCTTCCTGCCGAAGCCCTTGGCCTATCAGCCGGGCTCGGGGCTGCAGGTCCAGCAGGCGCTCTGGCAGGGCCAGCGGCCGGTGTTCGCCGGCCAGGGCTACGCCGACTTGTCGGATCTGTGCCTGCGCTACATTGGCGGCATCCTGCAGCACGCGCGCGCGCTCAACGCGTTCACCAACCCGACCACCAACAGCTACCGCCGCCTGATCCGGGGCGGCGGCGCGCCGCGCCAGCTGGCCTACGCCGCGCTCAACCGCTCGGCCGCGGTCCGGGTGCCGTTCGCCGCCAGGCCCGAGGACAAGCGGGTCGAGGTCCGCTTCGCCGACCCCGCCGCCAATCCATATCTCGCCTGCGCCGCGCTGCTGATGGCCGGCCTGGATGGCGTCGAGCACCGGATCGACCCGGGCGAGGCCATGGACCGCAACCTCTATGATCTGCCGCCCGAGGAGGTAGACGAGCTGCCGACCGTCTGCACGACGCTCGCCGAAGCGCTCGACGCGCTCGATCGCGACCGCGGCTTCCTGACCGCGGGCGAGGTCTTCACCGACGATCTGATCGACGCCTACATCGCGCTGAAGCGGGCCGAGATCGAAGCGGTCGAAGGCGTCCCCCACCCGGTCGAGTTCCAGCTCTATTACTCGGTCTGAGCGGCGGCGGCCGGTCGGACGTCGCGCCCCGAGCGGCAGGGGCCAAGGAGGAGCGTGATCCATGACCATTCGGCGACCCGCCAGCGGCGCCTCGGCTGCGCTCGCGCTGGTGGTGGCCTTAGTCTGGGCCGGCGCGGCGGCGGCCGAGCCGGCGCGGATCACCCTCCTGCACACCAACGATGTCTACGAGATCGTCCCGGTCGGCGGCCAGGGCGGCCTTGCCGAGCTCGCGACGCTTCTGAAGCAGGAGCGCGCCCGCAACCCCTCCAGCATCACGACCTTCGGCGGCGACCTGCTCTCGCCCTCGGTGCTGTCCGGCCTGACCAAGGGCGCACAGATGGTCGACCTCTACAACCGGCTGGGCGTCGACATCGCCGTGCTCGGCAATCATGAGTTCGACTTCGGGCCTGAGCTGCTGGCCGAGCGGCTCAAAACCTCGAGCTTCCCCTGGCTCGGAACCAACGTGCTGGGCCCGGACCGCAAGCCCGCGCTCGGGACGGTCGGCTCGCAGATGATCGAGCTCGCGGGCTATAAGATCGGCTTTTTCGGGCTGCTGACGCCGGAGACCGACGTGCTGTCGTCTCCCGGCGCCGGCATCACTTTCGTGCCGACGCTCGAGACCGCCGCGGCCGCGGTCGAGGATCTGCGCGCGGCCGGCGCCGACCTGATCGTGGCGCTGACCCACCAGGATCTCGCCGACGACCGCGAGCTGGTGCGTCGGATCCAGGGCATCGACGTGATCCTGGGCGGCCACGACCACGATCCGATCACGATCTACGCGGGCGGCACGTTGATCGCCAAAGCCGGCCACGACGCGCAGTATCTGACCGCGATCGACCTCAGCGTCGACCGGGTCAAGAAGCGCGGCCAAGAGGTCGTCCAAGCCCTGCCGACCTGGCGCTATCTGTCGACCGCCGGGGTGGCGCCCGACCCAGAGATCGCAAAGGTGGTCGAGCGCTACCAGGCCCAGCTCGATCAGGAGCTGGGGCAACCGGTCGGCACCACCGCGGTGCTGCTCGACAGCCAGCGAGCGACCGTGCGGGTCGCCGAGAGCGCCTTTGGCAACCTGATCGCCGATGCCATCCGCGCGCACGTCGGCGCCGAGGCCGCGCTCACCAACGGCGGCGGCATCCGCGGCGATCGCACCTACGACCCCGGTACCGTTCTAACCCGCAAGGATGTCCTGACGGAGCTGCCGTTCGGCAATGTCGTGATGCTGATCGAGCTGTCCGGCGCCGATCTGCTGGCGGCCCTCGAGAACGGCGTTTCTCAGGTCGAGAACGCCACTGGCCGCTTCCCCCAGGTCTCGGGCATGACCTTCAGCTTCGATCCGGCCAGGCCCGCGGGCAGCCGGATCGTCGAGGCGACGGTCGGCGGCACGCCGCTCGATGCCGGCCGCACCTACCGCCTCGCGACCAACGAGTACATTTTCGGCGGCGGCGACGGCTATACGGCGCTCGGCCGCGGCAAGGCGCTGATCGACGCCTCCGCCGGCACGCTGATGGCAAGCGTGGTCATCGACTACGTCGCCGGGCAGAGCAACATCGCGCCCAAGCTCGAAGGCCGGATCACGCGAGTCGAGTGACGGCTTCCACCACGAATATCCATAACCCGGCGCGGCGGATCTACTCGCCGAGCGCGGCCAGATAGAGCTCGAGCAGCTCGTCCTCCTCGCGGCGCTGGCGCGGGTCGCGTTTGCGAAGGCCGATCAGCTTGCGCAGGACCTTGGTCTCGAAACCGTCGCCCTTGGCCTCGGCGTAGACCTCGCGCAGGTCGTGCACGAGTGCTGTCTTGTCCTCCTCCAGGCGTTCGATCCGCTGGACGAAGCTGCGCAGGCGCTCGATGGCCACGCCGCCGGTATCCGGAGCGCGGTCGGAGGGGCTGGGGCTGGCGTCGTTCATCGAAGCGGTTCTCCATCGGCGGGAAGCAAGGGGGAGGCCGAGCGGCCGGGCTGACCGCCCGCCGGCGCGCGAACCCAGTCAGTCGGTCGCGATCAGAACGGGATCTCGTCGTCCAGGTCGTCGAAGCTTTCGGACAACTCGCGGCGGGCGCCACCGCCACGACCGGCGCCGCCGCCGCCACGCGGCGTCTGGCTTGGGGTCTTCCCCCAGTCCGACTGGTCGTCGGCCGGGGGGGCGGCGCTGGCGAAGCCGCCCTCGTCGCGGCCGCCGAGCAGGACCAGCTCGCCGCGGAAGCGTTGCAGCACGATCTCGGTCGTGTAGCGCTCCTGGCCCGACTGGTCCTGCCATTTGCGGGTCTGCAAGGCGCCCTCGAGGTAGACCGAGCGGCCCTTGGACAGGTATTTCTCGGCAACCTCACCCAGCCGTTCGTTGAAGATCACGACCCGGTGCCATTCGGTGCGCTCGCGGTTCTCGCCGCTATTGCGATCGCGCCAGCGCTCCGAGGTGGCGACCGCCAGATGAACGATCTTGGTGCCGTCCTGCGTGCTGCGGACCTCGGGGTCGCGACCGAGATTGCCGACCAGAATGACCTTGTTGACGCTCCCGGCCATGGTGCCCGCTCCCTCGCTCGATGCTTGAGACCACTCTAGCACGCCCGGAGGCGGATGCGAGAACCGACTGACGGATCGCGCCACCGGCCACGGTCTTCGATGAACTCAATCGTTATCAGCTGGTCGATCGACCCGGTCTCGGCATGAGTCGAGAAACGGGCGGACCTGCTCCGCAGCTGGCGCCCCCTCTCGGTCAGATCCTTGCTGCTGTAGTCGGCCTCGATCCTCAGCTTGTAGCCCGCCTCCAAGGTCGTCGCCTGCTCGCGCATAGCCTTGCTCCGCTGGCGCTTTGCGAAGCGCTTGAACGTCTCGAGCACGCGCCCGTGATTGGTGCTGGCCGACCCCTCGACCGCCAGCAACACTGTGCGCGCAGCATGGAACATTGCGTAGTAGCTGTTGTGGACGACGCTCTCGTATGCCTGGGGCGTGGCCTGGGCCGCCTGGTCGGCGTACCGCTCGGCCTTCGCGAGGGCACTCCGGGCATGCTCGATCACCGGGCGCTCAACCATTGGTATTTCTGATACGGGCCGTAGATGATCAACCCTTCGTCTCGAACGTTGCACGCACGTTGCGGCCGCAAGCAGGCGCGACTGGATCAGATCGCCGCCGCCCTCCCCGAGGCGCCGCTCGATCGCTTCGATGCGCCTCCGGTCGCTTGGGCTCGGCTCGTGATCGAGGCACACGGCGAAATCCCAGTCGCTATCGGCTTGCGCATCGCCTCGCGCGCGAGCCGAATAGCACGATCCGCTCGACCTGTCCCGGAAACGCCGTCAGCACCCGCGCCCGATAGCGCGCGGGCAGCGTCTTCGTCTCGAGGTGGCCGGCGCGCTCGCGCGCCTCCAGGGTCGGTAACGGAGCCATCTCCAGAGCTTCCCCAGCTGCCTCGATCAATCTAACAGACTTTGCGGCCCCGCGTCCCGATGGCTGGATCCAGGAAAAATCCTGATTGCGGCTCCGGTGCAGCCGGAGCAGGCGTTCGGCCCGCCGCCGGTCCGGGCGACTGCCCACCGCTCTCGATCGGGGAGGCAGGCATGGCTCATGTCATCAGGCTGGCAGCATGGTGCGGATCCGGGCAGCTTGTCCACAAGCTGGATGACGCCGGCCACTTGCTGATCCGGGCGCGAGCGGGCATCTAAGCGGGTGGCGGCGGACCGGTTCGTGCGGCCGCGCCAACGGCATCGGGCATGGACGACTTCATCCGCATCCGCGGCGCGCGCGAGCACAATCTGAAGGCGATCGATCTCGATCTGCCGCGCAACAGGCTGGTCGTGATCACCGGCCTCTCGGGGTCCGGGAAAAGCTCGCTCGCGTTCGATACCATTTACGCCGATGGCCAGCGCCGCTACGTCGAGAGCCTGTCCGCCTACGCCCGCCAGTTCCTGGAGCTGATGCAGAAGCCCGACGTCGATTCGATCACCGGCCTGTCGCCGGCGATCGCGATCGAGCAGAAGACGACCTCGAAGAACCCGCGCTCCACGGTCGGCACGGTCACCGAGATCTACGACTATCTGCGGCTGCTGTACGCCCGGATCGGCATCCCCTATTCGCCGGCGACCGGCCTGCCGATCGAGAGCCAAACCGTCTCGCAGATGGTCGACCGGGTCATGACGCTGGCCGCGGGCACGCGCCTCTATCTGCTGAGCCCGATCGTGCGCGGCCGTAAGGGCGAATATCGGAAAGAGCTGGCCGAACTGCAGCGCGCGGGCTTCCAGCGGGTCAAGGTCGACGGCAGGCTGTACGAGCTCGACCAAGCGCCCAAGCTCAACAAGAAACTCAAGCACGACATCGAGCTGGTGGTCGACCGCCTGGTGCTGGCGCCCGGGCTCGAGCAGCGCCTGGCCGAGAGCATCGAGACCGCGCTCAATCACTCCGACGGCCTGCTGATCGTCGAGAACGCGGATTCGGCCGAGCAGCTGGTGCTGTCCTCGAAGTTCGCCTGCCCGGTCTCGGGCTTCACGATCGAGGAGATCGAGCCCAGGCTGTTCTCGTTCAACAGCCCGCACGGCGCCTGCCCGGCCTGCGACGGCCTCGGGCGCCGGCTCTACATGGACCCGGCCCTGGTCGTGCCCGATCCGGAGAAGAGCCTCTACGACGGCGCGATCGAGCCCTGGTCGAGCTCGTCCTCGACCTACTATCTCCAGACCCTGGATGGCATCGCCAAGCACTTCCGGGCGAGCCTGCACACGCCCTGGGAGGAGCTGCCGGCAGCGATGCAGGAGCTGATCCTGAACGGCTCCGGCGATGACGAGGTCGAGCTCAGCTACGACGATGGCGTGCGCCGCTACAGCACGAAGCATTCGTTCGAGGGCGTGCTGCCGAACCTGCAGCGGCGCTGGCGCGAGACCAATTCGGCCTGGCTCAAGGACGAGCTCGGCCGCTATCTCTCGAGCGCGCCCTGCGAGGCCTGCATCGGCCACCGGCTCAAGCCCGAGGCGCTCGCGGTCAAGGTCGGCGGCCGGCACGTCGGCGAGGTGACCGAGCTCGCGATCGAGGCGGCGGCGACCTGGTTCCAGGCGCTGCCGGCGGGGCTCACACCGAAGCAGAACGAGATCGCGAGCCGGATCCTGAAGGAGATCAACGAGCGCCTCGGTTTTCTCAAGAACGTCGGGCTCGGCTATCTGACGCTCGCGCGCGATTCCGGCTCGCTGTCCGGCGGCGAGAGCCAGCGAATTCGCCTGGCCTCGCAGATCGGCTCCGGCCTCACCGGCGTGCTTTACGTGCTGGACGAGCCCTCGATCGGGCTGCACCAGCGCGACAACCACCGCCTGCTTGAGACCCTCAAGAGCCTGCGCGACCTGGGCAACACGGTGATCGTGGTCGAGCACGACGAGGATGCGATCCGCGAGGCCGATCACGTCGTCGACATGGGTCCGGGCGCCGGCGTGCATGGCGGGATCGTGGTCGCGGAAGGGCCGCCCGCCGCGATCCTGGCCGCGCCCGAAAGCCTGACCGGCCAGTATCTGGCCGGCCGCCGGCAGATCCCGCTGCCGCTGCTGCGGCGACCGGCCAAGCACGATCGGTGGCTCACGCTGATCGGCGCCGCGGAAAACAACCTCAAGAGCGTCGACGCCAGCATCCCGCTCGGCACGTTCACCTGCGTCACCGGGGTCTCCGGCAGCGGCAAGTCGACCTTGGTGCTCGACACGCTTTACCCTGCGCTCGCCAAGCGCCTGCACAAATCGCGCCTGCTGGCTGGCACACACACCCGCATCGACGGCATGGAATTCCTCGACAAGGTGGTCGACATCGATCAGTCGCCGATCGGCCGCACGCCGCGCTCCAACCCCGTGACCTACACCGGCTGCTTCACCCCGATCCGGGACTGGTTCGCGGGCCTGCCCGAGGCCAAGGCGCGCGGCTACCGACCCGGCCGTTTCTCGTTCAACGTCAAGGGCGGGCGCTGCGAGGCCTGCCAGGGCGATGGCGTGATCAAGATCGAGATGCATTTTCTGCCGGACGTTTTTGTCACCTGCGACGTCTGCCATGGGCGGCGGTTCAACCGCGAAACGCTGGAGGTGAAGTACAAGGGCTGCTCGATCGCAGATGTGCTCGACCTGACCGTCGAGACCGCGGCCGAGTTCTTCCACGCGATCCCGCCGGTCCGGCACAAACTGGAAACGCTGCAGAAGGTCGGGCTCGGCTACATCAAGCTCGGCCAGTCGGCGACCACGCTCTCGGGCGGCGAGGCGCAAAGGGTCAAGCTCGCCAAGGAGCTGTCCCGGCGCGCGACCGGCGATACTCTCTACATTCTGGACGAGCCGACCACGGGGCTGCATTTCGAAGATGTCAGAAAACTGCTGGAAGTGCTGCACGCGCTGGTCGAGCAGGGCAACACGGTGGTCGTGATCGAGCACAATCTCGAGGTCATCAAGACCGCCGACCACGTCCTCGACCTCGGCCCCGAGGGCGGCGACGCCGGCGGCCGCCTCGTTGCCGCCGGCACGCCCGAGGACGTCGCCGCAACCGCCGCCAGCTACACCGGCGCCTACCTGACCCGCGTCCTCGCCCCCCGCCGCGCAGAAGCGAAGCGCAGAGCGTGACCGGGCGCGGCGAATTCACAGCAGATCAATGAACTCGTCGACCGTGAGCCCGGCCTGCTTGATGATGGCGCGCAGGGTCTTCGGCTTCAAATCGCGGTTGTGATAGGCCACCACCACCCAGCGGGTGGGATCGGCCGGCGGATTGAGGCGATAGTGACTGCCGCTGACCCGTCGCACCACAAAACCTGCGCGCTGGAGCGCCGCGATCGCTTGGCGCGGCTTGACGGCGGGCAGGCGCCGGCTCATTCGAGCTCGACGCTCACCGCTTCGCGAACGGCATCCGGCGAGGCTTCGTCCTCGACGGGGATGGGCAGGCCATCCTCGAGATGCCCCTCGAGGTAGCAACGCAAGGCGTCAGCCGCCATTGACCTGGCTTCATCCAGCGTTTCGCCCTCGGTCACGAGCCCCGGCAAGGCCGGAAATGTCACGACATAGCCGCCCTCGGGCGCGGGATCGAATACCGCCGTGTAGGTGAAGGCTCTCGCTGTCGCTGGCTTGGCTCTGGCCATCACGGCTCCCCTGCCGGACAAGCGTCGCGAGCCTAGCACGCGCGCAACCGTCCACGCGACGCAGATCCGGTCGATGGCCGCGCGATCGCGACCGTAGCCCGAAGATGTCGACGCCCTTCCGAGAGTATTTCGGGGCAATCTTCGTGCGTAAGCTACCCGCCTATACCAGCATCGACCGCCGACGCTGCCGCCGATAAGATATACCGGTTCGGGACGCCGCCTCGCGGAACGGATATTGACTCTGTCCCGGAGCTGCGATGAGCCTCGCGAGCTTGCCGATGTACGACCTACCCGAACTGCGGGGCGCGCATGCGGCGCTCTGGGGCGGCATCGCGCGGCAGCTGCGTCAGGCCGGCATCGCGGACGTGCCCGCGGCCCTCTGCCAGGAACGGCCGGCGAGCGAGGTCTGGGGCGATCCGGAGCTGTTGCTCAGCCAGTGCTGCGGCGCCGATCTGATGGGCGCCTTTGCCGGCCGGCTGCGGGTGGTCGCCACGCCTTACTACGCAGCGCCCGGCTGCGGGCAGGCCGGATATGCGAGCCTGATGGTCGTAGCGCAGGGCTCGGACGTCCGCGAGCTCGAGGACCTGCGCGGCCGGCTTGTTGCGATCAACGATCCGGAGTCGCACTCGGGCGCCAACGCGCTGCGCGCCCTGATCGCGCCGCTCAGCCGTGGGGGGCACTTCTTTGCGACCGTGAAGGTGAGCGGCGCCCATGCCGAAAGCCTCGCCCTGGTCGCGAGCGGTGCCGCGGATGTCGCCGCGATCGATTGCGTCACCCATGCGCTGCTCGCTCGCCACCGGCCGGCGGCGCTCGCCGGCACGCGCGTGCTCTGCCGGACCGCCGCTGCGCCCGCGCCGCCCTACGTCACCCGCGCTGATGCCGCCGATGGCCTGGTGCAGAGCCTGCAAGCGGCGCTGCGCGCGGCCTGCAATGCTCCAGAGCTCAAGGCCGCGCGCGCAGGGCTGCTGCTGGACGGCATCGAGCTCCTGGCGGCCTCGGCCTACCGGCGCATTCCCGCCTTCGGCCGGCTTGCCGCGCGTCATGGGTACCCAATGCTCAGGTGAGATCCAGCGGCCGTGGAACATGCGCCAGGATCAGCGCGTTGACAGCAACGGCGGGCCAATCAGGGCATGGCTGCGCCGCCGATCGAGCCAACGCCCGGGGAGGATCCGATCATGGCTGATGCCAGCGCCCACGAGGCTCGCCGCCGCTTTCTCAAGGTCGCAGCTGCAGGCGTCGCCGCGGCGCCGTTCGGCGGCATGCTGGTCATGCGCCGGGCGCACGCCCAGGAGAAGGTCAGCGAGGACGACGAGCTCGCCGAGCAGCTTGGCTATAAGGAGGACGCAAGCGAGGTGGACGCCAGCGAGTGGCCGGACTTCTCGCCCGATCACATCTGCGCCAACTGCGCCCTCTACCATGGCGAGGACGGCCAGGAGTACGGCCCCTGCGACATCTTCGGCGGCCAGCTGGTCGCTGCCGAGGGCTGGTGCCAGAGCTGGACCGAGCGGGCCTGAGCCCAGGCGCTACGCCGCGCCGAGCCACTCCAGGGCATCGGCGACCGTTTCGACCACGGGCCCCGGCGGCGCCGCCGGCCGGCGCACCATCAGCACCGGCAGGCCCAGCACGCGGGCGGCAGCGAGCTTGGCAGAGGTCGCTTTGCCACCGCTCGCTTTGGTGACCAGGACCTCGATCGCGTGTGTGCGTAGCAGTTCGAGTTCGCCCTCGATCGCGAACGGCGGGCGGGCCTGCACCCACAGGGCATGCACGAGCAGCGGCTTGGCCGGCGGCTCGATCGTCCGGACCAGGAACCAGATCCTGTCCAGACCGGCGAAGGCGTCCAGGTCCTTCTGACCGACCGTCAGGAACGCACGCTGGCCGAGCGCCGGCAGCCGCTCTGCGGCTTCGACCAGGTCCGCAACCTCGAGCCAGCGGTCGCCCTTCCGGCGCCGCCACGGCGGGCGCAGCAGCCGGAGGCGCGGTATGCCCGCGGCCCGGCACGCGGCCTCAGCATGCTGGCCGATCTGCGCCGCGAACGGATGGCTGGCATCAACCACCCGGTCGATCGCCGCCGCCTTCAAAAAACGCTCGAGCCCGGCGGTGCCGCCGAAGCCACCGCGCCGCACCTCGCCCGCGAGCGGCTGCGGCGCGCGGGTGCGGCCTGCGAGCGAGCTGATCACTTCGATACCGGGCAACGCCGCGCAGGCGGCGGCCAGTGCGCTGGCCTCGTGGGTGCCTGAGAGGATCAGGACCCGCATGCCAGCGCGGGGTCGGGCGTCGCCTCGGCCCGATCGCGGCCGCGGCGCGGCTCACGAGGTCGGACAGGCTCGCTCTGCACCAAGCTGCGCGTCCAGTTCGGACCAGATGTCGGTCGCCCGCCGCTGGTCTGCGCCCGTCGTCGCGGCGCCGGAAACGGGCGTCTGCGGTCCAGAAAGGACGAGCGCGCCAAGCTCGTTCCAGCTGCGCTCCAACTCCGGATCGTATGGTCTTCGGTCGGCGCGCCGCACAGTGTTCCAGCGCTTCAGGAAATCGTGCAGACGGCAGACGTCCTGGTCGTGAATATCTGCCGCCGGGCAGGTCGTTCGCGACAGGATCAAACGCGCCAACAGATAGCGCAGGCTGGCGATGCTGGCGTAGCCCGCCTGGTCGTGGCTCGCGGAGTAATCGAGCTCGTGCCAGATTCGGGCGACCACGCCGTGGGCTAATCCGGTCTCCTCGTCGCAGGCCCGCCGAAACAGGTCCAACGTCAGGGTCGTCTGGTAGTCCTGGTCGACCGGCGCATCGCTGGCGGCCACCAGTTCGGTGCCGCCGATATCGGCATCGTCCAGCTTGGCGTTGGTCAGCGCGGCGCCCGCGAGATCGGCCTTGCGCAGAAAGGCATAGCGCAGGTCGGCGCCGTCGAGCCGCGCCTCGGGCGCGACCGCTTCGCGCAGAACCGCGCCGGTCAGGACCGCGCCGCGCAGATCCGCCCCGTCCAGATGCGCCCAGACCAGCAGCGCGCCATCGAGCCGTCCTTGGCCGAGCGCAGCTTCGTGCAGCGCCGCCGCGGTCAGGTTGGCCTCCCGAAAATCGGCCTTCCAGCCCTCCAGATAGCGTAGGTCGGCGGCGGTCAGATCGGCGCCCACCAGACCGGTCAGGCAATAATCGCCGACCAGCTCGTGCGCGCATGCCCCGATCTCCGAGCGCGGGATGTCGCCGGCAATTGAGGCAGTCAGCTTGGTCTGCTGCAGCACCGACCCGTTGAGGTTGGCGCCGCGCAGGTCGGCGCGCCGCAGATCGCTGCCGGACAGGTCGGCAAAGCGGAGATCACGGCCCTGCAGATCGGCGCCTTTGCCCTTGCGCTGCCAGGCCTGCTTGGCACCGAGGTCGCGGATCAGCTCGTCGGTCGGCTCGGCCACCACCAGGCTGATGTCGCGCGCGACCAGATTGCGCCGCAGGCCCAGGGGCGTCTCGGGCGCCTCGAACAGGCCATAGGTCACGCACAGCGCCTCGCGCTGGTCGGGCAGACGGACCGTGCGCAGCCAGCTGCCGACCCGCCAGAGCGAAGAGCACCCGGACCGCCCGTCGGCCTGGCCGTCGCCGAGCAGGGCGCGCTCGATGCTTTCGCCCGGGATGGTCGCGACCACGAAGGTGAAAAAGAGCGCCAGTACGACGACGCCGGCGCGCACACCGGCGCCGAGGATGCGGATGGCATCCCGCCCCGGCTCCGCCCTGGCGGTGCCGAAGCGCCGCGTCCGCAGCAGGCGGCGCCGACCGACCTCGGCCAGAGCCCGGGCGCGCGCGCCCAGGCCCCGGCGGCGGCTCGTCAGGGCGCCGAGTCGCGCGATCGCACTGCGGCCGCGCGGGTCCACGATCGTGGGCCACAGCAGCAGCAGCAGCAGGATGTCGATCGCAATGTACAGGCGGTGCGCCCAGGTCACGGTCTCGGAGTGGTAGGGGAGGAAGCGGACCTGGGTCGCGATCAGCACGGCCAGCGGGATCAGCACCAGCGTGAACCAGATCGACACGCGCAGCACGGTCCGGGGCACCAGCCCCGGTGGCTCGCCGAACAGACGCTGGCTGACCGCGAACGGGCTGAGCAGGACCTCCTGGCCAGCGGCAACCGGACCCGGGGCGGTCGCCAGCAATCGCTTCAGGAGGCCGATCCGGCGCGCCAGGACGACCAGCTGCAGCAGCGCGTAGACGTGGAACACCACGAACAGCATCGGCACGAACAGGAAGAAGCCCTCGATCGGCATGCCGATCCCGAGCCCCGGCATGGTCACGGTCGAGCCGCGCAGAAGGTCCTCGTGAGTGGTCCCGGCGACCGTCAGCGTGAAGTACAGGCCGAAACCGGCGTAGTAGAAAAAGGCGCCCCGGGCTTCGGCCGACGCGGCCTCGATCGCGCGCTGGAGCTTTTCGATCCACGCCGTGGCGCTCGCGGCCACCGCGGCTCGGGCGGGCGCTTCGGACGCAGGAGGCGAGGCCGGCGGCGGACCGCCACTGTTGGGCATGTCATCGACAGTTCTGCTGGCTGCTTAGTAAGCGTCTGGCGAACTGCGGGCAACTGTTTCGCGCGCGGATGCTCACCAGCCCGGGGCATGACCGATCAGGCTGCCGTCGCGGTCGAAGATCATCACCTCGATCGCCGACGCCCCGGTCAGCTCGGCCTGCGCGACCCGGCGCGCCCTGAGCGCCACGTCGTCGGCGAGCGGCAGGCCGACCCCCTGGGCCAGCTGCAGGACCCGGTTGGCCGATTCAGCGTCTTTGGCGTCGGCCACCAGCTCGCCGGCAGCGCCCCGCTCGGCCAGCAGCTCGGCCAGCGCCGGCAGATCGACCGTCGAGCGGCTCGAATGCAGGTCCAGATGACCGGCCGCGAGCTTGGCGAGCTTGGCAAAGCCGCCGGCCAGCGTGATCCGCGCGATCGGGTGGCGGCGCAGATATTTGAGCATGCCGCCGACGAAATCGCCCATGTCGATCAGCGCGAATTCGGGCAGACCATAGAGCGCCTGGACGGCGCGCTCCGAGGTCGAGCCGGTGGCCGCGGCGACATGGCTCAGGCCCGCCGCGCGCGCCACGTCGATGCCGCGGTGGATGGCATGGATCCAGGACGCGCAGGAATAGGGGATGACGACGCCGGTCGTGCCGAGGATCGAGAGGCCGCCGACGATTCCGAGCCGGCCGTTGGCGGTCCGCTGCGCCAGGATCTCGCCGCCGGGAACGGCAATCGTCACCTCGAGATCGCCGGCATCGCCCTGATCGCGCGCAACCGCCGCGACCAGCTCCCGGATCAGCCGGCGGGGTGCTGGATTGATCGCGGGCTCGCCGACCGGCACCGGCAGCCCCGGTCGGGTGACCACGCCCACCCCTTCGCCGGCGATGAACATGACGGCGCTGCCGGGATCGCCCCGGCGGACGCTGACCCGGATCAGAGCGCCGTGCGTGACGTCCGGGTCGTCGCCGGCATCCTTGATCACGGCGGCCGTGGCCTGGCCGCCGCCGAGCGCATGCTCGGCCAGATCGAACCGCGGCTGCTCGCCGCCGGGCAGCCGGATCGAGACCGGGTCCGGGAAGCGGCCGGTCAGCAGGCCGAGATAAGCCGCCTTGGTCGCCGCCGCGGCGCACGCCCCGGTGGTCCAGCCCCGGCGCAGCTGCGAACTCGGTTTGCGTCCCATGTGGCGCCGGAAGTCCCGTTGCCCTTCATCCGCGGGCCCGGTTCGGACTACACTTGCCAAACCATGAGCAGCGCGATCCGAACCATGAGCAGCGCGATCTTCATCCAGCCGTCGGGCCACGGCAAGCCTCCGATGAGCCGGAACCGGTGAGCGCGCCCGGGATCATCATCGCCGCGCCGGCGTCCGGGAGCGGCAAGACGACGGTCACGCTGGCCCTGCTGCGCGCCCTCCGGCGCCGAGGCCTCGCGGTCGGCGCGTTCAAGGTCGGCCCCGACTACATCGACCCGACCTTCCATGCCTGCGCGGCCGGCCGGCCCTCGATCAATCTCGACAGCTGGGCGATGCGCATCGAGACCCTCGCAGCCCTCGGCGACCGGGTCGCAGACGGCTGCGAGCTGGTGCTCGGCGAAGGGGTCATGGGCCTGTTCGATGGCGCCGGCGACGGCCAGGGCTCGACCGCGGATCTGGCGAGCCTGTTCGATCTGCCGGTCGTGCTGGTCGTCGACGTGCGCGGCATGGGCGCCTCGGCGGCCGCGCTGATCGAGGGCTTCACCCGGCATCGCGACGACGTCGAGATCGCCGGCATCGTGCTCAATCGGGTCGCCAGCGCCGAGCACGCGGCGCTGCTCCGGCGCGCCTGCGACGACCGCTTCGCGCAGCCGGTGCTGGCCTGCCTGCCGAGCGATCTCCGCCTCGAGCTGCCGGCGCGCCACCTCGGTCTGGTGCCCGCCGCCGAGGTGCCCGAGCTCGAGCCCTGGCTCGACCGCGCGGCCGAAATCGTCGCGGCGAACACCGATCTCGACCGGCTGATCCGTCTTGCGCGGCCGTTCGGGCTCGGTCTCTACGGGCCGCCCGCGCGACCGCTGCGGCCGCTCGGCCAGCGGATCGCGGTCGCGAGCGATCTCGCGTTCGCCTTCGCCTACCCCGCGACGCTCGAGGGCTGGCGGATCGCCGGCGCCGAGATCCTGCCGTTCGCGCCACTCGCCGATCAGCCACCGGACCCCGGCGCGGACGCGGTCTATCTGCCGGGCGGCTATCCCGAGCTGCACGCCGGCCGGCTCGCCGCCAATCGCGGATTTCATGGAGGGCCTGCGCGCGGCGGCGACGCGCGGCGCGTTCGTCTACGGCGAATGCGGCGGCTACATGGCGCTCGGGCGGACGCTCGCCGACCGCGCCGGCGCACACCATGCCATGGCGGGCCTGCTACCGGTTGCCACCAGCTTCGCCGAGCCCCGGCTCCAGCTCGGCTACCGTCGCCTGAAGCTGCTCGAGCCCAGCCCGCTCGGTCACGCCGGCACCACCTATCGCGGCCACGAGTTTCACTACGCGAGCCTGACCGAAGGGGCCGACGCGCCGCCCTTGTTCTCGGCCGGCGACGCGCGCGGGCGGGCGCTCGGCGATCTCGGCGCCCGCTCGGGCACGGTCGCGGGCTCGTTTTGTCATCTGGTCGACCGGGTCGCCGAGCCCGGCGACGGCGTCATTCGCCCCAGGCACCTGCGCCCGGTCGAGGACTGAGCCGGTTCGAGGGCCTCAGGCGCGGCGCGCCGAATGGCCATCATCCGGGGCCAGGCCCAGCACCTGCTCCCAATCCAGGCGGCCCTGGCCGGTGCGCGGCGCCGGCGGCCGCTTGCCGAAGCCCAGCGCCGCGAACAGCGCCTTCAGGCCGCGTCCCATCGCCCGCGCCTGGAGCGTCCGACCGCGCTGGATGAAGGCCTCGAGCTCCTCGACGTCGAACTCCTCGAGGCGGCGCGGTCCATGGTTCAGATCGAAGCTAAGCATCGGCGATTTCCCTTCGCGAGCGGCCCAGCGGCCGCTTCCGGGGGTCAGATAGGCTTGAGCAGTAGACTGGATAATCTTGATCAATGGCTTAAGATCTGTGCATGCAACGCACAGCTTGAGCAACCGCAATGGACACCTTCGTCGGCATGCGCCTGCTGACCGAGGTGGTCGAGGGCGGCAGCTTTTCTGCGGCGGCGCGGGCGCTCGGCATGGCGCCCTCTTCGGTCGCGCGCGCGATCGGCGCGCTCGAGGACGAATTGGGCGTGCGCCTGCTCAGCCGCACCACCCGCAAGCTCAGCCTGACCGAGGCCGGGCGGCTGTATCACGAGCGCAGCAAGCGGATTCTGGCCGAGGTCGAGGACGCCAGGCTGTCGGTGAGCCGGCTTGAGGCCGAGCCGCGGGGCCTGCTCCGCCTGAGCGTGCCGGTGGCGTTTGGCCGCCTGCACATCGCCCCGGCGCTACCGGCGTTCCTGGCCAGCTATCCGGCGGTGCGGATCGATTTCAGCCTGACCGATGCCTTCATCGACCTGGTCGAGGAGGGCGTCGATCTGGCGATCCGGATCGGCGAGCTCCAGGATTCCAGCCTGATCGCCCGCCGGCTGGCGCGCAACACCCGGGTGATCTGCGGCAGCGCCGCCTATTTCGAGCGCGCCGGGGTGCCGACTGCGCCCGCGGATCTCGGTGAGCACAACTGCCTGGTCTACAAGCGGCAGTCGAACCGCGCGGTCTGGCGGCTGCGTGACTCGCGAGCAGACCTACGAGGTCGAGGTCAGGGGCTCGCTCTGGGCGAACAATGCCGATGCCTTGCACACGGCGGCGCTTGCCGGCCTCGGACTTGCGATCCTGCCGACCTGGATGGTCGGCCACGACGTCCGCGCGGGCGCGCTCCAGGTCGTGTTCGCCGGCTACCAGGTCAGTCCGGGCGCGCTCGACACCAGTATCTACGCGGTCTTCCCGTACGCCCGCCACCTCTCGCCCAAGGTCCGGGCTTTGGTCGACTTCCTGGTCAAGCGGTTCAGCCCTCAGCCACCCTGGGAGATCGACGACAACGCCGGACCGGAGGCCCCGCTCGCAAGCTCCCGGAGCTTCCGATCTAGCACCTAGCCCCATCCGAGCTGGCGCAGGTAGTCCCGGTTCGCCCGGGCGATCGGCAGCGGCTTCTCGGGCGGCGCCGGGTACATGTCCTGCTCGACCACGACGAAGCCTTGAAAGTCCGCCTCCCGCAGCAGCTCGCCGAACCGGGCAAAATCGATCGCGCCGCGATCGAGCTCGCAGAAGGCGCCGCGCGCGACCGCCGCCGAGAAGGGCAGCGCCGCGCGCCGCGCCTCGGCCAGCACCGCCGGCTCGATGCTCTTGACGTGCAGGTAGTCGACCCGGTCCTGATGCTTGCGCATGAAGCGCTGCGCATCGCCGCCGGCGTAGACGTGATGGCCGGTATCGAAGCAGAGCCGGACCAGATCGGGGTCGGTCTCGGCGAGCAGGCGCTCGATCTGAGGCTCGGTCTCGACGTGGGTCTCGGCGTGCGGGTGGAAAGCGAGGCTCAGGCCGAAGCGCTCGCGCACGAGCCGGGCGGCCCGCTCGGTCGTCGCGACCAGCCGCCGCCAGGCGTCCTCATCCAGGGTGCGCGGCTGCCTCAGCTCGCCGCTGTGCAGATCGGTGTACATGTCGTCGATCAGGATCAGGTGCCTGGCGCCCAGCGCCTCGAGCAGCACGCCGGCAGTCTGCAGCTGACGCTCCAGCTCAGGCCAGATGGCGGGGTCCTCGAGCGGCAGCATGACCACCTGACCGCAGGCGCGAAGGTTGCGCGCCTCGAGCTCGACCGCGAGCACCTTGGCGTCGGTCGGCAGATAGCCGACCGGCCCGAGCTCGGTCCAGCGGTAGCCGGCGGCCGCCGCCTCGTCCAGATAGCGGCGCCAGCCGATCTGCTGCGCATCCTCGGCGAACCAGACGCCGAAAGAATCGGGCGCGGTCGCGATCTCGAGCGGCATCGGGTTTTCTCCGGGTTCAGTAGCGGATCCGCACCGGCTGGCCGGTCCTGGCCGAGCGCAGCGCGGCATCGGCCAGGACCAGCGCGCGGCGGCCGTCCTCGGCGGTGACGAGCGGCTGCTCGCCGTGCCTGACCACGGCGGCGAAATGGTCGAGCGCGAGGCGATAGGACTTGAGGTACCGATCGGTGAAAAAATATGGAAAGACGTCGCTGCGCACGGCCGCGGCGTCGTAGCGCTCGAGCGTCGTGCGCCGGCGGTTGTCGGAGCGCAGCATGCCGCCCGAGCCCAGCACCTCGATCCGCTGGTCGTAGCCGTAGGTCGCGCGCCAGCTGTTGTTGATCTGGCAGAGCTTGCCGCTGTCGGTGCGCAGTACCGCGACCGCGGTGTCGGGCTCGTTCAGCGGCCGGAACGCGGGCTCGATCAGGCCGCTCGCCAGCGCGAAGACCTCGACCGGCTCTTCGCCCAGCAGCCAGCGGGCCATGTCGAGATCATGGACCATGGTCTCGAGGAACAGCGCGCCGGGCGAGTTGGCGAGATAGCCGAGCGGCGGCGGCTCGGGGTCGCGCGAGGTGATGCTGATCAGCTCCAGCGCACCCGCCTCGCCGGTCCGCAGCGCCCGCTCCAGCGCGGCGTGGTTCGGATCGAAGCGCCGGTTGAAGTCGACGAACACCGGCACGCCCTTGCCCGCGATCGCGCGCAGGCAGGCATTGGCGCGCTCGAGGTCGAGATCGAGGGGCTTTTCGCAGAACACCGGCTTGCTCGCGGCGACCGCGCGGGTGACGAGCTCGGCGTGGGTGTTGGAAGAGGACGCGATCAGCACGGCGTCGATTCCGGGCTCGGCAAGCGCGCCGGTGACGTCGGCGCTCGCCGCGGCGCCGTACGGCTCCGCCAGGCGGGTCGCCGCCTCCAGGTTGACATCGACCACGATCGCCAGGCGCAGGCCCTCGCGCTCGGCGATGTGCCGGGCGTGGAGCGCGGCGATCCGGCCGGCGCCGATCAGACCGATCTTGAGCATCACCCGCGCTCCCTGAACTTTATTGCGCCGACGGTTCGCGGCATTCTGCCGCGAGATCGCCGGCCCCTCAATCCGCCTCTTGCCGGCCGCGCCCGCCTGCCTGCGCGGTGGCTGGACCTCAGGTGGACGCTCCGGGCTTGCGCCGCTGCCGCCATGATGGCAAACGCGATGCCGGCGTGACGACGAAGGATGGGAGCGACGATGGCACTGATCGAGCCGCACGGCGGAACCCTCAAGGTCCTCTACCTGCCGGCCGAGAAGGCCGCAGCCTTGCGCCGCGAGTCGGCAGCCTTGCCGTGCTGGGACCTGAGCCAGCGCCAGCTCTGCGACCTCAAGCTGCTGCTGAGCGGCGGGTTTTCCCCGCTCGAGGGCTTTCTCGGCGAGCGCGACTACGAGCAGGTGCTGGCGGCCATGCGCCTGGCCGACCGCAGCGTCTGGCCGATCCCGGTCACGCTTGACGTGACCGAGAAGTTCGCGGGCGGGCTGCGCGCGGGCGATGCGATCGGCCTCCGCGATCCGGAGGGCTTCATGATCGCGGTCATGACCGTCGAGGACATCTTCACGCCGGATCGGCGGCGCGAGGCGGAGGCGGTGTTCGCGACCGTCGACGAATTCCATCCGGGCGTCGACCACCTGCTCAATCGCACCCATCCCGTCTACCTCGGCGGCCAGCTGCGCGGCATCACCCGGCCGACCGAGTACGATTTCCGGCAGCTGCGCGACGAGCCGGCCGATCTCCGGCATCGGTTCGAGCAGTGGGGCTGGACCCGGGTCGTCGCGTTCCAGACCCGCAACCCGATGCACCGGGCGCACCAGGAGCTGACCCAGCGCGCCGCCCAGATCGCCGAGGCCAACCTGTTGCTCCACCCGGTGGTCGGCCTGACCAAGCCCGGTGACGTCGACCACTTCGCGCGTGTGCGCTGCTACGAGCATCTGCTCAAGACCTACCCCGAGCAGACCACGCACCTAAGCCTGCTGCCGCTCGCGATGCGCATGGCCGGCCCGCGCGAGGCGGTCTGGCACGCGATCATCCGCAAGAACTACGGCTGCAGCCATTTCATCGTCGGCCGCGACCACGCCGGCCCCGGCAACGACCGGCAGGGCAAGCCGTTCTATCAACCGTATGCCGCCCAGGAGCTGGTCGCCGAGGTGTCGGGCGAGCTCGGCATCGGGCTGGTGCCGTTCAAGGAGATGGTCTACGTCCAGGACCGTGGTCAGTACGTGCCGGTCGACGAGGTGGCGCCCGGCGAGACCGTGCTCAACCTCTCCGGCACCGAGCTGCGACGGCGGCTGCGCGAAGGCATCGAGATCCCGGCCTGGTTCACCTTTCCGGAGGTGGTCGAGGAGCTCCGGCGCAGCTATCCGCCGCGCCATCGGCAAGGCTTCACGGTGCTGTTCACCGGCCTCTCCGGCGCGGGCAAATCGACCCTCGCCCATGCCCTGATGGCCAAGCTGATGGAGGTCGGCAGCCGGTCGGTGACGCTGCTCGATGGCGATCTGGTCAGGAAGCACCTGTCCAGCGAGCTCGGCTTCTCCAAGGAGCATCGCGACCTCAACGTGCTTCGGATCGGCTTCGTCGCGAGCGAGATCACCAAGGCAGGCGGGGTCGCGCTGTGCGCTCCGATCGCGCCCTACGCCTCGATCCGCAGGCGGGTGCGCGAGCTGGTCGAGGCCTGCGGCGCCTTCGTCGAGATCCACGTCGCGACCTCGCTCGCGGTCTGCGAGCAGCGCGATACCAAGGGGCTGTATGCCAAGGCTCGCGCCGGGCTGATCAAGCAGTTCACCGGCATCGACGACCCCTACGAGCCGCCCGAGCGCCCGGACGTCGTGATCGACACCGAAGCCGAAGCGCCCGACGTCGCCGCCCAGCGGATCCTGCTCAAGCTCGAGGGCCTAGGGCTGATCAGGTAGGCGTAGCATCAAGCAGCGCGGAGCCGCAGGTCCTGCTCGACACGAGGCTCGGCCTCGCGGCAGGTTGAGCTCCTTGGCCGTCCGCCCCGCCCGAGCTCGCTTGCGCCGGGGTCGCGCGCAGCCGCCGGAAGCGGGTTTCCACCTCAAGCATGCTGCGGCCTGGACCGATTGCTGACGCCGGCGGCCTCGAAGCTCGCCATACCGGTGTGGCAAGCGAGCGCGGCGCGGCAGAGCAGGATCGCGAGCGCGGCACCCGAGGCTTCGCCGAGGCGCATGTCGAGCTCGAGCAGCGGGCGCAGGCGCAGGCGCTCGAGCAGGCGGGCATGGCCTGGCTCCGCCGAGCGGTGGGCGGCCTGGACGTGGTCGAGGGCTGAAGGCTCGAGCGCCTGGAGGACCGCGGCCGCGGCGCCGGCGACAAAGCCGTCGAGGAGCACCGGAACCCGATGCTCGCGCGCCGCTAGGAGCGCGCCCGAGAGGGCTGCAATCTCGCGGCCGCCGAGCCGGCGCAGGATCTCGAGCGGTCTTCCGAGCGCGTCGGCATGGCGCGCGAGGCCGCGCCCGACCACGGCCGTCTTGTGGGCGAGGGCGTGGGCATCGAGGCCCGTCCCCGGTCCGGTCCACCAGGCCGCCGGGCCGCCGAACAGCGCGGCGCATATCGCGGCCGCTGAGGTGGTGTTGGCGATTCCCATCTCGCCGAGCGCCAGCAGGTCGAGGTCCGGTGCGACCGCCGAAAAGCCACGATTCAGCGCGTCGAGACATTCGGCCTCGGTCATCGCCGGCGCCGTGCAGAAATTGGCGGTCGGGCGCTCGAGGTCGAGCGGCACCACGTTCAGCGCCGCACCGGCGGTCCGGCAGAGCTGGTTGATCGCCGCCCCGCCCGCTTCGAAGTTGGCGACCATCTGGCCGGTGACCGCGCTCGGATAGGCGGAGACGCCCTCGGCCGCGACCCCGTGGTTGCCGGCGAAGACCAGCGCTGCGACCCGCTTCAACGCCGGCGGTTCGCGGCCTTGCCAGGCGGCGAGCCAGATCGCCAGATCCTCGAGCCGGCCGAGCGCGCCCCTGGGCTTGGTCAGGCGGTCCTGACGGGCGCGCGCCGACGCTGCTGCTGCCGCATCCGCCGCCGGCAGTTGCCGAAGCCGCCGGCAGAGGTCATCAAGGTTCGAGATCGGGTTCGCCGGCGGCATCTCGGCAATCCTGCAGGCGGCGAGGGCTCTCGGGGCGGCGATGGTGCGCGCGGCAATCGAGGAGTGCAAGGTGGCGCTCCAGTTCCTGACCCGGGTGCCGGTCGGCGCGCCTGCCGGCCCGCCGCCTGGTGCGCTGGCCGCAAGCGCGGCGATGTTCCCGCTGGCCGGGGCACTGATCGGGGCGATGGGTGGTCTCGTCTTCGCGCTCGCGACCTGGCTGGGCCTGCCGCCGACGCTCGCGGCGCTGCTCGCGGTCGCCGCCCAGGTCCTGCTGACCGGCGGCCTGCACGAGGACGGCCTCGCCGACGTCGCCGATGGCTTCGGCGGCGGGCGCACGCGGGCCGACAAGCTTCGGATCATGCGCGATCCACACATCGGCAGCTTCGGCGCGCTCGCCCTGGTGCTCGCGCTGCTGGCACGGATCGGCGCGCTCTCCGCGCTGGCCGAACCGGCGCTGGCGGCGGCGGCCCTGGTCGCGGCCGCCAGCGCCTCACGCGCCGCGCTGCCGGTCCTGATGGCGACCCTGCCGCCGGCTCGGGTCGAGGGCCTGGGCGCCGGCGCCGGCCGCCCGCATCCGCTCCGCGCTGCGGCCGCGGTCGTGATCGCGATCCTTGCCGCGCTCGCTCTGCTGCCGGCGGCGATGGCAGCAACCGGGCTGATCGCCGCCGCCGGCGCCGCGCTGATCGTCGCCGAACTCGCCCGGCGCCAGATCGGCGGCCAGACCGGCGATGTCCTAGGCGCGGCTCAGCAGCTGGCCGAGATGGCTTTTCTGCTGATAGCGCTGGCTCTCCGTCCGACGCCTTCTTAGACACTGATCTTCCGGCTGGCGACTGGGCGCCAACAGGGCGTCGAGCCAACGACGATCGAAACCGTTCGCTTCCGTTCGGCTCGCGATTCCCAGGGAGAGCCCACCCACGCGCCGTTGGCGGGCACGGATTCCCACGGTCGCATGGACCAGCCGAAAACAGGGTTAACGCCCGAAAGCCTAATCCTTCGTTAAGAAGCCACGGCCGAACCGGCAGCGCTGAGTTCGCCGCCCGCCGGTACGCAAGCCTGCTCTCGTAAGCCGGTGTCCCGCGGTCGGTGCGGCGACCGGCGAGCTCAGCGCCGCGAGCTCAAGGTCGCACCCCTAGCCCCGCGCCGGCTGAACCGCCGACGCGCTCTTCAGAATTGACGCCCTGCGGGCAGTCGGCCCCGGCGCCCGTTCCTCAGCCCTTGGTCACCTGGTTGTAGAACACCAGATCGAAGCTCGGGCCGGAGATGAAGTTCTTGACGTTGGCGCGCAGCGCCGACTGCTCCACCCCCTGGAACAGGAAGACGAACGGCGAATCCTGCTGCACGTTGCGCTGCAGGGTCAGGTACATCTCCTTGCGTTTCTCCGGGTCCAGCTCCTGGCGGGCGGCCGCGGTCAGCGCCGTGTTCTCGGGCGTTTCCCAGGCGCCGCGCCAGGCGATCACGCCAGTGAGCTTGGCCTCGTCGCTGTTGTCCGGGTTCGAGGCGAAGGCATCGGCGTTCGAATGGGGGTCGAGGTAGTCCGGGCTCCAGTGGGTCAGGATCATCTGGTGCTGGCGCGCCCGGTGCTTGGCGTAGACCGCCTTGCGCTCCGCCTGGACGATCGAGACCTTGATCCCGGCCTCGGCCATCGTCGCCTGGATTGACTGGGCCATGTCCTGATAGGGCCAGTCGTTGAACGCGTCGAGCTCAACCTCGAAGCCGTCCGGATATCCTGCCTCGGCGAGCAGCCCCTTGGCTTTGGCGACGTCGAGCGCGAAGGGCATATCGGTCAGCGAGGCGAAGAAGCCCGACGGCCAGAACGACTGGTGGACCTTGAACTGGCCGCGCAGGAAGCTGTCGACCATGCCCTGATAATCGACCAGATAACTGAGCGCCTCGCGCACCTTGGGCTCGGACAGGATCGGGTCGCGCATGTTGACCTGAAGGTAGATCGAGAGCGCCTTCGGATCGGTCTGGATCACGACGTCCGGATTGCCCTCGAGGCCGGCGATCTGGTCGCCGCTCAGGTTGCGCGCGATGTCGGCGTCGCCCTTCTCGATCAGCAGCCGCTGCGCGCCCGGCTCGGGCACGTGGCGGAGGATCACCCGCTCGACCCCGGGCGGGCCATAGCGGGAGTCCGCGGCGGCCTCGAGCACCACGGTCTCGTTGGGCTTCCAGGTCTTGAGCGCGAACGGGCCCGAGGCGGCCGAGTTAGTCTTCAGCCATTCGTGGCCGAGGTCGCCGCCGGCCTCGTGCGCGAGCACGGTCTGCCGGTCGATCACCGAGCCCACGCCCGCCGACAGGCAGTTGAGCACCAGGCTCGGCGCCAGCTTCTCCGGGATCTTGAGCTGGACCGTCTTGTCGTCGGTGGCGGTCGCCATCTGGTCGACGTTCTCCGCGGTCCAGCCGAACTGGGTGAAGATGAACGAGGGCGTCTTGTTCAGCTTGATCACCCGGGCGAGCGAGAACACGACGTCCGCGGCGGTGACCGGATTGCCAGAGTGGAAGGTCAGGCCCGGCCGGAGGTGCAGGATGATCGTGTGGCCGTCGTCGGCGATGTCCCAGCTCTCGGCGACCCCGCCGGTCAACGCCTCCTGACCGGGCTCGTGGACCGTGATCCGGTCGTAGATGTTGGCGTTGACCTCGCCGCCCACGAGCTCGAAGGTCTCGGCCGGATCGAGCGAGATGATGTCGGTAATGTTCATCGCGATCACGAGCGTCGATGCCGGCGTCTCGGCCTGCGCGACCGGCATCGCCACCGTCGCCCCGACCACCAGGGCGAGCGTGCCAAGCCATTTCTTCATTGTCCCTCTCCCGACCATGTGCCGGATTCATTTCACATCGCGGAGGGCGCTTCGTCAACGACGCTCAAATCCCGGCGCCTGTCGCTCGGAAAATAAGCGATCCGGGTGAGCCGATAGAACGCGACCTCGCTGCCGTAGTAGCGCGCGCGCCCTTCATGACCGAGGCCGAGCTTCTCGAGCACGCGGCGCGATGCCGGGTTCTCGGGGCGGGCGACCGCGACGATCGGGTCGAGGCCCAGGGCCGAAAGCCGTGATCCAGGACGGCGCGGCCGGCCTCGGTCGCCACGCCCTGGCCCCAGGCCGCGCGGACGTAACGATAGCCGATCTCGATCAGGCCGGAGTCCTCGAGCGGGAACAGCGCCGCACCAGCCGAGAAAGCCCGGCCGCGTCCCGCCACTCGACCACCCACAGGCCGCCCTGCGCGGGCCAGCCGGACGCGATCCGCTCGCGCAGCTCCGCGCGGTGCGCCACCGGGTCCGGGCGGGCCGCGCAGGAAGATGTAGCGGTGGACCTCCGGATCGAGGTCCATCGCGAGGTTGGCCTCGAGATCGTCCGGCGTGCGCGGCCTGAGGCGCAGCCGCGCGGTCGCGAGCTCCGGTGCGGCGCGCACCGCGCTGGCGGGCGCTGTCGGCTCAGGCCTGGCCGACCTCCTGGCGCTGCTCGCCGAGCCCCTGATGCCGACCCGCATCACGTTGCCGGGCTTGAGGAACACCGGCTCCGGCTTGACCCCGGAGCCGACGCCGGGCGGCGTGCCGGTGCTGATCACGTCGCCCGGCAGCAGCGTCAGGTAGCGGCTGAGGTGGCTCACCAGGTGCGCGACGCCGAAGATCATGGTCCGCGGTCGAGCCGTCCTGGCAGCGGCTGGCCGTCGACCTCGAGCCACATGTTCAGGTTCTGCGGGTCGGGGACCTCGTCCTTGGTCACGAGCCACGGGCCCATCGGGCCGAAGGTGTCGGGGCTCTTGCCCTTGATCCACTGGCCGCCGCCGCCGTGGAACTGGAAGTCGCGCTCGGAGACGTCGTTGACGATCGTGTAGCCGGCGACGTGGTCCATGGCCTGGGCCTCGTCGACGTAGGAGGCGCGCTTGCCGATCACCACGCCGAGCTCGACCTCCCAGTCGGTCTTGCTCGAGCCGCGCGGGATCTTGACCTGGTCGTTCGGGCCGATGATGCAGCCGGTGTGCTTCATGAACACGATCGGCTCCTCGGGGATCGGCGAGTTGGTCTCGCGCGCGTGGTCGGCGTAGTTGAGGCCGATGCAGATCAGGTTCGGCACGCGCGCGAGCGGCGGCCCGAGCCGCGGGCTGCCCGCGACCGGCGGCAGCGAGGCCGGGTCGAGCCGCGCCAGGCGCGCGAGGCTGTCCGGCGCCAGCACCGTCCGGCGTGATGTCGTCGATCTCGCCCGAGAGATCGCGGATCCGACCCTCGGCATCCAGCAGTCCCGGCTTCTCGGCCCCACTCGGTCCATGGCGCAACAGGCGCATCGCCTCACCTCCCCGTCTTCCTTGCTGTGTGCTGTAGCGTTGCACCGAAGCGTCACCAGATTAGTGTATCGCGCCATGCCGGCCAATGGCGTTGGCGCGCGGCGACGCTTGCAAAGGCGCGCGCCGCGCCGACCTGCCGCCGGTCGACAAGAGCGAGCGCTGGACTGGAATCGATGAGCTGACAGACTCTCCCGACCGGCCCGAAGCGGCCCGGCACATCACGCTGACCTCGCATCCGCGGCCCGGCCGGCGAAGCCGGCCGAAGATCGTCTGGGGCGCGGCGACGCCGGCCGCCCGCGGGCCGGTGATCGGCACGCTTCGGCGATGCCAGCCGGCGCAACGTGATCGGCGCCCATTCCGGCTCCTATGCGCTCTACCGGGCGCTCGCGGTCGCGTCGGGCAGCCTCAACGCGCTGCACCGGCCGGACCTCACCGACACCGCGCCGGCGGTGGCGATCGGGCCCCATCCGCAGTGGGCCGACGCCCAAGAAGATCGTCTCGCTCGATCCCTACGGCCACATCGTCGGCGAGGCGTTCGCCGACCTGCTCGCCGCAGGGCTGGGACATCCGGCCGACGATCGCGGTGACCCGGGCGCGGCTCACCGTGCCCGAGCTCAAGCACGCGGTGCGCTTCGAGCGAGCTGCCGCCGGACGGGCGGATCGTCACCGCGAGCGGCGAGGTCAACTGCACCAAGGTCGCGCTCGAGCCGGTCTGGTACCTGCCGGGGGTCGCCGAGCGCTGCGGCGTCAGCGAGGCGAGCCTGCGGCGCCACCTGTTCGAGCAGACCGGCGGCATGTTCCCCGAGCTCGTGACGCGGCCCGACCTCAAGGTGTTCCTGCCGCCGATCGGCGGCCAGACCGCCTACATCTTCGGCGACGTCCCGCAGCGCTCGCCGATCCCGCCCGCGAGCTCGCCTGCCGGGTGCACGACGAGTGCAACGGCTCGGACGTGTTCGGCTCCGACATCTGCACCTGCCGGCCGTATCTGGTGCACGGCATCGAGGTCTGCATCGCCACCGCCCAGGCCGGCGGCGCCGGGCTGATCGTCTACAACCGCAAGGAGGGCCGGGCGCTCGGCGAGGTCACCAAGTTCCTGGTCTACAACGCGCGCAAGCGGCAGACGCGGCGGCGACCGCGCGGCCGCCTACTTCGAGCGCACCGAGTGCGTCGCCGGCGTCCAGGACGTGCGCTTCCAGGAGCTGATGCCGGACGTGCTGCACTGGCTCGGCATCACCCGGATCCACCACCTGGTCTCGATGAGCAACCTGAAATACGACGCGATGGTGCGCTCCGGCATCGAGGTGGTCGAGCGCGTGCCGATCCCGGCCGATCGGATCCCCGAGGACGCGCAGGGTCGAGATGGACGCCAAGAAGGCCGCCGGCTACTACGCGCGAGACGGTGCCGAGCGAGGCCGAGCTCGCCGCCACCAAGGGCCGCGCGCTCGAGGACTATGGCGCGTCCTGACGACGTCGCGGCGGATGCGATCGCCTGGCTGCGCACGCCCGCAGGCGATCCGGGCGCGCGCCGGCCTGGTGCTGGCAGCCGCCGAGCGCGGCGCGCTCTGCCATTTCGCGCTCGACGCCGAGCCGGCTCGAGCCCGACCGCCGACTACGTGATCGAGACGATCCGCGCCAGCTATCCCGACCTCGACGATCCCCTACCACAGCCGCTGGCGCCATTTCGCCGCCGGCGGCCAGGACCGCTGGGCGGCGCTGGCGGCGCGGCTGGACGTCCGCCGGACGAGCTGGCGCGCGCTGCGCTTCGATCTGGCGGTCGACGAGCGTGCTGCTCGACGCCGGCGCGGGCGATGCCTGGCGCTACCGCCGAGCCGGCGACGCGGCGCGGTGCTCGCCCGCTCCGAGGGCCTCGCGATCGCGAGCCTGGATCTGTTCCGAGCGGCACGCTGTCGGCCGACCCGGCGCGAGCCGCTGCGCGCCGACGCCGCGGCTCTGATCCGGCTCGACGAGCGCACGCTCGGCGCTGCCTTCCAGGTGAGCGCGGAGAACCCGCTGGTCGGCGCTCGCCGGCCGCTGCCGGCTGCTCAACCGGCTGGGCGAGGCGCTGCTGGCGAAGCCCGGAGATCTTCGGCGCCGACGGCGCCGCGGATCGGCGGGCTGTTCGACCATCTCGCCCGGCAGGCGCAGGACGGGCGCCTGCCCGCGCCGGCGGTCCTCGCCGCGGTGCTCGAGGGCCTCGGCGACATCTGGCCCGGGCGGATCGAGCTCGCCGGCGTCAACCTCGGCGACGTCGGCCGCCACCCGGCCGCCGCGAGCGACGATCTCACCAGCGGGCTGGTGCCGTTCCACAAGCTCTCGCAGTGGCTCGCCTACTCGCTGATCGAGCCGCTCGAGGACGCCGGCATCGCGGTCACCGGCCTCGACCAGCTGACCGCGCTCGCCGAGTACCGCAACGGCGGCCTGCTGATCGATCTCGGCGTGCTGCGGCCCGAAGCACGCCGCCGTGCTGGGCGCGGCGCACGCCGGCAGCTCCGAGATCGTGGTCGAATGGCGCGCGCTGACGGTCGCGCTGATCGACCGGCTGGCGGCGCGGATCCGGGCCAAGCTCGGCCTCACGCGCCGACGGAGCTGCCGCTCGCCAAGGTGCTCGAGGGCGGCACCTGGGCGGCCGGCCGGCAGATCGCCGCGCGAGCTGCGTCCGGGCGGCGGCCCGCCCCTGCAGCTGGTGAGCGACGGCACGCTGTTCTGATGGGTGCCGCTGCCGGCGCTGCGTGGTGCACGCCGACTGGAGCACGCATCCCGCCAAGCGCTGGCAGTCGGCGGCGGTCGCTGCAGGCGGACGGGCGCTATCGGCTCGCTGCCGACGCGTGCGGATCGGCCCGCTGCCGAGCTGCTCGGGCGCGCCTTGCGGAGCGGCCGGCGGCACGTGCTGCTCGGCTTCGACTTTCCGCTGGGGCTGCCTGCGCGCCTACGCCGCGCCGTGCCGGCATCGACGATTTCGCCGCTGCGCTGCCGCGCTTCGGCAGCGGCCGCTTCGCGGACTTCTACGACGTCGCCGAGCGCCCGGAGGAGATCGGCCTCGACCGGCCGTTCTATCCGCAGCGGCCGGGCGGGCGCCGGCGCCGGCAGCTGCTCGACGGGCTCGGCCTTGACGGAGTGGCCGACCTGCTGCGCCGCTGCGACCGGCGCTCGCCGACCGCAGCGCCGCCTGCGCGCTGTTCTGGACGCTCGGCGGCAGCCAGGTCGGCAAGGCGGCGATCGCCGGCTGGCGCGACCTGCTGGCGCCGGCGCTGCGGGACGGCCTGGATCTCGGGCTCTGGCCGTTCCAGGGCCGCCTCGAGGAGCTGCTGGCGCGCCACCGCTTCACGGTCGCCGAGACCTACCCGGCCGAGGTCTACAGCCATCTCGGGCTGTCGCCTGCGCTGCGGCGGGACGGCGGCAAGCGCAGCCAGGACGCACGCCGCAGGGCCGCCGAGTCCCTGCTGGCGAAGCTGTGCGGGCTCCGTCGACATCGAGTGCCGGCGCAGGCCGGAGATCGAGGACGGCTTCGGCACTCGTGCCGATGGCGAGGACCGCTTCGATGCCGTGGTCGGACTGGTCGGCATGCTGCAGGTCGTGCTCGGCGAGCGCGCCTCCGGCGAGCCCGACGATCCGGTGATCCGGCGGGTCGAGGGCTGGATCCTCGGGCAGAAGGCGTCCTGAAGCTCAGGCCCACATCGCGCGCATCTCGGCCGCGATGTCGATCCTCGGCAGCCCGCGCGTCGACGGGCGCCGGCGCCGCGGCCGGCCGCGTCGAGGTGCCGAGGTCGAAGTGGCGCAGCAGCGCCGGCGGGATGAAGCGCGTGCGCGGCGCGGTGACGTAGCGGTCGCCGAAGCGGCTCTGGTTGGTGGTGTAGAAGCGGCGCGGGTGGATCAGGTGGAGCTGGTCGCTGCGCGCGGGTCATCGCGACGTAGAGCAGGCGGCGCTCCTCCTCGATCTCGGCCGGCGAGCCGGTCGCCATGTCGGACGGGATGCAGCCGTCGACCACGCGCAGCACGTAGACCGCGCGCCACTCGCGGCCCTTGGCGGAGTGGATGGTCGAGAGGATCAGGTAGTCCTCGTCGAGCAGCGGGGCGCCGGCCTCGTCGCCGGTCGCGGCCGGCGGGTCGAGCGTCAGCTCGGTCAGGAACTGCTGGCGCGAGCGGTAGGTCGCGGCGAGCCGCACGAGCTCGTCGAGGTCGGCAGGCGCGCGCGGGCGAAGTCGTAGCGCTCCTCGAGCAGCGGATCGTAGAAGCGCGCGCGCCAGCTCCAGCTGCCCCGCCCAGATCTCGCGCGCCGCGAGATCCTGCAGCAGGCCGACCAGCTGCCGGCCAGAGCTCGGCTGGCCGCGCGCGGCGGCACGAAGTCCGCGAGCGCCGCGAAGCCGGTGCGCCGCCGCTTCGAGGCAGCCCAGCACCTTGCGCGCAGTGCCCGGGCCGATCCCGGGCAGAAGCTGGAGAAACCGGAACGCGGCGATCCGGTCGCGCGGGTTCTCGGCCCAGCGCAGGAGCGCCAGCAGGTCCTTGACGTGGGCGAGCTCGAGGAACTTGAGCCCGCCGAACTTGACGTAGGGGATGTTGCGGCGGCGCAGCTCGAGCTCGAGCTGGCTCGAGTGATGCGAGGTGCGGAACAGCACCGCCTGCTCGCGCAGCAGGATGCCGGCCTCGCGGTTGGCGAGGATCGCTTCCGCCGACGTAGTCGACCTCGGCGCGATCGTCCTCGACCGTCGACCAGCCAGGGCTTCTGCGGCGAGCGCCGCTCCGAGAACAGGTTCTTGCTGAAGCCTTCGGGGGCGAGGCTCATGACCGCGTTGGCGGCGGCGAGGATCGGCTCGGTCGAGCGGTAGTTCTGCTCGAGCGTGATCACCGCGGCGGGCGGCGCGAAGCTGTTCGGGAAATCGAGGATGTTGCGCACGGTCGCGGCGCGAAAGCCGTAGATCGACTGCGCATCGTCGCCGACCACGGTGAGCCCCCGCCCGTCCGGCTTGAGCGCCGAGCAGGATCGCCGCCTGCAGCGCGTTGGTGTCCTGGTACTCGTCGACCAGCACGTGATCGAAGCGCCGGCCGACGTCCTCGGCGAGGCCGCGGCCTGCCATCATGTGCGACCAGTAGAGCAGCAGGTCGTCGTAGTCGAGCACCTGCCTGCGCCTGCTTGGCGGCGACATAGCCGCGCGAACAGCTGCTTCAGCTCGGCCTGCCACTCGCGGCACCAGGGGAACGCCTGGTCGAGCACCTGCTCGAGGCGGACGCTGGGCGTTGACGGCGTAAGGAGTAGATCGCAAGGCAGGTCGCCTTCTTCGGGAAACCGGCGCGCCTGCTCGCTGAGGCGCAGCTCGTCCCGCACCAGGTTGAGCAGGTCGGCGGCATCGCCGCGGTCGAGCACGGTGAAGCGCGGGTCGAGCCCGATCTGCCCGGCATAGAGGCGCAGCAGCTGGTTGCCGATCGCATGGAAGGTGCCCGGACCAGGCGAAGCATCGCGCGCCGTGCTGCCGTCGGCAGTCTGGCCGCAGATCCGCTCGACCCGCCGGCTCATCTCCTCGGCCGCCCGGCGGGTGAAGGTCAGCAGCAGGATGCGCCCCGGATCGGCGCCGTGCAGGATCAGGTGCGCGACCCGGTGGGCGAGCGTCTTGGTCTTGCCGGAGCCCGCGCCGGCGATGATCAGCAGCGGCCGCCCGGGCCCGGCGCGGCCGGCCGCCGGACGTCGAAGACCCGCCTCGCGCTGCGCCGGGTTGAGCGAGCTGAGATGAGCCAGGACCCTTGCCTCCGCCGGAGACGGAACGCCTTCCCGGGAAGGCGATACTAGTCGGAGTTCGTACGCAACTTCAAGCTTCGGCGACGGCCGACAAGCTCACGTTGCCACAGTCGCTTGGCGCCATAGCGCTCTGCTACCGTTGCAGGGTCTTGAGGTAGGCGATGACGTCCCGGCGATCATCTTCCTTGTTCACTCCGGGGAAGGGCATGTTGGTCTTCGGCATCATCGCCCGGGGATCGGTGAGATACTTGTCGAGCGTCGCCTCGTCCCAGACGATTCCCGAATCTTTCATGGCCTGGGAATAGCCTCGGAAACCCTCGACGCTCGCGGCTGGCCGGCCGACGATGCCGACCAGATGCGGGCCCCACGAGATCTTCTCCTCGTCGGCGGCATGGCAGGCCTTGCACTTCCTGTAGCACCTTCTCGCCTTTGGCCGGGTCACCGGCGGCGAGCGCCGTGCAGCTGCCGAGCGCGACCAGACCGGCCGCGACTCCAAACCCCAAGCCATCCCGCCGTCATCGCCATCTCCTCTCGACCGCTCCTGCCGCAGCTCGGTCGAGCATTGCCACGACCGCTGCCATGCTTGCCCGCGGGCACGCCGGACGCCACGGGGCGTCCGGTACCCGGCTACGGCTGGAGGGATTTAGATCGGCGATCACGTCCTGGCGGTCCTCTTCCTTCTTCAGGCCGATGAACGACATCTTGGTTTGGGGTACCGCCTTCTTGGGGTCGGCCAGATAGGCGTCGAGCTCGGCCTCGTGCCAGACGATGCCCGATTCCTTAACGGCCTCGAGAGTAGCCGTAGCCCTCGACGCTCCCGGCCGGCCGGCCGATGACGCCGACCAGATGCGGGCCGACGCTCTTCTTCTCTACATCGACGGCATGGCAGACCTTGCACTTGCCGAACACCTTCTCGCCTTTGGCCGGGTCGCCGGCGGCGAGCGCCGCGCTGCTGCCGAGCGCGACCAGACCGGCCACGATCCGAACCCCGAGGCGTCCTGCCCTCATCGTTCTCTCCCTCTCGAACCGATTTTCCGCAGCTCGGTCGATCGTCCCCTGACCGCCGGAGCGGCCCAGACCGGTTCCGCGGTCGCGCAGACTAGCCCGCCTGCTCGGGGAACGCCACGGCCGCGGCCGGCGCTTCCTTGGTCAGGAATGGAAGCGCGTGCTGCAGGCGCGATCGGCCGACACGGGTTACTCAGGCCGCCTTTTGCAGCTGGAGCTTGGACCAGACCTGGGCGAGCGCCGCGAGCAGGTGGTCGATCGCGGCGTCGTCGTGCCGGCGGGCGTCGGGGTGATGCGCAGGCGTTCGGTGCCGCGGGCGACGGTCGGGTAGTTGATCGGCTGGATGTAGATGCGGAACTGGTCGAGCAGCAGGTCGGAGGCCCGCTTGCAGGCGACCGGATCGCCGACCAGCACCGGCACGATGTGCGACGGGCTCGGCATCACCGGCAGGCCGGCGGCGGCGAGCCGCGCCTTGAGCGTGCGCGGCGCGCTCCTGGTGGCGCGTGGCGCAGCTCGTCGTGCGCGCTGAGGTGGCGCACGCTGGCCAGCGCCGCGCCGGTGATCGCCGGCGCGCAGCGAGGTCGTGAAGATGAAGCCGGGCGCGATCGAGCGCACCGCGTCGATCAGCGCGGCCGAGCCCGCGATGTAGCCGCCCATGCAGCCGAACGCCTTGGCGAGCGTGCCCTGGATCACGTCGAGGCGGTGCCATGACGCCGTCGCGCTCGGCGACGCCGCCGCCCTGCGGCCCGTACAGCCCGACCGCGTGGACCTCGTCGAGATAGGTCATCGCGCCGTAGCGCTCGGCGAGCTCGCAGATCGCGGCGATCGGGCCGAAGTCGCCGTCCATCGAGTAGACCGATTCGAACGCGATCAGCTTCGGCACCTCGGCCGGCGTCGCCGCCAGCAGCTGCTCGAGATGGCCGACGTCGTTGTGCCGGAAGATCCGCTTCTCGCAGCCCGAATGGCGGATGCCGGCGATCATCGAGGCGTGGTTCTCGGCGTCCGAGAAGATCACGCAGCCCGGCAGCAGGCGGCCGATCGTCGAGAGCGCGGCCTCGTTGGCGACGAAGCCCGAGGTGAACACCAGCGCCGCCTCGGTGCCGTGCAGCGCGGCGAGCTCGCGCTCCAGCAGCACGTGGAGGTGGGTCGTGCCGGAGATGTTGCGGGTGCCGCCGGCGCCGGCGCCCATGCTCCGGACCGCCTCGCAGGCCGCTTCGAGCACGAGCGGATGCTGGCCCATGCCGAGGTAGTCGTTGGAGCACCAGACGGTGACCGGCTCGGCCGCGGCGTCGGGCTGCGGATAGCGCCGGGCGCGCGGGAATGCGCCGGCCTCGCGCGCGAGGTCGCAGAACACGCGGTAGCGGCCCTCGCCCCGGATCCGCGCCGACGGCGGCTGCGGAAATGCTCGCTCGTAGTCCATGACGGTTCCCTCCGCTCGCCGTCGGAGCGCGCAATCGAACGTAGCAAGCTGCGCCCGGCCGTGCAGCTTTTCACGGTCGAACGGGGCCAACGCCGGCGACCGCGCCGCTCAAAAGCGCAGCGCCTTGCACTGCACGACGTGGGGCAGGGCGCGGATCGCGTCGAGCAGCGGCAGCGGCACCGGCTGGTCGACCTCGATCAGCGCGATCGCGTCGCCGCCCGGCCGCTCGCGGCCGAGGTGGAAGGTCGCGATGTTGACGCCGGCGTCGCCGAGCAGCCGTGCCGAGCGCGCCGATCAGGCCGGGCCGGTCGGCGTTGCGCACGTACAGCATGTGCGGCGCCGAGCTGGGCCTCGATCTCGATGCCGTTGATCTCGACGATGCGCGGCCGAGCGCTCGTGGAACAGCGTGCCGGCGACGCCGCGCCGGCCGCGCTCGGTCTCGACCGTGAGCCGGATCAGCGTCTGGTAGCCGTCGGTCTGCTCCTGATGGATCGTGCTGACCGCGATGTCGCGCTCGCGCGCGACGCAGCGGCGCGTTGACCATGTTGACGCTCGCCAGCAGCGGCGCCAGCAGGCCCCGCAGCAAGGTCGCGGTGAGCGGCGTCGGTGTTGAGCCGCGCGACCTGGCCGGCGTAGGTGATGCGTGGCGCCGCGCAGGCCGGTCTCGGTCAGCTGGCCGGCGAAGCTGCCGAGCTGCTCGGCGAGCTCCATGTAGGGCTTCAGACGCGGCGCCTCCTCGGCGCTGACCGAGCGCCATGTTGAGCGCGTTGGCGATCGCGCCGGTGGTCAGGTAGTCGGCCATCTGCTCGGCGATCTGCAGCGCCACGTTCTCCTGCGCCTCGGCGGTCGCGGCGCCGAGATGCGGCGTCACCACCACCTCGTCGAGCTCGAACAGCGGCGATGCGTGCGCCGGCTCCTCGGCGAACACGTCGAGCGCGGCGCCGGCGACCTGGCCCGCTGCGGATCGCGTCGTAGAGCGCCGCCTCGTCGATCAGCCCGCCGCGGGCGCAGTTGACGATGCGCACGCCCGGCCTGGTCGCGCGCCAGCGCCGCGGCATCGAGCATGTTGCGGGTGCGCCTCGGTCGAGCGGCGTGTGCAGGCTGATCACGTCGGCGCGCGCCAGCAGCTCGTCGAGCTCGACCTTCTCGACGCCGAGATCGGCTGCGCGCGCTCCGGCGACAGGATACGGATCGTAGGCGATCACCCGCATCTTCAGGCCGTGCGCGCGGTCGGCGACGATCGAGCCGATGTTGCCGCAGCCGATCAGGCCCAGCGTCTTGCCGGCGAGCTCGATGCCCATGAAGCGCGACTTCTCCCACTTGCCGGCGCGCGTCGAGCGGTCGGCCGCGGGCAGCTGGCGGGCGAGCGCCATCATCATCGCGATCGTGTGCTCGGCGGTGGTGACCGAGTTGCCGAACGGCGTGTTCATCACCACGACGCCGCGCTGCGGTCGCGGCCGCAAGGTCGATGTTGTCGACCCCGATGCCGGCGCGGCCGACCACCTTGAGGCGCGGCGCCGCGGCCAGCAGCGCGGCCGTGACCTTGGTCGCCGAGCGGACCGCGAGGCCGTCGTAACCGCCGATGATCCGCGATCAGCTCGGCCTCGCCCAGCCCGGTCCGGACCTCGGCCTCGACGCCGCGCTGCTCGAAGGTCGCGACCGCGGCCGGGCTCAGCGCGTCGGAGATCAGAACCTTCGGCATCTCAGAGGCCCTCCGCCGCGGCGCTGCTTGGTCGAACGCGCAGTCGAGCCAGGGCAGCAGCGCCTCGAGGTCGGCGGCCTCGACGGTCGCCCCGCCCCACAGGCGCAGGCCGGGCGGCGCGTCGCGGTAGCCCGCGATGTCGTAGGCGACGCCCGCCTCTCCAGGCGCGCCGGCCAGGCCGCTTGATGAAGCTCCGCCTGGCGCGCGGCCGGCAGCGCCTGCGACGCCGGGGTCGACGATCCTCAGGCAGATCGAGGTCGAGGACCGGGTCTCGGGCCGCCGCGCGAGGAAATCGACCCAGGGCGTGCGCGCCGACCCAGCCGTCGATCACCTCGAGATTGGCGGCGCTGCGCGCGATCAGCGCCTCGAGGCCGCCGATCCGCTCGGCCCAGGCCAGCCCGTCGAGCGCGTCCTCGACCGCCAGCATCGATGGCGTGTTGATCGTCTCGCCGCGGAAGACGCCCTCGATCAGCTTGCCCTTGGCGGTCAGGCGCAGCAGCTTCG
Organism: uncultured Alphaproteobacteria bacterium; assembly: GCA_963840925.1. Lineage (GTDB taxonomy): Bacteria > Pseudomonadota > Alphaproteobacteria > Geminicoccales > Geminicoccaceae > DATAOG01. The sequence continues at coordinate 206,883 of CAWJAY010000005.1, forward strand.
GCAGCGGCCAGGGCGGCCGGTAGCTCTCGAGCCGTTCGACCGCGCGCGGCGAAAGGATCAGCATGCCGTGCTGGCGCCTCGCCGCCCAGCACCTTCTGCCAGGAGTAGGTGACGACGTCGAGCTTGTCCCAGGGCAGCGCCATCGCGAAGACCGCCGAGGTCGCATCGCAGAGTGTCAGGCCCTCGCGGTCGGCCGCGAGCCAGTCGCCGTCCGGCACCCGCACGCCCGAGGTCGTGCCGTTCCAGGTGAACACCAGGTCGCGCGCGGGATCGTGCTCGAGCGGCGGCAGCTCGCCATAGTCCGCCTGCGGCAGGCGGCGGTCGCTCGAGCTTCAGCTGCGCGGCGATGTCGCTCTGCCAGCCGTAGCCGAAGCTCTCGAACGCGAGCACGTCGACGCCCGCGCGCGCCCAGCAGGTTCCACATCGCCATCTCGAAGGCGCCGGTATCGGAGCCCGGCACGAGGCCGATCCGATAGTCGTCGGGCAGGCCGAGCAGCCTGCGCGAGCGCTCGAGCACCTCGCCGAGCCGCGCCTTGGGCACCGTGCGCCCGGTGCGAGCGGCCGACCAGCGCGCCCTCGAGCGCCGCCACCGACCAGCCGGGGCGCTTGGCGGTCGGCCCGGAGCCGAAGCAGGGATTGGCTGGCCGAGCCCGCGGCTCGCTCATCGCGTTCTCCTGCCGGTCGCCACTCGGATTGCCGGCCAATTGCTGCAGCGCGGCAAAGCCAGCGACAGATACCCCCTGCGCCGGCGCGACGCCAGCCCCTGTGGCAATGGCCCGGGTCAGTCGGCGAAGAACGCGGTTTCGCCCTCGCCCCTGAGCACGATGTCGAAGACGTAGCGGGCGGGCGCGGCTGCATCGATGCGGGCGATCAGGGTCGCGCGCGCCGCCGGATCGTCGATCGTCGCCAGGATCGGATCGGTCGTGGTCGCATGCTCGTCCGGAAAGTAGAGCCGGGTCACCAGCCGGCGCAGCAGCCCGGCCGCGAACAGCGAAAACAGGATGTGCGGCGCCTGCCAGCGATTGCCGCGGTACGGCACGGCGCCGGGTTTGATCGTGCGGAAGCTGTAACGACCGTCCGGATCGGTCAGCGCCCGCCCGAAGCCCCGGAAGCTCGGATCCAGCGGGCGATCGCTTTGATCCGCCGGATGAGCGTAGCGGCCGGCGGCATTCGCCTGCCAGAGCTCGATCAGGCAGCCCGGCACCGGCGCCGCATCGATCTCGCGGACCTGGCCCACGATCTCGATCACCCGACCCTTGGCCGCCGGCGCATCCGCCTTGCGCCTGCTCAGGTCGTTGCCGGCCCGGACCAGCTGGCGATCGAAGAACGGCCCGAGCGTCTGCCAGGCGCTCGGCTGCCGGCCGGCCATCTCAGTCGACCATCGGCGTCGCGTGGCGGCCGCGCAGCACCAGGTCGAAGCGCCAGCCGAGCGCGGTCTCCCAGATCCCGACCTCGGGTGCCGGCACCGCCATCAGCCGCTCGCGCGCTGCGGGATCGTGCACGCCGGACAGGATGTTGTCGATCGCGTTCAACGGCTCGCCCGGAAAATACATCTGGGTCACGAGCCGGGTCAGAAACGTCGGCCCGAACAGCGAAAAATGGATGTGCGGCGGCCGCCACCAGTTGCCGGTGTGCTGGACCGGGTAGGCGCCGGGCTTGATCGTCTTGAACGTGTAGCGGCCCTCGGCATCGGTGACGCAGCGGCCGCAGCCGCTAAAGTTGGGGTCGACCGGCGCTTGGAACTCGTCGGCCGGGTGGTTGTATTTGCCGGCCGTGTTGGCCTGCCAGAGCTCGACCAGCGTGCCCGGCACCGGCCGCTCGTCCTGGTCGAGCACGCGGCCGGTCACGATCATCAGCTGCCCGAGCACCGGCCGGCCGTCCGGCCCGATCGCCAGATCGTCCTCTCCGGGCCGCACCTCGTCCTGGGAAAAAACCGGGCCGGTGAGCTCGGAGAGCGTCCTCGGCGGCGCGAACGGCGGCCGGCTTGGGCGCCCGCCTGGTCGAGGACTGATAGCGCTCGTAGTAGTAGGGCGGATGCGCGCCGTCGGCATAGGGCGGATAGCCGGCGTACTCGATCTTGCGCTCGGTCATCAGCGCAGCTCCTTCCGGTTGCCCCGTTCGCGGCTGCTCAGGCGAGCGTCAGGACGCTGCGCGCGACCTGGCCGGACGCGAGCGCGGCAAACGCCTCGTTGACCTGATCGAGCGCGAAGCTCCTGGTCACCAACTCGTCCAGCTTGAGGCGGCCAGCGCGATAGAGCGCGATCAGGCGGGGAATGTCGACGTGCGGCCGCGCGCTCCCGTACATCGAGCCGATCACCATCTTCTCGGGCATCAGCATGCGCGCATCGAAGGGCACCAGCGTGCCGTGCGGCGCATGACCTACGAACACCGTGACGCCGCGCTTGCGGGTGCACTCGATCGCCTGGCGGAACGGTTCTCCGGTCAGCCCGATCGCCTCGAACGCGTAGTGCGCCCCCCTCCCGCCGGTGATTTTTCGGACTTCCTCGATCGGGTCCGTGCGCGACGCGTCCACCGTGTGCGTCGCGCCGAAGGCCTTCGCCATCTCGAGCTTGTTGGCGCGCAGATCGATCGCGATGATCGGCGCCGCGCCGGCGAGCACCGCACCCTGGATGCAATTCAAGCCGACGCCGCCGCAGCCAAAGATCGCAACCGAGGCGCCGGGCTCGACCCGTGCGGTGTTGATCACGGCGCCGACCCCGGTCATGACGCCGCAGCCGACCAGAGCCGCCTGAGCGAGCGGCACCGCCTTGTCGATCGGGATCACGACGTCCTTGGGCACCACGGTCGCGGTGCTGAAGGTGCCGAGCCCGAGCAGCTTTCTCATGGTCTGGCCGGTCGTGGCCGAGCGGGGAAACGTCCGCTCGTCCGGAACCTCGTCACAGAGGTTGGGAAACCCCTTCTGGCACATCTCGCACAGGCCGCAGTTGCGCTTCCAGGACAGCACGACGTGGTCGCCGACCGCGATGCCGGTGACCCCGCCGCCGACCTCCTCGACGACCCCCGCGCCCTCGTGGCCCAGGATCGAGGGGATCGGGATGTGCGGCCACTCGCCCTTGATGATGTGCCAGTCCGAGTGACAGACGCCGCTCGCGACCAGCCTGATCCGGACGTGATCCGGGCCGAGATCGGGCAGCTCGAACGTCTCGATCTTGAGCGGCGTGTTCGGCTCATAGAGCACGGCGGCATGCATCGCTGCGGCCTCCCCGACCGGCGTCGGAGCTCCTCTAGGAGCCCTCCTCCCGCTCCATCGCGGCGAACACCTCGCGCGCCTGCTTGAAGGCCGAGTTGGCCGCCGGCACGCCGCAGTAGATCATCGCCTGCAGCAGCACCTCGCAGATCTCCTCCCGGGTCACGCCGTTGCGGCACGCGGCGCGGACGTGCAGCTTGAACTCGTCCTCACGGTTCAGCGCGGTCAGCATGGCGAGGTTGAGCAGGCTGCGGGTCTTGCGCGACAGACCGGGGCGGTCCCAGACCGCGCCCCAGCAATACTCGGTCACCAGCTCCTGATAGGGGCGCGAAAAATCGTCCGCGGCGGCGAGCGAGCGCTCGACGTGCGCGGCGCCCAGCACCTCCTTGCGGTTCTTCAGGCCCCGGTCGAACAGCTCGCTGGCCATCTGCGCTCTCCCGTACGTCAGTTGCTTCTGCCGGTCGAGAAACCCGAGCAGCGAGGCGTCGAACGCCACATCCTGCTCGATGTTGAAGAGATGCGCCGCATCCGGGATCACCTCGAGCTGCGAGTCCTGGATGCGCTCATGGATCTCTTGAGCCTTGTCGGGCGGGGTCGCCGGGTCCTTGTCGCCGACGATCATCAGCGCCGGCAGGCGGATCGCTGCGGATCGTCTCGCGCAGGTCCATGTCGCGGATCGCGGCGCAGCAGGCGACATAGCCCTGCGGCCGGCGTCTCGAGGATCATCTGGCGCACCCGCTCGACCACGATCGTGGGCTCGGCGCCGGAAGGGCGCGGTGAACCAGCGCTCGACCACGCCATCGGCGACCGCCGCCATGCCGCCCTTGCGCACGGCCTCGATCCGCTCGTCCCAGATCGCCTTGGGCGTGACGTGGCAGGCGGTCGAGCACAACGTGAGGCTGCGCACCCGATCGCCATGCCGGGCGCCCAGCACCTGCCCGACCATGCCGCCCATGGACAGCCCGCAAAAATGCGCCTCGGAGATCTTCAGCGCGTCGAGCAGCCCGATCGCGTCGCTCGCCAGCAGCTCGATCGTATAGGGACCCTTGGGCGCCGAGCTCCGGCCGTGGCCGCGGCTGTCGTAGCGCAGCACGCGGTAGCGCTGGCTGAGCGCCGACAGCTGCGGCGTCCCACATCTCGAGCCGGGTGCCGAGCGAGTTGCTGAGCAGCACCACGGGAGCGTCCGCCGGCCCGCAGAGCTCGTAATGGATGGTGATGCCGTTGGCTTCGATTTCGGGCATGCTCACTCCCCGATTGGCCGATCCGCCAGCACGCGGTCGACGAACGCGCCGGCGAGTCCGGTATAGTGTTCAGGATCGAGCAGCGCTCGCAAGCGTTCCGGCGCCAGGTGCGCCGTAACCTCGGGATTCGCTGCCAGCACGTCCGCCAGATGTCGATCGCTCTCGACCGCCTGGCGGCAGGCTTGCGCAACCAGATGATGGGCCGCCTCGCGGCCGATCGCAGGGGCAAGCGCCATCATCACGGCCTCGGCCGAGATCATGCCCCTGGTGAGATCGAGATTGCGCCGCATGCGCGCCGGATCGACCTCCAGCCCCTCCAGGATCGCCCGGGTGTGGTGCAGGGCGGCCGCGCTCAGCACGAACGCCTGCGGCAGCGCCACCCACTCGGCGTGCCAGGGGCCGGTCGCGCGCTCGTGGTCGGCGAGCATCGCCTCGAGCATGACCGGCACCAGCTGGCGCACGTTCCTGGCCGCGGCCAGCACGAACTCGCAGGCGATCGGGTTGCGCTTTTGCGGCATCGTGCTGCTGCCGCCGCGGCCCGGCAGGTAGGGCTCGCGGACCTCGTCGACCTCGGTCTGCATCAGCAGCATGATGTCGGTTGCGATCTTGCCGAGGCTGCCGGTCAGCACGCCGAGAAAATTTGCAACCTCGGCGAGCCGGTCGCGGCCGGCGTGCCAGGCGACCCTCGGCGCCCGCAGGCCCAGCTCCGCCGCCAGCGCCTCGACCACCCGGATGCCATCAGGCCCGAGCGAGGCGAGCGTGCCGACCGCGCCGCCGAACTGGACCACGCCCATGCTCGCGCGCAGACCGGCGAGCCGGGCGCGCTGGCGCTGAAGCGGGGCGAGCCAGAGCGCACACTTGAAGCCGAAGGTGATCGGCAGCGCCTGCTGCAGGTGGGTGCGCCCGGCCATCGGCGTGTCGCGATGGCGCCTGGCAAGCGCGGCCAGCGCGGCCTCGATCCCATTGAGGTCGGCCTCAATCAGCGTCAGCCCGTCCCGGATCTGCAGCACGAGCCCGGTGTCGATGATGTCCTGGGTGGTCGCCCCCCAATGGACGTAGCGGCCGGCATCGCCCGCGCAGGCCGCGGCCAGCGCCTTGACCAGCGGGATGATCGGATAGCCCGCGAGCTCGGTCCCGGCCCGGATCGCGTCCAGATCGAAGCGCGCGACCTCGGCCTTGGCGGTGATCTCCGCGGCCGCGCTGGCCGGGATCAGCCCGAGCTTCGGCCTCGGCCCGGGCGAGCGCCGCCTCGACGTCCAGCATCCGCTGCAGCCGCGCCTCGTCGCCGAACACCTCCCGCATCGCCCGGGTGGCGAACAGATTGCCATAGACCGCGGAATCGATGGCGCCGACCGCCATGGGCTCCTGCCCTTGCCCGATATCCGGAGTTCTCCACTTTACACCTGAACAAGCGGCACCTGCGGGAATTCCTCTCGATTCTGCTCGACCCAGCGGAGCGCCTGTCCGCTAATGTGGTGGCGTACGGGCAGGGAAACTGGCGATCGAAGGGAGGTAGGGATGAGCGAGCTCAACCGTCGGATCGTGCTGGCGTCGCGGCCGCAGGGGTCGGCCGACACCCGAGAACTTCCGCCTCGAGGAGGCGCCGGTGCCGGAGCCCGGGAATGGCCAGATCCTGTGCCGGACCATCTATCTCTCGCTCGATCCCTACATGCGCGGGCGGATGAACGAGGGGCCGTCCTACGCGCGACCGGTCGAGATCGGCGAGGTCATGGAAGGCGGCACGGTCGGCCAGGTCGTTCGCTCCCGGCTCGAGGGCTTCGCCGAGGGCGATATCGTGGTCGGCCGTGGGGGCTGGCAGAGCTTTGCGGTCCTTGGCCAGGGCGAAGCGGACAAGATCGATCCAGCCCCCGCCCCGATCTCGACCGCGCTCGGGGTGCTCGGCATGCCCGGGCGGACCGCCTATGTCGGCCTGCGCGAGATCGGCCGGCCGGCGGCTGGCGAGACCCTCGTGGTCGCCGCGGCCTCCGGCCCGGTCGGCTCGGTGGTCGGCCAGATCGCCAAGGTCAAGCGCTGCCGCGTGGTCGGGATCGCCGGCTCTGCGGAGAAGTGCGATTTCGTCATCAACGAGCTCGGCTTCGATGTCTGCCTCGATCACCATGCTTCCGACTTCGCCGACCAGCTGCGCGCGGCCTGTCCCAAGGGCGTCGACGTCTACTGGGAGAACGTCGGCGGCCGGGTGTTCGATGCAGTCTGGCCGCTCCTCAACGACTTTGCGCGCGTGCCGGTCTGCGGTCTGATCGCCTGGTACAACGCGACCGAGCCGCCGCCCGGGCCCGACCGGACGCCCATGCTCTTGCGCCAGATCCTGACCAAGCGCCTGACGCTGCGCGGCTTCATCGTGCGCGATTTCGCGCCCGGCGATTTCCAGACCGAGGTCGGCGGCTGGATCCGCGACGGGCGGCTGCGCTATCGCGAGGACGTCCGGGACGGCCTCGAGAACGCGCCCGCGGCGTTCATCGGCCTGCTCGACGGCGAGAACTTCGGCAAGCTCCTGATCCGCGTCGGTCCCGATCCGACCTGAGCCCGTCAGGCCCGAGCCGCCAGGCGATCAGGGCTTCGCCACCGCGTCGAGGATCGCGCGCTCGAGCGCGCCGGTCGTGTCGCACTTGGGGCTGGTCGCCATCCGGTGGCCGGGTCTCACGGTGAACGCCGGATCGAGCGTCAACGTGGCGCCCTGCGGCCCATCGCTGACCGAGGCCTCCACCTCGACCTCGCGCTCCTTCTCGGGCGCATCGGCAAAGCGGTGGCGACCTTTGGTGTCCTGAACCAGCATCCGCGGCTTGGGGCATTCCGCCCAGCCGCCGCCCTCGAAGCTGCCAGCGCCAGTGATCGCGCCGCTTTCCGGATCGTTCGCCGTGACCGTCAGATCGCTGGCCCGGAACGCCGCAAGGGTTCGATCATGCAGCACCTGCTGGTCCACGCCCGGATACGCCCGGCTCGCCGTGGGAGGACCGGACGCGGCACAGGCGCCAAGCAGGATGAGACCTGCAGTCGACAGGATCGGGCGCGGCGCCGCCGGTTGCAGCTTGGGCCGGATCATGTTTCGGATCTTGAGCCATCGCATGCGCCATCTCCCTAAACGCGACCTCAACGCTCGACGGAGCGGTATGATCCGAGCGCGGGCGCGGCTGCGCCCCTGGAAAGTCGGTGCGGCTCGGTCTTACTTCGCCATTCAAATCGGCACGCTCGGCTCATGTGCCAAAGCAATGATACCCTCAGCTTCCCTGATCGGAAACTCGCGGTTGGAGCCGGGCGCGTCGGCCCGCACGGCACTGGCGCCAGTCGGCAAACTGAGGCAGCATGGCGGGGCTGCGGCGGCGGCGGCAGCCCACGCGGCCGATCGCGATCGGCGGCGCTGCGCCTCCAAATCTGCCGATCGCCGGACCGCGCACGGGGAGGAAGAGAGTCATGACTGGACGCGCGAGCCTGCTTGCCGGCGGCATCCTGCTTAGCCTGATGGTCGGCGGCGGCGCCGGCGCCGAGACGCTGAAGCTCGGCCATTCCACCTGGGTCGGCTACGGACCCTTGTACGTCGCCAAGGAGAAGGGCTTCTTCACCGAGGAGGGCCTCGAGGTCGAGCTGATCGTGATGGAGGACCCCAAGTTGCGCTTCGCGGCGCTCGCCGCGGGCCAGCTCGATGCCGCCGTCACCACCGTCGACACGATGCTCAATTATCTCAGCGACCAGCAGGGCTACCGCTACCTGTTCGCGCTCGACGATTCCAAGGGCGGCGATGGCATCGTCGCCGACAAGGAGATCCAGACCGTGGCCGACCTCAAGGGCAAGAGCGTCGCCTATGCGGAAGGCTCGGTCTCGCAGTTCTATCTCGGCGTGCTGCTCAAGGAGGCGGGCCTGTCGTTCGCCGACGTCGAGACCCAGAACATGACCGCGGGCGATGCCGGCGCCGCGTTCGTCGCCGAGCGGGTCGACGCCGCCGTCACCTGGGAGCCCTGGCTGACCCGCGGCAAGCAGTCGCCGCACGGCCACGTGCTGGTCAACTCCTCGACCAGCCCGGGCCTGATCACCGATATGGCGATGACCACGCCCGAGAAGCTCGAGGCGCGCAAGTCAGAATTCGAGGCGCTCTATCGCGCCTGGATCAAGGCGGTCGAGTTCCAGAAGACCAATACGGACGAGGCGGACGCGATCATGGCCCGCGGCGTCGGCGGCTGGCTCGAGGACCTGGCGGTGTTCGCCGAGACCCGCGCCGGCATCGTCTACTACGATCAGGCCATGAACGAGGCGTTCCTCGGCAAGGACGGCGCGCCCGGCACCATCATCGAGACGATCGAGAACGCGATGGCGCTCGGCAAAGAGACCGGGATGTTCCAGCACGACGTCGCGCCGACCGACCTGATCGCCTTCGAGATCGTCAATCAATAGGCCGGCTGGCGGCGGCGCCGCGCCACGGCTGCCGCGGACGCCGGCGCTCCCTCCCGGACCTGCCGGCGTCGCCGGACGAGGCCCTGCCGGCAACCGCGCGCCCGGCTGCGAGGCGCCACGATGGACGCTCGCAAAGCCCCGGCCGGGGCGATCTCCTTCGGTCCGTATGGCCGGGCTCCGGTCCGCCGCGTTGACCCGCTGCGCGGGCATCGCTCGACGCCGCTGCGGCCGAGCCCGGCCGCTGCGATTGTGGCCCAGCCGCTACCGAGACATTAACCGCCCGGTTAACCCTTGATCGTCGATCCTTTGTTCACCTGGTTCATGCGACCGTGGGAATTCGGGTCCGAGGCTGTTTGGCGGCGCACGGATTCTCAAGGTCGCATGGACCATCGGGTTGGCCCAGCGTGGCGGCTCGGGGTTCACGAGGCGTTGACCCGAGCCCCGGCGAGGGTCCGGAGCAGGCCCGACCACGGCGATCTCCACGCAGCCCCGCCCGAGGGTGACCGCAGGCAACCGTCTCCGATCCTGGGGCGCCCTTGACGGTGCGAAGCATCCTCGCGCCGAAAAGCGAGATCCCAGGCGCGCTCCACGCCGGCCTCGGCCTGCTGGCCGGCGCGCTAATCCTTGGGCTGTGGTGCTGGCTGACCTACGGCGGCATCGTCCGCACCGATTTTCTGGCCACCCCGCACCAGGTCCTGCTCGCCGGCTGGAAAGGCCTGCGCAGCGGCAGCCTGCTGGGCCACATCCGCTCGAGCGTGACCGTGATCCTCTCGGGCTTCCTGCTCGCCTCGGTTTTCGCGGTGCCGCTCGGCATCCTGATGGGCAGCTTCCGCGTGGTCGAGGCGTTCATCGAGCCGATCACGGGCTTCATGCGCTATCTGCCGGTCTCGGCCATGATCCCGCTTGCTGATCCTGTGGATCGGGATCGGCATCGAGCAGAAGATCGCAGTCATCTTTATTGGCACTTTCTTCCAGCAGCTGATCCTGATTGCCGACGTCTCGGCCCGGGTCTCGAAGGATTTGATCGACGTCTCCTACACGCTCGGCGCCTCGCGCCGCCAGGTCGTGACCCGGGTGCTGTTCCCGGCCTGCCTGCCCGGGGTCATGGACAACCTCCGGGTCACGATGGGCTGGGCCTGGACCTACCTCGTGGTCGCCGAGCTGGTCGCCGCCAACTCCGGGCTCGGCTACATGATCCTGAACGCGATGCGCGGCCTGTTCACCGACGTGATCATCCTCGGCATCGTCGTGATCGGCATTCTGGGGCTGATCACCGATCAGCTGTTCAAGCTGCTGCGCCGCTGGCTGCTGCCTTGGTCGGCAACCTTCTGAGGCCGGAGGCTTCGCGTTGAGCAAGCTTCGGATCGAAGGTGTCAGCGTCCGCTTTGCCGGCCGCCAGGGTCGCACGGTGACGGCGCTCGAAAACATCTCGCTCGCGATCCCCGACCGCGAGCTCTCGGTGATCGTCGGCCCCTCGGGCTGCGGCAAGTCGACCCTGCTGCGCCTGGTCGCCGGCCTCGCCGAGCCGACGACCGGCCGGATCACGCTCGACGGCCGTCCGATCGCCGGCCCCTCGGCCGAGCGCGGCATGGTGTTCCAGAGCTACACGCTGTTTCCCTGGCTGACCGTGCGCCGGAACGTCGAGTTCGGCCCCGAGCTCAAGCGCACGCCCGCGACCGAGCGGGCGAAGATCGCCGCCCGCCTGATCCGCGAGGTTGGCCTTGAGGGCTTCGAGGACGCCTACCCCGACCAGCTCTCGGGCGGCATGCGCCAGCGCACAGCACTCGCCCGGGCACTCGCCAACGACCCCGAGATCCTGCTGATGGACGAGCCGTTCGGCGCGCTCGACAGCCAGACCCGGGCGCTGATGCAGGAGCTGCTGCTCGGCATCTGGGAGCAGAGCCACAAGACGGTGCTGTTCGTCACCCACGACATCGACGAGGCGCTGTTCCTGGGCGACGTGGTGTACGTGATGACCGCCCGCCCCGGCCGGATCAAGGAGGAGATCGCGGTCGACCTGCCGCGCCCGCGCGGGCCCGAGGTCCTGACCGCGCCCCGCTTCGTCGCACTCAAGCGCCAGGTCCTGGCCCTGATCCGCGACGAGGCGACGCGCGCGCTCGCCGAGGCGTAGATCCTCGCGGCGCAGGCGCCTACTTGGCGGCGATCGCGGTGCCGGTCGCGCGGCGGAGCGCCGGCATGACCTCGCTCGCCATCAGCGCCATCGAGCGCTTCCAGAGCGCCGGGTCGTCCCAGTCGAGCCCGGTCAGCACGATCGTCCCGAACGGCCCGATCTGCTCGCGCACCGCGAGCAGCTTCTCGGTCACGGTCCTGGGGCTGCCGGCGATCACGATGTTGTCGATCGCCCAGTCGACCGTGAGCTTGTCGTCGTCGAACTGCTCCAGGCCCTTCATGATCTGCGAGAAGCCCGCCCTCTTCATCAAGGCGCTCAGATAGTAGAAATAGTAGCGGACCGCGCACTCGGGCCTGGCCAGATAGGCCTTGGCCTCGGCGTCGGTCTCGGTCACCAGGATCGTGCGCGCGACGTGCCAGCGGTCGCCGTCGGGCGCTGTACCCGCCTCGGCGCAGCCCTCGGAAAACCGCTGCCAGTGAGTCGCGACGCTCGCCGCCGGGATGAAATTGGCGCTGATCGCCATCCAGCCGCGTTTGGCCGCCTCCTTGACGAAGAACGGATAGGGGCTCATGCCGGCGACCGCGATCGGCGGATGGGGCTGCTGGTAGGGCTTGGGCATGTTGCCGAGCCCGAGCTCCGGCCAATGCCACTGCTCCTGGTGGATCTTCCAGTACTCGCCCTCGATCCGATAGGGCGGCTCGCCGGCCCAGATCTCAAGAATCATGTCGATCAATTCGAGCGTCATCTTACCGCGGACCATCGGGTCTTCGAGGTGGAACAGCTCGAAGTCGGACGGCAGGCCACCCGGCCCGATGCCCATGACGAAGCGGCCCTCGGCCAGATGATCGAACATCGCGGCAAAGCCCGCGATCACGGCCGGATGCTGCTGCGGCAGGTTGAGCACGCCGGTGCACAGGCGCACCCGCTTGGTCAGCGGGATCGCCTTGGCGAGGAAGGTGAGCGGCGAGGTCACGGGCTCGGTCATCGAGCTGAAGTGCTCGCCGACCCAGACGTCGTCGAAGCCCAGCCGGTCGGCCTCGAGCACCGCCTCCATGTCCTCCTCGAGGACCTGATGATAGTCCCGCGTCGGCGGGTGCAGCGGCATCATGAACAGGCCCAGTCTCATCGCTTGCCTCCCTCGGTCAGCCGGTTTGCGTCGGCCACGCCCCCGTCTCGCGCCGTCGCTCAGTCATATTCGATCGGGGTACACTGCCAGCCCTCGTCATGGCGCTGCCAGTAGAGATTCTTGAGCCGGGTCGTGACCGGGCCGGGCTCGCCGTCGCCGACCGGCTCCTGATCGATCCGCGTGACCGGCAGGATGCCGCCCGCGGTCGAGGTGATGAACACCTCCTCGGCCACCTTGAGCGCGTGCGGCGAGAGCTCGCCGATCACCGCCTCGACGTTCTGCTCGGCCAGAAGATCGAGCGCGGTCTGGCGGCTGATCCCGAGCAGGCAGGTGCCCTCGGGCGTCGTCGCCCGGCCCTCCTTGACCGCGAACACGTTGAAGCCCGGCCCCTCGGCGATGTTGCCGTCCTGATCGAGCAGCACCGGCATGTCGCAGCCGGCTTCGTAGGCCTCGAACAGGCCCCGGGTCAGATCGCCCCAGTGAAAATTCTTGATCGCCGGGTCGACCGACTGCGGCGGGATCCTGAGCACCTCGCTGATGTGCAGATGGATGCCGCGCTCGCGCATCTGCTCGGTTGCGATCCAGACGAACGGGATCACGAAGGCATAGAACCGGTTCTCGCATTTGCGCGGATCGCGGGTGCCCTTCGGCGGCGTGCCACGGGTCAGGATCACCTCGACGTAGGCCTCGCGCAGACCGGTCAGACGGACGAGCCGCATGAGGATCGCCTCGACCTCGTCCCGGCCGTGCGGGTTCCTGAGCCTGAGCCCGGCCGCGCTGTTCGCGAAGCGGTCGAGGTGATGGCCGAGCCGGAAGAACCGCCCGTTCCAGACGTGGATCACATCATAGGTGCAATCCGAGCGCAAAAAGCCCCAATCCAAGATCGGGATCCTGGCGTCTGCGATCGGCACGTACTGGCCGTCGACAAACGCCGCCCCGTCGGGATACAGCCCGACCTCGTGCGCCTCCCGGACCCGCTCGCGCGCCGCTACGGTCGCCATGCTGCCCTCCCCAACCTCGGATTTCCGCCGCGGGGCAACCCTAGCATCGCCAGCCGAGCCCGCCAAGCGCTGGCGAGGCGCTCTACGGGGACGGTGTCAGGATTTGAACGCATCCCGATAGGCGTCGCGGAGCAGGTTCTTTTGGACCTTTCCCATGCTATTGCGCGGCAGCTCGTCGACGAACACGACCAGCTTGGGTGCCTTGAAGGCAGCGAGCTGGCCGCGGGCGGCGGCGATGACCGCCTCGGCATCGGGCGCGCGTGCGCCCTCCCGGCGCTTGATCACCGCGAGCACGCCCTCGCCGAAGTCCGGGTGCGGCACGCCGATCACGGCCGATTTCGGCGATCCCGTCGAGCCCGTCGAGCACGCTCTCGATCTCCTTGGGATAGACGTTGAGGCCGCCCGAGATGATCAAATCCTTGGCCCGGCCGACGATCGTGACGTAACCGTTCGCATCGATCCTGGCGATGTCGCCGGTGATGAAGAAGCCATCGGCGCGGAATTCTTCCCGGGTTTTCTCCGGCTGGCGCCAGTATCCGGAAAAAACGTTCGGGCCACGAACCTCGAGGATGGCGCTGTCGCCGATCCCGAGCACGCGGCCGGCCTCGTTGGCGACCCGGACCTCGACCCCCGGCAGCGCCGGACCGACCGTGCCCGCGCGGCGCTCGCCATGAAGCGGGTTCGAGGTGTTCATGCCGGTCTCGGTCATGCCGTAGCGCTCGAGGATGCGCTGGCCGGTCCGTGCTTCGAACGCGTGGAAGGTCTCTTCCAGCAGCGGCGCCGAGCCGGACGTGAAGAGGCGCATCTGCGCACAGGTCGCGGCCGTGAAGTCCGCGCGCGCGAGCAGGCGGACGTAATAGGTCGGAACGCCCATGATCACGCTCGCGCGCGGCAGGGCTTCGATCACCGCCCCGGGCTCGAACCGCGGCAGAGAGATCATCCGAGCACCGGCCAAGAGCGTCGGGTTGATCGCCACGAACAGGCCGTGGGTGTGATAGATCGGCAGCACGTGCAGCAGCACGTCGGCCGCGGTGAAGCCCCAGGCGTCGCGCAGGGTCAGCGCGTTCGCGGCGAGATTGTCGTGGCTCAGCATGGCGCCCTTGGCGCGCCCGGTGGTGCCCGAGGTATAGAGGATCGCGGCCAGATTCCCGGTGCTCCGGGCGACCGTTGCGAAGCTCTCGGTTGAGCGCAAGGCGGCGTCCATGAGCGTGCCGTGGCCATGGGCGTCCAGCGTCAGCACGCGCGCAGCGGCCGCGCTCGAGAGATCGGCGATGCCGGCCGAGCGGGCGGGATCGCAGACGATCACGCCGGGCTCGGCGTCGGCGAAGAAATAGTCGAGCTCGGCCAGGGTATAGCCGGTGTTGAGCGGCAGATAGACCGCGCCCGCGCGCAGGCAGGCGAGATAGAGGAAGACGACCTCCGGGCTCTTCTCGACCTGGACCGCGACCCGGTCGCCGGGGCGGACGCCCTGAGCCTGGAGAGCATTGGCGAGCTGGCCGGTCAGCCGGTCGAGATCGGCCCACCGATAGCGCCGGCCGTCCGGCGTCTCGAGCAGCAGCGCCGCGGGGTCGGCGGGCGCGCTGGCGCGGATCTTCTCGTACAGGTTTTCAGTCATAGCACGGCTACCAGTAGGCGATGCTGCGCCCGCAAACCAGGATCCCGACCCAGGCCGCGAGCGACAGGCCGGCGCTGAGCCGCAACCCGCCGCTACCGCGCCGGCGCAGCCGGTGGAAGGCCAGGATGTTGAGCCCGGCCGCGAGCAGCAGGACGAGCTTGATCCGGAAGAACGGGTTGCCGGCGAGCACCAGCGGGTCGGCCGCGAACAGCAGCGGGCCGGTCAGCACTGCGAGCGCGAAGCCCACCCAGGCGATCGGCAGCGTGAAGCCCAGGACCGCCTCGCTCGACAGCGCCTTGCCGAGCCCGAGCAGCCGCAGATCGGTCGCGAGCATCACCCCGAACAGAGTCGCGGCGCCGAGCACATGCGTGACGTTGGCGACCGGATAGAGCCAGAGCGAGCCGCGCATCGTCCGGCCGAGAGCGCTGGCCGAGAGGCCCGCGAGCAGGTCCTCCATGGCTCAGAGCCGCTCGGGGTAGATGTCGAAGGTCTGACCACCGACCTGCAGCCGCTCGGTCTTCATCTCGTGCCGGTCAGGGTCGCGATGACGCTTGCCATACGCGGTGACCGTGGCCCCGACCTCGACCACGCCATCGACCAGACCAGCCCGGCGGTTGCGCGCCGGCGGCCCGAGCACGACGTCCCAGTGGCCGCCGTCGGCACTCACCATCAGATGACCGTGGGGCTGGCCGAGCTCGACCTCCTCGACCACCCCGGTCAGCGTGAACGGCGTGTCGCTGTAGCCGGACCAGCCGTGATGGGCCACTGCGGCGGTCGCGCCGAGCACCAGCGCGGCGAGCGCCGCCGGCAGGACCGTCCGAAGGAACCTCGCGTCCATGTCATGCCCTCCCAGGTTTCAAACCGCCTCGGCCGTCGGCAGGCGGATCACGACCCGCAGGCCGCCCTCCGGGCGGTTCGCGACGCCGATGTCGCCGCCGTGTCCGCGCACGATCGAGCGCGCGATCGCCATGCCGAGCCCGATCCCGCCGGTCTCGCGCGAGCGCGAACTCCTCGAGCCGGACAAAGGGCGCGAACACCCTTTCCATGTCGGCCTCGGGGATACCGGGGCCGTCGTCGTCGATCACGATCCGCAGCGCGGCCGCACCGCGCTCGAGCGCGACCCGGGCGCGCTCGCCATAGGTGACCGCGTTCTCGATCAGGTTGCGCACCGCCCGCTTGAGCCCGATCGGGCGGCCGACGTAAGGCAGGCGCTCGGGGCCGCTGAAGGTCACCTGCTGGCCGAGATCGGCGAGGTCGGCCGCGACGCTTTCGACCAGCGCTGCGAGATCGACCGTGCGCGTGTCCTCGGCCGCCGCCTCCTCGCGGGCGAATGCGAGGGTCGCCTCGATCATCCGCTGCATCTCGTCCAGAGTCTCGAGGAGCTTGGTCCGGGTCTCCTCATCCTCGACGAACTCGGCGCGCAGGCGCAAGGTCGTGATCGGCGTGCGCAGATCGTGGCTGATCGCCGCCAGCATGCGGGTGCGGTCCTGGACGAAGCGCTGCAGCCGGCCGCGCATCCGGTTGAAGGCGCGCGTGGTCTGGCGGACGTCGAGCGAGCCGTGCTCGGCGATCGGCAGGCACCGCCTCGCCGCGCCCGAGCCGCTCGGCCGCCGCCGCCAGCTCGGCCATCGGCCGGGTGATCCGGCGGACCATCACGATCACGATCAGCGATACCGCGACCGCCGTCACGGCGAGTCCGAGCAGGGGCGGCAGCGCCCAGCGCGGCGGCCGCTCGGGCACCGCCATGCCGGCGTTCAACCAGCTGGCCGTCGTTGAGGTGGATCGAGATCATCAGGTCGGGCGGCGGCCGGGGATGGTGCCGGCGCCCGTGCCAGCGCTCGGTGCGCTCGGCCGACAGCTCGCCCGCCCGCGCGATCTCGCCGATCGCGGCGATCCGCTCGGTCGCGCTCGGCGTCGCCGTCGCGGCGACCACAGGTGCTCGGCCGCCGCTACCGAGGTCGATCAGGACCTCGCGCGCCGGGCCGTCGTCGAGCAGGCCGATCAGGCGCTCGCGCAGCCCGCTGGCGCCGTCGGCCTCGGTCGGCTCGACCGCGCTCTGAGCGCTGAGCCAGAAGCGCAGCTGCCGGCTGCTGGCGGTGCGCAGCACCTGCTCGTGCAGCGCGAGCGGCGTGCTCTCGATCAGGCGCACGATCGAGGCGGCCCGCGCGAGGATGTGCTTGCGCTCGGCGATCTGGAGTGCGGCCCAGCGCTCGTCGGCGAAGATCAGATAGCTCGCCGCCTGGGCGAGGATCAGGGCGAGCAGCAGGAGCGCGATCATCTGCCCGGCCAGACGCCGCGGCCACAGGCGCGCGGAGCCAGCCCGGCAGCCGCGCCTCATGCCCTGGTGACCTCCGCGGTCAGCATGTAGCCGCCGCCCCAGACGGTCTTGATCAGCGCCGGCTCCTTCGGATCGGCCTCGACCTTCCGGCGCAGCCGGCTGACCTGGTTGTCGATGCTGCGGTCGAACACGTTGGCCGCGCGGCCGCGGGTCAGATCGAGCAGCTGGTCGCGGCTGAGCACGATGCGCGGGTGGCCGAGCAGCGCGCTGAGCAGCAGAAACTCGCGCGGTGCTGAGCGGGATCGCGACCCCGTCCTCGCCGACCAGCTCGCGCCTTGCCGACCTGTAGCGCCCAGCGGTCGAAGCGCAGCGTCTCGGCGTCGACCTGTCGGCGCTGCTGCGGCAGGCTGTTGGTCGCGCCGCAGGACGGCCTTGATCCGCGCCAGCAGCTCGCGCGGATTGAACGGCTTCACGACGTAGTCGTCGGCGCCCATCTCGAGCCCGATCACCCGATCGGTGTCCTCGGCCATCGCGGTCAGCATGATCACCGGCACGCTCGGTCGTTGCGCGCAGATGCCGGCAGAGCGACAGCCCGTCCTCGCCCGGCATCATGATATCGAGCACCACGAGGTCGATCGCGCTCAGCTCGAGCAGCTTGCGCGCTTGCGCTGCGTTCTCGGCGGCGCTGACGCGGAACTCGTGGCGGGCGAGATATTTCGCCAGCAGATCACGGATCTCGCGGTGGTCGTCGACGACCAGGATGTGCGCGGACGGCTCCATTCCACCCTTCGAACCTCGCTTCGCCCGGCCCGTGGACTATGATTCGAAGTATGGCGCGGGCGGGTGTGGGTTGGGCCGAAAAAGTGTATCAAACCGTGTCGGGATCAGCGCTTGGCACAATTGCCGACACTTCGGGGCTGGTTTCGACGAACTTCGGCGACGTTTATCTGCTCCTATCGGTCATCGCCACGATAGCGCAACGAGGTTCGAAGATGACCAGGACGACCAAGCTTCTGCTGACCACCGGCGCGCTCGCCATCGGCGCCGTCGCCTTTGCCGGCGCGAGCCTGGCCGGCGGCGGCTGGGGCCGCCATCACGGCTACGGCCATCACGGTGGCGGCGACGGGCTGTTCGAGGCCTTCGACGCCAATGACGACGGCCAGCTGACGCAGGCCGAGATCGACCAGGCACGGCAGGCGAAGCTCACCGAGTTCGACGCCGACCGCGACGGCAGCCTGACGCTCGAGGAATACCAGGCGCTCTGGCTGGATGCGATGCGCGAGCGCATGGTCGATCGCTTCCAGGCTCATGACGACGATGGCGACGGCATGGTCACGGCGGAGGAGTTCGGCGAGGACTACAGCCGCATCCTCAGCCGGCTCGACGACGACGACGACGGCTCGGTCACGAGGGACGAGATCCGTGAGCAGATGGAGCGTCGCCATCGCGATCACGAAGAGCGCGACGGGGACGGCGATCGGGACTGAGCCGCCGCCCGCGCGGGAAGACCAGAGCCGCCTTCCGAATCGCAGCGGGGGCGGCAGCCACTCTTCGGATCGGCGCCAAGGATGACGAAGGGAGAGCGGGATGCGTCAGGAGATCATCAGGCTGTACGACGACTATACCCATGAGCGGCTCGACCGGCGGGTGTTCATGGACCGGCTCGCAGCGCTCGCGGGGGGCACGGCGGCCGCATCGGCGCTGCTGCCGCTGCTGCAGAACAACTACGCCAACGCGGCGATCATCGCCGTCAGACGACGCCCGCCTCGTCGACCGAGCAGGTCGGCTTTCCCGGTGCGAGCGGCGAGATCCGGGGCTACCTGGCGCGCCCCGCCGATGCCGGCGGCAAGCTGCCGGCGGTGCTGGTGATCCACGAGAACCGCGGCCTCAACCCCCATATCGAGGACGTCGCGCGCCGCGTCGCGCTCGAGGGCTTCGTCGCCCTCGCGCCCGACTTCCTCGTCGCCGCAGGGCGGCACGCCCGAGAACGAGGACCAGGCGCGCGAGATGATCCGCCAGCTCGATCCGACGCAGACCGCGCAGAACGCGGTGGCTGCGGTCGATTTCCTCAAGGGTCACGAGGCCAGCACCGGCAAGGTCGGCGTGGTCGGCTTCTGCTGGGGCGGCGCGCTCGCGAACCAGGTCGCGGTGCAACTCGGCTGACGTCGCCGCCGCGGTGCCGTACTACGGCCGGCAGCCGGCGAGCCGAGGACGTCGGCCAAGCATCAAGGCGGCCATGCTGCTGCAGTACGCCGGGATCGACGAGCGCATCAACGCCGGCATCGCCGATTACGAGAAGGCGCTCAAGGCCGCCGGGGTCGACTACACGATCTACGTCTACGAGGGCGCCAACCACGCCTTCAACAACGACACCAACGCGGCGCGCTACGACCAGGCGGCGGCCGAGCTCGCCTGGTCGCGCACGATCGAGTTCCTGAAGCAGCATCTGGCGGGCTGAGCCTCGAGAGCCAAGATGCTGATCCGTGGTGATGCCGACCAGCGCCGGTGGCGGCCCGATACCATGGTGCGTGGACCCGAACCGCGGGCGATGCTTTGCTAAGTGACCTGGCGAACTCTCGGCCGGGCGTCGAACGGCCAGGCGGCGGCCGATGGCCGGGCTGCTGCGCGCAGCGCGCCTGCGGCCGGTCTGCGCCGGGAGTGAGGTGGTGTCGGTAGGCAAGCAGCTCGTGATTGGCGGCGCTCCTGCTGCTGATCCTCGGCGCGGCGGGCTTTGCCTATCATCGGATGACGGTCGAGGGCGAAGCGGCGGCTGCCGTCGGCCGGGAGGCCCGAGCCGTGCCGGTGGAGGTCGCGACCGGCCGCCGCCGGAACCATGCGCGAGCGGATCGAGGCGGTCGGCACGACGCTCGCGCGCCAGGCGGTCGACATCGTCGCGCTCAGCGCCGGCCGGGTCGCCGAGATCGAGTTCGCAGCCGGGCCAGCGGGTCGAGGCGGGCGCGGTTCTGGTCCGCCTCGACGACGAGATGGAGCGGGCCGCGGTCGGCGAGGCGCGAGGCCTCGCTGCGCGAGGCCCAGCTGGCGCTCGAGCGGGCGCAGAAGCTGCGGACCAACAACACCGTCGCGCAGGCGACCGTCGACGAGCTGCAGGCGGCTTTCGATGGCGCCCAGGCGCGGCTCGACGGCGCGCAGAAGCAGCTCGCCGATCGCACGGTCCGGGCGCCGTTCGCCGGCGTGGTCGGGATGCGCCGGATCGACGTCGGCGCGCGGGTCGACGACGAGACCGTGCTGACCACGCTCGACGATCTGGCGGAGCTCGAGGTCGAGTTCAGCGTGCCGGAGATCTTCTTCGGCCGGATGCGCCGTGGCCAGCCGGTCGGCGCGACCAGCGCGGCGTTTCCGGGCCGGATCTTCCAGGGCAAGGTCGCGACGATCGACACCCGGGTCGGCGCGATCTCGCGCGCGTTCCGGGTGCGCGCGGTGATCCCCAATCCGGACCTGGTCCTGCCGGCCGGCATGTTCATGCACGTCGAGCGTCGTGCTCGAGGAGCGGCCGGCGGTGCTGATCCCGGAGCAGGCGGTGCTCGCCGAGGGCGACAGCACCTTCGTGTTCAAGATCGCAGGACGCGCAGCGCGGCGCGCCGCGGGTGCGGCTCGGCCAGCGCGACGGCCGGCGCGGTCGAGGTGCTGGACGGGCTCGCGGCCGGCGAGCTGGTCGTGCGAGACCGGCCTGCAGCGGCTGCGCGACGGCGCCGCCGGTCGACCGTCACGCGATGCGCCGCGCCGGCGCCGACGTGCAGGAGAGCGGCGGATGAGCTCTCGGACTTCTGCATCAAGCGGCCGGTGTTCGCGGCGGTGCTCAGCATGCTGATCGTGGTGCTCGGCGTCGCCTCGCTGCTGCGTCTGCCGATCCGCGAGCTGCCGGACGTCGACGCCGCCGATCATCAGCGTGAGCACGACCTACACCGGCGCCGCGCCCGAGATCGTCGATACCGAGATCACCGAGCCGATCGAGGGCGTGATCGCCGGCATCGCCGGCGTCAAGACCATCACCTCGACGCAGCCAGCGCGGCGGCGCCCGCACCGTGATCGAGTTCGAACCGGGCCGCAACATCGACGAGGCGGCCAACGACGTGCGCGACGCCGTCGCCCGGGTGCGCAACGAGCTGCCCGACGAGGTCGACGAGCCGCGGATCACCAAGAACGACAGCAATTCCGACCCGGTGATGCGGATCGCGGTCACCAGCGACCGGATGACCCCGGCCGAGATCACCGATTACGTCGAGCGTTTCATCGTCGACCGGCTGGCGACCCTCGATGGCGTCGCCCAGGTGCAGATCTTCGGCGAGCGGCGCTACGCGATCCGGATCTGGCTCGACCGCCGGGCGATGGCGGCGCGCAACCTCACGGTCGAGGACGTCGAGAGCGCGCTCGAGCGCAACAACGTCGAGCTGCCGGCCGGCGAGCTCAAGTCGACGCGCCGCCAGTTCACCGTCCGCTCCGATACGCCGGCTGTCGACCGCCACGCAGTTCCAGAACATCGTGCTCAAGCGGGTCGACGGCTATCCGGTCCGGCTCGGCGATATCGCCGACGTCGAGCGCGGCGCCGAGGACGACCAGACGATCGTCCGCTCCGACGGGCGCGAATCGGTGGGCATCGGCGTGCTCCGGCAGTCGCAGGCCAACACGATCGCGATCTCGAATCGCGTGCGCGCCCAGCTCGATCTGATCCGCCCGACCCTGCCCGAAGGCATGGAGCTCGAGATCGGCTCCGACGACGCGGTCTTCATCAACGAATCGATCCAGCGAGGTCCTGCATCGCGCTCGGGATCGCGATCGTGCTGGTGGTGCTGGTGATCTTCGCGTTCCTCGCTTCGGCGCGCGCGACGCTGGTGCCGGCGGTCACGATCCCGGTCGCGGTGATCGGCGCGTTCATCGGCATCTACGCTTTCGGCTTCTCGATCAACATCCTGACCCTGCTGGCGCTGATCCTGGCAATCGGCATCGTCGTCGACGACGCGATCGTGGTGCTCGAGAACATCCAGCGGCGGATCGAGCTCGGCGAGAGCCCGCTGGTCGCGGGCGTGCTCGGCACCCGCCAGGTGACCTTCGCGGTGATCGCGACCTCGCTGACGCTCATCGCGGTCTTCGTGCCGATCTCCTTCCTCGAGGGTGAGGCGGGCCGGCTGTTCACCGAGTTCGGCTTCGTGCTCGCGGTCGCGGTCGCTGATCTCGATGGTGGTTGCGCTGACGCTCTGTCCGCCGCTCTGCACCAAGCTGCTCAAGGGCGCCGAGGGCCGCGGCCGCCTCGCGCCGCGCTGATCGAGCGCGGGCTCCGCCTGGCGACCCGCGGCTACGGCGCGCTGCTCAGGCGCGCGCTCGAGGCGCCGCTCGTGGTGCTGCTCGGCGGCGACGCTGATGGCCGGCGCCTCTTTCGGGCTGTACCGCGCGCTGCCGCAGGAGCTGGTGCCGACCGAGGATCGCGGCGTCTTCTTCGTCTCGGTGACCGCGCCCCAGGGCTCGACGATCGGCTACACCGACGGCCAGGTCCGCGAGGTCGAGGCGATCCTGGAGCCGCTGCGCGCGAGCGGCGAGGCGGCGCGCATCTTTGCGATCGTCGGCCGCAACGGCCAGCCGCATCAGGCGTTCGTGGTCGCCGGCTCGCCGCCTGGGGCGAGCGCGCGCGCGACCAGCAGGCGATCATCCGCCCGCTGATTCCCGAGCTCTCGGCGCTCGCCGGGCGCGCGCGCGTTCCCGTCGAGCCCTGCCGGCCTCGGGCTGCGCGGCAGCCGGACGCCGGTGCAGGTCGTGATCGGCGGTCCGAACTATGGCGAGGTCCAGCGCTGGAGCCAGGCGATCATCGAGCGCGCCGAGGCCAATCCGGGCCTGCAGAACGTCGAGACCGACTTCGAGCAGAACCAGCCGCAGTTCGACGTGATGATCGATCGCGACAAGGCGGACGACCTTGGCATCGGCGCCGAGACCATCGCTCAGACCCTGCAGACGATGCTCGCCTCGCGCGAGATCACCGACTACGCCGATCGCGGTCGCGAGTACCCGGTGATCGTCCAGGCGCGTGCCGAGGACCGGCGCACGCCGACCGATCTCGCCAACATCTTCGTGCGCTCGACCACCAGCAACGAGCTGGTGCCGCTGGCGGGGCTGGTCCAGCTGCGCGAAGGCGCGGCCGCGCCGGCGCTTCGGCGCTACGACCGGCTGCCCTCGATCACGATCTCGGCCGCGCTCGCCGAGGGCTACGACCTGGGCTCCGCGATCCGCTTCATGCAAGAGGTCGCGAGCGAGACCCTGCCGCCCGAAGCCAAGCTCGGCTTCGCCGGCCAGTCGCAGCAGTTCCTCGAGACCTCGGGCGGGATCGCGGTGACCTTCGCTCTGGCGCTGCTGATCGTGTTCCTGGTGCTCGCGGCCCAGTTCGAGAGCTTCGTCCATCCGCTGATCATCATGCTCTCGGTGCCGCTCGCGGTCTCGGGCGCGCTCGCTTTCGCTGTGGCTGACCGGCAACTCGCTCAACATCTACAGCGAGATCGGCATCATCCTTCTGGTCGGGCTGATGGCCAAGAACGGCATCCTGATCGTCGAGTTCGCGAACCAGTTGCGCGACGAAGGCCGCTCGATCCGGGACGCGGTGATCGAAGCCTCGGTGCTGCGGCTGCGCCCGATCGTGATGACCGTGGTCTCGACCATCCTGGGCGCGGTGCCGCTCGCGATCGCGACCGGCGCCGGCGCCGAGAGCCGGGCCGCGATCGGCATCGTCGTGATCGGCGGCCTCGGCATCGCCTCGACGCTGACGCTGTTCGTAACCCCGGTGCTGTACGACCTGCTCGCCCCGTTCACCCGCCCGACCGGGGCGATCGACCGGGCGCTGCAGCAGGCGCTGCGCGCCCGGGCCGCCACGCCCGCGGAATAGCAGCCGGGCGTCGGGCGTCCCCGGCCGCTAGGACCGGAAATAGCGCTTGGCGCGGCGCTCGGCCTCGGCGACGGCGTCCTCGGGCGTCGACTGGCCGGCGCAGACGCTCTGGAACATGTCGACCGATACGAAGTCGGCCTTGACCGCCGCCGCCGCCTCGCTCGGCGGGCCTTTGTAGCTCTGCGGCAAAGCGTTGCGCATCACGTCCTTGTAGGGCGTGTGCTTCGGGTCGGCGGTCCACACCGGGTTCTTGTCGTAGGCCTGCAGCGGATGGCACCAGTAGCCGATGCTCGCCTCCTGCCAGGCGGCGTACTGCTCCTCCTCGAACATGAAGCGGAGGTACTCGCGGGCGGCGTTCGGGTAAGGCGTGTAGGCGAACACGATCGAGTTGATCACGAGCGCGCCCTGGCTCGGGAAACCGACCGGGCCGATCGGGTAGGCGGCGTGCTGGATGTCGTCGGCGAGCGCCTTGGTCGCCGCGTCCTTGGCGGTCTTGCAGGCGTAGTAGATCGAGATGCCGTTGCTCGTGAGACCGAGCTCGCCGGCGATGAAGGCCTTGTTGTTCGATGGGTCGAGCCAGGACAGCGTGCCCGGGATGAAGGTATCGTAGAGCGCCTTGGCGTAGTTCAGCGCCTCGATGGTCTCGGGACTGTTGATGATCACATTCTCCTGCTCGTCGATCATCGCGGCGCCGTGGCCCCAGAGCACCCAGTCGGTCCAGCCGGCATCGCCGACCGCGTGTCCGAGCGCGAAGCCGGCCGGATGACCGCTCTGCTGAGCGCCTTGCAGAGCTCGAGAAAGCCCGGGAAATCGCCCGGCACGCTGTCGTAGCCTGCCTCCTTGAGCCAACCCTGGCGATAGACCATCGTGGCGCCGCCGCCGCCGATCGGCAGCGCGACCCACTCGCCGGTCGCGGCGTTCTTGCCGTAGTGCTCGGCGACCGGGAACCAGCCGCCGTACTTCTCGCCGAGGTAGGCGGCGAGGTCGTCGAGCACGAGCAGCTTGCCGGCGAACAGCTGCGGGTCCTCCTGCCAGGCCAGCACGACGTCGGGGCCGGAGCCGACGTTGGCCGAGACCGAGGTCAGCGGGCGCAGGTCCTCCCAGCTCTGGTTGTCGACCGTGACCGGGACGCCGGTCTGATCGGTGAATTTCTTGGAGTTGGCGTTGAACAGGTCCTCGTCGCCCTGGACGAACTTGGACGGCCTGAGCACGCGCAGCTTGGCGCCATCCTCGATCGGGTAGTCGGGCGGGGTCGGGTTGCCGACCGCGAGCGCGGCCCGCGCCGGCCGCACGACCGAGCATGGTGGTGCCGGCCAGCGCGGCACCCAGTCCCTGCAGCGTGCGGCGGCGGTTCCATCGAAACATCGGTCATCTCTCCCTGATTTCATTCCGAAACATCGGTTTTTTCCTGGCCTCGATTTTCACCGCGATCGAGCCAGGGAAGCGCAGCGAGGCGGCGCTCAGAGCTCCTCGCTCGCCTCGATTTTGGTCTCGTCGAGCGGCGGGCACAATCCCGGGAAACTCGGGTAGCCGGATCACGCCGTTCTGGGGCTCGAGCGGCTGCTCGAACCAGAACTGGTGGACCGCGTTCCATTTGACCAGGAATTCCTGCCAGGGCGTGTGGATCGGCGACTGCAGCGCCGAGAAGGCGGCGTTGACGTGGGTCGAGTGGCCGTGCGGGATGCAGATCAGATCATGGGTCGTGGTCAACGCCGCGATCTTGAGCGTCTCGGACAGGCCGCCGCACCAGTAGGGGTCGGGCTGATAGACGTCGAGCGCACCCTTCTCGATGAAGCGCAGCATGCCCCAGCGGGTGTAGTCGTGCTCGGCGCCGGCGAGCGGAACTTGGTTTTTTCCTTGAACCGCCGGTAGGTCTCGATCCGGTCCGGCATCGCCGTTTCCTCGAGCCAGTACGGGCGGAATTCCTCGATCCGCGCCGAGAGCGCCAGCAGATAGCGAAAATCGAAGCTCTGCCAGCAATCGAGCATGATCTCGTCGTCATCGGCCAGCGTCTCGCGCAGCGTCCGGACCAGCTCGACGTTTTTCTTGAGCCCCTCGGGCCCGCTCATCGGCCCGTGTCGGAAAAACCATTTCTGGGCGCGGTAGCCCTGCTCCTTGGCCGCGAGCGCGCGCTCGCGCACCCGGCCGGGGTCGAGGACGGCGTAGCCGAGCATGCTGGCGTAAGCGGGAATTTCGGTTCGGGTCGGCCCGCCCAGGACCCGCCAGACCGGCTGGCCGAGCCATTTGCCCTTGAGGTCCCAGAGCGCGCAGTCGACGACGCTGATCGCGAACATCGCCTCGCCCTGGCGGCCGTGCACCAGCAACCGGTGCATGACGTCCCACAGATATTCGCTCGCGACGCGGGTCTTTTCCCAGCAGAACCGGGCGGAGCTGAGTGGCCACAATGTGGGCGCAGGGCTCGCGGAACGGCCCGGACCTGCCGCTCACGCCGTCATCGGTCTCGATGGTCAGGAAAAACGCTCTCGATCTCGAGGCCGCGGTCGCCGACCTGGCGGCCGTATTCGCCAAGGTGCTGCTCGGCGCGAAACTGCGGGATAGACGTCGATCGGCCGGACCAGCCGCTCCTCCCAGAACGGCCCCTCGGTCGGCATGACGCCCCGGACCTTGCGCACCCGCACAGCCGTGATCTTCAACGCCGCCCCCTCGCTTGCCCCCGGTGCGTCGACCGCGCGCCCGCCATAGATGGTAGCAGGACGCGCGATCGGGACAAGCGAGGTGGGCGGCAGTTCGGCTGCCCACATGGACACCAGCATCGGGCGAGCCTACATAGCGTCAGCAGCGCCGAGATGTGCGTGATCGCGCGCCATAGGGGCTTGGTTATGATGAACCAGGAATACACGGTCACGGCAACCTGGGACTTCGAGGCGGCCGTCTGGGTTGCCGAGAGCGAAAACATTCCAGGCCTAGTGACGGAGGCCGACAATTTGGAAGTTCTGGTCACGAAATTGAGGGTGTTAATCCCTGAGCTGCTCGAGGCCAACGGAGTTGCCACTGGCAGTGAATTTCCATTTAGTTTGATAGCGCGTGACCGCACGCACCGCCATTCAGTTTAGTGGCTGACTACGCGCCGGCAGTGAAAAAGCTACTCAAGCAGGCTGGGTGTTGGGTAGAGCGCAAAGGCAAGGGCGATCAAGAAATCTGACATAGTCCTCTGAACGATCGTAGGTTTCCGGTCGATCAGAAGATCAAATCCCGGCACACGGCTAACGGCGTTCTCAAGCAGGCTGGCCTGCCGAAAAGTTTCTGAATCAGAGCGCACGCATTGCCCTTGGCAGCGGTAGTCAGGCT
>CAWJAY010000006.1:0-61100 GCA_963840925.1 uncultured Alphaproteobacteria bacterium
TGGTACCGACCTGCCCAAAACGTTCGGCCGGATGGCGTGCGGTAACCAGGAACGTTCCAATCCCAGGTCTTCTACTGATTGGCAGTCATGCCTGCCCTCGGCGCTCCAATGGCTGCGGAAACTGTGCAGGAAAAGCCGGTCGGGCACATCGTCCTCAGCAAACGGGGTCAAGCCCGAGAGAGAGAAACTGGCGAGCATTTCCAGAGTAAGCGGCACGTTCCCTTCGTTGCGGAAGTCTGTCCAAACTGTAAAGGATTTATCCCTTCGCGATACATCAGATGGTGTTCGCAGGCATAGCCCGCGCTCTGACCGCAACGTCGTCACAATTTCAGTCACCGGGTCATTTTTGAAATCTCCTGCCCGGCATACCACAGGCTGGCAACGGTTTCGCTGTTGCGCATGGTGCTGCCCTGGGCATAGCCGCTGACCGCATCACCGATCAATTTCACCTGTGCAAGTGACTCGACCTGCCAGGCGCGCATCGGGGGCGTAAATTTGGGCAGCAGGAGCACTTCAAACGTTTGTGAAAACTCGCCGCGCACGGCCAATTCACCGATCGTCGAGGCAGGGTAAGGCGTAGACCAACGATTTGGGATTCAACCGCCAGAATATATTCAACGGACATATCACCCAGTAGAAATTTGGACAGGGTGACAGCATATTCAGCAGACATGGGGTATTTCTCCTTGCGGATCGCTAGCTGATTTTAAAAGCGAGCGGGAATGGTGAAGGCTTGCAAGAGGTCAGATCCAATCCCGACCGTCGGCGCTCAGGTTCCAGGCAGGTTGACCAGAATTTCCGAGCAATTCAACTTTTTAATTTGGAGGCGATCCGGGGTCAGTGATTTGATCGAATCCGCCCGTTTTCCTGCCATTTGAGAGCCATGGCATACAGGGTTTCGCCTTTTTCGGTAAAGCGGAGATCGGCGCTGGTAAATCAGTTCCGTTTGTGTCATTAAATTCACCGGCGACGATTTCGTTGGGCCCTCGCCAAAAACCTGCCAGGCCCTGGCTGATCAATGGCCTCGCCATTGAGTTCCAACCATTGCCAATTTCCAGCAAGATTTCCTGTCAGCTTCAGGGATGGTACCATCGGGACGGGGGCCAATATTTAGCAGCAAAGCGCCATTCTTGCTGACGATATCGATTAGATCGCAGAGAATTTCATCGGCGGTCTTGTAATCTTGCTGGTGGACGTACCCCCAGGAGTTTTTGGAGATGGAAGTATCGGTTTGCCAGAAGAACGGCGCGATCTCGGCAAATTGGCCACGCTCGACGTCAAAGACAGCGGTGCCGGCGGCGAACGCCTGAAATTTGTGATTAATGGCAACTTCTTTTTACCGGTCGCCCGGTTATAGTAGTAAGCAGCAAACTTTTTCAGGTACGGTTCAAACGCCCGGTTTTGGATCCACCAGTCGAACCAAACCAGTTGTGGCTGGTATTGGTCGACCAGTTCGCAGTTGCGTGCCAGCCAATCTTCCAGGTGAGCCTGGGTTGGTGGGTTAGCTTCCAGGTCCCCCAGATCAGCCGGAGCGGGATGCGGCGGCCGTAGAAATCGGCCCAGCGTGGATCAGTGACATCCGCCTCGGATTTCAGTCCGCCATCAAAGAAGAAGAAATGCTCGGCCCGATGGTTGGAGACGCCGAAAACCAATCCTTTTTCCCCGCAACGCCCCGGCCAGTTCGCCGAGCACATCCCGTTCGGGCCCATTTTGGCAGCGTTCCAATCTGAAAGCACGCTGGCATACATTTGGAAACCATCGTGATGCTCGGCAACCGGGACAACAAAGCGGGCGCCGGATTTCTGAAAGAGATCGTCAGAGAGCTGCGGGTCAAAGTTTTGGCGTTAAATTGCGGAATGAAATCCTTATAACCGAACTCGCGCTGCGTTCCATAGGTGGCACGATGATGCTCGAATTCGGGCATCCCTGGCTGTACATATTGCGCGGATACCATTCATTGCCGAACGCTGGCACCGAATAGACGCCCCAGTGAATGAAAATCCCGAATTTTCCGCACTGGTACCAGGCGGGGACCTTAAGTGGGCCAGTCCAGTCGTCACGAAACGGCCCGGCACCAATCACTTCGTCAAAATTTTTTAAGAATTCTTGCTGCATATTTCATCCTTTTCACTTGATCATTCAGGTGAGGTACTCAAGAGTTTTTGGTCATCTTGCCTTTGTCAGCGGCATCAGCATTGGCACGGGACCCGGCTTCCTCACGCGCCAAAAGGGAATACAGACCCCAATGAATGAACATAACGAACCTGGCATCTTGAAACCAGCGTAGTCCTTCCGGAGAAACTTGTTTCATCGTTTTTGAGCTTTCCATGTTTATGTTCCTCAGATGATGGTCCATCATACGATCTCACTGTTGAAGCGCAATCTGGCCATCTTTCAATGACACGACTTCATCTGCATACTTGTCTACAAGCTGATCATGCGAGGACATCAATATCGTAATATGCTCTGTCGCAACGATCTGCTGGAAAAGCTTGAGGATCTCGCGGAGGTATTACTGTCCAATTCACCGGTTGGCTCATCGGCAACAACAGTCGCGGATGGTTCGCCAGCGCCCCACGCGATGCCAACCCTCTGCTGCTGCCCGCCCGACATCTCATGCGGACGGTGATGCATCCAATTTGTTAACCCAACCAACTCAATACATTGCAGCGTTCTTTCACGACGCTCCGGGCGGGAAGTCCAACGAGTTGCAGCATCAGATCCACGTTCTCATAAGCAGAAAGAGTCGGCAGCAACCCGAAGGACTGAAAGACAAATCCCAATTGATGTCTGCGCCACAATGCCAGCTGATCTTCGTCCAATTCGGCCAGGTCGCCGCCCAACACCTTCACACTGCCAGTAGTGGGGCGGTCCAATCCACCGATGCAGTTCAACAGCGTGGTTTTGCCGCTCCCTGAACGTCCTTTCAGAACTACGAAATGCTTCCTGACCAATATCCAGGTCTACGCCGCGAACGCCTGAACAGTCCGTTCACCAATCCTGTAGACACGCTCTACTCCTCGGGTCTGGATAATATAGTCTTCGTCTTCGTAGGACGGATTACTCCCGCCTGCAGTGGGATCTGCGACAATCCGCATTCCGGCGAGAGGAGACAAACTGCACTCATTGCATCTGAACTCCTGCCGCCGCGCAAACGCTTCCACCAGCCGCGCAGTCCGTGTGCATTCTGGTTCGATTACTTCCGACTGGATCTTTGCCAGGTAGGCTGCGAATCGGTTTTCGGATCCGTTCCCCGATGCCGGGCGGATGAGGATGCCATCCTCACGGGCTTCGAGATGAACCCGTCCGTGGATGTGAAACTGTTCGAGGTACTCACGCGGACCTGGAGACGTCCGGCTGAATTCAACAAGCACGACTTCGTTGAAAACTTCGCCCTTTGCTTTTTGCGCGGATTGGCGCACCGTCTCGCTGGATGTCTTCCCGTCACGGATCGCAACGACACGATCCACACGTCGGGCAATATCCGGATCATGGCTCACGATGATCGTGGTCAGCCCATGCCTGCGGTTCAGATCGTTGAGCAGTTCGAAAATTCCCAGTGCCGTGTTGGTATCCACTTCTCCGGTTGGCTCATCGGCAAGTAACAAAACAGGGTCGTTTGCCAGAGCGACCGCGATGGCGACACGCTGCTGCTCGCCTCCCGAGAGCTCCGAAAGGCGATGGCCTTTGCGCTCGGCAAGTCCTACCGAATCCAACAATGCTTCGGCACGTGGTTTTTCTCGTCCAGTTTCGCGACTGAATGGTGATAGGCAAACGGACATTTTCGAGGGCAGTCAGGTAGGGGATCAGGTTACGAGCAGCCTGTTGCCAGATGAAACCGATCTTGGTACGCCGGTAGTGATTGATGTCCGCAACCGACATCTTAACAGATCCCGCCATCGACCGAGACCTGGCCGAGAGGACGGTCAGCCCACCCAGGATATTCATAAGCGTGGATTTGCCACTGCCGCTGGCTCCCACAACGCCAAGCATCTCACCGCGCGCCACATCCAGATCGAGCCCCTGCAGGGCCGTGACCTCCAGGTTGGCAACCTTGTAGATCTTGACCAGCCCATCGCAGTGAACCAGTATGTCGTCTGTCATGGCGCAACCACCACCTGGCCTTCGCGAAGTCCATCGATGATTTCGATCCGATCCTCGTCAACGATGCCAACCTTAACATTCACGCGGCGTTCTACATCGCCATCTTTGACGATCACAAAATAACGCCCTTCGAATTCACGGACTGCCTGGAGCGGGAGCCAAAGCACATCGTCCTTCTGTTCAAGAATGATGTTGGCGCTGACCATATCGCCGGCCTCATAACCCAGCGGCCGGAGATTGATCCAACTCTACCTGCACGGAACCATCGGTCATTTTTTCCGCATTGCCATACGGATACGGCAGCGCTCGGATTTTTCCTTCGACAACCGGAATATTTTGCCTATCGAGGTCACTTTGACATCCATTCCAATCACTAACCGTTCGAGATCGTTCGGACTTGTGGTTGCGCTTACTACCAGATCATCGAGATGGCGACCACAATGACCGTCTTATCGGCCTGACCGTACCGCCTTCGAGGATGGAGACGGAGAGCACGGTCCCGTCGATGGGCGATGTGATGTGCAAACCCTCATAGGTGACATTGATCTCATCCAGCGCGATCTGCGCCAGTTCCACATCCTGCTCCTGGATGGCAACGTTAATCCTGTTGATCTCGGAGTTCTGCGGACCTTGCAATCGCGCCAGTTCCAGGCGCAACTGAGCGATTTTCAAAATTCGCCTGGGCACGGCGGAGGGCGTATTCATCCTCGCGGCTCGAGCTCTGCCAGAAGCTGATCTTTGGTGACCGCATCGCCGCGCCGGACATGGATCTTCTCCACGCGCCCGGTGGCTGCGAAGGCAAGCTCCTGTTTTTCAACCGGCGCGATCCGCCCGGTGAAGATCAATTCGCTGGTCGAGTCGCCGCGCTGGACTTCATACGTTGGCTTTTGCGCGATCACTGGCAATGGAATAGCCGTAGGAGTAGACTGCGCGTACTTGCCAATGGGCGGAACAGGCAGCGAAAAACGGGACAAACAATACCAGTATTAAGACTAAAAGCTCGCCCATGGAACGAACGGGAAGCTTTGCGGGAAACACGGCAGTCAGATCCTTTTTTCGTCGGGGGTGATAAACGACCACGGAATATCCCGCCAGGTCAAAGTCCATACCCCTTGGAACTCCGAGATGAGTCGCGAGGCGGGAGGAAAGAACGTTTCATTAGCGGATCCTTATCAGTTTGCGGCGCAACGCCGATGTGATCGTGGAAACTTCAGCCACAAGGATAATCACGGTAAACAGAATTGCCAGGTTAGCCATCGACTGCTCGGAAATCAAGGGGATGAGCGGTGGTAGAGGAATTCCCTTTTCACCAGTGATGCGGAAATAAGGAACAAACAATTGGGATGACAGTAGTCCAATCAGCGCGCCCAAGCACCAAAGGCAGCCAGGAAAGGTATATTCCATGACCACTTGCGTTACGATCTCACGATGTCGTAACCCTACCGCGTGCAAAACGGAAAAGCGATACATGCGGTCACGCAGCGAGGCATAGCTATAGAGAAGCAATCCCAAAATCGCCATCGCAGCGGAAGCAAGAAACCCTACTGTCAACGTGCCGAAGATACCCACGCTTCCATCTGCCCACGCTCCTCCGCGATCAGGATGCCGGCATTTCTGCCGGTGCTTGGAACCAGATTGACAGTCGATGGCAAGTCTTGGTAATCTGCGCTTCTTCAGCGGTTGGCTGGATCTTCAACCAGATATCATGGATCGGGACAAACCCGAACATGGAGTTGAGATGATCGAGGTTGCCGATCACCGTGATACGTTGCTCTTCATAGACGGTCGGGAAATAATCGAAAACGCCCACAACAGTAAACAGCGATCTCGACTTGAAGATTTCCGTCGCATCCACCTGGATGGAAATTTGGTCACCAATGCGCAACGAGTTCTCCGTGAGGAATTTCCGCGAGACGAGAATGCCATCTGGTGTCATTGCCAAACAATTTATCAGGCTGCCCAAGAGGCTCGGGCGCCAGGTCGGCGTGCCACCAGGCGACCTGTGGAAAATCGACGCGATCGATGGCCATGAAAGCGCAGCAAAATTCCATCCGTGTCGCTCAGGGTAATGCGTGAGGGGTAGTGTCCCACGCGAGTGGCGCCCAGCACGCCGTTGAGTTGTGTGAATTCTGGCGGTGTGGGTACCCAGTTGCCATCCGAAATGCCGACATCTCCAGTCGGCGGTAGAGGTGTGAAGGTCATGTCTGCGCCAGCACGGTAATACATCCGGTCCACGAGCCATTGGTCGAGGCTGCCGTCATGGAGAGTGTATAAATCCCAAGCGACAACGAAATGATCACCAACAACAACGGGCTGACATACTCATGGCTTTGGCGTCCCAGTTGACGCAAGGCTAGATGCACGCTCAGCCAGGATGTACGGTTGGCGAGCACATCCAACAGGCGCATGGCTACCGAAAATAAACGCATGGTGATCAGGGCCGCCGTGATCACAAACAGCGCGGGAACGACGACGAGCAATGGATCCTGATAGAGATCTTCCGCGCGGCTGGTGAGGAAGTTGCCAGCGAGCCGCGTGCTCGCATTTGCAGGTAACTGTAATAGGTGGGAATGATGAGCAGAAAATCCAGGTAATAGCGATACCAGAAGGGCCCTGTGAGGGACGCGCCCATTCATGCTCCTCGGTCACAATGTTCTGGCGGCCAGCGCGCACGATCGGCCACAAACGAGAGAACAGCGAAACGCCCAACGCCAGGAGTGTCAGCAGAAAGCTATAACCCTGCATGGAAACCGGTAACGGGGCCCTTCCAGTGAATGTCAGGAAGCTGGCGGTATACCCCATCAGACGAGCGATCAATAGACCAAACAGGATCCCCAATGGATACCCTACGATGAACAGCAGCGATTGCTCCAGAAGGGTGAGCCGCAGAACCCCCGCGAGGTCATACCACGACTCGTCAATATGGCTGTTTCCTTGCTTTGCCATTGCGCCATGATCGACGAAATGAGCAGTAAAAAATACAGCAGGATGGCCAGCGCCGGCAGGTTATAGCCGAGCAAAATGATCGTCAGAACCCCGCTGCGCTGTACAAAATCCTGCAAAGGGTCAAGCGGCGGAGTGTTGAGCTGGACATTCGGCAGGAATGTTGCGATGCGTTCCTGCGCACGCTGAAAACCGGCCAGGTACGAAGCGCTATTTCCGGGGATAAGCTTGTGTTCATCGAGAATGACATACCAACTGGCTTCGCGAACCAGATGCGACCATCGGTTGGATGAATTTCACGTAATCGTTCCGCCGTACGAGCAGCGAACTTTCATCCCTCCATCCGGGTCGCCAAACCAAAACTCCTAGCAATAGATTTCTATTGTTCCTTGCCGCGTACTTCGTTCAGCGTATTGCTAAGCCGCGGCCGCTCGATGAAGATGTTCGAGATCATCTCAGGTCAACCGGCCGTCCCGGCCCGATGCTAGTGGCCGCCCGAGAGGACGAGGGTCCGGACCGGCAGCAGGATCGCCTGGAGGCGCAGGAGCGCTGCGTGCACCACGCCGACCGCGTCGATCGCGTGCAGGCCGATGCCCTCAAGGGTGCCGACATCGGGCGACTGCAGCTTGTCATGGTTGCTGGTGTAGACGTTGACCGCGCAGCTGCTCCCGGGCGGGAGAGCCTCGAGGCCGGCTTGGAAGAGCGGCTCCAGATAAGGCGGTGATCGCACCGGGCCGCGGCGCCTGCATGGGGTCGACAAGCTGATCGGTCAGCGCAGTTGGCAGGCGGCGATCACGCTCTGCACATCGGTGACCACCAGCGGAATGATCTTGAAGGGGACGGGAACACAGGTCCGCTTCGCCGATCATGCCGGGGCGGATCACCTGCGCCTCGATCTGGTTGAAGCCCGCCTGCAGCCCGATCCGCCCCGCCTCGCGCGGGATCAGGATGCCGGCGGGGCGCAGGATCGGGTTGACCAGTACGACCGGGCCGGAGCGTGAACTGCTCGAGCCGGCCGGTCACGCCCGCATAAATCGTGGTCTTGGCGAGCTTCGTCAACAACTCCTCCGCCACGGTCGGCCTTGTCGGGCGGGAAGAAGCGTGTTCATCTCTTCCTCGGCCGGGGCCTTGCCCGCGATCCGGCGTCGAGCGCGCCCTTGCGGGCCTCGACGAGGTCCTGGCCGTTTCGACGTCGTGTTCGGGATCGCGTCCGGGTTGCGCTCGAAAAATCGGGCTCTGGTTCGTAATCTTCGAGGGCCTGAGCGTAACAAACTGGATCTCGACGATGGTACCCTCGGCGACTTGGAGCCCGATCCTGGCGACCTCGAGTTCCGCGTCGATCATGGCAATGCGCCGTCGGGCGCTCTCGACGTCGGCCTGCTCCTCGGTGCTATCGAGCCTGAACAGCGGCGTGCCGGCCTCCACTTCCGCGCGCAGCCCGACGAACACCTCCGCCACGCGACCGACGGTTCCGGTCACGATGGGCACGGTCGGAAATAGGAGATGGCGCTGTTGGTCGCGGGTGAAAGTAGAAGATCACTGTGATCAGCGTGAGGGTCAGCAGCACGAGGCGGTGATGCCCAGCGGAGCCCGTACCACAGTGAGAACAGCGTGATCTCACGGCCAAACCGCTTGCCCTGGACGTACTTCCGGAACAGGAAGTCGGGCAAGATCGTCAGCGAGGAGCAGAGCAGGAACTCGAGCATGCTGTCAGGCCACGTGCTCCGGCGCGCGCTCCATCTGCGCGTCCGGCGCGATCTCGTGGGCATTGGCTTCGTGGACACCGCCTGCTCGGGCGCAACCTCGGCGGCCGGGATCGACATCGCCGCGCCCGGCGGCGGCGCGCTGCCGGCCAGCTTCTCGAGAGACTGGGCCATCGAGCCCAGCGGCGAGGAAGAGTCGGGGAACTGGATGATGGCGATCAAGACGCCCCGATCCAGAAGGCATGATCGTGGGTGAAGAGTGCGAGCAGGGCCAGCACGCCCACGATCTGCATCTGAACCTTGTCCCGTCCCGTGCGCCATGTGCCCGGGGAGCGAGTGAGGGCGGAGGTAGAAAATCCCGACCAAGAACACGACGATGATCAGGGAGACCAAGATCGTGCTGAACAGGCCGTCGCTCTGACCTGGTGCCGCTATCAAGAAAGGCAGATGATCGGTGGCGGCGGGTGAGCGTCGCTCAGTTCCGTTCACGGCTATCCTCTCATGCTCGCGAACCCGAGCTGAATGAGGTGACCAACTTCGGAGACGCACTGCGAGACCTGAAAGTGCGCCAGCATGCGGTTCTCCGACGTTCCCTGGCGTAGGTTTTCGCGGTCTGGCCTCGGCTGCCCCGCACGACGAAGTGACGAGGAAGGGCGTCGTTCGCAGTCTAACCGTACTCGGTCAGCCTTTCAAATGCTGGCTCTCGCTCTCGCCCTGCCGGGCGCGGGCGCCCCCTCGCTCGTCGTCACTCCGATGCCGGGTCGGACCTTCTGGATGCCGTCGACGATCACCCGATCGCCCGCCCTGAGGCCATTGCGGATCACCGCCTGGGCCCCGGCCAGATCGCCGACGCGACCCGCCGCACGGCGACCTTGCCGTCGTCGCCCACAACCAGCACGTAGGGGCCGGCCTGATCGGCCTGGAGCGCCGGCTGCGGCACCGCAAGACCTGTTCGGGCTCGCCCCGCTCGACCCGGACGCCGACGAACTGGCCATCGATCAGCACGCGCTCCGGATTGGGAATCCGCCCGCACCGCCAGGGTATCGGTGCCGGGGTCGACCTGCACGTCCAGGAAGTCCAGCTTGCCGGGATGCTCATAGCGCGAGCCGTCGGGCAGGGTCGCCCAGACCACGGGCTCACCGCCGGTGTCATCCTGGGCACGACGATGCT
Organism: uncultured Alphaproteobacteria bacterium; assembly: GCA_963840925.1. Classification (GTDB taxonomy): domain Bacteria; phylum Pseudomonadota; class Alphaproteobacteria; order Geminicoccales; family Geminicoccaceae; genus DATAOG01. The sequence goes on from CAWJAY010000006.1 coordinate 9,921, forward strand.
CCAGCAGTCGCCGCCCGGTGACCGGGAAAGTGACGTAGATCGGCTCCTGACTGACGATGGTCGCGAGCACCCCGCTGTCGGGGCCGACCAGGTTGCCGACGCTGACCGCGGCGAGGCTGATCCGGCCCGCGATCGGAGCGTGGATCTTGGTGTAGCTGAGGTCGATCTGCGCCTGCGCGAGCGCTGCCTGGGCCTCCTGGATGTCCGCTGCCGCCATCTGGTCCGAGGCGCGCCGTATATCGACTTCCGATTTCGGAATGTGGCCGTTCTTGACCAGCTCCTCACCGCGCTTCAGCTGCGCCGCGGTATTGGTCTTGTTCGCTTCGGCGCTCGCCAGCTCGGCCTGCCGCTGCATGACCACCGCCTGCAAAGGCTCCTGCTCGAGCACGAACAAAAGATCGCCGGCCGCGACGTCGGCGCCCTCCTCGAACAGTCGCTGCTCGAGGAACGCGGTCACCCGCGCGCGCAGGTCGACCGAATCGACCGCCGCGACCCGGCCGTTGAACTGCTCGCCGGGCGTGATCGCGGTGGGCTGCAGCGTGATCACGGTCACCGCCGGCGGCGGGGCAGAGCCTTCGGCCGCGGACGGGTCGGCCGGCTGCTCGCAGGCCGCGAGCAGCGCCGCGGCCCGATCGAGAGCGCCAGCCACGGACGCCGGCTTGCAGGCTGGTCTGGCGATCTTCGAATGCCGTTCATGGGGGGCGCCTTCCTGCTGGAGGCGCGATGGATGGTCCGATCCGTCGCCGCGCCCGACTCCACGATGTCGATGCGGACGCATAGCCCACTCTTGCCGACGACGCTACTGTTCGAGCACCTCGGCTGCGCGCCGCGCGACCAGGCAACGCACAGCGCCGGCCAAGTCCCGCCGCCGCTCGATGACCTCGAGCCCCTGATCGGCGAGAATCGCAGATGACCGCCGCGGCTTGGCCCTGGCCGATCTCAAGCGCCGCGCTGCCGCCTTGCGCCAGCAGACGCGCGGCGTCCGGTGCCAACGCCCGATAGGCACTAAGACCGTCGGGCCCGGCGATCAGCGCGAGCCGCGGCTCGAACTGTTGGACCTCCGGCTCGAGGCCGCCGAGGTCGGCCGCGCCGACATAGGGCGGGTTGGCGACGATCAGATCGTACGCGCCCGCGAGCCCGGCGCACCAGCTCTGCTGCTCGAAGCGAGCCCGCTCGGCGAGGTTCAGGTGCTCGGCGTTGACCCGCGCCAGCGCCAGAGCCGGGCGCAAAGATCGATGCCGAGCCTGGTCGCCTGCGGCAGCTCCGACAAGAGCGCGAGCAAGAGACAGCCGGAGCCGGTGCCGAGGTCGAGGAGCCGCAGCGGCGCGTTCCGTTTCGAGATCTGCGCCAGCGCCGCTTCGACCACGGTCTCGGTCTCGGGCCGCGGGATCAGAACCGCGGGCGACACGCGGAAAGGCAGGCTCCAGAACTCCTTCTCGCCCAGGACGTATGCGATCGGCTCGCGCGCGAGCCGGCGAGCGACCATCTCCTCGAGCCGGCGCTCCTGCTCGGCGGTCAAGTGCTCGAGGCCGCCGGCGATCAGGCTCGCGCGCTCGCGTCCGGTCGCCGCCGCCGCGATGAGCCAGGCCTCCGATCGCGGCGCCTCGATCCCGACCGCCGCCAGCCGCCGGCTGAGCTCAGCGATTCGCGCAGTGACCGTTGTGGGCACGCTGCGCCGCGGCGAGCTCAGCCGGCCCCGAGCGATGCCGGAATGAATTGGAATTGATGGCATAGATCAGCAGTTGGCCTCGATCAGGATCACTTGCGCCGCTCCAACTTGGCGGCGATCTCCTGGTCCTCGAGCGCAGTGGCAAGCGCCAGCGCCTTGTCGAGATTGATGGCTGGCAGGGCATCCCCCAAAGAGGTCGGCTGAACGCGATAGGGCTTGGCTTCGGCGCCCGCCTGGTGCTCAAGCCGGCCCGCAGGGTCTCGTTGACCACCTCCGTGAACGACCTCTTCGATCTGTGCGCCAGATCCTTCAGAGCCTTGGCGATGGCGTCGTCGATTGTCAGGGTTGTGCGCATCCAGGCATCATAGCAGCATCGCATCCACCGCGGGAGAACCCGTCATGCAGCTGACCTGGCTCGGCCATTCGGCCGTTCACATCGAGACTGCCGGCAAGAGCATCCTGATCGACCCGTTCTGGACCGGCAATCCGAGGTTCCCCCAAGGCTTCGAGGAGCGGCTGGCGCAGGTCGACTTCATCGTCCTGACCCACGGCCACGAGGATCACCTCGGCGACAGCGCCCGGCTGGCGCAGAAGTACGGCGCGACCGTGGTCGCGATGTTCGAGATCTGCATGCACCTCGGGACCCAGGGCGTGAGCCAGTTCGAGCCGATGAACATCGGCGGCACGGTCCGGCGCGACGGGCTCGCCTTCACGATGGTCAACGCCCAGCACAGCTCGGCGATCATCAAGGACGGCGTGCCGGTCACGATGGGCAATCCGGCCGGTTTCGTGATCAAGAGCGTGGAGCGCACCGTCTACCACGCCGGCGATACCGAGATCTTCTCGGACATGGCGCTGATCCAGCGGCTCCACAAGCCCACCGTCGGCCTGATCCCGATCGGCGATCGGTTCACGATGGGACCGGAGATCGCGGCGATCGCCTGCAACGAGTTCCTCAGCTCGAGCTGATCGTCCCGATCCACTGGGGCACGTTCGATCTGCTGACCGGGGATCCGAAGACGTTCAACCGCTGGTCCGGCGCGGCGAGGTCAGGCTGCCGGAGCCGGGGGAGGCGATCAGACTGGCCTGAGCCCGCCCGTGCGGCCGCGCTCAGCTCTGGATTCGGTCCGACGGTCGTGGGATTGTGGCTCGCCAACTGAGGTGAGACGGTCCGGTGGACAGCCTTCGGATTCGCCAGGCAGTGACGGCCGATGCCAACTCGGTCGCAGAGGTCCAGGCGCGGAGCTGGCGGGGGGCCTATCTCGGCATGTTGCCGCACGACGTCCTGGTCGGCTTCGGCGCAGCCCAGGGCGAGCACGTTCTGGCGGCGGATGCTGGACCAGGCCCGCGGCGGCGATTCCGTGCTGCTCGCCGAGCTCGAGCGCGAGGCGGTGGGCTTCGTCTCGTCCGGCCCGATCCGTGAGCCGGATCCCCGGCTACAATGGCGAGTTCTACGCGCTCTACGTGCTTCCCGAGGCGCAGGGTTGCGGCATCGGCACGGCGCTGATCGCCCATGCCGGGCGGGCACTGGTCCGTCACCGCTGGCTGTCGGCGCGACCGTGTGGGTGCTCGAGGACAACGTGCTCGGACGCCGGTTCTACGAGAGACTGGGCGGCCTGCCGCTCGGGGTCGCCAAGACGCTCGCCTACCGGGGCACCAACTATCCGGCGGTGCGCGAGGTCGCCTATGGCTGGCCGGACCTGCGCCGGGCACCCTGGCTGGTCGGCGAGCGGGACCGCCGTTGAGGCGGCGCGCCGGATCGGCGGACGGCGGGTGCTGGGCTTGGCCGTGCTGGCCGCGGCCGCCTGTCAGGCGGCGCCGCGCCGGCGACCGGCGGCGCCGTTGCCCAGGCGCCTGGCCCGACCGTGGGTCTCGGGCCGCCCGCGGCGTTGCCGGTCGCCCGGTCGCGCGCGAGCTCTGCCACGCGCTCGCCCGGCGTGCTCACGGCCGAGGACCGAGGGCTTTGCCAGCCTGCGGGCGCGCCGGTGGCGGCCGAACGTGGCGCGGCAGCGCAGACCTGCCCGGCGCCGAACGCTGCACGATCGAGGGCGATGCCTGGCCGCGCGGCGCGCTACGTATGCGCCGGCCGGAGATTCTGTCGACGAATCGCGGGTCGCGCCGAGGCCGCGTTCGATGCTCTCGCGGGGAGCTCGACGGCCTGCCTGAAGAAGCCGATCTGGTTCCCGCGCGAGTGGCAGCCGGGCGAGCGCATTCGAGTTCGCCGATGGGCGAGCGGCTGCCAGGCGTGGACCGATCGAGCGTCTCGCCGCCGTCCCAGGTCGTGCTCAAGATGCAGCAGGACGCTGGTCGCCGCGGCTACCGGCTGGCTGCTCAATCTCGAGGCGGTCCGTGATGCCGGCCGGCTGCAGGCGGCCTCGTGCGGCCTGGTGGAGCGGCCGGAGCCGGGCATAGGCGGGCCGGTAAACCTCGCGGTAGTGGCGGTCGTAGCGGCCGACCCAGGGTCCGGCTCGAGCGGCGTATCGCTCGAGGCGCGCCCGTCGCGAGCGCCGCGGTCAAGATCCGGCACCAGACCGGCCGCGCGGCCGCCGAGCAGCGCCGCGCCAAGCGCGGTCGCCTCGGGCATCGCGGCGGCGGCGATCGCGCGGTCGTAAACCGCCGCCTTGATCGCCATCAACAGTGGGTTCCGGGTGTTGCCGCCGATCGCCCGCACCTCGTGATCGACCGGCAGGCCGGGCAGCTCGGTCAGCGCGTCCACGGTCTGGCGTGGCCTCGAACGCGAGGCCCTCGAGAAGCGCGCGGTAGAGCGTCGCGCGGCTGGTGTCGGCGCCGAGCCCGAACCACGCGCCGCGCGCCAGCGGGTCGGGCACCGGCGAGATCCGGCCGCGCAGGTCGGGCACGAAGGTGACGCCGTGGCAGGCCGGCGGCACGCGCTCGGCCTCGGTGATCAGCGCCTCATGGGCGACCTCGGCGCGAGCAGGCCGCGAAACCACTCGATGCCCGCGCCGGCGGTCGGAAAGCCGCCGAACACGTAAGGGATCGGCCGCTCGACCTCGACCACGCCCTGGCTGTAGCCGCGCCGCCCGAGCTCGGGGTCGCGGCTGGACGGCGCGAGCGCGAGCGTGAGCCCCTCGGCGCTGCCCATGGAGTTCGAGCAGCACGCCGGGCGCCAGCGCCCCGAGCGCGAGCGCGCCCATGATATGGTCGTGGCCGGCGACGCCGACGACGCACTCGGTGCTCAGCCCGGTTGCGGCGGCGGCGTCGGCCTTGACCGTCCCGAGCCGCTCGCCGCAGGGGCGAAGGTCGGCGAACAGGGTGGCCGCCAGGCCGACCTCGCGCAGCAGGTCCGCGGCCCAGCGCCGCCGGTGCAGGTCGAGCGCGAGCGTGCGCGAGGCGAGCGACAGATCGGCGCTCGCCACCCCGCACAGGCGCCAGGCGAGATAGGGGGCGACGTTCAGGCACAGCGCGGCGCGGCCGAGCGCCTCCGGCTGATGATCCTTCAGCCACAGGAGCTTGCACAGCGAGAACGTGGGGTCGGCGGACAGCCCGGTCAGCGCGTAGAGGCGCTCGTGGCCGATCGCCGTCTGGAGCCGTGCGAGCTGCCGCGTCGGCCGCTCGTCGTACCAGGCGATGACCGGGCAGGTCGGCCGGCCATGGCGATCGAGCGCGACGAACGCCTCGCCGACGCTCGCGACCGCGATGCCCCGCGATGCGCGCTCGGGTCGGTCGAGCTGTGCGGCTCGCGTCGCGCAGCGCGCGCGCAGGTCGCGCTGCCAGAGGGCTTCGGGATCGTGCTCGGCCCAGCCCGGGCGCGGGCGCGCGACCGGGGTCGGCCGGCTGCCCTCGGCGACCGGCCGGCCTTCGGGCGTGAACACGATCGCCCGGATCCGGGTGGTCCCGGCATCGATGCCGGCGAGCAGCCGGTCATCGGTCATCGGGGGAAGCTCAGCGCAGCAGCGCTGCCGCCTCGCCGACGGCACCGTCGTCGTGGATCAGATGGCGGAGCGCGTTGATCATCTTGGCCGGTTCCGGGCTCTGCCAGATGTTGCGCCCGAACACCACGCCCCTGCCGCCGGCATCGAGCGTGTCGCGCACGACCTGGAGCACGGCGCGCTCGCTGTCCATCTTCGGCCCGCCCGCGATCAGGACCGGCGCCGGGCAGCCGGCGACCACCTCGCGGAAGCTGTCGGCGCTGCCGGTCGCGTAGGTCTTGAGCACGTCCGCGCCGTGCTCGAAGCCGAGCCGGCAGGCATCCGCCATCGCCTCGGCGCGTTCGGGTCGGGGATCCGCTCGGCCGGGCAGGGCAGCGCCTCGACCATCAGCGTCAGCCCGTCCTGCAGGCATTGGCTGGCGAGCTCGGCGGTGAGCTCGAGCGTCGCGAGCTCGACCTCGGCGCCCATGAACACCATGCTGCAGACGCCATCGACGCCGAGCGCGCGCGCATCCTCGACCGTGTGCAGCAGGGTCCATTCGGTGTACTTCAGCCAGTCCTCGCGGTAGTGGCTGGGGCCGCCGTCGACCCGGAGCAGGGTCGGGATCCGGCCGATCAGACGGTCGCGGTAACGCTTGATGACGCCAAAGCTGGTCATGATCGCATCGGCGCCGGCCTCGACCACGAAGTCGATCACCCGGCCCGGGTCCTCGAGCCCGGCGACCGCGCCGAGCGCCCGCCCATGGTCCATCGCGACCACGAGCTGTCTTCGTGCGATGTCGTACGCGGGCATGGCGATCCCTCCGCTGCCGGTTCAGCCCCGTTGTCGCCGCGAACGCCGCGAACGATCAAGCGGCCGCGCCGGCACGCCCAAGGCGGCCGAGATCAGGGTCGCCAGATTAGCCGCTCGACCGTCCAGGCGCGCAACACCTCCGGCGGCGGCAGCTCGCCATCGGGCCCCGCCCAGTCGCCATCGAACACGAGGCTGACCTGAGGCGCCGACGGCGCCGGACAGATCACCTGGCCGGATTGCTCCTCGCCGCCGGGCGCGCAGTCCGAACTCGCGACCGCACCGTACACCTGGTGGTATGTGTCGCCATGCCGCACGCCGAGGTTGCCGACCCGGACGCCCGATGCGATCTCGACGCTGTCGAATCCTGAGCCCATCTGCGGACCTGAGCTCCAGCAGCACGGTCTGGCCCTTTGCGACCCGCAAGGCCCGGTAGGGCTCGCCTTCGGTCGCACCCGTGGCTTCGGTGACCGTGGCGGCCGGGAACAGCGATCTCAGCTCGACCGCGCTGAACGGCGTGCCGGCGGTGATCGGACCCAGTCGCTCGCCGGACAGCGTGATCGGCGATCCGGCAGGGGCGGGCGCGCGGTTGCCGCCGGCGGTCTCAGCGCATGCCGGCACCATGGTCGCAAGCAGGGCGAGCAGGCCCAACAGGTTCGTCCCGGCACCCCCGGGGCGCCGACGTGCCAACTCGGTCACGACCATTGCAAAGAATCGAGCTTGCTCTGCCACCGGTCGGGATCGGTGCGGTTGAGGCCGTCGTCGATGTGGACCGGATCTTCCGGATTGAAGTCGCCACCCCACCGGAGATCCGGGGCGTCGCGCACCTGCTGGATGAAGTTCCGGACCTCGCCGGGCAAGGCCGGCAGGTTCGCCCGTCTCAGCGCCCGGGAGTTGAAGAAGCCGCTGCCCGACTTGACGTTCATGTCGATGGCGTGACCGACGAAATGATTGGAGCGGCTCGCAGGCGGCACGATCGCGCCGCTCGGTGCCCGCTCCGGGTCGCGAAACGACGAGGTCACGTGGATCTCGACCCCGGCTGCGTCCGCGAAGTCGTTCAGTCGGTCGAGCACCGGAAAGAAGTCGGCGTCGGCCAGGATTTCGGCGCCGACGAACCGGAAATTGTGGTAGGGGCCGAGGATGCAGACGTCCGACGGCGTGGTGTCGAGCAGCCCGGCGGTCGCGGCCGGTGCCGCGCCCTCGGGCATCAGCGCGGCTGCGGGCTCCCGCTCGATCAGATCGCCCGACACCCACCCGGTGCTGCCATCGCTGGCGCGGACCCTAAGCCAGGTTTCCTCGCTCAGGATCTCCAGGCTGCTGCCGCGCCGCAGCTTCTTGACGATCGCACCGGTCTTGGGCGAGCGGCGGAGGTTGAGGCCGCCCCGGGCGATGACGGTGCCAGTTCTCATGCCCCCTCCCCGGAGATCTCGGCGCCGTCGGTCGCGACCGGCGCAGCGGCGGGCGGCGCCGGGGTCTGCGGCTCGGCGCGATCGTCCAGCGTTGCGGCACCATAGTAGTGCCAGAGAAAGATCGCGCCGCAGCCGCGCAGCGGCCGCCAGAGCTCGGCGAGCTCCGCCATGGCCTTGCGGTTCGGGCGCGCCTCGAGCCGCTTCAGGCGTTGCATGCCGACCTGCAGGCCGAGATCATCGGCCGGAAAAACGTCGGCGCGACCGAGCGCAAACAGCAGATAGATCTCCGCACTCCAGCGGCCGAACCCGCGCTGGGCCGAGATCGCGGCGATCGCCTCTTCCTCAGGCAGGCGCGCCAGCGCCTCCAGGTTCAGCGCACCGCCCGCGACCGCCGCCGCGAGGCTCCGCCCGTACGCCATCTTCTGCCGGCTGAAGCCGATCGTCTTGAAGGCCGCCTCCTCGAGCGCGAGAAAACGCTCGGCGGTGACCAGCGGCAGGCAGGCCTGCTCGACCCGCGCCCAGATCGCGGCGGCCGACCTGGTCGAGAGCTGCTGCGCGACCATGATCCGCAGCAGCGTTGCAAAGCCCGGGTCCCGCTGCCGCGGCGCCGGATAGCCGATCCGGGCCAGCGCCCGCGCGATATCGGCATCGACCCGCGCCAGCCGGTCGATCCCGTCGATTCAGGGCCGCTGCCGAAAGCGCGTGCATGCCCTCGGGCACCCACGGGACTAGCCCTTGTCCCGCATCAGGCGTTCCTTCTCGCGTTGCCAGTCGCGGGTCTTGATCGTGGCGCGCTTGTCGTAGCTCTTCTTGCCGCGGGCGAGGCCGAGCTCGATCTTGGCCAGCCCGCGCGGGTTGAAGTACAGCGACAGCGGGATCAGGGTCTGGCCCTGCTTGCGGACCGCGCCGATCAGCTTGGCCAGCTCGCGCCGGTGCAGCAAAAGCTTGCGCGAGCGCCGGGTGTCGTGGCTGAAGTGGCTGGCGGCGTGGTATTCCGGGATGTAGGCGTTGATCAGGAACAGCTCGCCCCCCTGCTCGCCGGCGTAGGCCTCGTTGATGTTGCCGCGGCCGTCGCGCAGCGCCTTGACCTCGGTGCCCTGGAGCACGATCCCGGCCTCGAAGCGCTCCTCGATGAAGTAGTCGTGGGTCGCCCGCCGATTGCGCGCGACGATCTTGCGCGAGACCTCCTGCTGCCCCGCCAACGGTCCTTCAGTTCATCAGCCCGGCCGCGACCATCGCGGCGTCGACCGCCTCGCGGGTCACGGCCTTGGGCGGGACCAGCGGCAGGCGCACGTCCGGGGCGCATTTGCCGAGCCGGGCGACCGCGTATTTGACCGGCGCCGGGCTGGTCTCGAGGAACAGCGCCTTGTGCAGCGGCGTCAGCCGCAGGTGGATCGCGAGCGCGGCGCCGGCATCGCCCCGCTCCCAGGCCTCCTGCATCTGCGCGCACGGCGCGGGGCGCGACGTTGGCGGTCACCGAGATGCAGCCGTCGCCGCCGTTGGCCAGGAACGCGAGCGCGGTGATGTCCTCGCCCGACAGCTGGCAGAACTCGGCGCCGCAGGCGAGCCGCGTGTGCAGCGGCCGGCCGAGGTCGCAGGTCGCGTCCTTGACGCCGACGACGTTCGGCAGCCTGGCCAGCGCGCGCCATCGTCTCGATGCGTCATGTCGACCACCGAGCGGCCGGGAATGTTGTAGATCACCAGCGGCAGGTCGGCGGCGTCGTGGATCGCCTTGAAATGGGCGTAGAGGCCGTCCTGGGTCGGCTTGTTGTAGTAGGGCGTGACCACCAGGATGCCGTCGGCGCCGGCCGCCTTGGCGTGCTTGGCCAGGCTGATCGCCTCGGCGGTCGAGTTCGAGCCGGCGCCGGCGATCACCGGCAGGCGGCCGGCGGCGGCCTCGATCACCAGCTCGACGACCCGCTGGTGCTCGGCGTGGCTGAGCGTCGGCAACTCGCCGGTGGTGCCGACCGGGACCAAGCCGTGGGTGCCCTGCTCGACGTGCCATTCGACCAGCGATTGGAGAGCAGCCTCGTCGACCGAGCCGTTGCGAAACGGTGTGATGAGCGCCACAATGGAACCGTGGAACATGGCCGGTTCACTCCGTAAGACGTTGGGGCTCAGGGTAACGCCCTGGACCTTTAACGAGAGTTTAACGCTCCGGCACCATAAAAGTGAGGTGCAGGGGGCGGCAAGACGAGTGCCGCGGTTGATCGCATCTCTGTACCGGCGGACCGGTTGGATTTTGGGTTTGCGTGGCCGGAGACGGCCGGCTTGGGGGAATGCCGATCCGAAGCGATGACCATCGGCGCAGCCTGCGCGCGCCAGGGTTTTTGAGCTGGCGCCGGCTGCGGACCGTCTGGCTCGGCCTCGATTCTCTGCTTGGCGCTGGTCGCAGCGAACCGGCCGGCGCTGGCGCTCAATCCGCAGGATCGGGCGGTGGTCGGCGAAGCGTTCGCGGCCGCCGACGGCGGCGACTGGCCGCGCGCCTTTCGCCTGGTCGAGGCGGTCGCCGACCCGCTGCCGGCCCTGACGCTCCGTTGGCTGCGCATGCTCGAGGCGCGTGAGCCCGACGACTTCGCCACGATCGCGCGCTTCCTGCTCGGCCATCCCGAATGGCCGTGGCCGGAAGAGCTCCAGATCGTCGCCGAGGGCACGATCACCGACCCCGCCGATCACGAGCTGATCCGCCACTTTTTCGAGGACCGGGCGCCGCTGACCACGCGCGGCACGATCCGCTACGCCGAGGCCCTGTTCCGGATCGACCAGGACCCGGCCGCCGAAGCGCTGATCCGCCGGGCCTGGGTCGAGGGCGACTTCTCGCCCGGCGAGGAGCAGAAGTTCTTCGACAAGTACCGGCAGCTGCTGACCCGCCAGGATCACATCGACCGGCTCGACAATCTGCTCTGGGACTACCGGCGGCGGTCGGCGGAGCGGATGCTCGGGCGGGTGCCCGAGCGGACCCGCAAGCTGGCGAGCGCGCGGATGCACCTGCAGCGCCACCAGGCCGGGGTCGACCAGGCGGTCGAGGCGGTGCCGGCGTCGCTGCGCGAAGACCCTGGCCTGACCTTCGACCGGCTACGCTGGCGCCGGCAGAAGCGCCGCCACGATGACGTGATCGCGGTGCTCTTGAACCCGCCGAGCCAGCTGGTTCGGCCGGCGCGCTGGTGGTTCGAGCGCGAGCTGGAGATCCGGCGCGCGCTCCGGGCGCGCAAGTTCGATCTCGCCTATCAGCTCGCGAGCCGGCACGGCCAGGACGCGGGCGAGGCTCTGGTCGAGGCCGAGTGGCTGGCCGGGTGGCTGGCGCTCCGCTTCGTGCGCCAGCCGCACTCGGCAGTGCGCCATTTCGAGCGCCTCTATTCGAGCAGCGTGGCGCCGGTTGATCGGGCGCGAGCCGCCTACTGGGCCGGCCGCAGCGCAGCGGCGCTCGGCGATCGGGCGGCGGCCGGCACCTGGTATCAGCGGGCGGCGCGCCACCACGTCGCGTACTATGGCCAGCTCGCGGGCGAGGAGCTCGGCGCCGCCTACCGGCCGCCGCCGCCGCCGCCGGTCGCCGATGCGGGCCTGCGCGCGGACTTCGAGAGCAAGGAGCTGGTCCGGGTCGCCCGCATGTTGATCGAGGCCGATGCCAGCCCGGGATCTGCTGCCGTTCCTGATCCGCCTCGCCGAGCTCGCCTCGGGCCCGGCCGAGATCGGTCTGGTCGGCGAGCTCGCCGCTGCCAGCGGCCGCCCGGACCTGGTCGTCCAGGTCGGCCGGTTCGCCGCCTACTACGGCCAGGTCAACGAGGCCGCGGCCTTCCCGATCCCGGAGCTCGAGCGCCTGATCCGGCCGCCCGCCGGCGAGCCGGACGCGGCCCTGCTGCTCGGCATCGCGCGCCAGGAAAGCGTGTTCAACAGCTGGGGCACCAGCGACCAGGGCGCCCAGGGTGTGCTCCAGCTGATGCCGCACACCGCCCTTTTGATGGCTCGCTCGCTCGGCCTCGACTACAACCGCGGCCTGCTCACCGGCAATCCCGACTACAATATCCGCTTGGGCAGCCACTACCTGAAGACGCTGCTCGACCGATACGATGATGCGACCGCGCTCGCGGTCGCCGCCTACAACGCCGGACCGAGCCGGGTCGACGAATGGCTGCGCCTGCATGGCGACCCGCGCCGGGGCGATCGCCATGCGCTGGTCGACTGGGTCGAGCTGATCCCGTTCGACGAGACCCGCAACTACGTCCAGCGGGTCCTCGAAGGGCCGCCATGTACCGCCGGCGCCTGGCCGAACCCGCAGTCGAGACGGTCTGGTTCCGGCCGATCAACGGCCCGCTCGATCCGTTGCCGGCGCCTGCGCTCAAGCCCCGCGAGCACGCCCGCGCGGTCACGCTCGCAACCGCGGCCGGCCGGGCGCCGCGCCCCTTGCTCAAGCCCGACCACCGCGGCCCGGTCGTGGTGCCGGCCGGGTTCGAAGCGCCGCCGCTGCCCCGGTTGAAGCCGCGCACTGCGCTTGAGCTTGCTGCGCGCAGCGGCGACGGACCTCTGCCGCCGCCCGAGGCCAAGCCGGTCCCAAAGTCGTGAGCGGGAGCCGCATGGCCGGGATCCGTGCCTGCGTGTTCGACGCCTACGGCACGCTGTTCGACGTCCATTCGGCGGTCGGCCGCCTGCGCGCAGATCGGCGACGAGCTCGGCGACCAGGGCCGACGCGCTCTCCCAGCTGTGGCGGACCAAGCAGCTGGAATACACCTGGCTGCGCGCGCTGATGGGCCGGCACGCCGACTTCTGGCAGGTCACCGGCGAGGCGCTGGATTACGCGCTGGCGCGCACCGGCATCGAGCCGGCGCTGCGCGCGCCGCTGCTCGAGGCCTATCTGGCGCTCGACGCCTATCCCGAGGTTGCGGACGTGCTGCGCCGGTTGCGGGCCGGCGGCCTGACGACCGCGATCCTGTCCAACGGCGAGCCCAGGATGCTCGAGGCCGGCGCGCGCAGCGCCGGGATCGAGCGCATGCTGGATGCGATCCTCTCGGTCGAGGCGGTCGGGATCTTCAAGCCGGCGGCCAGGGTCTACCGGCTCGCGGTCGACCGCCTGGGCGTGCCGGCGCAGGCGATCGCCTTCCAGTCGTCCAACGCCTGGGACGTCCATGGCGCCGCCTGCTGCGGGCTGCGCCCGGTCTGGGTCAACCGCCAGGGCGCGCCGCCCGAGCGTCTGCCCGGAGCCGCCGAGCACGAGCTTCGAGACCTCGCCGCTCTGCCCGCGCTGCTCGGGCTCTGAGCCGCCGCCGGGCCGCCGGAGTTCACGCGCCCGCCGGTCCCTGCTAAGACCGGCGGCATGATCGCGAACGAGCGGCTCCCGACCTACGCCGACATCCAGACCGCCGCCCGGCGCCTGCATGGGATCGCCCGCCGCACGCCGCTGCTCGAGTCCGAGACGCTGAACGCGCTGACCGGCGGCCGGGTCCTGCTCAAGGCGGAAGCGTTGCAACGCACCGGCTCGTTCAAGTTCCGCGGCGCCTACAACGCCATCAGCCAGGTCGCGGCGCCGGCGGTGGTCGCCTACTCCTCGGGAAATCACGCCCAGGGCGTCGCTGCCGCGGCCCGCCTGCTGGGCAAGGCCGCGACCCTCGTGATGCCGGCAGATGCCCCCGCGATCAAGCTCGAGAGCACGCGCGCCCAGGGCGCCGAGGTCCGGCTCTACGATCGCGCGCAGGAATCGCGGGAGGCGATCGGCGCCGAGCTTGCCGAGCGCACCGGCGCGGCGCTGGTCAGGCCCTACGACGATCGGCGGATCATCGCTGGCCAGGGCACGGCCGGAATCGAGCTCGCAGAGCAGGCGAGCGCGCTCGGGGCGTCGCTCGATGCGGCGCTGATCCCCTGCGGCGGCGGCGGTCTGATCGCAGGCTGCGGCCTCGCGCTCGCCGAGCTCTGCCCGGGCATCGAGATCTTCGCGGTCGAGCCCGCCGCGTTCGACGACACGCGCCGCTCGCTCGCCGCCGGCGAGCGGGTCGCGAATGTCGCGGGCGACGCCTCGATCTGCGACGCCCTGCTGGCGCCCGTGCCGGGTGAGCTGACCTTCGAGCTCAACCGTCGCCAGCTGGCCGGCGGGCTTGCGGTCGCCGATCAGGACGTGCGCCGCGCAATGGCTTTCGCTTTCCGCCACCTCAAGCTCGTCGTTGAGCCGGGCGGAGCGGTCGGGCTAGCCGCCCTGCTCGCGGGCGGCTTCGATGGCCGCGGCCGGACCGTCGCGGTGGTGCTCTCGGGCGGCAACGTCGACCCGGAGCGGTTCGCCGAGGTCCTCGGACCCGCGGACCCGGCTTAGCCGGTCTTGGGTTCGAGGCTCCGCGATGCCGATCGCCAGCGCCGCCTCAGGCATCCGCCATCTGTTCGTGCACGATCTCGTGCTCGCCTGCCGGATCGGGGTCGATCCGCGGGAGCGGCAGGTGCTGCAGCCGGTGCGCCTCAATCTCGACCTCGGAGTGGTCGAGACCGGCCCGCCGCGCGACGAGCTCGCCGACGTGGTCGACTACGCGGCCCTGGTCGAGCGGGTCCGGGGCGCGCTCGGGCAGCGCCAGGTCAAGCTGGTCGAGACCCTGGCCGAGCAGATCGCGACGCTGTGCCTCGAGGACCCGCGCGTGCGCTCGGCCCGGGTCCGGGTCGAGAAGCTGGATGCGATCGCCGACGCCGCCGCGGCCGGGGTCGAGATCGAGCGCGTCAAGCCCTGTGGGCAAGACCCCGAGCCGCCCTGCGGTTGAGTTTCCTGCGCTACCTCGTTCACTTGACAAGCCGAGGCCTCGGGCGTAACCGGGACCCCAATCCTGAGGAGGCAACGGGGCGGCTGGTGTCTGACCAAGCGAGACGTCGCGACGTGTTGCGGGTGGTGGCAGGGCTCGGAGCTGCGCTGCCGGCGCTGCGGATGGCGAACGCGGCCGACGACCCGGCCAAAACTCGGCCGCAGCCCGGCGACCACTTCGTTTATTTCTCCGGCGACAAGAAGGGTAAGGTCGTCGCGGCCGAAGAGTTGCCGCTCGGCGGCCCGCAGGTCCTGGTCTGGCCGGTGGATCCGAAGACCGAGGTCGTGCGCAAGGGCTCGCGCCTGAACCAGGTGGTCCTGGTCCGGTTGGCGCCTGACGAGCTGACCGAGGAGACCCGCAAGAACGCCGCCGAGGGGGTGGTCGCCTACGGCGCTGCCTGCTCGCATGAATCCTGCCCGGTATCGATGTGGAAGGACCCGGGCGTCCTCTACTGTGCCTGCCACGGTAGCGAATTCGACCCGAAGGACGCGGCCAAGGTGGTCGGCGGGCCAGCTCCGCGGCGGCTGGCGATGCTGCCCGTAAAGATCGATGAGGACGGTGAGCTGGCCGCGGCCGGCACGTTCATCGGTCCGGTCGGAGCTAAGCGCTGACGGGGGTTGCACGCGGCCACCGCCGGCAACGGCAAAAAACCGAATACCTAGAGGGAGACGAGCATGAGACTCTGGAGATGCGCAGCGGCCTTCGGTGTGGCGATGCTGCCTTTGGCGGCGTCCGCCTACAGCCCGGTGACCGACGCGCGGCTGGCCAATCCCGAGCCCGAGAACTGGCTGCTGATTCGCGGCAACTATCAGGGCTGGATGTACAGCCCGCTGGGTCAGATCAACAGCGACAACGTCAAGAACCTGACCCCGGTCTGGGCCTATTCGACCGGCGTCGATTCCGGTCACGAGGCGCCGCCGATCGTCAACGACGGCATCATGTACGTCGCCACGCCCTACGATCAGATCCTGGCCCTCGACGCCAGGACCGGCGACAAGATCTGGGAATACAAGCGCGAGCTGCCGGAAGGCTTCGGCGCCCTGCACAACACCAAGCGCGGCGTCGCGCTGTACGGCGACAAGGTCTACTTCGCCGCCCAGGATGCGGTCGTGGTGGCCTTCGACGCGGCGACCGGCGAGATCGCCTGGGAGAGCGAGCCGATCGCGGACTGGCAGGAAGGCTACTACATGACCATGGCGCCGCTGATCGTGAACGGCAAGGTCATGGTCGGGGTCTCGGGCGGCGAGTTCGGCATCCGCGGCTTCATCCAGGCGGTCGACGCCGAGACCGGCAAGCTCGCCTGGAAGACCTACAGCATCCCGGCCCCGGGCGACCCGGGCGGCGACACCTGGAAGGGCGATGCCTGGAAGCGCGGCGGCGGCTCGGTCTGGATGACCGGGACCTATGACCCGGACAGCAACACCGCGTACTGGGGGGTCGGCAACGGCTCGCCCTGGTTCGGCGACCAGCGCCCGGGCGACAACCTCTATACCGCCTCGACGATCGCGATCAATCCCGACGACGGCAAGATCAAGGGCCACTTCCAGTACCATTGGAACGATTCCTGGGACTGGGATGAGATGAACGCGCCGATGGTCGTCGACTTCCAGAAGGACGGCCAGGAGGTCAAAGGCCTGATCAAGCCGTCGCGCAACGGCTATCTGTACTGGTTGGAGCGCAAGTCCGACGGCAACATCGGCTACGTCAACGCGACCAACTACGTCAAGCAGACGGTGTTCAAGAGCATCGATGCCACGACCGGGCGGCCGACCTACAACGACGAGCACGTGCCCGGCACCGGCAAGTACGCCGACTTCTGCCCGTCGCTGTGGGGCGGCAAGGACTGGCCGTACGAGGCCTTCAATCCGGACACCCGGATGGTCTACATCCCGGCCAACGACAACCACTGCGGCCATCTCGAGGGCAAGGTCCAGGAGTACGTGGCCGGCCAGTGGTGGACCGGGGTCGACATCCCGGACATCGGCTTCACGGTCGATCCGAACGCCAAGTCGTACGGCGAGATCCAGGCCTGGAACGTCGATACCGGCAAGCGGCAATGGACCCACACCTATCCGGTGATGAACTGGGGCTCGATCCTGACCACCGGCGGCGGTCTGGTGTTCAACGGCGGCACCAACGACCGGATGTTCCGGGCGTTCGATGCGCGCACCGGCGAGCAGCTGTGGCAGTTCAAGACCAACTCCGGGATCATGGCGCCGCCGATCTCGTACGAGGTCGACGGCACCCAGTACATCGCGGTGCAGTCGGGCTGGGGCGTCGACCCCGCGTTCCAGCAGGGCCTGATCAACAACCTGCTCGGCACCAACGTCGTCGTTCCCCAGGGCGGCGTGGTCTGGGTCTTCGCGCTCGGGCAGTAGGCCCGGCGGAGTTGCCCGCGAGGTCGGTCGCCAGCCGGGCGGCGGGCCTCGCGGGGGCTCGATGGTAAGGTTGAACTGCGATCGGGTCAGTCACGGACGGGTGGCTGGCCCGATTGTATCCGAACGATGATGCTCTGAGGGTAAAGCAATGCGGCGGGGCTTCTTTCTGGCTTTAGGTTGCGCGGCGCTGCTCGGGCTCGCCTCGACCGGCGGCCTGAGTGCCGATTCGGGTTTCGCGCGCCCGATCGTGGTCGATCTCGAGAACGTCTCCGGCAAGGTCGGCGAGAAGACCGCGCTGGTCGCCAAGCTGACGCTCCGGGACGGCTACAAGGTGCTGGATTCTTACCGAAACCGAGTGATCGAGCTGTCGTCCTCCGACGACGGCGTCAGCTTCGAGCGCAAGGTCGTGATCGGCGAGATCAAGGACGGCAACCTCGAGTTCGTGGTCGGGCTGACCCCGACCAAGCCCGGTCCGCACCCGATCAACGGCCTGTTCCGGGTCGGCTATCACGATGACGCCGGCCGGATGGACATGGTCTCGCTGCCGCTGATCGCGACCGTCACCGGCACCGAGTGACCGGCCTTCGATGCCGGCCAGCAGCCGTCGTGCGCTTGGCGCGGGCGTTCTGCTGATCGCGACCCTGGTCGCGGCGGCCCTCACGAGCGTCGGGGCGCAGGAACTCTATCGGGTCCGCGGCACGCTCAAGAGCGTCGCCGCCGATCAGCTGGTGCTGACCAGCCGCGAGGGCGAGATGGTGGGCTTTCAGCTCAGCCCCGAGCTCGGCGTCTTCGTGGTCACGCCGGCGACCATCGAGGACGTCAAGCAGGGACAGTTCGTCGGCCTGACCTCGGTCCGCTCCGGCGATCGCCAGGTCGCCCTCGAAGCGCACCTGCTCGCCGACGATCTGCGCGGCCTGGGCGAGGGGCACTATCCCTGGGACCTGATCCGCGAGCCCAACATGATGACCAACGCGACCGTGGCCGAGATCAAGGAGGTCGGCGCCGACCGGCAGCTCGAGGTGAGCTATCAGGAGGGCGAGCCGAAGGTCGCCGGCGCCCAGACCATCTATTTGCCCCCCGATGTGCCGGTCGTGCACATGGCCAAGACGGATCGCGCGCTGCTCGCGCCCGGCAAGGACGTGGTCCTGCTGGTCCGGCCGGAGCTGGACCTGGTCCCGGTCGTGATCGCCGCCGTGGTCAGTGACCAGGGCGCCAGGCCGCCGATGTGACCGGCGGCCCAGCCGCCCGGCCATTTTCCCATTTCGACGGGGTGGTTTTGGGGGGCGCGCTGACGCTGGCGCTGGCCCTCTCCGGTTGCGCGTCGCCGCCGGCCCCGACCAGTTCGCAGACGGTCCAAGGTCGGGGCGCGGCCGGCGGTCCGGCCGGACGCTGTGCGGCGCTGATCGCGCTGTTCGACGAGATCGTCCTCAGCCGCTTCGATGACCGCCTGCTCGGCCTCGAGCGCGACGACTTGGCCGAGGCCAGGGCAGACCGCGACCTAGCCCGGGCCGAGTGCACCGCCGGCCGCTACGGCTTCGGCGTCCCGCTGGCCGAGAGTGCGCTCTGGCAGGTCGGCGTCGTGCCGCCGCCGGACGGCAACTAGACGTCCCGGGCACGCCACCAGGCGAGGCAGCCGCGCGCCAGCGCCTCGGTCGCGTCGATGCAGCCCGGGATCGGCGCTGGCGCCAGCGCGAGCGGCAGCTCGGTGCAGGCGAACAGCACTCGGAGCGCGCCCGCGGCGCGCAGATGCTCGACGGCGCGCCCGAGCAGCGGTCCCGTCTCGGCCGTCCGATCCCGCTTGACCGCGGCGATCGCCGGCAGCACGCAATCGGTCATCACTTCAGGTGCGGGCACGACGGCCGGGTAACCGGCCGCGGCCAGGCGCTGCTGGTAGAGCCCGGCTTTGAGCGTAGCAGGGGTCGCGAGCAGGCCCAGTGGCCCCGGCGGCAGCTCGAGCCTCGACGAGCTCGGCCAGGACCGCATCGACGATATGCAGGATCGGCAGGCTCGTCGCAGCCGCGAGCTGCGCGTACCAGTGGTGCGCGGTGTGGCACGGGATGGCGATCGCCTGGGCGCCGGCCCGCTCGAGCGCGCCGACGCCGGCCCGCAGCGCCGGCAGCGGCGACCGCCCGCGGCCATCCACGACCGGCCCGACCCGGTCGGGCACGCGGGGGTCGGAGAGCACGATCACCGGCAGGTGATCCTGGTCGCGCTCGGCCGGATTGAGGCGGATCAGCTTGGCCATGAAATCGACCGTCGCGGCCGGTCCCATGCCGCCCAGCACACCGAGCATGGCCGCCCTCCTCCGGGTCTGGTAGGCGGCGATGAAAGCCGCCCTCGGCGGTGCGCGAAGGTTACTTGCGCCGCGCCTCGATCCGGCGCACCAGGTCGGTCAGCAGGCGCCGGTACAGGTCGTCCTTGAGCACCGCGTCCTCAACCCCGATGTCGAGGTTGGGGTTGTCGTTGATCTCGATGACCACCAGACCGCCGTTGGTCTGCTTGATGTCGACCCCGTAAAGGCCGTCGCCGATCAAGGACGCGGCGCGGCAACCGAGCTCGGTGACCTCGCGCGGCGCCTCATCGACCGCCCAGGTCTTGAAGGTGCCCTCACGGATCCGGCCATCGGCCTCGTGCTTGACGATCTGCCAGTGGTTCTTGGGCATGAAGTACTGGCAGACGTAGAGCGGCTCGCGGTTGAGCACGCCGACCCGCCAGTCGAACTGGGTCGGCACGTATTCCTGGGCCAGGATCAGGTCGGAGTCCTCGAGCAGCTCGCCGGCGCGCGCCTTGAGCTCGACCTCGTCCTGGACCTTGAAGACGCCGAGCGAGAACGAGCCGTCCGGGACTTTGAGCACGAGCGGGAACCCGAGCTGGCTGCCGATCGCCTTCAGATGGCGGCGGTCGAGCACCATGGTCCTGGGCGTCGGCAGGCCGTTGGCCGCCAGCAGCTCGGCCAGATAGACCTTGTTGGTGCAGCGCACGATCGAGTTCGGATCATCGATCACCGCGAGCCCTTCCCGCTCGGCCTTACGGGCGAAACGGTAGGTGTGGTTGTTGAGCGCGGTGGTCTCACGGATGAACAGCGCGTCGAACTCGTTGAGCCTGAGAAAGTCCTGGCGGCGGATCGGCTCGACCTCGAGCCCCATCTGGGCGCCGATCCGGATCAGCCGCTCGATCGTCGCGGGCTTGGACGGCGACAGCTTATCCTGCGGGTTGCAGAGCACCGCGATGCTGTAGCGGGGCACCGGCTGCGCCGGCAGCGTCCGCCAGGGTACCTTGAGATAGCGCGCGAGCGCGTTGTTGAACCAATCGGTCTGCGCCGCGTCGAGCTCGCCCGGCGACAGCGGCCGGACCGAGCGGATGCGCAGCCCGCCGCCCCGCGACGGCCGGATCGTGACCGCCAGCAGCGGGTGCCGGAAGCGGTCGAACACCGCCCGGGCGAGGTCGCGGAAGCGGGCATCATCGGGCGTGCCGAACGCGATCAGCAGGCGGAGCGGCTCGACCAGCGGCTCCGACAGCCGTTTCAGCCGCTTGGCCAGCACCGCGTCCAGCTCGGGCAGCGCGAACCGGTACAGCGACTTGCGCCGAGATCGATGATCGTCCGGACCGACGGGATCACCTTGTGGCCGCGCGCCTCGGCGAGCAGCGAGGCGTAGTAGCCGGTCCCGAGGTAGACGCAGTCGCGGCTCAGGTTGACGAGCCGGACCGAGCGCGCCCGATAGTTCTCCGGCCGCGTGATGTAGATCCGGGGCGACCATACGAGCGAAGCGAGCCGCTCGGGGAACGCGGACGGGGGCTGCTCGCTGAGCACGACCTGCATCAGAGGGCAGCGTCCGGCTTACTCAGGATGACCGCGGCCCGCAGCTTGGACCGCCCGTACTTGGCCATGAGCTCGAATTCCCGGCGCAGGATCGGAATGCTGACCCGATCGATGCTGGTGACATGGGCAGCAGAGATATAAGGGTCATGAGCGTAGATAAAACGTTGATCGCAGCCCGAGACGATGATCCAGTGGGGCTCCTTGTCGCCGTAGATCCGGTACTGGCTGATCAGGACCAGGACAATCGCGCCGGCCACGATCCGATCGCTCAGCTCGTCGGCGGACAACGGATGCAGATGCACCTTGACCTGGCTGCGCCGGAGCTCGTCCAGGAAGTCCTCGTGGACCAGCCGGATCACCTCCTTCTTCTCCGGATCGCGCACGGTGTCGAGAAACGGCGGCCCTTCGTCGTTGACGAACAGCTCGACGTCGAAGCCGCGCCGCCAGGCGGCGAGCGCCAGACCATGCGGGCCCGCAGCCGCCATGCCCGGAGGTCATGAAGATCATCGTCAATTCGCGCCACAGCCGGAGCTCGAGCCGGCGATCGAGGCGCAGCCGCTTGTCGAGCGCCTTCATCGCCATCATCAGCGCGGCCAGGCCACAGGTAAACTCCAGCGTCTGACGGTAGTGCGGCACCCGCCATGCGACCGACTGCAGGCGCGGCACGAGCGCGTGCGCCATGCGCAGCGCGTCGCTGTCGTCCTCGTAGTAGGCGCGGTAGATGCCGAAATCGACGTAGCCGGCGCTGCGATAGAGCGTGACCGCGGCGGCGTTGTTCGGGTTGACCTCGAGGCGCATGACCGCGGCGCCGCCATCCAGCGCCGCCGCCTCGGCCGCCTGCAGCAGCGCCCGGCCGAGGCCGCGGCTGCGCTGCTCGGGCGCCACCGCCATCGAGTACAGCCGGGCGAGCGCGGTCCGGCCGTGGAACAGGACCAGCGCATAGCCGACCAGCCGACCGTCCTGCTCGGCGACCAGGCATTCGGCGGTGTCGCTGGCGAGAAAGTGGCGGAAGCTGCGTCGCGACAGGCGGTCGTACTCGAAGGACTGCTGCTCCAGCTCGAGCAGCCGGTCAAGGTCCTCGGCCACGGCTGGGCGAATCAGCAGAGCCGGCCCGGGCATGGCGCGCCGCCTCGGGCTCTGAAGCTCGGGCAAGGCGGTCATCGACGGGGGGCGTCTGAAGCCGAAGGGGCTAGGGCGGTCATCGCGCCTAGATATAAGCACCGCGATGGCCCGCGAGAAGACGGGACGGTCGGGTCGTGAGCCGCGTGGCGCCGACCCCGATGCAGCGGGCGCTGGGCGAGGCCGAGGCGGCGGCCGCCCGGGGAGAGGTGCCGGTCGGCGCCGTGCTGGTCGACGCCACGGGCGAGGTGCTGGCGGCGGCCGGCAATCGCGTGTTGGAACTGGCAGACCCGACCGCGCATGCCGAACTGCTGGTGATCCGGGCGGCGGCTGGCCGACTGGGCACGCCCCGGCTTGCGACCGCCGACCTGTACGCGACCCTCGAACCCTGCCCGATGTGCGCGCAGGCGATCAGCTTCGCGCGCATCCGCCGGCTGTACTACGGCGCGGCCGACCCCAAGGGCGGCGGCGTCGCGCACGGGCCCCGGATCTTCGCGAGCTCGTCCTGCCACCACGTGCCGGAGGTCTATGGCGGCATCGGCGAGCGCCAGGCCGCCGCCCTGCTGCGCGAGTTCTTCCGCAGCCGCCGAGCGGCCGTTCCGGGTCGCTAGCCCTGGCGATCGAGCGGCGCGCCGGCATCCTCGACCTTGGCCGGGGTCGCCGCCTCGGTTTCGTCCTTCAAGCCGGCCTTGAAGGTTTTGATGCCCTTGGCGAGGTCACCCATCACCCGCGGCAGCTTGCCGGCGCCGAACACGATCAGGATGATCACCAGGACCACCATCCAGTGCGTCAGACTGAAGCTTCCCATCTCATCCTCGCGATGCCGAGTTTGCGTTTTAGATAGCGAGCTTGGCTAGTCGAGCAATCCGGCGAGCTTCGGCAGCCACAGAACGATGCTGGGGAAGTACACGCAGAGCGCCAGCCCGACCAGTTGCAGCGCCACGAACGGATACATGCCGCGGTAGACATCGGTCATCGTCACCCCGGCCGGCGCGGTGCCCTTCATGTAGAACAGTGTGGCTCCGAACGGCGGCGTCATGAACGAGGTCTGGAGGTTGACCGCGACCAGCGTCGCGAACCACGCCATCAGATAGCGCTGATCGCCCAGGTGCGCGGTAAAGTCGTACTTCAACAGGATCGGCCCGAACACCGGCAGCACGATCAGGCAGATCTCGATCCATTCGAACGGGAAGCCGAGCAGGAAAATCAGCACCATCACGAAGGCGAGCATCTCCCAGTTGGTATCGACCCCGAGGCCGTGCAGCGTCGAGGTCATCAGATCATCGCCGCCCAGCACCCGGAAGACATAGGAGAAGCCGGTCGCGCCGAGGAAGATCAGGAACACCAGCGCGTTTGCCCGGCAGCCAGAGAAGATGCGCCTCGTCCAGCATCGTAAGGGTCAGGCGGCCGTTCAAGGCGGCGATCAGCAGCGCGCCGAACACGCCAACCGCGCCGCTCTCGGTCGGCGTCGCCCAGCCGGCGAAGATCGAGCCGATCACGATCACCATCAACGTCGTCATCGGAAACAGTCCGCGCCAGACCGCGCTCCAGAACTCGGTCCGGGTCTGCGGCCCGAAGTCGGCCGGGAGCTTGGGCGCCATCCGGGGCTGCCACTTGGCGACCGCGACGATGTAGACGAGGTAGAGCCCCGACAGCAGGAAGCCCGGCACCGTGGCCGCGAGGAACAGCGCCCCGGCCGAGGTGGTCAGTATCTCCGCCATCACGACCAGCATGATCGCCGGCGGAATCAGGATGCCAAGGGTTCCCGCCGAGGCGATCGTGCCGATCGCGAGCTGCTTGTCATAGCCCGAGGCCAGCATCTGCGGCAGCGCGATCACCGACAGCGTGACGACCGCGGCGCCCACGACGCCGATCGGTGCGGCGAAAATCGTGCCCATGACCATCACCGCGACCGCGAGCGCCCCGGAACCCGTTTCAGCAGGACCTCGGTCGCCTTCAGCATGTCCATCGCCGAGCCGGAGCGCTCCAGGATCGAGCCCATGAAGATGAACATCGGGATCGACGCCAGCACCGGATCGGCGGCAACGCCGCCCCACATGCGCAGCACGACGTTGGACAGCCCGATCAGCGGAAACACATCCAGCATCGAGCCCACGAGCGCGAACAGCAGCGCGAGCCCACCCATCACGAACGCGACCGGGTAGCCGCAGAAGATGACGAAGAACATCGTGACGAACATGATCAAGGCGAGGTTGTCGGCCAGCCAGTCGAGCACGATCTTGTCCTCGCGCAGCCTAGACCTCGAGGGTCGTGCTGCCGATCTGCAGACCGACCTCGGCCTGCGAGCGGCCACCGAAAAGGAAGACGATCAGGCGCGCCAGCACGCTCAGAATACCGAGCACGACCAGCCAGAGCCCGGCGGCATAGACGCCCTTGATGATCCAGCGATGGGTCAGCCCGACCGTGCTGTCGGACTGCTCATGGATCGCGTAGGACGAAGCGACGTAGTCCAGGCTGAAGTAGGCCACGAGCGCCGTGTACGGCAACGCAAAGAGCAGGCAGCCGGCGAGCTCGATCCAGGCCCTGCCTCGAAAGGTCAGGGTCTCAGTGTAGGAGTCGACGCGGGGGTGGGCGTTGATCGTGTAGCCGAAGCCCATCCACAGCGAGAACAGTGCGGCGTGGAAGTGCCACTCCAGCTCCTGGAGCTTGGTCAACGGCGCGGGCAGGCCGGTCTTGCGCGCGAGCACGTCGAAGCAGGTGACCGCCGCCATGACGACGAGCAGCCACCCCGATGCGCGCGCGATTGCTTCGAGCAGACGGCGCGAGCCCTCGGCCCAAAGAAGCAGAGCGCTCATTGCGTCAAACCGCGTAGCACGAGCAGCGCGAAGGGCCATAACCGTAGCTCCGGAAGACGACGCACACCTCGACGCCCGACGGCGCGCGGATGCGTCCGCTCGGGTCGGCTCAGATGCAAGCGGTCAGGCTGGCGGCCCGGTCGGGTGACGTGACGTTCCTACGGAACTGCGCTTGGGGTCGGTGCCGGCAGGGTTGTCCGGGCTCGACTGGGATGGTGCCGGCTCGATGCTGGCTTGCGGCCTTGGCGGCAAGGCCTTCGCGGCCGTAGAGACCAGCGCTTCCTCGGTACTAGGCACGCGCGGCAGGATGCCCTCGCCCGGCCGCTGGTCCGGCGCACCGAGCGCCCGCTCCTCGCCGCCCGGTGCATGCTGCGCTGCGGGGGTGTCGAATGCCACCTGCTGGGCGGCGGTCGCCCAAAGCCGCCCGAACGGGACGATCCCGAGGCTCGCGGCCAGGCAAAGCGTGAGGCCGGCGCGGAGCAGCCAGAGCCGATGCGCCCGCTGATCTCGATGCACGCGAGCCATGTCCCTTTTGCCGGGTTCCGATGGCGGCACGCAAGGCACGCCGCGCAGGATGGCGCTGGCCGATGGAGGCGTCAAGCGCGCCGCCGCGCGGGTCGCGTCCCGGTCGAACCGAGGCGCTGCCGGTGGTTACGGGCAGATGTAGCCCTCGCCGGAGGGGTTCGGGAAGCAGCCGACCGATTGCGGCAGGACGGTCTTGGGCAGCCAGAGGACGACGTCGGGAAAGAAGATGCAGAAGGCGATCGTCGCGAAGAACACCAGGTAGAGCGGCAGCGAAGCGTACATCGCGGTGGTGAACTTGACGCCGCAGAACTTGCTCGCCATCAGCAGCGACAGGCCGTAGGGCGGGGTGAGCAGGCCGAACACCAGCGTGGTGATGATCGTCACGCCCATGTGCACCGGGTTGATGCTCGCCGAGCTCGACCAGGCGGATGATGATCGGCATGAAGATGATGATCGCCGGCACCGCGTCGACGAAGTCGCCGACGATCACGAACAGCACGACCAGCAGGAACATGATCATGCGCGGGTCGGTGCCGGCGGTCTGCGCGATCCAGTCGGCGACCACGTCCGGGCCGCGCAGGTAGGCGAGCATCCAGCCGAACGCCGAGGCGCCGGCGACCGCGGCCATCGGGATCGCGTAGAGCAGTCCGGCGTGCATGAAGTCGCGCGGCAGGTTCGGGATGTGGCCGGGACGCAGCGCCGGGATCAGGACCAGCACGATGTAGGCGACCGCGGCAAGGCCGGCCTCGGTCGGCGTGAACCAGCCGGACAGGATGCCGCCCATGATGATCACCGGGATCACCAGCGGCAGCGCGCGCGCCGCGCACCGCGCCGGCGAACTCGCGCAGCGTGGCGCGGCGGCGCCGGATCCCGGCCGGCCCGAACAGATAGCTGTAGATCATCAGGCCGATCCCGATCAGCACGCCCGGCACGACGCCGCCGAGGAACAGGCCGGCGATCGAGACGTTGCCGGTCGCGCCGTAGACCACCGCCATGATCGAGGGCGGGATCAGGTTCGCGATGGTCGAGGCCGATGCGATCAGCGCCGCGGTGAAGCCGCGATCGTAGCCCTCGCGATCCATCTCGGGCGCGACCGTGCGGCTGAGGACCGCGACGTCCGCGGTCGAGCTGCCCGAGATGCCGGCGAAGAACATCGAGAACAGCGTCACCACCTGGGCGAGGCCGCCGCGCAGGTGGCCGACCAAGGTCTGGGCGAGCACGATCATCCGCCGGGTGACGTCGGCCGAGGTCATCAGCTCGCCGACCAGCAGGAAGAACGGCACCGCGAGCAGCGCCTCGGCGTCGAGGCCGTTGAACAGCTGGCCGACCATCGAGGGCATGCTGACCGGGGTCAGCATGGTCGCCGCGAACACGCCCGGCCATGATCGCGAACGGCACCGGCACGCCGAGATAGCCGAGGCCGAGGAACAGCCCCGCCATGATCAGCAGGACCCAGCCCGAATCGAGGATCACAGGACGTGCTCCTGCTCCTCGAGCGGGCGCGCGAGGGCCGGGAAGCCGTTGCGCCAGCCGTTGACCAGCTGCTCGATCACGAACAGGCAGACGAAGGCGCCCGAGACCGGGATCGCGAGATACCACCAGGCGAGCGGGGTCAGCGACGGCATGCGGAAGCTGCCGAAGCCGTGCAGGAAGTTCTCCCAGCCGAAGCCGACCATGCAGAGGCCACAGACCAGGATCACCAGACGATTGAAGATCTCGACGGCCAGACGGAGCGTGCCGGTCATCGCCTCGGTGATCGCCGACAGCATCAGGTGGTCGGCGCGCCGGGTCGCCACCGCGAGGCCGAAGAAGCTGCCATAGATGAAGAAGGCCGAGGTCAGCTCCTGCAGCCATAGCCATGGAGCGCCCAGCGTGCGGGTGACGATGTCGAAGGCGACCGACAGCGAGAACCCCGCGATCGCGACGCCGCACAGCACCATCAGCACGACCTCGAGCGGGTCGAGGGCGCGCCACTTCAGGTGGCGGTCCCGCTCGAGGACGATCGGCTATCACTCATCGTCAAGGGCCGCGCCGCGCGGCGACGCCGCGTCCAACGGCCAGCCCGTGCCGCCCGCCTGCCCCATCACGCGCCGCAGGAGCGGGTGATGTTTACTTGATGCCGCGGATGATCTCGACGATCTTGACCGCGTTCGGGCCGAGCTCGGCCGCGAGCTGATCCTGAATCGGCTGTCGCCGCCGCGACGAACCCCGACTTGTCGACGTCCTCGACGATCTTGACGCCGATCTGCTTCGAGCTTCTCGGCCGAATCCGCCTCGAGCTTGAGCGCGTACGGCGGCTCCTGCTGGCCAACCGCGGCGGCCGCCTGCTCGACCCAGCCCTTCTGCTCGTCGGTCAGGCTCTGCCAGGTCTTGTCGCTGACCCAGAGCAGGTTGTTGTTGGCCTCGTGCTGGGTCATCGACATGATCGGCGCGACCTCATAGTGCTTGTTCGACAGGTAGACGTTGACGCCGTTCTCGGCCATGTCGACGACCCCGGTCTGCAGCGAGGTGTAGACCTCGCCGAACGGCATATGCACCGGCTGCGCGCCGTAGGCGGGGAAGTGGGTGTCCTCGGTCTTGGTGGCCTGCACCCGGATCTTCTTGCCGTCGAGGTCGGCGACGCTCCTGACTTCCTGCTTGGAGTAGATGTTGCGCAGGCCGAGCGTCATCACGGTGAGCACATGAGCGCCCTCGACCGTGTCCTCGACCAGTTGCTTGACCGCGCCATTCAGCTCAGGCGAGGCGACCGCCTTGGCGAGGTGATCCTGGTCGGCGAACAGGAAGTGCAGCGACATGACGCCGAGCTCGGGCGAGAGGGTGGCGCCGTTGGCCGAGGAGGTGATGATGAAGTCGATGTCGCCGGAGCGCACCTTTTGCAGCATCACCGGCTCCTGGCCGAGCTGGGCGCCCGGGAACTGGTTGACCTGCATCGTGCCGCCGCTGAGCTCATCGATCTTGTTCTCGAACAGATCGCCCGCAAAGCCGTAGCCGGTGGTCTTGGGCTGATCGTACCCAAAGCTGAACTCGCGCACGTCTTGGGCTCGGGCCGTCCCGAGCCCAAGGGCCAGAAGTGCCGCCGAAGTGAGCAGAAGTTTGCTGAGGTTCATCGTTGATCACTCCCTGACGGACGGCGCTGGCCGCGGTTGATTGTCGGTTCTGACGATGTTGGGGCAATTCGGCAGGCGAGGCAAGCGTCCCCCGGTGGCGCTGCTGGCGGGCGCGCGGCCGGTGCACTATGGAGGTGGCTGGCCGGCGGCCCGATGCCGGGCAGCCGATCGCGAGCTGGAGCATGACCAGGGCCCGAATCGAACAGCTGCTCGCCGAGCTCTCGCTCGAGGAGAAGCTCGGCCAGATGACGCTGGTCTCGGCGGGTCAGGCAGTGACCGGGCCCGAGGGGCCGCTCGACTATCTGGATGCGATCTCGGCCGGGCGGGTGGGCGCTGTGGTCAACCTGTGGGGCCCCGAGCGGACCCGGGAGGCCCAGCGGCTCGCACTCGAGAAGACCCGGCTCGGGATTCCGCTGCTGTTCACGTTCGATCTGATCCACGGCCACGACACAATCTTTCCGATCCCGCTCGCCGAGGCGGCGACCTTCGACCCGGACTTGTGGGAAAGAACCGCGCGCGCATCGCGCGCTCGAGGGCGCGGCCGATGGTCTGGCGCTTGCCTTCGCGCCGATGCTGGACGTCGCGCGCGACCCGCGCTGGGGCCGGATCGCCGAGAGCGCCGGCGAGGACCCCTGGCTCGCCTGCCGCTTCGCCGAAGCCAAGATCCGCGGTCTTCAGGGCGGGGACCTGAGCCGGGACGAAACCTGGCCGCGACGGCCAAGCACCTGGCCGCCTACGGCGCGGTCACCGCCGGGCGCGAGTATGCCTCGGTCGAGCTTTCCG
The DNA here is from genome assembly GCA_963840925.1 of uncultured Alphaproteobacteria bacterium. Classification (GTDB taxonomy): domain Bacteria; phylum Pseudomonadota; class Alphaproteobacteria; order Geminicoccales; family Geminicoccaceae; genus DATAOG01. The sequence goes on from CAWJAY010000006.1 coordinate 38,993, forward strand.
AACGCACGCTGCACGAGGTCTACCTGCCGCCGTTCAAGGCCGCGGTCGAAGCCGGCGTTGCCACGATCATGCCGGCATTCACCGATCTCGCCGGCGTCCCGATGACCGCCAACGCCGCGCTACTTGCCGACCTTGTCCGCGGCCAATGGGGCTTTGACGGGCGTCATGGTCAGCGACTACAGCGCGATCGCCGAGCTCCTGGTCCACGGGATCGCCGCCGATCTCGCCGAGGCGGCGGCGCTCGCCCTCAGGGCCGGGATCGACATCGACCTGATGGGCAACGCCTATGCCCAAGGGACTGCCGGCGCGCTCGAGCGCGGTCTGGTCGAGATGGCCGACGATCGACGCTGCGGTCCGCCGCGATCCTGAGCTCAAGGCCGGGCTCGGCCTGTTCGACGACCCTTACCGGCAGGGCGGCGATGGTCTGAGCCCGGCGCAGCAGGCGGCCCATCGGGCGCTCGCGCGCGAGGCCGCGAGCCGCTCGATCGTGCTGCTGACCAACCGCGATGGTCTGTTGCCGCTGGCCAGGGCCGCCGGCTCGCGGTGCTGGGCCCGCTCGCCGACGCGCCCGCGGAAATGCCTGGGCCCTGGTCGATGGCCGGCCGCGCCGAGGACATGGTGCCGCTGCTCGCGGGCCTGTGCGCGGGCCTGCCGGCGAACCCGATCGATCATGCGCAAAGGCGTCGAGATCGAGGCCGATGCTCCGGCCGACATTCGCCGAGGCACTCGAGCTCGCGCGCGCCGCCGAAATTGTCCTTTTGTGTCTCGGGGAAGGCCGGGCCATGAGCGGCGAGGCCGCGAGCCGGGCGCGGCCCGACCTGCCCGGCCGCCAGCGCGAGCTTGCCCAAGCGGTGCTGGGTCTCGGCAAGCCGGTGGTCGCGCTATTGTGCTCGGGCCGGCCGCTGATGGTGCCCTGGCTGTTCGAGCGGGCGGACGCCGTGCTCGCCGACCTGGTTCCTTGGCAGCGAGGCCGGGCATGCGGTCGCCGACGTGCTCGCCGGTCGCTGGAACCCCTGCGGCCGCCTGCCGGTCTCCTGGCCGGTCGGACGTCGGGCAGATCCCGATCTTCCACGGCCGCCGCCCGACCGGCCGGCCGGCGGATCCGGCGGTCCACTATCTCGGCAAATACCTCGACCTGCCGACCGAGCCCCTGTTCCCGTTCGGCCACGGCCTCTCCTATTCCCGCTTCAAATACGCGGGGCTGCGGGTCGAGCCTGCCTTGCTGAGCCCGGACGGCGAGATCGAGATCGAGCTCTTCGTCACCAACGAGGGCCCGCTCTCCGGCGAGGAAACGCTGTTTTTGTTCGTCCATGATCCGGTCGCGACGATCGCCCGCCCGCTGCTGGATCTCAAGGGCACGTCCAAGATCACGCTTGAGCCAGGCGCGCGCGGCCGTGTGCGCTTCCGCCTTGCCGCCGCCGACCTCGCCTACCTGGGCGCCGACCTCGCCCCCCGCCTGGACGCGGGCGTCATCGAGTTCCTGGTCGGGCCCAGCGCCGCCCCTCGTGATCTGCTCGCCACCACGGTCTGCGTCATGGCTGCCCCCGGCCCGCGCCCGTGAAGGGCCGCCCCGGGCCGCGCCGAAGTGGCAAACGGTCCGAGCGCAGCAGCAGGCCGGCGTGGAACCAAGGCGGTCGAGAGGGGTTCCCCGACAGGCAGCTGGCTGCGCCACCGAGAGGTCTGCATCTCGATCGCTGAGATCGCGCACCGGCAGGATGCTGCCAATCCCGTCCAATCCGTCGTTACTTCTCTAGCAAAGGAAGAAGTCATGTTCATGCGAGCCGACAGGTTGCTCATCGATCTGCCGATGCCGAGGAAGCAAGACCCCAACGCAGGTGCCGCCCTGCAAGAGCTGCTCGGTGGCAAATACGGCGAAATGTCTACCCTCAACAACTACATGTACCAGAGCTTCAATTTTCGGAGCAAATCCAAGCTGCGCGCGATCTATGACATTGTTGCCAGCATCACCGCTGAGGAGATTGGACACGTCGAGCTCGTCGCCAATGGCGTCGCCATGCTCAACAACGGCCCGGACAGCGACGAGACCGGCGACGCCGACATCGGTGATGCCCCCTTTGGCGACATGCAGGACATCCGCCTTGCGGCCTCTTTTCTCTCGAACGGCGGCGGGGCGATGCCGGTCGATAGCAATGGCCTGCCCTGGAATGGCACGTTCGTCACCACGACCGGCAACGTGATCATGGACATGCTGTTCAACTTCCATCTCGAGTGCGGTGCCCGGATTCACAAGCTGCGGGTCTACGAGACGATGACCGAGCCGACCGGCCGCGAGGTCTGCGGCTACCTGCTCGTGCGGGGATCGGTTCACGCCCACGCTTATGCGCTGGTGCTGAAGCAGCTGACTGGGGTCGCGATCGAGAAGATGCTGCCGGTCCCGAACATCAACCTCGGACGGATCCCCGAGTGCCAGAAGTACCTGGCCGAGGGCTGGCACCGCCGGCTCTACACCAACAGTCCTGCCGACTACAAGGCGATGGCCGGCATCTGGGGCAACGGCGAAACCGCGCTGCCTGGAGACCCCCCAGGGGAGCTCGAGATCATCGAGGGCGTACCGGACGGCGGCAAGATCCCCGACCTCAACGGCCTGGCCTCGGCGTTCACGCCCGAGTACGCGCCTGAGGAGATGTTCGAGGTTGCGCAGAAGCTCTACGCCGCCTCGCGGTGATCTTTTTCGACCTGCCCAGAGGTACACGGTCCCAAGTTGGGCCGTCTTTTTTCGGACACATCGGCACCGAAGCTCATGAGCTTGCCGATGGCGGGCGAATGGCCCTCCAGCGTCCCTGCCCACCACTGCTCTTTGCTCGAGCAGGTGGTGGAGCAGGCGCGCAGGTGCAAACGCGGGACTGAACGCGCAGGCCCCTCACCCGACTTTGGCCACTGATCCTGCCTCTGCCGACCTTTGCGAATCGCCGTCCATGATCGACCGCTCGCGCGCGACCGGCCCAGTTTCTGGCGAGGTTTCTGCAACGAGCCTGAGTTCCGTGCGCGCCCAAAGCGCGCGAAGGCGGCGCAAAATCAGCGTGTCGCTGGCGACCGCGAGCAGAATGAGGAGGCCGAGCAGGGCGTCGAGCCAGAACTGGCTGATCTGAAGGCGGAACAGGCTTTGCTCCAACGTGCCGATCAGCACGGCGCCGAGCATCGCGCCGATCACGGTGCCCGAGCCGCCGAAGATGTTGACCCCGCCGACCACGACCGCGGCGACGACCTGCAATTCCAAGCCGATTCCGCTCTCGACCGTGATCGTGCCGAAGCGCGCCAAGGTCATGAAGCCGGCGAGGCCCGAGAGCGCGCCGGACATCAGGAATGCGGCGAAGGCGATCCGACGGGTCGGCAGCCCGACGAGCTCGGCCGCGTCCGGATTGGAGCCGATCGCGTAGAAGCGTCGGCCGAAGTTCAGATACCCGGTCGCGAAGTGGGCGGCACAGACGATCACGAGCGCCAGCGCCACCATCGCCCGGATCTCCAGGCCGCCGAGGCTGAAGAGCGTCAGCCGCGGCAGCTCGATGATCCAGGCCGGCAGGCTCGCCGTAGTCACGGTCTTGGCGCCGGAATAGTCGATCAGCAGGCCGCGGTAGATCGCAAGCGTCCCGAGCGTGACGATGATCGAAGGCACCCGTCCCCAGGCGACGATGGCGCCGTTGATCACGCCCATCGCAGCACCCAGGGTGACCGCGATCAGCACGGCTAGAGCCGGCGAAAGCTCCGGGTGGGCGGCCATCTGGGAGCCGACGAAATAGGCCGTGCAGCCCACGATCGAGCCGACCGAAAGATCGATATTGCGCGTGAGCACGACCAGCGTCTGCCCGACTGCGACCACGGTGATGATTGCGACGCTGGATGCGACCCGATTGAACGTCCGGGAGGTGAAATAGCCATCGATCAGGGCGCCGAAGACCAGGATCGCGACGATGATCAGGAAGAGCAGGCTGAGTTCGCGCAGGTGCTCCGGTCGGATCCGGCGCTGCACCCAGCTCACGCCGCCGCCCCGCCCGCTGCCTGGGTCAGCGCCTGTCCCATCGCGGCCGCCATGACGGTTTCCTCGTCCGCCTCGGCACGGCTGAAGATCGCCATCTGCCGCCCTTCGCGCATGACCAGAACGCGATCGCTGAGCGTCAGCACCTCGGGAAGGTCAGACGAAATCAGAATGATGCCGATGGCCTCGGCTGCGAGTTCAGCGATCATGGCATGGACCTCCGCCTTGGCCCCGACGTCGACGCCGCGCGTCGGCTCGTCCAGGATCAGCAGCGAGGGATGGGTGTTCAGCCATTTGGCGAGCATGACCTTTTGCTGATTGCCGCCGGAGAGCTTGCTGACGGCAAGCTCGACCGAAGGGGCGCGGATCGTGAGCCGGCGGCGATAGAGCTCGGCGGTGTTGCGTTCCTCGCCGGTGCGGACCAGGCCCAGTCGGTTGAGGTACCGTGTCAGCACCGGCAGCGAGATGTTGGCCGCGATCGACATCGGCAACGACAGGCCGAGCTGGCGCCGGTCTTCCGAGAGATAGGCGATGCCGAGTTCCATCGCCTGATTGGGCGAGCGGATCGTCACCGGCCTGCCGTCCAGCACAACCTTGCCGGCGGTTGCCGGCTCGATCCCGAACAGAGCCAGGCCGACGTCGGTCCGCCCGGCCCCGATCAGACCGGCGAAACCGAGCACCTCGCCGCGGTGGACGTCAAAACTGACGTCCTGAAAGGCACCTTGCCGAGCCAGTCCGCGGACCGAGATGACCCTATCGCCGTGCGGTGCGAGCGGGCGCGGCGTCACCAGCCCCAGCTCGCGGCCGACCATATCGGCGATCGCCCGTTGCGGGGTCACCTCGGTCCGCGGACTGGTCGAGATCCGCCGGCCGTCCCGAAAGACCGTCACCTTGTCCGCGATCTCGAAGACTTCCTCCAGCCGATGGCTGACAAACAGGATCGCGACCCCTTGGTCGCGCAGGTCGCGCACCAGCCTGAACAGCTGCGCCGCCTCATGGGCCGACAACGATGCCGTCGGTTCATCCATGATCAGCACCCGGACGTTCAACGAGATCGCCTTGGCGATTTCGACCGACTGCTGCGCGGCCAAGGTCAGGCCGCGGGCCGGGCTGCGCACGTCGAGCACGATGCCCAGCGTGGCGAGGATCTCCTCGGCCTTGCGGAACATCTGGCGCCAGTTCGTCAAGGCGCCGCGATCCTGGTGCGCGATGAAGATGTTCTCGGCGACATTGAGGTCGGGAAAGAGCAGCGGCTCCTGATAGATGGCGGCAATGCCGTGGCGCTGCGCCTGCGCCGCGCTGGCCATCGCGATCGGCGAAGCGGCGAGCAGGATCTCGCCGCGATCCGGCTGGTAGACGCCGGTCATGATCTTGATCAGCGTCGACTTGCCGGCGCCGTTCTCGCCCAGCAGCGCGTGGATCTCGCCGGGATCGAGCGCGAACGACACGTCATCCAGCGCCTGCGTGGCGCCGAAGCGCTTGGCGATGCCGCGCAGCTCCAGGACCGGAGATGACGCCACGTCAGCCTGCTCCCCGCGCTCCGGTTTCACGACACTCCTCGAAAAGCCTCCCGCCACTCCGGGACCCTAACGGCGGCAGGACGGAATTGCCATCGAGACGATGCTGGCTCGCCCGGAGTTGCCCCCGCCGATCTCCGCCTTGACTCACGTCGGCACGCGCCGGAATATTCGGAAGTGGTCGGTCGATTGCTTCGAAGCCAAAAAAATCGAGGGAGGCGCGAAAAGCGCACGCCTCAGACGCCGAACGCTCACGACGGTTGCAGCGCGCACCATGGCGAGGCCATCGAGCCTCACGGCGGTGACGGACGGTCGAACAGATGACGCTCGGCCGTTTCCGGAGCTGGGAAGCCCTTCTGCTGGGCTGCTCGTCGTCATCGTCGCGATGAACGTCGCGCGCTCCCCCTATTATCTGGGATTGGCAACCTCGTGAACCTGTTCCAGCTCTCGATCGAGAAGATCATTGTGGCGCTGATGATGACGCTGGTCATCGTCAACGCCGAGATCGATCTTTCGGTTGCCTCGATCATGGGCTTGTCGGCGGCCGTCATAGCCTGGTTGTTCCAGCAGGGCGTGCCGCTGCCGCTGGCGGTTCTGGCGGCGATGACCTCGGGGGCCTTGGCGGGCCTGAACAACGGTTTTTGGATCGCCTATCTCGGGCTGCCTTCGCTCGCGGTGACGCTCGCCGGCCTGATCGGCTACCGGGGCATCGCTCGCATTCTCCTCGAGGACCGCGCGGTCGGCAGCTTTCCGCAATGGTTCAATGCGCTGGGCCAGGAGCCGCTGCTGGGCCCGCTCACCTTCTCGATCATCATCTTTGTCATTCTGTTCGTCGTGATTGCGGTCGTGCTGCATGGCTCGGCGCTCGGCCGAGTGGTCTACGTGATGGGCAACAGCCTCGAGACGGCCCGCTACTCCGGCGTGCGGGTGAAGCCGGTCAAGCTTCTGCTGTTCGTCGCCTCCGGCGTCACCGCCGCGCTCGCAGGCCTGCTCTACGCGGCCCGGCTCGGATCGGTGCGCGGCGACATCGCCCAAGGATTCGAGCTCGACATCATCACGATCGTCCTGCTCGGCGGCGTCAGCATCTTCGGCGGCTCGGGCACTCTGGTCGGGGTCGGTCTCTCGATCCTGGTCATCCTCAACCTCCGCAACGGCATGGGTCTGGCCAACATCACGGGCAACACCCAGACGAGCGTGATCGGAGGGCTGCTGATCTTGTCGGTTCTCGCTCCGAACCTGGTGCAAATGGTCCACGGCGCATGGAAAGGGAGGGCAGCATGAAGACGTCCTTATTCGCGAGCGCGGCGCTGGCGGCGCTGGCGCTTTCGGGCAGCGCATTCGCGCAGGCGACCGCCACGCCCGGGCAGGAGCTGAGCCTGGTGCTCCTGCCGAAGTTCCTCGGCATTGCCGTGTTCGATGAGGCCCACAATGGCGCGCTCGAAGCGCAGAAGGAGCTGCAGAACCCGACCGAGCTGCAGTTTCTCGGGCCGACGCCGGAGAACAGCGTCGCCGGGCAGATCGAGATCGTGACCAACGCCACGACCCAAGGCGTCGACGCGATCCTGATCTCCAATAATTCGGGCGACCAGATCGTGCCCGCCGTCAAAGCCGCCAAAAGCAAGGGGCTCAAGGTCGTGACCTGGGACTCGCCGATCCCGTCGGCCGAGGGCGAAGACGTGTTCATCGCCCAGGTCGACTTCTCCGAGACCGGCAAGGTCATGGCCGACATGGCCCTGAACATCCTGGGCGAGCAGGGCGGCCAGTTCGCGATCCTCTCCGCATCGCCGGATGCCGCCAATCAGAACGCCTGGATCGCTGCCATGGAGGAGGCGCTGAAGGACCCGAAATACAGTAAGCTCGAGCAGGTCGACCTCGTCTACGGCAACGACCAGTCCGAAGAGAGCTACAATCAAGCTCTCGCGCTGGTCGACAAGCATCCGGACATGAAGCTGATCATGGCGCCGACATCGGTCGGGATCGCCGCCGCTGCCAAGGCCATTCAGGACGAGGGCCTGTGCGACACGATCAAGGTGAGCGGCCTCGGCCTGCCGAGCGAGATGCTCGCCTACACGATGAACGACTGCGCACCGCAGTTCGCGCTCTGGAGCTTCACGGACCTCGGCTATCTGACCTACTACACCGCCTACCTGCTCGCGACCGATGCGATCAAGGCCGAGGAGGGCCAGCAGTTCGCGGCCGGACGCATGGGCAACTACACGATCACCAAGGACCCGACCCGCGAAAAAGGCCTGCGCGTGCTGATGGGCCCGTTCTCCGTCTACGACAAGAGCAACGTCGAGGCCGCAGCCAAGTAGTCCGATTGCCGCGCGCCCGGTAATCGCAGAGATGGGGCGGGCGCCTCTCGCCCGACCCCGTCAGTTTTCAGGCCAAGCCCCATCGCCGTATGCCTCAGATCGCGCTGCCGGCGGTTATCGCTCCGAACAGGACGGCCGCTTCTGTGCCGACTACGCCGGGCGGATGTTGTTGGTGGGCGCACAAGGACTCGAACCTTGGACCCGCTGATTAAGAGTCGGAGTCGCAAGTCTACCCTACGATACGTTGCATTACGAGTAGTTTCGCTAACCTACTGACGTATATGGATGTTGTGGACAACCCTGGTACGGTTGGCTACCATCGGTCTCGTTCTAGTACGCTTACCCAAGCTTACCTTGCGCTTACCTCGTGCTGTCAGCTTAGGAGACCGAGATGGCCCAGCAGAAGCTCGCCAAGACCATGGTCGAGGCGATCCCGCCCGCCGTCCAGGACGTGGTGGTCTGGGACGCGGCCTTCCCCGGCTTCGGTGTTCGGGTGAAGCCGACAGGCGTTCGCAGCTACGTCGTCCAGTACCGCAACCGGAAAGCGGCGCCTCGAAGCGCATGACCATCGGCCAGCATGGGCCGCTGCTCACCTTCGACCAGGCCAAGAAGCAAGCCCGGACGATCCTGGCCGATGCCATGCGCGGCCAGACCCCGTGGAGGACCGCCGGCGTGCGCGCAGAGCGCCCACCTTGGCCGATCTCGCAGCCGACTACCTGGAGCGGCACGCGATCCCAAAGAAGCGCCCGAAGAGCGTGCGCGACGACCGGGCGATGCTCGACAACATCGTCCTGCCGCGGCTCCGGTCCAAGAAGGTCGAGGCAGTGACCCGGCGCGACATCGAGGCGATACATGTCGGGCTCAAGGATCGCCCCTATCAGGCGAACCGCGTCCTGGCACTCCTGTCCAAGATGTTCAATCTCGCCGTGCAATGGGGCTGGCGCACGGACAATCCGGTGAAGGGCATCAAGCGATACCAGGAGGAGAAGCGGGATCGCTGGCTCTCGGACGAGGAGCTGCGGCGGTTGTGCGCGTCCTTGATGCCCATCCCAATCAGCGCGCGTGCAACGCCGTGCGGTTGCAGCTTCTCACCGGCGCCCGGCTCGGCGAGGTCCTGTCGGCGCGCAAGGACGCCTTCGATCTGGACCGGGGTGTCTGGACGAAGCCGTCACACCACACCAAGCAGCGGCGCACCGAGCACGTGCCGCTCAGCGGGCAGGCGCTCGCACTCCTTGTGGCGATGGTCGAAGCTCCGGACCCGAATCAGCTCTACCTGTTTCCCGGCAACGTTCCCGGCGAGCCCTCGAGGGACATCAAGAAGTTCTGGGCCTCGGCGCTGCGCCAGGCTGGGATCGCGAACTACCGCCGGCACGACAACCGGCACACCTATGCCTCGCACCTGGTCTCCAGCGGGCTCAGCCTGGAGGTGGTTGGGCGCCTGCTGGGCCACACCAACCCGACCACGACCAAGCGCTACGCCCACCTCGCCGATGACCCGCTGCGCGCCGCCACCGGGAGGTTCGGAGCCAAGATCGCGGCGTTACGGACGGGGATCGAGGCCGAGGTCGTGCCGCTCAAGTCGAAAGCATAGGCGGCTTCGTCGCATTGCTCGGCCATGCCGGACGCAGCGTCCCAGCCAACCTATGCAACGAGCTGGCGGTCGAGGGCTTCCGTGCCGGTCAGTGCCCAAGCCGGTCTCGGTCGACCCGCATCACCTACCGACCTACCGGAATGGAACGACCGTGCCGCCATTGTCAGTCAGCCAAATGTTTCCGACTCCGATAGTCTGGGATAACTCGCTCCACTCTACGCCAAAATTCTGGGGAATGGCGGGGCTCGTGCAGATGTACGAGCTCATGCACCAGGATGTAGTCGATGATTGGGGGCGGGCAGGCGAATCGCGGCCCAGTGCAGGTTCAGGTTGCCCCTCAATCTGCACGAGCCCCACCGAAAACCGAGATCCTGAACTCTGATCTTCACGGGGTGCACGGCCAACCCGTGCCGACCGCTTATTTTCGGGGCAGAAGCTGAGCTGCCGATGGCGGCCCTTCAGCCGCTCGACGAGCCGATGCAGCGCCTCCGGCGTGCTCGGTATCTCGCCCAGGAAGCGAGACCTCGCCGCCGCGGCCAGACTCTGCGATTGCGACCGACGTGATCCTCTTGTGCACGTCCAACCCGACGAATGTGGTAGCTTCCATGCTGCCTGTTCCCACGCCGGAGGCTCGGCGTCGGCCAATCCGGCGCAACCCTCGACCACGGCATACCGGAGACGGGTCCTTGAGCTCAGAGGGCGAACATAGGGTCTAACAAGGGGGCGGCGCGGTTAGGCCGACGGCTCCCGCTTCGCCGAGGAAGCGCGATTTTGCGAAACGGATTCAGGCGGCGGCACTTGGGCGTGATCGTGTGCCGGAGATCCTGGAGCTTGAGCAGCATACCGAGGACGCGGTCGAGCTTGCGGTCGAGATGCGCCTCGTACCGGGCCAGCTTGTCGAGGCGGTCAGGATCCAGCGCCTCGCCGAAGGCCTGGGCTCGGATCAAGGGCCGGTTCTCCAGCGCGAGGCGATGCTTGACCAGCCACGGGCTCGCCTCGTCCGAGAGGAAGCGCTCCAGGCTCTCGGCCTCGGCAGCGTAGGAGCGATCTTCGCCGTCGTCCGAGCCGTACTCGCCTGTTCCCGGGTCTTGGGCTTCCTGGAGCGCGTCGCCCCACCAGTCATGTGTGCTTGGATGGAGCATCTCCAACGCCTCCTCGTAGGCGCCCCGTCCGGCCCTTCCTGAGGATCTCGAGCGCGCGGCCGACCATGGCCGCAGTCTCGTCGAGCTCCGCGAGCTCGTCGGCGGTGTCCTCGGGCGTTGCCTGGATCGCCTGGCAGGCGTCGTGGCTCATCCCATGCACGCCCAGGTGCGCCAGGGCGCGGGAGGTGAGGCGCTCACTGGTCCGGGGGTGTGTCTTGCGCCGCGTTCTTCAGCCCGGCGTGGTAAGCGGCCGTCTCGGCCATGACGAGCCGCTGCTTGCGCCAGATTATCCCCGCCAGCTCCTCGACCAAGTGGTGCTCCGTGGTTCCAGATGGAGCGTGCTCGGCGACCAGGCCCTCCAGCAGGTCGTCGTATTCGCTCCGATCCTCCCAGGGCAGCACGAGGTGGCGCGAGAGGATGCCATGTCGAATGGCGTTGAGCCGGCTCCGCTCGTAGCCCCGGGCCTCGGCCGTCCCTGGTTCGATAACTGCCGCTGCTCATGACCAAAAGCCCTTCGACGTCGGCCGCCCGGCCGAGCGCGCTGTCAAGCTATCCAGCTTTCTCTTCTGCCGCCTAGGGCGAGCCTTGATGCGAGCCCAACTGCACCCAAAGTCGCTCTTCCGCCGCTATTTCCGCATCCCGCACGCGTTGCCACAGCCGCTCGTAGGTCCGCCGGTGCATGCCCTTTGGCTTCCCAGGAAATGGGCACAACATCCCCGGCTCGCCACCCAGCCGCATGCGAATGCCGTTCGCCCGTCGAAGCGCCCGCTCGTACGGCTGCTCCCGCTGGCTCTGGTAGGCGAGCCTGTAGCAGTGACGGCAAAGGAAGTATCGGCCTGGACCGCAGAGCCTTCCGACCCGCCGCCGGCAGGGCACACCGTCGACGATGCCGGGACAGACGAACCATGGACGCGACCCGCCGAAGTGGCAAGGCGTCCAGACGATCGGGACCGGCTCCTCGGCCTCCTGCCACGCACCGTCTAGCCATCGGTGGCCGTAGGTGAGAATGACCCGACCTTGGCTGGCGCGGATGCCGATGGAGGCCGCCTCCTCGCCGTCGCGTGCCCAGTGAACTGTCCCCGACCATCCAGGCCGCAGGCACCCGTCCCGGTGCAGCCTGTTGACGTCGAGACTGCGGCAGCTGTCGACCACCGGACGCCCACCTTGCCGGCCCGAGCCTATGCCACCCACCGGATCACGCCTCAGGATTTTCCGAGATCATTTGGCAGCCCCGCGACCCCGAGCCCCGCCACGGCAGGGTGCGGGTATTCGACGCCAACGCTCCGCAGCCTGTGCCATCAGTGCGCAACCCGCAGTGACTTACCAGCGGCGAGGGCGGCTTCCTCCAGGGTCAGATGTCGAGCCAACCGGATCCACGCTTCGTGGATGCGCGGTGCGCGCCGCAGCTCCACCTCGGTGGTCCGACCCCAGGCGCCGTCTGGTCCCCTGACCAGCAAGCCTTCCCGCCGATCCCAGCACACGCCGGCGCCGGTGTCCGGATTCAGGTACAGCAGCGTCCTAGGTAGGATCACGATCCCTGCCATTGGCCTTCGACCTTCCCTTCCTGTGGGTCGGGAGCTGATATTGGGTGGCGCGCCCTTGCTGCTCGCTTCGACCTCACAGCCCGGCCGCCTCCAGCTCATCCCCGGCGCGAGCCACGGCGCGGCGGTCCATGCCGGCTTCCTCGATCCAACCAGATCGGGGCTTGTGCCAGGCTTGCGTCGGCATCAAGTCGGCCTGCAACCGCAGGATGGCCCAGAGGATCATTGCCCTGGCAGTCTTCATCCGAGACCCGACCCCGACCACCTCTGCCATCGGCAGGTGCAGGATCAGATCGCGCCGTGGCTTGCCGTGCTGCCAGGTGCCCCGCTGACGCGTCGTGCCGACTTCCCGCCCCAGCAGGCCGTCGATCTCTTCCGGCGTGTAGGGACGCCTGCGTACCACCGTCTATGGCTCCCGGTTTCCCTGGCTCCGGTCTATGTCTATATTACTTCTTGGACTTACTCTTCTCCATATAACTATATAGATATACTATACCGGGTAGTCAAATTTGACCATCTACCCCGTCAAAATCGTCCACCAACCTGGACGAATTTGACCAGGTCCGTGGACAGTCGTGAACCTTCAACCGAAGCCAGGATGCGGTGGATCTCGTTCCAGGTCTCCTCGCCCCGTGGGTCTCGATAGTGATCAGGGTGGCGCACCGTCGCCACGTCGACCCTCAGCTCGAGCCCGCCCAACAGTTCCCGAGACGCCTCGGCCATCACGTCTCGAACGACAGCTTCCACGAGAGCTGCCTCGTCGACGCCGGCCTCGACCATCAAAGCGTCGTGGACCACGGCGACGGTCTCCAGCCCGCGCTTCTCCGCCAGGACGAGCGCGATCTGGAGCATGGCGCTGCCAGTGGACTGCATCGGGAAGTTCCGGATCGTGGTCGGCCGGGTGTCGTCGTCCACCACCAGCGGCCACCCCAGGAGGTTCCGGATCTGGCCGTGCCAGCCCGCGCACCAGCCGACCTGTTGGGACCACTCACAGAACGTCGGAAAGGTCGCCTCGAAGCGACGCATCAGATCGCGCGCCTCATACTCCGGGCCACTCCAACTGGCGCGCCAGGGTCCGAACCCCCATGCCATAGCCGATGGCCAGGAACAGGACCTTGATCCGGTTTCGAAAGCGCCTCGTGCTCGGGGTTCCGCTTGTCCCGTTCACAGTTCACGAGCCCGGCCTTCCGGCTGAAGCCCCAATACACATCGCCGCTGGCGTAGGCTTCGATCAACGCCCCATCTCCGCTCAGGTAGCCCGCGATGCCCGGCTCCTGGGCGCTCCAGTCGGCGTACATGAGCACACGCCTTGGCGGTGGCTTGATCAGGCTGCGCACCCACGTCGCCGGGCCGAAGGCGTAGTGGGTCGACCCCGGCGTGTTTCTGGCCGTCTTCGAGCCGAATGCGCTGAGCATCGTCCGATTTCGACCGTCGCTGCCGACGGTGATGTCGAGGGTTCGCAGCCGCCGGAGCGTGGCCAACAACTGTCGAAGCGGCGCGAAGGTCGGATCGGCGTTGGCGATGTCTCGCAAGACCTCTTCGTCCAGCCGCAGACGGCCGAACCGGGTCCTGGGCCAGGACTTGTCCCTGGTGGCGAGGTAGCGCTCGAACAGGTGGTGTCGAAACGAGCCGCACTCGAACACGCCATACAGCGCGTCGGTGCGGCGGATCAGCTCCGCCAAGATGGCGGGCCAGTTCGATCGCAGGCGGTGGAAGAGCGGTGCGTCCAGGGGAATGCCTCGGTGCTCCACCCCGGACAGCGCGGCCATGTAGGCGCCCCTGAAGAGCATCTGAGCCCACGTCCGGGCGGGGTCGGGGTTCAGCGACAGCGCGCGCGTCACCAGCGGCTCGAACAGTCTGGCCACGGCGGCGACGTCCTCGGCGCAGTAGTCGACAAGCGCCCGCTGTTCGGCCTCGGTGTAGGGCCCGCCCCTCATGGCCAGGGCTTGCATGGCCTGCTTCTCGATGGCGTCCATGTGGGGCAGGCCGAAGTGGAGCGCGGCGCCGAGCAGTCCCCGGCCATTGGGCATGGAGACCCCGTTCGTGAGCGCCTTGAACTCCGCGCAGAGATCGATGGACCGCGCGGGAAGGGCCCACCCGAGGGCTCGGAAGGCATTGAACTCGGCGCCGTTGTAGTAGGCGCAGAACAGCGTGGAGGCATCGGTCGGGAAGGGAGGGAGGGCGCCCATGTCGTCTCGCCACGAGCGCCACACTTGAGCGCTGACCAGGTCCTTGGCGACCATGCAGTGAACGTCGGGGCGGTCGCCCGGTGTCGCCCTGTACTCGAAGTCACAGGCGATGATGCGAGCGTAGGGCAGCCGTAGTCCGACCAGCATCAGACGACCTCGCCACGGAGGCGCTTGAGCAGCGGGTGGTCGGGATGGTCCACGATCTTGTCCTTGAACGCCTTTTGCAGGACCTCGCCCCAAGTCAGGTTGGGCCACCGCGGTTCCCGGTCCTGGGTGGGTGCGGGCACCGGCATGGTCTCCGCGTTCAGGGTGACCCAGTGTCGCTGGGCGACTTCGGCGGCGTCGTGCTGCATCTCCCACTGCGGCCACATCTTGCCGTCATCGCCGGGCAAGCGGACGCGCCACAGATGAGGTCGGCCGCGCTGGGTCACGCAGTAGTAGACCCGAAAGCGCTGGACCAAGGCGTTCTCCGGTAGGTCCATTAGGATGTCGGGATCGGGCACGAGTATCTCGTCCGAGTGACCACCACCCTCGTCTCGAAAGCCGACCATGTCCATGGTGGCTTGCCAGATCTCGACCCCGTCGACGATCTCGGCTGGCCGGACCCGGATGAAGATGTTGGTACCCTTGAGCCAGTTCCGACTCTGGACCTGTATCCTCGTCAGGATCGGCTTGACCCCCGCGGCAGGCATCGCCTGGCCGGGTGTGATGATGAACCGGGAGAACCCGCCCGTCGGATCGACGTCCTCGATCGTCGCGCCGTCGGGTGGGCTGGCCGGCTCCACCGTGTTGTCATTCTTGCTCGCCGCGTTGGCAGTGGGTTTCGTCACCATGTCAGGAGCCCTCATCGAGGAAGGTCGTTGCTGCGATGCTCGTCAGACGCCTGCAATGCCGGTGCCCGTGTGCTGAGGCTCGATGTTCTCGGTCATCAGCCGCTCGTTTGCCGGCGCGAGCGGCGCCCGGGGGGCTGCGGACCCGCCGGTGGCTGGTCTTGGTGGGCGACGGGCTGGACCTGTGCGCATTCCGGCCGCCGGCGACCTTCTGGTCGCCCAGGCTCCCGGCGACGACGTCGGCGTCAACGGCGGCGCGCCCAGACTTGCTGTCGTCGACGAGCGGGCCGTTGGTGTTGGCGTGAAGACTGGCGGCCTCGTACACCTCGATCTCCGCGAGGGGGTAGAGGACCCGGGTGCCGATCTTGAGGTAGCGGGGCCCCTTGCCCTGCTGCCGCCATCCCTGGAGGGTGCGCGGCGACTTGTGCCAACGTTCTGCCAGCTCGTTCTCATCGAGGTTCCGCATTTTGCGGTCCTTTCCTTCACGCTGCTCGAAGCAGCGCAGTGCTGCGGTTTATCACGTGAAGGACGTAGCTATTCTGGGCATCGAGATCTGTGGACGGCACCGCAGAAAGGAGTGACTTTTCTTCCAGTAACCCTCAGATCTATTGCATTTCGGGCCGGAGAGACGTGACGCGCTGGGCAGAAGGTGTGACCTGAAGATGGGGAAACTGATAGATGGGTCGGATCGGCTTCCGGCCCCGCCGCTGCTGGATCGCCTCAACCGTGGCTGGGTTGCAGATGGCGGCCTCGAGCTCCAGCTCCGCGCAGCGCGCAGGAACCGCCTCGACCTCGTCCGGGCCACGCATTCAGGTGCGCTTGCGAGGTCACGTCCCAGGAGGTTCTCTAATCCCGCCTGTCAAGCGGTGTCGTGGTGTCGTGGTCGTGGTGTCGTGGTCTGTACGGGCTCGTCGCCGGGTGCAAGGTTCTCTTCGTGGTCAGCGCCCAGTGATGGGTGGTCTGGGGCCGCCGCAGCATGGCGTTCACGGACGGGGGTGGCGCGAAGTGGTGTGCGGGGTCGCCCGTAGGCGCCGCCATGCCTGGGATCGCGCTCACCCGACGCCGTCGTCCCGGCGGGGACGCCCGATGGGGCCGGGGAGGCCGCTCAGGCTGCCAGCGGAACCTCCTTGCCCCAGCGGAACTCGGTGTCGTCGCGCCAGATGCGATGCAGGATGATAGCGAGCTTGCGGGCGACCGCCACCTTGGCCTTCTTGAAGCCGCTGCGCTTGGCGATCTTGAGGCCCCAGGCCTTGAGGGCCGAGAACCTCTCGATGCGCGTCAGCAGCACATTGGCGGCCTCGTACAGGTGGGTGCGAACGACCGGGTCGCCGCGCTTGGTGATGCGGCCCTGGCGATCGATCTCGCCGGAGGCATAGCGGCGCGGAGTGAGGCCGAGATAGGCTCCGACGCTGGGCGACTTGGCGAAGCGGCCGGGATCGTCAATCGCTGCCCAGACCGACAGCGCGACGATGACACCCACCCCCGGCACGGTCATGAACCGGCGACAGACAGGAATCGCCCTAGCCTGCCGGATGAGCTGGCGGTCGAGATCGGCGATCTGGTCGCATAGCGTCCCGCGCAACGCGAGCAGCATCCGGACCAGCCGGGCGAGCTCCGGCTGGTGCGCGAGTTCGTCGCCAGCGATCTCGGCGGCTCGCTTCCTGAGCCCGCCTGGGGCCTTGCCGACGAGGATGCCGAAGGTCTTGAGCAGACCACGGATCTGGTTGTCGACTTCACAGCGCTGGCGCACCAGCGTCGTACGCGCGGCCAGCTGGGCACGGACAATGTAGCTGGCTTCGGAGCGCACGTGGACCTGGCGGAACCATCCCGTGCGCACGATCTGGGCGAGCCCGGCGGCGTCGTTGCGATCGGTCTTGTTGGCCATCATAGCGAGGCCGGCAGCGGCGTGCCGGGCATCGAGGCAGATCACGGGCAGCCCGTCCTGCCGCAGGGCGCCGAAGAGCCAGACCGCGAGCGGTCCGGTCTCAAGACCGATCCGGGTCAGCTCTGGCGCTTGGGTTCGCACGAAGGCCGCGATCGCAAGCGGGCAGGTCGGCACCTTGCCCTCGGCCAAGGTCCTACCATCCTCGTCGACGACACAGATCGCCGTGGTCGCCTGCGACACGTCCAGTCCGACATAGCTTCGCATCCCGTCCTCCACCGTCAGCCTTGATCAAGGCTGTCGTTGCAGATCGCTGGCGCTGCAGCCAGGCGGGATTACGCTAAGTGGTGTAGGAGCTGTGGGTAGGTGGCCTGCCGCAGCGACCGTCACGAGTTTGGCGTAGGCAGGCCAGCTATCCACAGCGGGTGGCCATCGCGGGATCTCCGGTAGGGTTGGGTTGCGACCCGCAACCGCAGACCGGAGACCACCACGATGACCGACGACAGCATCGCCCTGCGCGAGCTTTTGGAGAAGAGCGCCGGGCCAGGGCGTGCTCCTGGTCGGCGAGGCCGGCATCGGCAAGTCGCGGATCAGCCGCGCCTTGCTCGATGCCCTGGCCGACGAGCCGCATACCCGTATCCGCTACCAATGCTCCCCCGATCATACCGACAGCACCTTCTGGCCGGTGATCCAACAGCTGAACAGAAGTGGACCCCGATTTGGGACCAGGGGCTTGATTGGGAGGAGCGGTCGCTCCGTCATGATAGACGGAGCGGACGATGACGAAGAAGACGAGACGGAAGATCGATGCGGCGCTGAAGGCGAAGATCGCCTTGGAGGCGCTGCGGGAGCAGGCGACGGTGGCGGATCTGGCGCGGCGCTACGAGGTTCATCCCGAACCAGATCTATGCCTGGAAGAAGCAGCTGCTGGAGAACGCGGCGCGCGCCTTCGACCCGGGCGTCGGCGCGGATGCCGAGGCGGAGCGCGAGCGCGAGATCGACGAAGCTCTACGCCAAGATCGGCCAGCTGACGGTGGAGCGGGATTTTTTGTCGAGGAGGTCCGGACGATGAGCAGGCCGGACCGCAAAGCGATGCTCGACCGCGCTCACCCGGGCTTGTCGATCCGGCGGCAATGCGCGCTGCTCGGGCTGGCGCGCTCGGGCGTCTACCGGCCGCGCCGGCGCGGCGAACGACGACGATCTGGCGCTGATGCGGCGGCTCGACGAGCTGTTCCTGGCCTGGCCGTTCCTCGGCTCGCGCCGGATGACGGCGATGCTGCGGGCCGAGGGCACGCGGATCAACCGCAAGCGGGTGCAGCGGCTGATGCGCCTGATGGGGATCGCGGCGCTCGGCCCGAAGCCGCGGACCATCGAAGCCGGCGCCGGGGCACAAGATCTATCCCTACCTGCTGCGCGGCCTGGTGATCGACCGGCCGAACCAGGTCTGGGCGGCGGACATCACCTACATCCCGATCGGCGCGCGGCTTCCTCTATCTGGTCGCGATCATCGACTGGGCGAGCCGGGCGGTGCTGGCCTGGCGGCTGTCGAACACGCTGGACGCCGCGTTCTGCCTCGCGGCGCTGGAGGAGGCGCTGGCGCGGTTCGGCAGGCCGGAGATCTTCAACACCGACCAGGGCAGCCAGTTCACCAGCGCCGCCTTCACCGGCGGTCTGCGGCGGCCGGCATCCGGATCTCGATGGACGGCCGCGGGCGCTGGCTGGACAACGTCTTCATCGAGCGGCTGTGGCGATCGCTCAAGTACGAGGAGGTCTACCTCAAGGGCTATGCCGACGGCCGCGAGGCGCGGGCCGGGATCGGCGCCTGGATCGCCTTCTACAACCATGCATCAGAACACCCATCTGGCTATGTTGTTGAAGCGAAGAGGTTCTCTTGGGCCGGGTCGTGGTATCGCGGGGTGCTTGGCCGTCGCGTAGCTTGACAAGGCGCCGTGCCGCCGAGCTTTCAGAAAGGAATGGTTGAGGAGCCAGGGTCCATCGGGAAAGGGGTGCGACGCGTCGATCTCGCCGCGCTCGGCAGCGAGGCGGAGCGTGCGCGGCGAGACACCCAGGAGCGCCGCCGCCTTCTTGAGGTTGAGCCAAGGCTCGCAGCCGTTGCTGATGGCCGATGCACCGGGATCCGATGGCGCGACGGAGCGCGGTCACCCGCTCCGGGGTCCAGCGGTTGCCGTGACCCGTCTTCAAGTCGTTGCGGTTCAAAATGCCGGCGATGAGATCGTCGTTCGCGAGCGACCAGCTGCGGACGGCGGCAATGATGTCGGGCGAGGTGCTGTCGCGCTGGCCGCGGCGCCGTCGCGGGAGCCGCAGCTCGGCGTGGCCCGCCCACCCAGTGGATCAGCAGCACGATTTCGCCGGCTCGCGTCGTCAAGATCGGCGACTACCTCCTCGATAACGTGCGCACGATGCGCTTCTTCAACCGCGCATCCGTCGTCGGTGCCGTCCAGACGGCCTCGAGATCCTGGGCGAGCCGCGGGAAGGATAGGTGTCGAGGCCATGCCGGCAGCGGAGCGCTTCCGTCATGCTGCAAGATCCGGCGCTCGACCTCGCTTCGCGTGGGCGAGCGCCCGGTTCCAGCGCGCCTCCAGTTCACGCGGTCACCAGGCGGTTCTCCGGATCGGCGGCATCGTATTGTCGGATGCCCGCTCGGCAGCGTAACGCGCGGCCTCGAGATCGCGCAGCAGAGCCGTGGACGTGCCTGATCGCGGCGAGCTGCGCATTGTGCCTCGGCCTCCCATCGCGGCGGCGACCGCGGCCGGTCCGGACCACCTTGAAGAGCTCCTCCTGGAGGGCATCGTCGATGCGCAGCCCGCCGAACGCGATGAGCGCGGCTCGCCGTTATCGAGCAGCCCTCCGGTGACAGGCGTAGCGCGGGATGTTGTGCTTAGCGCCGGTGTAGCGAACAGTTAGCTTTCGGCCGCAACGGCGACAGCGCAGCAGGCCAGCCAGCAAGGGCGTCACCGTGCTTGGGTGCGCCGTGATGTCGGCTCGTCGGGGACGTTGTTGCTGACCATCAGCCGGATCGCCTCTGCGCTTTCCCAGTCCACGTAGCCCTCGTGGGCGCCCGGCAGCAAGGCCCGCCACTCCTCGCGCGGCCGCCGGCGCATCGCGAACGTTGCGCCCGAGCCGTCGTACCGTGCCACCAACGCCCGTTCGGCCATAAGCATAGGCGCCGCCATAAGCCGGGTTGGTGACCATCCGGCGCAGACTGGCGTAACAGGGCCGGCGCCAGACGACCTCGCCACCCGCGCGCCGCGCAGGCAGCTCCAGCCCATGCTCCAGCAACCACAGCAGGGCCTGGCGGACGCTGCCCAGCTCCAAGACCTTGGCGAAGACCAGCTCGATCGCTCCCTGCACGCGCCGGTCCGGATCCTTCTCCAACCGGTCGCCAACCTTGATGAAGCTGACCGGCGCGGCGACCAGCAGCTCGCCGCGCCGTGCCTTCTCGCAGCCCAGCCAGCGAGCGCTGACGCAGCAGATCGAGCTCGTACTCGTTCAGGCTGCCCTTCAGGCCGAGCAGCAGGCGATCGTTGCCCTGCCTAGTGCACAGGAGCAGAGAAAAAATTAATCCGTCCCTGCCCGCACATGCCCCGCTCCCTCGGCGCCAGCCATACCGAGGTGCCGATAGGATGATTTTCTGAACGCCTCTGTGCAATAGGGTCTATGGAGCGCGTCGGATCGGCAGGAATGGGGCGGGAGTGTCAGGACGCCTCGCGCGCGTCCTCAGACACCCGGAACTGCGGCCCTCGACGGACCTCAATCATTAAAGCTGAGCCGGTCCATTTTCCGAAGGAAGGCGCCACTGTTCTCTGGTAGAGAACGGATGCGGTAGCTCAGACCACGGCTACCAAGGTACTCGTGGACAGCTTTGGCGCATCCGTCCCAAGCGTAGTAATCATCAATGACGACAGTGCCTCCGACCGCAACCAAAGGGAAGAGATTCTCGAGGCAAACCTTCGTCGATGCATACCAGTCACCATCCAAACGCAGCAGGGCGATTGATTCCCTCCCGCAGCTCCTCCCTCAGCTCCGGAACTGTATCGCAAAACCATCCCTTGATGAGGCGATAGTCCGATGACGCGAAGTTCAGTAGAGAAAGGGCAGCGCGCAGCTCGTCGACGGAAGCGCGGCAATTGTCGAAAAACCACTCCGGGCATGCGCCATCCTGCCACGCGCGTGCTAACGGACCATCGTGGCTTTCGACCGGCGGCAGACCCTCGAAGCTGTCGAGCATGACCATGGTACGTACTACCCTGCCCAACCGAAGACGCTGAGCAGCCAGCATGGCCATGCTCGCTCCGCCACGCCAGACGCCGCATTCGACCGAACGCCCGGAACATTGCTCTCAATTAGCCGGATAGTCTCGTGGACGACGAACGCGACACCCGCCTCCGGCACCATCGTGTAAGGCTTTACCTGCTCGTAGATCGCAGCGTAATCCCTTGTGCTGAGGCCAGTCTCCTCCGGCTTCGCTGCCGCGTGGCCGTCGCGCCCGAATGATCTCTGAGTATGTCTGAGCACGGTATCGATAAACTTGTAGGCTCGCTTCATAGAGTGTCTCCACGGGTTTGTTGCCATTCCGAAGTCACCTGACCCGGATTCCCCAGATGCCGGCTCCTGAAGGGGCGATCATTTGTCCGTTCGCCGGACGATGCAAGCCTCCGGCAGCCCGGCCTGCCCAGCAGGCCATTTGCAGCGGCAATCTGAGGCTTGCGCCTGGCTGTCGGGGGCCCGTTTCAACGGTTCTCGGTCGATCATGGTCGCACCTCGCCTGGCTGGGGTTGTCGTCGTTCACCGCAGCCTCCGAGTTCGGTTGCGACCTCCCGCTGCGGGAAAATTTGCCGGCCGGCTGACGCCGGCGCGCCAGCCACCTCCGCCACCGCCAGCCGCTCCGCCGACAGAGCACGATCCGTGCTCGCTGCACGTGCTTATGGCTGTGGTCGCGACCCTGACGATCGCCTCGAGCCGGGCCCATCGTCGTCGCTACGATCACCGAAACCTCTTGTGCCATGCCCACAGCTTGGCACAGGCTCCGACTGATGTGAATCCTGTGTCTCAATCAATGCACTAGGCGCATAGACCGCTTCTTGGT
>CAWJAY010000007.1:0-90579 GCA_963840925.1 uncultured Alphaproteobacteria bacterium
CATCGTGAAGGTCCGATAGGCGGCGAAGGCGGCCGCTGGGTCCCGGATCGACCACTGCCAGATCGGATTCTTCCGCCCGTCCTTGAACGCGACTTTGGTGTGCCGGACACCCCACCGGCCGTCGGAGGTCTGGTACTCGTGATGGCGATAGGTCGCGGCCCCGAACTCCGGCCGCGCGACATTGTCCTCGGTCCAGCCGATCGCGGCCTTGACCGCCTCGAGATAGACTGGATCCGCCTTGCCGCTCGAGCACTTCGAGCAGCCGGCCTGCAGGCCGCCGCTGGTGACCTTGACCCAGGCCTGGGGCGTGCCGTTGTGGCCGTGCGGTATCCGCCCTCGGGGCCTGCCAGCGGGCAGAAGAACGCGAAGAAGCCGCGCTTATCCGGCCCGCTGTAGTTGAGGTCGCGCCGGCCGCTCAGCTCGCGGGCCCGCGCTATGGCGAGCTCGCAGAAGCGCTCGGCGAGCGCGGCGGCGGTGGCGGCATGAGGGGAGGCCATGGGCTCGAGCTCCGAGAGGAGGGTGTGAGAGGGGCCGCTGGCGCGGCCCCTCGATCGATAGACGGCCTAGAGCAGGTCGCCCTCATCGCCGGCGTCGCCGGTGTCCCAGGGCAGACCTCGGGCAGCGACCTTGCCGACCACCGACGACTTCAGGGTGACCCCGTCGCCAGCAATCCAGTCGACCAGCTCGTAGTCGAAATGCCAGATCGTCTTGCCGTTCCAGGCGTAGTGGCCGGGCCGGATCAAGATGACTGGATTGCAGAACTGCGGACCATTGGCCGTGACTTGCGCGACGATGTCGCCGAGCAAGGCGTGGATCCGATTGTCGTGCGAGACCCCCATGCTCGAGACCTGTGCAGGGCCAGCCCCTTCTCAGTCATGCTGTGCAGGTTCATCTGTGTGACCTTGCGCGGGCCGTTCTCGCCAAAGCCAACGAACGGCCCCGGCGGCTCGGGCAGGGCCGGATGCGCGGCCATGGGCGCCATCTTCTCCTCGGTCGGCTTGCCATTCGCCCAGACCTTGTAGCCGTGTTCCAGGCTCGCGACTGGAACCGCCCACTTGTGGGCAGCGGAACGGGCGACCGCTCGCGGCCGAAGATGCACGCCCCGGTCGCATGGTCGACTTCGATGAAGTCAAGCCGCTGCCGCCACCGCATGCCGGTGGTGGCCATCGCCGACCTGATGTTCTGCACCAGCGCAGCGTGCTGCAGGAAACTTGGTGGGACCATACTGCTACGTAGTCATTTCACTGCTCTTAGTTTAGGGGTATTACAGACTTCATCGCGGCGGGTCCAAGAACGTCGGCGACACTCGAGCTCAGGGCGGCCGTAAGGTCGCGCAGACGTCGATCTCGGGGCGCGGGTCGTCGCGACTGTGACCGTCAGACTGCCATTACGCTTCCGCACGAGTTTGTGTGAGTTAACTTGCCACCGCCGAGCAGGTAGGCCTCGGCGACTTTGTGGGCCTGGCGACCCAGTGATCTAAGACTCGGCGCCAGGGCCAGCGCGGCGTCGAGCTGGTTGGCGCCGAACTCGCCGGCGGCGACCAGCTCCGGGGCGGCGAGCTGGACGGCGACGCTGTCGCGGGCGACCGCGGCCAAGTGCGGGCAGACGCCGGCTGGCCGGACACCAGCGGCACCACGGCCCGTCGGCGTAGCGTGAAGTGCTCGCGCCGGATCCGGTCGAGGGTCTGGATCAGCCGGCGCGGAGCGCGCGCAGCGCCGCGAAAGTCCAGACGTGGCGTGCGCACCGGCTCGGCCGGCGCCCGCGGCTGGATCACCGCGGCGAGCGCCTCGCCGTCGCCCTCGATCGAGCGCGCGCGCTCGAGGATCAGGGCGAGCAGGTAGAGGCCGAGCTGCGGCGTGTCCGCGGCGACCGTGCTGGTACCCGTTCTTGAAGTCGGTCGACGACCACGGCGCGTCGGCGGTCGCGATGTCGAGCCAGCCGAGATGCCGCCCCAGGCAGAGTGACCTGGTGCTCGATCAGGAGCCGCGGCCGGCGAGGTTCTCGGCGATCCAGTCGAGCGCGACCTGACCCGACGCGCGCATCGTGTCGTCGACCGGGATTCGGCGGCGTCGACGATGCACGGCCTCGATCCTGGGCCGGGTCGCCGCCGCGCAGCGCGTGCTCGAGCACCGCGTGCGCTGCCGTGCCGAGCGACGGCGTCGGCGCCGGCGACCCGCCGGGCGCCGCCGCTGGGCGAGCTGCCAGCTCTCGTGCAGGCGCGGATCCGCTCGAAGCTGACTCGGGCTGAGATCGCGGCGTGCGGGCGCTCCTCGACCTGGAGCTCATGCCGCACCGCCTCGAGGGCGCGATGTCGTCCGCCTTGCGGACCAGCAGCTCGGCGACCGCCTCATCGATCGAGCCCGGGATCACCAGGACCTCGCCGAGCACCGGGCGGTGCTGGCCGATCCGGTGGCAGCCGCTTCAGCGCCTGGAATTCCGGGCCGGGGACAAAGCTCTGCTCCAGGAAGACCGCGCGCCGGCCTGCGGTCAGCGTGATCGCCTGGCCGGCGGCGGGGATCTGGCCGATGAAGACCCGGCACGCCGGATCGCTCTGGAAGCGCGCGACCGCGCGCTCGCGCTCACGCTGAGGCGTGTCGCCGGTGATCAGGACCGGCTTGTGCCGGGCCAGGCGCTCGATGCAGCTCCTCAGCGCGGCGACGTGCCAGCCCCAGAGCCAGGACCTTCGGCTCGCCCTCGTCGAGCGCGTCCTCGGTCCAGGCCGCGGTCGCGCGCGACCTTGGCATCGGCGAGCAGCCGGCGCAGCCGCGCGACATTGCCTTCGACGCCGCGCAGATCGCCGGTCGCGATCGCGGCGCGGAGCTGCTCGGCCTCGGGGCTGTGCCTCAGATCGGCGATCGCGGCGGCATCGACCGCCTCGACCGGCAGCGGGCGGATGCACCAGGCGCAGCGGCGGCAGATCGCGCTCGACCTCCTCGCGCGACGGCCGGTGCCAGAACGGCCGCAGCCGCCGGGCGAGCTCCGGGCGTGGTCGCGGATTGGCGCCGACAATCTGCTCGATCTCTTACACGCCGAGCGCGTCCGGATCGTGGCGCAGCCGGACCAGGCAGTAGCGGGCGACGAAGTCGTCGTAGCTCAAGTGGTCGATCAGGTCGGGCGCCAGCGCCCGCAGGGCCGACCAGAGCTCGGAGGGATGGCCGTTCGGCGGCGTGCCGGTCAGCAAGATCACGCGGGCGCAGCGGGCGAGCAGGCCGTCGCCGGCGCAGCGTGGGCCGAGCAGGAGCCTGGTCCGCTTCGCGGTCCGGCTCTTGAGGGCGTGGCTCTCGTCGCGGATCGCGAGGTCGAAGCCGGGCGCAAGCGACCACTTCGGCGCCGCGGTCGTTGACGGCCACGATAGTCGTAGCGCAGATGATCACGAAGCGACGGGCCCGGCCGGTCAGGGCGGCGCCAGCGACCAGGTCGCGCAGCAGGACAGCGCGCGCCTCGGGCCACCAGCTCGCGACCTCGGCCATCCACACGCCGGTCGCGATCGCGCGGGCAGACGACCAAGATCCGCTGCGCGCCGGTCCGCCGGGCGAACTCGATCGCGACCGCGGTCTTGCCCGCGCCGGGCTGGGCGGCGAGCAGCGTGGCGCCGGCCTCGAGCGCCGCGATCGCGTGCTGCTGGTAGGGGTAGAAGGGCTGCCGCATTGGGGGCTGCTTTCGGGGGGGAGCGGCGGCCGGCCTTGCGGCCGGCCGCCACGTGAGCCGCTAGAGGCCGAGACTCGTGCTGAGCCGAGGTCTGCGTGCTCGTTATGCCCGATGGCCCGCGTACCCGGGCGCGCACCCGCGACCAGGTACCGCCATCGTCGTTGCGGCCAGCTGCTCGATTTCGGTGCGAGAGATCAAAGCCCGGCGGCGGCCGAGCCCGTCCCAGATCACCCTGGCGATGCGCCCGCCGGCAGATCGAGGTCGACTGTCGTCGGCGCCCGGCCTCCGGCCAAGGAGGCGGTCCAATGCGGCCCGCAAGTCGACGTGAGCGTCGATCGCAAGGGCCGTGGGCTGGGCCGCCCTCCGTGTTCGCGATTGCGGTCTTGAGTCCTCGCATACGGAACTGTTCCATATCCACGGGTTATCTCTGACCCTCTTCTAGGCTCGGCGCGTCCAACGCCGATAGTTGCGCCGGGGCGGGGTGCCCAGGCGGTCGAGAGCTTCGCAGAATTGGTGAGTTGAGCAGGGTTCGCGGTGCTAGCCGCGACCCTGCTCGCGCCACAACTCAGCCGTGGCTTCAAGTCGATCGTGCCACGGGGCCGTGGAACAACTTCACCCCGGACGACCATTCGGTCGACCGTCCGGTCACTGCGATTGATTTGGCGCGGCGAAGTCCCGCTTCGGCATGAAGCCCGGCACGGGGAAACCCGGATTCGGACATTTGAAGGCGTGCTCGCTCGTCATCAGGTACAACGAGCGACATATAAGGGGCCAGCGCCCGGCCCTCAATTCAGTTGATTTCAGCGAGATTAGCGCAGTTGTTGCCACATTTTAGTCTTATCGTACTTCTTGAGGAACTTCGAGGCTTGATGCCGGGCGGCGCTCTGGAGCGCCGCCTTGGGTCTTGAAGCCGCCCCTGCTTCGCGAGTTGCAGATACGCGGCGTTGGCCGAGCGGACCTCACCAGCTTTGAGCAGCCTGAGCACTTCGGCCTCGGCCGCGTCGTCGTCTAGCGATGGCCAACGGCGTACGGTCGTCGATCTTCTTGGGTGGCGGCGTCGGATCGGTCGCCGGCGGCATGAGCTTGCTGAAGGACGCCTCCACGGTCTCGCGCTCGACCTCGAATGGGATCCAACTTTGCCTGGAGCCTTCGGGCGTGATCACGCAGTAAGGGCGGAGCCAAGCGTAGGCTGGCCAATTGACCAGGCTGCCGGCTCGGAAGAGCTGCTGCACATCTATCGACGACCCGAGGCCTCGGACTTTGATACGATCTTCCACCTCCGTCCTGGAGACTGACACCGCCGAATATATTCCGGATCTTCGCCCAGAAACGATTGCCGCGCGAGTTCGAGCACCTCGGCGGCGGACATCATGGAAAAGACCAAGGGGCATGCGCCCTCCGCATAGGCGCGGTCCGCGAGGATGGTGTGCGCGGCGTGAGCGCGGAACCAGCATTTCGGAAGCGGGAAAACCCCCGCCCGCCCCCCCTAGCCGCGCGCCGACTAGGCTATTCGGGTCGGCAGCGGCTGCCTAGCCCCAGCAAGCGGTGATCACGCGCATCGGCGCGGCCGGCTCGAGGGCCGGGTCAGGCAAGGCCGCGATGTGGCGCCGCACCTCAGAAATCGCCTCCACATGCGTGCGCAAACTATTGATATTGCACGTCATGCCTGGCGCTCTTGAAGATTTAAGGTCGTGGAGGGAAGTAGTCCGCCCAAGCCTGGACCGCCGCCGCCTTCTCGGCTCGATATTCCGCCCGATTGTACACCCCGGCGATCCCCGCCTTGTGCCCGCTCTGGCGGTTGACCTGCAACGCCTCGATCACGTGCGGCGGAGCGATCCCGCAGCTCGGCCATGTGGGTGACGAACGACCTCCTCAAATCGTGCAGCCGCCAAAGAGCGCTCAGCTGCAACGCCGATCGAGCCGGCCCTTTGAGCGGCTCCATCCGCTGTAGCCTCCAACTCCTTGGCCGAATACGAGTTCTCGGGTCCGCGGCCGCCCGCTCAGGAGCTCCACCGTCTGGCGGGCCAGCGGCAAGCTATGCGCTCTAGCGTTCTTGGCCCGCTCGCCGGGGAGCTCCAGATACCCTTCTCGAGGTCAAGCTCGCCCCATTTCAGGTTCCCGATCTCGGACTTCCTGGCGCCGGTCAGGATCGCCAGCCGGACGATACGTCGTGGTCGCTGCCCGAGGCGGTCGCTGCCCACAGCACTCTGAGCTCCTCTAGCGAGAGCACCCGCTCCCTGGTCCGCTCGGGGCCTTTCCAGTCGCCGCGACCGGGTTGACCTCGACAATGCCCTGCCGGATCGCCCAGGCGAACAGCGCCCGCAGCGCGGCCCACGCCCGGTTGGCGGCGACCGGGCCATGCGCGGCCTTCAGCTGAGCAGCTGGGCGGCGATCTGCCGCAGGGTCAGCTCGGCGAGCGGCCGGGCGTGGAAGGGCGCCCAGTGATCGAGCAAGTGCCGCTTAACCTCGATCAGCGACCGCGGCCGCAGGGTAGTGCCATGGTCGGCAAGGTAGCCCTCGACCGCGGCGAGCAGGGTGTCGCTCGTGGGCGCGGGCGCCGCGTAGCGGGGCGCCGTCTGCGGCGTCGGCTGGCGCGCCTGCCTGAGCGCGTCGTGGGCTTGCTCCCGAGCCTCGTCCAGTGAGATCACCTCGGCGTTGCCCAGCGTGATCTCGGCGGGCTTGCCGCCGATCCGGGTCCGCAGTGCCCACGACCGGGTGCCGCTCGGCTGCACGACCAGATACAGGCCCGGCTGCCGGCCATCGGGGATCTCGTACCGGGTCGCGCGCGGCCGGGCGCGATCGACGGCGGTCTGCGAGAGCGGCTTGGCCATCGGAGGTCCTCTTTGGGGTAAC
The DNA here is from genome assembly GCA_963840925.1 of uncultured Alphaproteobacteria bacterium. Classification (GTDB taxonomy): domain Bacteria; phylum Pseudomonadota; class Alphaproteobacteria; order Geminicoccales; family Geminicoccaceae; genus DATAOG01. The sequence goes on from CAWJAY010000007.1 coordinate 6,502, forward strand.
CAGGGGTAACGGGGTAACAAATTTGCGTTACCCCGCCAATATGGCGTGTACACGCCACTCGCCAAGGCCCGCGCGAGGGCCTGAAAGATGGGAGATTTCCTGGGATTTCTGGGGAGAGAAGGGGAGGTTAAATGGTCGGAGCGGCCGGATTCGAACCGGCGACCCCCAGTCCCCCAGACTGATGCGCTACCAGGCTGCGCTACGCTCCGACCGGTCGTCTCCGGCCTGTTATAGTGGTCCGTGGCCGGCGCGACAACGTCCGGCCGTCGGCCCGGCTCAGTCGGCCGCCTCGCGCAGCTCGGTGCGCAGTGCCACCAGCTCCTCGCGCAGCTGGCGCAGGCGGGCGCGGACCTCGGGCGCCAGCACCACGGGCGCCACCGGCTCGGCCGGGCTCACCGCCGGCGCCGCGGTCGCGGGCCTGAGCTCGACCTCGGGGCTGTCGTCGTCGACGCCGTCGTCGCCGGGCGCCCGTTTCTGCCCGCGCAGCAGCTTCTGGGCGCCCTTGATCGTGTAGCCTTCCTCGTACAGCAGCGAGCGGATCTGGCGCAAAAGGTCGACGTCCTCGGGCCGGTAGTAGCGCCGGCCGCCGCCGCGCTTGAGCGGCCGGACCTGCGGGAACTTGCTCTCCCAAAAGCGCAGCACGTGCTGGGCGACGTCGAGCTCGCCCGCGACCTCGCTGATGGTCCGAAACGCGGCTGCCGATTTCGGCGGCCGGGCGCCTGCGCGCTGCCTGATCGTGCCGTTGGTCGCGCCTTCCGCCGAGCCAACCATCAATCTTCCTCCGCGTCGGGCGTGGTGTCGCCGTGGCCGTTGATCCGATCTTTGAGCAGCTGCGAGGGGCGGAACACCAGGACCCGGCGCGGCATGATCGGCACCTCCTCGCCGGTTTTCGGATTGCGGCCGATCCGCCGGCCCTTGCGGCGGACCGAGAAGGTGCCGAACGACGAGATCTTGACGACCCCGTCGGCAATCAGCGAATCGCCGATCTCGGTCAGGATTCGATCGACCAAGTCGGCGGACTCGCTGCGCGACAGCCCGACTTCCTGATAAACCGCTTCGGCAAGATGTGCCCTGGTCAGGGTCCTGCCCTTCATCGCCCCGGAACCTCAAAAACGTCAGCGATCAAAAAACCTAGCGGTTTCAGGAGGTTCCGTCAACAGGCGAAGACCGAGCCTCGGCCGGGCCGGTGCGGCGCGGTTGCCGGCAGGGTTGCGGGCGCGCGGCTACCAGCGGGCGAGGGCCGCACCCCAGGTGAATCCGCCGCCCATCGCGTTCATCACGAGCAGTTGCTCGGGGCGCAGACGCCCGGCCTCGGCGGCCTCGGCCAGCGCCAGCGGGATCGAGGCGGCCGAGGTGTTGGCGTGCCGGTCGACCGTCACCAGCACGCGTTCTTCGGCGATCCCGAGCCGTCTGGCGACCGCGTCCAGGATCCGCCGGTTGGCTTGGTGGGGCACCAGCCAGTCGACGTCGTCGACGGTGAGATCGGCCGCCTGGAGCACCCGCTGGCTCGCCGTGGTCAGCGTCTGGACCGCGTGCCGGAAGACCTCGCGGCCCTGCATGCGCAGATGGCCGGTGGTCCCGGTCGAGGACGGCCCGCCGTCGACGTAGAGGTCGTCGTAGTGGCGGCCGTCGCCGCCCAGGTGGGTGCCGAGGATCCCGCGATCGAAAGTCGTGCCGGTGCCGGTCTCGGCGCGCAGCACGAGCGCGCCGGCGCCATCGCCGAACAGCACGCAGGTCGTGCGGTCCTGCCAGTCGAGCAGGCGCGAGAAGGTCTCGCTGCCGATCACGAGCGCGGTCTTGGCCTGGCCGGTGATCAGGAACTTCTCGGCGACCGCGAGCGCGAAGATGAAGCCGCTGCAGACCGCCTGCAGGTCGAAGCCGACCGCGCGCACCGCGCCGAGCTTGCGCTGGACCGCCATCGCGCAGGCCGGAAAGGTGTGGTCGGGGGTCGAGGTCGCGACCACGATCAGATCGACCCGCTCGGGCCCGAGGCCGGCGTTGGCGAGGGCGGCCGCGGCCGCGGCCCGGGCGAGATCGGAGGTCAGCTCGCCGTCGGCGGCGATGTGGCGCTGGCAGATGCCGGTCCGCTCGACGATCCAGGCATCGCTGGTATCGACCGTGCGGGCGAGCTCGTCGTTGCTGACCACCCGGGCCGGCAGATAGGCGCCGCTGCCGACGATGCGCGCGCGGATCATCGCGGGCGATCGCAGCTAGGAGGCCCGCGCGGGCCGGACCCGCAGCGCCTCTTGCTCGAGCTGGCGCAGCTCGGCGGTGATGCGCTCGTTGGTGCCCTGCTGGACCAGCTCGACCGCGACCCCGATCGCGTTGGCGAAGCCGAGCGCGTCGGTGCCGCCGTGGCTCTTGACCACGATCCCGTTCAGGCCGAGGAACATGGCGCCGTTGTAGCGCCTGGGGTCGAGGCGCTGGCGCACCAGGTGCAGCGCCGGGCGTGCCAGCAGGTAGCCGAGCTTGGCGAGCGGCGAGCTCCGGAAGGCCTCGCGCAGGAACTGGCTGTAGAGGGCGACCGCGCCCTCGGCGACCTTGAGCGCGACGTTGCCGGTGAACCCGTCGGTGACCACGACGTCGACCTTGCCGCTGGTGAGGTCAGTGCCCTCGACGAAGCCGCGGAATTCGATCGGCAGCGCGCTCGCGCGCAGCAGCGTCGCGGCCTCGCGGATCACGTCGTGGCCCTTGACGTCCTCGGTGCCGATGTTGAGCAGGCCCACGGTCGGCTTGGCAAAGCCGAGCACGGCGCGGGCGAAGACCTCGCCCATGACCGCGAACTGGACCAGGTTGGCGGCATCGCATTCGGTGTTGGCGCCGAGATCGAGGACCACCGCCTCGCTGCGCCGGGTCGGCACCAGCGAGGCGATCGCCGGCCGCTCGATGCCGGGCAGGGTCTTGAGCGCGAACTTGGCCAGCGCCATCAGCGCGCCGGTGTTGCCGGCCGAGACCGCGGCGCTGGCATGGCCGTCGCGGACCGCGTCGATCGCCAGCCGCATGCTGGTGTTGCGGCCCTGGCGCAGCACCTGCGAGGGCTTGGCATCGGGACCGACCTGGTCCGGGGTGTGCTCGATCTTGGCGAGGGCGACCAGCGCCGCGCGGCCTTCAAGGCAGCGGCTCAGCTCGCGCCGGTCGCCGTAGAGCAGGAAGCGGAGACCGGGAAAGCGCTCGCGGGCCATGTCGGCGCCCGCGATCACGACCTGCGGCGCGTGATCGCCGCCCATGGCGTCGAGGGCGATGGTCAGCGGCACGGGGAAATGACCGTCAGGCGCTGGCGCTGTCCGCGACCCGCGCCGTCACCTCCCGCCCGTTATAATGGCCGCAGGCCTGGCAGATGTGATGGGGCAGCTTGAACTCGCCGCAGTTGCTGCACTCCCCCAGGTTGACGCGCTGCAACCGGTGGTGGGAGCGACGCATGTTTCGCTTCGACGTCGACACTTTTGCTTTCGGTACTGCCATGGTCTCGACCTCGGCTTGCGCGCCACCGACTACCGGGCGCGCCTGTCCTTCAGCTGCGCGAGCGCAGCCAACGGGGTCTCCGGGAGCTGCGCCGGCGCAGCCGACCGGGCCTCGGGCGGCTCGGCCGCGCCGAAGCTGATATTGGGACCCAGGCGCGCCAATACCAGAGCCTCGGCACCGGCGGCGCGCGGGTAGGGCTCGAGCGCAAGCGCCAGCTCTTCGGCCGTCATCTCGCCGAGGTCGATGGTCCGGCCGGTCACCGGCTCGACCTCGCGCTCGTCGACCAGCCACAGCTCGGGCGGCGCCGCGGCCGCGCCGGCCTCGAGCGGACCAGCAACCCGGCGCCAGCCGCGCTCGATCGGCTGCCGGACCGTCGCCGGCACCGGCTCCAGGCTGACGACGCAGGCCTGGACGACCTCGGCCTCGAGCGAGCCGGTAAACCAGATCTCGCCCTCGGGCGGGCAGCGCTCGAGGCGACCGCGGGCGCTGAGCGAGGTGAGCTCGAGCAGATCGAAGCGCCGCGCCAGCGCCCGCCGCTCGGCTGGATCGGCCGCAATCGCCACGGCGATCCCGCCGTCCGGCCAGGGCTCGATCACGACCGGTCGGGCGAACTCGTTGGTCGGCGGCACTCGGTAACTCCGCTCCGCGGCCGTCTGGGCTTCGCGGGCAAGACGGCGGTCAACTTAGGGCCAAGGCCAGCCGAGGGTCAATGGCCTTACCGGTCGGGGGTGACCACCGCCCCCCCGGCGCCGAGCCCGGCGAAGCTCGCCTCGCCGCGCAGCAGCGCGCCAGCGCTTTGATCGGCGAGCCGGCGCTCGGAGCGGACGAGGTAGTCCGCAAGCGCTGCAACTTCAAGCGCGCCCGGGGCGCGGCCGCCGTGCCAGACGTTGGCGCGCAGCGCCTCCTGGAGTTGCGGTGCCGCGCCGGCGTGCAGGGCTCCGTCGAGCGCCTGCAGCCGGACGTAAAACTGGCCCGCGAGCCGCTTGACCTGCCGGCCGACGCCGAGGTCGCCGACCCCGAGCGTGCGCAGGCCCTCGTCGACATCGGCGAACATCAGGTCGAACAGGGCCTGCCCGAGCGCTTGCCCGGCGGCGCCCTCGCGCCTGAGGCGGAGCAGGATCAGGCCGGCGTGCAGGCCGATCATCTCGAACCGGCCTTCGGGCGTGTCGGGCACGCCCCACTCGCGGAAGAAGCCCGGTGCCCGCGCCTGCTCGACGACGGCGCCGTAGAGCTGAGCGGCCGCGGCCTGGAGCGCCCCCTGCGCGCTGCGCCGCGCCCGCAGCCGGGAGGGCCACGCCCACAGCCGGCTGATCCCGGACGGCAACCCCGCCCCCTCGGTCTGGAACCGAATGCTGCCCGGGCGCGATGGTTGTGTTCGAGGCATGGCCCCCCTAGAGTGTCAGGCGGGCGTTCGAGGATCAAGACGATGGCACGAACCGGCTCCAGCGCGGCGCTCGCCGGGCTTGCCTTGCTCACACTGCCGGCCTGCACCCCCGAGATCAGCACTCATGGCTATCGCTTCGACCAGGCGACGCTGGGTCAGCTCGAGCCGGGGCAGACGACCCAGGACGCCGTCGGCCAGCTGCTCGGCTCGCCGTCCGCGGTCTCGACCTTCGACGGCCACGTCTGGTACTACGTCAGCCAGCGGACCGAGCACATGTCGTTCTATCAGGACGAAGTGGTCGAGCAGAAGGTGGTCGAGATCAGCTTCGATGACGGCGGCGTGCTGCAGAAGGTTGACCAGCGCGACCTCGACGACGCCCGCGAGGTCGCCTTCGTCGACCGCGAGACCCCGACCTCGGGCAACGAGCTCAACGTCTTCCAGCAGTTCATCGGCAACATCGGCCGCTTCAATCCGGAGGGCCAGGAGGGCATCGACGACCGCTGAGGGTCGCCCCCGGGCGTTCAGACACCGATGCCGGCTGTCCTGGCGCCGGTTCGCCCGAGCTCAGTGCGTCGCCACCTGGTAAGCGCAGATCTGGATTTCGCCGGCGACCGGACCGCCGCCTTCATTGCCGGCGGTCGGCGGAGTGCGTTCGGCGCCGGTGATCTCGAAGCCCGGCACGCTGCGCCGCGGCAGCGGGCCCGACCAGTCGGTGCCGCCGCGGGTCTTGGGCTGCAGCTGCGCCATCAGCGCACTGACCGCGAGCGGGCGGGCAGGCTCGATCCGGGCCTGGAGCTGCTCCAGCTCGCCGACCACGTTGTCAGCCGCGACCAGATAGATCGTGTGCGGCTCGATCGTGTCGGGCGCCATCTGATAAGCGGTCGTGCCGTAGGCCGTCGGCCGGGGCTCGAGCCGGCGGACATCGCCAGCCAGCGGCCGCAGGAGACCACGATTGGTGAGCTGCCAGGCGAGATCGAGCGAGGCGACCGTGAAGCCGTAGAACACCTTGGACCGCTGATCGAGGCCCTCGAACACGATGTCGAACGACGGCTCCGCGCTCGCGTCGGCCGCCACGGTCTCGACCTCGGGCTGGACGATCCAGGGGCAAGCAGCCGAGGCGACCGTGGCCGTGCCGGTAACGATCGCCGTGGCCGTCGCCAGAGCCAGAGCGACCTGCAGCGCGCCACGCGGGCGCTCGGCGCGCCGCGCGACGGCAGAGACACTCACGGATTGCATGGGACTGCCCTCTCTACGGTTTGAATGATGAATTTGGCCGCTCCCGGCGCTTTGGCGGCGATGAAATTGGTCGCGGCGGTGACGTCCATCGGCACTTCGGCCGGCGGGAAGGCCTCGATCAGCTCGGCGCGCAAGGCGTCAGGATCGAATGGCGTCTCGGCCTTGGCGAGCAGCACGAGACCGTTGTTCTCGGGTCGGTCGTTCAGCTGCCAGCCCCACTCCCAGACCCCGCCGGGCGGCACGGTCACGGCCTCGTTGCCGGCCAGCTGGGGCACGATGATCTTGGCCTGCGAGCGCTCGGAAACCATCACCTGGGCGACGTAGTAGCGCTCCGGCCGGAACCAGCTGGCGAGACCGCGCTCGCCGTCCTCGGGCTTGCCGATCTGGACCCGCCAGCCGAGCGTCTCGCCGGCCGCGATGCTGCGCGCGAGGCCCGCGCGGCCGAGCGGGATCGGGTAGTAGCCGTCCTCCTCGGTGAAGCAGACCTGATAGGGCTCGGGGTCGAGCGCGCCGCCGCCGCCGGGCAGGAAGGTCATCGCGATCGGGCGCTGCTGCAACGCCGACCAAGCGTAGCCGGTGAACGCGATCAGCAGCAGGCCCGCGACCAACGCCTGCGCCACCCGGTCGTGGAACAGATGGCGGGCGCGCAACGCCTTGAGCTCGGCCGCGGCCTCGCTCAGCCGCTCGACCGGTACGACTCGCACACCCTGCGCCTTGAGCTCGGCGACCTCGGCCAGGCTCAGGACCTCCGACCAGTCACCGTCGCGCTCGAACCGGCGCGGAGTGAAGAACAGGACCTCACCGCCGGCGCCAACCCCGGGCAGGCCCTGGTGCCGGGCAAGCGTGCTGACCAGCCGGAGCTTCGCCGGCAGGCTGCCGACCGGCAGGATCTCGACGTCGTCATCGAGGACGCCGCGCGGCTGGCCGCCGAGCGCGCCGGTCGCGATGATCTGGCGGTGCCGGCTGCCGCTCGCGCACATCAGCAGCACAAGTGCCAGACCCAGCTCGGCGCTGCGGCCTTCGCTCGGCCCCTGCGCGCCGGCCGGCTGCAGCCGCTGGCCCTCGATCCAGGCAAGCCTCGAGACCCGCTGGTAAAGGGCGGTCAGCGGCTGGCGGATGCCGAGCTTGCGGACCGCGCTGGCGGCGGCGCAGCCGGCCTGGTACAGGCCGACCTTGCGCAGCGGCGCCGCCACCCGGTCCCAGTCCTTGTCGCGCGCCTTGGCATCGACCTCCCGGCTCGCCGCCTCCTCCTGCTTGGTCAGCGGATCGAAGGCGTAGTGCTGGGTGTAGACCTCGATTAGGCGATCCTCGCTGCCGCCCCGGCTGCGGCTGCCCGGCTGGACGATCGGGATCTGGACGGTGCGCCGGCTCGACATCGGAACGCTCGCGTTGCCGCCTTCATCCCGGCCGCTCAGACGTCCTCGACCACGCCGATCACGGGCTGCAGCAGGACCAGGCGCAGCGCCGCGTCGTCGGGCAGACGGACCTGGCCGTCGCCATCGCCGTCGAGCTGGATCAGCGCGATCGGCTCGCCGCTGCCGGTCGCCGGCGCGAGCCCGAGCGTGCGGCCGGCGAACTCGTCGGCGGCGAGACCGAGCGCCTGCAGCGTGATCAGCAACTCCTCGCCCAGGCTCGCGACCTTGAGCCGGAAGCGGCCATCGGCGGTCTCGAGCTCGCGGCTCGGCAGCGCGATGCCGACGCCGCCGCTGTCGGCGGCCAGGCGCACGATCTCGGCGACCGCGCTGAAGCGCTGGCGCTTGGGATTGAACCTCGGGCTGAACGGGATGATCTCGGCCGAGGGCCGCTCGGCCGGCGCAGCCGCGCGCGTCCGGCTGCGCTCGAGCCAATCGGCGAGCGCCTCGCCCCGGCGGCGCGGACCCAGGATCTGGAGCAGGGCGTCGACCTTGGCGAGCGCCACCGTCGGCTCGGTGTCGACCAGCCTCAAACGTTGCTCGGCCCGGCGCCACAGCTCGATGGCCTCGGCGTCGGGCAGCTTGCGATCGGTCATGGGTGGATCTCTCCTTGGCGGCCTAGCCGTCCGGTGACGCGTATCGCCGAAGGCCTCTCTTGATGATCGCTTCGGCACGCTGACACAGCTGCTCGGCCAATTCTGCCTCATCCAAGACCGTGAGTTCGGGATAGGATTCGATCAACCGTCGGAACTTGGCATCGCGCAGCACCCCGCGATCGCCCGGGCCGCCGTGGATCGGCCGTTCGTTGCCGATCACCTCGACGAAGAAATAGGCCATCAGCGGGTCGAACCAATCCGGCCGGTCGTCGATCAGCACGCGCGCCCACTGGCCGGCCGCCCGGCGCCGTGTCACTGTTTCCTCGACGTCCGGGGCGTCCGGATCGGCCAGCGTCTCGTGCCTGGCCCATTGGTCGCCGTCCTCATCCGAGCCGACCGGGTCGTCGAGCGACAAGGAGGCGTAGCGCAGCATGCCCATGCCGTGCTCGGTGGTCGCGAAGTCGTCGAAGCTCGCGCAGCCGGCGAACTGGCCGGCGCCGCCCTTGAGCTGGTTGAACGCGCGCCGATAGGCATCGATGTTGTCGTCCTCGATGCCGAGCCGCATCAGCTCCTCGGCCGGCCGGCGCAGCTGCTTCATCTCGCGCAGGCGCTGGATCGAGGGCTCGTCGCGATCGTGCCAGAACTCCGGATCGAGGCCGCAGGCGCGCAGCAACATGTAGCGCTCGTTGAGCGCATCGAGCACGCGCACGAGCATCAGCTGGACCTCGGCGTCCTCGGCGAACTCGAGCGCGAGCGGCAGCGGGCTCGCCTCGATGACCTCGAACAGCGCCATCTCCTCGGGCACCTCGGCGCAGCACTCGCCCCGGACGAGCCAGATCGGGCCGTACTCGGCGCGCCGCCGCTTGGAAATCCTCGCTGTAGTCGTCGCCCAGGCGCGCGCGCTGGGCCGCGAGCTCGAGTGCGACCGGATTGAGGAAATCGGGCGCGTCGCCGGCGGCCGCAAGCGTCCGGTCGCGGCGCACCACGGCGGCGCGCCAGCCGTGCTCGGCCGGGCCGTGGCGGCAGAACAGCCCGAGCAGCAGCTGCATGTTGCCGGGCTCGTGCTTCAAGCGCCGCGCGAGCTTCGGCCGGCGCGCGAGCACCTTGTGCAGGTAGACGATCCCCTGCTCGTGGATCCGCGCGCTGCCGCCATCCGGCAGGGTCCAGTTGTACCACTGGCTGTCGCGATCGACCCGGTAGTCGCGGTACAGCAGCTGCTCGACGTAGACCCGGCGCGACAGGGTCAACAGGATCGCGAGGTGCAGCCGGTCGCGGTCGAGGGGCGCGCTCACCAGGCACTGCTGCAGGATGCCCAGCACGTCGAGCGCCAGGCGATCCAGGATGGTGTTGATCTGAAAGCCCCGAACCGGCTTCGCCATCAGCCCATACCCCCGACCCGGACGGCACGCGCGGCGACCAGATCGGCCACCTGCGGCGCGCCGGCCTCAGGGCGCAATGTCCCAGCATCGGGCGGTCGACACAAGAGCCCTGCCGGCGGGCGCACGGCGGCACGCGTGGCGCGCCGCCGCGATCTGGACTGGAACGGGAGTGGCGTCGCGCCCGGCCCTAACTGGTGAGGTTGGTGAACACGACCCGACGATTGACCCCCGCGGTCGGCTGGTCGGGATCGTAGGGGTCGCTTTCGCCCTTGCCGACGAACGGTAGCCGCTCGGGGGCGATGCCGTGCTCCTGGATCAGATAGGCGCGCACCGAGCGGGCGCGCAATTGCGAGAGCGAGAGGTTGTACTCCGCGGGCCCGACGGCGTCGGCGTGGCCCTGGATCTCGACCGTCTTGTCCTGCATCAGCTCGTCCTTGAGCACGCCGGCCAAACGGTCGAGGACGGACATGGCGTCGTCGGTCAGGCGGAACAAATCGAACTCGAACTGGACCCGGGCGTTGATCGACTTGGTCGCCGGCGGGTTGGCCTGCTGGGCGGCCGCGACCATCGGCTGGGCGGCGGCCGGCTGGTCGACCGCGCTGACGGCGGCCGCCGGATCATCGAGCAGGCGGCTGTCGCGTGGGGTGATGCCGCGGGTCTTGCCGCCCCAGGAGCGGGTCACCATCGTATCGCCGGGCTGGGCGCACTCGGCCGGCACGACCTCGTTGAGCGCCCGGAAGATCTCGCAGTCGCTGGCCTCGTTCAGCCAGTAGGCCGCATCCTGCGCCGCCGCCGGCGAGGCCAGCAGCGCCAACGTCAGACCAGCGCCGAACCAGCTCGAGGTGAGCGCCTTGGCGGTGCGAATCATGATCGCTCTCCAGCTTTGTCGTTCAATCACAGCCGGTCATTCGGGATAGCCCGGGCTCAAGCCGGGCCGCACAATGGCGCAAATTCTCGTCCCGACCACGCGGTGGGTCAAGCCGATCCGGGCCTGGTCGAGACCCGGCTGCCGATCCAGGTGCAGTGAGCGGGCGAGCGCCGGGCCAGCCGGGGCCGCAAGGTCCGTCTTGAGCACCTGGTGTCAGGCGGCGGCGCTCTCGGCGCCGACCATGAGCCTCACGATCTCGTCGTGGTCGGTCTCGGCGGTGCGGCGCTCGCCGGCGGCGCGGCCGCGCCGGAGCACGAGAATCCGGTCGGCGACCGCGAAGATGTCGACCAGGTTGTGCGAGATGAAGATCACGCCCACGGCCTGGGCCTTGAGGCGCTGGATCAGTTCTCGCACTTTGCGCTGCTCGGGGACGCCGAGCGCCGCGGTCGGCTCGTCCATGATCAGGACCGTGGCCTCCCAGTAGATCGCGCGCCCGATCGCGACCGCCTGGCGCTGGCCGCCCGAGAGCGTGCGCACCGGCAGCGTGAGCTTGGAGGGCGGGATCTCGATCTCGAGCGTCTTCAGCACCTCGCGCGCGGCCTCGCGCATCCGCCGCCGATCGATCGCCGGAAGCAGCCCGAAGCGCCGGGTCGGCGGCTCCCGGCCCAAGAAGACGTTGGCGCCGACGTCCAGATTGTCGGCCAACGCCAGGTCCTGATAGATCGTCTCGATGCCGAGCGTGCGCGCCTCGCGCGGGCTCGCGAGCAGGATCGGCTGGCCCTTGTACAGGATCTCGCCCTCGTCCGGCTGGTGGACGCCCGAGATGCACTTGATCAGCGTCGACTTGCCGGCGCCGTTGTCGCCGGCGAGCGCTACGACCTCGCCCGGCCGCAGCTCGAACGAGACCCGCTGCAGCGCCTGAACGCCGCCGAACCGCTTCGAGATGCCGCGCACCTCGAGCAGCGGGCCGCCGCCTACGCCCTCAGGTCTCATCCTGGATCTCTCCGCGCAGCCGGCTCTGGGACTGGTCGACCAGGACCGAGACGATGATCACGACGCCGACCGCGACGAACTGCCAGAACGGCTCGACGTCAATGAACACGAGGCCGTACTGGATGACCGCGATGATCAGCGCCCCGATCACGGTGCCGATGATCGTGCCCGAGCCGCCGAACAGGCTGGCCCCCCCGATCACGACCGCGGCGATCGAATCGAGCAGCATCGGCTCGCCCGCCTGAGCGGCGCCGGCCGAGAAGCGGGCGGTATAGATCATGCCGGCGACCCCGGCGCAGCCGGCCGAGATCAGATAGATCATCATCGTGTGCCGGCGGACGTTGATGCCCGAGCGCAGCGCCGCGACCCGGTTGCCGCCGATCGCGTAGGTGTATTGGCCAAAGCGGGTCTGCGAGAGCACGTAGTGCAGCGCCAGGACCACGACGATCGTGATCACGACCGGCACCGGCACGCCGAACAGCTTGGCGCTGCCCATCTCGAACAGCCAGGGATTGTTGACCGGCACGGTCGTGCCGTTGGCGGCAAGGAAGCCAGTGCCGCGCGCGACCCCGAACATCCCGAGCGTGCCGATGAACGCGGGCACCCGCAGGTGCGCGATCAGCAGCCCGTTGATCAGCCCCGGGATCAGCGCGACCAGGAACGCCGCCAGCAGGCCGCAGCAGAGCGCGATCCCGGGTGGCACGCCGGTCAGCGACTGCATGACCCGCGCCATGATCACCGCGCACAGGCCCATCACGAAGCCGACCGAGAGGTCGATGCCGCCGGAGATGATGACGTAAGTCTGGCCGAGCCCGAGCAGCAGGGGTGCGGCCGCGAACATCGCGATGCTCTGGAGGTTGAAGCCGTTGAACAGAAACGAGATGCCGTAGACCGCGCGCGCCCAGGTCTCGAAGAAGATCACGAGCGCCAGCAGGAACAGCCAGGACCAGGCGGCCGCGAGAAAGCGCAGCCAGGCGTGCTGCGCCTCGTCGGCGCCCGGTGCCGCCGCCGCGCTCACCGCCACGCTGCGCCACCTTCCGGATGGGTCGCGACCATGGTCTCCCTCGCCCCGAGCCTCCAGCGGCCACAATCGGGGCGCCGGCCGGCCGCGGTCAAGGTCCAATCGGCAGGTGGGCCTCAGCGGCGAGGCGGCAGGCAGAGATCGGCGATGATCGGGTAGTGATCGGAGCCGGCGGCAGGCCCGCGCCGGAGCGCGCAGACCGACCAGGGGCCCTTGAGCAGGACGTGGTCGATCGGGATCCGTGCCGGCCAGAACCAGCGCGGCCAGCTCGCAACGTAGCCGCGGCCAGCGGCGGCGTTGCGCAGCCCGGCGGTCCGCAACAGGTCGCGCAAGCGCGGCGACCAGGGCGTGGCATTGAAGTCGCCGGCGACGATCACCGGCCGGTCGATCGCGGCCAAGCTTTGGGCGAACCGCTCGAGGTCCTGCCGCCGGCCGCGACTGGTGGCACCCGGCCAGGGCGGCGGCGCATGGACACCGGCGAGCACCAGCCTTTGGCCGCCGACCAGAAGCTCCACTGCCAGACAGGGCGGGGCTGCGCGCGGTCGCGGGGCGAGGTCTTCGCTGACGATCGGGAAACGGCTCAGCAGAAAAACCGGCGGCGCCGCGGGCCAGCCGTGCGGGACGCGGTAGGGATAGGGCCCGCTGAGGTCGGCGATCACCTGCCGCCAGCGCCAGCGCTTGGCGTCGACCAGGACCACCAGATCCGGATCGCTGGCGCGCACCAGCGCGGTGACCGTTCCCGGCCGCCGATTGCTCGCGAGCACGTTGTGGCAGAGCACGCGCAGCCGCAGGCCGTTAGCCGCGGCCTGCGGCTGGCCGAGCCAGAGATCCCGGAGTGCCAGGCCGTGCACCAGCGCGACCACGGCGAGCACGGCGGCGGTCGGCCAGGCCCCGGCCGCCAGCGCGACCGCGCCGAGCGAGCCGGCGAGGACGACGTACTGCAGCCGGAAATGGCTGAACAGCTCGAATACCCACCAGAGCCTGGCTGCGAGCGCGCAGCCGGTCGCCAGCACGAGGCCGAGCGTGACCGGCAGCAGGAACAGCTCCACCCCGGAGCCGACCTCAGAGACCCGGCCGGCCGGCGGCAGCGGCGGGGGCGCGCCCTGCCTTCTGCCGCCGGCTCGGGGTCAGTCGGAGTAGACGAACTTGCTGACCTCGGGGTCGTCGATGTTGGAGGCGTCCATCACCGTGAAGCCGGTGCCGATCTGGATCGGGACCGATTCCCCGGTCACCGCGGCGTAGGCGGTCATCACGCCGTAGTAGCCGATCTCGGCCGGGTGCTGGGCGATCGCGAGGTCGATCAGGCCGGACTTGAGGTCGTCGACGATCCGCTGCGGCGCATCGAACGCGACCACCCGGATCTCGCCGGTCTTGCCCGCGGCCTTGACGCCGTCGGCGGCGCCGATCGCCGAGAACAGGTTGGCGCCGAACACGCCGCCGAGGTCGGGATTGCGCGCGAACACCGCCTGCAGCTGGGCGGCCGCCTTGTTGGCGTCGTCATCGTTGAACTGGGTCTCGAGCACCTCGATGTCCGGCCACAGCCGGTCCATCGCGGCCTTGAAGCCCTCCTCGCGCTGATCGGTGGTCGAGATCCCGGGCTTGACGTTGGACACGTAGACCTTGCCCTTGCCGTTCAAGACCTTGCCGAGCGCGGCGCCGGCCAGGAAGCCGCCCAGAATGTTATCGGAGGCGACGTACGACAGCGGGAAGTCGCCGGAGCCGCCGCCGTCCTGGTAGCGGCCGTCGTCGATGAAGGTGTCGACCGTGATCACCTTGATGCCGGCGTCGACCGCCTGCTTGAGCGGCCCGATCAGCTGCTGCTTGTCGGTCGGCGCGATCAGGATCGCATCGGGCTGGCGGGCGATCACGGCGTTCAGCACCGGCACCTGGACGGTCGGGTTGAAGTCCGGCCCGCCCTGGAAGATCAGCTCGACGCCGAGCGCATCCGCGGCGCGCTGGGCGCCTTTGCGCATCGTGATGTAGAAGGCATCGGTGGTCAGGCCCGGGATCAGCGCGATGGTGGGCTTGTCCTGGGCCGGCGCCGGGCCGGCCCCGGCGGCGATCACCAGGATCGCGCCCAAGGCCGCGGCGAGCAGCTGTCTCATTGATGATCTCCCTGGATGCGGCGTTGTTGCTCGCGGCGGTGCTGCAGCCAGCGCGGCCGCGAGGTTGCCGCCGAGACTAGCCGCCGCCCGATCCGACGGCAAGCTGCTGGCGTAGTCTTGCGGTTAAGCCATCTGCGCGATGCTGCGCACCGGCAGGTCGGGGGCTTGCGGCGTGGCGGTGGCGCGGGGTAAGGCTGCCGCGGCAGCAAAGGGCGGAGCGGTGATCAGACGGTTCTACGACTGGACGATGCGGCAGGCGGCCTCGCCGCGCGCGATGCAGGTGCTGGGCATCGTGGCCTTCCTCGAGAGCTCGATTTTTCCGATCCCGCCGGATGCGATGATCGTGCCGATGGTGCTGGCGCGCCCGCGCGACGCCTGGCGGATCGCGCTGGTCGCGACCGTGGCCTCGGTGCTGGGTGGCCTTGCGGGCTATCTGATCGGCTACGCGCTGCTCGAGACGGTCGGCCAGTGGATCATCGAGCTCTACGGCCTGGCCGACCGGGTCGGGGAATACCAGGCCGCCTACAATCGCTGGGGCTTGTGGATCATCCTGATCAAGGGCCTGACGCCGATCCCCTACAAGCTGGTCACGATCGCGAGCGGCATGGCGCATTTCAGCCTGCCGGTGTTCATCGTGGCCTCGATCGTGACCCGGGGGCTGCGCTTCTTCCTGGTCGCGGCGCTGCTGCGCTGGTACGGCTCGCCGATCCGCGACTTCATCGAGGCGCGGCTCACGCTGGTCACGACCGGCTTCGCGGCGCTGGTCGTGCTGGGCTTTCTGTCGATCCGCTATCTTTGAGCTGAGGACGTCAAGGACCGTCGGCCGCGGGCCGCCTGGCGCCCTTGCTCATCAGCACGTAGTCGAGCTCGACCGAGGCCTGCACCGGCCAGCGGGCGGCGCGCACCCGGCGGTAGCCCAGCGCCTGGTAGAAGCGGACCGCGTTCAGGCTCGACCAGACCTCGAAGCGCGGCCGGCCGGCGCTGGCCGCCGCCGCTTCGGCGGCCTCGACCAGGCGGCGGCCGATGCCGCGGCGCACGTGGTCCGGATGGACGAACAGATAGCGGATCCAGGCGAGCCCGGGCTCGAGCCCGTCCGGCGACCAGCCGCCGACGCCCAGGCGCAGGCCGGCCTGCTCGGCGACGAAGAACTGGCCGTCCTCGAGCAGCACGTGCTTGAACTCGTGGCCGACCCGCGCCCAGGCCCGGGCCTTGGTAAGGCCATAGGCGGCGATGCCCAGGCGCATGATCGAGGCCTCCTGGAGCGCCGCGATCGGCTCGACGTCGGCCGCGGTCACCGGCCGGATCGCGAGCGCAGCGCAGGCTTCCATCAGCGCGCTAGTCCGGCAGCCGGACCCCGATCCCGGCGAGCAGGCCGCCATCGACCCGGACCTCGGCGCCGGTCATGAACGACGCCCGATCGCTCAACAGGAACAGGATCACCTCGGCGATCTCGGCGGGGCTCGCGACCCGCCCGAGCGGATGCATCCGGCCCCAGTCCTCGAGCGTTGCCTCGAGGCTCGCTTCGCCTTTGAACAGATCGGCCGAGCGGCGCAGCATCGGCGTGTCGACCGAGCCCGGGCAGACCGCGTTGACGCGGATGCGCTGGCCGGCGTGATCGAGCGCCATGGCCCGGGTCAGGGCATTGAGCGCGCCCTTGCTCGCGGCATAGGCGGCAACGTTGGTCTGGCAGGCCTGGCCCTGGACCGAGGAGACGTTGACGATCGCGCCGCCGCCGCGTGCGATCATCCGCGGGATCGCGGCCTGGGCGGCGAGATAAGCGCCCTTCAGGTTGACCGCCAGCGTGCGATCCCAGACCTCCTCAGGGGTGTCGACCACCGTGCCGTAGGTCTGGATGCCGGCGCTGTTGACCAGATGGTCGAGGCCGCCGAACGCGCTCACCGCCCGCTCGATCAGCGCCTGCACGTCGGCTGCGGACGTGACGTCGGCGCGGACCGCGATCGCCTCGCCGTGACCCCGGATCTGCGCCAGCGCCGGCTCGAGGGTCGCCGGATCGTGGCTGCAGAGCGCGACCTTCGCGCCGGCCTTGGCGAGTGCCAGCGCGCTCGCGAGCCCGATCCCGGTCGAGCCGCCGGTGACGAGCGCGACCTTGCCGGTCATCGCCATCAGCCGGCGAACCGGCCGACCGGCAGGCCGCGCACGTCCGGATCGACGACCAGCAGGCCACCCGCGTCCGGCGCTTTTCCGAGCTGATCGGGGGTCAAACCGATCGCAGCGGTGGTCACGTAGAGGTCGGAAAAATCGGGGCCGCCGAAGGCGCAGCAGGCGGGCTGCGGCACCGGCAGCGGCACAACCCGGTCGATGCGGCCGTCGGGCGCGTAGCGGGTCAGGCGCGAGCCGCCCCAGTGCGCGCTCCAGACGCAGCCCTCGGCATCGATGCAAAGACCGTCCGGGACGCCGGCTTCGGCCGGGACTTCGGCGAAGGAGCGCCGGCGGTCGATTGCGCCGGTCGCGAGATCGTAGTCGTAGACCCAGATCGTCCGTCGCAGCGAGTCCGTGTAGTAGAGCAGCCGGTCGTCGGGGCTCCAGCCGAGGCCGTTGGAGAGGTGCACATCGGTGCATTGGACGTGGATGCTGAGGTCGGGCTCGAGGCGGTAGAGCGTGCCGGTGCAGGCGACCTCGGCATCGTCCATCGTACCGGCAAGCAGGCGGCCGCGGCGATCGCACTTGCCGTCGTTGAAGCGGTTGTCGGGCAGGTGCGGCTCGGGGTCGGCGATCGGCGTCACCGCGCCGGTCTCCGGGTCGATCCACTTGAAGCCGGTCTTGAACGCGCCGATCAGGCCGCCGTTGTCGCGGAGCGCGACGCAGCCGATCCGCTCCGGCATGGCAAGAGTGCGGTTGACGCCGGTCGCGGGATCATAGCGGAAGAGGCGGGGCTCCTTGACGTCGATCCACCAGAGCACGCCGCGGCGGTCGTCCCAGACCGGCCCTTCGCCGACCAGGGCCTGCGGGTTGGCGACCGAGCGGATCTCCGTCACCTGCGGCCTCCAAGCTTATCCAAGGTGCCGGTGGGCGGGGTGAAATCGGCCGGCGGCGGCTGCAGCGCCTCGATCTCGCGCCGGACGCGGCCGATCGCCTCGGCGCCGTCGAGCACCGAGAGCCGGGTCCGGTACTCGCGCGCCTCGCCGTGCTCGAGGCAGATCAGCTCGCCCCGCTGCTCGGCGAAGACGCGGCCCTGGACATGGTTGGTCGAGGGCTCGATCCCGAGCACGTAGAGCCCGGATTGCAGGCACTGCCATTGGATCAGGCAGGGCAGTGCTGCCCGGTCGTAGTCGAGCCGGATGCCGAACCCGCCCGGGCCGAGCTTCGGGTTGATCAGCGCGGCCGGTGCCATGCCGTCGTTTCCGGCCGCGAGGTCGTGCTCATAGACCTGCTCCTGAAAGTCGGGCTTGGGCGGTCCCTGGATGCGATAGCCGGTACCCTGGGCGCGCAGGTCCTGGTGCACGGTGTGGACGATCGCCCGGCTCGGCAGCAGCAGCTCGGCGCCGTCGTCGAGCACCGGAAAGCCGAAGTTGTAGTGGTAGAGCAGCATGTGCGGGGTCGGGCGGAAGCCGCGGTTCTCGACCCGATCGGTGACGCTGATGCTGGCGCCGCCGAGAGCGGCCTCGATCCGCCGGGTCAGCACCAGGTTCTCGCCGAACACCGCCATCTGGGCGACCTCGGCCTCGGCGAACAGCGTGCAGGCATCGCCCTGCCACCGCTCGCCGTAGCCGAGCAGGCGGGCCGGGATCTGGGAGATCCGGCCGTGCAGCGGGTAGTCGCGCTCGGCGACGCCGGGGTAAATGTAATGCGCGGCGCTGGCCGTCGCGGGGGCGAGCGCATGGTCGAGGCCGCAGGTCGCGAGCAGACCTGTGAACGAGCGCAGGAAGCCCCAGCCGCGGCTGTCCTCGACCTCGGCCAGCGCCGGGTGCCGCGGCCCGGTCGGCGAGCGCCAGCCGATCGGGATGCCTCGGTAGTCCGCGGCCAGCAGATCGAAGCCGCGCTCGAGCGCAACCTTGAAGCTCAGACCGGCGCCGGTGCGGAACTCGAGCAGGCGGACGCCGCGCTCGGGGCCGTCGGCGAACTCGAGCAGCTCGACGCCCGCCACCTGCGCGAGGCCGCCGGTGCGCGCGGCGATCTCGGTCCGCGACCAGCTCCGGCCGAACAGCTCGGTCATTTCCCGCCCTCCCCGCCGCCTCAAGACCGCTGGATGCCAGGCGCTCGGCTCGAAAATCGACTATACCCTAGCCGAAGCGAGCCGGGCACTGCGACCCCTTAGGCGGCCCGGACCGGCGGATCGGAAGGATCTCTGGGTTGGGCCTGTATGCGCGCCGCATCCTGCCTTGGCTGATCGACTACGGCATGCGCCGCAAGCCCTTGTTGCGGCTGCGCGAGAATCTGGTGGCGGCGGCCCGCGGCCAGGTGCTCGAGATCGGCATCGGCTCCGGCCGCAACCTGCCCTTCTATCCTCGCGACCTCGAGGGGCTGTGGGGCATCGACCCATCGCCGGAGCTGTTGGCGCTGGCCAGGACACAGGCCGCCTGGGTCCACTTTCCGGTCAGTGTCGGCGAGGGCCGGGCCGAGGAATTGCCGCTCGACGACCAATCGGTCGACAGCGTGGTCATGACCTGGACGCTCTGCAGCGTCGCCGAGCCGGCGCGCGCGCTCGCCGAGATCCGCCGGGTGCTGCGCCCGGGCGGCTCGCTGATCTTCATCGAGCACGGCCAGGCGCCCGAGGCCGGCGTGCGCGGCTGGCAGGACCGGCTGACCCCGGTCTGGCGCAAGCTCGCCGGCGGCTGCCACCTGAACCGGCCGGTCGCCCAGCTGATCGAGGCCGCCGGGCTGCGCCTTGCCGAGCTCGAGACCGGCTATCTGGTCAAAGGGCCGCGGCCGATGACCTTCCACTACCGCGGCCGCGCCTTGGCCGACTGATCAGACCAAAGTCGCCTCGGCCGATTGTCGCGTCGCCGTCATCGTTCTACCATGGAACCATCCTAAAGACCCCTCGGAACGGTCTGGATCGGCTGGGGAAACTTTGGAGGCAGCATGCGCACGTTAGACCAGGAGTACGAAGCGATCACGGTGACCGACGGCGACGACATCGGCTCGAACCGCTCCCGCAACCGGCCGCTGCTCGAGCTGGCGCGGGCGAGGATGAGCCGGCGCACCGCGCTCAAGGGGTTCGTCACGACCGCTGCGATGAGTGCGCTCGGCGGCACGCTGACCAGCCGCGTCGCGCTCGCGGCCTCCAGCTTCGGCTTCCAGAGCGTCCCGCACACGATCACCGACGACATGCAGGTGGCACCGGGCTACACGGCGCAGGTCCTGATCCGCTGGGGCGACCCGGTGCTGGCTGGCGCGCCCGCCTTCGACCCGATGCAGCAGACCGCCGACGCCCAGGCCAAGCAGTTCGGCTACAACAACGACTTCGTCGGCTACTTCCCGCTGCCGCGGGGCTCCGACAGCTCCGAGCACGGCCTGCTCCACGTCAACCACGAATACACCGGCCCGCAGCTGATGTTCCCCGGCTGGACCAAGCCGGGCGCGGATGCCGATGCGATCGGCGAGGCCAGCCTTGCGGCGCAGACGCCCGAGCAGAGCGCGATCGAGATGATGGCGCATGGCGCCGCGGTGATCGAGATCATCAAGGAGAACGGCCGCTGGCGCGTGGTCGAGGACAGCCAGTACGCGCGCCGGATCACCGCCGCGACCGCGATGACGCTGGCCGGCCCGGCCGCCGGCCATGAGCTGCTCAAGACCAGCGCCGACCCTTCGGGTACCAAGGTCGAGGGCACGGTCAACAACTGCGCCGGCGGCAAGACGCCCTGGGGCACCGTGCTGATGGCCGAGGAGAACTTCAACGGCTACTTCGGCGGCAGCGCCCCGGAGACCGGCCCCTTGGCCGAGACCTACAAGCGCTACGGCATCCCGGACGGCTGGAACCCCTGGTACAAGACGGTCGAGCGCTTCGACGTCGCCAAGGAGCCGAACGAGCCGCACCGCTTCGGCTGGATGGTCGAGTACGACCCCTACGATCCGAGTTCGGTGCCGGTCAAGCGGACCGCGCTCGGCCGCCTCAAGCATGAGGGCGCGACCACGATCGTCAACCAGGATGGCCGCCTGGTCGTCTATACCGGCGACGACGAGCGCTTCGACTATCTCTACAAATACGTCTCGAACGGGACCTACGACCCGGCCGCCGGCACCGCCAACGGCGCCCTGCTCGACGACGGCACGCTCTACGTCGCCAAGTTCGACGAGACCAAGTGCACCTGGCTGCCGCTGGTCCAGGGCAAGGGCGAGCTGACCGCGGCGAACGGTTTTCCCGGTCAGGCCGAGGTCCTGATCTTCACGCGCAAGGCGGCCGATCTGGTCGGCGCGACGCCGATGGACCGGCCCGAGGACGTCGAGCCCAATCCGGTCAACGGCCGGGTCTACGTCGCGCTGACCAACAACACCAAGCGCAAAGCCGAGCAGGTCGACGGCCCCAACCCCCGCGCCGAGAACGCGCACGGCCAGGTCATCGAGCTGGTGCCGCCGGGCGAGGGCGCGCAGGCCGACCATGCGGCGACCGAGTTCGCCTGGAACATGCTGCTGCTGGCCGGCGATCCGGCCAAGGAGGGCTCCGGCGCCAAGTATGGCGAGGGCAGCGAGGCGTGGCTGTCGTCGCCCGACAACGTCGCGATCGATCCCCAGGGCCGGCTCTGGATCGCGAGCGACCAGGGCGACGCCCAGGCCAAGAACGGCATCCCGGATGGGATGTACTGCTGCGACGTCGAGGGCGCCGGGCGCGCGGTGATCAAGTTCTTCTTCGCCGCGCCCAAGGGTGCGGAGATGTGCGGGCCGGAGTTCACGCCGGACGGCCGGACCGTGTTCGTCGCGCCGCAGCATCCGGGCGAGCTCGCCGACTTCGCGTCGACCTTCGAGAACCCGGCGAGCCGCTGGCCGGACTTCAAGGACGGCATGCCGCCCCGGCCCTCGGTGGTCGTGATCGTCAAGGACGACGGCGGCCTGATCGGCAGCTGATGGCGTGCGCCGGTTCCGGGCCGGCGATGCGGCGTGCGGCACAGTGCGGCCCGGGAACCGACGCTGGCGCACGCCGTTGGCAGGGCGTAGACAACGGCGCGGAGACGAGCTTGAGCTTTCGCCTGGAACCTGAGGCCGAGATCGCGCGGCGGTCTGAAGCCTGCTGGCGGGGAGAGCCAACCGGGGCTGCTGATGGCGCGTGCGAAATCGGCTGAGGCCGAACGGGACCCTCCGGCTGCAACCGAAGCGCGCGCTTACGCGCCGGCGCGCTTCGAGTACCGGATCTGGGGCGAGTCGTTCCCTGAGCTGCCCGCTCCGGACCAGGAGCCGGCGAGCGTCGAGGTCTACCTGCTCTCCGATGCAGTCGAGGGAGTGAACGCCAAGGTCCGCAACGGCGCGCTCGAGATCAAGCGCCTGCTCGGGCTGCGGGCGGGGTTCCAGCAGTGGCTGCCGGCGCTGCGCTGTCCGCTGCCGTTGCCGGCGGCGGTGATCGAGCACGAGCTCGCGCCGGCGCTCGGGGTCGGCGCGCCGGCGCTCGCGCGCCCGACCTACGAGCTGGAGCCGTTGCTCGAGGAGGTCGTCAGTGTGTGGACGGGCTTGCGCAGCGTGCACCTGATCAAGCGGCGGCGCTCGTTCGAGGTCGCGGGCGCGCGCGCCGAGCGCACCCGGATCGAGCTCGAGAAGTTCGCGATCGAGACCGTCGCGATCGAGGTGGAGGCCTTCGGGGCGGCGCGCCGGGCGGCCGACCGGCTGAAGCTGACGCGGGCGCCCAATCTGGACTACGTCGCCGCGCTCCGGCGCCTGCTCGCCGGCCGCCCGCTGGGCGCGCGGTAGCGGATTCAGCCCTGCGGGTAGAGCTGACGGAAGGCGTGGACGATCCGCTGCATCGCGGAGAACGCGGTCAGCGCGACCAGCAGGTAGACCGCTTCGGGCAACAGGCCGAGCATCAGGCCGAAGGCGACCAGCAGCACGCGCTCGGCGCGGGTCATGATGCCGACCTTGCATTCGAGGCCCAGGCCCTCGGCGCGGGCGCGGGTGTAGCTGACCAGCACCGAGCCGAGCAGCGCCAGCACCGCGAGCGCGGCATCGACCGAGCGTCCCTGACTCGCGAAGTGATAGGCAATCGCGGCGAACACGACGCCCTCGGAGACCCGGTCGGCGGTCGAGTTCGAGGAACGCGCCGAAGCGGCTCGTGAGCTTGGCCAGGCGCGCGAGCACGCCATCGAGCAGATCGAGGCTGGCAGCCAGGATGTACAAGAGGCCGGCCAGCAGCAGCTGGTCGTCGACGATCAGCGCGGCCGTGACCAGGGTCAGCAGCACGCCCATCAGCGAGACCTGGTTCGGGGTCACGTGGCACCAGAGCAGCACGGTCGCGACCGGCGTCACGCCTCGGTCCAAGAGCACGCGCACGTAGTCTCGTACCGTCTGCATCCCTGCCCCCGACCGTTGGGCCGCAATCGCCAGCGTCACCCGATAACGTTATGGCACAGATTGCATTCCGTAACCCGACGTCATCTTAACAGATGGCGCGGCAGCGACAGAGCGCAATGGCGCCTGCATGTCTCGCCGACCTGCAACCCCTTTCGTCCGGCGGCCCTGGTGGACCGATCTACCGCTTGCGGGTCTCCGGATAAAAGTCGGGGTTGCGGTAGACGAACAGCTCGTCATCGAGCGCGACGTCGGTCTCGACCTGCTCGAGCAGCACGTTGGTGGCGTAGCCCTGCGGGTCGATCACGGTCCAGCGGCGCAGCTCGAAGGGCTGCTCGGCGAACGCCAGGATGATCGAGCCCTGGTTCGGCTCCTCGGTCTGGACCAGCGTCACCTGGAGCTCGCCGCCGCGCCGCTCGACGTTGGTCACGGTGACGTCGCCGCTGAGCCGGATGTGTTCGGTCAGCAGGAAGCCCAGCGGCGTCTTGCTCGTGAACAGATGGCTCACCTGCTTGAGCTTGCGGTCCTGGTAGACCAGGTCCCAGCCGTTGGTGGTGATCAAGAGCTTGCTCGGCGGGTCGTAGTCGAGGCGCATCTTGTCCGGACGCTCGTAGAACATCTTGCCGGTCGCGACCGTGCCGTCCGGATTGACCTGGACGAAGTTGGCCCGCAGGCTGCGCAGGCCGTTCAGATAGGCCTCGATCCGCGCCACGTCCTCGGCCCTGGCGGCCTCGGCATCGCGGATCGCGGCGTCCGCTGGCGCGCCGGCCAGCGCCCCGAGCAGCACGCAGATGTACAGCGGGGGCAGCAGCGCGCAGGCGCGCATTGAGGTCAGGAGCGCGCCGGCGCGAATTGAGGTCAGCAGCGCGCAAGCGCGCAGGGGGTGGATCATCCCCGTGGCCCGGGCCATGGCGCTCACCAGGGGGTGCCGTCGGGCTCGGGGTCGCCGGCGCCGCCGATCAGGACTTGGCGGCGGCCGACGTGGTCGGGATGGCTGACGTGGCCGTCGGCCTCCATCCGCTCGATCAGGCGGGCGGCGCTGTTGTAGCCGATCCGCATCTTGCGCTGCAGGAAGCTGGTCGACGCCTTGCCCTCGCGGGCGATGATCTGCAGCGCCTGGCCGTACTGGGCCTCCTCGCCGTTGGCGGGGACCTCGCTGAGGCCGGGGCCGATCGGGCTGGTGGTGGTATCCAGCGCCGCCTCGTCGGTGACCGAATCGAGGTACTCGGGCGCCCCCTGCTGGCGCAGGAAGCTCACCACCCGCTCGACCTCCTCGTCGGTCACCAGCGGCCCGTGGATCCGGCTGATCCGCTCGCCGGGCATCATGTGCAGCATGTCGCCCTGCCCGAGCAGCTGCTCGGCGCCGGGCTCGCCGAGGATGGTCCGGCTGTCGATCTTGGACGAGACCCGAAAGCTGATCCGGCTCGGCAGGTTGGCCTTGATCACGCCGGTCAGCACGTCGACCGAAGGCCGCTGGGTCGCGACGATCAGGTGGATGCCGGCGGCGCGCGCCTTCTGCGACAGGCGCTGGATCGCCGATTCGATCTCCTTGCCGGCGGTCAGCATCAGGTCCGCGACCTCGTCGACCACGACCACGATCAGCGGCATCTCGCGCATCTCGATCGGCTGCTGCTCGAACACCGGCACGCCGGTGCCGGGCTCGAAGCCGGTCTGAACGCGGCGGGAGAGCTGCTCGCCCCGGTCGAGCGCCTCCCTGATCCGGCGGTTGTAGGCGAAGAGGTCGCGCACGCCCAGGTGCGACATCAGCCGGTAGCGGTCGTCCATCTCGCGCACCACCCACTTGAGCGCGACGATCGCCTTGTGCGGCTCGGTCACCACCGGCGTCAGCAGGTGGGGGATGTCCTCGTAAACCGAGAGCTCGATCACCTTGGGGTCGATCAGGATCAGCTTGCACTTGTCCGGCGGCAGCCGGTAGAGCAGCGAGAGGATCATCGCGTTGATCGCGACCGACTTGCCCGAGCCGGTGGTGCCGGCGATCAGCAGGTGGGGCATGCGGGCGAGATCGACCACGACCGGATCGCCGCTGATGTCCTTGCCCAGCGCCAGCGTCAGGCGCGCCGAGGTGTCCTCGTAGGCGGGGCTGGACAACAGATCGCGCAAATAGACCGTCTCGCGCTGGTCGTTGGGCAGCTCGATGCCGATCACGTTCCGCCCCGGCACGGTCGCGACCCGGACCGACATCGCGCACAGCGAGCGGGCGATGTCGTCGGCCAGCGCGATCACCCGGGCGGCGCGGGTGCCGGGCGCCGGCTCGAGCTCGTACAGCGCGACCACCGGGCCGGGCCGGACGTCGACGATCTCGCCGCGGACGCCGAAATCGTCCAGGACCTTCTCGAGCGCGCGGGCGGTCTCGGCGAGCGCGCCGCGATCGAGGCTGACGCTGGTGCGCTGGCGCGGCTGGGCGAGGAAGCTGAGCGGCGGCAGCTTGAACTCGCTGTCCGGGACCAGTTCCGCCGCCGGCTCGGGGCGCGGCGCCGGGGCCGCCGCCGGCACCGGCGGGGCTGCGGGTGGCTCCGGGCGCGGCGCTGGCTCGACCTTGCCGGGCGCCGGCCGCCGCCGGCGCGCGTTCTCGGTCGCGGCGATCGCCGGATCGATCGTCCGCATCAGCTCGGAGCGCGCCCGCCCGGAGGGCTCGCCCGAGCGCCCCAGGCGCGCCCCGAGGCCGCCTATGAACTCACGGACGAAGCGCAGGCCGGCGGCGAGCGGCCGGCGCGGCTGCGCCCGGGGCGGCGGCGGCGCGCCATAGCGCTGCTCCATCGCCTGGGCCCAGCGCGGCTCGCTGCGCGCCGCCGGCGCCGCCGCCCGCCGGCCCAACCGGAACGGCAGCAGCGCCAGCGCGCGGCCAGTCTGCCAGATCTCGCGCCAGCTGAGCCCGGCGGCCAGGACCACGGCGAGCAGCGCGGCGCAGCCGGTGACGGTCGGATAGATCTCCGGCCCGATCGGGTGCTCGAGGCGGTTGAGCATGAAATCGCCGACGAAGCCGCCAAGCCCGACCCAGAACGGCCAGCTGTCGGGCAGCGGCCGGGTCGCGAGCCAGGTCGCGGTCGCGAGCAGCGCCAGCGGCAGCGCGGCGACCGGCAGCCACGGCCAGTCGAGCGGCTTGCCCAGGAACAGGCGGATCGCCCAGAGCAGCGGGATCGGCACGACCAGCCAGGAGGCAAGCCCGAGCGTCTGCTGCAGCACGTCCCCGATGCTGGCGCCGAAGCGGCCGAGCGGGTTGATGCTGGGCCCGCCGGTCGCGTGGTTGAGCGAGGGGTCGTTCGGATCGTAGTTCCAGAGCGCCACGGCCACGATCACCGCCGCCGCCACCAACGCGACCCCGAGCGCCTCGGCTGCGCGCCGGGTCAGGAACTCGGAGACGCCGCCCCGATCGTCGGAGTGCAGGGAAGGGGCGGCCATCGTTGCGCTAATCCTCCGCTTCAGCGCCCTGGTCAGCTCAAGGTCGCGACCAGATCGGCCAGCGCCGCATCGGTGGTCGCGAGATCATGCACCAGTGCCACCCGGATCGCGCTGTCGCCCGGGTTGTGGCCGTCCCGGTCCGGACGCCCGAGATAGCCGCCCGGCAAGACCTTCAGCGCGGCCTCGGCCCAGAGCCGGCGCGCGGCTTCCTCGCCATCGCCGACCTCGAGCCAGAGGAAGAAGCCGCCATCCGGCCGGTAGTAGCCGAACCGGCGGCCGAGCCGGTCATCGGTCAGCTCGTACTTCTCCCGATACAGGCGGCGGTTGGCAACCACATGGTCCTCGTCTTGCCACAAGGCGGTCGCGGCCGCCAGCATCGGCAGGGGCTGGACCGCGGCCGCATAGCTGCGCAGGCGGGTGAAGCCGGCCAGGACCTTGGGGTCGCCGGCGACGAAGCCCGAGCGCAGGCCGGCGACGCTCGAGCGCTTGGACAGGGAATGGCAGACGATCACCGAATCCAGGCTGCCGTCGACCGCGAGCGCGGCCGCGAGCGCGCCCGCCGGCGGCCGGTCGCTGTAGATCTCGGCATAGCATTCGTCGACGATCAGCAAGAAGCCATAGGACCGCGCCAGCTCGATCACCCGTTGCAGATAGCCGAGATCCGCCGCCACGCCCTGCGGATTGGCCGGAGAGCAGATGTAGAATGCGGCGGTCCGCTCGAGCAGCGCGGCGCTCAGCTCGTCGAGCGCCGGCAGATAGCTGGTCTCGGCGCCGACCGAAAGCAACACCGGCTCGGCCCCGGCCATCACCGCGCCGCCGAGATAGACGTTGTAGAACGGATTGGGCAGCAGCACCGCCGGCTGCCGGCCCGCCTTGCGCTCGGGGACGACCGCCTGGGCGATCATGAACAGCGCTTCCTTGGTGCCGGCGACCGGCAGGATGTGGCGGTCGGGGTCGAGCGTGCCGGGCGGCAGATCGTAGCGCCAGCTCAACCAGGCCGCGACCGCGGCGCGGAACTCCGGGGTCCCGTTGACCGGCGGATAGCGCCCCCAGAGATGCTCATGCGCGCGAAGGGCCTCGGGCAAGAGCGGCGGAATCGGATGCATCGGCTGGCCGAGCGCGAGATCGACCGGCGCCCGGCCGCGGCGCGGCTCGATCGGCGCCAGCAGCGTCGCGAGGCGCCGGAACGGGTAGTCGCTCAAGCTTTCGAGCCGTGGGTTCAGCATGCTCAGCCGCTCGTTGGAGGGTCGGACGGGAGGCCGCCGCGCCCGCCCGTGCCAGGTCACATTAACATTTTCGACCAACTTGCTTCAACCGTGCAAAAAAGCCCGGGACAGCGAGGCCGCATGCGGGCTTGCGACGGCATGCCGCACGAGCGCACGCGCCGGTTGCCGGCACATTTTGGGCCATGGCGGGCGATCCGGCCTTCGACCTCGCGATCATCGGCGGCGGCATGACCGGCCTGGTCCTGGCCTGCGCCACCGCTGGCGCGGCGCAACGGGTCCTGCTGATCGAGCACGAGGCGCTCGCCGCCACGATCGCACCGCCGTTCGATGGTCGTGTGACGGCGATCGCCCCCGGCTCGAGATACCTGCTGGACGCGATCGGCGTCTGGCCCGAGCTTGCCGGCGCGGCCGAGCCGATCCAGGGCATTCGGGTCGGCGAGCGCCACTCGGCGCTGACCGTCCACTACGACCAGCGCGCGGTCGGCGACCAGCCGCTCGGGCACATCGTCGAGAACCGGCTGATCCGGGCCGCTCTGCTGCGCCGGCTCGAGCCGCTGCGGGCGAGCTCGCTGACGGTCGCCGCGCCCGACCGGATGGTCGGGCTCGAGCGCGGCCCGGCCGGGGTTCGGCTCCAGCTGGCGAGCGGCCGGAGCGCGCGCGCCGCGCTGCTCGCGGTCGCCGAGGGCCGGTCGTCGCCGACCCGCGCGGCCGCCGGCATCGAGGTCCTGCGCTGGGACTATGGCCAGACCGGGATCGTCGCGACGCTGGCGCACGAGCGGCCACACGAGGGGCTGGCGCTCGAGCGATTTTTCCCGGATGGCCCGCTCGCGCTGCTGCCGATGACCGGCCGGCGCTCGTCGATCGTCTGGGCGGCCGAGGACCGGCTCGCGGGCGAGCTGGCAGCCCTCGACGACGCCGACTTCCTGGCCGAGCTTAGCGAGCGCGCCGGCGAGCGGTTGGGCAAAGTGACGCTCGCCGGACCGCGCTGGCACTACCCGCTCGCGATGGTCCAGGCGCAGCGCTATACCGACCGCCGGCTCGCCCTAGTCGGCGACGCCGCGCACGCGATCCACCCGATCGCCGGCCAAGGCTGGAACCTCGCGCTGCGCGACGTCGCGGCGCTTGCGGAGCTCGTGATCGACACCAGCCGGCTCGGCCTCGACCCGGGCGGCGCTGCGGTCCTCGCCCGCTACGAGCGCTGGCGGCGGTTCAATTCGCTGGCCCTGATCGCGATCACCGATGGCCTGAACCGGCTGTTCGGCAACGATCTCTTGCCGGTGCGGCTGCTGCGCGAGCTCGGCCTGGGCCTGGTCGAGCGCGCCCCGCCGCTCAAGCGGTTCTTCATGCAGCACGCGATGGGCCTCTTGGGCGATCTGCCCCGGCTGATGCGCGGCGAGGCGCTTTGAGGCTCTAGCGTACCCAGGCGATGCGCAGAAGATTGGTCGAGCCCGGAGTGCCGAACGGCACGCCGGCGGTGATCACCAGGCTCGAGCCGGCGCTGGCAAAGCCGCTCTCGAGCGCATAGTGGCAGGCTCGCTCGACCATGTGGTCGATGTTGCGGGCGTCCTCGCAGATCACGGCGTGCAGGCCCCAGACCAGCGCGAGGCGGCGCGCGGTGGCGGCTTGCGTGATCAGGCCGAGGATCGGCTGATCCGGGCGCTCGCGGGCCGCCCGCAGCGCGGTCGAGCCGGTCGTCGTGTAGGTGACGATCGCGGCCGAGCGCATCGTGCTCGCGACCTGCCGGGCGGCGAGCGTGATCGCGTCGGCCGCGGTGTGCTCGGCCTCGGCGTGGTAGGCGTCCAGGTAGCCGCGGTACAAGGGGTCGTGCTCGACCTTGGTGATGATCCGGTCCATGATCGCGACCGCCTCGGCCGGATAGGTCCCGACCGCGGTCTCGGCCGAGAGCATCAGCGCGTCGGCGCCGTCGTAGACCGCGGTTGCGACGTCCGAGGCCTCGGCCCGGGTCGGCGCCGGCGCTCCGATCATCAATTCCAGCATCTGGGTCGCGACCACGACCGGCTTGCCGGCGGCGCGGGCGGCGCGGATGATCCGCTTCTGCAGGCCCGGCACGTCCTCGGGCGGCAGCTCGACCCCGAGGTCGCCGCGCGCGATCATGATGCCCTCCGACAGATCGAGGATCTGGCCGAGATGATCGACCGCCGCTGGTTTTTCGATCTTGGCCATGATCGCGGCCCGGCCGGCGACCAGCCGGCGCGCCTCGGCCACGTCCTCGGGGCGCTGGACGAACGAGAGCGCGACCCAGTCGGCGCCGAGATCGAGGCCGAACTGCAGGTCGCGGCGGTCCTTGGCGGTCAAGGGTGACAGCGGCAGGATCACGTTCGGCACGTTGACGCCCTTGCTGTCCGACAGCCGGCCGCCGCTCAGCACCTCGGTCAGCGCGAAATCCGGACCGACCTCGTCGACCCGGAGCCGGATCTTGCCGTCGTCGAGCAGCAATTCCGTCCCGGCCGCGATCGCCTTGAAGATTTCCGGGTGCGGCAGCGCCACGCGCTGCTGGTCGCCCGGCCCGCCGGCGAGGTCGAGCCGGAAGCGGGCGCCGCGCGCAAGCTCGATCGGACCGTCCCGGAACGGGCCGACCCGGAGCTTGGGGCCCTGCAGGTCGATCACGACCGCGATCGGCCGCTGGGTCTCGGCCTCGACCGCGCGCACCGCCTGGTAGCGGGCCGCCTGATCGGCATGGCTGCCATGCGAGAAATTGAGCCGGAAGGCATCCGCGCCCGCCTCGAGCAGGGCGCGGATCTGCGCCTTCGACGAGCTCGCCGGCCCGAGGGTGGCGAGGATCTTGGCGTTGCGTCTGCGACGCATGGCGGCCGGGTCCAGCTCCCTGGCTGGTCGGGGCGCAGCCAGACGGCGGACTCCATAGACCAGGCTGCCGGCGTTGTCACCGTCGGCGGGATGCGACCGGGCGAGAGCGGCGCCGGCCGGCTCGGGCGCTGCGCTCCCCCGGCGCGTCCCCTGACGCGTCAACGACCGCGGTTGTTTTCCGCCGCCTGTTCGCGCAGCGTGCGCACGACGTCGAATACTGCCATCGCCAGCACGATCATCGTGATGATCAAGAGCGGCGGCGCGCCGACCTGCCAGGCGAGCCCGCCGGCAAAGGCGAGCATGACCACGATCCCGATCACGGCGGCGATCCGATCATCCATGCCCAGCACCTCCTGAGGTCTGCGAGTTGGCGTCCGGCACTGCGATCGTGGTCACGAGCCAGCGGGCCGCCCGCAGCAGCCGGGCGTCGTCGCCGAACCGCCCGACCAGCTGGACCCCGATCGGCAGCCCGTCGGCGCCGGTCAGCAGCGGCACGGTCACCGCCGGCAGGCCGAGCAGGGTCCAGATCGTGCAGAACGCCGGGCTGCCGGTCGCGTGCAGGCCGCGCGGCGCCTGCCCGCTCGTGGCCGGGGTCAGGATCACGTCGTAGCGTGTGAACAGCGGGTCGAGGGCCGCGCGCAGCGCCGGCACCAGGTCGAGCGCGCGCGCGTAGTCGATCGCGAGCGCCTGCCGACCGTCCTCGATGATCTTGCGCAGCCGCTCGGAGAGCTGGTCGCGGCCGCGCTCGTACTCGGCCGCGAACGACCGGGCGAGGTCGACCCCCATGATCAGCCCGTGCAGGCCGTGCGCCGCGGCGAACGCTTCGGGCAGCGTGACCTCGGTGATCCGCGGCCCAAGCTCCTCGGCCAGCTCGGCGAAGCCGGCCTCCAGGTCGGCCTCGGCCTGATCCCAGACCGGGCTCTTGACGAAGGCGAGATCAGGCGCCAGCGGCCAGGCCGCGCGCGCGACCTCGAGCAGCCGCGGCGGCGCCTCGAGCCGGGTCGCGGGGTCGCGGGCATCGAAGCCGGCGAGCGGCTCGGCGATCAGGGCAAGATCGTCGAGCGCGCGCGCGAACACGCCGACATGGTCGAGCGGCGGCGACTGGGTCAGCGCGCCGAAGCGCGAGATCAGGCCGTGCGAGGGCTTGAACCCGAACACGCCGCAATAGCTGGCCGGACGGATCACCGAGCCGTTGGTCTGGGAGCCGATCGCGAGCGGCACCATGCCGGCGGCGACCGCGGCTGCCGAGCCGGACGACGAGCCGCCCGGCGTCCGCTCGGGATCGTGCGGGTTGCGGGTCTTGCCCGGGTGGTAGACCGCAAGCTCGGTGGTCACGGTCTTGCCCAGGATCACCGCGCCCGCGGCGCGCAGCCGCTCGACCACCGCGGCGTCGCGCGCCGGCCGGCGACCGGCATGGATCGGCGTGCCGTTCTCGGTCGGCATGTCCTTGGTGTCGACGATGTCCTTGATCCCGACCGGGATGCCGTGCAACGGCCCCTGCGGCCGCCCGGTCCGCCGGATCTCGTCGCAGCGGCGGGCCTGGGCGCGCGCGAGCTCGGGATCGAGGAACGCCCAGGCCTGGACGCGCGGCTCCTCGGCCGCGATCCGGGCGAGGCAGGCCTCGGTCAGCTCGAGCGCGCCAATCTTGCCCTCGTCGAGCAGGCGCCGCGCTTCGAGCGCGGGCAGCGTGGCGAGCTCGTCGAGCGCCATCTGGTTGGCCCTCAGTTATAGAGCGCTGACGGCAGCCACAGCGCGATGCCTGGGAACACGTAAACCAGCACCATCGAAACCAGCACGATCCACAGGAACGGCAGGCAGCCCCTCTGGATCTCGCTGAGCGTGACCCCGGCCGGCGCCACCCCCTTGAGGTAGACCGCGGACATGGCCACCGGCGGGGTCAGGAACGAGGTTTGCAGGTTGAGCGCGATCAGCACGCCGAACAGGATCGGGTCGATCCCGAAATGATTGAGGAGCGGCAGGAAGATCGGCACGAAGATCACGATGATCTCGGTCCACTCCAAAGGCCAGCCGAGCAGGAAGATGATGAACTGGGCCAGGATCAGGAACATGATCGGGCTGAGGTTCAGCGCCTGCACGATCTCCTGGACCAGCGCGTGGCCATTGAGATAGGCGAAGATCGCGGCAAAGCAGCCGGAGCCGACGAACAGGAAGCAGACCATGGCCGAGGTCCGACCGGTCAGATAGACCGCCTCGCGCAGCCGTTCCCAGGTCAGCGCGCGATAGCAGATCGCCAGCACGATGCTGCCGAGGGCGCCGACCGCGGCCGCCTCCGACGGCGTGGCCAGACCGAACATGATCGCGCCCAGCACCGCCAGGATCAGGATCGCGAGCGGGAAGAACGATGTGAGCAGGAGCACGACGACCTCGCCGTACGGCAACGCCGTGTCCTCTTCGGGCAGCTTCGGGGCGAGCGCCGGGTTCCTGATCACCCGCACGATCACGTAGATGACGTACATCCCGGCGAGAAGAAACCCGGGCAGCAGCGCCGCCGCATAGAGGCGCACGACCGATTTGCCGGCCGTGGCGCCGTAAAGGATCAGCATCACCGAGGGCGGGATCAAAATCCCGAGCGTGCCGCCGGCGCAGATCACGCCCGCCGACATGCGCGTGTCGTAGCGCGCGCGCAGCATGGCAGGGTAGGCGAGCACGCCCATCAGCGTCACCACCGCGCCAACGATGCCGGTCGCGGTCGCGAACATCGCGCAGGTGATCAGTGAGGCGATCGCGATCGAGCCCGGGAGGTGACGCGCGGCGATCTGGACGCTGCGGAACAGCCGGTCGAGAATATTGGAGCGCTCGACCATGTAGCCCATGAACAGGAACAACGGCAGCGCCACCAGGACGTCATTGGTCATCACCTCGTTGGTCTTCTCGACCAGCAGGTTGAAGATCCGGAAATCCATGGCGTAGAAGCCGAAGAACAGGCCGAGTGCCAGCAGGCTGAACGCGATCGGGAAGCCGAGCATGATGACCGCGAGCAGCACGCCCAGCATCAGCAACGCGAGTTGGGGGTCGGTCATGGGACGGGCCGCCCGACGGTGACCCGGCTCTCATCCTCGTGCACGTGCAGGACCGCGGTCTCGATCTCCTCGACGTCGTGCAGCCGCCGGGGCCAGTTGCCGTCGCGCAGGCACATGATGCAGCGCATCACCTCGGCGATGCCCTGGAGCAGCAGCAGCAGGCCGGCCGCCGGGATCAGGCTCTTGAGCGGGTAGATCGGGATGTTGGCCGGGCTGTAGGAGCTGACTTCGAGGTAGCGCCACGACCGCGCCGCGTAGCCGGTGCCGACGTAAAGCAGCGCGATCACGCCCGGGAAGAAGAACAGGATGTAGAGCGTGAGCTCCAGCCTGGCCTGCGCCCGCGGCGACATCTTGCGGTAGAACATATCGGCGCGCACATGGCCGTCGACCGACAGCGTATAGGCGCCGCACATCATGAACAGCGCGCCGTACATGATGTAGGAGACGTCGAAGGACCATCCGGTCGGCGCGCCCAGCACGTAGCGCACAAACACCTCGTAGCTCATCGCGAACGTCAGGATCAGGATGCACCAGCTGAAGGCATGGCCGACCCACAGGCTCAGCTTGTCGACGAAGCGGACGAACCCAACCACGTTCCTCTCCCGCCTACCTGGTGGGGGCCTCACGTCGGCACCGGGGCGGCGCGCGCGCCGCCCCGGCCGGTCAGCCGTTCATGACGTGGGAAAGCTCAGATGTCGAGCGGCTTGAAGAAGTGCTCGTAGGCCAGACGCTGGTCGGCGGCGTTATACAGCTCGTAGAACACGACCCGCTCGACCCAGGCTTTCTGGCTCTCGACGACCTTGGCGAAGAACGGGTCCTCCATCAGGGCGGGCAGCAGCTCGTCCCAAGCTTTGAGCTGGGCGTCCAGAATCGTCTTCGGCGTCCGCCAGACCTGGACGCCGCTCTCCTGTTGCAGCTTGACCAGATCGCGCGAGTAGTTGTCGAGCCCGATCGCCAGATTGGCGGTCGATGCCGCCTCGGCGGCGTATTCCAGGATCGCCTTGTGCTCGTCGGGCAGGGAATTGAACTTGTCCTTGTTGACAATGATCTCGAAGTACTCGGTGGCCTGATGATAGCTGCCCATCATGTAGTTCTTGGCGACGTCCTGCGCGCCGAAGCGGCTGTCGGAGGTCGGGTTGTTGAACTCGAAGGCGTCGATCACGCCCCGCTCCATCGCGGGCAGGATCTCGCCGCCGGGCAGCTGGGCGACCGCCAGGCCCATCTTCTGGAACAGGTCGGCAGCCAGACCGACGGTGCGATATTTGAGGCCCTCCAGGTTCTCCGGCCCCTCGACCTTGTCCTTGAACCAGCCGAGCGGCTGGGTCGGCATCGGCATCGCGAAGAAGCCGACCACGTTGAGACCGAGCACGTCGTTGATCAGCTCGTCGTAGAGCTGCTTGCCGCCGCCCTGGTGGATCCAGGCCAGGCCCTCGGCCGCATTCCAGCCCCAGTACGGGCCGGTCCCGAACAGCGACGCGCCCTTGTTCTTGCCGTACCAGTAGACCGTGACGTGGTGGCCGGCATCGAGTATGCCCTCGTGGACCGCATCCATGACGCCGAACGGCTTCACGACTGCGCCGGCGATCAGATATTCGATCTTGAGCCGGTCGCCGGCCATCTTGTTGACCCGGTCGACGTACTGCATCGCCATGTCATTGAAGATGTCGGTGGCGCCCCAGGCGCCCTGCATCTTGAGCGTTACGGTCTGCGCGCGCGAGACGTTGGGGGCGGCGAGCGCTGCCGTGGCGCCGGCGGCGGTGACGGCGGCACCCTTGAGGAACTTGCGCCGCGACGACGCCGGCGCGGCCGGGGTCTGCACTTGGCTGATCTCGTTGCTCACGTTGAAACCTCCCTTGGGCGCGGGCCGATCGCTCCGATGCCCCATCGCCTGGTCCCGAGATGCCGGCTAAGGTGGTCCAGAACCCGAAACCTGTCAAACCGTCGCGGCGCGCGGCCTTGGGCCAGGCGATCAACCGCGCGTGATCATGATCATCGGCCCGGCCGACCGGGTGGCCCGATCGGGCTGGCGCTGGATCGGCGCGCGCTTTATGTAACCCGGCGAGCGCACCCCCCGCGCTTCGCTCAACGGAGTTGATCATGCGTCGGCTACTCGCGGCCCTGCTCCTGACCCTGGCCCTCGGCCTGCCGGCGAGCGCCCGTGCCGCCAGGGACGAGCTGGTGATCGGGCTCACCCAGTTCCCCTCGACCTTCCATCCCAACATCGATGCCATGGCCGCCAAGAGCTACATCCTGGCCATGGCGCTGCGGCCGTTCACCGCCTACGACGCGGACTGGCAGCTGATCTGTATGCTCTGCACCGAGCTGCCGACCTTCGAGAACGGCAAGGCGGTGCGCGAGCCGCAGCCGGACGGCAGCGAGGGGATCGCGCTCACCTACACGATCCGGCCGGACGCGACCTGGGGCGACGGCACGCCGGTGACCACCGACGACGTGCGGTTCACCTACGAGGTCGGCCGTCATCCGGCCAGCGGCATCAGCAACGCCGAGCTTTACCGGCGGATCACCGCGATCGACCAGGTCGATGCCAAGACCTTCGTGATGCACATCGACCGGGTCACGTTCGACTACAACGGCATCAACGACTTCGAGATCCTGCCGGCGCATCTCGAGCGGCCGGTGTTCGAGGCCGACCCCGCGGCCTACCGGTCGCGCACGGTCTTCGACACCGAGACCACGAACCCCGGGCTCTATTTCGGCCCCTACCGGATTACCGAGGTCTCGACCGGCGCCTACGTCGTGCTCGAGCCGAACCCGACCTGGTGGGGCGAGAAGCCGTTCTTCCGGCGGATCGTGGTCAAGGTGATCGAGAACACCGCGGCGCTCGAGGCCAACCTGCTCGCCGGCGGCATCGACATGATCGCGGGCGAACTCGGGCTCACGATCGATCAGGCGCTGGCGTTCGAGAAGCGCCACGGCCGGGATTTCCAGATCGTCTACAAACCGGGCCTGGTCTACGAGCACGTCGACCTCAACCTCGACAATCCGATCCTGGCCGACCGGCGGGTGCGCCGCGCGCTGCTGATGGGGCTCGACCGCGAGGCGCTGTGCGAGCAGCTGTTCGAAGGCCGGCAGACGGTCGCGGATACCGGCGTCAACCCGCTCGATTGGGTCTACAGCGACGAGGTGCCCAAGTACCGGGAAGATCTGGCCGCGGCCGGCGCGCTGCTCGATCAGGCCGGTTGGAGCGAGCTGCAGGACGGCGTCCGCCACAATGCCGCGGGCCAGCCGCTGACGCTGGAGCTGATGACCACCGCCGGCAGCCGCACCCGCGAGCTGGTCGAGCAGGTGCTGCAGAGCCAGTGGCAAAGGCTCGGGATCGACATCCGCATCCGCAACGAGCCGGCCCGCGTGTTCTTCGGCGAGACCGTGCGCAAGCGCAAGTACAAGGCGATGGTGATGTTCGCCTGGATCAGCGCGCCCGAGAACGTGCCGCGCACGACGCTCCATTCCGACCAAATCCCGACCGAGGCCAACGGCTGGGCCGGGCAGAACGACACCGGCTTCAAGAACGCCGAGATGGACGAGCTGCTCGAGAAGCTCGAGCGCGAGCTCGACCGCGACCGGCGCAAGACGATGTGGCAGCGACTGCAACAGATCTACGCCGAGGAGCTGCCGGCGCTGCCGCTCTACTTCCGCTCCGACCCGCACATCTGGCCGCTCTGGCTGGACGGCGTGGTCCCAACCGGCCACATGGACACCAGCACGCTCTGGGTCGAGCGCTGGCGGGCGGAGACGAGCTGACGCCGGCCCGGCCGGTCCGGTGCTGCGCTATCTGGTCCACCGCCTGCTCGAGGCGGCGCTCGTCCTGCTCCTGATGTCGTTCGTGATCTATGGCGTGATCGGCCTGATGCCGGGCGACCCGATCGATCTGATGGCGAGCGGCGACCCGAAGGTGACCTCGGCCGACATCGCCAGGCTCAAGGCGGTCTATGGCGTCGATCGGCCGCTGCTCGAGCGCTACGGCCACTGGCTCGCCGACGCGCTGCGCGGCGAGTTCGGCCATTCGCGCGCGTTTGCCCGGCCGGTGCTCGAGGTCCTGCCGCCGCGCCTGGCCAACACCTGCCTGTTGATGGGCGTGAGCTTCGCGCTGGCGCTGGCAATCGCGCTGCCAGCCGGGATCGCCGCGGCGCTGAGGCCGCGCACGTGGCTCGACTATAGCCTGAACCTGCTCGCCTTCGCCGGCATCTCGATGCCGTCGTTCTGGCTCGCGCTGCTGATGATCCTGTTGTTCTCGGTCGAGCTCGGCTGGCTGCCGGCGAGCGGCACGCAGTCGGTCGGCGTCGACCGGCTCGGCGACCGGCTCGCGCATCTGGCGCTGCCGGTCCTGACGCTGACCGCGCTGACCGCTGGCGGCGTGCTCCGCTTCGCCCGCAGCGCCATGCTCGAGACGCTGCGCCAGGACTACATCCGGACCGCCCGCGCCAAGGGTCTGAGCCCGCTCGGCGTGGTCATGGGCCACGCGCTCCGCAACGCGATGATCCCGGTTGCGACCGTGTTGGCGCTGCATTTCGGCGCGCTGTTCTCCGGCGCCCTGATCGTCGAGACGATGTTCGCCTACCTCGGCATGGGCAAGCTGATCTACGACTCGATCATGGGCAACGACTTCAACCTGGCCCTGGTCGGCCTGCTGTTCGCGACGCTTCTGACGCTCGCGAGCAATCTCGGCGCCGACCTGATCTACGCCTGGCTCGATCCGCGGATCTCCTATGCAGACTGAGGCGGGCGCTGTGCTGAGGGCGGCACGCCGGGGCCCGGAGCGCCCCAGCGGCACGCCGGGTCGCCTGGTGCTGCGCCGCCTTGGCCGGCATCGTCTGGCGCTGGCGAGCGGGTTGCTGCTGTTGGCGCTCGCGCTCGCCAGCCTGTCGGCGCCGCTCGCCGCCGCCTGGCTCGGCCACGACCCCAACGCGGTCGACCTGCTCGCGCGGTTCGCGCCGCCCTCGCCCGAGCATCCGCTCGGCACCGACGAGCTCGGCCGCGACCTGCTGCTGCGCCTGTTGTACGGCGGCCGGATCTCGCTGTTCGTCGAACTCGTGGGCGCGCTCGCGGCGGCCGGGCTCGGCACGCTGATCGGCCTGGTCGCCGGGTACCTCGGCGGGCGCACCGACGCGCTCCTGATGCGACTGACCGATGCCGTCATCGCGCTGCCGCTGCTGCCGCTCTTGATCGTGCTCGCCGCGGTCGATCTGACCAAGCTCGGCCTGCCCGCGGGGCTCGTGCAGTCGGAGGCCGCGAGCCTTTATCGCATCCTCCTGATCGTCGCCCTGGTCGGCTGGACCACGGTCGCCCGGCTGGTCCGCGGCACGACGCTTTCGGTGCGCACGCGCGACTTCATCCGGGCGGCGGTCGCGCAGGGCGCCGGCCCGGTCCGGATCATGCGGCGCCACATCCTGCCGAACGTGGTCTCGCCGGTGATCGTCGCGACCACGCTCTCGGTCGGCTACGTGATCCTGACCGAGTCGGTGCTGAGCTTCCTCGGGCTCGGCATCCAGCCGCCGCTGCCGAGCTGGGGCAACATGCTGACCAACGCGCAGGAGCTGATCTGGCAGGCGCCGGCGCTCGCGGTCTGGCCGGGCCTGTTGATCTTCGCGACCGTGATCGCATTCAACTTTCTCGGCGACGGTCTGCAGGATGCGATGGACCCGCGGGCGGGCGAGCCGTGAACCGGGCGGCGCCGCCGGCCGGCTCGGTCTCGAGCGCTGCCCGAGCCGCGCCGCTTGCTTGCCGCCGGAGCGCCGTGATAGCCTCGCCGGGTCAACGATGCGATCAGCGCCGATGGTTGGGTCGAGCCGGGTCGAGGAGCCAGAACGCCGCCTCGACATTTTCCGCGTTTTTGTGCTATGGTCAGCGTTCGAATACTATAGATAGTAGCTAGGCGGCATCGGGCTACATTGGTAGAACGCAACATCAGCGGACGAAGGAAATGTGGTGCTTGCGATGGTGAGGGAGCCTGCCTCGGCCCCTCGCGGTCGCGCCGTGGCTTCCGGCGAAGCTGCGCACGGTTGCGCGAGCCGGCTCTGATCAAGCTCTGAGGTGAAGGTTCAACAGGATGGCGAACGAGGCTCTACGACTGATCGGCGGTGGCTCCGAGGCCAGCCCTGGCGCGGTGCACGAGGAGCTGAACTTGCGCGAGCTGTGGCGCGCGCTGATGCGCCGCAGGCTCCTGCTCCTGGCGACGGTCGTCCTGGTTACCGGCGGCGCGTTCGCCTACGTCAGTCAGCAGACGCCGCTCTACACCGCCACGTCCTTGATCCACCTCCAGAACCGTGACGCCCAGGTGGTCGAGATCGAGGGCGTGGTCGACGAGTTGATGGCCGATCCGGCCACGATGGAGAGCGAGGTTCAGTTCCTGATCTCGCGCGGCTTCATCCGGCGCAACGTCGAGAAGCTCAATCTTATCGAAGATCCGGAGTTCAATCCGGCCCTGCTCAAGGACAAGATCGAGCCATCGTTTCTGGAGACGATCAATCCGCTACAGTATATCCCGGCGGCGTGGCTGGCCGCGCTCCGCGGGTCCGAGACCGTCGATCCCGACGCGGCCAAGCTGGATCCCGCCGCACTTGAGCTGAACGGGGTCATCGACCGGTTCGCAGGTCAGTTCCAGGTTGGCCAGGTCGGGCGCTCCTACGTGA
Organism: uncultured Alphaproteobacteria bacterium; assembly: GCA_963840925.1. GTDB lineage: Bacteria > Pseudomonadota > Alphaproteobacteria > Geminicoccales > Geminicoccaceae > DATAOG01. The sequence goes on from CAWJAY010000007.1 coordinate 46,572, forward strand.
TCTCGGTGGCCTTCAAGGCCGAGGAGCCAACCAAGGCCGCCGAGATCGTGAACACCATCGCCGAGGAATATCTGGTCACTCAGCTCGAGGCGAAATATCAGGCCGCGCAACGGGCGACCGATTGGCTCTCCGAACGGATCGATGAGCTGCGCGGCCAGGTGCTCGAGGCCGAAGCCAAGATCGTCGAGTACCGGACTAAGAATCAACTGGTCGATACCAGCAGCCAGAACAACCCGATCACGTTGCAGTTCTTCCAGCTCAACACCCAGCTTGCGCTGGCTCAGGCCCAGCGGGCGGAGGCGGAGGCGCGCCTCAGCCAGGCGCGCAGCCTGCTCAGTTCCGCGGGCGGGATCGATTCGGCGGCGCTGGTCCTGAGCTCGCAGCTGATGAGCAGCCTGCGCGATCAGGAGACCCAGCTGATCCGTCGCCTGTCGGAGATGTCGACCATCTACGGCGAGAACCACCCGCAGATGGTCAATGTGCGGGCCGAGATCCAAAGCGTCCGCGACAAGATGAAGGACGAGGTCCAGCGGATCGTCCAGGACGAGGTCAGCGAGGTCGCGGTCGCCAAGGCGCGCGAGCGGGAGCTGTCCAATCATATGGCCAAGCTTCAGGGGGACGCCGCCAAGGTCGATCTGGCCGGCGTCGAGCTCGCCGACCTGACCCGTGATGCGGACACCAACCGCCAGCTGTTCCAGACCTTCCTGACCCGCTTCAAAGAGCTCGTCGAGCAGCAGAGCATGCAGGAGGCCGATGCCCGGATCCTGTCCGCCGCCGACGTGCCGGTCGCGCCGTCGGACCCGCAGACCAAGTTGATCACGATGATCGCGTTCGCGGCCTCGCTGGTGCTGGGCGTGCTGCTGGTGTTCGTGGTCGAGCGCTGGGATTCCGACTATGGCTTCCGCAGCGCCGACGAGATCCAGGCCGCGCTCGGCGTGCGCGCGCTCGCGTTGGTGCCGGACCTGAGCCGGCGCGAGACCCAGGGCAACCCGGCCGAGGACTATATCCTGCAGAAGCCCAACTCGGCCTACGCCGAGGCCTTGCAGCGGATCCGCACGAGCCTGTTTCTGACCGATGGCGAGCATCCGCCCAAGACCATCCTGGTGACCTCGTCGGTACCGCTCGAAGGCAAGTCGACGATCGCGACCTCGCTTGCGCGCCAGTCGGCGCGCTCCGGCCTCAAGGTGATCCTGATCGACGCGGATTTGCGCCGGCCACGCCTGCACGAGGTGATCGGTTTGCCTAACCAGAACGGCCTGTCCGAGGTCCTGACCGGGCGCGCCAATCCGGAAGCCGCGATCAAGCGCGACGAGAAGTCCGGCCTCGACTTCCTGCCGGCCGGGGTCGGCGTGGTCAGCCCGCCCGACCTGTTCCGCTCCTCGACCATGAAGATCCTGCTCGAGGAGATGGCCGCCTACTACGATCTGGTGATCATCGACACGCCGCCGGTCGCCGCGGTCTCCGACAGCTTCACGCTCTCAGGCATCGTCGACAAGTCGATCTACGTGATCCGCTGGGAGCAGACCCCGCGCAAGGTCGCGCTCGCCGGGCTCCGGCAGATGCTCGACGCCGGCGCCGACATCGCCGGGATCGTGCTCGCGCGGGTCGACGTCAAGAAGCACGCCCGCTACGGCTACGCCAACTCCGGCTATTACCACGGCTACTACCGCAAGTACTACGTCAACTAGCGGGCGCGCCCACGGCTAGCGGGATCATCCGGTTAGGGGCGCCGCGGCTCTGATCCGAGCCCGGCGCCGATCGCCATGAGCGCGTATCGCGAGGCCTGGCGGCTCGCCTGGCCTCTGATCCTCTCGAACCTCAGCATCCCGCTGCTCGGCATCACCGACACCGCAGTGGTCGGCCATCTGCCGGCGCCGCACTACCTCGGCGCGGTCGCGATCGGCGCGCTGGTCTTCAACGTGCTCTATTTCGTGTTCGGCTTTTTGCGCATGGCCACGACCGGGCTGACCGCGCAGGCGTCTGGCCGCGGCGACGGCGAGGAGCTGCGCGCCGGGCTCGGCCGCGCGCTGCTGCTCGCGGTCCTGATCGCCGCCCTGATGCTGAGCGCCGGCGCCGGCGTGGTCGCGGCTGCGGGCGCGATCTTCGAGCCGGGCGCCGCGGGTCGCGGCCGAGCTCGAGACCTATCTGCGGATCCGCCTGCTCGGCGCGCCCGCGGGGCTTGCCAACATGGCCCTGCTCGGCTGGCTGCTCGGCATGCAGAACGCCCGCGGCCCGATGGCGCTGCTGCTCGCGACCAACGGCGTCAACATCGTCCTCGACCTCTGGTTCGTGTTCGGCCTCGGCTGGGGCGTCGCCGGGGTCGCCGCGGCCACGGTCGCAGCCGAGTACGGCGGCACCGGGCTCGGCCTCTGGCTCGCCGCGCGGCGCCTGACCGGGCTGCCCGGCGCCTGGAGCTGGCGCGCGATCGCGCGCGGCGCCGCCTTCGCCCGGCTGCTCGCGGTCAACCGCGACATCATGCTGCGCAGCCTGTCGCTCGAGGCCGCTTTCCTGACCTTCACGGCGCTGAGCTCGCGCCAGGGCGAGCTGGTGCTCGCCGCCAACGCGGTGCTGCTCAACTTCCTGACCTTCGCGGCCTTCGGCCTGGACGGCTTCGCCCACGCCGCCGAGGCCATGGTCGGCCGCCATGCCGGCGCCGGCAGCCGGGCCGGCCTGCGCGCGGCGACCGCCGCGAACCTGGTCCTGGCGCTCGGCCTCGCCCTGCTCCTGACGCTGCTGTTCGGGCTCGGCGGCCGGACGGCGATCGGGCTGATGACCGGGCTGGACGAGGTGCGGACCGCCGCCCTTCAGTATTTTCCCTATGTGCTCGCGCTGCCGCTGGTCGCAGTCTGGGCGTTCCTGTTCGATGGCGTCTTCATCGGTGCCACCCGGACCGCGGAGATGCGCAATGGCATGGCGCTGGCGCTGATCGTCTTCCTGCTCGCCGCCTGGGCGCTGATGCCGATTCTCGGCAATCACGGCCTCTGGCTCGCGCTGCTCGTGCTGATGGCCGCGCGTGGCCTTTGGCTCGGCCTGCTCTACTGGCGGCTCGAGCGCGGCCCGGGCTTGGTCCGCGGCGGCGGTCCTCTCGAGCCGCCGCTGTCGGACCGGCCGGCCGGGGTCTGAGCCTCCGGCCGTGGCGGCGATCCCAGGATGGCGACTGTGGGTCGCGCTGAGCGTGATCCTCGGCACGCCCGCGATCGCGGCGCGCGCGGACCCTTGCGCGGACCCGCGCCACCGCTTCGAGAGCTTCTCGCTGTTTGCGCCGGCGCTCGAGCGCTCGAAACGGCTTCTGGTCTATCTGCCGCCCGGCTACGATTGCGCCGCTGCCCGGCGCTACCCCGCCTTTTATTTCAATGACGGCCACGACCTGTTCGAGTGGAACCCGTCGGCCGCCGGGCTCGACGCGGCGGTCGCGGCGGAGATCAGCGTGCGCGAAGCCTGGTACGGCAGCTGGCGCCTGGATACCCAGCTCGATCGCGCGATCGCCGATCGGTTGCTGCCGCCGCTGATCGTGGTCGGCATCGCATCCGATGACGGCATGCGCAGCCGGGATCTGGCGCCGGTCCCCTGGGATGGCTCGGCGGACGGGCGCGGTCCGCACTACGCCGAGTTCGTCGCCGGCACCGTGGTTCCGGCGGTCGACGCCCGCTTCCGGACCGCGGCCGTGCGCCGGTGCCGGGGCATCGCCGGGGCTTCGCTCGGCGGCATCAGCGCGCTCCAGATCGGCCTCGCCCGCCCGGAGCGCTTCGGCATGGTGCTGGCCTTCTCGCCGGTGCTAAGCGACCCGGCGCTCGCCGACTACCTCGCCGCCGCCTGGCCGCGTGCCGCCCCGGCCGGCCGGTCGTGGTTTCTTGTGGATTTCGACGACGACCCGGTCGGCAGCGCCGACCTGGCGAGGTTTGCGGCCGCACGCGCTCCCGGCCGTGCCCCGGGGCGGCTGACGATCGTCGAGCAATCCCCGGCCAGCCGGCACAGCATGGCCTCCTGGGCCGAGCGGGTCGTCCCGGCTCTCGGCCGGCTGCTCCGGCACGCTTGCGCCGACTGAGCGCCGTTGGTGTCAGCGCTGGCGCTGGAACGGCGCCAGCAGCAGCCCGAGCAGCGGCCGCTCGCGCCGGCCCTCGACCCCGATCGGCATCGTCAGCCAGCGCCGCGTCCGGCTCTTGGAGCGGAACAGCGGGTCCCAGAAGCTGAAGATCGTGCCGTAATTTGAATCGGTATCGGCGCGGACCGCGTGATGGTGCACCCAGTGGATCGAAGGCGTGATGATCACGCGCGCGAGCGCGGCCTCGAGCCGCGGCGGCAGGCGCGCATCGCTGTGGTGGAAGATCGTGGCGGTCAGCAGCAGGGCCTCGAACAGCAGGACCGAGGCGAGCGGGACGTCGAGCAGGATGATCACCGCCGCCCGCGCCAGCGCCGACAGCACCACCTCGCCGAAATGGAACCGCACAGCGCTCGTGCTGTCGAGCAGCTCGTCCAGGTGATGGACCTGGTGAAAGCGCCAGAGCCACGAGATCTCGTGCGTCGCCCGGTGCCACCAGTAGATCCAAAAGTCGAGCAGGACGAGATCGAGCAGCAGGCCCTGCCAGCCGTGCCACCAGCCGGGACGAAGGCCGAGCTGAAAGCCGGTCGCCCAGACCGTGATCGGCAGCACCACGAGCGGTGAGAGCGCAAGGTTGATGCCGAACAGCGTGACGTTGCGGGCGAGCCGGCGCCAGGCCGCCCGGCGCGCGCGCCCGAGGCGCAGCAGCAGCGGGCTGTCAACCGCCGGCCACAGGCGCTCATAGGTGAGGAAAAACACCAGCGCGCCGCCGGCCAGCAGCGCCTTGAGCGAGAGCAGGGTCTCGAGCGTCATGGCAAGCCAGGATAGGCCGCGGCGGGCGGGCGGCAAGATGGTCACGGCCGACCCGCGCGGCAGTCCAATTTTGCCGAGCACCCCTCTTGAACTTCGGTCCGCCCCGCCCACATAGAGCGCGTCGGTCGCCGAACGGGGCCGACAAGTCAGCAAGGTCCGGTCGCAAGACGGGCTCACAGTCAATCGCTCCAAGGAGGATGTGACAATGCGTAGCTTCGACCTCTCTCCCCTGTTCCGTTACTCGGTCGGCTTCGATCAGTTCGACGATCTGTTCGAGACGGCGTTCCGCGGCACCCAGGAGCCGTCATACCCGCCGTACAACATCGTCAAGACCGGTCAGGACGCCTACCGGATCACGCTTGCGGTTGCCGGCTTCGGCGACGACGAGCTCGACCTCGTGGTTCAGGAGAACCTCCTGACCGTGCGCGGCAAGGCCAATGACGCCGAGGCCGAGAAGAACGTCGCCTACCTGCACCGGGGCATTGCCCGGCGCGCGTTCGAGCATCGCTTCCAGCTGGCCGACCACGTCAAGGTTACCGGCGCGAAGCTGGTCAACGGCCTGCTCGACATCGAGCTGGTGCGCGAGGTGCCCGAGGCGATGAAGCCGCAGAAGATCTCGATCGGCCAGGCTGCGGCCGAGCCGAGCGTGATCGAGGGCAAGAAGACCGCCGCGTAAGCGGTCCGCGACCCAGCCACGGAACTGAGGGTGCCGGGCCGATGATCGGCCCGGCACAATCGTTTTTTGGAGATCCCGGTGGCCGGACGCGGCCGAGCTCGAAGCGCAGGCCGCAGGTCGCGAAGGGCCGCGCTTGTTTCGGACCCGGCGCTCGGCTACAAGCTGCCCATGACGCCCCGCGAATTGGCGCCCATCGTCGGGATCCCGGCCTGCGTGGTCGCGCCTGACGGGTTCGCCTTCCACCGGGTCGGCGCCAAGTATGTCGACAGCGTGGTCGACGGCGCCGGCGGCCTGCCGGTGCTGATTCCGGCGCTCGGCGCGCGGCTCGACCTCGACGCCGTGCTCGACGGCCTCGATGGCCTGTTGCTCACCGGCAGCCCGTCGCAACGTCGAGCCGCATCACTACGGCGGCGCCGCCGGCCGCGCGCGGACAGCCCGTGCGACCCGGCGCGCGATGCCACGACGCTGCCGCTGATCCGCGCAGGCGATCGCGCGCGGCGTGCCGCTGCTCGCGATCTGCCGCGGCCTGCAGGAGCTCAACGTCGCGCTCGGCGGCACGCTGCATCAGGAGGTGCACGGGCTGCCCGGGCCGCTCGACCATCGCTCGGACAAGACGCGTGCCGCTGCCGAGGAGCGCTACGCGCCGGCGCACGAGGTGCCGCTGACGCCGGGCGGCGTGCTGCAGGCGCTGCTCGGCGGGGCCGACGCGGATCGTGGTCAACTCGCTGCACGGGCAGGCGATCGACCGGCTGGCGCCGGGTCTGGCGGTCGAGGCGGTGGCGCCCGACGGCACGATCGAGGCGGTCAGCGTGCGCGGCGCGCGCCGGCTTCGTGCTCGCGCGTGCAGTGGCATCCGGAATGGCGGGTGCTCGAGCAACCCGGTCTCGCGGCGCCTGTTCGCGGCCTTCGGCGCCGCCTGCCGGGCGCGCGCCGCAAGCGAGACTGCAGCATGAGCGAGATGGAGCGCTGGCTGCGGGAGCGTGAGATCACCGAGGTCGAATGCCTGGTCGCCGACCTCAACGGCATCGCGCGCGGCAAGATCCTGCCGGCCGCCAAGTTCATCCGCTCGCTCGACGAGGACACGCTGCGCCTGCCCGAGGCGGTGTTCGTCCAGACCGTCACCGGCGACTATCCCGGACAGCAGGACCGGGTCACCGACCCGGCGTTCCGCGACGTGCGGATGCGCCCCGATCCGCGCTCGCTGCGCATCGTGCCCTGGTACGACGAGCCGACCGCGCAGGTGATCAGCGACTGCTACCACCACGACGGCGCCGAGGTCGCGATCGCGCCGCGCCAGGTCCTGCGCCGCGTGCTCGCGCCTACGAGGAGCGCGGCTGGCGGCCGGTGGTCGCGCCCGAGCTCGAGTTCTTCCTGACCAAGATCAACGAGGACCCGGACTATCCCGCTGGAGCCGCCGATCGGCCGCTCGCGGCCGGCCGGAAATCGGCGCGCCAGAGCTACGGCATCGAGGCGGTCAACGAGTTCGATCCGATCTTCGAGGACCTCTACGACTGGTGCGAGGCGCAGGAGATCGACGTCGATACGCTGACCCACGAGAGCGGCGCCGCGCAGATGGAGATTAATTTCAACCACGGCGACCCGCTCGAGCTCGCCGACCAGGCCTTCCTGTTCAAGCGCACGCTGCGCCAGGCGGCGCTCAAGCACGGCATCTACGCCACCTTCATGGCCAAGCCGATGGAGCGCGAGCCCGGCAGCGCCATGCACATCCACCAGAGCGTGTTCGACCGCGACAGCGGCCGAACCTGTTCGCCGGCCGGCGACGGCGGCTTCACCGAGCTGTTCCTGCAGCTACATCGCCGGCCTGCAGAAATACCTGCCGGCGGCGATGCTGCTGCTCGCGCCCAACGTCAACTCCTACCGCCGCCTGCGGCGCCATTCGGATCGCCCCGATCAACCTCCACTGGGGCTGGGAGAACCGCACCGTGGGCCTGCGCGTGCCGGATTCGACCGGCAGCCGCGCGCCGGGTCGAGAACCGCGTCGCCGGCGCCGACGCCAACCCCTATCTGGCGATCGCCGCCTCGCTCGCCTGCGGCCTGCTCGGCATGCTCGACGAGCTCGAGCCGACCAAGCCGATCGAGGGCAGCGCCTACCGCCTCGCCCAGACCCTGCCGCGCCATCTGTCGGAGGCGCTCGAGCAGCTGCGCCGCGCCAAGCCGCTGCGGCAGATCCTCGGCGACGAGGTGGTCGAGGCGCTGATCATGGTCAAGGAGGTCGAGCACGAGGCCTACCAGCGCGTGATCAGCTCGTGGGAACGCGAGCACCTGCTGCTCAATGTCTGAGCGCGCCCGCCGGGCCGCCGGACGAGCCGCCCGGCTCATGAGCCCGCGCGCTGGCGCTCGCGCCGCCCGGCGGCGGCCCCGATCGAGCGCATGCGCAGCCCGATGAGCCAGCGCCCCGAGCCGCCGCCCGTGGCAGCGCCGGGCCGCCGGCGCGGGCGGCGTGTGCGCCGGCGCCGGCGCCACTGCGCGCGCTGCGCCTGGCCCGGCGGTGGCGCCGGCGCGCTGCTGGCGCTGTTGACCATCGCGACCTTCCTCTACCAGCCGCGCTACGAGGCGGTGGGCGCTCGGTCCTCGCCAACGCCGATTTCCGCGCCGGCTTCGAGGGTTGGCGAGACCGAGGGCCTGGTGACCCTCGACGAGACCGAGCTCGGCCATGCGATGCTGCAGAACTGGGACCCCGCGCGCGCGGTGTTCCTGCGCCAGGCGGTCGCGCTGCCGGAGGGCCGCACGAGCCTGCGCCTGTCCGCCGACATCGCGGTCCGCCGGGTCGAGCGCGGCGCCGAGGACTGGCAGACCGCGCGGGTCTATCTCGTGCAGCAGACCGCCGAGGGCGCCAGCTCTGGCACGCAGGCGACCGCGCTCGCCAACCTGATCGGCACCACCGCGCGCCAGCACTTCGAGGCCGTGTTCGAGGTCCCGGGCACGGTCCCGCGGTGATCCTCGGGATCGAGCTGCCGTTCGCCGTCGGCCGCATGGAGATCGCCAATCTCGAGCTCGAGATCGTCGACGAGCGCCCGCTGTTCCGCCTGCTCGCGACCGTGCTGGTGTGCCGGCTGGAGCCTGCTCGGCTTCTGGGTCGGTCCACCAGGTCTATCGCGGCATCCGCTCGCCGACGGTCCGCGGCTGGCTGCTGGCGACGCTCGCCATGCTGATGCTCGGGCTGTTCATGCCGGCGCTCTAGCGCCAGGCGCTGATCGACGCGCTGGCGGCGGCTTCGGCCTGCGATCTGCCCGATCCCGACGCCTTCGGCCACGCGCTGGTGTTCGGCCTGCTGGCGCTGCTGGTGCGGATCGGCCGGCCGCGCGACCCGCTCCTGGTGCATCTCTCCTGCTGGCTTCTGGTCGGCGCGCTGAGCCGAGGTCATGCAGCTGTTCACGCCCGACCGCGCGCCCGAGAGCCGGCGACTGGCTGGCCGACGCGACCGGCATCGCGCGGGCCTGGCGCTGGCCGAGAGCGGGCCTGCTGATCCAGCGGCGCATCGAGCGCGCCAGGAATGCGACCCGCCCGCCACCCTGAAAGCTTGGGCCGGGCGATTGAACACGGCGGTCCCGCCCGGCACGGCGGGCAACGAAACCTGGCGCCCTCGGCCCTAAATTCTTGCTTAGCGGCCGTGATCGGCCTAAATTCTCAGCTGCGGACTGTGGGGGAGAATGACGCTCAAGCACCTTCTGCCGATGCTTGCGGCGGCGCTGTTTGCGCTGGCGCCGGCGCTCGCGCGGGCCGACGATGCCGGCGCCTACACCTTCACGGTGCTCAAGGACGGCAATCCGGTCGGTCATCACCGCTTCGTCTTCGATCGCGAGGGCGATCGCCTCGACATCAAGGTGGCGACCGAGATCGAGATCAAGCTCGCGATGATCCCGATCTACACCTTCGAGTACCAGGCCCATGAGCAGTGGCAGGACGGCCGCGTGGTCCAGGTCGACGCCACGACCAACGACAACGGCGAAAAGCTCGCCATCACCGTCCGACCCGATGGCCCGGGCTACGTCCGCACCGTCAACGGCCGGGTCGACCGGTTCGACGAATCCAAGCGCATGCTCGCGGTCTGGAACAAAGAAACGCTCAAGCACCACGACTTCTTCTCGGTGGTCGAAGATGAGACGTTGAAGCTCTCGTTCCATCTGGTCGGGCCGGAGAAGCTGACGCTCGATGGCAAGGAGATCGACGTCGATCACTACAGCATGATCGGCGACGAGGAGCGCGAGCTGTGGTTCGACCGCGCCGGCCAGATCGTCAAGGTCGAATTCCGGCGTATGGGCGCCGACATCGCCTACGTCCGCGACCAGCTCAAGCCGCTCGAGCCGGAGGCGGTCTGCGCCAAATCGTGCTGACCGGCGTCAGCCCCAATTCCGTCAGCGCTTGGTCACGTTCGCCCGCGTCACGTCGACCGCGGGCCCGCGGAGGATCCCGAAGGCGACGGGCTGAAAGCGGTCGCGCGTGAACGTGTAGGTGATCGCGAACGGGCCGTAGGTCACCTGCTGGGCTCCCCGGCCGCACGCATAGCTCTGGCGGCAGCTGACCAAGCAGGGGCCGGTGCCGGTGCCGAGCAGGCTCACGCCGGCCGGCCGGCCGGCGCCATCGGCGACGAAGTGAAAGTCCGGAAAGCTGTTCCTGGCGGTTGCGGCCGGCGGGCTCCAGGGCACGGTCAGGCCGATCGCGAGCGTCCTGGGCCCGGGCGGGGTCCCGACCACGAACTCGGGCGCATGGCCCGTGGTGCAGAGGTTCTGGGCATTCCTGATGCCGCAGCTGTTGACCCCAAGGGCGAGCGTCTCGCTGATCCGGGCGCCCTGCCAGCTGCGGCTGGCCGGGCGCGCCTCCATCACCGCGACGATGCCGCCGCCGGTCCGGCCGCCGCGGCCGAACCATTGCTCATCGAGCAGGCGGCGCTGATCGGAGATGCCGGCGACGACCAGCGCTTCCGGGCAGCTCGGATCGGGCTGGCTGGCGGGGCAGTAGAGCGAGATCGCCTGCACGACCCGCTGGTCCTGGCGGGCGAAGTTGCTCGAGACGCCGAGCGAGAAGGCCGACACCGCGCCGTTCGGCCGGCAGGTGATCGGCGCGGTCGTCGTGTTGCGGGTCACGTTCGGCGGCACGTAGCCCCGGTCGAGGCTGCCCTCGGGATGCAGCCAGTCGCCCTCGGCGCGGGCGACCCGGAAGAAGCCCTGCGCATCCGGGCCCGAGGTCAGGCGCGCGCACTCGATCTCGAGGTCGGCGGTGTAGTCGAAGCGCGTGAACGCCACGACCCGGGCGCGAAAGCTCGCGACCGCGGCATGGCCCGGGCAGATCATCGGCCGGTGGGGATCGCCGCCCGCGGGATTGCCGGCGGCCGGCCCGGCGCGCGATCCGGTCCACTGGCAGCCGCCCGCCGTGCAGGTCGGCCGGGCGCAGGCGATCTGGATGTAGTCGAGGACGTCGCCGCGGCGGATCTGGACGCCGACGATCGCCTCGCCCCGGCCGCAGCGCAGCGTCGGCAGGTCGTAGTCGATGCCGAGGCCGATGCCGCCCGCCTGGCCGCCGCGCCTGGCCGCGCTGTCGACCTCGCCGGGCCCGGGATCCGAGTGGCGCGGCTGGACGAAGCTCGTGGCGGAGGTCAGCAGCACGCTCGCGGCCACGACCAGGGTCAAACCGGCCATCCGGGCAAGGCGCCTTGGAGCGGGCGGTGCCGGATCGGGTCTGCGCCTCGGGCGGAGCGGCGGCAGGGGTCGGGCCACCGGTAGCTCCTCCGATCGCGGCCGCTTTGCCACCTTGTCCTCGGGCGCGCCTGCCTGGATGATCCGGGCCGGGGATGCAAGGCCCGGCGACCGGCTGACCGCGTCGCGGGCTAAAGGGAGGCATCGGATGCCGAGAAGTCAATCGCGCGATCGAGCTGCTGAGCGCCGGGCAGCCGGTCTATTCGAACGTGGTGACCGAGCTGGACTACGAGCGCGGGCGCGCGGAAGCCCGGACCTGGGCGGACTATCTCACAGTCGATCTGGAGCATCATCCGTTCGTGCCGGCAACGCTGCACGCGTTCATGCGGGGCCTGGTCGACGGCGGGCCGACCCGGAGCGGCCACGTGACGCCAGCGGTGATCGTGACGCTGCCCTGCGATGGCACCGACGAGGGGACGGTGCGCGCCAACAGCTGGATGATCAAGCAGACGCTCGCGGCGGGCGTGCACGGCCTGCTGCTCTGCCACGCCGAGACCCCGGCCGCGGTCAAGGCGTTCGTCGAGGCGGCGCGCTATCCGTTCCAGAGCACGGGCGTCGGCCGTGGGCTGGATCAGGGCCGGCGCGGCGCCGGCGGCCAGGCGCTGGCGGCGCCGATCTGGGGGCTCGGGCCGGACGCTTACCTGGACCGGGCGGATGTCTGGCCGCTCAATCCTGCGGGCGAGCTGATGCTCGGGCTCAAGGTCGAGAACCGGCGCGCGCTCGACAACGCGGAGGCGAGCCTGGCGGTGCCGGGGATCGCGTTCGCCGAATGGGGGCCGGGCGACATGGGCATGGCGTTCGGCCACAAGGATGCGCACGATCCGCCCTATGCGCCCGAGATGGCGGCGGCGCGGGCGCGGGTCAAAGCCGCCTGCGACCGGGCGGGGGTCGCGTTTTTGGACATGGTCCGGCCCGACGACGTGGTGGCGAAGCTGGAAGAGGCGTCCGGCTCGGCGCCGCGACGCCCGAGGCCGCCGAGATCGGCCGCCGGCATACCCGGCGCGCGGGGCCTGGGTGACGGGCGGCCCGGCTTGTCAAGCCTGCGGCGATCCTGTTGCTTGCTGCGGCACGTCAGCCTTGTTGGAGGGGAAAATGGCCGGGACTGCGTTGATCGTCGGGGTGGGCGATGGCATCAGCGCCTCGTTCGCGCGGCTCTTGGCACGGGACGGCTTCAAGGTCGGGCTCGCCGCCCGCCGGCCCGACCGGATCGAGCCGCTGCGGGCCGAGGTCGACGGCTTCGCGTTTGCCTGCGACGTGACCGAGGTGGCTCAGGTCGAGCGCCTGTTCGCGGAGGCGGACGCCAGGCTCGGCGCGCTCGAGGTCGTGCACTACAACCCGAGCTACCGGGTCCAGGGGGCGCTGATCGACCTCGACCCCGAGGAGGTCCGGAGAACGCTGATGGTCACCGCCTGGGGCGGTTTTCTGGTAGCGCAGCAGGCGGCACGGCGCATGCTGCAGCAGGGTCGGGGGGCGATCCTGTTCACCGGCGCCTCGGCCAGCGTCAAGGGCTATGCCCGCTCGGCGCCGTTCGCGATGGGCAAGTTCGCGCTCCGGGGCCTGGCCCAGAGCATGGCGCGCGAACTCGCGCCCAGCAACATCCACGTTGCCCATTTCGTGATCGACGGTGGGGTCAGGAGCGCCCGGCGCCCGGAGGCCGCCGACTGCTCCGACAGCATGCTCGATCCGGACGCGATTGCGCAGAGCTATCTCGCGGTGCTGAAGCAGCCGCGCAGCGCCTGGAGCTGGGAGGTCGAGCTCCGCCCGTGGCTCGAGAGTTTCTGAGATGGCAAAAACGCTCGCGACGATGGGCGAGGCGGTGGGCGCATTGCTGAAGGCGCGCGGCGAGACGGTCGCGGTCGCGAAATCCTCGACCGGCGGGCTGATCGCCGCGGCGCTGCTGGCGGTGCCGGGCGCGTCGGCGTACTTCGTCGGCGGCGGCGTGATCTATACCCACCAGGCCCGGGAAGTGCTGCTCGAGGAGGACCTCGCCCGTCATCCCGGTATGCGCCCCAGCACCGAGGCCTACGCGCTGCTCGAGGCGCGCTCGATCCGCGAGCGCCTGGGCACGACCTGGGGGCTCGGCGAGACCGGCGCCACCGGCCCTTCCGGCAACCGCTACGGCGATGCCGCCGGCCACAGCTGCATCGCCGTCGCCGGCCCGCAGACCCGCAGCCTGACGATCGAGACCAGCCAGTCCGACCGCGAGGCCAACATGTGGCGCTTCGCCGAGGAGGCGCTGAAGCTGCTCGAGACGGTTCTCCGCGGCGGCTAGCGCCACGTCGGGGAGGGGGGGGGGGGGGGGGTGGGGGTGGGAGGTGCGGGGCGGGGGTGGCGGGGAGGGGGGGGGGGGGGGAGGTGGGGAAGGCGGGGAAGCGCGGGGGGGTGAGTGGAGGCGCGGGGGTGACGGGTGGCGGCGGAGGGGGGTGGGGGGTAGTGGAGGACGCGTGGATCGCCGGCGGACGGGGCTCGACCCGGTGAGGAGCGGATGAACGCGGTGCGGTGCGCGCAGCCTGGCGAGACGCGCGTCGAGCACGTCAGCGCGCGAACAAGGTCGTGGTGCATGGCGGATGTAATCGTGCGTACGTGCGGCGGGTGAGCGGAACCGGCTGGGCGGCAGCGCCTGGACTGGGACCCGTCGACCGACAGAACGAGGCGTGCGCCGGCGGAGGGAAGAGGCCGACCACGTCGCGCACGGCCGCGAACGCCGGACGGTGGACAGCTGAAGCGCCGCACCCGGTGCGGCGGAGGCGCGCGCCCAGACCGCGCACCGAGCGCACGAACGCCGCTGGCGCCGCACGCGCGGCCGGACCATGGGCGTCGTGGCGGGCGGACGCCCAGCGTCAGCGCGACCACACGCCAACGCGCTGCGGTGGCAAGGGCGGCACCCCGGGCGCGGGCGTCGCGCACCAGCCGGCCACGCCCGCGCATGAACCGCCCTGCAGCGCCAGACGCAGGGCTGGACACTCGGCGCGGCGCATGACCCGCCGTGCCGCCGCCGCGCGTGCAGGAGACCGCGCCGCAGAAGCTGCGGGCGCCGACCGCACACGCAGCGGACGGTCGCAGCGCTACTCGAGCGACTGCGCAGGCAACATACAGCATAATATGGGAATTAGAGGGAATAGGGAGGAGTAAGGGAGGAGGATCTAGCTGCAAGGGTACGCTCGTGACGCGCTACATCTTCGAGGTCGTTGTCGAGCCGGACGACGACGCGTGGTACGCCCACGCGCCCGCGCTGGTTCAACAGGGCGGCGCCACTTGGAGCGCAGCCGTGAGGAAGCGCTCGCGAACCTCGAGGAGGTGATCAGGATGGTGGTCGCGAGCATGATCGAGCATGGCAAGCCGGTGCCGGAAGAGGCTAGCCGATGCCCGCGCACCTTCTCGGGGGGGTGTAGTGGAGGGTGAGAATAAGATGGAAGCTGTGTAAATTGATAAATATCATACAATTTGAGTGATCTGGGAGATGGTGATTTGTTGGAAGCACCGGAAGAGGCTGCCGATTGCCCGCGCTACCTGAGGAAACGCAGAAGTGGGTCGCCATCACCGTGTGACGGCGGGCCATGACTACTTGACGATGCGGTGAGATCTGCTGTAAAGGATATCTTTGCGTCAGTGTACAATTCGAAAACCTACATCAGGCAGGTCTCTGCTTTGAGTGAGTTCATAATATACAGGTGACAGGAGATGGCTAGTGCGATGTTCATAAAACTGATAACGCGTAGCTTTGAGCTCCTTCATTTTATATTTCTGTCCTCGTGGATGTCGCTGGTTATAATGCCCGATGGCTGCGTGACAGTCAAAGCGAAAGAGGCATTATGCTGTCTGCATCGTTCTTTTTTTCGAGATGAGCGATTACGATACGAACACCCACGAACTTTCCACAAAGAGAACAGTGACGGTCGCACCAAAGCACCGCTGTGATTGTCCTCCGGCGGGCTCATACTACGGCGGGGCATGACCGGTTCACCAACCGCGAACTCGTCAGCGCAGGCCCTGCGATGCCCGGACAGGCAGGTCACCAGCGAGCTTCGGCTCACACCCGGGTTTGGAGGTCGCCCTCGGCGGAGAACTGGATGGGTGCCGGGTCGGAGAGGCGCTTGGCGTCCTTGCGGCCTTCGAGGTCGGGGAGCAGAGCGGGGGAAACCAGGATCTCGTTGAGGTAGAGCGTGGAGCGGATCTGGCAGAGGCGGGCGTTTTCGAAGTCGGCCCGCCAGCAGGTCGCGACCATCGCCTTGAGCACGGTGCGGTCGTCCTTGAGCACGGCCGGGATCCGGGCGCCCTCGGTGCCGGCGGCGGTGATCGAGTTCATGTACATCGGCAACAGATCGATGTGGTTCACGACCTTGCGGGTCGTGTAGTCGGCGTTGCCGAGCCCGACCGCGTTGCCATAGGAGTCTTCGGTCACGCCGAGCACGGCGAGCTTGTTGACGAACGGCCGGGCGGGATCGGGGACGCTGCGGATGCCGGTCCGGCCGACCACCGCGGGGTCCATGCCGGAGCCGCTGATCTCCTTGCCGATCCACTCGACCACGAGGCCGTCGATGCGCTCGAACGGCAGCCGCGCGATCAGCGATTTCGCCTGTTTCAGCAGGCGCTCGTCGGTCGCGGCGAAGTCGTGCGGCTCGACGCCCTCGACCACGACCAGCTGCTTGTCGGCGTTCTCGACCAGCGCGATACCGTAGGCGATCGGGGAATGCTCGATCGCGATCCTGGCGAGCGCCGGCAGGACCTCGGTGTAGCCGCGCGGGCCCAGGCGATGGACGTTCTGGGCGCCCGCCTGCTTGCCCAGGCCGACCGCGATCAGCTTGGTGAGCCCGCTCTCGACTGGCCGGTCGAAGCTCGTGTGCGACTTGACCCGGTTGATGCAGAGCACCGCGTCGGCCTCGGCGGCATTCCGGTCGAAGCGGCAGGGGATGCCGTGCAGCGTCGCGCCGTATTCGACCGTTTCCATCGTCGCGCGGATCGGGGCGCCGACGGTCGCTTCGGTCACGCCGAGGTGGGCGAGCACGCCTGCCTGGCCCTCGGCGGTGGCGCCGCCGTGGCTGCCCATCGCCGGCACGATGAACGGCTCGAAGCCGCGCTGCTTCAGGTACCGGACCGCGGCCGCGACGACCTTCGGGATGTCGGCGATGCCGCGGCTGCCGACCGCGACCGCGACGCTGGCACCCCGGCGCAGCTCCTCGAACCGGCGGGATCTTGCGAGCGCCTCGTCGACCGCCGCGGCGAGATCGGCGACCGGCGCGCTCTTCGGGTGCTCGAGGCGGACCCGCAGCATCGGCGGCAGCGGCACGTCGGCAAGGTGAGGCAGGTCGACCACCGGAAAGGTCGGGCTATGCATCCCTCGAGCCTCCTAAAGGCTGGCGTTTGGCAATTCCTAGCACTGGTGTAGGCTCCAGGACAGCCTAGATGTGGGGAGCGCCTTCGATATGGTGGCCGGCGATAGGGTGGCCGGGCGCGCCGGGCGCGAGGTTGAGGACATGCAGCGGGTGGAGCTGAACTACGATCGAGGCCGGCTCGCGGTCGAGCTGCCACCGGGGCTCGATCTGCGCGTGATCCGCAAACGGCCGATGCCGGTGCTCGCGGACCCCGAAGACGCGGTCCGCAGCGCGCTCGCCGGGCCGGTCGGGGTGCCGCCGCTGGCCGAGCTCGCGCGCGACAGGCAGAGCGCCTGCATCCTGATCTGCGACATCACCCGGCCGGTGCCGAACGGCAAGTTCCTGCCGAGCCTGATCCGGGAGCTGCTGGCGGCCGGGATCAGCGCCGATGCGATCACGGTCCTGGTCGCAACCGGGCTGCACCGGCCGAACGAGGGCGCCGAGCTCGAGGAGCTGGTCGGCTCCCGCTGGGTCATGGATACGGTCCGGGTCGAAAACCACTTCGCGCGCGATGACGCCGCGCACGTCGAGCTCGGCACGACCCAAGGCGGCGTGCCGGTCAAGCTCGACCGCCGGCTGGTGGAAGCCGACCTCAAGATCGCGACCGGGCTGGTCGAGCCGCATTTCATGGCCGGCTATTCGGGCGGCCGCAAGGTGATCGCGCCCGGCGTCGCCCACAAGGACACGATCACGACCTTTCACAGCGCCCGCTTCATGGAGCACCCGAGTGCCGCGAACTGCGTGCTGGACGGCAATCCTTTGCACCAGGCGCAGCTCGAGATCGTCTCGATGCTGGGCGGCGCGCTCGCGCTCAACACCGTGATCGACGAGGAGCGGCGGCTGTCGTTCGTCAATTTCGGCGAGATCGTGACCAGCCATCTCGCGGCGGTCGAGCATATCCGCGGCTTTGCCGAGGTGCCGGTCGCCGAGACTTTCCGGACCGTGGTCACCAGCGCCGCCGGCTATCCGCTCGACCAGACCTACTACCAGACGGTCAAGGGCATGGTCGCGCCGCTCGCGATCCTGGCGCCGGGCGGCGATCTGATCATCGCGTCCGCCTGCTCCGAGGGCATGGGCTCGGCCGAGTTCGTCGACGCCCAGCGCCGGCTGGTCGAGCGCGGGCCCGAGCGTTTCCTGCAGGAGATCACCGCCAAGCGCTTCGCCGACGTCGACGAGTGGCAGACCGAGATGCAGCTGAAGCCGATGCGCCAGGGCAGCGTCCAGCTCTATTCCGACCACCTGCCCGAGCCCGACTGGCCGCTGACCGGGGTCGAGCGGGTCCGCTCGGTCGCAGCGGCGGTCCAGGCGAGCGTCGCCCGGACCGGCGATCCGCGGGTCGCGGTGATCCCGGAGGGGCCCTACGTCGTGCCGGTCCATCGGCCGGCGGCCTGAGCGCGATCCTGCGCATGGCGCTCCACCTCCATCTCGATCCGCTGGGCGGGGTCGCCGGCGACATGTTCCTCGCTGCGCTGCTCGACGCCTGGCCCGAGCATGCCGAGGGCACGTTCGAGGCGATGCGCGCGGCCGGGCTGCCCGACGACTGGCGGGTGGAGCTGGTGCCGTATCAGGACGGCGTGCTCGCCGGCCGGCGGGTCGTGATCGAGGGCCCGGCCGAGGGCCGCCATGGCCCGGGCACGTTCCGCGCGATCCGGGCGCGCCTGGCGGAGGCGCCGCTGCCGGCGCCGGTGCGCGCGCGGGCGACCTCGATCTTCACGCTGCTCGCCGAGGCCGAGGCCAAGGTCCACGGCGTGACACCCGACGAGGTCCACTTCCACGAGCTCGCCGACTGGGATTCGATCGCCGATGTGGTCGGCAGCGCCTGGCTGCTCGAGGCGCTGGCACCCGCCAGCGTGTCCTGCGCGCCCTTGCCGATCGGCCGCGGCCGGATCGCGACCGCGCATGGCGCGCTGCCGGTGCCGGCACCCGCGACGGCGTTGCTGCTCGAGGGCCTGCCGATGGTCGACGATGGCGTCCCGGGCGAGCGGGTGACGCCGACCGGTGCTGCGATTCTCCGTCATCTGCGGGTCGACGCCGGTTTACCGGACGGGGCGTGGCGGATCGCAGCGACCGGGATCGGCTTCGGCACGCGCCGCCTGCCCGGGCTCAGCAATGCGCTCCGGGTGCTGGCCTGGGCGCCGGCCGCCGGTGGCCGGGCCGATGACCGGGTCGCGGTGCTGGCCTTCGAGGTCGACGACCAGAGCCCGGAGGAGCTGGCGGTCGGGCTGGATGCGCTGCGCGCGACCGCGGGCGTGCTCGACGTGGTCCAGCTGCCGGCGTTCGGCAAAAAGGGCCGGCTCGGGGCCCAGGTCCAGGTGCTGGCGCGGCCGGAGCGGCTGGACGCGGTGATCGAGCGCTGCCTGGCCGAGACGACGACGATCGGGCTGCGCTGGCGGATCGAGGCGCGCGCGGTGCTGGCGCGGGCGGGTGTCAGCGTGGACGGGCTGGGCGTCAAGCTGGTCACGCGGCCGGGCGGCGAGCGGACCGCCAAGGCCGAGATCGAGCCGTTGCCGGACCGGCCGGGGAGCCACGCGGCGCGCGCCGGCAGGCGGCGGGATGCCGAGGCGAAGGCCCTGAGGAGCGAAGATGACCGGCAGGACTGAGCCCCAGGCCGCCGCACTGGAAGCGGTGCTGGACAACATCGGAGAAGCCGCGGTCGCGGTCAGCGGCGGGGTCGACAGCATGACCCTGGCAGTGATCGCGGGGCGGCGGCTGGGACCGGCGGCGGCGATGCTGCATGCGGTTTCGCCCGCGGTGCCGCCGGAAGCGATCGCGCGCGTGCGCGCCTACGCGGCGCGCGAGGGCTGGCGGCTCGAGGTGATCGACGCCGGCGAGTTTGCCGACGTCAACTATCTCAAGAACCCGGCCAATCGCTGCTTCTTCTGCAAGACCAATCTTTACGGCACGATCGCGGGGCGCACCGGTGCCACGATCTGCTCGGGCACCAATCTCGATGATCTGGCCGACTGGCGGCCAGGGCTCGAGGCGGCCAGGAGTCATGGCGTCCGCCATCCCTACGTCGAGGCCGGGATCGACAAGGCGGGCGTGCGGGCGCTGGCGCAAAGCCTGGGGCTCGACGATCTGGCCGAGCTGCCGGCGGCGCCCTGCCTGTCGAGCCGGCTCGAGACCGGGATTGCGGTCACGGCCGAGCGGCTGCGGCTGGTGCACGCGGTCGAGCGCCTGATCCAGCAGCGGCTGGCGCCGCAGACCGTGCGCTGCCGGCTGCTGCAGGACGGCATCGCGATCCAGCTCGATGGCGAGGGTCTGGCGCGGATGCTGGACCCCTCGAGCGCTGCGCTGCGCGAGACGGTCGCGCAGCTGGTCGCCGGCCATGGCCATACTTCGCCGCCACGCTACCAGCCCTACCGGATGGGCAGCGCGTTCCACCGGCCGCCGGCCGATGGCTGACGTCACGTTCGACTGGCAGCGGCGCGACCGGATCGGGCTCGCCGAGGCGGTCTTATGCGCCGGCAAGAGCGCGGTTCAGATCGGCGAGACGATCGCGCTCGCGCAGGCGCGCCGCGCGGCGCTGCTGCTGACCCGGCTGATGCCGGAGCTGCTCGCGCAGCTGGCGCCGGCGGAGCTGGCCGCGCTCGACTACGACCCGCGCTCGCGGACCGCGATCCTGGGCACGGCGCCCCCGCCCGCGGGCGAGCCGCGGGTCGCGGTCGTGACCGCCGGCACCAGCGATCTGCCGGTCGCGCGCGAGGCGATCCGCACCCTCGCCTTCTACGGGGTCGGCGCGCGCGAGATCGCCGACGTCGGGGTCGCCGGGCTGTGGCGGATTCTCCAGCATGAAGAAGAACTCCGGCGCTATCCGGTCGTGATCGTGGTCGCCGGCATGGAGGGCGCCCTGTTCAGCGTGGTCGCGGGGCTGGTCGGCGGGGTCGTGATCGCGGTCCCGACCTCGACCGGCTATGGCGCCGCGCGCGCCGGCGAGACCGCGCTGCACGCGGCGCTGGCCAGCTGCGCGCCTGGCCTGGTCGCGGTCAACATCGACAACGGCTTTGGCGCTGCCAATGCCGCCCTGCGCGTGCTCGCGAGCGATGCCCGGATCGCCGGCGCGGCCGCCTCGGCGCCGGCAGCGGCGATCAGCCGCTAGCGCCTGCGGGCGGCACGGATCTCGGCCGCATTCGGCGAGCGGCGCGCTCTTGCGGCCGTTCGTCATGGTTGGCAGGTGCCGGGCATGCCGATCAGCATAAGCCAGGCCGATCCGCCAAGCGACATTCTGATTTGCACTGGCCGCGATCCCCTTGCATCAATCCGTTGAACTCCAGAACAGCAGCGTCGCGGGGAGGCAAGGGACTTGGAGCTTTGGATCCCGATCACGATCGGCGCGGCGTTCTGCCAGAATCTGCGCTCGGCGCTGCAAAAGCACCTGACCGCGCGGCTCAGCACGACCGGCGCGACCTTCGCCCGGTTTGCCTATGCCGCCCCGCTCGCGACGCTCTATGCCACGGGCCTCGCCCTGCTCGCGGGCTTCGAGGTGCCGGGGCCGAACCCGACCTTTATCGGCTACGCGCTGGTCGGCGGGCTCGCCCAGATCATCGCGACCGCGCTCCTGGTTCATCTGTTCTCGTTTCGCAATTTCGCGGTCGGCACGACCTACTCCAAGACCGAGACCATCCAGACCGCGATCTTCGGCCTGCTGCTGCTGGGCGATCCGTTGCGCCTGGGCGCGGCGCTCGCGATCCTGATCAGCCTGTTCGGGGTCATGGCGATCGCCGCGGCCAAGACCCGGATCAGCCTTGCCAGCCTTTTGCTCAGCTGGACCGACAGGACCGCGCTGATCGGCATGGCGTCGGGCGCCTTCTTCGGCATCTCGGCGGTGTCATACCGGGGCGCCTCGCTGGCTTTGGGCGATGTCGGCTTCCTGATGCGGGCGGCCTTCACGCTCGCCTGCGTGACCTGGTTCCAGACCGTGATCATGGCGCTCTACATGCGCCTGCGCGAGCCCGGCCAGCTGACGGCGGTATTCCGCTCCTTTCGGGTCTCGGCCTGGGTCGGGCTGTCGGGCATGCTGGCCTCGGCCGGCTGGTTCACGGCGATGACGATCCAAAACGCCGCCTACGTGCGCGCGCTCGGCCAGATCGAGCTGGTGTTCACCTTCATCGCCTCGACGCTGTTCTTCCGCGAGCGCACGACCCCGATCGAGCTGTTCGGCATCCTGCTGGTGATCTCCGGCATCCTGGTCCTGGTCCTGCTCTGATGGCAGCGTCCGCTCCAGAGAGTTGACCGGCGTCGAGCGGCCGTGGTTTGACCGTGCCGGGGAAGCGTCGCAGCCCTGTCGCAGCGCGATCTCAAGGAAGAGGGGGTGACGATGAGGCGAAACGAAGTCTCGGACGCGAGCTGGCGCGGGCCGGTGCGCTATCCCGATCCGGCGGTCGAGATCCTGGACGAGCGGTTCGCGAAATATCGGATCTTCAGCGCCGCGGTGGAGCGCCTCTATACCGGCTGCCGCTGGGCGGAGGGGCCGGTCTGGTTCGGTGATGGGCGTTTTTTGCTGTGGAGCGACATCCCGAACGACCGGATCCTGAGGTGGGACGAGGCGAGCGGCCGGGTTGCCGAGCATCGCCGGCCGTCGGACTTCGCCAACGGCAACACCCGGGATCGCCAGGGGCGGCTCGTGACCTGCGAGCACGGCGGCCGGCGAGTGACCCGGACCGAGTACGATGGCAGCCTCACGGTGCTGCTGGAGCGCTGGCAGGGCAAGCGGCTGAACTCGCCGAACGACGTGGTCGTCAAGTCGGACGGCTCGATCTGGTTCACCGACCCGCCGTTCGGCATCCTCGGTCACTACGAGGGCCACCAGGCCGAGGCCGAGGTGGCGCAAGCGATCTACCGGATCGACGGCGGGAGCGGCGAGGCGAGCGTGGTCGCCGATGATGTCCTCGGGCCGAACGGACTCTGCTTTTCGCCGGACGAGCGGCTGCTCTATGTGGTCGAATCGCGCGGCCAGCCAAACCGGAAGATCCTGGCCTTCGACGTCGCGGCCAACGGGCGCGAAATCACGGGCAAGCGGGTCCTGATCGACGCCGAGGGCGGCACCCCGGATGGCATGCGCTGCGACGTCGACGGCAACCTCTGGTGCGGCTGGGGGATGGGCACGGAGGCGCTCGACGGCGTGCTGATCTTCGCCCCCGACGGCAGCCGGATCGGCCGGATCGCGCTGCCCGAGCGCTGCGCCAACGTCTGCTTCGGCGGGCTCAAGCGCAACCGCCTGTTCATGGCTGCGAGCCAGTCGCTGTACGCGCTCTACGTCAATTCCCAAGGCGCGCCCGGCGGCTGAGGGCTGCGGCGGTCGGCGGCCGCCGGCGCTTGTCCGGAGCAGTGCGATGCCGGATCGACCCGATCTGAACGCGTTGGCACCGGCGCTGGCACCCGAGCAGATGATCGCCTGGGCGGCGGCGCTCGCGATCGCCGTGCTGGCCTATCTGATCCTCGTTCTGGCACGGCGCCTCCTGCTCGAGCGCCTGCCCGCGCCCGAGGCCTCGCGCGCGCCCGGCTGGCGCAACGGGGTGCGCGAGGCGTTCGCCGGGACCTCCCGGCTGTTCCTGCTCGTGCTCGCGATCTATGCCGGCTCGCGGGTGGCACCGCTCGGCCCGCGCGCGGCGCGCTTGCTCGAACTCGGCGCTGGTGGTCGCGCTGTTCCTGCAGGGTGCCATCTGGGCCAGCCGGATCGTGGTCGGCTGGGTGTCGTGGTACGCGGCCAGGAAGGCCGCCGAGAGCGCTGCGGTCGCCAACGCGCTCTCGATCATCCAGCTGTTCGCCCGGACCGCCGTCTGGGCGATGGCGCTGGTGCTGATCCTGCACAACCTCGGCTTCAACGTGACGACGCTGGTCGCCGGGCTCGGGATCGGCGGCATCGCGATCGCGCTCGCGGCGCAGAACGTCTTGGGCGATCTGTTCGCCTCGCTCGCGATCGTGCTCGACCGGCCGTTCGTGGTCGGCGACTTCATCGCCTTCGACGACTGTCAGGGCACGGTCGAGCGCATCGGGCTCAAGACCACGCGCCTGCGCAGCCTCTCGGGCGAGGAGCTGGTCTGCTCGAACACCGATCTGCTGTCGCGGCGGATCCGCAACTACAAGCGCATGGCCGAGCGCCGCGTGGTCTTTGCGATCGCGGTCAGGTACAGCACCACGGCCGACCGGCTGGAGCGGCTGCCGGCGATCCTGCGCGCGATCGTCCAGGGCCAGAGCCCGGTCCGGTTCGAGCGCGCCCACTTCCAGAAGTTCGGCGAGGTAGCTCTGATTTTCGAGGTCGTCTACTGGATGCTCGATCCCGACTACAACCGCTTCATGGACGTGCAGCAGGCGATCAACCTCGCGATCTGGCGCCGGCTCCAGACGGAGGGGATCGAGCTCGCTTCGCCGATCCCGCCGGCCCCGCCGCTCCAGCCGCAGCCGCCGGCGCTGGCCCAGCCGACCTGAGCGCGCGAGCGCCCTTGACGGTCCGCGCCGTGCCGCACTAGCCTGCCGGTTACTAGAAATCGCTCGGGTGGAACCCACCCGGCCGGAACAATACCAGGGAGCAAAGGGCATGGCGCGGCAACGCGGACTGTTCGTCGTGCTCGCGGTGGCGGCGTTGGCTGTCGCGTCGCGGGCGGGCACAGCGGCCGACTTCGAGTTGGCCATGGTGATCAAGGAGACGACCAACCCCTATTACAACGCGACGCTGCTCGGCGCCGAGTGGGCCGCCGAGGAGATCGGCGGCACCGCCAAGAACTACGGGCCGACCCAGTCCAGCGCCGAGGCCCAGATCAGCATCATCAACAACCTCGCCGACCGCCACGTCGCCGCGATCGCGGTCGCGCCGAGCGATCCCAACGCGGTCGTGCCGGCGATGAAGCGGGCCCAGAAGCTCGGCGCCAAGGTCATCACCTTCGATGCCGATTCCGGCGTCGACGGCCGGCCGTTCTTCGTCAACCAGGCGACCACCGAATCGGTCGGCAAGTTCGGCGCTGAAGGGCTGGCGAAGCTGCTCGGCAACAAGGGCAAGGTCGCGATCGTCTCGGCGCAACCGACCGCGGCCAACCAGAACGCCTGGATCGCGGCGTTCCGCGAAGACATGCAGCAATATCCCGAGATCGAGATCGTCGACGAGGTCTACGGCGAGGACAACGAGCAGAAGGCGTTCGACCTGACCGTGGCGCTGACCACCAAATATCCCGATCTGGCCGGCATCTACGCGCCGACCTGCCCGGGTCTGCCGGCGGTCGCGCGCGCGCTCGAATCGGTCGACAAGGGCATGGGCAAGATCAAGCTCGCCGGCATGTGCGTGCCCAGCATCACCGCCAAGTACATGCTCGATGGCACGATCGGTTTCTTCTATCTCTGGGACCCGATCAAGCTCGGCTACGTGACCTACTACGCCGCCAAGTACTTCGCCGAAGGCAAGATCAAGGGCGAGCCCGGCGACTCGTTCACGATCGAGGACGGCAACAAGTGGCCCGGCACCTACACGATCGGCGACAACCGGGAGATCGTGACCGGCGATCCGCTGCAGTACACCGAGGCAAACTACCAGGAGCACAAGTACTAGGCATCGGACCGGCTGTGGGGGCGGTGCGGCGCGCCGCCGCTCCGCCCCGCATCGCCAGGGCAGCATCGCCGATGGTTCCCCACGCGTGAGCCCGCTGGTCGAGCTTTGCGGCATCACCAAGCGGTTCGGGCCGGTCGAGGTGCTGAGCGAGGTCGACCTCGCGCTGCACGCCGGCCGGGTGCATTCGCTGGCCGGCGAGAACGGCGCCGGCAAGAGCACGCTGGTCAAGATCCTGGGCGGCATCCACCAGCCCGATCGCGGCCGCATCCTGATCGACGGCCAGGAGGTCGCGATCCGCGGCGCGGCCGACGCCCAGCGCCAGGGCGTCGCGGTGATCCACCAGCACCCGACCGTGTTTCCCGACCTCTCGGTCGCCGAGAACGTGTTCATCGGCCGCCAGCCGGAGCGCGCCGGCCGGATCGACTGGGCGGCGATGCGCCGGCGGGCCGAAGATCTGCTGGCGCGGCTGGAGCTCGAGCTCGACGTCCGCCTGCCGGTCAAGCTCTTGGGCATCGCCGAGCGCCAGGCGATCGAGATCGTGCGCGCGCTTTCGCAGGACGCCCGCGTCCTGGTCATGGACGAGCCGACCTCGACGATCTCAGCGAGCGAGGTCGACCGTCTGTTCGAGATCGTGCTGCGGCTGAAGCAGTCGGGCGTCGCGATCCTGTTCATCAGCCATTTCATCGACGAGATCCTGCGGATGGGCGACGACGTCACAATCCTCCGCTCGGGCCGCCGCGTGATCAGTTGCGCGGCCAAGGAGCTTTCGCCCGAGCAGACGGTCCGGCACATGGTCGGCACTGATCTGGCCGCGTTCTTCCCCAAGGAGGCGGCCGCGATCGGAGCGGCCGTGGTCATCGTCCAGGGCCTCTCGGGCGCCGGTTTCGTCGAGGACGTGAGCTTCGAGCTCAAAGCCGGCGAGATCCTGGGCTTCTTCGGCCTAGTCGGCGCCGGCCGCTCGGAGGTCGCGCAGATGCTGTTCGGCATCGCCGAGCCCGCCTGCGGCGAGATCCGGGTCGACGGCCGCACGGTCCGCCCGGCCTCGCCGCGCGATGCGCTGGATCTGGGCATCTCGCTGTTGCCCGAGGACCGCCACCAGCAGGGGCTGGTGCTGCCGTTCCCGATCCGGGCGAATGAGACCTTGCCGCTGCTGCGCCGGCTCGCGGGCCGGCTCGGGCTCGTCGATCGCGCGGCCGAGGCCAAGATCGCCACCGAGTTCACCGGCCGCATGCGCGTGGTCGCAACTGGCATCGAGCAGCCGACCGACACGCTCTCGGGCGGCAACCAGCAGAAGGTGCTGCTCGCCAAGTGGCTGATGCCGAAGCCGCGCGTGCTGATCCTCGATCAGCCGACCCGCGGCATCGACGTCGGCGCCAAAGCCGAAATCCACCGGATCATCTCGCAGCTGGCCAGCCAGGGGATCGCGATCATCCTGATCAGCGACGATGCGGTCGAGGTGATCGCGATGGCCGATCGGATCCTGGTCTTCCGCGGCGGCCGGATCGTTCGCGAGTTCGCGCGCGCGGCGTTCGATCAGGAAGCGATGCTGCTGGCCGCGGCCCATGCCGTCCGCGAGCCCCTGCCGACCCCGATGCCGGTCCGGTCATGAGCAGCGGCGCGCGCGCAAGATTCGGCCGGGGCTTCCGGGTGCGCGAGGTCGGTCTCCTCTTAGCGCTGGCCCTGATCTGCGCGCTGGTGACGCTGCGCGAGCCGCGCTTCCTGCAGCCCGCCAACCTCGAGCAGGTGGCCCTCTCGGCGACGCTGGTCGGCATCGTGGCGCTGGGCCAGGCGCTGGTGATCATCACCCGGCAGATCGACCTCTCGGTCGGCGCGATCGTCGCGATGAGCGCGTTCGTCGCCGCCGACTGGTTGGAGGACCACCCGCAGGGCAGCATCGCGATCGTGTTCCTGATCGGGCTCGCGGTCGGCGGCGGGCTCGGCATCGTCAACGCGCTGCTGGTCGCGGTCGCGCGGATACCGGCGATCGTCGCCACGCTCGGCACGCTCGCGGTCTATCGGGGCGGCGTGATCGTGCTCGCGGGCGGCCGCCAGATCTCGGCGACGGTGCTGCCCGACAGCTACGCGCAGCTCGCCCGGATCGATGTCGCCGGCCTGCCGCTCCTGGTCTGGCTGGCCCTGCTGCTGACCCTCTTGTTCGGCTTCGCCGCCAGCTACACCCGGACCGGGCGCAACCTATACGCGCTGGGCTCGAGCCCGGAGAGCGCCCGGCTGGTCGGCATCAACGAGGCCGGGCATCTGGCCTTCGTGTTCATCCTCTCGGGCC
The DNA here is from genome assembly GCA_963840925.1 of uncultured Alphaproteobacteria bacterium. Classification (GTDB taxonomy): domain Bacteria; phylum Pseudomonadota; class Alphaproteobacteria; order Geminicoccales; family Geminicoccaceae; genus DATAOG01. The sequence goes on from CAWJAY010000007.1 coordinate 74,009, forward strand.
TGTTGTGCGGCCTGGTCGGCGTGCTCTGGGGGGCGCGCTTTGGCACCGTCGACGCGGTGCTGGCACCGGACCTGCACCTCCAGGCGATCTCGGCGGTCGTGATCGGCGGGGTCAGCATCTTCGGCGGCAGCGGCTCGGTCTACGGCGCCGCGATCGGTGCGGTGATCTTCGCCGTGCTCCAGAACGGCGTCCAGCTGCTCGGGATCAACCAGTTCTGGCTGCAGGCGGTGATCGGGGCGGCGATCCTCGGCACCGTGATGTTCTACAGCCTGCTGGCGCGCGGCGCCGAGCGCCGGCCGGCCGGGCTGCGGCTCGGTAGTGCCGCCGGCGGCTGAGCGATGGCGCGCCTTGCTCAGCTGATCGCGCGCTGGGAGCTGTTCCTGCTCCTGGTCCTGATCGGCGCCTTCGTCTACGGCAGCCGGTCCTCCGAATATTTCCTGACCGCGTCCAACATCTCGATCGCGATCGCCGGTGCCACCCCGATCGCAATCGTGGCGCTCGGCATGACGCTGATCATCATCACCGGCGAGATCGACGTTTCGGTCGGCTCCAACGTCGGGCTGTCGGCGGCGACCCTTGCGGTCGCGATCGAGCATGGCCTGCCGATCGAGGCCGCGATCGTCTTGTGCATCTTCGCCGGCACGCTCGCCGGGATCATCAACGGCCTGTTCGTCGCCTACGCCTCGCTGCCGTCGCTGGTCGTGACGCTCGGCACGCTCGCCCTCTACCGCGGCAGCGCGCTGATCATCCTCAAGGAGCGCGGCGTGTTCGGCTTCCCCGACTGGTACACCAACCTCGGCTTCGGCACGATCGGCGCGACGCCGATCCCGTGGAGCTCGATCATCTTCGTGCTGCTGTTCATCGGCTTTGCGGTCTACCTGCACGCCACCAGATGGGGCCGCGCCCTGTTCGCGATCGGCAACAACCGGGAGGCGGCCCGCTTCTCGGGCATCGACGTGCGACGCGCCATTCTCGGCGTCTTTGCGATCTCGGGCACGATGTGCGCGATCGCGGCGGTCGTGCTCACGGCCTATCTGGCGAGCGCCCGCGCCGATACCGCGACCGGGCTCGAGCTGCCGGTGATCACCGCGGTCGTGCTCGGCGGCGTCAGCATCTTCGGCGGCAGCGGCACGCTCGGCGGCGTCCTGATCGCGCTGTTGGTGCTCGCGTTCGTCCAGAACGCGCTCGGGCTCGCCGGGGTCACGCCCGAGGAGCAGCAGATCGTGACCGGCGCGGTGCTGATCCTGACCCTTGCGGTGTTCGGCGCGGCGGGCCGCTTCCGGCAGCGGCTGGCGACGCTCTGGCGCCTGCGTCGGCCCCAGGCCGGCGGCGCGAGCGCCGCCCAATCGCGACTGGCCGCGCGCCGCTGAGCCCGGACCGCTCGGCCGCGGGCCGGCGGCGCCTATGGTGTTTCCGGGTCCGGTTCGGCCGCGACCAGCGGATGGTCTTCGAACTCGTCGACCCGACCGGTCCGGCCAAGCAGTCGTCGGAGCAGATCGGCCCCTTCCCGGTAGCTCTCGGCACGCTGGAGCAGTTGCTCCGCGGTTGGCCCGCTGCCCCGCCGACGGGCGTCCTCGGCCAGCCGGCGGACTACCCGCGCCCGCTCGTGCTGCGCCCGCAAAGCGGCATAGAGCGCCCGCTCCCATGCCTCGGTATTCGCCGCGCCGAGGGAATCGAGCGTGAACCCATGGCCGGTGTGGCAGCGGTAGCGGATCAACTCGCCGTCTTCGATCTCCTGCAGGACGCCGTGACACTCGGGGCAGGTGATCGGCGACAACGGGCCGCGCTCGTGGTCCTCGATGTCATGCGCCTCCTGGGCCGCGATCAGCGCCTCGGCCCGGATCTCATCGGGAACCGCAACCGGAGGCGGCCGCGGCTCGCGCGCGCAGGCGACCAGCATCGCCGCCAGCCCCTCGAGCGGCAGGACGTGATCGAGCGCAACATGACGGATGGCGTTCCGCGGCATCTGGGGATAGGCGGCCTCGTTCGGGTCCTGGACCAGGGCCAAGCCGCCGCAGCGCTTGATCGCCCGCAGACCTGAAACCCCGTCGCTGAGCAGGCCGGTCAGCAGCACGCCGATCACCCGGCTGGTGCAGCTGGCCGCGGCCGAGCGGAACAAGGGATCGATCGCCGGCCGCGCCCCGCTCTCCCGCGGGCCGCGGCGGACGTGGATGTGGTCGCGGCCGACCAGCAGATGCCGGTCGGGCGGCGCCACGTAGCCGCACCCCGGGGCGAAGCGCTGGCCGTCCGCCGCCGGCAGCACAGGTAGCGAGCTGACGCCGGCCAGGATCTCGGCCAGCAGGCCCGGGCTGTGGGTCGCGGTATGCAGGACGATGAACAGCGAAGCCGGCAGGTCAGCCGGCAGATCGCGCAGCAGCGAACGGAGCGCCTCGAGGCCGCCGCTCGAGGCGCCGATCACGAGCACGTCCCGACCGGCTGGGCTCGAGGCACGCGCTGGGGTTGGCACGATGATCCCTCCGGCCGCGCGGCGCGGCCTGCGAGATCAACGCGCCGGGTCGCCAATCCTCTCGCACGAGTGGCGCCGGGTTCGCCGGCTCGGCGTCATCACTTGACAATCCGGGGCGGGCTTGCACTGATCCGGCGACGTTCTGCGCAATGACGGGCAGCGCCCTGAGGGAAGCCCCATGCCCGATCCGGTGCCCAGGCCGCCTGGCCGCCCGCCCGGCGAGCCGATCATCATCAAGGACCCGGGACGACCGCCGGAGGTCCCGGAGATCGACGGCTCGCTGGAGGACGAGGACGAGCCCGAGATCCGGCCGCCGCCGGAGCCGATCCCGGAAAAGGCGCCACCGCCGGCCCCCTGGGAGCGGGCGCAGCTGCCGTCAGGCGCTGGCCGGGCCGCGAGCGCGCGTGATGACCGATGACTGACCGGCCAGCTCGCTCGGGCGGGGTTCTGCGGCTGCGCAACCTCGCGATGATCGAGAACATCCGGCGCGCTGAGGACCCGGCCTGGCGTGAGCGGCTGGAACAGCAGCAGGTCGTGGCCAGACTGGGGCGCATGTTCGGCCGGGCCGAGGACCCGCTCCGGGCGCTGCAGGACCATGCCCACGCGCTCAAAGAGGTGTTGGGCCGGACGCCCCCGCCCGGCAAGACCGGTCGCTAGGCCGATGACCGGGCGCGAGGCGCGGACGTGAACGTCAAAGGCCGGGGAGCGATCGACTGCGACGTCCATGCCAACGTGCCGGCGATCAAGGCGCTCATCCCCTATCTCGACGACTACTGGCAGGACATGGTCGAGGTGCGCGGCATCGACGGCTTCGAGAGCCGGAGCTATCCGCCGCAGGCGCCGCTCAGCTGCCGGCCGGACTGGCGCACGCCGGCGGGCCGCCCGGCCGAGGATCTGGCGGCGCTCAAGACCCAGGTCCTGGACCGCTGGCAAAGCCGGGCCGCGATCCTGAACTGCCTCTACGGCGTCCAGCTGATCATGGACGAGCACATGGCGGCCGCGCTCGCCGGCGCGGTCAACGACTGGCTGGTCGAGGAGTGGCTGGAGCCCGAGCCGCGGCTTCGGGCCTCGATCGTGGTCACGCCCCAGAGCCCGGCGCGCGCCGCACAGGAGATCGAGCGCCGGGCGGCCGACCCCCGCTTCGTTCAGGTCCTGTTGCCAGTGACCGGCGAGATGCCGCTCGGGCGCAGCGCCTACTGGCCGATCTACGAGGTCGCCGCGCGCCACGGGCTGCCGATCGGGATCCATGCCGGCAGCAGCTATCGCCACCCGGTCACCTCGGTCGGCTGGCCGTCCTACCACATCGAGGACTACGTGGCGCAGACCCAGGGCTTCCAGGCCCAGCTCGCGAGCCTGATCACCGAGGGCGTGTTCGCCAAGTTCCCGCAGCTCAAGGTCGTGTTGCTGGAATCCGGCGTGACCTGGCTGCCGGGCTTCCTGTGGCGGTTCTCAAAGTTCTGGCGCGGTCTGCGCGCCGAGGTCCCCTGGGTCGACCGGTCGCCGACCGAGATCGTGCGCGACCACGTCCGGCTCACGATCCAGCCGCTCGACGCGCCGCCGGGCGCAGGCGACCTGGAGCGCGTGCTCGAGCACATCGGCTCGGAGGAGGTTCTGCTGTACGCGTCCGATTTTCCACACTGGCACTTCGAGGGCGATGATACCATACCAGAAGGAGTGCCGGCGGCGCTGCTCGACCAGATCCTGTTCGGCAACCCGCTCGCCGCCTACCCTCGTCTTGGAGGTCTGTCATGAGCACGGTTCTCGAACGGCCTTTGACCAAGCCTGGACGGGAGCCCGCGGCGGTCAGGGCGAGCCGGACCGGGATCGTCGACTGCGACGTCCACCCGACCGTCAAGGGGTTCGCCGATCTCCGGCCCTACCTCTCGGACCGCTGGTGGCGGCATCTCAACACCTACGGGCTGCGGCCGCGCCACGGCTTTGCCCAGATGGACCCCTATCCCAAGGCGGCGCCGCGGGCCTGTCGCCGCGACGCCTGGACGCCCGAGGGCGACCGGCCGGGCAGCGATCTTGGCTACATGCGCGAGCACTATCTGGACGCCTATGGCATCGAGGCCGCGATCCTGAGCCCGCTCGCGGTGACCGCGCAGGGCGATCAGAACCTGGGCTTCAGCGCCGCGATGGCGGCCGCGATCAACGACTGGCAGCTGGACGCCTGGACCCGCCAGGACGAGCGCCTCAAGGCTTCGATCGTGGTGCCCTACGACGACGGCGCGATGGCCAGCGCCGAGATCGACCGCTGCGCCGGCGATCCGCACTTTCGGCAGATCCTGGTCCTGAGCCGGACCAGCGAGCCGCTCGGCAAGCGCCGCTACTGGCCGATCTTCGAGGCCGCCTGCCGCCACGATCTGCCGGTCGGCGTCCACGTCTTCGGCTACAGCGGCTATCCGGTCTCGAGCGCCGGCTGGCCGTCGTTCTACATCGAGGAGATGACCGGCCACTCGACCACCTGCCAGACGCTGGTCGCGAGCCTGGTCCTGGAGGGCGTGTTCGAGCGGTTCCCGAAGCTGAAGGTGGTCCTGATCGAGGGCGGCTTCGGCTGGCTGCCGGCGCTCGCCTGGCGGCTCGACCGACAGATCGCCCGCAGCCGCGACGAGGTGCCGGATCTGACCCGCAAGCCCTCGGAGTACATCCGCGACCACATCTGGATCACGACCCAGCCCATGGAGGAGCCGGAGCGGCGCGAGCACGTGCTGGATGTGATGGGCTGGATCGGCTTCGAGCGGCTGCTGTACGCGACCGACTACCCGCACTGGGACTTCGACGATCCGGCCCACGCGCTGCCGCGCGCGCTCGATCCCGAGCGGCTCGAGCTGATCCGGCGCGGCAACGCGCGAAAGCTCTACCGGCTCGACTGATGGAGCGGCACGTGGTCGCGCCGGTCGCCGAGCTGCCGCCCGGCAGCCGCCGGCTGGTGACGATCCGCGGCCGCGAGGTCGTGGTCTTCAACGTCGGCGGCGAGTATTTCGCGCTCGTCGACCGCTGCCCGCATCAGGGCGGCAGCCTCAGCCGCGGCAAGCTCACCGGGCTGGTCGAGGCGAGCGCCCCGGGCGAGGTCCGCTACAGCCGCCGCGGCGAGATCATCCGCTGCCCCTGGCACGGCTGGGAGTTCGACCTGCGCACCGGTCGCTCCTGGTGCGATCCGGCGCGCCTGCGGGTCAAGAACTATCCGGCGACCGCGGTGCCCGGCACCCAGCTTGCCCAAGGCCCTTACACGGCCGAGACCTTCGAGGTCACGGTCGAGGACGACTATGTCGTGATCGAGGTCTGAGCCGCCGAGGTTCTCGAAGTCGCGCCGTCTGCAAGTTCGCTCTACGGTTGAACGGGAAACCGGTCTCCCCTATACCATCGGCGAATGACCGGCAACCCCGTTTGGCTGAGCCAGGCTCAAAGCGAGCCCTGGCCGCGGCTCGAGCGCTGCTGGCAGAGCCCGCTCGACCCGGCGCGCAGCTATGGCGTGGAAGGCAATCTGTTTTACAAGATCGCGCTCCGTCAGCCTGATAGCGCGGGTCCGGAGCGCCGTCAGGATCTCCCGGGCGAGGCCGGCATGCTGAACCGCGCCCGCGGCATTCCCGGGATTCCCGAGGTGGTGGGCTGGCACCAGACCGCGACCCATTCGGTGCTGGTGACCAAGCGGCTTGACGGCCAGCCGCTCGGGCAATTGGACCTCGGCTGGGGACGCCTGCTCTGGCTGACCCTGCGCCTGGCCGTGCTGGCCGTGCGCCTGGCCGGGCGCGGGGTCAGTCATGACGATCTGAGGCCCGAGAACGTTCTGATCGATGCTGCGGGCCGGCTGCAGCTGATCGACTTCGACCAGGCGAGCACCGGCCGCCCGCTGGTCTGCCTAGCGCGCAGCCTGCTCGGGCTGCGGCTCGGCGGCGCGCCGGTCAGCAACACCGTGCTGGCGCCGCTGCGCGAGCGCCTGCAGGTGAGCCTGCCGCCCGCGGCGCTGCGCCGACTCCGGCGGAGTGGTCGCGCCGGGTCGCGACCGCTGCCGGCACTGCCGGCCAGCGCCAGCGAGGAACTACGGGGGCTCCACGCCGCCTGGCGGCGCGCGGCGCGGGCCAAGGCCAGCTCGCCCGGCCGGGCGATCGCCTACCACGAGCTCGAGTTCGAGGGGGTCGTCCTGCCCGGCGAGCGGCCGTGGGCCGAGCGCTGGCGGCAGCTGCGCGCGATCACCGATTATCGCGGCAAGCGCGTGCTCGATCTCGGCTGCAACCTGGGCCTGCTCTCGGTCTTCCTGCTCAAGGAGGCGGGCGCCGCCGCCACGCTCGCGGTCGACCGCGATCCCGAGATCCTCCAAGCCGCGGCCGAGATCGCACGGGCGTTCAGGGTGCAGCCCGAGTTCTGCGCCCTCGATTTCGACGCCGATCCGGCCTGGGAGGCGGGGCTCGCGGCGTTCCGGCCGGACATCGTGTTCGCGCTCAGCGTGTCGCACTGGCTTCGCGACCGGGCCCGGTTCGTCGCGTTTCTCGGCCGCTTCGACGAGCTGATCTACGAGGGCCACGACAGCGCCCGGACCGAGCGCCGCCGACTGGCCGCCGCCGGCTTCAGCGCGATCGAGCTGGTCTGCAGCAGCGAGCGCGGCCGCCCGGTCCTGCACTGCCGCAAGGGCGCGCTCGCCGGATCGAGCTGATCGCGGTGATCAAAGCCTGAGGGAGAGCCGCTTTAGCGCTCGCGCCGGAGCGCAGGTTGAAGGCGGCAAGAATCAGAATACCGGTCAGGCGCCGGGGGCCGACCAGACGAGCGCAGGAGCCGGTCGCCCCGACGGGCTGGCGGCAGGGCCCAGGGCGAGCGTCCGATCGCCCAGCGCGAGCAGGCGGCGCACCGCCGCGGCCGGATCGCCATCGACCGGCAGCAGCCGGAGGCGCGCCCGTTCGGCGCGCGCGTTCGGCGATGCGGCGCTCATCTGCTGCCAGAGGCCACGCAGGATCGGGCGGAGCGGGTCGAGGTCGCTGGCGCGGTCGATCAGCACGATCAGCCGCTCGATCGGCACGCTGTCGATCAACGCCTGCAGCTCGAAGATGCAGCCCCGGTTCTGTTCCGAGAAGCCGCGCAGGTCCATCACGACCAGATCGCTCGCCCCCATCAGGCGGGCGACGGCGGCCTGCCAGTTGCCTGCATCGCAGAAGAATTCGTTGATCCGGAAGCGGCCGTCGGGATCGGGCGCGAGGTCGAGCTCGGCCAGCCGCCGCTCGAGATCGGCCGGCCCATGGATGAAGTTCCGGGCCAGGCGGCCCGACAGGAAATCCAGGAACTCGTGCGGCTCGATCGTCGTGGTCGCGAGATCGGTGCCGGCGATCAGCTGCAGGCTGCCGCGATAGCGCCAGCGGGCGCCCAGCAGGTCGAACAGGCGCTCGCTCTGGCGCTGGGCGCCGAACACGCGCAGCAGCAGCAGGCGCGCGGGCGGCTCGCTGAGCGCGGCCCGGTGCAACGGCCTGAGCCCCAGCCCGACGACCAGCCGATAGGCGGCGAACGCGAGCAGGCCGGCCCAGCCGAACCCGCCCTGCTCGGTTGCGAGCGCGCTGCATTCGACCAGCGTCATCAGCAGCCAGACGGCATCGAAGGTGATCATCTGATCGCTGATCCGCTTGGCCCGATAGCGCCGGCGCAGCCAGGCGGCGACCGCCCAGCCGGGCACCATGAACAGCGCGAAGCCCGCGAGCTGGATCGCCGCGAACAGGGTCGCGATCCCGATCCCGGTCGCGAGCGCGACCTCGACCAGCAGGCGCTGCACGCCGCTGAGGTGCATCGCGAGGAAACCGGCATGCGCGCCGAGCGCCGCGACCAGCATCATGACCAGCAGCAGCGGGCCGATGCTCCGGATCCGCCGGTTGAGAAAGACCAGCAGGAAGATGCCGGGGGCGGCCTTGATCAGCCAGAGCATGAGGGGCTGCGCCACAGCCGGCAGGCTGAGGCCGCCGATCACCATCGGTTGGACGCCGCTCGCCGCGACGCCGAGGCTCAGCAGCGCCAGGACCATAAAATAGCCGCCGACGCTCGCGAGCTGCCAGCGGCGATCCGGGCCGGAGGCGAGATTGAGGACGAGGACCACGGGCCAGGCGAGCGCCCAGAACACGACCGCGGTCCGCCAGGGATAGAAGTCAAGGCCCGCAAACAGGAACAGCAGCACGGTTGCGACCGCCGCGTGGGCCAGTCCGGCGCCGGCATAGACCGCGGCCGCCCAGGCAAAGCGGCGGCGCGCCGCCCGGGACAGGGTTCCGGCGCCGTCCGGGGCGGAGGCATCGGCGATCTGGAACTCGAGCGGCGGCGGCGCTGCGGCCCGCATGCGCGGCGGGTCGGGCGCGGGTTGGCCCGGCACCCGCATCGCCCGGTCGACGGCGCGGCGATAGAGCCGGACCAGGACCGCGCCCAAGACCAGCGTGAGACCGCCCGCGACCAGCAGGTGGAACGCGAGCGCACCCTGCGACAACGCTGCGCTGACAGGCATCGACGGGCTCCGCCCAGCAGTGGCAACCCGTCGACCCTAGCCGGGCGGCGTCCGATCGGCTGTGAGCCGCCTCACAAAGCTCGAGGCCAGCCCCGCCCCGCCCGCGTCTACTCGGCCGCCTGGACGATCCGCTCCGGCTCGTCCTGGATGGCGTCGTAGGCGGCGAGCGCTGCGAGGTTGATCATCTCTGAGACCGAGGCGTTCATCGAGAGGATCTGGACCGGGCGCGAGAGGCCGAGCAGCAGCGGCCCGATCACGGTGCCGCCACCCAGCTGCTTGAGCAGCCGCGAGCTGATGCTCGCGGTGTGCAGCGCCGGCATGATCAGCACGTTCGCGGGCTCCGACAGCCGGCAGAACGGATAGAGCGCGAGGAGCTCGGGGTCGAGCGCCACGTCGGCCGACATCTCGCCGTCGTACTCGAAATCGACCTGGCGCCGGTCGAGCTCGTCGACCGCCTCCTGGACGCGCAGCGCCTTCTCGATCCGCCGGCTGCCAAAGGTCGAGAACGACAGCAGCGCGACCCGGGGCGTGAAGCCCATGCGGCGGGCGGCGTGCGCGGTCTGGATCGCGATGTCGGCGAGCTCGGCGGGCGTCGGCAGCTCGTGGACGGTGGTGTCCGCGATGAACACGGTCCGGCCGCGCGACAACATCATCGAGAAGCCGAGCAGGCGCTCGCCGGGGTTGGGGTCGATCACCCGGCGGACGTCGCGCAGGACGCTGATGTAGTTGCGGGTGAGCCCGGTCACCATCGCGTCCGCATCGCCCTCGGCGACCATGCAGGCGCCGAACACGTTGCGGTCCTGGTTGACCAGCCGCTGGCAGTCGCGGAACAACAGGCCGTTGCGCTGGTTGCGGCGGTAGAGCAGCTCGGCGTAGGCGCGGTTCTTGGTCGACAGCCTGGCATTGTGAATCTCGAGGCAGCCCTCCGGGAGGTTCAGGCCGATCGCGTGCGCGGTCGCGTGGATCCGCTCCTCGCGGCCGATCAGGACCGGCCGGCCGAGGCCGTTGTTGTGCCAGACCAGCGCGGCGCGGATCGTCTTTTCCTCCTCGCCCTCGGCGAACACCACGCGCTTGGGCTGCGCGCGCACGCGATCGATGATCAGCTGCATGCGGCTCGCGGTCGGGTCGAGGCGGGCGCGCAGCTGGTCGCAGTACTGCTCGCGATCGCGGATCGGCCGGCGGGCGACCGCGCTGCTCATCGCCGCCTCTGCGACCGCGGCGGGCACGGCGCTGATCAGGCGCGGGTCGAACGGGGTCGGGATCAGATAGTTGGGCCCATAGCGCAGCCGCCGCCCGCGATAGGCGGCACTGACCTCGTCGGGCACGTCCTCGCGGGCGAGCGCGCCGATCGCATAGGCCGCGGCGATCTTCATCGCATCGTTGATCGTGGTCGCGCGCACGTCGAGCGCGCCGCGGAAGATGTATGGGAAGCCCAAGACGTTGTTGACCTGGTTCGGATAGTCGGAGCGGCCGGTCGCGATGATCGCGTCGGGGCGCACCTCCTTCAGGACCTCGGGCATGATCTCCGGGTCGGGGTTGGCCATCGCGAACACGATCGGCTGCTTGGCCATGCCGCTTGCCATCTCGGGGCTGAGCGCGCCTTTGGCCGAAAGGCCGAAGAAGACGTCGGCGCCGACCAGCGCCTCGGCCAGCGTGCGCGCGTCGGTATCGACCGCGTGCGCCGACTTCCACTGGTTCATGCCGGCCTCGCGGCCGCGCCAGACGACGCCCTGGGTGTCGCACAGGATCGCGTTGTCGTGCGGCAGGCCCATGGCCTTCAAGAGCTCGATGCAGGCGATTGCGGCGGCGCCGGCGCCGTTGATCACGAGCCTCGCCTCGCGCAGCGAGCGGCCCGTGACGTCGAGCGCGTTGATCAGCCCGGCGGCGGCGATGATCGCGGTGCCATGCTGATCGTCGTGGAACACCGGGATGTCCATGGCCTCGCGCAGCCGCTGCTCGATGATGAAGCAGCCGGGCGCCCGGATGTCCTCGAGGTTGATGCCGCCGAAGGTCGGGCCGAGCAGGCGCACGCAGTCGACGAACGCGTCGACCTCCTCGGTATCGACCTCGAGGTCGATCGCGTCGATGTCGGCGAAGCGTTTGAACAGGACCGACTTGCCCTCCATCACGGGCTTGGCGCCGAGCGCGCCGAGATTGCCCAGGCCCAAAACCGCAGTGCCGTTCGAGATCACCGCGACCAGATTGCCCTTGGCGGTGTAGTCGTAGACCTTGTCCGGGTCGGCCTTGATCGCGAGGCAGGGGGCTGCGACCCCCGGCGAATAGGCGAGCGACAGGTCGCGCTGGGTGGTCAAGGGCTTAGTCGGCGTGATCTCGATCTTGCCGGGCCGGCCGCTGCGGTGCAGCTCGAGCGCCTCGTCGTCGGTGATCGAGATCGCGTCGGTCTTGTCCTCGATGGCCGCGCTGTCGTAAGGACTGCTCACCTGGGTCTCCCTGGCGCTCCCGGCCGCCGCCTGCGGACTTGTGAGCCGCGTCGGCGCTCGGACGGTGGTAGGAAAGCGTAGCGCCTCTGGCGCGAGCTCGTCAAACGCAGCCATCTCATCGGGCGGGCTCGCGATCAACTTGACCGCCCGCCGGCACCATCTATCCTAAGTTCTGCCTCGAGAACGCGGGTGCTGGCCATGAACTTCGCACGCACGGCGCTGCTGCTCGCCGCCATGACCGGCCTGTTCCTTGCGATCGGCTATCTGTTGGCCGGCGAGGCCGGGGCGCTGATCGCGTTGCTGATCGCGCTTGCGATGAATGGCTGGGCGTACTGGAACTCGGACCGGATGGTACTGCGCATGCACAATGCGCGGCCGGTCTCGCCGGCGAGCGCGCCCGAGCTGTACGGGCTGGTCGAGCAGCTGGCCGGGCGCGCGGCGCTGCCGATGCCCAAGGTCTACCTGCTCGAGACCGGCCAGCCGAACGCGTTCGCGACCGGGCGCGACCCCGACCATGCCGCGGTTGCGGTCACCCGCGGCCTGCTGGAGGCCTGCGATACCGAGGAGCTGGCGGCCGTGATCGCGCACGAGCTTGGCCATATCAAGCACCGCGACACGCTGATCATGACGATCACCGCGACCCTTGCCGGCGCGATCGGCTTTCTGACCCAGTTCGGGTTTTTCTTCGGCATGGGCCGCGACGGGCGCGGCAACCCGCTCGGGATCATCGGCACGCTGCTCGCGATGGTCCTGGCTCCGCTCGCGGCGATGCTGGTCCAGATGGCGATCTCGCGCACGCGCGAGTATGCGGCCGACCGGGCCGCCGCCGAGTTCACCGGCCAGCCGCTCTGGCTCGCGCGGGCGCTGCAGAAGATCGAGCAGCTGGCGCAGGGCGTGCTCAACGAGCCGGCCGAGCGCAACCCGGCTTCGGCCCATCTGTTCATCATCAATCCGTTGCACATGGGCGGGGTCGACAGCCTGTTCCGGACCCATCCCTCGACCGCGGACCGGATCCGCCGGCTGCGTGAGCTGGCGGGCCAGACGGCGGCCGGCGCCGGCCGCGGACCCTGGAGCTGAGCCCGAGCCGGACGCGACCGCGAGCGGCCGGCCGGGCGCTTGCCGCTTCCAGCGGGATCAACGTCGAGGTAGCGTTAAGGCCCGGCACATCTTGGTCGCGGGCTGCCGTTACTTGGCTTTGGTCCAATTATCCCACACAAGGGCGAAAATTATCTGGTCTCGCTCGAGCAGCAGCATGCCGTTCGAGGACAATGCCGTCGGGTGCACCTCACGGCCGGTAGCGAGATCAGCGCCGGCGGGGAGGCGAAGGTTCGGGCAGGCGGCGCGTGACGGTGGCTGCCCTGCGCGCCGGGCGTTAACCATTTGGTAGCGATTGCTCGTTAACCATCCGCTCGGGCGGTCCATGCGACCGTCGGAATCCGTCTCGGCGACAGCTTGGCTGCGGCGCGGACGCGGGCGGTATTGGCGACGACCTCGGGCCCGGGGGTCTGTGGTCCGGGCCGGTCCCGGGAGTGATCGGCGGCAGCACGCCGAAGGGTGCAGCACGCGATGAGGTCCGGGGCGCGGCGGGCTCCGGGGCGCAGGCGGGCCTCTCATCGGCGGGCGGCTTGGCTGCGGGCGCCAGGACCGCCGCCTGGCGGGCAGGCCTGCTCATTTGCGGCCGGTATTGGCCGCGGGCGCCGGGGCCTCCCCTGGGCAGGCGGGCCGGCTCATTGGCGGGCGGCGTTGGCCGCGGGCGCCGGGGCCTCCGCCTGAGCGGGCGGGCCGGCTGATTGGCGGGCGGCGTTGGCTGCGGGCGCCAGGACCTCTGCCTGGGCGGGCAGGGGGCGTTCGGCTACGAGCACGGCCGGCGCTTCGGGCGCATCCGAGCGCGGCGGGAAGATCAGCTCGAGCGCCGCCGGCAGCACCTCGATCCGGACCGGCAGGCGGGCGATGATGTCGCCGTCGGCCTGCACCGGCTCGCCGGCCGGGCCTTCGATCTCGATCCGCCGCGCGGCGAGCAGCCGATAGCTCTTGAGCCGCGGCAGCAGGCCAAGGAACAGGGCCATCGCGTAGCCGATCGCCGCCGCCCGGCCGGAGCGCTCGAACAGGCCGACCTCGAAGGTCGGGGTACAAAGGCCGGCCGCGGGCGCGGCGACGAAGCGACCACCATAGAAATGGGCGTTGGCGACCAGGACCGAGGCCGCGGGTTGCTGGGCGCCATCGAGCGAGACCCGATAGCTGGGAAAACCATAGACCAGCAATTGGCGGAGGATCGCGAGCCCATAGGCGGTCTTGCCGAGCCAGCGCTTGAGGCCGAGGTTGACCGTCGCGACCACCTGGGCGTCGAAGCCGGCCCCGGTCATCAGGATGAAGCGGCGGCCGTTGGCGATCCCGACCGTGACCGGCCGCGCGACGCCTTCGGCGATGGTCCGGGCGATCGCCTCGGGATCGGTGCGCTGGCCGAGCTCGGCCGCGAGCACGTTAGCGGTGCCGAGCGGCAGGATCGCGAGCGGCAGGCGACGGCCGGCGAGCCCGTTGATCGCCTCGTTGATCGTGCCGTCGCCGCCGGCGACCACCAGCAGATCGTAGCGCTCCCGGTCGGCGGCGGCAGCGAGCCGCTCGGCATCGCCGGCTGCGGTCGTCACGCACACCGTCGCCTCGCACCCGCGCGCGCGCAGCCGGTGCAGCACCGCCTCGAAGCGCCGCCGCCGGCGCCAGCCGGAGGTCGGGTTGAAGATGATGATGAGACGCCGGGCCGGCCGCTGGTCGGTCACGCGCCCCCACCTTCGGCAGGAATTCCCGCTTGGTCAGACCTTGCGGCCACCGGAGGCCGGCACAACTGCCCAATCTCGCCCCAGACTATTAATGGAACGTAAACAACGTTGGCCGAATAGGGAAACTCATGCGCTGTCATATGACCGTCACGATTGTGTGGGTACTTCGCCGAGCGGCGTCATCAGTCATCAGTTGTGAGTGAACACTATGCTCGGCAACTCCTCCTGGCGACCCACCGGAGCACGACCGGCCGCCCAGCGGTATCGCACCGTCTTCATCTCCGACTTACATCTCGGCACCCCCGGCTGCAAGGCGGACTGTCTGCTCGATTTCTTGCAGCATGTCGAGTCCGAATATCTCTATCTGATCGGTGATATCGTCGACGGCTGGCGGCTGAAGAAGAAGTGGTTCTGGCCGGAGCGGCACCGCCAGATTCTGCGGGCGCTGCTCGCGCGCAACCGGCGCGGCACCCGGGTCGTCTACCTGCCGGGGAACCACGATGAAGCGCTGCGCAAGCGGATCGGGCGCAGCTTCGCCGGCGTCCGCGTGGTCCACGACGCGATCCACCAGACCGCCGACGGCCGCCGCCTGCTGGTGGTCCACGGCGACACGTTCGATGGCGTCTGCACCGACATGCCGTGGCTCGCCCGGCTCGGCTCGATCGCCTACGAAGCCACGCTGCGGCTCAACACCGGCTTCAACCGGGCGCGCCGCTGGCTCGGGCTCGGCTACTGGCCGCTGTCGGCGTTCCTGAAGGCGCAGGTCAAGGCCGCGGTCAACTTCGTCGAGTGCTACGAGCAGGCGCTCGCCGCCGAGGCGCGCCGGCGGGCGGTCACCGGCGTGGTCTGCGGCCACGTCCACAAGCCGGAGATCCGGGTCATCGACGGCGTCCAGTATTTCAACGACGGCGACTGGGTCGAGAGCTGCTCGGCGCTGGTCGAGCACATGGACGGCCGGATGGAGCTGGTGCATTGGGCGGCGCGGCGTCAGTTCGATCTGCTCACGGTCAAGCGGCCGGCGGCGCCGCGGGCGGTCGGCAACGCGCCGATCGCCGCCTGATGCGCATCCTGCTGGTGACCGATGCCTGGTCGCCCCAGGTCAACGGCGTGGTCCGGACCCTGCAGCGGGTCGTGCAGGAGTGCCTGGCGCTCGGCCATCAGGTCGAGGTGATCTCGCCGGACCAGTTCCGGACCCTGCCCTGCCCGAGCTACCCGGAGATCCGCCTCGCGTTCCGGCCCGGGCCGACGATCGCGGCCAAGCTCTCGAGCTTTCACCCCGAGTGCATCCACATCGCGACCGAGGGGCCGCTCGGGCTTGCGGCGCGCCGGCAGTGCGAGCGGCGCGCCCTGCCGTTCACGACCTCCTACCACACCCGCTTTCCGGAATACGTCAGCGCCCGCTGGCCGGTCCCGCTCAGCCTCGGCTACGCCTGGATGCGCTGGTTCCACACGCCGTCGGCGGGGGTGATGGTCGCGACCCGGACGCTCCGGCGCGAACTCGAGGCCGCGGGCTTCAGCAACGTCAAGGACTGGTCGCGCGGCGTCGATACCGAGCTGTTCCGCCCCGACCATGCGCCGGCGCTGGTACTGCCGCGGCCGGTCCTGCTCTACGTCGGCCGGGTCGCGGTCGAGAAGAACCTGGCAGCCTTCCTGGACCTGCCGGTCGCGTGCGGCAGCAAGCTCGTGGTCGGCGACGGGCCGCAGCTGGCCGGGTTGCGCACGAGATACCCGAATGTCCACTTCGCCGGCGCCAAGTTCGGCATCGAACTCGCCCGCCACTACGTGTGCGGCGACGTGTTCGTGTTCCCCAGCCGCACCGACACCTTTGGCCTGGTGCTGCTGGAGGCCCTGGCGTCGGGCGTGCCGGTCGCGGCCTACCCGGTGCCGGGACCGCTCGACGTGATCGGGACCACCGGGTGCGGCGCGCTCGATGACGACCTCGCCCGCGCGGTTGAGCGCGCGCTCCAGATCCCAAGCGAGCGCTGCCGCGCTTACGCGCGCGGCTTTGCCTGGCGCCGGTGCGCGGAGCAGTTCCTGGCCAATCTCAGGCCGGTTGCGGCGCCGCTCACGGCCGCCGCCGAATAGCGGCTCTTCCGGGGCGGTGGCTGGAATCGAAGCGTGCCGTCGCGTTCGACCGCCGGCACCAGCGCTCTTTCCCAGCGCAGATAATCGCGCATCGCCTGCTCGATCTGCTCGGGCGGCCGATCGTAGGGCCTAAGCCAGGCGTCCTCCTCGCCGTCGTCCCGGGCGCCGGGCTCGAGCGGCTGGCCGGCCGCGGACCAGGCGAGCGTGCCGCCGGCCAGCGCCAGGATCGGGCCGGGCAGCAGGCGCTCCGCCTCGGCGAGCGCCAGGCGCGCCAGGATGCCGTCTTCCGAGGTCAGCACGTAGACCGGCGCCGGCGGTAGCCGCGCGAGGTCGGC
>CAWJAY010000008.1:0-48856 GCA_963840925.1 uncultured Alphaproteobacteria bacterium
CGTAAGAAGCTGGACACCCTCTCATTGCCGAGCACTGGAAATAGTGCCCGATAAGGCTTTAGCCGCTTGTGCGTTCGACCGCTGCGTCAGGGGCAAGTGCGCGAAGCTGCAGCGCTACGTCAAACCCGACGTGCGACCGCCCTCGCCGGCACGTATCGCCTCGACCAGACCCGCCTCGGCCGCCGGCAGCAGCTCTAAGAGCAGGGAAATGCCGTATCCGCGGGCGGCCGCCAACCCGAGTTCCGCGTCCAGATGGATGCCAACGACATGTCCGCTCGGCGCCAGCCGCAGCTGGCCCTGGCACGCCAGCAGAACATCCCAGGCCTCGTGCTCCTGCCGGCTGATCAACGCGTGCTCGCGGTAGGGGCAGAGCTGTCCGTCAGCTCCGAGCTCGCCTCGGGCGCAAGGGGAGCCCTTCCTCTTTGCAGGCTTGGCAGTACCCGGGCCCTCCGCCCGGCTGGAATTGCCAGCGGCAAAGGGCCCTGATCCGTTTTTTGCCGCGTTGAGCAACACCTGCCGGAGCGTGAACTCCTGGAAGAAGCGCTCGCCGACCGGGCAGAGCTCCATGGCCGCGGCTACGTTCTCGGGCGTCGTCGGAGCAGGCCCGCCTTCAAGTTCGACTCCGGTCCAGCTCGTCACATGCAGGATCGCGAGCTCGCGGATCAGCTGCGCCTGATAGAAGCCGTCGCGCTCGCCCTCTGCCGAAAGGTCGGGGAGTCCGTCCAGCACCAGCCGGCCGCCGTGCCACCCTGGCCCGCCGCACGATCCCCTCCACCGCCCGCCGGCGCGGCCCGGCTGCCGCCATGCGGAGGTGGTCAGCGGCTCCACCCTGACGTTCAGACCGTACGGGAGCGGGATCTCGAAAGGCGCCTCGGGGACGTGCCCATATCCAAGATCCCTCCTTGCCACATGACGCATCAGCGGACAGCACCCATAAGAAGAGCACCCGGGTTTCCCCAGGGCGCTTCCTTATCGTCGATCCTGATAGCCTCAGGAGGCGAGCTTCAGATTCTCAGCTGAGCTCTTGCCGTTTTGGCCACGGACCAGCTCGTACTCGACTCGGTCACCCTCGTTCAGATTGTCGAGCCCGGCCCGCTCGACGGCCGAGACATGCACGAAAGCGTCGGCCCCGCCGTTCTCAGGCTGGATAAACCCAAATCCCTTGGCGGCATTGAACCACTTCACAGTTCCGGTATTCATGACCTTTGACCTTAAGTCCAGAGGCACGCTGGGCAACAGGCCGCAGCGCGAGGCAGTCTCTACGTATGTCCTGGGAAGCAGCGGGCGACGCTGGGTAGCGAAGCAGCGACTACTACCAGCAACGCGAAAACTGGCTAAGCCGATAGATAATGTGCCGAAGCGCACATCACAAGGCAGATCCCAACCTTGGATCATCCATATACCGTCCCGTCGAGGTCGTTCGTGAGCGTGACGGTGAGCATCCGTCCGGCGACATCGTTCTTCGCGCCACTGAACTCGAAGCTCGTCTGCACGCCGCCCTCGCCCTCGACTGCGAGCTTGGGCTTCGGCAGGTAGACCTCGTGCGCGGTGAGCACGAGCTCGCATGGCCGAGAGCGTGTAGGCGAACTCGAGGTCGACCGGCTTGCCGCCGGCGGCGAGGTCGATCAGGGCGGTGTCGGCAACGTCGACCCGGCAGGTGGCCGTCCGCGGTCTGGCGCTCGTGAGCAGATCGCGCTCGAAAGATAGACTTGCGCCATCGTCGTTTCCTGCGAAGGTTCGGTAGTCAGGCGAGGGGTGCGTCGGTCTCGTAGTCGACGGTCACGGAGAGCGTCGCGCTCTTGATCGCCGGTGCGCCGACGATCGGCTCGATGCTCGGCTCGGGCCGGCCGTAGGTCAGGCCGAAGGCGAGGCCGCCCAGCGTCGGGTCGGCTCGAGCGCCACCCCGATCTGCTGGAGAAGAGCGTCGAAAGCCGCGTCGCGACCCGCCGCATTGCCTTCCTCGACGTACACCTCGATCTCGACCGCATGCTGGTAGTACGTGCTCCCGAAGCCGCCGAGCGCCTGCTCCGGCTCGCCCGGAACACCGTCGCGCAGCGCCGTCCGGGACCTTCTCGGGCAGCACGCTGTTGCGCTCCACGACGGCATCCCGGATCGTCTCGAGCAGCCCCTTAAGCGCGCCCAGCACCTGCTCGGCCTTGCTCGCCGGCATCGCCTCACTCCGCCCGCAGCTGCTGCTCGATCAGCGCCGGCAGCTGGGCCGACCAGCGCTCGGCTGCGCGGGCGACGTCGAGCCGCTTGGGCAACTTCACCTGCGGCACGAGCAGGAACATCACCGCCGTGGTCAGGCGCTGGTCGCTGCGCCGGGCGCGCTCGGTCGCACGCCCGAAGCCTCGTAGCTCCCCGCTCTTGCGACTGAATGAGGCTCGCAAGCCATCGACGACCAGGAGCGACGGTCCGGTTGGTCGAGGCACGAACCGGAGCGGCCCGAAGCGGTGCTCAGGGAAGGTGCGCGGGCTGATCCGCTTGCCGTCGGTGCCCTTCCTCGGCGCATTCTCGGTCGGGATCGCTAGAAAGCGCCCGCGTCGGCTTCGGATCACCGCGCCCTCATCGAAGGCGCGGATGATCTGCGGCGCCTTGGTGTAGGCTAGGCTCGCCGCGTCGAGCTTCTGGTTCGGGTAGCGGCGCGGCCCGGCGCAGCAGCAGCCCGGGCCAAGGGCCGGTCGATGAGCAGTGTCGTCTGGGCCCTCGTCTTGCTCTGCGCGCTGCTGCTGGCGCTCGACTGGATCCTAGTCCCAACTCGGCGCGGGACGACAAAGCGGAGGTAGGCGATGGAAGGAGTACGGGAGGCGGTTTGGCTACGGGCGCGGGCGAGGATTTAGTCGAAGGCTCAGTCAAGGGCTCGGTCTGCGCCGGAAGTCCCCCCGTCAGAGCGGCGGCAGGCAGGGTTAACGATGCTGATTGAGCCGGTCGACGGGCAGGCGATGAATTCGCGTTTTGCCGGGTCATACACGCCGGAACAGTACGAGGCTTACCGGCAGGCCCAGGCAGCCCGCGCAGAGGCGCGCGGGCGCCAGAGCCGAGGGCGCTAGGCCGGCGGTCGGAGATGTCCTAGAAAAGAGTTGCGCCGCTAACCCCGGGCAGGGTCGCGGCGCTCAAGTCAGGGAACGTCATAGTGGACAGCGACGAATTTCTGACACCGCCACCGCCAGCCGACAAGCCGAGACGAGCGCGCCCCAGGCGCACGTGGGCTATTTCGGCGCCAACTACCGGCCGACAACCGCAGCCGAGCTGGCGGCGCTAGGCGCCAGCGTCGAGATCGCGCTGCTGCAGGAGCAGGCGGTCGCGGCGGCCGAGGCCGCCGCGGCCTGGGAGCTCGCCGAGGCCGAGGCCACCGCCCCACGCAAGCGCCGCACCCGCAGCCCCGACGCCCTACTGCTGACCGCGCGCAACGCTGCCGCTCTGCTCGGCATCAGCGTCGATTTGCTCCGAGACATGAATTTGCCTGCCGTCCGGCTCCCGGGCGGCGCTCGGCGCTACGCACGCCAGGACCTCCTGGCCCTCAAAGGAGCTTCACCCAAATGCCCGTCCGCAGACGGACCGACACCGGCCGCTGGATCATCGACTTCCGGGTCGCCGGCAAGCGCTACCGGGAAACGCTCGACGAAAGCCACGACCACCTCGGCAAGCGCGAGGTCGAGGGCTTGGCGCGATCCCGCCGGCAAGCGATCGAGGCGCAAGGCGTCGGAGCCGCCGACACCTGGGGCGCGGTTGCGAATCGTTTCTGGCTCGAGCACGCCCAGTACCTGAAGTGGGCGCCGACCGTGACCGGCCACCTGGATCAGCTGAGCGATGCGATCGGCGATCAGACCCCGGTCGGCAAGATCACGACCGACACGTTCGCCGCGGCGGTTGCGCGCTGGCGCCTGACGCTGGCGCCGCGGACCGTCAACCTCCGGATCGCGCTGGCCCGGACGCTCTGGGGCGTCGCCGGTGAGGTCTGGGGCCTGGACATGCCCAAGATCGCCTGGCGCCGCCTGCGCCTGGCCGTGCCCGACCGGGAGCCGCCCTATCTCGCCCCAGCGGTCCGGGCCGCGATCGCGGCCAGGGCACCGGCCCACGTTGCGCTGGCGATCGCGCTCGCCAGCGCGACCGCCTGGCGGCGCAGTAGCGTGCTCGGCTTGTGCTGGCAGCACGTCGACTGGGACCGGGAGCTGATCCACGGCCGCGGTAAAGGCGTCGGCGGCGGCAAGGCCCTGGTCGCGCCGCTGACCAGCGAGCTGCGCCAGATCCTGCTCGAGGCCGCGGGCCCCGCCGGGCCGCCGGCCGCCGGGTTGGTCGTCACCTACCGGGGCAGGCCGGTCATCAGCATCGATAAGGGCTTCCGTGCGGCGGCCGCGGCCGCGGGCTATCCGCGGGCGCTGTTCCGGGATCTGCGTCACTCTGCGGCGCAGGAGATCCTGGCCGCGACCGGCTCGCTCGACCTGACCGGCGCGGCGCTCGCCCACACCAGCCCGGCGCTAACCCGCAAGCACTACGCTCGGGTGAAGATCGACGCGATCCGGGCTGCGTTTGAGGCGCGCAGCGTCGCAATCGGGGCACCAGAGCGGGCACTGAAGCATGCCTAGCCCAGCGAAACCGCCGTTGACGATCAGGCTGCGCGCCTGATCGGCCATCGGCGGCATCGTTCGCGCCGACTTTGGGATTGGCCGCCAGCATCTTCTCGAGATCCTCCCAGAACCGTTCCGGGACGACCCATTGCGGCCGTGCGGCGTCGGGATCGGCCGCGATCATCTCCGCCGTCACGCCCGGCGGAAAGACATGGTTGCGCGTGTAGGCCTCACAGTCGAATTTCTTTTGGCCTGCTTGGTTCTGACTGAGCGGATAGGCCCCCATCTGGTTCTGCACCGCGATCGCGCGCTGTTTGGCCTCTTCTGTGTGCGCCGCGAAGCTGCGCGGAAATACGCCGCCGTAATTGGTGGGAAGGCGAATGATATCGATGAAGCCGTCCGGCTTCGTCGCCGGTCCAGTCGGGGCCGACGAGGAGGAACTTCCCGCCCGGGGTTCCCCAGGCCGAACCGAGGGTTCGGGCGACGTTGGTGAAGACGTCGGTAATCTGCATCACCCAATAGTGGCCTTCAGGCACATCCGTCGGCGTCTGGACGACGACCGGCTCGAGGCCGAGATTGACGAAGGCGGCGCCGTAGAACGTATCGTTGTTCGGGGTGACGACGATGCGCTGCGTCGGCGGCAGGTAGTCCGCGATGCACCCGCTGACATTGACCGGCGCGCCCGGGCCGACGCCGAACATCAGGCCGGGCCCGTCCTTCATCAGCTCCCACATGCTGGTGCGGCCGAACATGTCGACTGCCGGGTAGCCCCAGTAATAGACGACGCGGGCGAGCGCCTCGACGTAGTCCTCGTTGGCGAGTTGCGCCGGCATCCCGGCCGAGCGGGGCAGATCGCCATGCGCGGGATTGAAGGCGCGGGCAACGTACGGGATCTCGGCGTCCTGCGCATACGCGGTCGTGCGTCACGGCCAGACCAAGCAAGACGGATAGCGAACGCTGATGCTTTCACGACGGCCTCCGTGTTGTTCCAGCTACGCAGCGCTCGGAATGGTGTCGAGCGTGCGGCGCACCGAATTGAACATCATGACGGCGCCGGCGAAGTACACGGCGATGAAGAGCGCCTGGCCCAGAAGCCATGCGTTCTTGCCGGCCGGCACCGGCGAGTAATAGAAGCCCGGCCAGATGGCATCGAAGACGAAATAGCCGGGATAGCCGACAGCGAACACGCCGAGCAGTCCGACGATGCACAGGCGCAAAGCCGCGGAGCTCTCGCCGCCTGCGGGATCATGCGGCGA
Organism: uncultured Alphaproteobacteria bacterium; assembly: GCA_963840925.1. Classification (GTDB taxonomy): domain Bacteria; phylum Pseudomonadota; class Alphaproteobacteria; order Geminicoccales; family Geminicoccaceae; genus DATAOG01. Next base: position 5,825 of record CAWJAY010000008.1, read on the forward strand.
CAGGCGGGCCGCCAGCAGCCGCGTGAGCCGAGCGCCACCATGCCGAGACCTCCGGCCTGCACCGCGGCAACGGACAGCGTCCACGGGCACGCCCACCACAAGGTGATGTTCTGCATGAACAGCTCGCCGGTCGGCCAGCGCGCGCCGCTGCAATAGTGCCCGATGATGCCGAAGGTCAGGAACACGCCGAAAATGAACAGGCCGAGGCCCCATTTCGCGAAACCCGCGCCTACCGCCACCGTATCCTCCACTCGCCGTTTTTAGCCGTCCCATGCCATCGCGTCGCAAGCTTCGCTGTCGGGCAGCACTCAGGTCGCGTTGAACCCGAGGCTCTTTCCTGGTGGGCGGGGCGGAGGTGAAGAGTTTCGCGCTGTCCGCTGGAGTTGACAGCCACCGCCTTCTGACGCATCATGACAGCAGATGACCTAGCATCATGATGCGCCATGCGAACCACGGTCACCCTCGACCCCGACGTCGAGTCCATGCTGCGCATGGAAATGCGCCGGCGAGGCGAGCCCTTCAAGCAGGTGCTCAACAACGCGATTCGCGCCGGGCTGCGCAACCGGAAGCAGCGCGACGACGCTTTCGAGCCCCTTACTTTCGACATGGGCAAGCCGCGCGTGGACCTCACCAAGGCGGCCTCCCTCGCTGCCGAGTTGGAGGACGACGAGCTCATCGGCCGCTATCGCCGCAGCCGATGATCCTGCCCGACGTCAACACGCTGCTCTACGCCGTCAACCGCTCCAGCGATCAGCATGCGGCGGCGCTGGGAGCCTTGCGGCAGGGTTTCGATGATCCACGCGGCGTCGCTTTGGCGTGGACGGCGCTGTTGGCGTTCCTGCGCCTGAGCACGCGTCGCGGCATCTTCCCGAGACCGCTCTCGGTGGAAGATGCGCTCCGGGTCATCGAGCGCTGGCTCGGGCATCCCCAGGCGCAGGTGGCGCATCCCGGCGAGCGGCATGCTGCGATCCTCGGCCGGTTGCTCAAGTCCGCCGGCACCGCCGGCAATCTGACGACGGACGCGCATCTTGCCGCGCTCGCGATCGAACACGGCGCGACAGTCGTCAGCTTCGATCGCGATTTCGCGCGTTTTCAAGGCGTGCAATGGACACTGCCGACGGCTGATTAATCGCGGCATGTCCATTGCCATGCCTGCTTCCTCCTATTGCTGCGGCGCGACCTTCTCAAGGTCCGGAAGCACCCAAACCTTGTCGAAGAACTCCTTCTTCGGCCCGTACACGCGGAACATCAGCTCGAAGCCGCGCTGCGGATCGGTCGGTACCCAGTTCGACTCCTTTCCTGCCGGCGCTGCGGGGCCGAAGTATACGTCGACCGAGCCGTCGGGCTTCTTCTGCACCTCGGCAGCGTTCGAGGCGCGGCTGGCGCGGTCCATGTTCCTGATCAGCGCATGCGTCTGCCGGTCATAGGCAGTAACCGACCAGTACTGCTCGACCGGCGCATTCGGCGGCACTGTCAGCCGATAAGTCCGGGCGCCGTCGAGCGGCTCGCCGTGCTTGTCGCGGATCGCGATCAGGTAGAACTGGCCGGCGCCGAGGCGTTTGATGCCGACATAGCCTACGGTGTAGATCATGCCCCGAAAGTCGATCGGATAGGCGTCCGGCTCGGCATAGCCCGATTGTATGGCCCTCGCGAGCTCCGGGATGCCGGCGGCTCGCCATTGTGTCCCCTCGAAGAACGACGGCCAGCCTGCGCCGTACTTCGCCTCGAGCCAAGTCTTCGCTTCGAGCGCCGCCGCGTCGAGCAGGTAGCGCGTCTCGGTGTCGGCCTTGAACGCCCTTCCCTTCTCGATCCCGAGCGACCTGAGCGGATCGATCATCGCTCGGTCGCGGTCGAGCCAGGGCTCGCTCTGCACGATGCGGTTTAGGTGGTCGAAGAAGCTCGAATTGAAGCGGATCGTGGAATTGAACAGGACGTCCTGCGCGTCGGTGAAGACGGTCGGCGGCGCGTTGTCCGCCTGCGCCAGAGGCTAGACTTTGATCTGCTTGGCATAGGCCATCGACTTCGCCACGTCGGCGTCGCTATGGCTCGCGAGATTCGAGCGCAGCAATGCGAAGCCGGCATAGGTGTCCGACTGCAGCGGGACGTAGCCCTCGGGAATCCGCTCCGCGTAGCCCGGCGGCAGAATCAGGAACCTGCCGCCCGCGCCCTTGTCGACCCCGAGCAGACCCACGTCCTCGAGCGGCATCTGCCAGACCGTGACGATGTTGCCGTTGAGCGAGCCGCCGTTCGCCGGCGGGATCCCCAAGACGATCGGCCCGTCCCGCGTGTCGAAGAACACCATCGAGTAGAGCGTGTCGGGATTGGGCGTCAGCGTCTGGTTCATCCAGTCGAGCGGCGGGCCCCAGTACACGATCTGGTTTACCTGGGCCTCCGTCTTGGCCAGCATCTCCTGCAGCATGGACCCATCCCATGCGCAAGACAAGAAGGTTAAGAAGACATCCGTGTTGCGCCGCGCGGACGCGAAGCTTCGCTTTCACCCCGCATCGTAATCAATGTCTGCAATGGGATTAAAATCCAAAATGGCAGAAGGAGCGGTCGGGGTAGCGGGGCTGCTTGAGCCCTGGTCGGTTTCGATCAGCGGGCGACGAAGTCGAGGTCGGCGACCTCCGCGCGGCTGGTGCTGTGGGTGTTGTCGGTGTCGGCCTGGATCGCGATCTGGGTCGGGTTCTGCGGTTTTTCTCCGAAGGTCTTCTGGTAGTCGGCAGCGAGGTCGACCTGCTCCTCGAACCATTGCCCGCTCGGGCTGCTCGCGGGGCGCAGGATCTTGATCGTGCCGGCCTCGCCCAGGTAGGGGCTTTCCAGGACCTGGCCCCGCTCGCCCTGGCCGCAGAAGACGTAGCGGAGCACCCGGCCGGGCGCGCTCTCGCCGGCCCACGATTTCGACCAGGGGCCGCTTCATGCGGTCGAAGAACGAGGCCTGCTCGGGCTCGTAGGGAAAACCGACATAGAGGGCGAGCGAGCAGTCGTCCTCGCCCTTGACCGTAAGGTCGGTCGCCGGCGCCGGCTGGTCGACCCGCCAGCGCCACTTCAGGATCGGGCGCTGCCCCAGATCGACCTCGAGCGGCTTGTACAGAGTTGAGACGCTGTCGTTCGAGGCGACCCCGATCGCGCCGTCCTGGCCGAGGCTGAACTGGTTTTCCGACTTGTTCGGGTTGGCGAGCTCGCGCCAGCCCGCCGCCTCGAGCTCAGCGGTGATGACGGCCAGGGCGGCCCCTGGCGCCAGGCCCAGCAGCAGGACGAGAGCCGAAACGAGCAGCGCCTGCCGCCGCCCCGCGGCCCGACGGCTTGCGGAGCTGCCATGGCGCGCTGCCCGGATCGATCCCGGAACTCGGCCGACGGCGAGGGCGAGCGAGCGCTCCGGGCGCTCACGGCGAAATCGGCAGAAATTCAGCAAGGCCAGACCTCCTTTGCGAGCTCGACGACCCGGACCAGCTTGCGCCACTGATCGTCCTCGGTGAGTTCGTTGCCGTGGACGGTCGAGGAAAAGCCGCACTGGGGGCTCAGCGCCAGCTGCTCGAGCGGGACGTGGCGGGCCGCGTCCTCGATCCGGCGCTTGAGCGCGTCCTTGCTCTCGAGCTCGGGGCGCTTGCTGGTCATGATCCCAAGCACCACGGTTTTGCCGCGGGGCACGAAGCGCAGCGGCGAAAAGTCGCCCGAGCGGGCGTCGTCGAACTCGAGGAAGAAGCCATCCAGCGCAAGCTCGTTGAACAGGATCTCGGCGACCGGCTCGTAGCCGCCCGAGGCGACCCAGGCGCTCCGGTAATTGCCGCGGCAGAGGTGGATGCAGACTGCCATGTCCGCCGGCCGGCCCTCGAGCGCGGCGTTGATCAGCCGGCAGTAGGTCCGCGGCAGCTGGTCCGGATCGTCGCCGCGGGCGCTGGTCGCGGCCCGGATCGTGGGGTCGCAGAGGTAGGCGAGGTTGGTGTCGTCGAGCTGCAGATAGCGGCAGCCGCGGGCCGCGAGGTCGGCGATCTCGGCGCGGTAGGCGGCGGCGAGATCGGCGTAGAAACCCTCGAGGTCGGGATAGAGCTCGGCGTCGATCGCCTGCCGGCCGCCGCGGAAATGCAGCATCGAGGGCGAAGGAATGCAGACCTTGGGCGTCCGGCGCGTGCAGCGTTTCAGGAAATCGAAGTCCGCGCCCTGGATTGGACCCTTGTGCCGGAGCTTGCCGGTCACCCGAAGCACCGGCGGCTTGAAGCCGACCTCGGTGCCATCGTCGCGCCGGAAGCTCGCGCTGAAGCTGCCCTCGCCGACGCTCACGCCCGCGAGCCGCTCGAGAAAATCGACGTGGAAGAAGGTCCGCCGGAACTCGCCATCAGTGATGCCCTCGAGCCCGCACGCCTCCTGCTTGCGGACCGCCTCGCGGATGCACTCGTCCTCGACCGCGCGCAGCTCCTCGGCGCTGGCCTTGCCCTCGGCGCGGCGTGCGCGCGCCTCGAGCAGGCGCCTGGGCCGGAGCAGGCTGCCGACGTGATCGGCCCGGAAGGGCGGCGGCGTCATCGGCTTGGCTTTCCCTGGCGCATCCTCGTGACCCAAGCGGATGGTTCCGGCCCGATCGCGCCGGCAAGGCAGCGCGGCGCTCCGGTCCCGGTCGGTTGCCCCGCCCATTCACATCGGGTCTTTTGCCACCCGAGGCAAGCGTGCTGTTCAGCCTCGAGGCCATCCTGCACCTGGACCTCACCTGGCCGGACCAGGTCTCGATACCGGCCCTCAGGCCGGCCGGTCGTCCGTGCTCCGGCGGGTCAGCACTTCGGTCGCGCTGCCGCGGCCGACGATCACGAGATCGGCCATGTCAATGAACAGGCCGTGCTCGACCACGCCCGGCATCTCGTCGAGCGTCCGCGCCAGGCGCCGCACATCCGAGATCACGCCGAAGGCGCAGTCCAGGAGGTGGTTGCCCTCGTCGGTCACGAACGGATCGCTGGCGCCGGCCTGCAGGCGCAGCGCCGGGGTGCAGCCCAGAGCCTTCAGCTTCAGCGCCAGCAGCCGCCAGGCCGAGCGCACGACCTCGACCGGCAACGCGAAGCCGCCGAGCCGGGCCACGAGCTTGCCCGAATCGGCGATGATGATCCGCCGGTCCGAGCCGAAGGCGACGATCTTCTCGCGCAACAGCGCGCCGCCGCCGCCCTTGATCAGCTGCAGCTGGGGGTCGACCTCGTCGGCGCCGTCGATCGTCAGATCGAGCCGGGTCACCTGCGCCAGCGGCAGCAGGGGAATGCCGCCCGCTTCCGCCAGCAGCCGGGTCGCGCCCGAGGTCGGAACGCCGCGGATGTCGAGCCCGGCGCGCACCCGCTCGGCCAGCATCGCGACCGCCAGAGCGGCGGTCGAGCCTGAGCCCAGCCCGACGATCTGGCCAGGCTCGACATAGTCCAGGCTGCGCGCCGCCGCGGCCCGCTTCTCGCGCTCCCGATCGATCGCCGGCAACCTAGGCGGCCTGCTGCGCGGCCCGCGCCCGCCGGCGCAGTTCGCCGATCGCCGCGCGGTAGTCGCCGCTCGCGAAGATCGCGGCGCCGGCGACGATCACGTTGGCGCCGGCGGCGGCGGCCGGCCCGACCGTCTCCGGGTTGATCCCGCCGTCGACCTGGAGATCGATCGGGCGGTCGCCCAGCATCTGGCGCAGGCTGCGCAGCTTGTCGATCGCCGCCGGGATCAGCTGCTGGCCGCCGTAGCCGGGATTGACCGACATCGCCAGCACCAGATCGACCCGGTCGAGCACGTACTCGATCGCCGCGGGCGGCGTCGCCGGGTTCAGGCTGACGCCCGCCTTCTTGCCGAGCGCGCGGATCAGCTGTAGCGAGCGGTCCAGATGCGGGCCGGCCTCGACGTGGACCGTGATCAGGTCGGCGCCGGCGATCGCGAAGGCGTCGAGGTAGGGATCGACCGGCTGGATCATCAGGTGGACGTCGAAGGGCTTGTCCGAGTGCGGGCGAAGCGCACGCACCATCTGCGGCCCGATCGAGATGTTGGGCACGAAGTGGCCGTCCATGACGTCGATGTGGATCAGGTCGGCGCCCGCGGCGTCGAGCGCGCGCACTTCCGCGCCGAGCTTGGCGAAGTCCGCCGCCAGGATCGAGGGCGCAATCTTGATCTCTCTTGCCATGCCCCGGTTGTCGCGCATCGGGGCCGGCCCGTCGAGTGGGATCGCTCAGCGGGCCCGGACTGCCGCGATCGCCTGCGCGAGCTCCAAGAGCCTCGGATCGGTCTTGAGCCGCTCGAGCGGGACCTCGAGCCGGCGCCGCCAGTTGGGGTGCTCGGCCGTCGTCCCGGGCAGGTTCGCCTGCTCGACCAGCTGGAGCGCATCCTCCAGCTGCATGACCACGATCTCGGCCGGCGAGCGCGCGAGCAGCCGGTGCAGCGCCAGGACCACGCTCCAGGGCAGCTGGGCGGGCGGGCTGGCCGGATCGAGCCCGGCCGGCAGCAGGCCTTCGGCCGCGAGCAGCTCGAGCAGCTGCTGCCTGGTCCTGGCGCGCTCGGCCCGCTCGCGCGCGGGCTGGGCCGGGTCCGCAAACAGGCCCAGCCGCTCGCGCCAGTCGATGTCGCGCCCGAGCCAGAAGCCGGCGAGGGTCGGCAGATCGTGGGTCCCGATCGAGGCCAGGCAGGCTGATGGATAGCTGGCGGAGCCCCGAAACCGGCCCTCTCGGTCGCGCTCGAAATAGAGCACCCGGCAGCCGAGCAGGCCTCGTTCGACCAAGGTCTCGCGGAAGCCCTCGGGCACCGTGCCCAGGTCCTCGCCGATCACGAGGCAGCGCGCGCGGCCAGCCTCGAGCGCGATCAGGCCGAGCAGGTCGTCGAGCGGGTAGCGCACGTAGGCGCCCGCGAGCTCGCGCTCGGGCGGCAGCCAGAAGCTTCGCCGCAGGCCCAGCACGTGGTCGACCCGGAGTGCCCCGGCATGCGCCATGTTGCGGCGCAAGAGCTCGACGAACGGCGCGTAGGCCTGGGCGCGCAGCGCCAGCGGTGCCAGCGGTGCCAGACCCCAGTCCTGGCCCTTGGGGCTGAAATCGTCGGGCGGGGCGCCGACCCGGACCCGGCCGGCGACGGTCACCGGATCGGCCCAGGCCTCGGCGCCGTCCGGATCCACCCCGACCGCGAGGTCGAGATAGAGCCCGACCGGCATGCCCGCGGCGCGCGCCTCAGCCTGCGCCTCGGCCAGCTGCTCGTCGGCCAGCCACTGCAGGAACTGGAAGAATTCGACCCGCGCCGCGTGCCGGTCGGCGAACGCGGCAACCGCCCCGCTGTCCGGCCGGCGATATTCCGCGGGCCAGCTGCGCCAGCAGCACGTCGTGGGGTCGGCGCCGGCGAAATGCTCGAGCAGCGCCTCGAAGACCGCCTGGCGCTCGAGGCTCGCTCCGCCCCGCGCCCGGAAGGCATTGAAGGCTGCGCGCTCCGGCCCGCCGCTCGACGCGAACGCGGCATAGAGCCGCCCGAGCGCCGCCTGCTTGAGCTCCGAGACCGCCTGATAGTCGACCAGCTCGGCGGCGCGCGCGCGCTCGAGCAGGGCGCGGCCCGCCGGATCGAGCGCCGGCCGGTCGCCCAGGCGCCGCGCCGCCCGTTCGATCGAGATCAACAGGACGTTCAGGAAGCGGCGGCTGGACGGCGCATAGGGGCTGATCCGCTCGGGCAGCGCGGGCAGCAGCGCGTGCACCGGGTTGATGCCGATCAGCCCGGCGCCGAGCTTGGCCATGGGGCCGGCGAGGTCGGCCAGATCGCCGAAATCACCGATCCCCCAGTTGCGCTCCGAGCACAGGCCGTAGAGCGGCAGCGTGACCCCGAACAGGCGCTCGCGGCCAAGATCGGCGGCGCCGAAGGCGCGCGCGGGCGCCACGATCAAGGCCATGGTCGCGGGCTCGGCGCCGCCCGCGGTCACCTCGAGGCGGTGGTAGCCGAGCGGCAGCTCGAGCGGCAGCGGCAGCCGCCGGCGCTGATAGCGCACGCCGTCGACCCGCTGTTCGGCGGTCACCTGCAGAGCCTCGAGCCGGGCTTCGCCCCGGTGGCGCCCGCCACCCTCGGTCCGGACCACCCACGCAAGGCGGCCGCCGCGGTCGGCCGGCAAGGTCACCGCCGGCTCGAGATCCTGGCCCTTGCGGACCACCTCGACCGGCGCCAGGATCTGCCGCCAGTACGAGAGCAGCGCCGCCTGCAGGCTCGCCTCGATCTCGGCATCGTTGCCGGCCGGCACGCCCAGCGCGGTCAGCAGGGCCTGCTTGGTGGCCTCCGCGACCAGGTGCCGGCGCTGCCAGTTGTCGGTGAAATCGGGCTCGATGCCGTAGTGCGCGGCCAGGCGATCGAGCGCTCGACGATCATCACTCACTTGGTGTGCATCCGCCACTGCGAGGTCGGAGGCCGCGACTCTAGTGCGCAAATCTTTCGCAATGGTAGAATTCCCTGCATGATCGCCTCGCCCGTGATCGGTGCGCTCAGCTGCGGTTGGCCGTCCGCGACTAACAGGCCGCGGCGCCAGGGGTTCATTCGGAAACCGCGGCCGTGAAGGCGGTCGTGCAGCGGGTCAGCGAGGCGAGCGTCGAGATCGACGGCAATGTGGTCGGCGCGGTCGGCGCGGGCCTGCTGGTGCTGCTCGGGGTCGAGGCGGGCGATGGCGTCGCGGCCGCCGACCGGCTCGCCCGCAAGCTCGCGGCGCTGCGCATCTTCGAGGACGAGGCCGGCAAGATGAACCGCTCGGTCCTCGAGGTCGGCGGCAGCCTGCTGGTGGTGAGCCAGTTCACGCTGCTGGCTGACCTGCGCAAGGGCAATCGGCCGAGCTTCATCGCCGCCGCGCCGCCGGAGCAGGCGGAGCCGCTGTATGAGCATTTTTGCGCCGCTCTGCGGGCGCAGGGCCTGTCGGTCGCGACCGGTCGGTTTGGGGCGCGCATGGCGGTCCGGCTGGTCAACGACGGCCCGGTCACGATCTGGCTCGACGGCGCGGTGCTGCGCTGAGCGCGGCGCGCCGGTTGTCCGATCTCGCTTGAACCGGCCGGAGGGCTGCCTACATCCCGGCCAACCAAATTCGGGCAGAGCAGCGGGGAAACGAGCGATGAGCGCAGCCATGCAGCCGTTCGAGGCCGAGGTCGGCCGGGTTCTCGATCTGGTCATCAACTCGCTCTACCAGCATCGCGAGATCTTCCTGCGCGAGCTGATCTCGAACGCCTCCGACGCCTGCGACCGGCTACGCTACGCGAGCCTGACCGAGCAGCACCTTCTGGGCGACGATCCCGAGCTCAAGATCGTGCTGATCCCGGACCGGGCCGCGGGCACGCTGACCGTGCGCGACAACGGCATCGGCATGAGCCGGGACGAGCTGGCCGACAATCTCGGCACGATCGCCCGCTCCGGGACCCAGCGCTTCGTGACCGAGCTCAGCGGCAACAGCGCCAAGGACCTGAACCTGATCGGCCAGTTCGGGGTCGGCTTCTACTCGGCGTTCATGGTCGCGGGCGAGGTCGAGGTGATCGCGCGCAAGGCCGGCGAGGAGCACGCCTGGCGCTGGCATTCCGATGGCCGCAGCGGCTTCGCGATCGAGGCGGCGGCCGCGCCCGCGCCGCGCGGCACCAGCGTCATCCTGCATCTGCGCGAGGACGCCAAGGAGTTCCTCGACGGCTATCGGCTGCGCCAGATCGCGCGCAGCTATTCCGACCACATCGCGGTGCCGATCCTGCTCCAGGACGAGACCAAGGCGGACGGCGAGGGCAAGGATAAAGATCAGGACAAGGATGAGGCCGCCGAGCCGAAGGCGCCCGAGCAGATCAACCAGGCGAGCGCGCTCTGGACCCGCTCCAAATCCGAGATCACCGACGAGCAGTACAAGGAGTTCTACCACCACGTTGCGCACGCGTTCGACGAGCCGTGGGCGCGCCTGCACGTCAAGGCCGAGGGCGTGGTCTCGTACCAGGCGCTGCTGTTCGTTCCGAGCTCGCGGCCGTTCGATCTGTACGACCCGGAGCACCGCCACGGGATCAAGCTCTACGTCAGGCGGGTGTTCATCACCGACGATCTCGAAGGCCTGATGCCGCGCTATCTGCGCTTCGTCCGCGGCGTGGTCGATTCGGAGGACCTGCAGCTCAACGTCTCGCGCGAGACGCTCCAGCACAGCGCCGTGCTGGCCCGGATCCGCAAGGACCTGATCAAGCGCCTGCTGGATGAGCTCGACCGGCGCGCCAGCGCCGAGGACGGCGGGTACCCGAGCTTCGTCGACCAGTTCGGCGCGGTCCTGAAGGAGGGCCTGTACGAGGACCACGAGCACCGCGAGCGGCTGTTGGAGCTGGTCCGCTTCCGCTCGACCGCGAGCGACGGCTGGATCAGCCTTGCCGACTACGTCGGCCGGATCAAGCCGGGTCAGGACGCGATCTACACGATCACTGGCGAGCATCTGGACGCGTTGCGCTCCAGCCCGCAGCTCGAAGCCTGCCGGGCCAAAGGGGTCGAGGTGCTGCTGCTGGCCGACCCGATCGACGAGTTCTGGCTGCCGGCGGTGCCGGAGTATCGGGGCAAGCGCTTCCGCTCGCTGACCCGGGGCGAGGTCGACCTGTCCAAGATCGAGGCGAGCGACGGCGAGGCCGAGGAGACCGCGCCGGACGCGGTCGCCGGCGGCGAGCTCGACCGGCTGATCGCGGTCTTCAAGGGCCGGCTCGGCGACAAGGTCAAGGACGTGCGGCCATCCGCCCGGCTGACCGAGAGCGCGGTCTGCCTGGTCGCCGACGAGCATGCGCTCGATCTGCGCCTCGAGCGCTTCCTAAAGCAGCACCAGCAGCTCGAGGAGCTGTCCAAGCGCGTGCTCGAGATCAACCCCAGGCACGCGCTGATCCGGCAGATGGCGGCGCGCGCGGGCCAGGCCGGCGAGGCCGAGGCGCTGGGCGACCTCGCCGAGCTGCTGCTCGATCAGGCGCGGATCGTCGAGGGCGAGCCCTTGCCCGACCCGGGCGGCTTCTCCCGCCGCCTGAGCGCCTTTCTGGCCAGAGGTCTCGCCGCGTGATCTGGCTTGCCCGCGAACGGCGAGCTGCGCTAGCCTGATCGGACTTGAGTGCGCCGACCCTTGCCCGGTCGGCGTTTCGTTTGGCCTCGAACCCGGCCCATCCGGATCATGATCGCGCCGACATCGCCCTGGCCGATGCTGAGACGGCAGAACTGCTCGCGGCCGATCGCGAGCTGGTCCAGCCTGCGCGCGCGGGTGGGCAGAAGGTGCATTGCCTCGGCGATACGGTCGCGAGGCTCCCCCAGGGCTCGCGGCTGCCGCGGGTAGCGGCCGGCCAAAGCGGCGCGAAGGTGGCTTGCCGGGACGCCCAAGCCGACCTTGAACAGGCAACGATGCGTCCCCGCTCCGATCCCACCACCCGCCTGCGGCTGGCCTCCGGGCTGGTGCTGATGCTCTTCGTCGCGAGCCATCTGGCCAACCACGCGCTCGGCATCGTCTCGCTCGCCGCGATGGAGCAGGCCCGCACGGCGTTCGTCGCGGTCTGGCGCAGCCCACCCGGCACGCTGCTGCTCTATGCGGCGCTGCTCGGCCACATCGGCCTTGCGCTGCACAAGCTCTGGCGGCGCCGCAGCCTGCGCATGCCGGCCTGGGAGGCGGCCCAGATCACGCTCGGCCTGCTAATCCCGTTCTGGCTCACGGTCCACATCATCGGCACCCGCGGCGCCCATCACTGGCAGGGCGTCGACGACGACTACGCCTACATCCTCAACGTATTGTGGCCGAACGGCGCGTGGCGGCAGAGCCTGATGCTGACGCTCGTCTGGCTGCACGGCTGCATCGGGCTGCACTTCTGGCTGCGGCTGCGAGCCTGGTATCCGGCGCTGCGGCCCTGGCTGTTCGCGCTGGCACTGCTGCTGCCGGCGCTGGCTCTGATCGGGTTTGCCGGCGCCGGGCGCGAGGTGCGGGCGCTGGCTGCAGATCCGCAGTGGCTCGCGACCCATGCCGCGACCGGCCGGTGGCCAGAGCCGGCCGAGCGCGCCTGGGTTTATCGGGCCGAGCGCTGGGTGCTGACCGGTTTCGTGCTGCTGCTGGCGGCGACCTTCGGTGGCCGGGCGGTGCGCGCGCTCGGCGCCCGCTACAGCGGTGGGGTCCGCCTCCACTACCCGGGCGGCGTCACGGTCTCGCTCGCGCCCGGCATGAACGTGCTCGAGGCGAGCCGCGCGGCCGGCATTCCCCACGCCGCGGTCTGCGGCGGCCGCGGCCGCTGCTCGACCTGCCGGGTCCGGGTCGGCGAGGGCGCGCGGCATCTGCCGCCGCCGGCCGCCGATGAGGCGCGCGTGCTGGCCCGGATCGGCGGCGGGACCGGCAACGTCCGGCTCGCCTGCCAGCTGCGGCCGACCCAAGATCTGGCCGTGGCGCCGCTGCTGCCGGCCAGCGCCGGGCCGCGCGAGGTGCAGGTCCAGGTCAACCCGGGCCAGGGCATCGAGCGCGAGATTGCGGTCCTGTTCGCGGATCTGCGCGCGTTCACGCGGATGGCCGAGGGCCGGCTGCCCTACGACGTCGTGTTCGTGCTCAACCAGTATTTCAAGGCCATGGGCCAGGCGATCGAGGGCGCGGGCGGCCGGGTCGACAAGTTCCTGGGCGATGGCATCATGGCGCTGTTCGGCGTCGATCTCGGGCCCGAGGCGGCCTGCCGGCAGGCGCTCGTTGGCGCGCGCGCGATGGCGCAGGCGCTCGACCGGCTGAACCAGGAGCTCGAGCACGATCTGCGCGAGCCGCTCCGGATGGGCATCGGCCTGCACGCCGGACCGGTGATCCTGGGCGAGATGGGCTTTGGCCGCGCCCGGGCGCTGACCGCGATCGGCGATACCGTCAACGTCGCCTCAAGGCTCGAGGCGCTGACCAAGGAGGTCGGCGTGCAGCTGGTGGTCTCGGCCGGGCTTGCGGAGCGCGCCGGGATCGAGCTTGCCGCCTTCGAACTGCGCGAGATCGAGATCCGCGGTCGCCGGCGCCCGCTGGGCGTCCGGCTGGTCGCCGATGCCAGCCTGCTGCCCGTGGGCGGCGCGGCCCCAACGAGATCGGCGGCACCGTCCTGGATGCAGCTGGTCGATCGGGGTCGGCGCGCCCTGCGGCCGGCACCGTGACAATCAATCGGGGGGAAGCTTCGATGAAGCCACTGGGGACACTCGTATGCGGCGCCTTGGCGCTAGGCCTGATCGCGGCGCCCGCTGGCGCCGGCGCCCAAGGCCTGCCGGTCGACCTGGAGCTGGTGCTGGCGGTCGACGTCTCCGGCAGCGTCGATGAGATCGAGATGCGCCTGCAGCGCGAGGGCTACATCGCGGCGCTGCGCCACCCGGACGTGATCGAGGCGATCCAGCGCGGCATGGTCGGCCGCATCGCGGTGACCTATTTCGAATGGGCGGGCGACGACTACCAGCGGACCATGCTCGACTGGACCGTGATCGAGGATGCCTCCGGCGCCGAGGCGTTCGCCGACGCGCTCGCCGAGGCGCCGATGGCGACGGCGCACTGGACCTCGCTCAGCGCCGCGATCGATTACGCGGTGCCGCTGTTCCAGGACAACGGCATCGAGGGTGCGCGCCGGGTCATCGACCTCTCGAGCGACGGCTACAACAACCGCGGCCGGCCGGTCGAGGCGGCGCGCGATCAGGCGATCGCGACCGGCATCACGATCAACGGCCTGCCGATGGTCAACAACCGGCCGAACCCCTGGGGCGGCCCCGCCGCCGAGCTCGACCGCTACTTCGAGGAAAAGGTGATCGGCGGCCCGGGCGCGTTCCTGATGGTGACCACCGACTACACGGCCTTTGCCTCGGCGATCCTGTCCAAGCTGCTGCTCGAGATTGCCGGCGAGACGCCGCCTTCACCTAGGCTCGCCGCAGCGCGCTGAGCCCGCCGCAAGAATGCGGTGGCTCGTCGGCCGCGCCGGGATCGGCTAGGATCGGATGGTGCCGCGAACGCCGGACGAGCGCGAGGAGCCGCGCGGGCCAGGGCGATGGAGGAGCAGCATGAAACCGGAGGTGACCTCGTTCTTCCATGAGGAGTTCGAACACGATCTGCCACGTCGTGCGCGAGCCGGACGGCCGGCATGCGGCGATCATCGATGCCGCGCTCGATTTCGACGAAGCGGCCGGCCGCACGCGAACCGAGTTCGCCGACCGGGTGATCGGGTTCGTCCGCGAGCGGAGCCTCGCGATCGACTGGATCCTCGAGACACATGCCCATGCCGACCACCTGTCCGCCGCCCCCTATCTGAAGCAGCAGCTGGGCGGCCGGATCGGCATCGGCGAGCACATCACCGAGGTCCAAAAGCTGTTCAAGGACCTGTTCAATCTCGAGAAGACCTTCAACACCGACGGCGCCCAGTTCGACCGGCTGTTCAAGGAGGGCGAGCACTTCCGGATCGGCGCGCTCGACGCGCACGTGCTTTATACCCCGGGCCACACGCCGGCCTGCGTGACCTACGTGATCGGCGATGCGGCGTTCGTCGGCGACACGCTGTTCATGCCCGACGGCGGGACCGCGCGCGCCGACTTCCCGGGCGGCGACGCCGCGACGCTCTACCAGTCGATCGAGAAGATCCTGGCGCTGCCGGGCGCGACCCGGCTGTTCGTCTGCCACGACTATGGCCCGGGCGGGCGCGCGATCGCCTGGGAGACCACGGTCGCCGAAGAGCGCGCCAAGAACATCCACGTCCACGAGGGCACCGGGCAGGCCGAGTTCGTCAAAGTCCGGACGGAGCGCGACCAGACGCTGAAGGTGCCAAAGCTGCTGATTCCGTCGATCCAGGTCAACATGCGCGCGGGCGCGCTGCCGCCACCCGAGGACAACGGCGTCTCCTACATCAAGATCCCGCTCAATCGGATCTGACGCCCGTCGACCGGGCTCAGTCGGCCGATCTTCGGTCGAAGCCGCGGACGCGGGTTGCGATCCAGATCGCGTTCTCGCCCGAGATCAGCTCCTCGATCCGCTCGGCGAGATGGGCGCGCTTGTCCTCGGTGGCGCCGTAGGGGCCGGCATCGGCGAGAAAAAGGAACTTCTCGTGCTCGAGCGCGGCGCAGGTCGAGCGATAGCTGAGCCATAGCTGATGATATTGGTTGAGATGCTGCAAGCCCTCCAGCACCACGATCGCGACCCCGAGCAGCGCGATCAGGACTGCCGGCAGCAGATGCAGCGAGACCGGCAGAACCGCGGCCAGGTTGTCCTGAAAGCCGGCCAGGAACGGGATCAGGGCGCCGAACACCACCTCGATCACCTTGAGCCGGCGGTAGGCCCGCTGCGCCTCGCCGGCCCGACGATCATACCACTCGATCTGATCCTCTAGCCGGGTCCAAGTCGGATCAACCCACCCCTCGTCCGTGCTGGGGGCTTGCATACGGCGCTCTCCCTGTCGTCCCTTAACCGTCTGCATTATCGAATGAAGCTCAATGGTAGCGGAACTACGCTCGGCAGCACCACAGGTTGGATATCACGGACCCCACTTGGGGTATATCGGTTTTCACCGTCCGCACCCCAGCCGGCCCCGACGTCATCATCGGTCTCGCGGTCAGCATGCACCGCGCGGTCGAGGTCTCGCTCTCGGTCGAGGCGATGCAGGAGATCGCCGCCTGGCACGATCAGCGCGGCCTGATCGACTACATCACCTGCGGCACCGGCAGCTATTTCGATTTCTATCCGCTGATGCCGACCGTGCTCTGCGAGGACAAGCTCGGCGCGCCTTTTGCCGCGGCGCTGAAGCAGGTCGTGCGCCACGCCCGCGACCAATGCGATAGCCACGTGCGCACGGCCGAGAACGCCGAGGCCGTGCTCGCATCGGGCCAGGCCGACCTGGTCAGCATCGTGAGCGGCCAGATCGCCGATCCGGAGCTCGGCAACAAGGCGCGCAGCGGCCGCGCCGATCAGATCCGGCCTTGTCTGTCCTGCAACCAGAGGTGCTGGGGCCGCCGCGCCCGCGACTACTGGATCTCCTGCCTGGTCAACCCCTCGGCCGGCCGCGAGTTCATCTGGGACGGCCCCGCGCCGAGCGCCAGCCCGAGCAGGATCCTCGTCGTCGGCGGCGGCCCGGCCGGCCTCGAGAGCGCGCGGGTTGCGGCCGGGCGCGGCCACGTGGTCACGCTCGCGGAGGCGGCGCCCGTGCTCGGCGGCCGCTTCCGGCTCGCCGGCCTGCAGCCGCGGCGCGCCCAGATCCTCGATCTGATCGGCTGGTACGAGCGCGAGCTCGCGCGCCTTCAGGTCGAGCTCCGGCTCAACACGCTGGTCGAGCCCGAGGACGTCGAGGCCTACGGCGCCGATGCGATCGTGCTCGCGACCGGTTCGCTGCCGAGCGGGACCGGCTTCCAGCGCGCGCTGCCGCAGCTCGAGCGGCTGCCGGGGGTCGAGGCCGCCAACGTCTGGCCGGTCGAGGACGTGCTCGGCCGGCTTGCCCGCCCTCAGCCGGCGAGGTGCTCGACGAACCAGTCGCGCGCGGCCGCCGAGGCCCGCTCGAAGTCGGCGACGTAGGCATCGAAGTGGCCGCCGCTCAGCGTCACCAGCTTCTTCGGCTGGAGCGCCTGCTCGTAAGCCGCGAGCGCCTCGTCGGCGACGGTGAGGTGATCGCCGAGCGCCACCACCATCAGCAACGGCGTCGGGCTGACGAAGCCGACGTAGGCGCCGGGCTCATACGCCAGAAACATCTCGACCGAGCGCAGCGTCACCTCGTTCTTCCAGGATGGCGCGCGGCTGCGGCCGGTCTCGCTGAACCACTGCCAGCTGTCCGGGGTCGGCAGCACGGCCGGCCCGGCTGGGTTTTCCGAGACCACCGGGATCATGCCGGGCGGCTTGCCGGCGTAGCGGTTTCGCCGGTCCTCCGCGCACAGCGCCTCGACCCCGGCCACGATGTCGGCCCGGATCAGCCGGCGCGCGTTGCGGTGGCCGCTGATCAGCGGCACCTGCGAGGCGACGCAGCGGATCCGCCGGTCGATCGCGCCGAGCACGATCACGTGCGCGCCCGAGTAGCTCGAGCCCCAGACCCCGATCCGGTCGTTCCGGGTTTCGGGCAGCGTCTCGGCAAAGCTGATCGCGTCCCGATAGTCGGCAATCTGCTGCCAGGGGTCGATCTCCTGGCGCGGCTCGCCGTCGCTCGCGCCGAAATTGCGGTTGTCGAACACGATCGCGGCGAGGCCCGCAGCGGCGAACGCCTCGGCGAACCGGTCGAGGTACATCTCCTTGACCGCCGAATAGCCGTGGGCCATCACGATCGTCGGCCACGGCCCAGGACCGCGATCCGGCCGGTAGTGCCAGCCGCGCAAGGTCACCGCGTCCTCGCTCCTGAACTCGACATCGGTGCGCATTTTTGCATCCCCGTTCGGCGCCAGGCGCTCAGGCTTTGTTGCTCGCCACGATAGCCTGTATCCGGCCATCGGAGCTACAGGAGTTGGTCGTCCCACGCGAAGGGCCTCAGGCGTGGCGGCGCGACGCCCGCCACGTCCGGATGCCGGGGGTTGAGCAGGACGTTGTGCTCGACGGTGATGATCGCGGAAGGCACGATCAGGGTCGCCTGCGCGCCGGCCTCCAACCAGGCATCCCCGATCGGGCGGCAGACCTCCTCGCCGCCGGGATCGCGCCAGCCGGTTGGCAGATCGGCAGGTCTCACGGTGTGGGCCGAGATGTTGTCCGGCAGACTGATCTCCATCAGCACGTAGTCGGCGGGCGTCAGCGACAGATCCAGGTGCACGCGCACCTCCAGCACCGCAAGCGATGCGGTCGCGGCGCAGTAGACGACCGGGCGCCCTCGTGTGTGCCAGCGGCCGTCGGCGACCTCACCGCCGCGGCCGGAACGATCGGCGTAGCGTCTCTTGGTCAGCCGCCACAGGACCATCAGGCGGCGATACCATGGGCGATCTATAGAGGAGCTGCTCGACCAGGTGACCGCCGATCTCGGTCGCCAGCAGGTCGATCGGCCTCCTGCCGTCGAAGGCGGTGGTCGGGCGGCGGAGCCAGGCGCGTGCCTTGTTCCTATCGCCGAACGTTTCCTCCGCCAGCGCGACGATCGAGGCGATGCGCACCACGCGCTCCAATTCCACTTGGCTCAAAGGCTGGTGCTTTGCTTTCGGTGCGACAGCGTCCGGCGCGGGATGATCAGGCGCTCGGCTTCCTCGGGCGACAAGGCGTCCGCGGTCAATTCGGCGAGCACGCCCAACGGCAGTCGGCGCTCGCCGAGCGCCAGCAGATCGGCCTCGGACCTCACGTCCACGCCGAGCACAGCCTTGCCCCCGAGCTTCCGCGAGGTCAGTTGTGCTCGGCAGCGGACCGTGCCAGCTGCCCTCTGGCTCATCATGCCTCCCTGGGCAGGTTGCCAAGCTATGATGGCAACTTGCCATCGGGCGGCAAGCTTCTGCCGGCAGGAGGGCTTTTCGCCGACCCCGCGTGCGGCTATCTAGACGGCGAACGCACCCAGGCACCGCCCGAGACCCATGCCCAGCTCGAACGAGATCCGCACAGCCTTCCTGGACTATTTCGCCGGCCACGGCCACGAGGTCGTGGCGTCCAGCCCGCTCGTGCCGCACAACGACCCGACGCTGTTGTTCACCAACGCCGGCATGGTCCAGTTCAAGAACGTGTTCACCGGGCTCGAGCGCCGGCCCTATCGGCGCGCCGCGACCTCGCAGAAATGCGTGCGCGCCGGCGGCAAGCACAATGATCTCGACAACGTCGGCTACACCGCCCGTCACCACACCTTCTTCGAGATGCTCGGCAACTTCAGCTTCGGCGACTACTTCAAGGAGCTGGCGATCGAGCTGGCCTGGAAGCTGATCACCGAGGAGTACGGCCTGCCCGCGGACCGCCTCCTGACCACGGTCTACGCCGAGGACGACGAGGCCCATCGGCTCTGGCGCAAGATCGCGGGCCTGCCCGAGAGCCGGGTGATCCGGATCCCGACCGCGGACAACTTCTGGCAGATGGGCGACACCGGCCCCTGCGGCCCGTGCTCGGAGATCTTCTACGACCATGGGCCCGAGGTCGCGGGCGGCCCGCCCGGCAGCCCGGACGAGGGCGGCGACCGCTTCATCGAGATCTGGAACCTCGTGTTCATGCAGTTCGAGCAGCTCGAGCCCGGCCGGCGGGAGCCCCTGCCCCGGCCCTCGATCGACACCGGCATGGGACTCGAGCGGATCGCAGCCGTCCTCCAGGGCCATCACGACAACTACGACGTCGACCTGTTCCGCCGGATCATCGGGGCCAGCGAGGAGCTGACCCGGACCCGCGCGCTCGGCACACAGCGGCCCTCGCACAAGGTGATCGCGGACCATCTGCGCGCCGCCTGCTTCCTGATTGCCGACGGCGTCATGCCGTCCAACGAGGGCCGCGGCTACGTGCTGCGCCGGATCATGCGCCGCGCGATGCGGCACGCCCACATGCTGGGCGCGCGCGAGCCGCTGATGTGGCGCCTCGTGCCGGTGCTGGTCGCCGAGATGGGCCAGGCGTTTTCCGAACTCGTGCGCGCCGAGGCGCTGATCACCGAGATCCTGAAGCTCGAGGAGACTCGTTTCCAGAGCACGCTGGAGCGCGGGCTCAGATTGCTCGACGAGGCCGTGGCGCATGCGACCGTCGAGCCTGCAGCGGAAAGCTCCATTGCGCCGCCAGTTACGGGCGTTAAAAGCAAGCCCGTCGGGGGTGCACAGGAAAGGTCGGTCGCGTTCCCAGTTACGGGCCTGAAGAGCGTCATCGCTGGTGAAGTCGCGTTCCGGCTCTATGACACCTACGGCTTCCCGCTCGATCTGACCGAGGACGCGTTGCGCGCCCGCGGCATGACCGTTGATAAGGCGGGCTTCGAGGCCGCGATGGCGCGTCAGCGGGCCGAGGCGCGCGCGAGCTGGAAGGGTTCGGGCGAGCTCGCCGAAGAGCGGATCTGGTTCGAGCTGCGCGAGACGCTGGGTGCCACCGAGTTCCTGGGCTACGACACCGACCAGGCCGAGGCCCAGGTCCGGGCGCTGGTGGTGGAAGGCCGTTCGGTCGAGCGCGCCGAGCCCGGTAGCGAGGTGACGGTCGTCGCCAACCAGACGCCCTTCTACGGCGAGGCGGGCGGCCAGATCGGCGATACCGGCGCGATCCGCCGCGGGCCGGCGGTCGTCAGCGTGACTGATACCCGGAAGAAGGCGGGCGGCGACCTTTACGTTCACATCGGCCGGCTGGAGGGCGGCGCGCTCCAGGTCGGCGACACCGTCCAGCTCGCGATCGATGCCGAGCGCCGCGTGCGCCTGCGCCGGGCGCACTCCGCGACCCACCTGCTGCACGCGGCACTCCGGCGCCACCTTGGCGAGCACGTGACCCAGAAGGGCTCGCTGGTCGCCCCTGACCGGCTGCGCTTCGACTTCAGCTACCCCAAGCCAGTGACCGCCGAGGAGCAGGCCGCGATCGAGGCCGAGGTCAATTTTTTCCTGCGGCAGAACGACGAGGTCACGATTCGGCTGATGGACCGCGACGCGGCGATCAAGGCCGGCGCGATGGCCCTGTTTGGGGAAAAATACGGCGACGAGGTCCGGGTCGTGCGCATGGGCCGCGAGCCCGACGGCCGCGTGCCTGGCTCCCAGGGGCGACCACCGGAGGTCGCCCCGGAGCGGCACGCCTCGGTCGAGCTCTGCGGCGGCACCCACGTCCGGCGCACCGGGGACATCGCGCTGTTCAAGATCACCACCGAGGCCGCGGTCGCGGCCGGCATCCGCCGGATCGAGGCGCTGACCGGGGAGGCCGCCTACGAGCACGTCAAAGCCGAGGAGCGCCTGCTCGGCGAGGCGGCAGGCGCGCTCAGGGTTGCCCCCGACCAGCTGCCAGAGCGGGTCCAGGCGCTGATCGGCGAGCGCAGGCGGCTGGAGCAGGAAATCGGCAAGCTGCGCCAGCAGCTGGCGACCGGCGGCGGCGCGGCGGCGATCGACGCCAAGGAGGTTGCGGGTGTGCCGTTCTTCGCGCGCGCGCTCGAAGACGTGCCGGCGCAGGCCCTGCGCGGCATGGCCGATCAGGTCCTGAGCAAGGCCGGCAGCGGCGTGGTCGCGGTCGTCGGCCGGCACGAAGGCAAGGCCTCGCTCGTGGTCTCGGTGTCCAAGGACCTGATTCCTCGGATCAGCGCGGTCGAGCTGGTGCGCGCGGGCGTCGCCGAGCTCGGCGGCAAGGGCGGCGGCGGCCGGCCCGACTTCGCCCAGGGCGGCGGGCCCGATGGCGCGCGCGCCGAGGCGGCGCTGGCCGCGATCGAGCGCAATCTCGCGCGCCAGCCGGCGGCGGCCGAGTAACCCCGCCCGCCGCGTGCTGACCGAGCTCGCCGACTGGCAGCGCGCCAGCTTCAGAGGCTGGCTGACGCTCGGCCGCGCCACGTGCCTGCCGTTCGCCGGCCCGCTGGCCGCGATCGCCGACCTCGCGCTGCTCAACCTTGAGGTCGGCGAGGCGACCGAGCGCGATCTGCGGGCCGCGGTCGAGCGCGACGCCGGCCGCCCGGTCGAGCTGGAGGTGATCCTCGACCATCCATTCGCCGCGGTGTCGGCGCTGCGCCTCGCAGGCTCGCGGCCGCGACATCCAATTCTACTGGCTGCGCCCTACTCGGGCTACGCGACGACCGTGCTCTCCGGCCTGATCGCGGCGCTGCTCGAGGACGCCCTGATCATCGTCACCGACTGGCGCGATGCCCGGCTGGTACCGGCGGCAGCCGGGGGGTTCGATCTCGTCGATCATGTCCGCCTGCTCGAGCGCCTGATGCGCGCCCAGAGCCCGGGCCTGCACGTCGTCGCGCTCTCCCAGGCGACCGTGCCAGCGCTGCTGTCGGCCGCCGCGCTGGCCGGAGCAAGGTCGGGGGCAGCCCCGGTTACGCTCAGCCTGCTCGGCGGCCCGATCGATCCCCAGCTCAACCCCACGGCCGCCAATCACCTGCTGCTCTCGACCCCGCCCGCCGCGCTCGAGTCGACCTGGCTGCGGACCGTCGACGACGGCCACCCCGGCGCCGGGCGGCGCGTGCTGCCGAGCCTGCACCACTTGCTGCTGTTCGCAGCCGCCCACCCCAAGCCCTATTTGCGCGCCCAGCTCGGCGCCTTTCTCGAGCTGGCGGGGCTCGAGCTCGCCGAGGGCGGCGGCTTCGGCTTCCTGCGCAGCCTCGAGGACCTGCACGCGCTGATCGACGTCCCGGCCGAGCTGGTGCTCGACATGCTGCGCCAGGTCTTCCACACGCCCGCGCTGTCCGAGCACGGGCTTCGGGTCGGCCGCCGCCAGCTGCACCCGGCCGCGATCCGCGAGACTGCGCTCCTGACCATCGAGGCCTCGGCCGACGCGCTGGTCGGCCCCGGCCAGACCCACGCCGCCCACGCTCTGGCGCCCACGCTGGCAGAGGCCCGCCGCGCCCGCCTGACGCTGCAGGGTGCCGCCCACTACGACCTGTTCACGGGCACACTGATGGCCGCCCAGGTCGCCCCGACGCTCCGCAGCTTCATGGCCGTCTTCGACCCCTGAGCGGCGATAGAGCCACGCGGTGTCGACGGTCAGTCGTCGCTGAACAGGCCCTTGAGCGAGCGGACCACGTCGGAGACGAACTCGCCGACCGCGTCGACCACCGGGTTCTCGCGCGGCTTGGCCGGCGGCGGCTCCGGCAGGAAGGCGTCGTCGCCCTCGGCGCGTTCGATGAAGTCGCGGAAGATCCGGGCCGGCAGGCCGCTGCCGCGCACGCCGGTCATCGGCCGGCCGTCGTCGTTGCCGACCCAGACCCCGACCACCAGGTCGTCGGTGAAGCCGACGAACCAGGCGTCCCGGCTCTCGGAGCTGGTGCCGGTCTTGCCGGCGACGAAGCGGCGCAGCGCGGCCTGCTGGCCGGTGCCGCGCTGGACCGTGACCTCGAGCATCGCCCGCATCGCGCGCACGACGGCGGGCTCGAGCACCGGCTCGTCGACCGGCCGGCGTTGGTAGAGCACTTGGTCGGCCGTGCCCTCGATGGCCTCGATCGCCTCCGGCCAGACCAGGCGGCCGCCGTTGGCGATCGAGGCGTAGGCGCCGGTCAGCTCGAGCAGGCGGACCTCGGAGGAGCCGAGCGCCAGGCTCGGGTCGTCCCGCAGCGCCGAGGTGATGCCGAGCCGCTCGGCGAGCTTGATCACGTTGCCGCGCCCGACCTCTTCGGACATCCGGACCGCAGCGGTGTTGACCGAGTGGGCGAAGGCGTCGGTCAGCGTGATCGCGCCCGGGTAGGCGCCGTCGTCATTGCGCGGCTGCCAGCCGTCGACCTCGAGCGGCGGCCGCCGAGATCCGGTCCTCGGGCCTGAGGCCCGCCTCGAGGGCCGCCAGATAGACGAACAGCTTGAACGCGGAGCCCGGCTGGCGCTTGGCCTGGGTCGCCCGGTTGAACTGGCTGGACGCGTAGTCGCGGCCGCCGAGCATGGCGCGCACCCGACCGTCCGGGGTCATCGCGACCAGGGCCGACCTGGCTGCCCTTGGCGCCGGCCTTGGCGAACGCGCTCTGCACCGCCGCCCCGGCGGCGTCCTGCATCTTCGGGTCGAAGGTCGTGCGCACCTGGAGCCGCGGTCTGGCCCGGATCGGCGTAGAGCCGGCTCTCGGCCGCGACCCAGTCGGCGAAGTAGCCGCTGTCGGCGCGGGTCCGGGGCGCTGCGAGCGCGGCCGGGTGCGCCTTGGCCGCGGCCGCCTGCTCGGCTGCTTGCGAGCCCGGCTTCGACCATGCTGGTCGAGCACCACCGCAGCGCGCTTGCGGGCGAGCCGGCAGATCGCGGGTCGGCGCGAAATAGGAGGGCGCCTTGATCACGCCCGCGAGCAGCGCCGCCTCGGCCAGCGACAGCTCGGCCGCGGGCTTGGCGAAATAGCGCCGCGCGGCGGCATCGACCCCGTAGGCGCCGCTGCCGAGGTAGACCCGGTTCAGGTAGGCCTCGAGGATTTCCTGCTTGCTGAAGCGCGCCTCGATCCAAAGCGTGAACAGCGCTTCCTTGACCTTGCGCGCGAGGCTGCGCTCGGGCGAGAGGAACGCGAGCTTGGCCAGCTGCTGGCTGATCGTGCTGCCACCCTGGACGACGTGGCCGGCCTTGAGATTGTTGACGAGCGCGCGGGCGATCCCGATCGGATCGATGCCCGGATGCTGATAGAAGCGCCGGTCCTCGATCGCGATCGCCGCCTTGGGCAGCCAGGGCGACATCTGCTCGAGGCCGAGATAGTCGCCGTAGCGCTCGCCGAAGCTCGCGAACGCGGCGCCCGCCTGATCGAGCAGCGTGATCTGGGCGTTGCCGGCCTCGGGCGGCGGCCGCTGGAGGTCGGCGAGATCGAGGCTCGTGAACCAGCCGAGCGCCGACGATCACGAGCACGAGGCCGAGCGGCCCGATCAGCAGCCAGCGCAGCCGGCGACGCCAGGGCCTCCGGCCGGCTGCCGGGCCCGGCTGCGATGCTTGGACCGGGCCGCCGGGCGCTGGGCGGGGCTTCGCGACGGCCAAGCGTGGTCCAAAGCCGGGTCCGGCGACGTCAGCCCGGCCGTTCGGGCTCGACGATCTCGAGCTCGATCACGGCGGCGTTGATCAGGACCTTGCCGCGGTCCTCGAAGTTGACCGTGACCCGCTCGCCGACCACCGACTGCACCTGACCCATGCCCCAGTCCGGCTGGGTCGGATGGCGCACCATGGCGCCGGGCACCAGAAGGGGGTTCATGGCCTCTTGCCGTAGTCGCCGCGCGAATGCTCGCCCTTAGTAGCGCATCTTAAAGCAGCGCGGCAACCCCGCGGGACCGATTCGAATCGCCGGTGACGACCGGGCCGACCCGGCGCTAGGTTGCGAGGGGGGCGCTGGGAGCAGATGGGATGACGGACGCACCGACCATGGCCGGGCAACCGCTGCTCCGGGTGAGCGATCTGTCGCTACGGTTCGGCGGGGTCGTGGCGCTCGCCGGCGTCGCCTTCGATGTCGAGGCGCGCTCGATCGTCGGCCTGATCGGGCCGAACGGCGCCGGCAAGACCACGCTCTTCAACTGCATCAGCCGCCTCTACCGGCCCGACCGGGGCGACATCCGATTTGGCGGCCGCTCGCTGCTGGGCCTGCCGCCGCACCGGATCGCACCGCTCGGGATCGCCCGCACCTTCCAGAACCTGGCCCTGTTCCCGACTTTGCCCGTGCTCGAAAACGTGATGATCGGCGCCCATTGCCGGAGCCGCAGCGATTTTCTTTCGGACGCGCTGCGTCTGCCCTGGATCGGGCGCGAGGAGCGGCGCCTGCGCGCGCTGCGCGCCGAGGCGTTGCTGGTCGAGCTTGGCCTCGAGGACGTCGCCGCGCACGCCCGCCGGCGCGCTGACCTTCGCCATGCAAAAGCGGGTCGAGCTCGCGCGCGCGCTCGCGCTCGAGCCGACCCTGCTGCTGCTCGACGAGCCGGCGGGCGGCCTCGATCACGACCGAGATCGAGGATCTCAGCCAGCCAGATCCGGGCGCTCCGCGACCAGCGCCGGCTCACGGTGCTGCTGGTCGAGCACCACCTGCAGTTGGTGATGGCGGTCTCGGACAAGGTCGTCGCGTTCGACTTCGGCCGCAAGATCGCCGACGGCGCGCCCGCCGAGGTCCAGGCGCCATCCCGACGTGATCCGCGCCTATCTCGGCGCCGCGGCCTGATGGCGGGCTTGCTCGAGGTCGCCGGGCTGGAGGCGTTCTACGGCCAGACCCAGGCGCTGTTCGGGATCGATCTCGCGCTCGAGGCCGGCGGCATCACGACCATCCTGGGGGCCAACGGCGCGGGCAAGACCACGACGCTGCGCGCGATCTCGGCGCTGGTCCGCACGCGCGGCCAGAATCACGTTCGACGGCCGGCGGATCGAGCGGCTGAGCCCGGAGGCGATCACGCGGCTCGGGATCGCGCACGTGCCCGACGGCCGCGGCACGTTCCTGCGCCTCTCGGTCGCCGACAACCTGCGGCTTGGCGCCTACACCGCGCCGCGATCGCGACCGGCGTCGCGGGCCGACCTCGAGCGGGTCGAGAGCTACTTCCCGGTGCTCGCCGAGCGCCGGCGGCAGCAGGCCGGCACGCTTGTCGGGCGGCGAGCAGCAGATGCTGGCGATCGCGCGCGCGCTGATGCTGCGGCCGCGCGTTCTGTTGCTCGACGAGCCCTCGTTCGGCCTCGCCCCGCTCGTGGTCCGCGAGATCTTCCGGATCCTCGGCCGGATCCGCCGCGAGGACGGCGTCAGCATGCTGCTGGTCGAGCAGAACGCGGAGCTCGCGCTCGACCTCGCCGAGCGCGCCTATCTGCTCGAGACCGGCCGGGTCGTGCGCGCCGGACCGGCGGCCGAGCTGCGCGCCGACCCGGCCGTGCGCCGCGCCTATCTCGGGTACTGAAAGGACCGCGATGGATCTGTTCCTGCAGCAGCTTCTGTCCGGGATCGCACTGGGCGGCGTCTACGCGCTGGTCGCGCTCGCCGTGGTCATGATCTACCAGGCCTCCGACCACTTCAATTTCGCCCAGGGCGAGATGGCGATGTTCAGCACCTACATCGCCTGGTCGCTGATCGCGGCCGGCTGGCCCTACTGGGCGCGCGTTCATCGCGACCGTCGCGGTCTCGTTCGCGGGCGCGGTCGCGCTCGAGCGGGTCGTGATCCGCCCGGTCGAGCAGGCGCCGGTCCTGAACCAGGTGATCGTGTTCATCGGCCTGCTGGTGATCTTCAACGCGCTCGCCGGCTGGCTGTTCGACTACACGATCAAGCCCTTCCCGAGCCCGTTCCCCGAGCAGCCGCCATTCGGCAACCGCTACATCGGCGGCCACGAGCTGGGCGTGATCGCGGTCACGCTGGTCCTGCTCGTGCTGGTGTTCGCCTTTCTCCGCCTGACGCCCACCGGGCTCGCGATGCGCGCGGCCGCCGAGAACCCTGTCTCCGCCCGCCTGGTCGGCATCCGGGTCGGCTGGATGCTGGCGCTCGGCTGGGGGCTCGCGGCCGCGATCGGCGCGGTCGCCGGCATGATGATCGCGCCGATCGTGTTCCTCGAGCCCAACATGATGATCGGCACGCTGCTCTATGGCTTTGCCGGCGCGCTGCTCGGCGGCATCGACAGCCCGGCCGGCGCCGTGATCGGCGGCTTCCTGGTCGGGGTCGCCGAGAACCTGATCGGGACCTACGTGCCCGGGGTCGGCAGCGAGCTCAAGCTGACGCTGGCGCTCGCGCTGATCATGCTGGTCCTGCTGCTGCGCCCGAACGGCCTGTTCGGCCGGCGCATCGTCAGGCGGGTCTGAGCGGATGGCGGCCGGCAGGGCTCTGGCGCTGGCCGCGGTGCTGCTCGTTGCCGCCGCGCTGCCGCTGCTGCTCAGCGACTACCGCACCTTTCAGCTGACGCTGGCGCTGGTCTACGCGATCGCGATCCTCGGCCTCAACCTTCTGACCGGCTACAATGGTCAGTTCTCGCTCGGCCACGGCGCCTTCTACGCGCTCGGCGCCTATACCGCTGCGGTTTTGATGACCCACGGCGGCCTGGCCTGGTACTGGACCCTGCCGGCGGCCGGCGCGATCGGCTTCGGCGCGGGGCTTCCTGTTCGGCTTCCCGGCGCTCCGGCTGGCGGGACTCTATCTGGCGCTCGCGACCTTCGCGCTCGCCGTGGCGATGCCGCAGATCCTGAAGTCGAGCCATCTCGCCGACTGGACCGGGGGCGTCCAGGGGATCGTGATCCTGAAGCCGGAGCCGCCGGCCGGCCTGCCGCTGTCGGCGGACCAGTGGCTCTACTACGTCACGCTTGGCGTCCTCGTGCTGCTGTTGGCCGGCGCTTGGAACCTCGTGCGCGGCCGGACCGGGCGCGCGCTCAAGGCGATCCGCGACAACCCGATCGCCGCCGAGGCGATGGGCATCAATCAGGCGCTCTACAAGACCCTGACCTTCGGGGTCAGCGCCGGCTATACCGGCATCGCCGGCGCGCTCGGCGCGATCGTCGTCCAGTTCGTGGCCCCGGACAGCTTCACGGTGTTCCTGTCGATCACGCTCCTGGTCGGTCTCGTGGTCGGCGGCCTGGCTTCGATCCCGGGGGCGATCTTCGGCGGCCTGTTCGTGCAGTTCGTCCCCAACTTCGCCGAGCAGATCTCGAAAGCCGCGCCGTGGGCGATCTACGGGCTGTTCCTGATCGCGTTCATGTACGTGATGCCGTATGGTATGTGGGGTCTGGTGGGCAGTCTTCATCAGCGCTGGGCGCGTCGTCGCCGGCGACGCGCCGCCTGAAGTGGACAAAACTGCCGCCGGCCGGGAGCGGAGGACAGGATCATGCGGACCGCGAGGTTATTGATCGCCGCCAGCGCGCTTGGTGCCGGACTTGCGCTGCCAGGCGCCGCCGCGGACTACGGCCCCGGTGTCAGCGACACCGAGATCAGGATCGGCAACACCAATCCTTACAGCGGCCCGGCCTCGGCCTACGGCGCGATCGGCCGCGCGCTCCAGGCCTACTTCGCCAAGGTCAATGCCGAGGGGGGCATCCACAGCCGGACGATCGACTTCGTCTCGCTCGACGACGGCTACAGCCCGCCGCGGACGGTCGAGCAGATCAGAAAGCTCGTCGAGCAGGAGCAGGTGCTGCTGATCTTCCAATCGCTCGGCACGCCGACCAACACCGCGGTCCACCAATATCTGAATGCCAAGCAGGTGCCGCATCTGTTCGTCGCGACCGGCGCCACCAAATGGGGCCAACCGGAAAAGTTTCCCTGGACCATGGGTTGGCAACCAAATTACCAGAGCGAAGCCAAGATCTACGCCAAATACATTCTGGAAAACCAGCCGACCGGCAAGATCGGCATCCTCTATCAGAACGACGATTACGGCAAAGACTACCTGATTGGCTTCAAAGCCGGGCTCGGCGAGCTGGCCGAGAAGATGATCGTGGCGGAGCAGTCTTACGAGGTCACCGATCCGACCGTCGATTTGCAGATCATCTCGCTCAAAGGCAGTGGCGCCGACATCTTCTTCAACATCACGACGCCGAAGTTCGCCGCCCAGGCAATCCGCAAGGCGGCCGACATCGGCTGGCAGCCGCTGCATTTCCTGAACAACGTGTCGAACTCGGTCGGCTCGGTGCTGCAGCCGGCCGGGCTCGAGAAGTCGAAAGGCCTGATCACCGCGCTCTACCAGAAGGACCCGACCGACCCGCAATGGCAGGACAGCCCGGAATATCGCGACTGGCTCGCCTGGATGGACCAGCACAATCCCGAGGCCGACAAGACCGATCAGTTCAACGTCTACGGCTACAACGTGGCGATGACCTTCGTGCAGGTGCTCGAGCAATGCGGCGACGATCTCTCCCGCGCCAACGTGATGCGCGAGGCGGCCAATCTTACGGGTCTAGAGCTGCCGATGCTGCTGCCAGGCGTCGTGATCGACACCAGCCCGAGCGACTTCTACCCGATCGAGAGCATGCAGCTGGCCAAGTTCGACGGCGCCAAGTGGGTCCTGTTCGGCGACGTGATCGACGCCGCCAAGGGCATGTGAGCTCCCCCGCTTAAGCGGCCCCCCGCCGGCGGCGGAGCAGGACGTAGAGGGCGCCTGAGCCGCCGTCGCGCGGCTGGGCAGGCGTGAAGGCGACCACGCGGGCGCGGTTGGGGTCCTCGTTCAGCCAGCGCGGCACCATGTGGCGGAGCGTGCCGCCGGTCTCCAGGCCCTTGCCGGTCACGATCAGGACGCAGCGGCAGCCGCCCGCCGCGGCCTCGGCGACGAACGCCTCGAGCCGCTCGTGCGCCTGCGCCTGGGTCTGGCCGTGCAGATCGAGCCGGCGCTCGATCTCGACCCGGCCGCGCTTCAGGCGCAGCCAGGTGCGGCGGTCGAGATCGACCGGCCGCTGCGGGTCGAGCGCCCGCGCGTAGGGTCGCGCGCCGGCCGGCGGCCGCCCGCGCACCGGCGCGCGGCGGCGGCGCTCGCTCGCCTCCGGCTGGGCGGCGGCCGCTCGCGCGGCGGCGCGGCCTCGGCCATGACGCGCCGCCACAAAGCCAGCTCGGCGGCGCTCGGTCGCCGCGGTGCGCTCATCGATGGCGTCCGGGCCGGCCGGCGGCGATCAGCTCGTCGACCAGCAGGATCTGCAGCCGGCGCGGCCCATGGGCGCCAAGCTGCAGCGTCTGCTCGATGTCGCCCGAGCGCGAGGGCCCGGTGATCAGGTTGACCGAGCGCGGCAGGCCGCCCCGCTCCGCGCGCAGCAAGCGCAGGCCGTCCTCGTAGGCGCGCAGCACGCGGGCGGCCGGCAGCACCACGAGCGAGGTCTCGGGCAGGAACGCGAGCGTGGTCGGCGTCTCGGGCCCCGAGCACAGCATCAAGCGTGCCGGTCTCGGCGATGCCGGCGAAGGCGACCGTGAGCCCGACCGCATCCTCGTCCGCGGCCCGGCCGGTCCGCAAGGTCAGCATGGTCCGCTGACCAGTTGACCTGGGCGAGCAGCGGATCGCTCGCCATCGACCAGACGCATCGGCAGATTGCGCTCGCGCAGATAGCGCTCGATCGCGTCGGGCAGGTCGTCGTAGCGCCGCAGGCGGCGGACGCCGGCCTGGACCGCCTCGGCCTCGGCGGTGAACAGCTGGATCCGGCCCTCGAGGTTGAGATCGGCCCGCGCCGGGATCAGGCCCGGCGGCGGCGCGGCGAGCCGCGCCTGCACGGCGTTGCGCGCCTCGGTCGCACCCGGGCCGCGCCGGCCCAGCGACCTGGCGCAGGCGCTCGAGCACGGCATCGCGCGCGGCCTCGCTCACGAACCGCCGCCGCGCGCCCGCCAGAGCGCCTGGAAGGTGCGGCCCTCGGGCGCCGGCAGGTCGCGCGAGCCGGTCCAGCCGCCGGCCAGCGGCAGGCTGCGAAAGCGGCCGCGGCGGCCGGCGAGCAGGCCGAGCAGGCGCGACCGCGAGGCGGGCGCCAAAGTGATAGAGCGCCGGCCGCGCGCGCGGCGAACGCCCACAGCCGCGTGCCGTAGCGCGCGGTCGGCGGCGCGAGGCCCTTGCCGAACTCCTGCTCGCGCCAGTGGCGCATCAGCTTGGGCAGCGGGATCCGGACCGGGCAGACCGCCTCGCAGCGACCGCAGAAGCTCGATGCGCTCGGCAGGTGGTGGGCCTGCTCGATGCCGATGAACTGCGGCGTCAGCACCGCGCCCATCGGCCCCGGATAGACCCAGCCGTAGGCGTGGCCGCCGGTGGTCAGGTAGACCGGGCAATGATTCATGCAGGCGCCGCAGCGGATGCAGCGGAGGATGTCCTGGAACTCGCTGCCGACCACTGGCTGCGGCCGTTGTCGACCAGGACGACGTGGAACTGGCTCGGACCGTCGAGGTCGGTCGGCCGCTTGGGCCCGGTCAGGATCGTCGTGTAGGCCGCAGAACTCCTGGCCGGTCGCCGAGCGTGCCAGCACGCGCAGCAGCGTGCAGGCGTCCTCGAGCGTCGGGACCAGCTTCTCGAGGCTCGCGACCACGATGTGGGTCTTGGGCAGGCCCTGGGTGAGCTCGGCGTTGCCCTCGTTGGTCACGAGGATCACCGAGCCGGTCTCGGCGACCAGGAAGTTGGCGCCGGTGATGCCGACCTCGGCGGCGAAGTAGCGCTGGCGCAGCGCCTGGCGCGCCTCGGCCGAGCAGCTCCTCGGCGCCTCGACCCGCGGCCGGCCGTGGTGCTCGCGCGAACAGGTCGGCGACCGCTCCTTGGTCATGTGGATCGCGGGCGCCAGGATGTGGCTCGGGCGTCTCGCCGGCGAGCTGGACGATGTATTCGCCGAGATCGGTCTCGACCGGCGCGATGCCGTTCGCCTCGAGCGCCTCGTTGAGGCCGATCTCCTCGGCGATCATGCTCTTGCTCTTGGTCACCGAGCGCGCGCCGGCGGCCTTGCAGAGCTTGAGCACGACCGCGCGCGCCTCGGCGGCATCGCGCGCCCAGTGGACCTTGCCGCCCTGCTCGAGCACGCGCCGCTCGAACGCCTCGAGGTAGAGGTCGAGGTGGGCGAGCGTGTGGTCCTTGATCGCCTTGGCGGCATCGCGCAGCGCCTCGAACTCCGGCAGCCGGTCGGCGGCGGCGCGGCGCCTGTGCTGGAAAGCCGCCGCGGGCGAACCCGAGCGCCGCCTGCAGCACCGGGTCGCCAGCGCCCGCTGGGCGTTGGCCTTGAACGCGAGCGAGGTCGGTTGCATGGCGAGGTCGCCGGGCTCAGGCCGCCGATCGGCGGCACGCGCGGCGCCGCCGGCCAGCACCTCGGCGACGTGGCGGGCCTCGACCGTGGAGCCCAGGCGCTTCAGGCGGCCGGCGATGTTCATCAGGCAGCCGAGATCGGCCGCGAGCACCAGCTCGGCGCCGGTGCCTCGATCGCGCGCACCTTGTCGTCGACCATCTTGGTCGAGATCTCCGGGTATTTGACGCAGAAGGTGCCGCCGAAGCCGCAGCAGACCTCGGCGCTCGGCGCAGCTCGGCGAGCTCCAGGCCCGGCGACGCCGGCGAGCAGCTGGCGCGGCTGGTCGCGGACGCCGAGCTCGCGCAGGCTCGAGCAGGAATTGTGGTAGGTCGCGCGCGGCCGGCAGCTCGGCGGCGACTCGATCCGACCGCCAGCACGTCGACCAGGAACCCGGTCAGCTCGTAAGGTCCGGGCCGCCAGCTCGCGGCGCGCGCTCGGCGTCGGCGCGAGCCGGCGGGAACAGCTCGGGATAGTGCGTCTTCAGCATGCCGGCGCAGGAGCCGGACGGCGCCACGACGTAGTCGTAGCCCGCGAAGGCTTCGATCGTGCGCCGCGCGATCCTGACCGCGTCGGCGCGGTCGCCCTGATTGTAGGCGGGCTGGCCGCAGCAGGTCTGGCCGCGCGGCACCTCGACCCGGCAGCCGGCGGCCTCGAGCAGCTTGACCGCGGCAAAGCCGACCGCCGGCCGGAACAGGTCGACCAGGCAGGTGACGAACAGGGCGACGCGGGGCGGCGAGCGTGGACATCAGTGACGGCGGCAACCGACTTTGGCGGGCGCGACCTTAGCGGCGATGGCCTGGGGCCGGCAATTGATCCGGCGACCGGCAGGCGCTCAGCTGGTCGGGCGTCAGCGCCCGCGGCAGCAGGATCGCGTAGCGGCCCCGGCTCTGCATGCGCCCGGCGATCGCCTCGGCGCGCTCGCCCGCACCCCAGAAGACGTCGCCGCGGACCACGCCCTTGATCGCGCCGCCGGTGTCCTGCGCGACCATCAGCCGGCGCAGCGGCCGCCTGCGGCCGTCGGGCCGGGCGCGCTGGCGTCGAGCCAGAGCGGCGCGCCGAGCGGCAGGAAGCGGCGGTCGACCGCGAGCGAGCGGCCGGCGGTGAGCGGCACGCCGCTCGGCGCCGAGCGGCCCGTCGGCGGCGCGCGAGCTCGGGCTGCTCCTGGAAGAAGATGTAGGAGCGGATTGCGCTCCATGATCGCCGGCGCCTCGCCGGGATGCGCGCGCAGCCAGGCCCGGATCGACTGCAGCGAGACCTGCTCGCGCGGGCAGCGCGCCGATCTCGATCAGATCGCGGCCGATCGCCCGGTAGGGCTGGCCGTTCTGCGCGGCGTAGCCGACCCGGACCACCGAGCCGTCGTCGAGCCGGACCTGGCCCGAGCCCTGGATCTGCAGGAAGAACTTGGCGATCGGATCGTCGACCCAGAGCAGCTCGAGGTTGCGCCCGGCGAGCGCGCCGTCGCTCGATCTCGGCGCGCGAGTAGTAGGGCACGAACTTGCCGTCCGCGAACCGGCCGCAGATGCATGGCCCGCGAGGTCCGGGATTGAAGTGGCCGAGCTCGACACGCACCAGCTCGGGCGGGGCGCGTGCAGCGGCACCGGGTAGCGCGCGCTGCGCTGCCGCGAGCCGTTGAGCACCGGCTCGTAGTAGCCGGTGAACAGGCCCTCGGGATTGCCGTTGTCGCTGACCCAGATAGGGCTGGAACCAGGCCTCGAAGAAGCGCGCGCGCGGTCGGCGGAGCGCCAGGCTCGCGCTGCGCCGGCGGCGGCGCAGGCCGGGCAGCCAGTCGCGCGACCCCGCCGAACAGCGGGTCGCGGCCCGATCGGCCTCGGCCGTCGCTGCCCGCGAGGCTGCTGCAGGAGCGCCGGAACGCAGCCAGCGCCGCGCTCGGGTCGTCGTCCTGCCAGCCGCCGAGCCGGTCGAAGCGCGAGCGGCTCGAGATCGAGCTCGGGGCTCGGCGCCGGCGGCGGCGGCGCGCAAGCCGCCAGCGCCGAGCAGCAGCGCGAGGAGGCGAGGCGCCCGACCACGCCGGCCGACCGGAGCTGCCGGCGCATCAGGAGGGCGTGCGGGTCTCGACCAGCTTCCAGTTGGGATCGGGGCTGCGCGGTGTCGCGCTCGAAGGTCCAGATGTCGATCACGTCCTCGGCGGTCCCGGGCTCGCCGTCGACCGACGTTGCCTCGCGCCGTCGCGCATGACGTTGACCTGCTCGCTGGCGAAGCGGATGCTGACACGCGCGCGTCGAGCCCTGCAATCCGGCATCGACGAGGTCGGCGCCGCGGATCCCGATCAGCTGGGTCTCGAGCTTCTGACCGGCGGCCTGCGCCGCTGATCGATCGCGCCGCGAAGCCATGAACACGTCGTCGGCGAGCAACGGCCGCAGCGCGTCCTTGTCGCCCGCGCCGTAAGCCTCGACGATCGTCTCGAACGCGCTGCGGGCGCCGTCGAGGAACTGGCGCGAGGTCGAAATGCGGGTCCGCCAGCCGGATCTGGGTCAGCCCCGCCTTCAGCGTGCCGTCGGCGAGGTCCGCGATGCCGGCTTCGACCTCGGTGGGCGGCGCGGAGCGGTCGGGCAGGGCCACCACGTTGTCGCGCGGCGCCGTTGCGGCGCGCGGCGCCGAAGTCGGCGGTGCGCCGGCGCTCCTGGCCGGTTCGCCGGCCGAGCACGCTGCGCAGGCGGAGCGCGATGAACGCCGCGACCATCGCGAAGAACAGGATATCGATGTAGGCAAAGCCCTCGGACATTCCGGCTCCGTCGACGCCCGGGTTGCGGCGGCGGGCGATTTCGCGGATGGTGCCCGCAGAAGCAGCTGGCGCAAGCTAAGGACGAGGTCCTAAACAATCATATAATGCGCAGATCGGAAAGACAAACCACCGGCCGCGTCCGGCTCGGCCCGATTTTGCTGGCGGCGTTCATCGCTCGTGCCGCTGGCGGAGATCGCGGTGCTGATCCAGGTCGGCAGCTGGATCGGCGTCGTGCCGACGCTGGGGCTGATCGTGCTGAGCGCGCTGATCGGCGCGTGGATGCTGCGCCGCAGGGCTTCGCCGTGCTGACCCGGGCGCAGCGCCAGCTCGAGCACGGCGTCATGCCCGTGGCCGAGGTGTTCGAGGGCTTTTGCCTGATGGTCGCAGGCGCTCTGCTGCTGACGCCTGGCTTCATCACCGACGTGCGCCGCCGTGCTGCTGCTGCCGCCGGTGCGCGGCCTGCTCTACCGCCGGATCGGCCATTACCTCGAGCGCCAGTGCGGCGGCCGCCGGCGGCGCCGCCCGGGCGACCAACGCCCGGCGGCACCCGTGCTGGACGGTGACTTCGAGGAGCTGGAGCGTGGGCGAGCCGCCACCGCCGCGCGGCGGCTGGGACGGCGCGCGATGATCCTGGTGCGGCATGCCGAATCGGAATGGAACCGGCACTACTCGCGCACCCGGATCGACCCCGGCATTCCCGATCGGGCGCTGACCGCGGACGGCCGCAGTCAGGCCGCAGAGCTGGCGCGCCAGCTGGCCGCGGCCGGGGTCGACCGGTTGGTCGCGAGCCCCTACCGGCGCGCGCTGGAGACCGCGACCATCGTCGCCGAGGCGCTCGGTCTCGCGATCGCGATCGAGCC
This sequence comes from uncultured Alphaproteobacteria bacterium, assembly GCA_963840925.1. Taxonomy (GTDB): domain Bacteria; phylum Pseudomonadota; class Alphaproteobacteria; order Geminicoccales; family Geminicoccaceae; genus DATAOG01. The sequence goes on from CAWJAY010000008.1 coordinate 41,491, forward strand.
CCTGGTGCGCGAGCGCTGCGTGTTCTCGTGCGATCTCGGCACGCCCGCGAGCGAGCTGACGGCGCTCTGGCCGGCGCTCGACTTCGCGCACCTCGAAGAGCTCTGGTGGGGCCAGCCCGACGAGACCGAGGCGAGCCTCGCCGAGCGCGGCGTCCGGTTTCGGGCCAAGACCGACCACTGCCCGACCGTCACCGGGTCGCGGTGATCACCCATTGGGGCTTCATCCGCTCGCTGACCGGCCAGGAGGTCGGCAACGCGATCCTGGTGCGCCTGGGCTGAGGCCGCCCTCCACTCCCTTCGCAAAGGAAGCGCACCAGCATGGCCGAAACCCCGGAGACGCCGCCTGGCGGCGCCACGAGTCAGGCACAGCCGCCGCGGCTGATGATTCAGACCCAGTACGTCAAGGATCTGTCGTTCGAGAATCCGCGCGGGCCCTTGGGCCTGAAGGCCGACCGGCAGTTCCAGGTGCAGATCCGCGAGCTCCAGGTGCAGCGCCAGAGCATGGGCTCTGACCAGCACGAGGTCAGCATGGACCTGCAGCTCCAGGGGCGGGCGGGCGACGACACCGTATTCGTGCTCGAGCTGGTCTACGCCGGGGTGTTCCTCGTGCAGAACGTGCCCGAGAGCAGCCTCGAGCCCTTCCTGCTGATCGAATGCCCGCGCCTCTTGTTCCCGTTCGCCCGGCGGATCGTCGCCGATATCACCCGCGATGGCGGCTTTCCGCCGCTGCTGCTCGATCCGGTCGACTTCGTCGGACTCTACCGCCGGCGGCAGCAGCAGGTCGAGGCCGAGCGTGGCGGCCAGGTGGTGCCCAACCCGATCGTCGGCGACGGCACCGGCTGAGGCGGGTCTCAGCCAGCCTCGGCCGCACGCAGGGTGATCGCCGGCCGGCCGACCCCCAGTGCTGGCAGAACCTCGTCGACCGTGTCGACCATGTGGAACAGGGCGCGCGCGTCGCCGCCTGCGAACTTCTGCTCGATCACCCGGTCGACCAGCGCGACCAGCGGTCCCCAATAGCCGTTCAGGTCTACCACGACGATCGGCTTGTCGTGGTAGCCGAGCTGGCGGAGCGTCACCACCTCGAGCAGTTCGTCGAGCGTGCCGAGCCCGCCCGGGAGGGTGACGAAGGCGTCGGCGCGGGCGATCATCTGCTGCTTGCGCTCGCACATGTCGGCGGTGACCACGAGCTCGGTGATCGTCCGGTGGCCGACCTCGCACTCGAGCAGCCGGGTCGGAATCAATCCGATGACCTCGCCGCCGGCGGCCATCGCGGCGTCGGCGACGGCGCCCATCAGGCCGACGTGGCCGCCGCCGTAGATCAGCCTGACCCCGGCTGCGCCCGCGAGCTCGCCAAAGCGGGTCGCCGCGGTCCGAAACCGCGGCTCCGCGCCATAGCGCGAGCCACAAAAGACGCAGATGCTGATCGTCATGCAGGGTCTCCAGCAAGGTCAAGGCTCAGTCTGTGGTCTTCGGGCGGCGGGTTCAAGACCGAACCGGCGCAGCCGGAGGCAGCCCCGGATCGACCGGCCGCGCGAATGGGCACGGCAGGCGGTTTCCGGGGCGACGGCCCTGGGCGCGCGCCAAGCCTTTGCAAACACGCGAATACCACCTATGTTCAGCAATCAGGGTTACGCAAATGTTCACGGCCATGCTTAGTCGCCCGATCGTCTGGTTGCTCGCGACGCTGGCGCTGCTCGGCGCCGGCTGGTTGGCCTATGAGCCGCTGCGGCAGGCCTGGCAGCCAGCCACGGACACGGCCGGGCGCGGCCCGGAGACCGCGCCGGCGCCCGTCCCCGCAGCGCCGACAGCACCGCTGCCGCCGGTCCCGGCCAGCGATGACCCCAAGAGCGTGGCCGAGGCGCCGGCCGCGCCGCCGGCACCGGCCGCACCTGAGACTCCCAGCGCCGAACCGGCTGGACCCGTGCCCGAGCGGCGGGCCGCCGAGGCACCGGCGGTGCCGCCGCCGGTTGCTCCGACCGAGCGTCCGGCCGTGACCGCAAGCCGGCCCGAGGCAGGCCCCGCGCCGGCCACTGTTCAACCGGACCGATCGACGGCCGCACCGCCCGCGCCGGTCGAGACCACCGCCGGTCTGGAATCGAGCCCGCCCTCGCCTCCAGAGGCCGGGCCGGGCGTGAAGGCGCGCGCGCTGCCGCGGATCGGCGAGCTGGCACCGGCGGCTCCGGCGGCTTCGGCACCGCCGGTGACGCCGGCTGCGCCGCCCGCCGGTGCCTCGGTGGCGGCCGCAGCGCCCGAGGCCCGGGTCGCACCTCCGAGGGCGCCGGTGGCCACGGTCATCGAGCCGTCGGCAGAAGCACGGGTGAGCGGGCCCGCGACGCCTGAGGCGAAGCCAGAAAGCCGCACCCCTCCACCGGCTACAGTCGAACGGCCGACGCCCACTCCCGACGAAGTCGCCCACGAGGTCGCCCCCCCGGTCGCTCCCGCGGTCGCCCCGCAGGTTGCCCCTCAGGTCGCCGAAGCCACCCCGCTGCCGTCGACCGAGCCGGCGGTGCCCCAGGCCAGTCCCGAGGCGGCCGCGCCATCAGCCGGATCATCGCTGAGCCTCGACTCGATCCGGCGGGCGCTCGCGGCGCTGCTCGGCGGCGCGCCCGAGCCGACCGATCCGGCCGCGGGCGAGATCGCGAAGCCGGAGGCGAAGACCGCAGCGGTCGAACCCGACCCACCCAAAGACCTCACCGCACCGACCGAGCCGTCAGGCAGCGCGCCCGCGCTGGTCCGGCCGAGCTTCGATATCGTCCGGGTCGAGCCCGGCGGCCGGGCGGTGATCGCCGGGCGGGCGGCGCCGGGCGCCGAGGTCGAGGTGCTCGCCGGCGAGCGGGTCATCGACCGGACGCGCGCGGATGGTCGCGGCGAGTGGATCGCAATCCCGGCCGAGCCGCTGCCGGTCGGCGGCCTGGAGCTTGGCCTGCGCGCCACCAGCGATGGCGCGCGCGCAGTCGAAGCCGAGCAGATCGTGGTGGTCGTGGTCCCCGAGCCGCCGCCGCCCCAGCCGGCTGCGGTTGCCGCCGCCGAAGGTCCGCCGCCGCAGCCGGCCCCGGTCGCTGGCGCCGAAGCGCCCCCGCCGCAGCCGGCGGAGGTCAGGCAGGTGGAGGCTTCAGCGGGACCGCTCGCCGTGCTGCTGGCGGAGGACGGCAAGGCGCCGGGGCGAATCCTGCAGGCGCCGGGCCGGATCAGCAGCGAGGGCAGTCTGGCGCTGCTGGTGCTCGACTATGACGACAGCGGCCGCACCCGGCTGACCGGCGAGGCGCCGCCCGGGGCCCCGTTGCGGATTTACGTCGACAACCAGCCGGCCGCCGAGGCGGTCACCGAGCCGAGCGGCCGCTGGACCGCCGTCTTGAAGCACAATCTGGCACCGGGCGAGTACACGCTTCGCCTGGACCAGCTCGGCAGCCAGGGCCGCGCGGTCGCCAGGCTGGAAACCCCGTTCGCCCGGGTCAGCCAGCCGCCGATCGCGGGCAAGGCCCAGGTCGACTACGTGATCGTCCAGCCCGGCAACTCGCTGTGGCGGATCGCGCGCCGCCTGTTCGGCAGCGGCATGGCATACACCCACATCTACGACACCAATCAGGCGCAGATCCGCAATCCCGACCTGATTTACCCCGGTCAGGTCTTCGAAGTGCCGGGTTTCGTTGGGTTTCGTTCTGCCAGTCGGGTCGCTGACTGAGCTCTTGTTGCGTCCTTGTCGCAGACTTTCAGCTCAGCAACCGCTCGGCCGCCGCGATCCGGGCGTGATCGTCGGCGCGCGGGATCATGTGCCCGTAGGTGTCCAGCGTCATGGCGAGGGTCGCATGGCCGGCCCAGTGCTGCGCGGTCTTGGGGTCGATCCCGGAGGCGAGCCAGCTGCTGATCGCGTAGTGTCGGAGCCGGTGCAGTGAGTAGCTGAGCCCGATCCGCTCGAGCACCGGATCAAGCAGCGCCATGTTCAGGTTGTAGAGCCGATCCGGGCGACCACCTGCGGTCCCGAACACAAGCGCCCGCCCGGGCGGCTGCGCCAGCTTCCACGCGCGCAGTGCCTGGGCGGCGAGCTCGCCGAGCGGGACCGTGCGCTGACCTTCCCGGCTCTTGGGTTGACCGACCGTGCCCCAGTGATCGGCCCGCTGGCGGACCGTAACAGCAGGGTGCTTGCCCAGCTCGACTGCCGCCCAGGGCAGACCGCGGAGCTCGGACGCGCGCAAGCCAGCGAGCGCGGCCAGCGCCAGGAACGCTCGTGTCTTGGGTTTGGCTGCCTCGAGCAGTTTACGGACCTCGGCCGGGGTCGGGACGTCCACCCCGACCTCGAGCCGGCGCTGCTGCCTTTTGTCGCGGCCAATCGTGGTACCGGTCGCGACGTTCTGCGCGACCAGGCCCCGGCGGGTGGCATCAGCAAGCGCCGACTTAAAGCTCGTCAGGATCTTACGCGCCATCGGCCGGCTGTGGCAGGTTAGGAGCTCATCGCGCAGCTGCTCGCAACGGACCTTGGTGACCTTCGCGAGTTTGGTGCTGGGCGCGACCAGCGCCAGGATGTGGTGCCGGTGCTGGCGGTACATCACCAGGGTTCCGCGCTCGAGACCCTCGGCCTCGCCCCGCTGCAGCCAGAGCTCGAGGGCCTCGCCGACAGTCCCCGAGGCGCTGTCCGGCGTGTGCGTGCCGGCCGCGACCTGGGCGCGGGCCTGGACCAACCAGGCGTCGGCCTCCTTGCGGGTCTTGAACGTCTTCAGCCGGCGCTTGCCGTGCTGGTCGGCGTAGTCGCAGACCCAGGCCGATCGGGTCTGACCGGCGGTGGTCCAGGTGCGCTTGCGGACGGCGGCCATTAGCGGAGCTCCTCCCACGCTAGCTGCCAGAGCCGGTCGAGAACCGGCTCCTCGCCGGGGCGGGGGCGGTAGATCGTGATCAACCGGAGCAGGTGCGCGCGGTCGCGGATTTCGGCGACGGCGCTGCCGGAGCCGCTCAAGCGCGCGCTCGCCTTGGCCGCGCGCGACCGCGAGCAGGGCGTCGACGTCGTAGCGGGCATCGAGGGGGGGAATTGGACGGTGGCGCTGGCGGTAGCGGCGCTGGCGCTCGGCGCCGCTCAGGGCGTGGCCGGAAGCCTTGCGTGGCATCGGTTGGTGGCGTCCTGAGCTGGACTGCGCCTCGAGGAGAGCGCGCGTCGCGGTTGGTGTCACGCACTTATAGGTGACGGTGATTGCCTTAGGCAGACCTTTTTCGTTACGGGTCGAGATGTCGACGGGAATCCCGGCGGGAGCTCAGCCGAGGGACTCCATCGAGATCTTGAGTGTCGGCGAGTGCGGCTCGTAGACGGACGCCTGGTGCAGGGCATTGCGGCAGGCTCCGCTGCTGACCCAGCAGCGCCTCGACCGCTGCAGGCCCGCGCCGGCGGACGGCGGCCTCGAGCTCGCGCTGGACCAGCTCTGAGCTCGAGGCGCTCACCGCGGTGCTCGCCGAACCGCAGGTGGCTCATGCTGATCCCTTGGGGCCCTCCCCCCGGCGCTGCCACTCGAACCGCAGATAAGCCGGCGCAGAGATGGCAGGCAACGATGGCGCGCCCAATGCTCACGGTAGGCACGCATGTCGGCGTCGCTGATCTACTTCTGCGGACGACCGAGGAGCTGGGACAGCAGGTCGGTGCCGCGCCGCTGGCGGGGTGCGGTGGTCATCAGGGTCTGAGCCTCCGGCCGGGGCTTGAACTTCTTGCGTTGCCGAGCCTGCCGCTCGGCGCGGCGGCCTTGCTCGCCGCGCAGCCTTTCGAGCCTGCCCGGACCGCGCTTCTGGATCTGTCGGTCGCGCTTGCTCGAGCTCTTGCCCATGGCTCGGCCTTCATTGAAGCCGCTCGCCCCGCCGTCAACCAGCATGATCCGGTGATCGGCGGCCAAGCCGGTATCCTCGCCGACGAGTTGACGTCCAGGAGAACGCGCTCGAGCGCGGATCAGGGCCCAGGGGCTCGTCAGCATGGTCGGGGGAGCTGCGGCAGGTTGAGAGGAAGGCGATTTAGAGCGCCGAGGCCCGGCTCGATGGCCGCACGCTGGTCGTGCGCATTCCGATGCGCTTCCAGCGCCGCGGCGGCCGCAAGCGTATCGTGGCGCCCGACGGAACCGAGCTTGCGCCGACCTCGAAGCCGCAGCCGGACGGCACGCTGGTCAAGGCACTGGTGCGGGCACATCGCTGGCAGTGCATTCTGGAGGAGGGCCGGTTTGCTTCGGTGCGAGAGCTGGCGGAAGCGGAGCGAGTCAGCCTCTCCTATATCAGCCGGATTTTGCGCCTGACTCTGCTCGCACCGGACATTGTCGAACGGAGCCTGGACGGGCGCCCGGCACCACAACTTGCGGAGCTGATGAAGCCGTTCCCGGCCGCGTGGGAGCGGCAGCGCGCCCGATTCTGGTGAGGTCCAATGCGAGGCTACCACTGCGCTCGCGACCGTTTGCGAGTGGCCAGTCGAGCTGCCGCCTCATGCCCCCAACGCGAAGCCGTGGAGCCATAGCTCCAGCACCTCGCGTGGCTCAGTCCCCCAGCGCCTGGTTCAGGAGACCCCCGAGTTCGAATCCCCGCCTCGAGTAGGCGGTCCCTGCCGGCCGGCGTGTTGGTCTCTATGTAAGTCTGATCGATCACGACCACCTTTTCCGGCTCGCCCTGGTCCAGGTGCTCGTTTCCGGGGTCGTACCAGCAGCCGGAGCCGGTCGGGACTCGGCATCAACCGCGCGCCAGAGTACATGCATCGGCGGCGGATCCTCACGAACATTTCGTCTAGATGCCACGTATCGCTCGGCCGACCGCGCCGCCGCCTGAGGTGGCGGGCGATCTGCGGTCCAAACCCGCGCCACCCACATTCGGATGATTTCGTAGCTCACAGTGGTCCCGCGCTCGGCCAAGAGGTCCTCGACATCACGCAGGCTCAAGGTGAAGCGCGCATACAGCCACACCGCATGCTGAATGGATCGGCTTGGGAAAGCGGAAACCGCGGTAGGGTGCTCTTGTCACCCGGTCGGCTAGCCGCCCCGCGACGTTCGTGCAGCCAAACTGACAATCCCCCCGAGAATGTCTGTCATTGCCCAACTAACGACCCTCAAAACTGCCGAAGTAATCTCCTCAGGGGGGCTCTTGGCGATCAGGTGCCGGCGAAGAGGCGACGAGCCGACGGCGAGGGCGGCGTGATGAGCGCCGTCGAGACCCGGCTCGACGCCGACACTGGTCGTGCGCGTCCCCATGCGGTTCCAGCGGCGGGGTGGCCGCAAGCGTATCGGCGCCCGACGGCACGGCGACTGTGCTCACGTCGAAGCACAACCGGACGGCAGGCTGGACAAGTCGCTGGCGCGGGCATGGCGGTGGCAGCGGATGCTCGATGAGGGCGTCTACGCGACGGTCAGCAAATCGGCGA
>CAWJAY010000009.1:0-33394 GCA_963840925.1 uncultured Alphaproteobacteria bacterium
TGGCGACCACGTCCGTGACTCTGGCGGAGATCAACTGCGGGCTTTGCCGTGTCCCCCGAGGCAACGGCGGGACGATCTGGCAGGCCAACTTGCGGACCTTCCTTGCGCGTGGCTTCCGCGACCGCGGATCCTGCCCTTCGATGCGGCCGCGGCCGATCTCTATGGCGATCATCGTCACCGCCAGGCAGGAGGCCGGCCGGCCGATTGAAGCGTTCGATGCCATGATCGCCGCGATCGCTCGCTCGCGCGCCGCTACCGTCGCGACCCGCAACCGCGCCGACTTCGAGGGCTGCGGTGTACCGCTCCTCGACCCCTGGCGGGACTGACGATCCTGCGAGGCGCCCCTCAAGGACGCGATCGCATTGCGCGCGGCGATCCCGATCCCTCGACCTACCGCGTCCGCATCCCGCCCCGCCGTCGCCCGAGACAGTGCCGACATGACCAGCGATCGAGCCAGTGACCCTCCCCGCACGGGAGCGCAGCTAGGGCCACGCCCCACCCAGGGGCCCCCGCGCCGCGCTCGAGGAGCGACGCCCGAACCCTGTCGCGGCTCCGACGGCTGGCAGCCGCGGCACCTAGAGCCTGCTCGCCAGGCCTCATGGTCCACCGGCCGAGCGGCCGAACGTTATCTGGCGCCGGCGCTGAGGCGGCCGCGGCAGCCCGAGCGCACACGGCCAGATCCGGGCGCGGCTTGGGCCGCAGCGGCCGGGCCGGCCTCGCCGTATCTGCGACAGCCCACGGCCGTGGCGGACCCGGTTGCGGCGGCGCCGCGGGCGCCCTCCGCCGCGGTGCTCGCACCGCCGCCACCGATCGACGATCTGCAGCTGGTCGAGATGGCCGCGACCTGGGCGATGTGCGGCTCGACAGTCAGCGCGCGAACGGCGTGCCGGTGCCGCCGATCGGGGCCGACGCTGCGGTGCGCCCGGGCCTGTCGGTCGCCGAGGCAGCGAGCGCGGCGCGGACTGGGTTCCGGCCGCGGCCACCCGCTGCCCGCCCAGCGGCGGCGGAACACACAGCCGCCGCCGGCCGCCAAGGCGGGGCGAGTGCGGCGGACCCGACGGCAGCCGCTAAGCCGCGGCGCCGGTGGCGGAGCGGCGCCAGCCGCCGCGCGGCTTCCAGGCTCTACCCAGGGCCGTGGGCGCTGATGCCCCCGCACCCGCCAGCGCGGCTACCCGTCCAGGGCTCGCCAGGCTGCTGCCGGGCGAAGCCGTTCGGGGCGCGGGGCCCGAACGGACGGCACGCAACAGCGGTTCGCCAAGACGTTCGCCGAACTGCAGCGCTATCAGGCGGCGACCAGGCCGAACGAGCCTTGGGGCGACGTCGTGCCGCGCCCCGCGGTCCCTGAGTCCGATCCGGCGACGTCGGACTCGCGCTGGTCGCGCCTTTGGTCGCGGCGTTCGCCGAGCTCGACACGCGGGTCAGGCCCGAGATCGCCCGGCGCCAGCCCCCGTGCCTGGGTCACGACGCGCACCTGCGCCCGGAGCCGCCGACCCGCCCTGACCTGAGGTCCCTTGTCATGCCGCTCGGCGTCTGTCGCCGGCTTCGGCGGCCTCGGTGCTGCTGCTCGGCGCCTGCCAGCTGGCAGCACCACCGGATGCGCCCGACCCGACGGCCGCGGGTCTGCGCCTGCCGCCGGACTTCGCGATCGACGAGTACGCCCGGGTGCCCGGCGCGCGCTCGCTGCTGGTCGCCGAGGACGGCGCCAGGGTCTACGTCGCGACCCGGGAGAGCCGGGTGTTCGCGATCCTCGATCCCGAGCGCGACGGCAGCGCCGACGAGGTGGTGACCGTGGCGAGCGGCCTGAAGGTGCCGAACGGCGCTCGCGCTGGCCCCCGACGGCGCGCTGCTGATCGCCGAGCAGCACCGCGTGATCCGCCTCGACGCCGCCGGGCGGGCGAGCATCGTACTGCCGCCCGGCGTGCTGCCGGACGCGGACCACCACGGCTGGCGCTACGCCGGGCTCGGCCCCGACGGCAAGCTCTACCTGGCGGTCGGCGCGCCCTGCAACATCTGCCAGGCGAGCAGCCTCGAGGGCACCATCGTCCGGCTGCGCCCGGACGGCCACGAGCTCGAGATGTACGCCCGCGGCATTCGCAACTCGGTCGGCTTCGACTGGCAGCCGGTGACCGGCGAGCTGTTCTTCACCGACAACGGCGGCGACCGGCTCGGGCGACCTGATCCCGCCGGACGAGCTCAACCGCGCGCCCGGGCCCCATCTCCACTTCGGCTTTCCCTTCGTCTACGGCGCCAACGTGCCGTATCCGCCGTTCGCAGGCCAGGCCGCGCCGCAGCCGACCGTGCCGCCGGCGCTCGCCTTCGAGGCCCACGTCGCCGCCCTCGGGATCGACTTCTACAGCGGCCGCATGTTCCCCGACGACTACCGCCACGACGCGCTTGGTCGCCCAGCACGGCTCGTGGAACCGCAGCGATCCGGTCGGCTACCGCATCATGCGGGTGCGCTTCTCGCCCGCCGGCCTGCCGCAGGGCAAATGGGTGTTCATCGACGGCTGGCTCGGGCCCGACGGCAGCGTCGCCGGCCGCCCGGTCGACCTCGAGGAGCTGCCCGACGGCTCGCTGCTGATCTCCGACGACTACGCCGGCCTGGTCTACCGCGTCACCTACGACCCTGGCCGGGCCGGGCGCGACTAGCGGTACGGGCCAGCACCGCCCGGCAGCAGTGGAACGGCCTCTTTCGCGGGCGCCGATTCGGCAAGGCCCGGCTGCCCACCCGGCAGCGCGTGCGCGAGCTCGATGCTGACCAGCTCGAACCCCGGAAACGACCCCTTCAGGTCGGCGCCGACGATGCGGATCGCGCTGACCGGGGCGGACAGCCCGAGGCTCGCGAGATCCAAAGGCTGCGGGCCCCCGGCCCTGATCTGGTCGACCAGGACGAAGCTTTCGCCATCGGTGCTGACCAGCACTTGCGCGATCTCGCCCGCCGATTCGGTGGCATCGAGTCCGCGCACGAAAAAGTCCGGCCCCGGGCCGTCGACCAGCACGTGCCCGCTGAAGCCGACGGTGATCGCCGAATCCTTCGGCAGCGTCAGAAACTCGAGCTGCCGGTTGGCGGTCGTGAACGGGCCCGGGCCCGGGTCGCCGAGCACGATCGCGGGGTCGACCGGCGCCGGCCTGAACGGCCCGTCGACGTGGCCGATGGGCTCGGGGTAGCGGCTCTGATTGCCGGCGACGAACCCGATCAGGCGCTCCGCATAGGCGCTGACGAAGCCGGCCGATGGGTCGATCGCGCCGGTTGCGACCCGGATCGGCAAGGTCGCCCCGAGCGAGAGGTTGTTGCGCAGGAACAGGCGCAGCTCGTAGTCGCCCTCGGCCTGCGGCGGCAGCGTGTACCAGCGGTCCCGATGCTCCGCGGGGGCGACCTTTTGCAGATAGATCCGGTCGCCGTGCTTCATCAGAGCGCTGCCGGGCGTCGCGACCGTGAGCCAAGCGCCGTTGTTGGTCGGGGCGTTGGCAATGAACACGTAAATCGGCTCGTCGGGTCGGAAGACCTCCTTGGCCGTCCGCAGCACCGCTGCCTCCTCGGCGACCGGCTGGCCAGGCGCGACCCCGACCAGGCCGAGCAGCGCCGCCGCCGCCAGCAGGCCGGAGCGCCATCGCCCCCCGCTCGTGAGCGTCGCCGACCGCATTCCCGTCTCCTCGATCGCTGTCCACACCTCCGCCAACAGCGCGAGGTATAATGGGCAAGGACCATCACCGGCAACCGGAGCCGTCGGCTCAGCGTACCATGCTGCCGCTTCGGCGCTGGCGCGGCGATCGGCGGAAGCGCTAGACCTGGACCATGGCTAGTTCGAGAGCGCCGCAACGATGATCTGGTCGCGACTGATCTGCGTGCTCGCGGTCGTCTGCGTGGCGAGCGTCCCGCCGGCGCGGGCGGACTGGTTCACCAAGCTGCTGGCGGTGAGCGCCGTCGCCGCGCTAGCGCATCTCTCCAAGAACCAGGTGCTGCTCCACCTCCAGGCGCGCAGCACCACCGCGATGACCCACGTCGAGCACGATCAGCCCTGCGACGATCGCCGGCGCGATTTCGACGCGATTGTGCCGCTCGCCACCGAAGCGGCGCTGCTGGCGTCGACCGCCTACGCCGATCCACAAGCCTATGGGCCCGGCGTCTCGCGGATCGAGCCGACCGCGCCGGCCAGGGGCCCGCTCGGCGTTTATGCCACGACGCTGCGGACCAGCCTGGAAGGCTATCCGCTGCCGGACGCGTTCCCGCGCCCGCAACCTGGGGCCAGTCGCCGAGCCGCTACTATGACGCCGTGTTCGTCACCTTTCGCGGCACGAGCTCTCTGGTCGACTGGATCGCGAATATCCACCAGGGCGTCGGCGCAACCCCGCAACAGTACCAATGGGCGCTGCGCTACGCGACCGCGGTTCTGGACAGCCTCGACGAGCGGACGCTGGTCGTCTTCAGCGGCCACAGCCTGGGCGGCAGCCTTGCGATGTACAGCGCGCTCAGCCTCGGCAAGGGCGCCATCACCTTCAACTCGGCCGGCCTTCACCCGGCCAACTTCGCCGCGGCGGTCGGTGATATCAGCCGGCTCCGGACCAGCGACATCGGCAGCATCTACCACTTCCTGTCGCACAGCCCGGAGGGAGTGACCGACCTGGTCGGCAATTTTTCCTTCGCCGGCTATGCGCTGCTGCCCGGCGCCAAGTACTTCGTCAACATCCCGGCGTTTCGGTTCGGCACGCTGCCTTCGCTGTCGCAGTACGTCGGACTCCACGACATCGATCCGCTCGTGGCAGGAGATCGCGGCACAGCGGCGGGGCGATCGCGAGCCGCCGAGCTGCATCGAGCTTCACGGCCGGGCGATCTACCTCCACCCCGGCTGATGCCGCGAGCAGGCCCCGCGCTGCCGCGGGGGCCGCCCTGGGTGTTTGATGCCCGCGCTTGGCGGCGGCGATGATGTCTTTGGGATCGGCGCTCCAGATGAAGGGCGTGGGCTCCTGGTTGTGGTGCTCGATGAAGCGGTTGATGGCCTGCTGCAGGCGACCAGCGAGGGGAACGTGCCGCGCTTGAGGCGGCGTCTGGTCAGCCTGGCGAAGAAGCCCTCGACGGCGTTCAGCCAGGAGCACGAGGTCGGCGTGAAGTGGAAGATCCAGCGCGGATGGCGGGCCAGCCATTTGCGGACGTTCGGGTGCTTGTGGGCGGCATAGTTGTCGAGGATCACGTGGATCACCTTGCCGGCCGGGATCTGGCGCTCAATCGCGTTCAAAAAGCGGATGAACTCCTGGTTGCGGTGGCGCTGCATGCACTGGCCGATCACCGTCCCGTCGAGCACGTCGAGCGCCGCGAACAGCGTGGTCGTGCCGTGGCGCATATAGTCATGGGTCATCGTCCCGGCGCGCCCCGTCTTCATCGGCAGGCCCGGCTGGGTGCGATCGAGCGCCTGGATCTGCGATTTCTCGTCGATCGACAGGACGATCGCATGGCGTGGGCGGATCGACATACAGGCCGACCACGTCCTCGACCTTGGCCGCGAAGGCCGGATCGTTCGACAGCTTGAAGCGCCGCAACCGGTGCGGCGCCAGGCCGGCCGCCTGCCAGATCTGGTGCACCTTGGCCGGCGACACGCCGCTTGCCCGGGCCATCGCGCGCACCGTCCAGTGGGTCGCCTCGCCCGGCGGCATCTCCTCCAGGGTGCGACGGATCACCTCGGCGACCTTCGCCCGTCCAGCGGCGGCACCCGCGACGGCCGGGTCCTGTCGCGCAGCAGGCCGTCGACGCCGGCCTCGATGTAGCGCTCCTGCCAGCGCCAGACCGACGGCTTGCTCGAGGCCGTCCGGCGCATGATCTCGGCCGTGCCGAGCCGATCCGCGCGTCAGCAGCACCACCTCGCGCCCGCCAGACATGCTTTTGCGGGCGGTTCCGATCGGCGACGATCGCTGCCAGCCGCGCACGATCCGCCGCACCCACGAACAAGCCAAGTTCCCTCGCATCCCAGCAGCATACCTCGGATCCAACACCAAGGGAATCTTCTGTTACAGACAATCCACTAGCGGATGCCGGCGTCGATCAGCGGCACCAGCGCGTTGATCGTCTCCGGCGTGACCACGCCTGAGCCGGTGTTGATCGGAGCCCGGTCAGCCCGTATTTCTTGGACAGCACGCACTGGGTGACCGGCAAGAAGCCCTGCAGGTAGAGCTGCTGGTCGAGCACGACCGTGATGTAGCCATCCTTCAGGCCATCGATCGTCGCCGGCACCAGGTCGATGCCGCCCGACGGTCACCTCGCCCGGCTTCTTGCCCGCGGCTTCCAGCGCCTTGGGCACGAACGAGGTGACGTTGCCGTGCTGGGTCCCGATCGCCTTGACGTCCGGATTCGAGGCCAGATAGCTGGTCAGGATCGGGACCGCGAGCGAGGCGTCGTTGTTGACCTCGGGGCTGATCTCGATGTAGTCGACCTCGAGGCCCGAGTCCTCGAGCGCCTCCTTCAGGCCGCGGTCGCTCTGGCCGCGCTCGGCCTCGGCGAGCAGGCCATATTCGAGCGCCTTGTCGCCGGCCTTGAGCTTGCCGACCTCGACCATCTGCTTGCCGGTCAGCCAGCCGCCCTCGTACAGCTCGACCCCGGCATAGCCGAAGCCCTTGGCCTGGTGCTGCTCGAACAGCTCGGTCAATGGCGCATTGCCGCTCGTGACCACGATGCCGCGCTCGACCGCGTCGGCGACCAGATCGGCGAACGCGCCCGAGCCCGGGTGGCCCATGATCACGATGCAGTCCGGATCGGCCGCGAGCGCCTCGCGGAAGTGGTTCAGCATCTGCTCGGGCAGCCAGCCGGAATACTGCTCGACTAGGTTCGACCCCGAACGAGGTCGCCGCGGCGCGCGCGCCATTGGTCCGCGGCAGCGTCGCGCCATCGCCCGGGTTGCCGCCCATCTGCATGTAGACCGTCATGCCCTCGCCCAGCGCCTCCTGCGCCGCCCCCGGCCGCGGCCGCGACCGCCAGCAGCGGCACCGCCGCGGCCAGACGTCACAAATGCCGAATCTCGATCATGCTCGCCTCCCTTGGTTGGCGCTCAATTGGAGCGCTCCCCGATCCTACTCGCGCGGATCGGGCCGTAAAGCCCGATCGCCGCCCGCGAAGCTTGGCGCCCGCCCCCGGTCGGAACTACTATCCGGGCGGCTCATCAGTCGCGGACCATTCCCATGCCTCAAACGCGCCCCAAGACGTGCTGGCCGAGTTGGCCCCGACCGGGGTGCTGCGCCGGCATCAATCTTTCGAACTTTCTGCTGGTGAGCGGCAGGAGTCCCGCGGGCGAGCCCGAAGGTGTCGCGCCCGACATGGCGCGCGCGATCGCCGACCATCTGGGCGTGCCGGTCGCCTACGTGACGTTTCCCCGACCGGGCGAGCTCGCGGATGCCGCCGGCAAAGGCATCTGGGACATCGGCCTGATCGCGGCCGAGCCGGCGCGCGCCGAGGTGATCGCGTTTTCACCGGCCTACGCCGAGATCGAGGCGACCTACCTCGTGCCCGCGGGCTCGCCGATCGCCTCGATCGCGGAGGTCGACCGCCCGGGCGTGCGGATCGCAGTCGCGGCCCGGGCCGCCTACGACCTCTGGCTCAGCCGTCATCTCGAGCACGCCCAGCTCGTCGCGCGCCGAAGGCCTCGATGGCTTTTACGACCTCTTCGTCGCGGAAAGCCTCGACGCGCTCGCCGGCCTTCGCCCGCGCCTGCTCCAGGACATCGAAAAACTCCCCGGCGCCCGGCTTCTCGACGGCAAATTCACCGCCGTGCAGCAGGCGGTCGGCACCGCCAAGACCAACGCAGCCGGCGCCCGTTTTCTCCAGTCCTTCGTCAAGGACGCCAAGGCCTCTGGCCTGGTCGCCCGCCTGATCGAGCGCCACCAAATCCGCGGCCTCTCGGTCGCACCGCCGGGCTGATGTCGAGTCAGGCAATATCAATAAGACGCGCGCGCTTGTCAGTTTCAGATTGCGTCCGGGCTGACCCGATACAAGTTACAATATCAAGGCGTGCTGCAGACGACGACTTTGTGATTAAGCAGCGATTCATTCAATCTCTTTCTCATATTGGCCGCATCATCAATGAATTTGGACAGTTTTTGTATGGAGATTAGGTCAGAACCCGGACTCTAGCGTGGGCACACTGGTCACGTATCCCTCTCAGTTGTTCAAAAAAACGCAGAAGTTCTGATCTTGACGATGCCGCAGAGATCATTTTTGTTTTCCATATCATGACAGCTTTATCGGAAAGTTGCGTGCATTCGATCAATTTGTAAATATCCCTTGGCTGTTCTGGTTCACACGCATATCGTTGTCTAAATAATTCGATAGCTTTGCATCTTCGGTTATCAGAAATTGACTGCCAGGCAGCATCGCGGAACGGTTGATGTTGGCACAGCTTGAGTGCTTGGTCCTCGATCTCTAAAGCAAGTGCAAGGAAGGCAAGACGGCCCACTGGGCGAAAGAGGTTGCCATAGCGTAGAAAGCCAACTACCTGATTACCATGTATGACGTAGAAACAAGTCGCGCTTAATTCTCTGGTGAACAATCGAACAGCTTCCAAAATGGTCGTCGCCGAACTCAAAAATTGCCAAGGTTCAGGCCGATCCATGACGTCACTACAATGCATATATCTGAATTTTCTTCTTCATCTTCTACACCCCAATTCTCAAACCAAAGAATTCCAACAAGATCTCCGCTCAAAGCCATAACGCGTGAGGGATAGTTCCAAGGATCCACATCTGGATCCTGCCGGGGGTCCAATAGGTCCTCTAATTCAGCAAGACAAGTGCCCGCGGGAATGTCGGGGCCCAGCGGGTCACAGATCGACATCACCGTGAATGAAGACGTAACCTGTTCGAAGATCGACGCACTCATTTGCCCTCTCCGGCACTACGACCCCATGCTCGCTCACAACGGGCCGGTGTGCCCCGCAGTGGAACTGCTCGCAAGCATGAGGGTCGACGATCGTCATTGGCGCTGGCAAGCGCCAAATATCTTATATCGACCCATCCGCCAAGGAGAAGGCGGGGCGCCCGCCGGCCTGATTGGAGGGGCACCGCCGGGCTGAGCCGTTTGCGTGAGCCAGCCTGGACGGCGGCTTCGAATCGACGAGTGGCACGAAAGACCGCGTTGCCGAGCACCGGGGGCCTCGGCTAGCGTTGCGCGGGACCAGAGGACGGATCGTCATGACCCTGTCCGGCATCTTCGGGCGGATCGTTGCGCTGATCGGCGGTGCGCTGATCCTGTGGCGGCGGCGGCAGGGCGGCGCGCATGAGCCGGCCATGGGCAGCGCGCCGGCGATCCCGGCGGCGAAAGTCCAGTCGATCCCGACGCTCAAGATGCCCACGGCCCGAGGGTGGAGCCTGGGGCAAACGCCGGTCGCAGCGCCCGGGCTCGAGGTCAATGCGTTCGCGAGCGGGCTCGAGCATCCGCGCTGGATCTACGTGCTGCCGAACCGCGACGTGCTGGTCGCCGAGGCGCTGTCTGAGGCCGGGGCGATCGAGACGATCTTCGACTACGCGGTGTTCAGCACGATGCAGCGCGCGGCCGCCGTCGGGGTCAGCCCGAACCGGATCACCCGGCTGCGCGATGCCGACGGCGATGGCGTGGCCGAGACCCGGGAAGTTTTCCTGGAGGGACTGAACCAGCCGTTCGGCATGGCGCTGGTCGGCGATACGTTCTACGTGGGCAACACCGATGGCGTGGTCGCCTTTGCCTACGCGGCCGGTGCCGGCCGGATCGAGGGGCCGGGGCGGAAGCTTGCCGGGTTCAGGCCCGGCGGCCATTGGACGCGGAGCCTGCTGGCGAGCCCGGACGGGCTGAAGCTGTTCGCGGGCGTGGGCTCGCAGAGCAACATCGGCGAGAGCGGGATGGCGCTCGAGGAGGGCCGGGCGGCGATCTACGAGCTCGACCTCGCGAGCGGCCGGAGCCGGATCTTCGCCGCCGGCCTGCGCAACCCGGTGGGCCTCGCCTGGGAGCCGCGGACCGGCGTGCTCTGGACCGTCGTCAACGAGCGCGACGGCCTGGGCGACGAGACGCCGCCCGACTACCTGACCTCGGTTCAGGACGGCGGCTTCTACGGCTGGCCCTATTGCTACTGGGGAAAGACCGTGGACGACCGGGTGGCGCAGGACCCGGCTGCGGTCGCCAGGGCGATCACGCCGGACTATGCCTTGGGCGGGCACACCGCCTCGCTCGGCCTCTGCTGGCTGCCCGCGGGCACGCTGCCGGGGTTTCCGGAGGGCATGGCGGTCGGCCAGCACGGCTCCTGGAACCGCAGCCGGCTCAGCGGCTACAAGGTCATCTTCGTGCCGTTCGCGGACGGCCGCCCGGCCGGGCCGCCGCGCGACATCCTGACCGGCTTCCTCGCAGCCGACGAGCGGGTGTCCTATGGCCGGCCGGTCGGCGTCGCGATCGGCCCGGACGGCTCGCTGCTGGTGGCAGACGATGTCGGCGATGTGATCTGGCGCGTGACCGGCGCGCGGCCAGGCTGAGCGGCTGAAACCCGCCTGCCCCAGGGAAATGCCAGGGACGGCGGCCGCTGAGCATTCGAGGCTGGCCTGAGCGGCTTGCGCGCTCCTGCGACATTTTGTCTGTCAGCAGCCCGTCCGATACTGCGCGATAGGACAGGCTTCAGCTCAAGAAGCCGTGGAGGAGTGAGGGGAAAACGTTCGCTGCGGCGTGGCGCAAGTGCGATCTGCGCGCTGCCGAGCGTCCAGCTCTCAAGTCGGAGGACAAAATGGCTGCGCAGGTCCCGAAAGACTTCCGACGCGTGATCATCGCCGCCGCCGTCGGCAACGTCATCGAATGGTACGACTTCTACATCTTCGGGAGCCTGGCCGCGATCCTGGCGGTCCAGTTCTTCGAGAAGACCCATCCGGTGGCGGCGCTGCTGAGCACGATTGCGCTGTTCACTGCCGGATTCCTGATCCGGCCGTTGGGCGCCTTCCTGTTCGGCTGGCTGGGCGACCGGGTCGGCCGCAAGTACACGTTCCTGATCACGCTGACCGGGATGGGGCTCGGCACCGGCGTGATCGGCCTGATCCCGAACTTCCAGTCGATCGGCATCACGGCCGCGTTCCTGCTGTTCGCGCTGCGCATGATCCAGGGCCTGTGCCTGGGCGGCGAATATGGCGGTGCCATCACTTACGTCGCCGAGCACGTCTCGGACGAGCGCCGCGGCTTCTATACCGGTTGGCTGCAGACCTCGCCGACGCTGGGCATCGTCGTCTCGATGCTGGTGATCGTCGGCACGCGCGCGTACCTCGGCACCGAAGCGTTCAACGAGTGGGGCTGGCGGATCCCGTTCCTGTTCTCGTTCCTCCTGGTCGCGATCGCGATCTATATCCGCTTGCAGCTGCAGGAGACGCCGATCTTCGAGGAGATCAAGGCCAAGGGCCAGATGACCCGGAACCCGTGGCGCGAGGCGTTCCTCACCTCGAACATGAAGTTCGTGCTGATCGCCAGCATCGTCGTGATCGGGCAGGGCGTGGTCTGGTACAGCGGCCAGTTCTGGGCACTGTATTTCCTGCAGCAGGTGTCCAAGGTCGATGTCGTGACCTCGAGCTACATCGTCGGCATAGCGCTGCTGATCGCGACGCCGACCTTGATCCTGTTCGGCTGGCTGTCCGACCTGATCGGGCGCAAGCCGGTGATCCTGGGCGGCATGCTGCTCGCCGCGCTGACCTACTACCCGCTGTACTCATGGCTCGGCCGGGTCACCCAGCCCGAGGCGATCAACTATCCGGTCGCGATCTTCATCATCTTCATCCTGGTGTCCTACGTCGGAATGGTCTACGGGCCGATCGGGGCGTTCCTGGCGGAATACTTCCCGAGCCGGATCCGCTACACGTCGGTGTCGGTGCCCTATCACATCGGCAACGGCTGGGGCGGCGGGCTGGTGCCGTTCATCACCTCGGCCGCGTTCCAGGCCACGGGCAGCCTGGGCTACGCGCTGATCTATCCGATCGCGGTGCCCGCGATCTGCTTCGTGCTGGCGCTGTTCCTGATGCCGGAGACCCGGCACATCCGGATCTGGGAGCCGGCCAAAGCCGGAGCAGTGTCCTAGTCGCCAGGCACGGGTGACGTGCGGGGCCAGGCGGTCCCGCACGAAGCCCCACCGGTTCCACGCACCTAAGGTGAGCCCCGGGCGGGCGGCGCCGGCTGGCGCTCGAGCCGGCGGCTAACCCGGAACATCTGGCGCAGCCGGGCGCGGCGCTGCGGCTGGTCCATGGTCAGGTGGAAGATCACGGCGGCGAGGAACACGAGGCCGACCACCGCGCGCACCCAAAAGCCCTGCATGCCGGTCGCGACCAGGCCCGCCTCGATCATGCCGATGATGTAGGCGCCGCAGTAGGTGCCGACGATCGTGGCCTTGCCGCCGAAGATCGAGGTGCCGCCGATGAACACCGCGGCCATCACGGTGAGCAGGAACCCGGAGCCCTGGGTGTTGAAGAAGTTCTTGTTCTCGGCCGTGAGCAGAACCGCGGCGAAGGCGGCGAGCAGGCCCATCAGGGTGAACAGCTTGACCTTCTCGCGGACGACGTTGACGCCCACGACCTGGGCGACCTCGACGTTGTCGCCGATGAACAGCAGGTGCTCGCCGAAGCGGTGGCGGTTGAGCACGAACCAGAGCAGGACCGCGACCGCGGTCGCCCACAGCGCCTCGACCGGCAAAACCCCGATCCGGCCGACCAGCAGCGTGTGGACCCAATAGTCGTCGATGTTGCGGATCGCGTAGGACAGGCCGCCGGTCAGGACGGTCGTGATCCCGCCCCAGAAGAACTGGGTCGCGAGCGTCGCGATGATCGAGGGAATGCCGATCACCGCGACCAGGAGGCCGTTGATCAGGCCGACCAGGGCGCCGCCGGCCAACGCCAGCAGGACGGCGAGCCAGGTGAGCTCGTAGGTCTTGAACGCCCAGGCGAACAGGAACCCGGCAAACGCGATGACCGAGGGGAACGAGAGGTCGATCTCGCCGGCCGCGATGACCAGGGTCAGGCCGAGCGCTAAGACCAATTGCGGCGGCACCGTCGCGAGAAACGACATGTAGATCCGGTAGCCCAGGAACACCTGGGGCGCCGCGATCATGAACGCCGCGACCATGACCAGCAGCACGCCGATGATCGGCAGGCCTTCGAGTGCCAGCGCCGAGGCGCGGGGCGTCATCGCGGCGGCGGGCCGGCGCGGGCGCCCTGGAGCTCGATCAGGTGCCGGGTGAGCTCGGCCAGCGACAGCTCGCCGCGGCGGAGCACGCTCACGACCTCGCCGCGATCGAGGATCACCAGCCGGTCGGCGAGCTCGTGGACGTGGGCGAGGTTGTGCTCGATGTAGATGCAGGCCCGGCCGGATTCTTGATCCGGCGCACGAAATCGAGCACCTTTTGAACCTCTTTCAGGGCCAGCGCGACCGTCGGCTCGTCGAGGATGATCAGGTCGGCGTCGAAATACATCGCGCGGCCGATCGCGATCCCCTGACGCTCGCCGCCGGACAGATCGCCGACGGTCGATTCGGCGTCGATGCCGGCGCCGCGAAAGCCGATCTGCTCGCGCAGCAGCCGGTTGGCCTGCGCCTTCTGGCGCTTGACGTCGATGAAGCCGAAGCGATTGGTGATCTGGCGGCCGACGAACAGATTGCGCCAGAGCGGCTGCTTGTCGGCCAGCGACTTTTGCTGATGGACCGCCTCGATCCGCAGGTCATGGGCGCGGCGGACCGAATAGCGCTCGGGGTCGATCAGCTGGTCGCGCAGCCACAGCCGGCCGCCGGAGGGCTTCAGCACGCCGGTCACGATCTTGATCAAGGTCGACTTGCCGGCGCCATTGTCGCCGATCAGGCCGACGATCTCGTTGGCGCCGACCTCGAAGTCGAGATCCTTGAGCGCGACCACGTTGCCGAACGCCATCTGGATGCCTTCCATCCGGACGGCGTGGACGTAGCCGCGCTGGCCTCTGGCCATGCTCTGCCTCGCGTTGGCTCCCCGGTCGCGGATCGTACAGGATGCCCGCACTCGGGCAAGGGCGACCGCCGCGCCGCCGGCTGGAGACTTGTCTCCACCTGGACCGGGCGCTGCGCGTCCTCGCGGCGAGCACCGGCGGCCAGCGCGCACGGCCCGCCCCTCGGCTGGCAGGCGTGCGGGGGCTTTACGCGCGATGGTTGAATTTCTAAGCTACGGCGCGTCGTGCGGAGCGTCGGCGTTGGGACGGATCGGGCTGCGTGATGGCCACGGTTGAGGGATCAGGGGCGGACCTCGCCCCCGGTGCGCGGCGCGTGCCGGTTTCGACCGTCATCTTCACGCTCAATGAAGAATTGCACCTGCCCCGCTGCCTCGACAGCCTGACCTGGTGCGACGATGTGATCGTGGTCGACTCCTTCAGTACCGACGGCACCGAACGGATCTGTCGCGAGCGCGGCGTCCGCTTCCACCAGCACGCCTTCGATGGCTTTGGCACGCAGCGCAACTGGGCGCTCGACCATGTCCCGACCCGCCATCTATGGGTCCTGATCCTCGATGCGGATGAACGCGTGCCGGCCGACCTTGCCGGCGAGATCGCCCGGCGGATCTGCTCGATCCCCGCCGACGTGGGCGCTTTCCGGGTCCGGCGCCGCTTTCATCTCTGGGGCCATTGGCTCCGCTACAGCAGCCTTTATCCCTCGTGGGTCGTCCGGCTCGTGCACAAGCAGCGGGTCCGCTACGTCAACCGCGGGCACGGCGAGACCCAGACCGTCGATGGCCGGGTCGAGGAGCTCGAGCACGATCTGATCGATGAGAACTTGAAGGGGGTCGACGAATGGTTCGATCGTCAGAACCGGTATTCGCGCCGGGATGCCGATCTCGAGCTCAATCAAACGCCAATCGAGCGCCCGCTGCTAAGTCTCTTTTCGCGTGACCCGCTGCGCCGACGAATGGCGCTCAAGTCGGCCGCCGCGCGCGTCCCCGCCCGCGGTCTGTTGTACTTCCTTTACGTCTACGTGGTCCGAGGGGGTTTTCTGGACGGGCGGGATGGCTTGGTTTTCTGCGCGATGCGTGCCACGTATCAGACCATGATCGCGGTCAAGAAGCACGATGCTCGCCGCGACGCCGCGCTTGCCGGCGCGCGCCCGGCATCCCTTGCCGCTCGACCGGCCGACCCCGCGGTTCGCTCCGCTCGATCGACGGCTGCCCGGAAATCCACCACTCACTGATCCAGGCGGGCACGTATGCAACCTCCGCACGCCAGCCGCAGCGCGGATAGAACTTGACATAGGTATATGATCCTATTAGAGAACGCTGAGACTCACACTTCAGCGCGGAAAAAATCATGCTGCTAGCTCGCCCGACAGTTGCTGTCCTCCAGCCGCGCCCCGGGCTGTCGGGAATCGTTCTCGCGGTCGCTGGCGGCGCTCGATGACCGCGCTGACGCTGAGCTCGCTCAGCCGGGGTCTCGGCCTCAGCCCGCGCCGCCGCGCGAGCGCCGAGGTGATGCTGCCGATCGTGCAGGCGGGCCTGGTCGCCGAATGGCGCTTCGACGACGGCACAGGGCAAGGCCTCGCCGATGCCAGCGGCCACGGTCACCACGGCCAGCTCGGCAGCACCGCGGGCGCGGATGTCAACGATCCGACCTGGCAGGGCTATGGGCTGAGCTTCGGGGGCGACGACCGGATCGTCCTGCCGAGCGGGTTGATCGCCGGCAACCACGCGATCTCATGGTTCGCGGTGATCACCGCCCATGCTCCATCCGGTTTCCAGATCGTGGCGCTCGGCGGCACCGAAGGCTTCGCCACCAGCTTTGACCTCGCGTTCAGTGGCACAGCCATTTACGCTGCCATCTATTTCGGCACCGTCGTTTCGGCTGCGGCGCCGGCGTTGCCGTTCTCGGCCGCCGGCATCTACGATCCTGCCGGTCCCTCGACCCTGCTCTACCTGAACGGCGGCTTCGCTCAGAGCAGCCCCTCCGGCCTGACGCCGAACCTGAGCGGCGGCTTCCGGCTCGGGGCGCAGACCGACGGTGCCCTGGCGCTCCAAGGCGGGCTCGCCTTCGTGACCCTGCACGATATCGCGCTGGCCGCGGGCCAGGTCGCGCAGATGCACGCCTATGCCAAGGCGCTGCTCGCCGGCCGGGGCGTGGCGCTGCCGTAAGCCTCCGCGCCCGAAGCGCGTCCTCTGGCGGCCGGCCCGGACCGGGTCATTGGCCAAGCATGGGATCGAAGGTGACCAGCAAGACGAGCCTGAACGGCCGCGCGGAGGCGAGCCGGAGCAATGGCGCCCGCTCGCGCGGGCCGCTGAGCGTCGAGGGCCGGGCGCGCTCGGCGCAAAACGCGCTCAAGCACGGGCTGCGGGCAAGCCGGGTCCGGCTGCTCGGCAACGAGGACGAGGCGGAGTTCCTGGCGCTCACCGCAGCGCTGCGCGCTGAGCTGGCGCCGGCCGGCCCGCTGCAGGAGCATCTGGCCGGCCAGATCGCGGCCGCGATCTGGCGCGCGCGGCGCTCGGATCGGATCGAGGCCGAGCTGTTCGACTACTACCTGGAACAGGGCCGGCGCGGCAGCGACTCGGCGCCGGACTTCGGCCTGCTCGTGATCCGCGACCGCAACGGCGCGCGCGCGCTCGATACGGTGCTGCGCTACCGCGGCTCGGTCCAGGCCGAGCTGTTCCGGGCGCTGGCCGCCTTGAAGGCGCTGCAGGCCGAGGCGACGGCTCCGGCGGTCGCGATCCTGCCGCCGCTGGTCGCCTCGACCAAACGAACCCAAGACCCGCTCTGAACCTGGGCTTCAGCCTCGCCCCCGCGCTGCGCGACTGCCCCCGGCCTCACGCCGGCGCCGCGCCCGCGACCCGGCGGCGGAAATCTTCGATCGTGCGCGCCAGGCCGTCCTCGAACGCCACCCGCGCCTCCCAGCCGAGCACGGTCTTGGCCTGCGTGAGGTCGGGGCAGCGCCGCACCGGGTCGTCCTCCGGCAGCGGGCAGGCGACGACCTTCGAGCGCGAGCCGGTCAGCCGGATCACCATCTTCGCCAGCTCCAGCACGGCGACCTCGCGCGCGCTGCCGAGGTTGATCGGCCCGGTGCACTCGGACGGCGTCGCCATCATGCGCACGAGCCCCTCGACCAGGTCGTCGACGTAGCAGAACGCCCGCGTCTGCGCCCCGTCGCCGTAAATCGTGATCGGCTCGCCGCGCAGCGCCTGCAGGATGAAGTTCGACACCACCCGGCCGTCGTTGAGCTGCATGCGCGGGCCGTAGGTGTTGAAGATCCGCGCCACCTTGATCGGCATCCGGTGCTGCCGGCGGTAGTCGAAGAACAGCGTCTCGGCGCAGCGCTTGCCCTCGTCGTAGCAGCCGCGGGGGCCGAGCGAGCTGACGTTGCCGCGGTAGGTCTCCGGCTGCGGGTGCACGGTCGGATCGCCGTAGATCTCGCTGGTCGACGCCTGCAGGATGCGCGCGCCGGTCCGCTTGGCCAGGCCCAGCATGTTGATCGCGCCGAGCACGCTGGTCTTGGTCGTCTGCACCGGGTCGCGCTGGTAGTGCAGCGGCGAGGCCGGGCAGGCGAGATTGTAGATCTCGTCGATCTCGACATAGAGCGGGAACGTCACGTCGTGGCGCAGGAACTCGAACCGGGCATTCTCCAGTAGGGACGCGATGTTGGCGCGCCGGCTCGTGTAGAAGTTGTCGACGCACAACACCTCGTGCCCGTCCTGGAGCAGCCGGGCGCATAAGTGCGAGCCGATGAAGCCGGCGCCGCCGGTCACCAGGACCCGGCGCAGCGGTTGCGCCGCCTGGGCAGTCGTTCGAGCATCAGCCATGGCACCGGCTCCGCGCAATCGAATTCAACCGCCCGCCTTGGATACGGACTCGTGCGCGAAGGTGCCGGAGCCGGCGCGTCGGGTCAAGCAGATCGCCTCGCCGCGCGCGCTTGCGTCGGCCGGAGCCGGGCTCACGGCTGCCGCCCTGGTTGATGCGCCCGGCCGGCAAACCAAGGTTTAGATCGTCACCGCGGGGGACCGTGAGCATGGCCAGCAGAGAAATTACCGTGTTTGGCGGCTCGGGCTTTCTCGGCCGTGCGATCGTTCGGCACCTGGCCGAGGAGGGCGCCGCGGTACGGATCGCGGTCCGCCACCCGGAGCGCGCGGCGTCGCTCGTCATGGCGAAAACGGCTGGGCCGGTCAGGGCGGTCTACGCCGATGTCGGGCAAGAGGCGAGCCTGGCGCCGGCGATCGCGGGCGCGAAGGCCGTGGTCAACGCGGTCGGCCACTACGTCGAGCGCGGCGCGGCGACCTTCGAGGCGATCCACGGCCAGGGCGCTAAGCACGTCGC
Organism: uncultured Alphaproteobacteria bacterium; assembly: GCA_963840925.1. Classification (GTDB taxonomy): domain Bacteria; phylum Pseudomonadota; class Alphaproteobacteria; order Geminicoccales; family Geminicoccaceae; genus DATAOG01. The sequence continues at coordinate 18,265 of CAWJAY010000009.1, forward strand.
GCGCGCCGCCGCCGAAGCCGGGGTCGGAGCGCTGGTCCACATCTCCGGGATCGGCGCCGACCCCTTGTCCCGATCCCGCTACGTGCGCGCCCGCGCCGAGGGCGAGCGTCTGGTCGCGGCAGCCTTCCCGCCGGCGATCATCCTGCGGCCAAGCGTGATGTTCGGGCCCGAGGACGCATTCTTCAATCGGCTGGCGGCGCTCGCCCGCGCGCTGCCGGTCCTGCCGCTGTTCGGCACCGGCGCGGTCAGGCTGCAGCCGGTGTACGTGGGCGACGTCGCCGAGGCGGTCGCGCAGGCGCTGGCGCTGCCGGCGGCGCCAGGCCGGATTTACGAGCTGGGTGGCCCTCGCACCTACAGCTACAGGGCGCTCCTGCAACTGGTGCTCGAGCGGATCGGCCGCCGCCGGCCGCTGCTGCCGGTGCCCTACTTCGCCTGGGACCTGCTGGCCGCCCTGATGGCGCCTTGGCCGCAGCGCCCGCTCTCGCGCGACCAGGTGGAGCTGATGCGGCGGGACAACGTGGTCGGGCCGCAGGCGCTCTCGTTCGCGGACCTGGGCCTGACCCCGCGCGCGGTCGAAGACATCCTGCCCAGCTATCTGGGCGCCCGCGAATCACCCGGTTGAGAAAATGCGCGGGCGATTGGCGCCAGGTCGCTTCGCCCCTACTTTGCCATCAGGGGCGTGGCCGGAGACAGCGCCGCGGGCGCCACCGGGAGGCTGCCGATGAAGGAAGAGCACTTTGCGATCCTGCGCCGGCACATGGTCGAGGTGATCGGGATCTACGTCGATCTCGCTGGCGACGAGCTCGGCAAATCGGCCCTCGATTCGCGGGTGCTGGCGGCGATGGCGCGGGTGCCGCGTCACGTCTTCGTGCCGGACCTGCTGGCGCCGCACGCCTACCACGACATGCCGCTGCCGATCGGCTTCGACAAGACGATCTCGCAGCCGTTCATCGTCGCCGTGATGACCGACCTTTTGGCACCGCAGCCCGACGACGTCGTGCTCGAGGTCGGGACCGGGCTCGGCTATCAGGCGGCGGTGCTCAGCGATCTGGTCCGCCGGGTCTGGAGCGTCGAGATCATCGAGGAGCTCGCCGCCGAGGCCGAGGAGCGGCTGCGCAAGGTCGGCTGCGCCAACGTCGGCATCAAGATCGGCGACGGCGCGCTCGGCTGGGCCGACCATGCGCCTTACGACAAGATCATCGTCACCTCGGCCGCCGAGCTGGTGCCGCCGGCGCTGATCCAGCAGCTCAAGCCCGGCGGCCGGATGGTGCTGCCGACCGGCCCGGCCGAGGAGCAGAAGCTGACCCTGGTCGAGAAGGACAAGGCCGGCGGGACCCACCTGCGCGAGCTGATGTCGGTCCGCTTCGGCCTGCTCGAGACGGTGCGCTGAGCTCGGCCTGGCCGATGGGTAGCTGGAAGTGGCGCGCCCCTCCAAGACCGACCTTTCTTATGACGCCGGTACTCTATCGAGCTGAGCTAAGGGTGCTCACCGCCTGCCGCCCGAGCATCCGTACACGATCACGAAGCCATAGATCAGGGCTAGCGCGACCGCATTGGCAGCCCGGAACCGGACCAGCCCGAGCTTGTCCAAACCCGGTGCAGGCTGTTGAGGCTGTGCGCTGCGACCAGGCCAAGGACCGATCAGCGCGACCGCGACGCGGCGAGCCCGGGCTCGGCCTGCCCGGCCGTGGCAACACATCCAGTCGCGGCGATCGGCAGCAGAATGCCACCGACGGTCGGGGGGGGCGCTTTGACCTCGTCGCTGCGGCTGAAATCGTCGTCAACCGCCTCGCTTGGCACACCGCGCGGCCGGGACGCGGCCGGGGGGCCTGCCACCACCTTCGATGCCGCGATTGCCTTGCTACGAAGGCACAACGAGGGCACAATGCCCGTTATTGCAGCCGGCAGCTGGAGATCCCGGGTTAGGAAAATCGGCTCGATGCCAACCAGCCTTGCCGAGATCGCTGCCCCGGCCAGCTATGGTTCTGACTGTGGGAAGAGCGCCCATGTCCCGCTTGTTGCCCGCCGGAAAGCAGCTAGTCACCGGTTTGGATCCAGCTTTCGCGCCGCTGACCTACCTCGCAGGCCGATGGCTCAACGTGATGCGCCGCGCCGGCGGAGAGGGATTCCATCGATTGCCCCGCTGCCGGCGCGTTCTGCGGGCAATGGGCCTCTACCCCGTTCGCGATCACTATTATGAGCCCTTGTTCTCACCGAGTTCAGCTGCGCAAACCTCTCGAAGCAGATCGGTATCTGCCCGGTATCGATCTCAACGTGGCCGCCCAGCTACAGATGCTCCGCAACTTCACTTTCGCAGACGAGCTCGATCGCCTCCCTCTCACCTTCACCTGTAGCGCTCCACGATACTATTACGACAACGGTTGGTTCGAGTCCGGAGACGCCGAATTCTATTACTCTCTGATCCGGCTTCTCAAGCCACAAACGATCATCGAAGTGGGAAGTGGATTCTCGTCTCTGATAGCGCTCGAGGCGATCGCCACAAACCAACTTCAGCAGCCAGGTTACACGTGTCGGCACGTCTGCATCGAGCCGTTTGAACGCCCATGGTTACAGCAGTTGCATGTTGAGCTAATCCGGACTCCGGTTGAACGCTGCGATATCAACTTGTTCCACCATCTTAAGACCAATGATATCCTTTTTATTCACTCCTCACATGTGATACGACCACAGGGTGATGTTCTATATGAGTATCTTGAGATTCTACCTCAACTGGCCGCCGGTGTATTTATTCACATCCATGATATTTTTACACCCAAAGACTACTTATCCGAGTGGTTAATTGAGAAGAACCGTTTCTGGAACGAACAATATCTCGTGGAAGCATTTTTATCGTTTAACTCACATTTCGAGGTTGTCGGCGCATTGAATTATCTCAAACATCATCACACGACTGAACTCGTGGCAAAATTCCCGGTACTTGGCCGTCAACTCGCAAATCGTGAACCGGGTTCACTATGGTTAAGAAAGGTGCATTAGAACTACGACTTAGAGCAGGCGCCGTGGCTGCCGGATTCAATGGAAGATTGCGATGAGCAAAATCTCAGGGGTGATTGTCGCTTGTTTGATCGCCCTTGCGATCCTGGAGGGTCTCGTCCGTTGGCTGAGGCCAATTCCACCGCTGCCCAGCACTACCGTGATTGGTTGGAACGCAGAGGCCTCGCCGTACAAATGGTCTCCCCATGTCGACCCGAACTTCCTCGACAACACCCCGGCGGAAGTCAATCAACTCTACCTGCGCGGCCGCCCTTTCCCACCGAGATCGCCCGAAAAAGTTCGAATTCTGCTCGTTGGGGACTCTCAGGTGGAAGCGGCTGCCTTACCCCATGCCGATCTGCCAGAGCGGCTCCTGGAACAGACGCTTAACAACCATTGGGGCAGAACTTCCTTCGAGGTTCGCAGCATTGCCAGTAGCGGGTGGGGCCAGGATCAGCAACTCCTCGCCCTCGAAAGGTATTACGCCTCATATGATGCTGACTACATATTGCTGTGGTTTACTCCTCAGAACGACTTTTGGGAGAATGCGTTTCCGGATCGATCCACCTCATCCCATCTCGGCGCTCTGAAGCCGACATTCGTCCTCGGGCGTGACGGCTTGCAGCCATTCGAGTTTCCGTCGAACCCGAATGTCGCACAACAGGTGTTTGGTGGTTTGCATCTCTACCGTCTGGGGTTTCGCGGGCTCGAACGGACGGGGCTGCGCGAGCCGTCGCAGATCCTTCGGGACTTCGCTAGCCTTATTCCGGGACCCGAGGGCCACCGCACGGTAGAGCCGCAGAAATGTCCGCCAACCGTACTAGCGCAGGATGTGTATGTCCGGGAACTTGCCACCTATTCAGCAAGATCAGTTTCGATTGAAACCAACGAGGATGTTCCGGGATCCAGAAGCAACTTTGCTCCATTCTTGGCAATCATGAGCGAGCGGGATAAATATCTTGTAGGGGTAACGCGCTCCCTGATCCGCCGAATGATCGCACTGGCAGCCGAGAAAGGTACCAAACTGATTGTGTTCTTCAACAATCAGACATGGCGTGGGGCATCTAACAATTCCCTGCGAGTAGGAGGTTGCGTAAGACATTCTGACCGGTGGTACCGGACGGTTAACATGGTGCCAAGAATCAAAGAGGCATTAGCGGACATTGGCCTGGTAGAGCTCAAGACCAAGCAGCGAGATATTTCGCTTGACCAGGCGACGGTGGCGAGAGACGACAGACATCTCAACGCGTTGGGCAACCGGCTCCTTTTTGAAGAATTGGCGAGGGTGTTGGCGGTTGAAGGATTGATCGAACGAGGGCCGGCCGGGCAGGCGAGCGGTCCGTTCGGACGACGTTACCCGGCTTCACCCGTGAAGACGGTCGGCACGAGCAGGCGACCCGGACAGCCACCGCTGGCGATGGCGGGACCGCCTCGCTTGCGCGTGGCAGCCTCGAGGTGACCGCAGATCGCGCCGGTGTGGCAAACTCTTGAGTGGCGCGCCCTGCAGGACTCGAACCTGCGACCATCGGCTTAGAAGCCGAAGACGGCGCGTTTCACCGCTGCACATTCCGGAGCGAAATGAGCCAGGAACCTAGGAAAGCCGGACTGTTGAGCAGAACACGCTTGAACATGCCATAATCCTGCTATACGTCATCGGCTGTTGCCCAACCGTTGCCCAAAGGGGGAGTCGATGCCCAAGATGAAGCTTACCGACCTGGCGGTGGGGAAGATAAAGCTGCCCAAGGCTGGCCGGGTCGACATCTGGGACGCGACCCTGCCGGCTTTCGGCCTACGCGTCTCGGCGACTGGGCGAAAGATCTGGATCGCCGCCATTCGGAAGCCGGGCGCGGCGCATCCTGCCCGCCTGACCGTGGGCAAGTATCCCGCGCTGTCGTTGGCCGATGCGCGCATCAAGGCGCGCGAACTGATGGCCGATCCGGCTGGCGCTCCCCCGCCGCGGATTGAGACTTTCGAGGCGCTCGCGGCCGAGTACATGGCCCGCCACGTCAAGGCGCATCACAAGCGGCCGCGCGAGACCGAGCAGATGATCGCGAACAAGCTGGTGAAGCCATGGCGCAGGCGCCTGGTTTCGACCATTGGCCGGCATGACGTGCTGACCGTGCTCGACGCCGAGATGGATGCCGGGCACGAGCGCACCGCCAATAAGGTGCTCGTGGTGATCCGTCGCTTGTTCGCCTGGTCGATCGAGCGCGGTCTGGCTGAGACCAACCCTGCCTCCGCCATCACCAAGCCCGCACGCGAAGTCACCCGCGATCGCGTTCTGACGGATGGAGAGCTCGCCGCAGTCTGACGTGCTGCCGGCGAGATGGCTTGGCCGTGGTCAGGGCTGGTGCACCTGCTGATCTGCACCGCGCTGCGCCGCGATGAAATCGCCGAGCTACGGTGGTCGGAGATCGATCTCGAGCGAGGTTGCCTGACCCTGAGCGGCGAGCGCACCAAGTCCGGCCGGGGGCAAGAGACGGCTTTGAACGCGCTCGCGCTCGAGACGATCGCCGAGCTGCCGCGCGTTGGCGACGGCTTCGTGTTCCCGGCGAATCGTCACGCCAGCGCCAACCCGGTGAGCGGCTTTTCCAAGATGAAGGCCCGGCTCGACCACCTGAGCGGCGCTTCGGGCTGGCGCTTGCATGACCTGCGCCGGACGGCGGCAAGCCACATGGCGCGGCTCGGCGTGGCGCCGCAGGTGCTCGCCCGCGTGCTCAACCACAGCGCCGCCGGCGCGCTGCCGGGCGTGCTCGCGGTCTACAACAGGCACAGCTATGACGTCGAGGCGCGTGCGGCTCTCGAGGCCTGGTCGCGCGAGCTCGAGCGGATCATCGGCCGTGGCGGCGCGAAGGTGGTAGCGCTCCGGCCGACGGCCGGGTGATCGGCCATGCCCAGGCGGTCCATCGCAGAGTTTCGGCCGACCGACTGGTGGCTGAGGCCTTTCTACGCAGCTCACCAGATCGAGGAGATCCTGAAGGAGGTCGGCCCCCTGTCGGAAGGGCGCATGCGGGCGGACGGCTCCGGCTTCGAGCGGTTCATGATGCGTCATGTACTGGCCGCGCGCCTCAACAGCGCGGCTCGCTACTATCTGTTTAATTCTGAATGGCAGGTGGCGCCGACCAAAAACCAGCTCGCGGAGCGCTACCTCAAGATCGAGGCCGCGGCGCGGGCTCTGCTCGATACGCTCGGCGCGTCCGGGGGCGACCCGGATGCTATGCCCGACTGGCTCCTACTTGGCTGGCCGCCCGGGCCGCTATCGGCTGACCTGCGAGCCGCTGCGAGGATCCAGCAATGGGCTCAGGATCGCAGGAAATGGGCGCTTGAGTGGGTGAAGGAAGGACCCAAGCTGCCATCGTCACACGCCGCTGATGAAGCGCTCGACGAATTCGTTTGCAGCATGGCCGGCATCTGGCGCGAGCTGTTCGGCCGCCAGCATTGGCGTACGGTTAATCGGGATCGGAATGGCAACCGACGGGATGGCGGGCCGTTCGCAAGATTCGTTCTGGCCGCGCTAAAGCCGCTTAGGCCGAACGACATGCCGACAGAGCAGCAGACCGCTGATCGGATCAAGAAGCTAGTGCGCATGGGGAAATTAGCTTCTTGAAAGGAGTTGATTTCCCCATTTTGACCACGCCCGCACGAACGTGCTGAGACTTCCGCGAACACTGCGGAGGTTGCGAGAATGGCCGGCAACCGGTTCCTCGACTGGTCGAAGCTAAGCCCAATAGTTCCGTACACAAGGCAGCATATCGGCCGCCTCGAGCGCGCCGGTAAGTTTCCCCGGCGCGTTCAGCTCGGCGAAAATCGGGTCGCCTGGCTCGAGAGCGAAATCGAGGCCTGGATCGCCGAGCGGGCCGCCGAGCGCGACCAGTCACTTCGGCCGAGCTTCCCTCCCGATCCGGCGGGACGCTCTGATCTTGGCGGGATCGGGCAGGATCGTCTCATAGAGGATCGACCGGGTCACGCTGCAAACTCGCGTGGTCAGCCCGAGACCGCGTGAGTGCCTCCGCGGAAGGGCCGGCGCCGCCCGGCGGGGGCCATGGGCAGCGGGCCTTTGGATGCTTTCGGTGGTAGGCACCGCGCCCCCGGCGGCGCAAGCCCCGGGGGCCGCGCGGCTCGCCGCGGCGAACCGCCTGGAACAGTCCCACGCGCTGCTCGACTGCTTGGCCGCCATCGTCGTTGATGAACTGGCCGCGACCCGCTGCCGCGCTCCGGTCGGTTGCCGGGAGTGCGGAGGTACCGCGACCCGTCGACCGCGCTGGCATGGGGCCGAGTTCGACGCTCAGAACGGCCGGCTTCGGCTCCTTTGCGCAGAATGCAACACAGGCCCTGCTCGCCACGCCGCTCGGAGGACCGCGCCATGAACGGCGACCGCATCACCGTTGCGCGCGCACACGAGTTGCGCGTGATCATGGCCAAGACGATCCGGCTCGACGAGTACGGCATCGTGGGCGTCGAACCGAGCCCGCATGCCTTCCTGTGGGCCTTTGAGGAAGTCCCGGTCGACGGGCTCAAGAGCCTCGGTCGTGCGCTGCTCGCGGCCGCCAGCAACTCCACCGCGGTCGTGGTGCGCGCCAAGCCGCTGAAGCCCATCGGGCGCCGCGCGATCTATCCTGATCCCGAATACGGCGAGCACGCCGAGCCCGGGCTGAGGGCGGTTCCTCGTAGATGGGTAGGTTTCGATTTCGACAATTTGCCCGTCGATGATGATCCGGCCGAGCAGCCGAACTGGGATCGCCCGCCGGCGCTGTTCATGCCCGAGGCTGGCGTCGCGCTCGCCCGTAGGCGGCTGCCGCCGCAATTCCACGACGCCAGCTGCGTCTGGCAGATCACGGGCAGCGCGGGCTTCAAGGACGGCTATCGCCTGCGGACCTGGTTCTGGCTCGACGCCTTCGTGATCGGCGCCGAGATGGCCGCGTGGTGCAAGCCGTCGCTCGACCGCAACCTGATCGACCCGGTCACGTTCCGTGACTGCCAAGAGCACTTCATCGGCGTCAAGGTGATCGGCGGGGCGGACCCTTGCCCGAAGCGCTGGGGCCTGTCGCTCGGCAAGATGCACGAGGTCAAGGTTCCGGACATCGGCCGGATCAAGCGGCGCCAGGACGAAGCCGAGCGCAAGGAGCGGCGCACCCGAGAGGCTGGGCGACCTACAGCATCGAGACGCTGACCGGGCCTGAATATGCCCGGCGCCGGATCGGCGAGTGTCTCGACGCGATCAAGGCCGCGGCGGACGGCACCAAGCATCCGAACTTCGTCAAGCAATGCGCCACCGCCAAGGCGATCTGTGATCGTCACGGCGTCGGCTGGGCGCGCGTCCGGCACGAGATCAGCGCCGCCTACGAAGCGACCCTATCGCCCAGCGAAGCCGCCCGCAGGCGCCGGGCCTCGATCGACGGCGTTCCCGCTTGGGTCAGCCGGAGGGCATCGTAGATGCCGCACGCGCAGGCCGCAGACTTCGACGCCGGCGCCTATCATCGCGGCGAGGGCGAGCAGAAGGTCAACGGCCGTGACCACGACCCGACCGAAGGTCTCGGCGACGCCTACGCCGAGCAGGAGGGCCAGCCTACGGACGCTAGGTTCGCCGAGGTCGAGGCGGAGATCGTCGACTGGCCAAAGCTTGCAGGGCGATCGCCACCGCCGCGGAGGTTCGTCTGGCCCGACTGGACGCCCTGGCGCGCCGTCACCCTGCTGCACGGCTTCGGCGGCGTCGGCAAGACGCTGCTCGCCCAGCAGCTCGGCACCGCTGCCGCCTTCAAGCGCGAGATGCTCGGCTCAGTCGTGGCCGCCAGCCCGGTGCTCGGCTGGTTCGGCGAGGATGACGCGGACGAAATCTGGCGCCGGCAGGTCGATATCAACGCCGCGCTCGGGATCGGCGGGCTCGACGAGCTTGAGGGCAAAGTCTACTGGCGAGCCTGCCCGCATGACGACATCACCCTGTTTGCGGGCAGCTCCGAGAGCAGCTACCAGTCGACAGACAACTTCGAGATCCTGCGACGGCTGATCAGGAAGACAGGAGCCGAATTCGTAATCCTGGATAGCGCAGCGCAGATCGCCGCCATCCCAGAAATTAATCGACCGCTCGTGACGCGATGCTTGCAAATGCTCACCAGTCTATGTCACGAGTTCGACGCCACGGTACTGCTGCTTGGTCACAACAACCGTGACGGCGACTTCAGTGGCACTTCGGCTTGGGAAAACCGCTGCCGGTCGCGCGTTCACATGAAGCGAAAAAAAGCCGAGGACGGAACCGAGACTATCAGCCTATGCCGGCCCAGGGCCAACTATGCGGCGCTCGAAAGCGGCGTCGCGATCGAGTGGCGGCACGGCGCTTACTACTGCACCGATCAGCGCTTCGAGACCGGCGCCGAGCGGCTCGAACGGGAGTTGAAGGAGGGCGCGATCGATCGGGCATTCCTGGACGCGCTCGACGCGCTCACTGCCCAGCATCGGGGGGTCTCGCATTCCAAGCAAGCCAGCACCTATGCACCGAAGGTCATGACCGAGACCGGGCAGGTGGACGGCTGCACGAAAGAGCAGCTGCAGAAAGCGATGCAGCGTTTGTTCAAGGCGGAGCGCATCGTCGCTTCAGCACCCCTGCCCTGGCAAACCAGCGACCGCCACTCAGCTGTTGGGCTGGCCAGGAAGGGAGCATGACAACGCCCCCGGCGGTGCGGCGGGGTGGTCCCCCTAAAGGGGGACACACACCCAACCGCCAGTGCCCCCAGTGGCGTTTCGGTGCGTTCCGGTTAACCGCCCCGCGACCAACCCGCACCGAACCGCCAGCGAACGTTGTGTAGAAACGGAGCGCGCACGCTGCCTGAGAAGGCCTCAGCGATCGCACTAAGGCAGTTCGCGGTCCGATGTGGTCAGCCCGACCCGCGAGCTGACGGCGCTCGTGAAGCGAGCCGGGCGGGTGTACGCTTTGAAGTGCTTGCTGCTCAACCCGAGCCACACAGGCCCGCCGCGGTACGTAGCTGCCGTCGAGACCACCGGCTCGAGCGAGCCCGGCCTTGCGGAGGTTCAGCACCACGGGCAGCAGCCGAAAAGGGACGCGTCCTACAAGGACATGCTCCGGCAGAAGCTAACCGCGGTCGGTGCCCTACAGCCGCAGCCGCCGAGAAGTCTCTGGGGAAGCCCAGGTAGAAGCAAGAAGTCGGCGGCGGATGGGCCTTATCGCGAGCCTCCACGCCGGGAGGTCCAGTCGGCCGCCGACGCTCGGTTCCGTCTTTGCACCCTTGCCGCTGCCGGCGTCAGCCGAGAGGAGCTGAGCCGCATGGCAATCGGCGCTCAGCGAGACCCCGGCCAATCCGATTGGGGGGCGTGGAGCAGATCCGCGCGCCAAGGCGATCGCGCGCGAGGGCGCCGAGAAGGTGCTCGAACGTTTCTTCGCCACGCTATTCTAGCCTGAGCCTGCGCAGGGCGCCAAAAAGGACATCGAGAGTTCAACTCCCGCTCCCTCCGCCAAGGCGCCTGCGGGCGACACTCTCTCCGTTGGGAGCTGGCGCGCTGAAGCCCAGGGATCCGGCCGTTTTTCGCGGACAACTGTGCACCCTCAGACTCCGGGAACAGGCGCGGAATCCCTCTCCGAGGCCCGCCGTTCTCTGCGGCTGTTCACTTGGCCCATTCAGTATCTACCTGGAAAAATTCGCGAAACCAAAAGGTTAGGCTGCCTCGCATCAGTGGCCGGTTTCGAACTTTCCCTCGGTCGACCGAGAAGCCGGATCAAACCAGTTGGGAGTCATGCCGCAGAGGGATGGAAATCGGCAGCGTGGGGCTGGACTTCGGGTAGGAACGGCGGAACGGCGCGAGGGCGGCAAGCGGGAGAAATCGCCCCGCTATCATTGCTGGCGCCATAGTCAGCCCCAGGGCTGCAGGTTCAAATCTGGGGCCCACAACCACCGACAGTTTGAGATCTCGACGCTGGTCTAGCGGTGGGCCCTGGTTGGTCTGGGTTATCGCCGGTTCAGCGCTAGCGGCTGCTGTCCCGCATATCGGCACTCCCGACCACAAGCAACCCGTAACACGACATCCCGTTGTACCAACTCCGCTCAACGGCTACATCTTGGCGGTGGGCTTCCTTCTTATACCCCGGGATTCAGAGCTAGTGGTCAGACGCAATCATAGGATTCCCATATGATGGGATGCGTGGCATGTTGCGGCATGCGCGAAGGGATCAGCATCGAGGTGAGCGCTGCGGACCGTGGCCGGCTGGAGCGGGTCGTGGCGGATCGGAACAGCCCGCAAAAGCATGTCTGGCGGGCGCGGATCATCCTGGCGACGGCGGCGGGCTGCGGCACGGCGGAGATCATGCGCCGCGCCGAGGTGTCCAAGCCCTGCGTCTGGCGCTGGCAGGAGCGGTTCATGCGCGAAGGCGTGGCCGGGCTGGTGCGCGACAAGACCCGCAAGCCCGGGGTGCCGCCCTTGCCACCGCAGCGCGTTGAGCGTGTGGTCGCGCTGACGCTGGGCGATCCGCCCGCCACGACGACCCATGGGTCCGGCCGCGCGATGGCGGCAGCCAGCGGCGTATCGTTGCGCTCGGTGCCGCGGATCTGGGCGGCGCACGGCCTCCAGCCGCACCGGGTGCGGCGCTTCAAGCTGTCCACCGATCCGGCGTTCGCGGCCAAGTTGCGCGACGTGGTCGGCCTCTATCTCGATCCGCCGGCGCACAGCCTCGTTCTGTCGGTCGACGAGAAGTCCCATGTGTGGATGGCCCCCGGCTCGCAAGAGAAAAGTTAGCGTGTTGGCATAATCAGGCTGCTTTGCGGTCATGTGTCCGGCCTGTTGACGCGGCCGTCGCACGACCGCTGGCCCCGATGGGTTCCGCGGACCAGGGCCTCATCAGATCCTCGGGATTCCGTCCCTCGACTTCTCCAGGCTGCTCCCGGTCCCTCGGCACAACCGACTACCCCATCACGTTTCCTTCCCTCGCAAGCGTCACATAATCGGCGAGCTCGGCCTAAGCCGGGACTGCCTGCCGATAGTTCTGCCCGTGCGCCATCACGGCCCAAACGATGCGCGCCATCTTGTTGGCCAGAGCCACGGCGACCACGAGGCGGGGTCGTCTCGCCAGCAGACCCTGGATCCACGCATCGGACCGGGCTGCCTTCGAGCGCAGCAGGACGGTTTGGGCGCCGACGATCAGCAGCTGCCGGATGTACTTGTCGCCGAGCCTGCTGATCCGGCCCAACCTCTGCTTGCCGCCGGTGGATCTTTGCCGCGGCACGAGGCCGAGCCAGGCCGCGAACTCCCGCCCGCCCCGGAAGGCGTCGCGGTCAGGCACGGTGGCGGCGATGGCGGTGGCGATCAGCGGGCCGATGCCCGGAATGGTGACGAGCCGCCGGCTGACAGGGTTCGCCTTGTGCCAAGCCATGATCCGGGCGTCGACCTCGGCGATCCGCTGGGCCACCTCGTCGAGCTGAGCCGCGAGGAGCTCGAGGACTTGACGCGCCAGCTCCGGCACGCGCCGATCCTCCTGCATGCTCGCCAAGAGCCCTGGCACGTTCCAGGGTCCCTGGGCTCCAACGAGACCGAACTCGGCCAGGTGCCCGCGTACGGCGTTGATGAGCTGGGTTCGCTGCCGGACCAACAGCTCGCGGACCCGGTGCATGGTCATTGCCGACTGTTGCTCTTCGGTCTTGACCGGCACGAAGCGCATGGACGGCCGCGTCACGGCCTCGCAGATCGCCGCGGCGTCGGCCGCGTCGTTCTTGCCCCGCTTGACGTAAGCCTTGACGTACTGTGGCGGCATCAGGCGCACCTCATGTCCCAGCGAGCGCAGCTCGCGCGCCCAGAAGTGCGCGGTGGCGCAAGCTTCCATGCCGACCAGGCAGGTTGGCAGCGCGGCGAAGTAGGTGATGACCTGAGCACGCCGGAGGCGGCGCTGCACGACGACATGGCCCGCCTCGTCCACGCCATGGACCTGGAAGACCTGCTTGGCCAGGTCGAGGCCGATCGTGGTAATCTCCATCTGGATGGCTCCCCTTGGTGCTGTTCGACAGCCACCACCTTGGCACGACGATGCCGTGAGGGGGCCATCCACCCCATCAGATCCAGGCGCTGGACCGGACCCAGCCGGGACTGCCGCTCAAGACGGGCCGGGCCGGCACGATGACGCACGATTACGTCCGCCACGGCACCACGACCTTGTTCGCGGCGCTGAACGTGCTCGACGGCAGCGTCATCGGCCAGTGCATGGCGCGGCACCGGCACCAGGAGTTCATCCGCTTCCTCAACCGGGTCGAGGCCGCCGTGCCGGCCGGCAAGATCATCCACGCGATCCTCGACAACGACGCCGCCCACAGGCCCCCAAGGTCCGCGCCTGGCTCACCCGTCACCCCCGCTCGACCTTCCACTTCACGCCGACCTCCTGCTCCTGGGTCAACGCCGTCGGACCTTCTTCGCCACGCTGACCCGCCGCCGCCTGCAACGCGGCGCCTTCCACTCGCTGGTCGACCTCCGGCCGCGATCAACCGCTACCTCGAACAGCACAACCAGCACCCAGATCCCTTCATCTGGACCGCCCGGACCCCCGAGCCGCGTCAGTGGGAGGGAAGATGGAACCGAAGTATCAGCAGGCGGGTGAGCGTCAGACCGCTGCGGTGCCCGCGAGCAGCAGAAGATTCATCCGTGCCCGGGCCGCACACCGCCACAGCTTCCTCGGTTCCGACGATGCCAGGGCGCCGGTAGCTGCTAAATATTCTGAACGCCTTCTGTGCGCTGGCTATGCCTCGAGCCTGACCAGTTCAGCGACCATCTCTCACTTGGCAGGTGGCCGGGAAGACCGATCACGAAGGCCGGAAGGGTGTTTGTCTGTGATGAGCTCATGGGACACACCGGTAGAGGCGGGGTTATCTTCGCGACGGAGGAAGGACAAAGATGGCTAGCGGTTTAGTTCCGGGCAATCGGTTCAGCTTGACGCGACGCATCGTCTCGTGACGGGTTTGCCCGGGTGCCGCTGCGACGGCGAAGGAATTGCGAGCAGACTTGTCGAGCGGATCGTGGGGCGGCCGAGCAGACCGTGGAGCTTGGATCCGTAGGCCCCGGAGTACCAGAAAGCGACGGCAGCGCTGGGCGCCGTCACAGAGGCGGTGCGCCAAAGCGACGATTACGCGTCCTCAGAGCCGGAGGACCACGAGCAGCGTCTCGCAGAGCTGGAAGCGGCGAGGGACTGCTGAAGCCAAGAGGCGCGCCTTGGTGCCTTTGTAGCCGTGGTGCTGCCTGCTCGGGTGGCTGGCGGACCATTTCGCTGGCGGCGTGATCGGCGATTTCGCATCAGAGCCATAGCGGCCCTAAGGGCGCTGATCGACGATTTGAATCTTGTATTTGAGGTTAAGATCTACCGGCGAGCTTACGCTGCGAGCAGCGCGTTGAGTTAGCATCGGCGCGGCGGGCGCACTGAAGCCGGCCTGCCGCCGTGGCTTGTCAGCAGGGTTGAGGAGCGCCAGTGCCAATTCTGGGGGGCTGAACGCTTGCACAGGACGCTCAAGAAAATTCATGCTGGAGCTCGCAGGCGGGCGCTGCGCAGCGGCATCGATTTCGCTCTCGCCGCCGACCACGTCGAATATCTCTGGCGGCGTCAGGGCGGCTGTTGTGCGGTCAGTGGGATATCGTTCAACGACGAGCGCTTCGACCATGCGTTGGTAAAGCACCCCTATGCGCCGAGCCTCGATCGCATCGATTCCCGGGCAGGCTATACGCCCGAGAACGTCCGGCTGGTGTGCACCTGCGCGAACTTCGGTATGGGTCAGTGGGGCGAAGAGGTCTTGCGCCGGGTTGCCGTTGGCATGTTCAAGAAGGAGGCTTCGCCACCCGCGCCGACCGAGGACGAGGACTGGCTGAGGCAGCAGCGTGCCAAGCTGACGGCCGCGGAAAGGCTGGCGCAAGGGTTGTTCGGCGAGGAGCTGAAAGCTCAGCGACGACGGATCGCAGCGCTCAAACGCTCCATCACTTTAGGCCCGGAGGGTCTACGAAGGGCAGCTGAGCGCGCGCGCTCAACTCGCCAAGCGGCCAGCCTATAAGGAGTGAGAAAGCGCAAAGGTGCCGCAAGGTGTCGGCTCGCGAATTTCTGGCCGATGAAGTGGTATTGCTCAATCAAGCTCCCCTTCAGGGGCGAAAAATGTCAGCATGGCGGGCG
>CAWJAY010000010.1:0-24430 GCA_963840925.1 uncultured Alphaproteobacteria bacterium
CCATCTCGCCGACCAGGAGCAGGCTCCCGACCGACTGGGTCGCCGATCGGGTCGCACGCCTCGAGCGGACCGACGGCGACATCGATGCTCTGGTCGCGCGTCTGGCCCACATCCGCACCTGGACCTACGTCGCCCACCACGCCGACTGGCTGCGCGACGCCGCGCATTGGCAGGAGCGGACCCGCGCGGTCGAGGACGGTCTGAGCGATGCTCTGCACGATCGTCTGACCCAGCGCTTCGTCGACCGGCGGACCCAGATGCTGCTCAAGGGTCTGCAGAACGGCGAGCAGCTCGCCGCGGTCGAGGACGACGGCGCGATCCTGGTCGACGGCCAGGTGGTCGGACGGCTGGACGGGCTCTGCTATCAGCTCGAGCGCGGTGCTGCCGATGCCGAGCGGCGAGCGCTCAGCAGCGCCGCCCGGCGCGTGCTGGCGCCCGAGCTGAAGCGCCGGACCAAGGCGCTGATCGGCGCCCCGGATGCCGCCTTCGCGCTCGCCGGGCGCGGCCTGATCACCTGGCACCGCGACGAGGCCCTCGGCGGCGCCCCGGTCGGCCGCCTGCTGCCAGGGCCGACGGCGCTGGCGCCGCGGCTCGAGCTGCTGGTCGCGGATAGCCTGGGCAGCGCAGCGCGGGCGGCAATCCGCCAGCGCCTGGCGCAATGGCTGGACGCTCATCTGGCGGCGCGGATGCGGCCGCTCCGGCGGCTGCAAGCGGCCGGCCTCGAGGGTCCCGGGCGCGGCCTTGCCTTCCTGCTGGTCGAGGGCCTCGGCAACGTCCGGACCGCGGACGCCCACGCCGTTCTGAACGGGCTCGGCGCCGCCGATCGCGCCCGCCTCACCCGGCAGGGCGTCCGCTTCGGCACTCGCCACGTCTATCTGCCGGCGATGCTGAAGCCCGCCGCGATCGAGCTGCGGGCAAGCCTCTGGTCGGTGCACCAGCGTGCGGACGGGCTGGGAACACCACCGCAGGCGCCGAACCTCGCCGCCTCCGGCCTGCCCGAGGGTCTGCTGGCGGCGATCGGCTTCGAGCCGTTCGGCGTCGTGGCGCTGCGGGTCGACGTCGTCGAGCGGCTGGCGGCCCGGCTGCGCGCGCTCGCGCGCCAGGGCCCGTTCGAGCTCGGGCCGGAGCTGCTGGCGCTGACCGGGCTCGAGCCCGCCGAGCTGGCCACCGTCGTCGAGGCGCTGGGCTACGCCCGGGGCCAGGCGGAGGGCTATGTCCGACACCCTGCGCGGCGTTCCCGGAACACCGGGCGCCGACGCCAGGCCCGTCCGACACATCCCCATTCGCTGCGCTGCGCGGGCTTCGCCTGAGCGGATGACCGGGCCCGCGCCGCCAGCTCCCGAGCGCGCGGCCGAAGACGGCCTGCGGCTCGACAAGTGGCTTTGGCAGGCGCGCTTCTTCAAGACCCGGGCGCTCGCGGCCGATCTCGCCGGGCGCCGCAAGATCCGGATCAACTCGGTGCTGGTCGCCAAGCCGCACCAGCGGGTGCGCCGGGGCGACGTGCTGACCTTCCCTCAAGGCCATACGATCCGGATCGTGCGCGTGCTCGCGCTGGGCATCCGCCGCGGCCCGGCGAGCGAGGCGCAGGCGCTCTATGAGGAGATCGCCGACGGCGGCCTCTGATACCGGCTCAGGGCCCGGCATGGGATCTGGGCGTCCGTTCGCCGAAGATCGCGCTGCCGACCCGGACGTGGCTGGCGCCGAACTGCACCGCGACCTCGAAGTCGGCGCTCATGCCCATGCTGAGCTCGGCCAGGCCGTTGCGGGCGGCGATCTTGGCCAGCAGCGCGAAGTGCGGCGCCGGCTCCTCGTCCTCGGGCGGGATCGCCATCAGGCCTTCGACCGGCAGGCGCAGATCGTCGCGGCAGGCGGCGACGAAGGCATCGGCATCCGCCGGCCAGACCCCGGCCTTCTGCGGCTCCTCGCCGGTGTTGACCTGGACGAAGCAGACCGGACGCCGGTCCTGGCGCGCCATTTCCTGGGCGAGCACGCGGGCGAGCTTCGGCCGGTCGACCGTCTCGATCACGTCGAACAGCGCGACCACGTCGCGCGCCTTGTTGGTCTGGATCGGCCCGATCATGTGCAGCTGGAGGTCTGGGTGGCACGCGCGCAGCGCTGGCCAACGCGCCTTGGCTTCCTGCAGGTAGTTCTCGCCGAACACCCGTTGGCCGGCGGCGAGCGCGGCCAGCACCCGCTCCTCTGGCTGCGCCTTGCTGACCGCGACCAGCGTCACCTCCGCTACGTCCCGCCCGACCACCCGCGCCGCGGCGGCGATCCGCTCCCGGAGCGCGCGCAGATTGGCCTCGACCGCTGACGCGACGATGGCTTGTCCGGCGGCGTCGGTCATGTAAGCTCCCCAGCTGGTGCTTCGGCCAGCCTAGCCAACGCGCCGTCCGGGCTCAACGCGCCTCTGGGGGGAACCGGCCGCATGCTGACGCCGCCGTTCAGCTTCGACGAGATCATGGCGCCGCTCGGCGCCGAGCGCTTCTTCGCCGAGTACGAAGGCCGCCGGCCGCTGCATCTGAAGGGTGGCGCCGACAAGTTCGTCGCGGTCATGAACTGGGCGAAGCTCAACGACCTGCTCGGGATGGCAACGATCTGGTCGCAGGTCTCGCTCCAGCTCGTGCTCGACAAGGAGCCGGTCCCCGTGGCCCGCTACTGCGCCTCGGCGGTCGGGCGCGACGGCGGCCAGGTGCTGCGGCCCGATCCGGACCAGGTGCAGAGCTTCCTCAAGCGGGGCGCCACGCTGGTCGCCAACGACATCGACCACCTCAGCGCTGGCCTGACCGCCTTTTCCCAGGCGATGGAGCAGGCGCTCGGCGGCAAGGTGCAGGGCAATCTCTATCTGTCGTCGCGGCGCCGGCAGGGCTTCGCCTCTCACTACGACACCCACGACCTGTTCGCCGTCCAGGTCGAGGGCACCAAGACCTGGCAGATCTATGAGGGCCGGGCGGTCGACCCGATCGCCCACCCGATGTTCAAGGGCTACTCGCGCGAGCAGCGCGAGCGCGCCCGCGGCGCCAAGCTTCTGGACGTGCGCATGGAGCCGGGCGATCTGCTGTACCTGCCGCGAGGCCAGTACCACGACGCGCTCGCCGACGAGGGCGGCGCGGTCCACATCGCCTTCGGCGTCACCTACCCGATCGGGGTCGACGTGATGAGCCTGCTCTACGAGCGGGCGGTCGCGGAGCCCGAGTTCCGCGCCAACCTGCCGCGCGCGGAACAGCCGGACGCCGAGGAGGCTCTTGCCGAGCGTCTGCGCGGGTACGCGGACTGCTTGGCCCGGCTGCTGGCCGAGCCCAAGCTCACCGAGCAGATCCGGACCCTGCAACGGGGTTTCCGCTATCCGCGCCACGGCTACGATCTGCCCGGCCTGTTGGAGACGGCCGAGGGTCGCTACCGCGTGCAGGCCAACGGCATTCGCCTGGTCGAGCACGGCGGGCGCTACGGGCTCGTGCCAGAAGGCTCGCGCGCCGCGACCGAGGTCCCGGCCGAGGTCAGCGACATGGTCGGCTGGGTGCTGGAGCGCCTCGAGTTCTCGGCGGCCGAACTCGGCGCCGCCTTTCCCGATCGGACACCCGGCCAGCGCGCGCAGCTGCTGCAGGATCTCGGCTCGATGCGGCTGATTCAGGTCCTGTAGGTTTCCGGGCGATCATTTAGTGCTGCGAACATATCGGTCGCGCGCGGGACCGGGGCCGAGCATTTAGGCTCTACGGCCACCCAAACCTCAGGCCCGAGGCCAAGTGCCGGAGCGTGGCTTTTACGCCACAACGCGCTATTTTTGTTGCGACTGGGCATCATTCCCGGTTGATGGCAAGGCGCTCAAGTGGTTAACAGAGACAGTTGAGGGTTCGCCTTACCGGGTGTCCTGCAGGCGGAACACTCATCCTCAAGTAGAAAACACACGCCCTTGCGGGTGCGAGTGGAGAACGGGATCATGCACTATAGGCTGTTGTTGAGCAGCACCGCGCTCGTAGGCGCCGGCATTCTCTTTGCTGGTGCGGCCCCGGCTCAGGCCGAGATCAGAGTCACGCTCGGCGGCTACACCGAGTTCGGGGGCAAAGCCGCGACCGACGAGACGCTCCAGAGCGGTGGCGACCGCGGCTACACCTTCTTCATGGACAACGAGGTCCACATCACGGCTGAGGGCACGTCCGATCGCGGCACCCTCTATGGCTCCTATCTCGAGATGGAGGCCGGCAGCGGCGACGCGCCGAGCGGGCAGGGCACTCCGGACGTCTCGGGCGACGTGTACGTCGACGAGGTCAACCTGTTCTTCGCGGACGGCTTTGGCCGGGTCGAGCTTGGGCGCCAGGACGGCGCCGACGACGTGATGTTCGTTGGCGGCGAGGATGCCCAGTCCGGCACCGGCGGCGTCGACGGCGACACCAGCAACCTGGGCTCGGTGATCAACGTCCAGAACAGTGACGACGCGACCAAGGCGACCTATTTCACGCCGCGCATCGCGGGGTTCCAGCTCGGCGCCAGCTACACGCCGGATACCAATGACGACGGCGGCCTCGACAATAACAATCCCGCCGGCAGGACCGAGAACCATGTCGGCGCCGGCGTCAACTGGACCGGCGCGTTCGCCGGCATCGATCTGACGCTCGCCGCGGTCGGCTCTTATGGCGGCGAGGACTCGCCAGGCGCCCTCGACGCCGACGACGTCCTCGACTACTCGGTCGGCGGGCTGCTCGGCCTCGGCGGGTTGTCGTTCGGCGCCACCTGGGGCCAGGCGACCGAGAACCGCGAAGCGGATTGGGCGATCCTCGGCTTGAAGTACAAGTTCGGCAACGCGAGTGCCAGCATCGGTTACGAGTACGTCGACGATGACCGGTTCGATGACGAGCAGCACATCGGCGTGGTCAGCGGCGACGTCGGCCTGATGCCCGGGGTCACCCTGAAGGGCGACGTGTCCTACAACACCGACGACCCGGGCGCCAATGACAGCGCCGGAGCCGACACGGACGATACCATAGCGGGCGTGGTGAGCGTCCAGATGGACTACTGAGCGCCCTGCCGCGAAGCCGCGGCGGAGCTTGGCGGGGGGGTGACGGGCAAGGCCCGCGCCCCCTTCGTCGTACCGCCGGGTGCGCTCACGGCCGCGGAGTTCGATCGGGCGGCTTCTCTTGCCGCTTGAAAACGTCGTCGCGACGGCGCAATATAGATGCAAGAATGGCAGAGTGCTCTGACGGGCAGCGGCAAGCGAGGATGTGGCAGACGGTCAGAACTGTCGGAACCGTAGCCGTCTTCGGCTTGGCCTGGGCGGCGTGGGCGGTGCCCGCGACGCTGGCAGCCGAGGTCAACGCCGGCGGTTACCAGGACCGGGCTCTGGCGGCGCTGCACCGTGACCTGTTGGGGCCGGCAGCAGCCGACGGCCGCTATACCATCAAGCTGCAGTCGGGCGAAAGCTCGGCGCTGACCGCCTTCACCCCCCGGTTCGGCGGGCTGGGCCTGGGCGGCGCGGGACACCCGCCGGCGGAGAGCGCGAGCGGCCCGATCGAGTCCCCGACCTCGACTGAGCTCCACAGCCTGCTATTGGGCCTGACCGGCACCGAGTTCGCCGGCTGGGCGGTCGATCTGGCGGCGACCGCCGGCATGGTCAACCCCCCGGCGACCGAGCGTACCGGCAACTCCGGGCTGATCGTCGGCGGCGAGCTGGCGGTCTCGAGCCTGCGCTTCGATGCCGCCTATGGCGAGGATGCTGCGCTGATGGGCCTGGGCCTCGACGACGGCTCGCGGATGACCGCTGGCGTGACCTACGGTCTCGGCCCGGTCGATACCCGCTTGAGCTACAGCGTCGTCGATCAGCAGGAGACCACGGTCAACACCAGTGTGTTCACGGTCGGCAGCCGGTTGAACTTGACGCCTGGGCTGGTCGTGCAAGGTGACATGGCCTATGCCGACGACGAGAGGGGCGACGCCGCGACCGCGGGGCGGGTCAGTCTCCGGCTCAACTTCTAAGCTTTGCCAATGCCAGGGGCTCGGGTTCGCGGCGCGGTCCGCCGGTCGGCCGAAGCAGCTCAGCCTGCGGGGCGACCGCCGATGCTCGGGCGTAGCATGGTCAAGATCGCATGTGGCCTCGCGGGGCTGATCCTGGTCGGTTGCGCGGACACGACGGTCGGGCCCGCGACCCAGCCGGTGCCCAATGAGCAGACCGAAAGAATCCGCGAGCAATACGGCACGATCCACGGCAACGATGGCTTCACGCTGTTCGAC
This sequence comes from uncultured Alphaproteobacteria bacterium, assembly GCA_963840925.1. Taxonomy (GTDB): domain Bacteria; phylum Pseudomonadota; class Alphaproteobacteria; order Geminicoccales; family Geminicoccaceae; genus DATAOG01. The sequence continues at coordinate 6,223 of CAWJAY010000010.1, forward strand.
AGCCGGCCCGCGCCGGACGACGGCGGCGGCGAGGGGGGCGCCGGCATCGGGGTCAACGTCTATCTCTGGCGGGCGGCGCTCGAGACCACCGACTTCATGCCTCTGATCCAGGCCGATCCGTTCGGCGGCGTGATTATCACCGATTGGCACTCGCCCTCGGGCAGCCCCGACGAGCGGTTCAAGCTCACGATCTACATCCTCGACCGCGTGCTGCGCGCGGACGCCGTCAAGGTCGCGGTGTTCCGGCAGATCAGAGCCGCCGACGGCTGGACCGACGCCACGGTCGACCCCGGCACCAAGACCGGCATCGAGGACAGCATCCTGACCCGGGCCCGCGAGCTGCGGATTGCGGCGCTCGGGACCGTCCAGGGCTAGACCCGGGGCGTTCGCTGGATCGCCCGGGAGCGGTCCCCCGGGCGGGGCGGCTTTCTGCTAGGCAATCCCGGCCAGCTCTTCTAACCACCGCGGTTCGGCGGCGGAGGTGATCGGCTCGATGGTGCGCTATCCGTTCAAAGACACCGAGGGGAAGTGGCAGCGGATCTGGGACGAGCGCGCCACGTTCCGGACCCCGCCGGCGTCCGATCGACCCAAATACTACGTGCTCGAGATGTTTCCTTACCCGTCGGGCCGGATTCACATGGGGCACGTGCGCAACTATACGCTGGGTGACGTTGTCGCCCGCTGGAAGCGCGCCCAGGGCTACGACGTGCTCCATCCGATGGGCTGGGACGCGTTCGGCATGCCGGCCGAGAACGCCGCGATCGCCAAGGGCGTCCACCCTGCCCAATGGACCTGGGCGAACATCGCCGAGATGCGCGGCCAGCTCAAGTCGATGGGCCTGTCGCTCGACTGGTCACGCGAGATCGCCACCTGCGATCCCGGCTATTACCGCCACGAGCAGGCGATGTTTCTGGACTTTCTCGAGGCCGGTCTGGTCGAGCGCAAGGAGTCCTGGGTCAACTGGGACCCGGTCGATCAGACCGTGCTCGCCAACGAGCAGGTGATCGACGGCCGCGGCTGGCGCTCGGGCGCGCCGGTCGAGCGCCGCAAGCTCGCGCAGTGGTTCCTCAAGATCACCGCCTACAGCGACGAGCTGCTCGAGGCGCTGGCCAGCCTCGAGCGCTGGCCCGACAAGGTCCGGCTGATGCAGGAGAAGTGGATCGGCCGCTCCGAGGGCGCCCGGATCCGCTTCCCGCTGATCGGCCGCGCGGATCAGCTCGAGGTCTTCACCACCCGGCCCGACACGCTGTTCGGCGCGAGCTTCATGGCGATCGCCCCCGATCACCCGCTGAGCGCGGAGCTCGCCGCGCATGATCCCGGGCTCGCGGCCTTCATCGCCGAATGCGCCCAGCTCGGCACCAGCGAGGAGGTGATCGAGCAGGCCGAGAAGCAGGGCTACGATACCGGGCTGCGCTGCCGCAATCCGCTGGTCGAGAGCCAGGAGCTGCCGGTTTACGTCGCCAATTTCGTGCTGATGGAGTACGGCACCGGGGCGATCTTCGGCTGCCCGGCGCACGACCAGCGCGACCTCGAGTTCGCGCGCAGGTACGGTCGCCCCGTGCTGCCGGTGGTCCTGCCACCGGACGCGGACGCTGCGGCCTTCGCGGTCGGCGCCGAGGCCTACGTCGGCGATGGCCGGCTGATCAATTCGGGCTTCCTGAACGGGCTCGACGTCGCGACCGCCAAGCGGCGCGTGATCGATTGGATCGAGGCGCGCGGCTTGGGCCGCGGCGAGACCACCTACCGGCTGCGCGACTGGGGCGTGTCGCGCCAGCGCTATTGGGGCTGCCCGATCCCGGTGATCCACTGCGGTGCCTGCGGTTCGTGCCGGTGCCGCGCGACCAGCTGCCGGTGACCTTGCCCGAAGACGTCGAGATCAAGCAGCCCGGCAACCCGCTCGCCCGCCATCCGAGCTGGAAGCGCGTGCCCTGCCCGAGCTGCGGTGGGCCGGCCGAGCGCGAGACCGACACCTTCGACACCTTCGTCGAGAGCTCCTGGTACTTTCTCCGGTTCTGCTCGCCGCGGCCGCGGGGGCGTTCGAGCGCCAGGAGGTCGAGCGCTGGATGCCGGTCGACCAGTATATCGGCGGCGTTGAGCATGCGGTCCTGCACCTGCTCTATTCGCGCTTCTTCACGCGCGCGCTGAAGCGTTGCGGCTATCTGAATTTCGACGAGCCGTTCGCGGGCCTGTTCACCCAGGGCATGGTCTGCCACAAGACCTTCCGCGATCAGGCCGGCCGATGGCTGGAGCCGGCCGAGGTCGCCGAGGTCGAGCCGGGGGTCTGGCAGGCGCTCGACGACGGCCGGCCGGTGCAGGTCGGCCGCTCCGAGAAGATGAGCAAATCGCGCCGCAACACGATCGACCCGACCGCGACGATCGAGGCCTATGGCGCCGACACGGCGCGTCTGTTCATGCTGTCCGACAGCCCGCCCGAGCGCGATCTGGAGTGGACCGAGGCCGGGATCGATGGCGCCTGGCGCTATCTCAACCGGGTCTGGCGTCTGGTCGACGAGCGGCTCCCCCAGCTCGCGCCGAGCGGTGCGCGCGCGCCGGAGCCGCTCTCGCCGGCCGCGGTCGAGTTGATGCGCGCGGTCCACCGGACCATCCAGTCGGTGACCGAGGAGCTCGAGCGCTTCCATTTCAACAAGGCGGTCGCGCTCGTTCGCGAGCTCTCGAACGATCTCGAGGCGTTCGATCCCGCAGATCGGGCCGCGCCGGTGCTGATGCGGGCGGGGATCGAGGCCCTGGTCCGCCTGCTCGGGCCCATGGTGCCGCATCTGGCCGAGGAGCTGTGGCCCAAACTCGGCCACGGGGCGCTGCTCGCCGAGACCGCCTGGCCAAAGGCCGATCCGGACTGGCTGGTCGAGGATCGGGTGACGATTGCGGTCCAGGTCAACGGCAAGCTGCGGGCGACCATCGCGCTGCCCTCGGGCAGCGGTCGCGACGTCGCCGAGGCGGCGGCGCTGGCCGAGCCCAACATCGTCCGCGGGCTCGCCGGCAAGGCGCCCAAGCGGGTGATCGTCGTGCCCGACAAGATCGTCAATCTGGTCGTCTGAGGCGATCATGGCGCGCCGCCGGGGCGTCCTGCTCGCGCTCGGCGCCCTGCTCGGGGGCTGCGGCTTCCGGCCGATGCTGACGGCGGTCGGCGATGCCAACGTGCAGGACGAGCTGGCTGCGATCGAGGTCAAGACCTCGACCGACCGGCTGGGCTATCTGGTGCGCGACCGGCTGCTGGATCAGCTCAACCCGAGCGGGGCCGAGGTCGCGAGCCGCTATCTGCTGCAGATCAATCTGCGTCGCCGCAGCAGCTCGCTCGGGATCCAGCTCGACAACACCGTGACCCGCTTCAATCTCACGCTGATCGCGCGCTTTCGTCTGCTCGATGCGACCAACCGGGAGGTGCTCTACACCTCGGTCGTGAGCCGGATCGCAAGCTACAACGCCTTCCGGGCGCCCTACGCCGAGCTGGCGGCCGAACTCGACGCCGAGGATCGCGCCGCCCGGGACGTCGGCACCGACATCCGCACCCAGCTCGCCATCCACTTCGCCCGCCAGGCGGAGGCGACGTGAAGCTCGGCGGCCAGGCTCTCGAGCGCTTCCTCCGCCAGCCCTCGCCCGGCCAGCCGGTGGTGCTGGTCTATGGCCCCGACCAGGGCCTGGTGCGCGAGCGGGCCGAGCGGCTGCTCGCCGCCGTGCTCGATGACCCCGGCGACCCGTTCCGGCTGAGCGAGCTCGGCGCCGACGCGGTCCGCGCCGATCCCGGCCGGCTGCTCGACGAGGCGCGGGCGCTCTGTCTGGTCGGCGGCCGGCGGGTGGTCCGGGTGCGCCAGGCAGGCGACCAGGTGACGCCGGCCTGTCGGGCGCTGCTCGGACTTGGAACGATCGAGGCACTGATCGTGCTCGACGCGGGCGAGCTCGGCCCGGCCTCCTCGCTGCGCCGATTGCTCGAAGGTGCTGCGAACGCCGCCGCGATCGCCTGCTATCGCGACGAAGGGCGTGAGCTCGGCGCCTTGATCGACCGGCTCTTGGCCGAGCATCAGCTCGAGGCCGAGCCCGACGCCCGCGCCTGGCTGATCGAGCATCTGGGCGCCGATCGCGGCGCCACGCGCGGCGAACTCGCCAAGCTCGCGCTTTATTTCGAGCCGTCCGACGGCGCGCGGGCCGAGAAGGTGACGCTTGAGGCGGTCGCACTGGTGGTCGGCGACAGCGCCGCGCTCGAGCTCGACGATCTGGTCCATGCGGCCGCGCAGGGCGATCCGCGCCAGCTCGAGCGCTGTCTCGACCGGCTGCTCGGGGAAGGTCAGTCACCGGTGCGCCTGCTGCGCGCGCTCGCCAATCACATCACCCGCCTGCACGCGCTGGCGCTCCGGGTCGAGGCCGGCGAGCCGCCGGAGCAGGTGATCGATCGGGCGCGGCCGCCGATCCACTTCCGGCGCCGGGCCAGCTTCGGGTCGGAACTGCGCCTCTGGCCGGCGGCGCGGGCGGCGGCGGCGCTGGCCGGCCTGCTCGACGCCGAGATCGGCTGCAAAACCACCGGTTGGCCGGAGGCCGCGCTCTGCCGGCGCGCCGCGCTCGAGGTCTGCCTGACCGCCCGCGCGGCGGCCGCGACTGGGCCCGACCGCTAGCGAGGCCGCGATCGGCCTCTTGCATTCTGCCAGAGAACGCCACTACGGTCTGTCTGGGGCCGGCGCCGGACCGGACGCTGCGGCCTGATCCGCGGCGCTGCAGCGGGGTTGCGCGCAGCCGGGTTGCGCAGGGGTAGAGCGGCAGAAAGGAGACGCGGGGCGTGCTGCGCTACGTGGTCCATCGTGTCTTGGTCATGGTGCCGACGCTGCTCGCGATCAGCCTGATCACCTTCGTGATCATCCAGCTGCCGCCGGGCGACTATCTGTCGAGCTACATCGCCGAGCTGCAGGCCCAGGGTGAGCGCATCCAGGGCGAGAAGCTCGAGTACCTGCGCGAGCTCTACGGGCTCGACCGGCCCTGGTGGCAACAGTACCTGGTCTGGCTGGGCGGCCTGTTCCGCGGCGACTTCGGCTATTCCTTCGAGTACGACCTGCCGGTCAACGCGGTGGTCGGCGACCGCATGCTCCTGACCTTCATCGTCTCGTTCGCGACCATTCTGTTCACCTGGGCGGTGTCGTTCCCGATCGGGGTCTATTCCGCCACCCACAAGTACAGCACGAGCGACCACGTGCTGACCTTGCTCGGCTTCCTCGGCCTCGCGACCCCGAACTTCCTGCTGGCACTCGTGCTGCTGTACTTCGCCAACGTGGTCTTCGGCACCTCGATCGGCGGTCTGATGGCGCCCGAGTACCTCGACCAGCCGATGAGCTGGGCCAAGTTCGGCTCGGTCCTGGCCCACATGTGGGTGCCGGTGCTGGTGATCGGCGCCTCGGGGACCGCCGGCATGATCCGCCGGCTGCGCGCCAATCTGCTCGACGAGCTGCAAAAGCCGTACGTGGTCACCGCCAAGGCCAAGGGGCTGCCGCCGTTCCGGGCCCTGTGCAAGTATCCGCTGCGGATGGCGCTCAATCCGTTCATCGCCGATATCGGCACGCTGTTGCCCTCGGTGATCTCGGGCGCTGCGGTGGTCTCGATCGTGCTCTCGCTGCCGACCACCGGACCGATGCTGCTGCGGGCGCTGCAGACCCAGGACATGTACCTCGCGGGCTCGTTCCTGATGCTGCTGGCGCTCTTGACCGTGGTCGGCGTCCTGATCTCGGACATTGCGCTGGCCATGCTCGACCCGCGCATCCGCTTCGAGGGCGGCCAGGGCCGATGAGCGCCCACTACGTCAACCCGGAGCCGTTCGATCCCGCCGAGGCCGATCGGCTGAGCCCGGATCAGGAGCGCTTTTATACCGCGTCCCAATGGCAGCTCATGTGGTGGAAGTTCCGCCGCCATCGCCTGGCCGTAGTTGCCGCCTGGGTGCTCGTGTTCATGTATGGCTCGATCCTGATCTCCGAATGGATCGCGCCCTACGATCTGCATTCGCGCCATCCGGACTTCATCCATTTCCCGCCCCAGCCGGTCCACCTGTGGCACGAAGGCAACTTTGTCGGCCCGTTCGTTTATGGCTTTACTTTCAAGCTCAATCTGGAAAACCTGAAACGCGAATACACGCCCGACATGTCCAAGATCCAGCCGGTACGGTTTTTCTGCTCGGGCGAGCCTTACAAGTTCTGGGGATGGATCCCCGCCAGCTTCCATTTCTTCTGCCCGGCCGAAGGCGGCACGCTGTTCCTGCTCGGCACCGATCGGCTCGGGCGCGACATGTTCTCGCGGATCGTCTACGGCGCCCGCGTGTCGCTGACCGTGGGCCTGGTCGGGATCACGGTCAGCTTCGTGCTCGGCATCATCCTGGGCGGCGTGTCCGGCTACTATGGCGGCTGGGTCGACAGCGTGGTCCAACGGATCATCGAGGTGATCCGGTGCTTCCCCGAGCTGCCGCTGTGGATGGCGCTGTCGGCGGCGCTGCCGATCACCTGGGACCCGCTCTGGGTCTATTTCGGGATCACGATCATCCTCGGCCTGATCGACTGGACCGGGCTCGCGCGCGCGGTCCGCTCCAAGATCCTGGCGCTGCGCGAGGAGGATTTCGCCACCGCCGCGCTGTTGATGGGCGCCCGGCCGCGCCGGATCGTGCTGCGCCATCTGGTGCCGTCGTTCATGAGCCATCTGATCGCGTCGGCCACGCTCTCGATCCCGGCGATGATCCTCGGCGAGACCGCGCTCTCGTTCTTGGGTCTGGGCCTGCGGCCGCCGATCACGAGCTGGGGCGTGCTGCTGATCGAGGCCCAGAACATCAACGTCGTGGCGCTCTACCCCTGGCTGATGCTGCCGGTGGTGCCGGTGATCCTGATCGTGCTCGCCTTCAACTTCTTCGGCGACGGCCTGCGCGACGCCGCCGACCCTTACTCCTGAGGGGCTGAGGGGTCGGATTTTAGGTCCACGTATCGCCCCAACGCACGTTGGCCCGCTGGCGCTGACCCGGCTGACCGGAGTTCGGGCTGCCCTGTCGCTGACCCACCCACTTGGCCCGATCGATCTAAGTCCAGAGACGATCCAGTAATTCCGGCCACAGCCAAGCTTGCGATTACGGACGGTCAGCATCGCTGAAGTGGTGTCATCAAGGCCATGGAGCTCCTCGCCCCCGAGAAGCGAGATCAGCTTGAGCAGGACGGCATCGCCGTAATGATTACCTGCGAGGACAGCATCGACCAGATTCACCAAGACTTCGCCGATTGCAGCAAGACCAAGGCATTAGCTCCCAGCCAGGTTGCTGTCTACGATCGGCGAAATCCAGCTAATCGTCTAGTCGTCGAAGTGGAACGCATGTGCTCGATCTTTTCGGGCAAGGTGGATGCTACAAGTCAAAAATTGGGAAAAAAGTCGACGGCGCTGTATACAGCAAATCAGGTTCGGCAATTCATCAAATCGATGCTCGTGGGGTCTTGGGGTATGGGCGATTTAGATTTCGAAAAGAGAGCAAGGGAACGGCTGAATGACGATGCAACCTACATAGATTTTCGTACCAAGATAGTAGATTTCTTGAACACCGTCACGAGTGCTTGTCCAGTGATGAATGAACTCGCTCAAATTAAGCCTGGGGTCGAGGCCAATCGAATACCGATTCGCCGCAATGAAGGCTGGCTTTGCCTCACAGCGTCTGGACTCGTGATAATGGGGTTAATAGGGCATGAGGTACTCGCAAAGGGCGACGATAACTGGAAAAATTATGCCCACAAGCTCGGCGTTCTTGACTGGAACCGTTCTGCGGAACACTGGCAAGGTGTACTGGTCAACGATGGCAAGATGATAACGAGTTAGAGTGCTGTCAAAGAGGCTGTGAAAGTGACTCGTCACCTTATCGGGTGGAACCCTCAACTGGGCGACGCGCCCGCACCGGTGGAAGCTTCGTCAGGCGAAGTAAGTTCCGAGATGGCTGCGGTGGATTCGTCTGCCGCATAGCGGCTGCGAAGAGGCGGTCGGCTTGGCCGTATGTAGACTTCGACGCAAGTTTGGCCTGCAGGCGCTGCCCGCCTAACCCTGGCCGAGGGCGGCGAGGATCAGCAGCGCCACGATGTTGATGATCTTGATCATCGGGTTGATCGCCGGGCCGGCGGTGTCCTTGTAGGGGTCGCCGACCGTGTCGCCGGTGATCGCGGCCTTGTGGGCGTCCGAGCCTTTGCCGCCGTGGTGGCCGTCCTCGATGAACTTCTTGCCGTTGTCCCAGGCGCCACCGCCCGAGGTCATGCTGATCGCAACGAAGATGCCGGTGACGATGGTGCCGAGCAGCATGGCGCCGAGCGCGGCAAACGCCGCGGCCTGGCCTGCGATCGTGCTGATCACCGCGTAGAGCACGATCGGCGCCAGCACCGGGAGCAGAGACGGGACGATCATCTCCTTGATCGCGGCCTTGGTCAAAAGGTCGACCGCGGTCGAGTATTCGGGCTTGGCGGTGCCCTCCATGATCCCCGGGAGCTCGCGGAACTGGCGGCGGACCTCGAGCACGATCGCGGAGGCCGAGCGGCCGACGGCCTGCATCGCGAGCGAGCCGAAGAGGTAGGGCAACAGGCCGCCGATGAACAGGCCGACCAGCACGAATGGGTCGGACAGCGTGAAGCGGACGTCGAGCTCGGGGAAGTAGTGGCGGAGGTCCTCGGTATAGGCCGCGAACAGCACCAGCGCGGCCAGCGCCGCCGAGCCGATCGCGTAGCCCTTGGTCACCGCCTTGGTCGTGTTGCCGACCGCATCGAGCGCATCAGTGGTCTGGCGGACCGTGGGCGGCAGATCGCTCATCTCGGCGATGCCGCCGGCGTTGTCGGTGACCGGCCCGTAGGCGTCCAGCGAGACCACGAGGCCGGTCAGCGCCAGCATCGTGGTCGCGGCGACCGCGATGCCGTAGAGCCCGGCCGAGAGATAGGCGAGCAGGATGCCGGCGCAGATCACCAGCACCGGCAGTGCTGTCGCCTCCATTGAGACCGCGAGGCCCTGGATGATGTTGGTCGCATGGCCGGTGGTCGAGGCGAGCGCGATCTTCTGCACGGGTCGGTGGTTGGTGCCGGTGTAATAGTCGGTGATCCACATCAGGCAGCCGGTCACGAGCAGGCCGACCAGCGTGCAGCCGTAGATGCCCCAGCCGGTGAAGGCGGCGCCGCCACCCTCATAGACCGTGCGGCCGCCGAGGAACAGCAGCGTGATCGGCAGCAGCACGATCGCCGAGAGGATCGCGGCCCCCAGAAAGCCCTTGTAGAGTGCGGCCATGATGTTGCGCGACGGCCCGAGCTTGACCAGGAAGGTCCCGGCGACCGAGCCGAGCAGGCAGACGCCGCCGACGATCAGCGGGAACAGCATCAGCGAGGCCTGCTGCGGGCCGGCAAAGAAGATCGCCCCCAGCAGCATGGTCGCAACCACGGTCACGGCGTAGGTCTCGAACAGGTCGGCGGCCATGCCGGCGCAGTCGCCGACGTTGTCGCCGACGTTGTCGGCGATCACGGCCGGATTGCGCGGATCGTCCTCGGGGATGCCGGCTTCGATCTTGCCCACCAGGTCGGCGCCGACGTCGGCACCTTTGGTGAAGATGCCGCCGCCAAGCCGGGCGAAGATCGAGATCAAGGACGCGCCGAAGCTGAGGCCGACCAGCGCTTCCAGCACCGAGCGGGTGTCGACCCCGAGCAGCAGCAGCAGGCCATAGTAGCCGGAGACCCCGAGCAGGCCGAGCGCGACCACGAGCATGCCGGTGACCGCGCCGGCGCGGAACGCGAGTTCGAGCCCGCGCGCGAGCCCGTGCTTGGCGGCCTCGGCGGTGCGCACGTTCGCCCGCACCGAGACGTTCATGCCGATGTAGCCGGTGGCGCCGGAGAGCAGGGCGCCGATCAGGAAGCCGAAGCCGACGTGGAAGCCCAGGAAGATCCAAAGCAGCAGGAAGACGACCGCGCCGACGCCGGCGATCGTCATGTACTGCCGGTTCAGGTAGGCCATCGCGCCTTCCTGGATCGCGGCCGCGATCTCGCGCATGCGCGCGGTGCCCGAGGCCTCGGCCAGCACCAGCTTGCGGGTCGTGACCCCGTAGGCGAGGCCGACCCCGCCGCAGGCCAGGATCAGCAGATAGAGAACCCAATCGACGCCCGACATCGTTCTTCTCGTCCCTCTCCGGCCGCTCTGCGCCAAGGCCATCCGGTCCAGCCGCCGCGGCGGACCCTAGAAGAACGGCGTCCGGGTGACAAGCACGCGCCGCGCGGCGGAATGCCACGAGCGATAGTGGCGGGCACCCCGCGGCCGGATCGGCTGATGGTAGCGTCAATCTGACGTACACGGTCGGTCGGATCGACCATCGGAGCACACGTTCCGCGCTGGATGACTCGCCCGCCTGCGACCTGATATGCTGCTCGGATGCGAAGATCGGTGCCAAAACAGGACGCGATCCGCTTGTTGCGGGAACACGCCGACGCGCTCAGGGCACTGGGCGCGACCGGGCTCTATCTGTTCGGCTCGACCGCGCGTGACGACGCCCGCCCCGGTAGTGACGTCGACCTGTTCGTCGACTACGACGAGAGCAGCGCCTTCTCTCTGATCGAGCTGATCACGATCAAGGATTACCTGGAAGGAATCCTGCACCGTCCTGCCGACGTCACGACGCGGGACAGCCTTCACCCGATGCTGCGTGATCGTATCCTGGCTGAGGCTGAGCGGATCTTCTGAATGCAGGAGGGTGTCCAAGCCCGGCTGACGGACATCCTCGAAGCGATCGCTGGAATCGAGCGGGTGATCGGCGGAACGACTTTCGAGGAGTATCAGCGCGACTGGACGCTCCGTTTGGCGACTCAACGCGCCGTCGAGATCGTTTCCGAAGCCAGTCGTCATATTCCTCGAAAGCTCAAGAGCGCGTACCCCTATCCATACTGGCGGCAGGTCGCCGCGATCGGTAACATCTTGAGGCACGAATATCATCGCGTCAGTGATCGAATCATTTGGAACGTACTAACCCACCACATGCCCCGACTGAAGCCGGTGGTCGAAAGGATGATCAAAGATCTCGGCTAGAATACATAAAGTCCGACGTGGTCGTTCGAAAGCGCGGGGCACCACTGACCGCCTGCAAGGCGCTCGCGAGCAACCGGCAGAGGCCCTGGTCGCGCCGCCGTCGCGCCCGTCATCGAAAGCCGGAAGACGCTGGTCCGGGCGCGACGTGGTTGCCGCTGCTGGAGTGCTGCAGCACGGAGCGGGCGGCAGCCGGTCTCGGACGCCGGCGGCTCAGAGGCGGATCCGGAAGTCGTTGTGGCCGGACTCGTCGATGCCGCGCATCAGGTAGAGCGTGCGCACCGAATGGTCGGTGATGCCCAGGCGATCGGACAGCTCGGTCGCGCGGCCGCGGTCGAAGACCGAGCTGGTCGGCATGAAGCGAAGGGTCATGCCGCGGCGCGGTCGGTCCGAGGTGTTGGCCTCCGAGCCGTGCAACAGGAAGACGTCGTGCAGCGAGACCTGGCCGGCGGCAAGCTCGAGGTCGACCGCCTGGCTCTCGTCGTACTCGTCCGGCTGCAGCTCCTGGGTCAGCGTCACGTCGCTGGCCTTGACAGTGCGGTGCCGGCGCAGACGGCGGTCCTTGTGCGAGCCCTTCATGACCCTAAGGCAGCCGTTTTCCGGGGTTGCGGCGTCGACCGCGATCCAGACCGTGCAGGTGGCGAGCGGCCGGATCGGCCAGTATTCGCCGTCCTGATGCCAGGGCGTGCGCTTGCCATTGCCGGCGGGCTTGGCAAAGAAGCTCGAGTTCCAGAGCGCGAAGTTAGGCCCGAGCACCTGCTCGACCATGTCCAGGATCGCCGGCTGGCGCGCGAAGTTCAAAAAGCCGGTATCGTACTGCAATAGGCACGAGCAGTAGTCGCGGAACTCCGGATGCCCGGCCAGCAGCCGGTCGTGCGCGGCGCGGATCTCGGCGAGCATCGCCTCGGGCAGCCGGAAATCCGGAATGACGTAACCCGCTTCGTGATAAAGATCGATCTCGGACGGACTGAGCATGCCGCTGGTCCTCGATGCTGCCTCGGAATGGCGAACTTAGCCCAGCGTCCGGCGCTTCGGAAGGCCGCCCGCGGTGCTTTGCATTTCCGCCCTGGTGAGGCAAGCTTGGCGCTGCGTCTTTTGGCGAGAGCTGCGGAGTTGAGTCATGCCCGATCGCCCTGATCGCCCGGCCGTCGATCCAACGACCCTGCCCGCCCGGAGCGGCTCGGGGTATCCGGAACCGTTCCGCGCTGTGGTCGCAGCCAGGACCAAGCGGGCGCTGGGCGACCTCTTCGGGCTATCCCAGTTCGGGGTCAACCTGGTCGAGATGCCGCCCGGTTGCTGGTCGTCGCAACGCCACTGGCACAGCCACGAGGACGAGTTCGTCTACGTCGTGAGCGGCGAGCTCGTACTGGTGACCGACGCCGGCGAGCATGCGATGCGCGCGGGTATGGTCGCGGGCTATCCGGCCGGCCGGGCGGACGGCCATCACCTGGTCAACCGATCGGACCAGCCGGCGGTCTATCTCGAGGTCGGCACCCGGATCGCCGAGGACGAGACGGTCTATCCGGACATCGACATGGAGCTCCGCCGCCGGCCCGGCGGCCACGTCTTCGTGCACAAGAACGGCGAACCCTACTGAGCGGCACGCGCGGCGTGAGTGTCGTAAAGGGCGCCGTGCCGGAGAACCTGCCGGGCAGCCAAGCCGCCGGTCAGGGGATTCCGGCGTGAGCGTCGTCGGTCGGGTCGAGAGCCTCTGGCGCTATCCGGTCAAGAGCATGCGCGGCGAGGAGCTGGACGAGGCCTTCATCGGCTTTCCCGGGGTCTATGGCGATCGTCTGTACGCCTTCAGGAGCTCGGCCCGGCCCGCGGGCTTTCCGTACCTGACCGGCCGCGAGCGGGAGGAGATGCTGCTGTATCGGCCGCGCTTCAGGCACCCCGAGAAAGCGGCGCAGCCGCCCAATCTGCGCGAGGCCGAGGCGATCGGGCCGGGCGTCGCCCCTTTGCCCGGCGATCCGGCCGATCTCGCCCTCGAGGTCGAGACGCCTTCGGGCGAGGTGCTGGCGGTCGACGATCCGGTCCTCGCGGACCGGCTCGAAAAGGGCGGCGCCGACCGGCGCACGCTAACGCTGCTGCGCTCGGAGCGGGCGCTGACCGACTGCCGGCCGATCTCGCTGCTCGCTATTCAGACCGTCCGCCAGCTGGCGGACGAGATCGGGATGGCGCTCGACAAGCGACGGTTTCGCGCCAACGTCTACCTGGATCTGGGGTCAGCGGCCGGGTTCGCCGAGGACGGCTTGATCGGCAGCCGCCTGCGGCTCGGGACCAAGGCGGTGGTCTCGGTGCTCGAGCGTGATTCGCGCTGCAAGCTGGTCACGCTCGATCCCGACACCGCGAAGCCGAGCCCGGAGGTCCTGCGCAAGCTCACCCGGGCCCACGGCGGCATGGCCGGCGTCTACGCCGCGGTGCTGGTCGAGGGCATCGTCCGGCGCGGCGATCCGATCGTGCTGCTCGACTAGCGCCCGCCGGCCGGGCATACAGACCGGCAGTCGGCAGACAAGGCTGCGGGGAAAAGCGCATGGCGACGGCCGCGGGTTCCGGCATCAATCCTTTGAAGGCGCGGCTCGATGCCGGCAGGCCCGCGGTCGGGCTGCTGGTCTCGATGCCGAGCGTGCACATCGCCCAGGTGCTGGCGGCCGCGGGTTTCGACTGGCTGTTCTTCGACATGGAGCACGGGCCGATCGGGATCGAATCGGCGCATGCGATGATCACCGCGACCAGCGGCAGCGCCTGCGCACCGATCGTGCGGGTGCCCTGGAACGTCCACTGGCTGGTCAAGCCCGTGCTCGACGCCGGCGCGATGGGGATCATCTTCCCGATGGTCCGGAGTGCTGCCGACGCCGAGGCGGCGGTGCGCGCGGTCCGCTATCCGCCCGCGGGCGAGCGCGGCTTCGGCCCGTTCTATGCGCCGGCACGGTTCGGCCTGACGATGCAGACCTACGCCGACCCGGCCGACCGCGAGATCCTCTGCATCCTGCTGATCGAGCACAAGGATGCGATCGACAATATCGAGGCGATCCTGAAGGTGCCGGGGGTCGACGGCTGCCTGATTGCGCCCTTCGACCTCGCGATGAGCTACGGCCATCGCGACGGGCCGGCCCACGACGAGGTCCAGGCGGCGATCACCCGCGCCGAGCGGGCGATCGCGGCGAGCCCGGTCCACCTCGGCGGTCTGGCGCTCTCGGCGGAGATCGCCAATGCCATGATCGGCCGCGGCTACCGGCTGATCCTGACCGGCTTCGACACGCTGCTGCTGCAGCGCGCCGCGGGCGATGTCCTGGGCGCGATCGAGCGCGGCGACTAGGCGCCGGCGGCACCCTCGGACCCGATGCCGCCGGTGCGCTCGTGGTTGGGATTGTTGGTCACGCTGATCGTCGGCGCGCACGCGGCGGCGAGCCCGCCGCTTGAGCTGGACGGCGCTTTCGTCCAGGGCGGGCTCGTGCGCGGGCAGGTGCCGCCCGGCAGCGAGGTGAGCTTCGCCGGCCGCAGGCTGCAGCTCGATCCGGACGGCCGGTTCCTGTTCGGCTTCGGCCGCGACCAGGCGAGCGGGCCGCGCCTGACGGTGCGTTATCAGGACGGCAGTCAGGCGGCACGCCAGCTCGAGATCGCAGGGCGCTCCTACCAAGTCCATCGGATCGATGGGCTGCCGCCGCGCGAAGTCTCGCCGAGCGCTGAGGACCTGGTCAGGATCCAGGCCGATGCCAGGCTGCTCGCTGCCGCCAAGGCCCGCGCTTCGGCCGCCCCCCAGATCGCGCCGGGGTTCGTCTGGCCGGCGATCGGACCGATCAGCGGCACCTACGGAAGCCAGCGGGTCCTGAACGGCGAGCCGCGGGCACCGCATCGCGGCCTCGACATTGCGGCGGCCGCCGGCACCCCGGTCGGCGCGATGGCGGCAGGCATCGTCTCGCTCGCAGCACCCGCCATGTATTTCACCGGCAACACGGTGATGATCGACCATGGCTACGGCCTGCACAGCATCTACGCGCATTTGAGCGAGCTCAAGGTCGCGGTCGGGCAGAAGGTCCGGCCGGGCGAGCCGGTGGGTCTGATCGGCGCGACCGGCCGGGCGAGCGGGCCCCACCTCCACTGGGGCGTCTACTGGTTCAATCAGGCGATCGACCCGGCGCTGCTGGTCCGACCGATGCCGCAGTCCTGAACCGCAGGCGCCCGGGCGCGCTTGGTTAAGGGATCGTTATGAATCGCCGCCTATGCTGGCGGTCCAGCCTGAGCTGATCCCGAAGCAACCTAGGACGTTCGAGGCGACCATGCAGGCATCGGCGGAACGCGGCCACATCGGACCTGAGCTGCTCGCTTACGTGAAGCGCCTGGAGCGCAACTACTACGATTGGCGGGCCGTCCACCTGCACCTCTCGGGCCTGAAGGCGCATAACCGGCGCGACTATCAGCTGCGGATCGCGGCGAGCGCCTTCGACCGGCTGCTGCGGCAATTCAAGGGTGAGCTGTTCCAGCTGCGCAACGGCGACATCGTCTACGTCTGGCACGGCGGCGCGTTCGCGGAGGTCGATCCGGTCGTGCTACGCCTGCGCTACCTGTTCAGCGACGACCCGCTCGCCAATCCGACCACGGCTGCCGAACCCGAGGACGAGGCGGCTCTGGCGCTCGAGCCTGCCGAGCGCCCGACCGCGTCGGGCAGGTTCTGCAGCTGGTTCGAGCTCGAGCGCGAGTATGACGCGTTCTGCTTCCGGATCGAGGAGCTGGTCGAATCGCTCGAGAAGGAAGGCCAGAGCGCGCCCGGCGCCGCTCCCCTCGACCTGGGCAAGCTCGCCGGCGTCGAAGCGAGCCTGACCAGCATGGACCTCTCAGGCCTGACGCGCCGGCAACCGATCTGCGCGATCCTGCCCCAGACCAGCCCGCAGCCGCTGTTCAGCGAGATCTACGTCGCGATCCGCGAGCTCGGCGAGGCGCTGGTGCCGGGCGTCGATCTGACCGCCGATCCCTGGCTGTTCCAGCACCTGGCCGAATCGCTCGATCGCCGTCTGCTGACTTGTCTCGGCCAGCACGAGCTCGCGGTGCCCGAGGGCGCGATCAGCGTCAATCTGCGCCTTGCGACCCTGCTGTCGCCCGAGTTCCTCCGGTTCGACCACGAGTTCCGGCGCAAGGTCACTTCGCCGGTGATCATCGAACTGCAGCTGGTCGACATTTTCGCCGAGTTCGGCGCCTATCTGTTCATCCGCGAGTTCGTGCGCGACCGCGGTTATCTCGTCTGCATCGACGGCCTGCACTACCTGCATCTGCCGCTGATCGACCGCAAGCGCTTGGGCGCGGACCTGGTCAAGGTGATCTGGACCCCGGACCTGCTGGATGGGCTCAACGAGGAGCGGCGGGTCGAGCTCAAGGCGGCGATCAAGCGGGCCGGGCTCGACCGGGTGATCCTTTGCCGCTGCGATACCACCGAGGCGATCCGCTGGGGCCAGTCGTTCGGCGTCCGGCTGTTCCAGGGTCACTACGTCGATTCGCGGCTGCGCGCGGCGCGGCCGCCCGCGATCGCCGCCGCCCGGCAGGCGATGCGCGCAGCCCCCGCGCGCAAATAGCGTTCCGACCGGCCGGCGGCGATCACCTAGACCCTATGTTCGCCCTCTGAGCTGAAGGACCCGTCTCCGGTATGCCGTGGTCGAGGGTTGCGCCGGATTGGCTGGCGCCGAGCCTCAGGCATAGGAGACGGGCGACATGGAGCTTACCACGTTCGTGGGACTGGACGTCCACAAGAGGGCCACGTCGGTGGCGATCGCCGAGTCTGGTCGCGGCGGTGAAGTCCGCTTTCTGGGCGAGATCCCGAGCAGCCCGGAGGCGCTGTGTCGCCTGGTCGAGCGCCTGAAGGGCCGCCACCGGCAGCTCAGCTTCTGCTACGAGGCTGGGCCGTGCGGCTACGGCGTCCATCGGCTGCTCAACGGGCTCGGCCAGGACTGCAGCGTGGTTGCGCCATCGCTGATCCCGAGCCGGCCCGGGGACCGGGTGAAGACCAATCGCCGCGATGCCACCACGCTGGCAAGGCTGCACCGCGCCGGCGAGCTGACACCCGTGTGGGTGCCGGATGCCGCCCACGAGGCGATGCGCGACCTGGTACGGGCGCGGGCCACGGCGCGGCGGGTGCTCGGCAAGGCCCGCCAGCACCTGCAGGGCTTTCTCCTGCGCCATGGACGAAATCTATTCGCGGCGTGCGCGGCTGGACCCGGGCGTATCGGCGCTGGCTGACCACGGTCCGCTTCGACCACCCCGCCCAGCAGATCGTGCTGCAGGACTACATCCACGCGGTCGAGGACGCGGAAGCCCGGCTCGCGCGCCTGGAGCAGCAGATCGAGGAGCTCCTGCCCAGCTGGTCGATGGCGCCGGTGGTCGAGGCCGTGCAGGCGATGCGTGGGGTCGGTCTGATCGTCGCGGTGACCGTGGTCGCCGAGGTCGGCGACTTCTCCCGTTTCGCCAATCCCCGCCAGCTCATGGCCTACCTGGGACTGGTGCCATCGGAGCACTCGAGCGGCAGCAGCGTCCGCCGCGGCGGCATCACCAAGGCCGGCAATGCCCAAGCCCGCAGGGTTCTGATCGAGGGCGCCTGGACCTACCGCATGCAGGCCCGGGTCAGCCGCAAGCTGCTCGATCGGCTCGAACATCTGCCTCAGACGATTCGCGACATCGCCTGGCGGGCACAGCTCCGCCTGTGCCAGCGCTACCGCCGCCTGGCCGCGGCGGGCAAGCCCAAGGTGGTCGTGATCACCGCGATTGCGCGTGAGATGGTGGGCTTCATCTGGGCGATCGCCCGGATCGTCCAATCACGACCAGCGATCGGGTAACCGGACCAGCAAGCGACAGGAGATCACGCCGCGCCTCACACCTAGCAGCGAAGCGCCTGGCGGGCGGCGGGGCCGGTTGGGGAATCCTCGTCGCCTGTTAGGAGCCGGCCGCTGGCCGACGCTCGCCCCTTAGAGCGAGGCAGCCCCGAGACGAACCCGCGGTCATGCGGTAGCCAACCCGCGCATGAGAGCTTGTTCAACCGCCGTCTCGATACCCCGTCGCCCGCCAGGCGTTTCGGCATCCACCAAACCGACTTCGGCACCTGCCGGAGACCCGCCGTCTTGCCCAGGGGCTTGACTGCGAACATGAGAGCAGGCCGTTGAAGAAGGCGCTCGAACCG
>CAWJAY010000011.1:0-20977 GCA_963840925.1 uncultured Alphaproteobacteria bacterium
AAGCACCGCCTGCACGGCGCGTGTCCTTGGCTCGACGGCTCGTCGCCCTACGCCGTCACCTGAAATTCGAATCGTCGCGAGGGGCTGCTGACGGGTTGCTCGCGCACAAGTCCAGGCTTAGCTTTGCGGGCATGCGCACTGCACCCGCCGAACGTCTCTACGACGAGGATTTCTTCGCCTGGACGCAGCTCCAGGCCAGGGAATTGCGGCGCTTTGGCCGGACGCGGCGGAACGTGGCGCTCGATGTGCGGCATATTGCCGAGGAGATCGCGGAGTTGGGGACGGAGCGGCGCGATTGGCTGCGCAGTTGGACGCGCACGATCGAGCACCTGCTTCTGCTTGAGGGCTCCCCGGCCAAGGCACCCCGGCGCGGCTGGATCGACGAGGTCGTGAACTGCCGCAGCGAGGTCGAGCGGCGGCTGACCCGGAGCCTGCGGCGCGATCTCGAGCGCCGCCGCCCGAGGCTCTACGCCGAGGCAAGGCGCAATCGGCACCGGAAGCTCGAGCGCTACGGCGAGGCCGAGAGCGGGGCGCGCCTGCCGGAGCGCTGCCCCTGGACGCTCGACCAGACCCTCGGCGATCGGTGGCCCCCCGATCCGGATTGGCGCCGCCGATCCCGGGCGAGGCCGGCCGCCGGACTTTCTGGCCCTGGTCTTCGTCAGGGGCTGATCAGCGTTGGCCTCGGAGCGGGAACGGGTGCTCGTGCCGGGCCCGCGCCGGCGACTAGGTTCGGGAAGGGAGGACCGATGGACGGGCAGCATCTCGGGTTCGTCGGCCTCGGCCGGATGGGCGGGCCGATGGCCGGGCGCCTGCTCGATGCCGGCCATCGGCTGACGGTCCACGACGTCGACGATGCGGCGATGCGGCCGCTGGTTGCCCGCGGCGCAAATGGGGTCGGCTCGCAGGCGGCGGTGGCCGAGGCGGTCGAGGTCGTGCTGACCAGCCTGCCGACGCCCGAGATCGTCCACGAGGTGGCGCTCGGCGAGCGCGGGATCGCGCGCGGCGCGCGGGTCAAGCGCCTGATCGAGCTCTCGACGATCGGCCCCGGCGCAGCGACCCGGATCGCGGCCGGCCTCGAGGAGCGCGCGATCGAGTGGGTCGAGGCGCCGGTCTCGGGCGGCGTCAGGGGTGCCCGGAGCGGCACGCTCGCGGTCATGGTCGTTTGTCCCCGGGCGACCTTCGGGGTCGTCGAGCCGATCCTTAGAACGTTCGGCAAAACCTTCTTCGTCGGGGAAAAACCGGGCCTTGCCCAGGTCGTCAAGCTCGGCAACAACCTGCTTTCGGTCGCCGCGGTCGCGGTCACCTCCGAGGCGCTCGCGATGGGCGTCAAGGCGGGCGTCGAGCCTGCGGTCATGCTCGCGGCCATCAACGCCGGCAGCGGCCGCAACAGCGCGACCCAGGACAAGTTCCCGCAGGCCGTCCTGCCCGGCACGTTCGACTTCGGCTTCACGACCGGTCTGTCCTACAAGGACGTGCGCTTGTGCGTCGATGAGGCCGAGACGCTGGGCGTGCCGATGGTGGTCGGCGCCGCGGTGCGCGAGATTCTGGCGGTCACCAGGGCGAGGTTCGGGCCGGAGTCCGACTTCACCTCGATCGCCCGCGTGATCGAGGAATGGGCGGGGGTGGAGATCCGGGGATGACGGGCGGGAACCGCAAGCCTCGGGGGCGGATCGCGGTGGCCATGGCGGTGAATATGGTCCATAGCGGGGCGGGTGGGGTCGAGCGGGGCGGCTCTTGCTCCGGCATGGCCTCCTGGCGCTGGTCTCCGCTACCCCGGCCAGAAGCTTGATAAGCTGGGGGCCGCCGATCCGAAGGCGCTCGAAGAGCGCCGCCCGTCGCGCGACCCTTAGGATCGCGGCGGCTGGCGTCACCCTACCCGCGAATCCTGATCCGAGTTCTCCTCGACGACCCACAGACGCTTCGCCAGCGGCTCATGCTCCAAGACCGGCAGAGCGCGCGCCACGGCGGCGAGCACCCGTGGCTTGTCCTGCCGTGCCAGCCTGAGCACGATGACCCCGGAGGATGATGTTGGATCATAGGCTCGCCGATTGGCGAAATCGACGTCGAGCGTGATCAGCGCGCGTTGCTCGTCCTGGCAGAGCTGATAGACTCGCGCGTCGTCGGCGCCGCTCAGCGCCTGCTCGCCGACGCTGATCGCGTCGTGGCCGGCGTGGTTCAAAAGGTCGCAAGTCTCGCGCGGCAGGTTCTCGTCGACCTTGAACCTCATGCCGCGCCAGGGTCGGCGATCTCGACGATCCGTTCCCGCGCGAGGTCCGCGGCATAGGCGGTCGCCGCGCGCACGTCGTCGACGCCAAGCGGCGGGTAGCTGGCGACGATCTCGTCCGGGCTCAGCCCCGCGGCGAGATTGTCCAGCACCACGGCGACCGGTATACGCGTGCCCTTGATGCACGCTTGGCCGTGGCAGATGGCCGGGTCGGTGCTGATGCGCTCACGCCAGTCCATCGCGGTCGGCTCCGTGCAGGTGGCGCGACATTGTAAGCCTTTCCAATGGGCATGCCATGGCCTGGCATCTCAGCTCCGGGCAGTCAAGGTCGAGGGTGCTCGGCGCCGCGGTGCGCGAGATCCTGGCGATCACCAGGGCGAGGTTCGGGCCGAAGTTCGACTCCACCTCGATCGCCCGCGTGATCGAGAAATGGGCGGGGGTCGAGATCCGGGGTTGACTGGAAGGGACCGCGCGCAGCGGCTGCGCGAGATCCGGGGCATGGCGGGCTGCACCCGCACGGTGCCCTCGGAGTGCGCCGGCCTCGCCGGTTCCTCCGGGCACACCAGCCCGCCGCCTGTCCGGTCTGACGGGGGCAACTCCACTGGCACGGCCAGGCGGCGGCGAGCGGCGCGGGGTCCGCTTGCGAAAAATGGAGCGTGGCCTCCCCCGAAATCGGCGAGTGCGGCCGCGTTTGGCCTGCTCCCCTGAGGCTCCCTCGGTTGATATGAGAGTTCGTCATCGGGAGACGGACAATGAGGAAGATTCGGTTCAGCGAGGGGCAGATCATCGGTTTGCCTGAGCAGGAGATCGGAGCGACGACGGCGGAGGTCTGCCGCCGCCACGGGATCAGCGAGCAGACCTTCTATCGCTGGAAGGCAAAGTACGGCGGAATGGGCCCGTCGGACGCGCAGCGCCTGAAGAGCCTCGACGATGAGAACCGTCGTCTGAAGAAGCTGCTGGTGGAGTTGATGCTCGACGCCGCCGCACTCAAGGACCTGCTGGCAACAAACTGAGCGCCCCTGCGGTGCGGCGTGCGGCGGCACTGCGTCTGATGGCGGCGCACGGGCTCTCGCAACGACGCGCCTGCAGGCTGCTCGCAGTGGACCCGAAGACGGTGCGGCGCACGCCGCTGGCGGATGCGCCGGAGATCCGCCAGAGGCTGCGCGGCCTGGCCGGGGAGCGCCGGCGCTTCGGCTATTGCCGGCTCGACATTCTGGCCGGCGCGGGCAGGATCACGATCAACCTCTTCGTACTCGAAGACATCGCCGGTCTTGTAGTCGATCACGGTGCCGTCAAGCAGACGATCTGGCCGCCCTACAAGCCGGCCTCCAGCGGCTGTGAGCCTTCGCTCATGACCGTCCGATGGGGCGCCGTTGCCGCCGTCGGGAAGCATACCTACACGGACGGCTTCGGCATCTCTTTTCGCCCACGACCTCCTGCGCCCGCATCAGTGCCATGGCTGAATGAGGTGGTAGCCGGGCCAGCGGTCAGGAGGGCCGAACCGGTGGTCGAGCGGGTGCACCTGCGCGCGTTCGTGCTGTGCGCCGACGGCCTGCTCCCAGACCTCGGCTGCGCTGGCGTCGCAACCGCGCTCACTCGCGGCCGCGAGAACCTCACGGTACGCGGTCCCGAGCCACGACTTGGGACTGCCGAGTACCAGTGCTGTGGCGTCCTGGACACGCGACAGACCAGCGCGAAGTGCGCAGAGGCGCAACAACTCAGCAAGGCTATGTTGGCAACGACATGGTCAGCCGGGCCTGGCAGAGGACCCGCTCGGCCTGGCAGGCCTGGCAGGAGCGTGATCTCGCCGGCGACGACATCGTCCGCCTGATCCTCGACGGCACCGTGGTCAAGGTCCGGCTCGATCGCAAGGCCACGGCCATCTCGCTGCTGATTGCCCTCGGTGTCCGCCGCGACGGCCAGAAGTGGTGCTCGCCATCAAGAACATGGGTGGCGAGAGCGAGGCCGCGTGGCGGGCCATGCTGGACGACCTGACTACCCGTGGGCTCGGCCGACCCGAATTAGTGGTCGTCGACGGCGGCAAAGGCCAGGAAGGGGCGCTCGCCAGCCTGTGGGACGACGTCCCGGTCCAGCGCTGCACGGTTCACAAGGGAGCGCAATCTTCTGGCCCATGCGCCGCAGCCCCTGCACGACGAGATCAAGCCCGACTTCAACGACATGGTGCATGCCGCGAGCGCCGCGAAGGTCGTCGCCAAGCGCAAAGGTCCTCCTGGGCAAGTGGAAGCTGCGCTGTCGCGCCGTCGCCGACAGTCTGGAGGAGGCTGGTGAGCGCCTCTTCACGTTCCTGCGCTACCCGCCCGAGCAGTGGCGCTCGGTCAGGACGACGAATGCCATCGAGCGATTGCACGAGGAGTTCAAGCGCCGGATCCAGACCCAGTGCCTGCTGCTCTGCGCCGAGACCGCTGCCATGCTCTTCTGGGCCCTCTTGGCGTCCGTCAGATCCACCTGCGGCGGGTCGATGGCTGGCAAGCACGACTGGAGCGCTTGACCACGCGCTTGGCCCGGCCGCCGATCCTGATCACCATGCTTTCCAAGCCCGCGCCGCCAATTTCCACCACCTTCGCGACACACCGCGCAAGATGAAGAGGGCGACTACACTGATACACGGGCTATGTACGGCAACGACAAGAGAGCCGAGTGCCTGGCAGAGGCACCTGCATTGGTGGGGCTGCCTGGCATGACGTGATCCGCCGAGCGACGAGCACGTGCGCGCTAGACCCTCGAGAGCACCTTGGTCACAGGTGCGGCTCAGATCGCAAGACCACGCCATCACGCTGCTGTGCCCGCGGTGAGCGCCGCGACGGCCAGAATGTGGTGTCGCCATCAGAACATGGGTGGCGAGAGCGAGGCCGCGAGGCGGCCGTGCTGGACGACAGGACTAGCCGCTGGGCTGAGGCCGACCCGAATTAGTGGTCGTCGACGGCGGCAAAGGCCAGGAAGGGGCGCTCGCCAGCCTGTGGGACGACGTCCCGGTCCAGCGCTGCACGGTTCACAAGGGAGCGCAATCTTCTGGCCCATGCGCCGCAGCCCCTGCACGACGAGATCAAGCCCGACTTCAACGACATGGTGCATGCCGCGAGCGCCGCGAAGGTCGTCGCCAAGCGCAAGGTCCTCCTGGGCAAGTGGAAGCTGCGCTGTCGCGCCGTCGCCGACAGTCTGGAGGAGGCTGGTGAGCGCCTCTTCACGTTCCTGCGCTACCCGCCCGAGCAGTGGCGCTCGGTCAGGACGACGAATGCCATCGAGCGATTGCACGAGGAGTTCAAGCGCCGGATCCAGACCCAGTGCCTGCTGCTCTGCGCCGAGACCGCTGCCATGCTCTTCTGGGCCCTCTTGGCGTCCGGTCAGATCCACCCTGCGGCGGGTCGATGGCTGGCAGACGCTGGAGCGCTCGCCCACCGACCTTGACCTCGCCGCCCGATCCTGATCACCATGTTTCCAAGCCCGCGCCGCCAATTTCCACCACCTTCGCGACACGACCCGAACCCTCTCCGGGCCTTTTCAATGACTTACGGACTACACAAAGCGCGGTGGATGTTGACTGGAGAATCTCGGCGGGCTCTCTGGCGTCGGTTGTCCCCTGTACATCGACGGCGTAGCCCTCGTGCATTTCATCCACCCGATCCAGTGCCACATCGGCAAACTCAAGCAGGCAGCCCAAGACTAGAGCGTCGGTGCACTGGTCTTCACGGATTGCAACTGTCACCGTTGCCCCAAGTCATGCTTCCCTAAGGCCAAGGTCGATTTCTAGGGCCCCTAGCACGGTATCGGTAACGACCATCTGGGTCAGTCGGCAAAACAGCGTGCTGGTGCCATCGAAGCGGCCATGCTCGCCGAGCTTGTTGGCGGGAGCGCCGCCTCGGCAGAAGGCGAAGTAAGGGCAGGAAAGTCGGCAACTGCGGGTGCCCTTCGAAATCTCCTTCGCGATCCGACGCAGCCTGAGATCTTTGGCGATGTCGGCGAGGCTGCTCGTGTGCACGTTGCCGAACGCGAACGCGCCGTAGGCCGGATGCGCCGTTCCCAGCAGCTCCGGCGAGAATGTCGAGATGGCACCGTCCCACGCAACGCTGACGATCCCGAACGGGACGTTCTGGCCATTGTCGCGGTAGGTCCCGTACTTCGGGTCGAGCAGGGCATCCACCACCCGGTCGATCTCGCGCACGCGCAGCCGGTCGGGGTCCTCGCGGTAGCGGTCGACGATGCGCGCGAAGAAGCGCGCGAAGGCTTGGACGGCCTCGTCGCCATCGAGGGTCGAGGTTGTATTGACGCCATCGCGCTCGTCGACGTTGAAGCCGACCTCAAGGATGCCGGCATCGACGAAGAAGTCGTAGATCGCGTCCGGGTGGTCGAGCGAGGCGCGGCTCAGAACGCAGATCGCGTGGACCGGGATACCGGCCTCCTGCAGCCGGGCGATCCCGCGCATCACCTGGGTGTGCGTCCCCTCGCCGCGCCGGGTGTGCCGGGCCGCGTCATGCAGGAAGGCGGGGCCGTCGACGCTGACGCCGACCCGGATGCCGTGCGCCGCGATGAAGTCGCACCAGGCCCGGTCCACCAGCGTGGCGTTGGTCTGAACGTTGTGCTCGACGCGGGTCGAGGTGGGGACGATCTCGCGCACGCCGGCGAACGCCTCGGCGTACCAGGCGCGCGGCACGACCATGGGCTCGCCGGCGTGCCAGGCGATCGACAGCTCGTCGCCCAACAGCTCCGCCTCGACCACCCGGCGCACCGCCGCCTCGAGCGTCGCGATCGTCATCCGCGCCCGGTTCGCCCGATCCGGCAGGTAGCAGTAGCGGCAATCGAGGTTGCAGAACGGGGTCGGCTGCAGCACCAGCAGCCCGAGTGGTCCCATCCTCAGCGTCCCGGCCACCACCCGCCGCTCGGCTTGGCCCGCCTCAGCGCCCCGGCCACCGCCAGCCGCCGACCCGCCGCGGGACTTGGCCGCACCAGTTGCACCAGTTGCCCCAGTTGTACCACTGCGCGACTTGGGCTTTCGGTTTCATCGACCCCTCTTCGAGGGGCAGCCGCAAGAGCTGCTCACGAATCTGCGCAGCGCGACTGATCGCCAACTCCTTAATCGGTTCGCTCGGCTGCGTGCTGGCGTTCGTCGTAGATACGATGAGCGGCAGTGCCAACGCGGCCGTCACAAGGGTAGCCGGACTTGACGGTCCACGCCAAAACCGTCCGTGCCTAAAGTTAGCGCCCATCAACCATCCCCCTATTGCCCGTCTCGTCCGAACACACATTCGAATGATCTTCCGGGTGCCATTTTCTGTAGAGATCGCACATCAGTTCCTTCAACTTATTTTGACTCCATACAACCTCAAAAATACTATCTGTTGGCTTCGACTCGAGCACAAGAAGGCCCTCGAGTTCGGTCCCTTGGGCGCCGAACCTAAGCCCTGTGATCTCGGGGCCTTGAAACTCGATCCTGGTTACAGGCCACTGTAATACGCTTTCCAAGTTTTTCTCGTCAACCAGCCACTTGTCGAGTTTCAAGACGTTTATGAGGTGGCCGAACCCACCCGGCTCGTTCTGCTGGCTGACGATATAGGCCACATAAGGTAGGTCGCCGCTCGCCACCAGATCAAACGCCGCGATGCGTTGCCCCTTCAGTAAAGGCGCTGAAATCGTGAGGTCGCGCCCTGCGGCGCTCGCTCGGTACGTGAGCGGCTCAGCTTCGTCGACGGGATTCTTCTTCCCGAAAGAAACTCTTTCGTCGGAATGCGCGCTAAAGAGTTCTCGAACCGCTTTTAATCGGCTCTCATCAACAATCCGCGTGGGAGCAAGGCTCAGAAATCGCTTCCGAATCTGGTCCCCATCAAAAAAAAGCTCAGGGTCCGCCGTCAATCTTAGAACCCCTTGGGAAAGCCCAATGGGCTCCGGCGCGAATTTCCAACCCCTACGCTTACATCCAATGTCGCCACCATACCGAGTGCTCCCACCATGCCGTTCGCAGATGGGATACCACCGCAGTCGCTGAACTGAAAGGGTAAGCTTCTCGTCAACGAAGGAAGCAACAGATGGCGGGGCCGGTTCATACATCAGCTCGAAGTCCTCACTTAACTGTGCATTAAGGGGAAGCGCGCCCAAAGACTGAATGTCGCAAGTCGATCCATCGACGGAGGCTAGCATCAGCTGGCGGGTTCCCGCCTCCAGTGAAGTAGCATGGTCTTTTCCAGAGGCTTCATTCGGCAGTGGAAGGTACACCATAACAGCATGCCAGCCAGACGCGAGGCCGCCGTGAACGACTCGCAGCGAATGGACAGGAATTTTCCGTCGTTGAATCTCCTCCACTAGGCAGTCTGGAATCGCTTGAGTTTCGGTCGGGATTTCAGCGGGTTTCACCTCGCTCGCACTGGTACCAGAGATCGGCCAAAGTGAATTCAGTGTAATACGGGCTGCTCGATCGACGGCCACGCTCTTCTCACGCGATGCCTGATAAGCCTGTTTCATGGCCTCTTTCCAGTCGTCGGAATCTTCCGATGATGTTGTTTCATTATTCTTTAATTCCATGAATTCGTATGGCTCCAGCATGGAATTTAGTTGAACAAGCCGCTCTAGCTGAAGATCCTTTGGCGCATAACCAACAGGTCCGTCATGAAGTCTTGCTAGACTTGCGGTAGCGAGGCTGCGGTTCGTCGATCGTAATAGCTCGTTAAGTGATTTAATCTTCTTGTTTTGTGACCGCGTGTTATAGGCGGCGGACATGACAACAGCGACAACAACTATGGCCAACCCCGAAGCTACGACAGCCAATCTCACGAATTGTCTGTGAGCGGATTCTCGGTCTGCATTTCGCAGCCTTTCCGCAACCTGCTTTTCCTCGTTTCTTAATCTTTCTGCTGTCTGTTCTTGTTCTATTCTAATCTTTTCGGCGTCCGCTTTCTGTTGTTTGTCTTCCTCCGAGGCGCTGTCCTGCAAGAATGCCATTGCGCTATCAAAGTCGCCAGGGTAGCGCCGGGCCCAGAGGGCGGTGGGCTTCTCTTCCCTGTTCCATTCTAGGGCTTCAGCAAGTCTGCTCTGTTCCAAGAGCTCGCCCCTGCGCTGCCGGTCGCACAGGTCCTGGTAGATCCGCGCTGCGTCAGCCTCCTTGTCGACCCATCCCTTCTTGTCGACGCGGCCCTTCTCGTCGACCTGGCCCTTGAGCGCGTCCCATTGCCGGATCAAGCTCTCGTGGCTGATCTCGAGTGACATGTCGTCAGTCAGTGGCTCTCGACTGTCGCACGCTTCCGCTTGATCCGGCCGCTTGGCATAGATGAACGAGGATTTCGGCTGCCGGAACACGTCAACGACGGTCTGAAGCTCGGAGAGGCCCACGTTGGCGAGCTGTCTGACCGTGCCGCAGGACGTGGGCCGCCGGATCTCCCGCTTGTCGTCCACTTCGGTGAGCCGGCGGAACATGATCTCCGCGACACGACGTTGATCAGCGCTCAGCCCGTCAAGGATATGGTTGCCGTGGATTGAGAGGGCACGGTACATGTTTACGACTTGAGACGACCGATAATCCTCAAGAGAGAGGCCGATCTTGGCCCCGTCGATTCCGCTGGGCTGCGCCTCGCTCAGACCATCTACTGCCCGCACCCACATCAAGAGGAGCGCATGCTGCATGAGCGGCAGGTTGTCCTGATCGCCGCGCATGTCCCTGATGATGCGCGCGGCAAGCTCCGGGTCGACCTCACCGTCATACAGCTGAGGCGGTCGGGTGATCGCCTCATCGACCTGGTCGGAGGTCATCGGGGGCACGAAGTAATGAGAGCTGTTGATCGCCTCCGCCAGTCCGGGAAACTGTGCGCAATCGCCGAGATAGTCAGAGCGCATCGTGGAAATGATATAGATGCCTTCCGGGCGCTCCTGGAAAACGTGCAGCAGGCGCTCGACGAGGCTCTCGGACTCCACAGCCGCTATCACATCACCCTCGCCCGGTCGGCGGTAGCGGAACAGCTCCTCGAACTGGTCGACCAGGAGAACGAAGTTTTGATCCGATGGGAACTCGAGCTCGTCCAGCAGCAACGGGATACCGTCGCGCCCGCGCCCGAGAATGCCGCGGGCGCGCCGCAGCGACTCTTCGGTCCGTTCAGCCTCCGGCCGAAGCGCCTTGTAGAGAGCTTCCGCCAATGCCCACATCGGGTTGGGGCCCGGTCGCATCGAGGCTGTCTGCCAGCGGACACCGAAGCGGGCGGACTCGCGCTCCAGCCTGGCAAGCACGCCGGCCCGGATCAGCGAGGATTTGCCACACCCAGAGGAGCCATGAACCGCGATCAGACGGTGATCGCTCAGGCGATCGATGATCTGCCTGATGATGACATCGCGGCCACGAAAGATCGGCCACTCGCTTTTCTGGAATGGACGTAGCCCAGGATATGGATACCTCGGCAGGATGTTGAGCGAGGCTTTGTCGCGCATCAGGAAGTCACCAAGCTCGGTGAGGGCGCATGGGTCGACCAAGCATGTCAATTGTCACTGGCTGATCCAGCTCGCGAAGTCGTCATCGAAGCTTGGACAATTGAACTTAAAGACCCGAATTCTCCTGTCAAACACACTGACCGGCGGCTCGGTTGGCTTGTCGACGACTGCCACTCGCTTCTTGGGACCGCCCGTGCTTATATCCCATAGTTCTGCATTGTTCTTTAGATCGATGATTTCAGAATCAAGCCAGTTTTCTGGATCGCCGGACCCATTCAAATAGACAATCGCGTCGCAACTGAGCATTAGTCTATTTAACTTCTCCGCTTCCTTATTTATGGAACCAGGATCGCGATTGGACACAAGATTATCCTTGGTAGGCAGTACAGTGTAATTCATCTGGATAAGCCTCTCTCGAAGCTCGGTCCGGAGTTCAATGTCTTTCATGACGGCCCTGACGAAGATGTTTGGAGACATTTTAGGCGATATCTCCGGAATTGATACCTCGGCCGCAAAAGCTTCAGCATTCGCTGCTGTCGATGCTTTAAAGCCGCCCAGAAGGTTCCGAAAGCCATCATCCTGAATCGGAGCCGCATCCGGAGGACGCCAGACGAAACTAGGCCTCCTGCTTCTGGCAGCCTCATCGTGCTGGAACTGCACCAAGCCGCGACCGTCGACCTTCTTGCCCGGCCAAGCCCCCACCACCTGGACGAACGCGTCACAGCTTGCCAAAACCTCGGGAACGCTGTTCAGGTCGATGCTGCTGTTCAGAGGCACGACGTGGAATTTGGACTTCAGCAGACCCTCGACCTCCGTGCGATGGTGGTCCACATCATCGGTGGCGACCGCAAGGAAAACGGTCGACCTGTTGGGAGGTGGGGGCGGGGCAACTATCCTTGAATGTTTCGCAATCGATTGTTCCGCAGTCGATTTCAACTCCTGGGCAATCACCTCCGCGAGCGTGTGCAGGGCCTTCCAATAGTCCAGGTCTGGGTTGATGCTAGAACGCGGCCAACCCAACGTTATCTTGTCTTTGAAAAAGTCGTAGCCTTTCAGGCCATTCAGAAAATAGGGCCATCGGGCTAAGTCGATGTCATGGGTTTTAATGATGAAGATCCGCTTGTCGGTTTTCGCCCACCCTCCTCGAGCTTCTTCAAACCAGCCAGCTTCCTTTTTGCACCATTCGGACTCGGGATAAAATTCCGACATGATGACCATGAGTAACGCCGATTTATTGACTTTGTCGATCAATTGCGAATTGAGGCGCCAGTGGCGCTCAAGTTCATCGTCCCACCAGATGTCAACCTCATGGCTCGACCTTCTCTCTTTCAAGGAAAGAACCATGACCTTGGCTAAATCGGTGGTAAAATCACCCAGCCACCCGCCGATCAGCGAATCATGCGCATAGCTCACGAAGATGTCGTGCTCGTAGTCAGACCCGAAATTCAAGAGATATGGCATCGCCGCCTCGGTACTGGTGTGATGCCTCGCCCGGGGCGCGATCCGAAAGATCCTCGAGATGCGCGTAGGCCAGGAGCCCTGCCCGACGCTGCGAGTCCGCCGATACCGTCCCATTTTTAACGCTCATCGTCGGTGACCCTCGTGCCGAGCTGGTGATGCACATGACCGCTCGATGAACCGTTGATCGCCTCCTGGAGGGCGACGAGCGAGGGCAACACGCCGCGTTTGAGGCGCCGCCGGGTCAGCTTGGCGAAGAAGCCCTCGATGGCGTTCAGCCAGGAACACGAGGTCGGCGTGAAGTGGAACACCCAGCGCGGATGCAGGGCCAGCCATTTGCCGACGTTCGGGTGTTGGTGCGCGGCGGAGTTGTCGAGGATCACGTGGATCACCTTGCCGGCCGGGGTCTGCCGTCGATCGCGTTCAGGAACCCGGAGCAGTTCGGGTCGACGTACAGGCCGACCACGTCCTCGAGCTTCTCGGCGAAGGCCGGATCGGTCGACAGCTTGAAGCGGCGCACCCGATGCGGCGCCAGGCCTGCCTCCTGCCAGATCTCGTGCACCTTGGCGGGCGAGACGCGGCTCGCCGCGGCCATGGCGCGTACCGTCCAATGGGTCGCCTCGCCCGGCGGTGGCTCGTCCAGGGTCCGGCGGATCACGTCGGCGACCGAGGCCGGGCTCAGCGCCGGGATGCGCGACGGCCGGGTGCGGTCGCGCACCAGCCCGTCCACGCCGGCCTCGAGATAGCGCTCCTGCCAGCGTCAAACCGTGGGCTTGGACAGCCCGGTTCGGCGCATGATCTCAGCGGTGCCGAAGCGATCCGCCGTCAAAAGCACAACTTCAGCCCGCCAGACGTGCTTCTGCGGGCTGTTCCGATCAGCAACGATCGCTGCCAACCGCGCGCGATCCGCCGCTCCCACAAACAAGCCAAGATTGCCTCGCATCGGAGCACCATACCTCAGCCCCGCCATCAAGGGAATCCTCGGTCACGGACAAACCACTAGCTTTCGGACTTCGTTCGCGCGCGTGCTTGAAAATTCCAGGTAAAGTTCCAAGGTGCAGAAATAGGGGCCAGCGGCGGCTGCGCCATATGGCGCATTCCTGTGTCACTTTGGCGTCACTTTTGCACCCGAAATCAGCGGTTTTTGCGGTCGAATCGAGCTGTTTCGCGGTCGAATCCAGCGCTCAGATCGCCCGTGTGCCAAAAAGGTATTCTCGGGCAAGGACTTACCCACACCGCACATCCGGTTCGCATGAGGTCACAAGAGTGACACATCGCGTTCGCACCGCACTTCGCCAAGAGATCGAAAATTGCCCTGGAAATTCGCGAATTTTCCCGGGCCGGACGCCCTGGACGCGCGCGCGGCCGCCGCGCCCGATGGCTCGATGAGCAGCTCGTCGCGAAATTCGGCTTAATTCAGGGCCGTCGTCGCCGGCGCCCCGTTTTTCCTGTTGCGGCTGCCGGGCGGGCGGCCGCGGCCGCGCTTGGCGCGGGCGGCCTGGGCCGCCGCCGCAGGCGCCTCCGGTATCGCTGACGGGGCGAAAGGCAGCGCTGCGGTTTGGCTCGTTCAGGATTTCGGCCGGATCGATGATCCCGATCCAGCCGAGCCATGCCGACCCGCCGCTGCCGAAACCCCGGCACGCACGATCAGCAACGCTATGCGCACGGCCGCAGCCCTGGCCCCGGACAGGTCCTCGCCTTTTGCTTGCGTGCGCACGTAGACGAGATCGCCGGGCGGCAGCAGCGCGCCCGCGGCCCTGAAATAGCCGCGTCCCAGCACGGCTTCCAAGGAATTTGCGGAATCGTAGCCGCGCGCCGCTCCGAGCCGACCTCGGTGGTCGGCTCCGGGGAGCCAGGCGTGCCCGGAACGTATGCGCTCCCGGCACGAACAATGCCTCCTACAGATCGGATCGACGGAAAGTCATCGTAGTCTCTCTCGTCTAACTCCGTCTCTCTCCGAGCCGTCCTGAAGTAGCCCGGCTGCAGCACCCTCGAGCGGGTCGGCGGCGCCCGTGCCGCTCCGGGGCGACCACCGGAGGTCGCCCTGAGAGCCAGGCACGCCCCGGACGGAAGGCATGCGTCCCCGGCACGAGGAACTCTCGCAGATCGGACCGGCGAAGACCCGTCGCGATTTTCTTCCAGTTCGACCATGACCGGAATATAATCCACACAAAATCCGATTCGCAAGGAATTTCCGCTGGCGGGTCTGAGCCGCGAGGGGTCGATTCGTGCGCTACGGGCGGACCGTTTGCGCGCGTGTTGGACTTGCATTTGTTCCTATCCTATGGCAATTCCGGCACCGCCAAGCGGCGCAAGGCGCTGCTGATGCGGCCGTCCGACCCATCTTGCGAACGAGGCGAACCCATGACGAGCGACCTCCAGCCGACCGCCCGACCAGCCGCCAGCGGCGCCCGCTCGCGCGGGTCCAGGACCGCGGCCGGTAAGGTCCGCAGTTCCAGGAACGCGCTCAGGCATGGCTCCCCCGCCCGCGGCACGGGGCCTTCCGCCGGCCGGCCGCCCGTCGCTGCCGCTCCTGCAACCAAACGAACCCGAGAAAGCGGCCAGTGACAATGGGTTGGTTTCCGGCAGCGTCGACCAAGCACTGACGAAAGCGGGCCGTTCGTGATGGCGAGGCCCTGGCGGTGAGCGCGAAGAGCGCGTAGGGCTTGCCTGTGATCGAGCGAGCGGGAGGCCATGGCGATGCAACGGCATCAGATGCTGATCGGCGGCGAGTGGGTGGATGCCGCCTCGGGCGAGACCTTCGAGTTCGGAAAACCCGTTCCTGGGCGGTCCTTGGGCGCTGGTGCCGCGGGCGGCGCCGGCCGATGTCGAGCGCGCGGTCGAGGCCGCGTACGACGCGTTCAAGGCGCCCGGGTGGCGGCGGATGAGCGCCACCGCCCGGGGTGCCTTGCTGCGCCGGCTCGGCGACGTGGTCGCGGGCGAGGCCGACCGGCTGGCCGAGCTCGAGACCCGCGACAACGGCAAGCTGATCACCGAGATGCGCGCGCAAGTGCGCTACCTGCCGCAGTGGTTCCACTACTTCGGCGGCCTCGCCGACAAGCTCGAGGGCCGGGTGATCCCGATCGACAAGCCGGGCGTCTTCAATTTCACCCGCGAGGAGCCCTATGGCGTGGTCGGCATCATCACGCCCTGGAACTCGCCGCTGCTGCTCGCGGCCTGGAAGCTCGCCCCAGCGCTCGCCGCCGGCAACACCGCGGTCTGGAAGCCGTCCGAATTCTCTTCGGTATCCGCGCTCGAGTTCGGCAAGCTGTTCGAGCGCGCGGGCCTGCCGCCGGGCGTGGTCAACATCGTGACCGGCTTCGGCGGCGAGATCGGCGATGCGCTGGTCACGCACCCGAAAGTCGCGAAGGTCGCGTTCACCGGCGGCGACAAGACCGGGGCCGTGGTCTATGCCTCGGCCGCCCGTCAGATCAAGCCCGTGACGCTCGAGCTCGGCGGCAAGTCGGCCAACATCGTGTTCGAGGACGCGGCGCTCGACGATGCCGTGAAGGGCGTGGTCTCCGGCATCTTCGCGGCGACCGGCCAGACCTGCATCGCGGGCTCGCGCGCGCTGGTCCAGCGCCCCGTCTACGACGAGTTCCTCGAGCGGCTGCTGGCGCTGGCGAAGACCGCGCGGATGGGCGACCCGCTCGAGGATGCGACCCAGGTCGGGCCGATCACGACCCGGCCGCAGTACAAAAAGGTGCTGGAATACATCGAGATCGCCAAGGGCGAGGGGGCGACCTGCGTGCTCGGCGGCGGCCCGGCCAGCCGGCCGGAGTGCGGCAAGGGCTGGTTCGTCGAGCCCACGATCTTCACCGAGGTCCGGCCCGAGATGCGGATCGCCCAGGAGGAGGTGTTCGGCCCGGTGCTGGGCATCATCCCGTTCGACGACGACGAAGAGGCGCTCGAAATCGCCAACGGCACGCTCTACGGGCTCGCGGCCGGCGCCTGGACCCAGAGCATCAAGCGCGCGCTGACGATGGCCGAGCGGCTCGAGGCCGGCACGGTCTGGATCAACACCTACCGCGCGGTCAGCTACATGTCGCCGTTCGGCGGCTACAAGCGCTCCGGGATCGGCCGCGAGAGCGGGCAGAGCGCGATCCGCGAATACCTGCAGGAGAAGAGCGTCTGGATCGACATCAGCGGCAACGTCCCGAACCCGTTCGTGATGCGCTGATCCCCGCGCCTCAGTCCGGAAAGGGCTTCGGGTCGAGGAAGCGGTTCAGCACGTTGCCGGTCAGCCTTGCCACGTTGTTGTCGTAGCGATCGTGCGCGAGCGAGCCCGCCCAGGCGATCGAGCCGGTCGAGAAGACCGCGCCGCCTGCCGGCGTCTCGAAGAACACGAGGTCGGCGCGCACGCCCGGCTCCTCGGTGCCGCCCAGGCCCGGGCGGTTGAGCGAGACGTCCTCGAGCACGAGCAGATAGTTGTCGGAGTGGCCGACCGAGCTGGCCAGCACCAGTGCCTGCGGCGGCGTGCCGAGCGCCGGATCGGCGCGGTCGACCTCGAGCCCGGCGGCGCCGCCGCCGATCGAGCCGAAGCCGCCGATCGCCTCGTCGGCCGCGATCCCCTCGAAGACGAAGGCCGCGCGCGGATCGAAGCTGTCGGGGCCGCGGACGTAGGCGCTCGAGCGGTCGAAGCCCTCGGCGGCGAAGCCGACCCCGACCAGCCGGTTGGGCGGCCGGCCCTGCTCGCGCCACGTGCCGCCGAACTCGCCATCGAACGCCTGGTAATACTCGCCGGGCGGTGTCATCCAGTTGCGCGTGCCGTTGGCGCGCCGGACCTCGATCAGGCCCGGCTGCTCGGGGTGGAACGCGATCCGCCAGTAAAAGCCGTTGCCGCCCATGTAGATCAGGCGGCCGCCGTGGTCGAGGTAGGCCTCGAGCGCGTTCAGCATCTCCAGGCTGTAGTATTCCGGATGGGTGCCGGTGATCACGACCCGGTACGGCGCGAGCAGCGCCCTGCCCTCCGCGTGCAGATCCTCGTCGGTGATCACGTCGTAGCCATGGCCGGCCGCCTCGAGCCAGGCGGTGATGTGGCTGTCGGCGTTCAGGTTCCACAGGAAACGCCGCTTGGGCTGGATGTTGAGCATCGGCCGCAGGCGCGAGCCATGGCCGATGCCGCTGCCGTCGCTGTGGCGGTCGTAGGTCGAGGCGCCAAGCTCGCGGTGCTCCTGCAGGTACAGATCGTCGGCCTCGGCGACCCAGAGCTGGCCGTACAGCTGCTCGATCGTCGGGTGGTCGGCCCAGGACAGATAGTTGGCGTAGGCCATGTAGGTCGCGGTCGGCACCAGGAAGGCGATCGGCGCGCTCGCCCGGCCGCGCGGCGGGCGCACGAAGAATGGCACGTAGGCCTCCTCCTCGCCCGCCCGCAGCCGGGCGGCGTAGATCCCGCTCCGCAGGCCCTCGGGCAGGGTCAGCGCGCAACTCGGCCGCCAGCCGGCATCGACGATGTCGTCGTCGTGGAAATGGATCGCGCCGTACTGGTCGGGGGCATCGCGCCAGCGCTGGGCTGCGCCGGTCCAGTTGTGGCCCGTGACCGCGCGGGTCGGGAAATTGCGCAGCCGCCCGTGCAGGCCGTTGGCGGACAGATCGACCACGCGGGTGCTCGAGATCTCGCGCGAGAAGTCCCAGGCGCCGAGCAGGTCCTGGGCCAGCCGCGCGGGCGGCACAGCCGCCTTCAGCGCCTCGATCTCGGCTCGCGCGAGCGCCCGACTGGCGATCCGGGGGCGATCGATCTTGCCGTTGAAATGGCCCTCGGTGCGCTCCGGCTCCGCCCCGGCGAAGGCCGCGCCGATCGCGATCATCGAGGGTTGCCGGCCGCCCGCGAGCGGCCCGAGCGCGGCGCGCGCCTCGCCGCCGTCGCGGACCGTCGGCAGCGGCCGCAGCGGCTGCTGCAGGACCCAGGCTTCGCCGCTCGCGGCGTCGTAGCTCGCGGCGACGAAATACCAGC
The DNA here is from genome assembly GCA_963840925.1 of uncultured Alphaproteobacteria bacterium. Classification (GTDB taxonomy): domain Bacteria; phylum Pseudomonadota; class Alphaproteobacteria; order Geminicoccales; family Geminicoccaceae; genus DATAOG01. The sequence continues at coordinate 18,057 of CAWJAY010000011.1, forward strand.
GCCGCGGCAACAGCGACGCCCCGCTCGCGACCCGGACCGGCGCCCCGCGGCCGCGGCCGAGCATCAGCGTGCATTCGGCAGCGGCGCCGATCAGCAGGGCAAAGCCGGTCGCGCCGGCCGGCGACCAGCGGCTGACGATCCGCTGGTCCAGCCGCTCCGGCGTGGTCGGCCAGATGAACGCCTGAACCGTCAAGCTCGGGCCGCCCTCCACCCCTTCCGGCACCGGGATCAGCGCGCAGGAGCCCGGATAGAGCGCCTGCCGGACCGCGCGGTAGCGCCCGCCGAGCGGGCTCTCGACCACCTCCTCGTGGTAGCCCGGACCGTAGGGCGCGCCGTCGGCGCAGATCAGGCGGACCAGATCGGCCGAGAACGCTTCGTGCCCCTCGCAGCTGACCATGAAGCGGATGGTCTCGCCGGGCGCGAGCGAGAGCGGGTCGCAATAGCCGAGGATGCGGGTCACGCGGGCGGCGCCGGGTCGGGGTCGGGCAGCCGCTGCCCGGTCAAGAGCCGCCAGCGCTCGCAGAACACGTACCACTCGGCCGCCTCGATCGGTCTCGAACACCGACTCGGCATGGCGGATCACCGGCTCGCCCGGCCGGCCGGTCAGCTGCGCCAGCGTGTAGCGGCCGTTGGCCGGGTCGAAGATCAGGAAATGCTTGCCGGCCAGCGGCAGCCCGCGCATCCGGTTCAGGACCCGCTGCAACGCCGGGCCGTGCGGCCCGAGCGGGCGGCGCGCGAAACTCCTCGGCCAAGTGGGTCGCGTCGGGGTCGATGCCGGTCATCGCGCTGCCTTGCCGGACTTGGACTCCGCCGCGAGGCTAGGCCACCGACCGACGCGGAGCAATCTCAGCCGGTCAGAGCTCGGTCAGACGGCTCGGCAACTCGTCGAGATCGTCGGCGGAGCGCGGAAAATGTTCGGCGAGCCGATCGCCGACCTCGCCGATCGCGGCGAGAAAGCCCTCGGCGATCCGCCCGCTGCGGACCCGCAGCACGAACTCGGCGACCGCTTTTTCCCAGGTTCCGGGCGGGACCAGGGCATCGATGCCGGCATCGGCGATGATCTCGACGTAGTGCTCGGCGACCGCGACGAAGATCAGCACGCCGGTGCGCCCCCGGGTGCGGTGCAGGCCCAGATCGAAAAACTGCTCGCGGGCGAGGCGGCGCGCGCGCCGGCGCTTGATCGCGGCCGGCACCAGCGCGAGCCGCACCGGCGGCAGCTGCGCGATCAGCGCCAGGACGATGAAGGTCGCCGCCTGGATCAGATAGAGGGGCCAGGCATCGGTCTCCGGCCAGAGCGTGAGCACGACCGCCGGCAGCAGCAGCGCCAGCAGCGCGGGCCAGAGCAGCGGGAGGTAGCGGTAATCGTCGGCGGCCGCGGCGATCACGGTGACCAGCTCGCCGCTGGTCCGGCGCTCGGCCGCCTCGATCGCCTCGGCGATCCGCTCTCGGTCCGGATCGGAGAGAAAAGCCCTCATGTCACCAGCGCCCGCTGGCGCCGCCGCCGCCAAAGCTGCCACCGCCGCCGCCGAAGGGGCCGACCGCCGCCGCTGCGGCCGCCAAAGCCGCCGGGCAGGATCACCGGGCCGTGGTAGCGCCGGCCGTGGCGGCTTCGGCGCTGGCCGGACAGGCGGTTGAGGATAATGATCAGCATGATCGGCAGCATGATCATCAGGGGCCAGGGCGAGGGCGCCCGCTCCGACGGGGCCGCGACCCGCGGCAGGGCGGGGTCGTAGCGGCCGCCCAGCGTCTCGATCATGGCCGCGACGCCGGCCTTGATCCCGGCCGAAAAATCGCCCGCCCGAAAGCGCGGCAGAACGTCGGTCTCGATGATCGTCCGGCTTCGGGCGTCGGTCAGCTCGCCCTCGAGCCCGTAGCCGACCTCGATCCGGACCGCGCGCTCCTCAGGTGCTACGATCAGCAGCGCGCCGTTGTCCTTGCCCGCCTGGCCGATGCCCCAGTGGCGGCCAAGCTGGTAGCCGTAGTCCTCGATCGGCAGGCCCTCGAGCGATCTGAGCGTCGCGACCACGATCTGATTGCCGCTCTGCTGCTCGAACTGGGCGAGCGCCCGGTCCAGCTCCTGCTGATCGCGCTCGTTCAAGAGGCCGGCGTCGTCGACCACCCGGCCCGAGAGCGTCGGGAACTCGGGTGGGGCCGCCCGGATCGCCGCTGCCGATAGGATCAGCCCGAGCAGCAGGCACAGGAAGGCCGGCGCGCGCCGCATCGGCGAGCGCTCAGAACGCGACCTTGGGCACCTGCTCGGCACCGGTGGTGGCCGTGAAGCTCGCCTTAGGCTCGGCGCCGTAGACCACCGCCCAGAGCCGGCCCGGGAAGGTCCGGATCTCGGTGTTATAGCGCTGGACCGCCTGGATGTAGTCGCGACGCGCGACCGCGATGCGGTTCTCGGTGCCCTCGAGCTGGGACTGCAGGGCGAGGAAGTTCTGGTTCGACCTGAGCTCGGGGTAGCGCTCGACCACGACCATGCAGCCGGCTCAGCGCGCCGGTCAGCTGGGCCTGGTTGTCCTCGAACTGCTTGAACGCCTCCTCATTGGTCAGGATGTCCGGCGGCAGCTGCATCTGCCCGACCTTGGCGCGCGCCTCGGTGACCGCGGTCAGGACCTCCTGCTCCTGCTTGGCGAAGCCCTTGACGGTCTCGACCAGGTTCGGGATCAGGTCGGCGCGCCGCTGGTACTGGTTTTGGACCTGCGCCCAGTCGGCGTTGACCTGCTCGTCGAGCGTCGGGATCGTGTTGATGCCGCAGGCGGCGAGCACCGGCAGCAGGAGCAGCAGCAGCGCCACCGCGGCGCGCGCCGGGCGCCGGCGCAGGGCTGGAGGCATCGAGAGGTTCGCTACCAAGGGAGAACTCCGGTTCGAATCGGGACCATGACGGCGTCGGAGCTGAGGACGAAGCTGGCGGAGGGAGT
>CAWJAY010000012.1:0-190662 GCA_963840925.1 uncultured Alphaproteobacteria bacterium
CGGGCCGCGACGCCGGACCGGCAGCGGCGGGATCAGCGTCGGGTCAGCGTGATCGCCTTGCCCTGGTAGGCCAGGCGCGACTGCAGCCAGTTGCCGTCGCGGTCGTACCACAACTCGCGCTCGAGATCGCCGGTGACACGGTATTTCCGCGCGCTGACCGCCCGGCCGCCAAGGCTGATCGTCGCGTCACCGGCCGGCGTCACCCGCACCTGCTGCAGGCGGCCGCTGCGGGTGTCGAACAACAGCGGGCGCAGCACCACGGCGGCGTTCCAGGGATGGTTCGAGACCACGGAGGCGGGCGCCTCGATCCGTCCGTTTTCGCCGTCGATGACCATGCGCTCGCCGCTCGCGCGCGCGCGCACCTCGAACACCTCGCCGTTGTCCTCGAACCGGCTCTCAAAGGCGAGCAGCCGGTCGCCGCGCCAGACCTCGCGGTAGCGCGCCTCGCGCCGGAAGACCGGCATCAGCAGGACCTCGACCTCGCTATGCACGCGGGTCTCGACGATCAGGTCCTCGCCGGCGCAGGCGAAGCCGATCACGTGGCGGCCGATCTCGCCATAGGCCTCATGGCGGATGACGTATTCGACCCGGCCCGGCGGCTGCGGGCAGGCGGCCGCCGGGCCGGTTCCGACCAGGCAGAGCGCCAGCAGCAGCGTGCGCATGCCCGCCCGCTAGCACACCTTGGTGACAGCTTGGCGCGTACGCGGCTCGGCGGTTCCAGGAGCGGTCCGGCCGGCCGCCGCGCAGGTCAGGCCGCGGCGCCGCGCGCAGGCCTCGATGGAGGGTAACCTTCCGTTAACCGATGGCCGTCACCCTCGCCGGCCTGGTTCATGCGATCATGGGAATCCGTGTCTCGCCAAGGCTGGCGGCCTGACGTGGCCCGGTGATCGCGTGCAGCGATCGATGTTCTTGCGGAATGTCTCGGCGCAGCGCGCGCCCCGCAAGGGGGTTTTCCAGCGGCGCCGACGGGGCGGCGCTCTGACGGACCGGAATGCGCCGCAGCCGGTGGGCGCGGGTCGGCTTGGGCGGGCTTGGGTGCGGCCTAGGGCGCGCCGGGTCCTGGGCTTCGGGTGCGCCCTCGGGCGCGCCGGGTCCTGGGCTTGGGTGCGGCCTCGGGCGCGCCGGGTCCTGGGCTTCGGGTGCGCCCTCGGGCGCGCGCGTCTAAAAGGCCGCGTCCTCGAACTCCATCACCGGCGCGGCGCCGGCCATGATCTGGGCGAACAGCGCGCCGGTCTCGGGGAGGAGCTTGGTCATGAAGAAGCGCGCGGTGCGGATCTTGGCTTCGTAGAAGGACGCGTCGCTGTCGGCACCGGCCGCAAGTTTGGTCTTTGCGACCTGGACCATGCGCGCCCAGATGAACGCCATCGCGACCAGCGCGAACAGGCGGAGATAGTCGGCCGACGCCGCCCCGGCCTCGTCCGGGTTCTTGAGCCCGGCCTGGGCGACGTGGAGCGTGATCTGCTGCAGGCGCGCGAACGCCTTGGCGAGCGGCAGCACGAACTCGGCGAGCGCGGCGTCGGCCTGGTGCTGCTCGACGAACGCCATCACCGGGTGGAAAAACGCCCGCAGCAGACGGCCGTAATGGGCCGGCAGCTTGCGGCCGACCAGGTCGAGCGCCTGGATGCCGTTGGCGCCCTCGTAAAGTTGGGTGATCCGCGCGTCGCGGACCAATTGCTCCATGCCGCCTTCGCGGATGTAGCCATGGCCGCCCATGACCTGGACGCCGAGGTTGGTCACAGCCGAGCCCTGATCGGTGAAGTAGGCCTTGAGGATCGGCGTCATCAGCGCGACCAGATCGTCGGCCGCCTGGCGCGCCGCGCGATCGGGGTCGCGGTTGGCGCGGTCGATCGCCATGCCGATCCAGTAAGCGAGCGCGCGCTCGCCTTCGGTCACCGCGCGCATCGTCAGCAGCATGCGCCGGACATCGGGGTGCACGATGATCGGGTCGGCCGGCTGCTCGGGCTGCCTGGCGCCGGAGAGCGCCCGGCCCTGCAGGCGCTCGCGGGCATAGGCGACCGCGCTCTGATAGGCGGTCTCGGCGACGCCCAGGCCCTGGATCCCAACCTCGAGCCGGGCATCGTTCATCATCGTGAACATCGCCCGCATGCCGCGATGCGGCTCGCCGAGCAGCCAGCCGGCAGCACCCTCGAAGCTCATCACGCAGGTCGCCGAGCCTGCGAGGCCCATCTTGTGCTCGATCCCGGCGCACATCACGCCGTTTCTCGGCCCCGACTCGCCGTCCGGCTTCGGCAGCAGCTTCGGGACCAGAAACAGCGAAATGCCCTTGATGCCCTTGGGCGCGTCGGGCAGGCGCGCCAGCACCAGATGGATGATGTTTTCCGACAGATCGTGCTCGCCGGCCGAGATGAAGATCTTGGTCCCGGTGAGCGCATAGCTGCCGTCGGCGTTGGGCTCGGCGCGGGTCCGGATCAGGCCGAGATCGGTGCCGCACTGGGGCTCGGTCAGGCACATCGTGCCGCTCCAGCGGCCGTGGGCGAGCTTGGGCAGGAAGCGCGCCTTCAGCGCATCACAGCCATGCAGCGAGATCGCGTGATAGGCGCCGCCCGAGAGACCGGGATAGGTGCTGAAGGCGAGGTTCGCCGAGCAGACCATCTCGTCGAGCACGCATTTGATCGTCTTGGGCAGCCCCTGGCCGCCGTGGTCGGGGTCGGCCGCGAGCCCGGTCCAGCCGCCGGCGACGAAGGCGGCGTAGGCGTCCTTGAAGCCCGCGGGCGTGCGCACGACGCCGTTCTCGTAGACGCAGCCGGCGTCGCCCCCTCGGTTGACCGGGAACAGCACGCCCTCGCAGAGCTTGGCGCCCTCCTCGATCACCTGGTCGACGAGGTCGGCCGAGGCGTCCGCGTAGCCCGGCAGCGAGGCCAGCTGCTCGACCTGGAGCAGCTCGTGCAGGACGAAGCGCATGTCGCGCTGCGGCGCCCGATAGACGGTCATGGCGGCGTCTCCAGTTGCTGCCGCAATTCAGATGCAGGGCCGGGCTTCGATGGTTCCGGAGAGCGCGCGGTCGTAAATGGCGGCAGACGGCTCCAGTTCCAGCTGCGATGCTGGCCGCAGTCCCTCTCCGGCACGACCAGTCCGAGGGTCTCGAAAAGCCACTGTGCGACGATCGAGCGGTGACACCAGTTTCCGCGCGCGAGCGGCGGCACTTCCCAGCACAGCAGCACCGGCTCGTGCGGGGCGGCCAACGCCTTGAGCTCGTCGGCCACGCGCTGAGCGTCGAGGTCGTCGAGCTGCCTACGATAGCGCCGGTAGTATTCCGGGTAGTCCACGGAGCGGAACCATGGCCCTGGCGCGAGCGCCTGATATTTCCGATAACCAGCGGGCACGCCGCGTGTGCTCCGGCAGATCGCGATCCGGCCGGGGCCGAAATAAGTGCGGCATGATGAGGTTTTCATTCGTCTCGCCAGCGGGGCCGGGTCTCGGACTCAGTTGCGAAGCGGCTTGCCGGTCTCGAGCATGTGCTCGATCCGGGCGAGCGTTGCCGGCTGCCTGACCAGCGTCATGAAGGCCTCGCGCTCGAGCTTCAGCAGATGATCGTCGCCGACCGGCTCGGTGATGTCGGTGGCACCGCCCGAGAGCACGAACGCGAGCTGGCCGGCCACGACCTCGTCGTGAGGCGTGGCCACGCCCTTCAGGCGCAGCGCGTCGACCGCCATCTGGAGCGCCAGCCGCCCGCTCGGGCCCGGAAGCGGGATCAGGCTCTTCTCCGGCGCCTGGTAGCCCTCGACCATCGAGAGCGCCCTGGCCTTGGCGTCCGCGAGCAGCCGGTCGCGGTTCATCGTGATGCCGTCCGCCTCCCGCAGAAAGAGCAGCTCCTTGGCCTCGAACGCGGATTTGGCGACCTTGGCCATGCCGATCGTCTCGAAGGTCTGCACGAGCGGCGGCATCGGCCCGCGCGGCCGTTGTTTCGTCGTCACCCAGCGGGTCAAAAGCTCGGTCGAGCCGGTCCAGGCCGGGATCACGCCAACCCCGACCTCGACCAGCCCGATATAGGTCTCGGCGTGCGCCTGGACGGCATCGGAGTTCAGGCAGACCTCGCAGCCGCCGCCGAGCGCCATGCCCGCGGGCGCCGCGACGACCGGGAACGGGCTGTGCTTCAGCTTCCGGTAGACCTTCTGGCCCTTGGCCACCAGGTCCTCGACCATCGGCCAGACCGCGACGTTGGCGGCGAACAGCGCGAGCCCGATGTTGGCGCCGACCGAGAAGTTGCTGCCCTCGTTGTAGATCACCAGCGCCCGGAAATTCTTGGCGACGATCCCGATCGCCTTTTCGATCAGGTCGAGGGTGTCGCCATCGAGCGCGTTCATCTTGCTGTGGAACTCGAGGCAGGCGACCCGGTCGCCGATGTCCCAGAGGCTGGCAGCGCCATTGCGCGCGACCGGCTGGCTGCGCCGCTTGACGTCCCCGAGCAGCAGCACGCCATCCGGCCGGACCACATCCGCATAACCGCCGGCGAGCGTCAGATGCTGCAGGCGCCCGCTCTCCACCCGGTAGAACCTCTTGTCCCCGACCTCGCGCAGCAGCGGCGGCACCGGCAGGCCGTCGGCCTCGAGCCGCGCGGCAAACCAGGCCGGGCCGATCCGGTCGAGCAGCTCGAACGGGCCCCATTTCCAGTTGTAGCCGAGCCGCATCGCCTGATCGACGGCGGGGATGTCGTCGGCGATCTCCGGGATCAGCGAGGCGGCATAGGCGAGCGTGCCCCGCATCACGCGCCAGGCGTAGCGCGCAGCCGGCTCGTCGGCCTCGAACAGCGCGCGCGGCCCGCCGTCCTTGGCGGCATCGACCGCGTCCAGGCGAGGCTTGGCTGCGGCATGGTACTCGCCGGTCTCGAGGTCGATCGCCTGCTTGACCCGCTGGCCGTTCGCCCGGGCCAGGCGATAGAAGCCGCCCTTGCCCTTGCGCCCGGTGTAGCCGGTCTCGATCAGCTTCGTGATCAACGGCCACTCGCGATCGACCTCGTGGAACGGATCGGCGGGCGGCAGCGCCGCGCGCAGGCTGGCCGAGACGTGGGGCAGAAGGTCGATCCCGACCAGGTCGGCGAGCCCGAAGATGCCGGTCTTGGGGATGCCGAGCGGCCGGCCCATGACCAGGTCGGCCTCCTCGACCGGCAGCGCCATCTCGAACGCCGCGCAGAACGCCGCCTGCATCCAGTAGGAGCCGACCCGGTTGGCGATGAAGCCCGGCGTGTCCTTGGCCATGACCACGCTCTTGCCGAGCCGGTGGTCGGCGAAGTCGCTGATCGCCGCGATCGCCTCGGGCCGGGTCTGCGGCCCGGCGACCACCTCGAGCAGGCGCATGTAGCGGGGCGGGTTGAAGAAGTGGGTGATCAGGAAGCCGTGCTGCAACGAGTCCGGCAATCCCTCGGTCAGCTTGGCGAGCGGCAGCGTCGAGGTGTTGGACGAGACCACGGCGCCCGGCTTGCGTACGCGCCCGAGCTTGGCGTAGAGCGCGCGCTTGACCTCGAGCTTCTCGACCACGGCCTCGACGATCCAGTCGACCTCGCGCAGTCGCTCGAGGTCGTCCTCGAGATTGCCGGGCGTGACCAGGCTGGCCGCCTCGCGGCTCATGAACGGCGCCGGATCGGCCTTGGCCATCCGCTCCAGCGCAGCCTTGGCGAGCGCGTTCCGGTCGGCGGCGCCGGCCGGCACGATGTCGAGCAGCAGGACCGGGACGCCGGCATTGGCGATCTGGGCGGCGATGCCGGAGCCCATCACGCCGGCGCCGATCACGGCCGCCGCGCGGATCGCCATCAGATCGCCTCCAGCACGGTCGCGATGCCCTGACCGCCGCCGATGCACTGGGTCGCGAGCCCGAAGCGCCGGCCCTCGCGCTTCATCAGCGCTGCGGTCTTGCCGGTGATCCGGGCGCCGGTCGCGCCGAGCGGATGGCCGAGCGCCAGCGCGCCGCCATCAAGGTTGAGGGTTGCCGGGTCGATCCCGAGGTCCTGCACACAGGCCAGCGCCTGCGAGGCGAACGCCTCGTTCAGCTCGACCAGCTCGATGTCGCCGATCTCGAGCTTGGCGCGGGCCAGCGCCTTGCGGCTCGCGGCGACCGGGCCGATGCCCATGACCTCGGCGGCGCAGCCGGCGACCGCGACGCTGCGCAGCCGCGCCAGCACGTCGAGCCCGTGCTTCATCGCGTAGTCCTCGGTGCAGACCAGGACCGCGGCCGCGCCGTCGGTCAGCGGCGAGGAGGTGCCGGCGGTGACGCTGCCGTGCTCGTCGAACGCGGGCTTGAGGCCGGCGAGCGCCTCCTGGCTGGTCTCCGGGCGGATGCAGCCATCGCTGTCGACCACCTCGCCATTGCGCTTGATCGGCACGATCTCGGCCGCGAGCCTGCCCTCGGCGCGCGCGGCGGCGGCCTTGCGATGGCTCGCGACCGCGAACGCCTCCTGGGCGTCGCGCGTGATCTGATACTGGCGGGCGACGTTCTCGGCGGTCACGCCCATGCTGTCGTAGGCTTGGGGGTATTCCGCGACCAGCTTCGGGCTCGGCAGCGGGTTGTAGCCGCCGATCGGCACCCGGGTCATCGATTTCGACCCCGGCGCAGACGAACACCTCGCCCGCGTCGAGCTGGATCGCGCCCGCCGCCATGTGGATCGCCTGCATCGAGGAGCCGCAGAAGCGGTTGACGGTGGTGCCGGCGACCGAGATCGGCAGGTGCGCCAGAAGCCCGATCAGGCGGGCCACGTTCATGCCCTGCTCGCCCTCGGGGAACGCGCAGCCGACGATCACGTCCTCGATGTCCGAGGGCTCGATCCCGCTGCGCGCGATCAGCGCCGCGATCACCTCGGCGGCCAGCTCGTCGGGGCGGACCTTGATCAGCGCGCCCTTGTGCGCGAAGTGGAACGGCGAGCGGGCGTAGCCGGCGAGCACGACGTTCTTGAGCATGGCTCTGTCCCCCATGGACGGCAGGCTTGACTCCGGGATCGAAGCACCAGGCGTTGATATGGTATGCCCGCATTGCGATCGATAGCCGAGCTTAGGGTGCGGTGGCTAACGGAACTTAAATCAGCGCGGGCGGGGCCATGAGCGACGTCTATGAGGCACTGGGCGTGCCGATCATCATCAATGCCAAGGGCCCCTCGACCCGGCTCTCGGGCGGGATCATGCGGCCCGAGGTCGCGGATGCCATGGTCCAGGCGTCGCGCCATTGCGTCGACATCGCGGTCCTGCAGGCGCGCGCGAGCGTGCTGATCGCCGAGGCGACCGGCGCCGAGGCGGGCTACGTCACCGCGGGCGCCGCCGCGGGGCTGCTGCTCGGGACCGCGGCCTGCGTCACCGGCCTCGATCCCGGGCGCATGAACCGCCTGCCGGACACCAGCGGCATGCCGAACGAGGTCGTCGTGGTGCGCAGCCAGCGCAACCTCTACGACCACGCGCTGCGCGCCGCCGGGGTGCGCCTGGTCGAGGTCGGCCTGCCCGACCGCTACGCCGGCGCCGGCGTGCGCGACGCCGAGGCCTGGGAGATTGCGGATGCGATCAGCGAGCGGACCGCGGCGGTCCATTGGGTCGCGGCCGCGAACGCCCGGCCGGCGCTCGAGGAGGTGATCGAGGTCGCCCATGCCGCCAACGTCCCGGTGCTGGTCGATGCCGCCGCCCAGCTGCCGCCGGCCGCCAACCTGCGCCGCTTCATCGCCGCCGGCGCCGATCTGGTCGCGTTCTCGGGCGGCAAGGCGATCGGCGGTCCGCAGGCCTCCGGCATCCTCTGCGGCCGGGGCGATCTGATCATGGCGGCAGCGCTGCAGAACCTCGATCTCGACATCTTCTTCGAGCAGTGGTCGCCGCCGCCCGAGCTGATCGAGAAGGCCCAGCTCAAGGGCCTACCGCAGCATGGCATCGGCCGGGCGTGCAAGGTCGGCAAGGAGGAGATCGTGGGCCTGCTGATCGCGTTCCGGCTGTTCCTCGCCGAGGGCGACGAGGCCCGGCGCACGCGCTGGCTGAAGCTGATGCGGGAGCTGGCCCAGGGCCTGGCCGGCATCGCCGCGACCGAGGTCCGCCTGGTCGAGGGCGAAGTCCCCGAGGTCGTGCTCGAGCTGCAGCCGGGCGCCCGGGTCGGCGGCCTCGACCTGATGCACCGCCTGGAGACCGGAACGCCTGCGATCTTCGCCGATCCGTTCGCGGTCCACGACGGCCGGATCCGGTTCGGGCCGATGAGCCTCAAGGACGGCGAGCCGGCGCTGATCGCCGAGCGGATCAGAGCGATCCTCGGGCCGCGCGCGGCGGGGGTGCGGTCATGACCGGGCGGGTCGCGGGCAAGGTCGCGGTGGTGATCGGGGCCGCCCGCGGCATCGGCGCCGCGATCGCCGAGCGGCTGGTGGAGGAAGGGGCAAGGCTGGCGCTCGGGGACACGCTGGCGGCCGAGGGCCAGGCGACCGCGGCGCGGCTGTCGGCTCGGGGCGAGGCGCTGTTCCTGCCGACCGACGTCAGCAGCGAGGCCTCGGTCGATGCGCTCGTGCAGGCTGCGCTCGAGCGCTTCGGCCGGCTCGACATCATGGTCCAGAACGCCGGCATCTATCCGTTGACGCTGCTGCCGGAGATCAGCGTCGCGGAGTGGGACCGGGTGCTCGCGGTCAATCTGCGCGGCTGTTTCCTCGCGATCCGGGCCGCGAGCCTGCCCATGCGTGCCCAGCGCTACGGCCGGATCGTGCTGACCTCGTCGATCACCGGCCCGCGCGTGAGCAGCCCCGGCCATGGCCACTATTCCGCCTCCAAGGCCGGGATCAACGGCCTGATCCGGGCGGCCGCGATCGAGCAGGCGCCGTTCGGGATCACGATCAACGGCGTCGAGCCCGGCAACATCACAACCGAGGCGCTGACCCAGCATCGATCGCAAGAGTACGCCCAAGCGATGACCCGCTCGGTGCCGCTCGGCCGGCTCGGGACGCCGCGCGAGGTCGCGCACGCCGCGCTGTTCCTCGCCTCCGACGAGGCCGCCTACATCACCGGCACGACGATCATCGTCGACGGCGGCCAGATCCTGCCCGAGGCCAAGGTGTGATCGCGCCACCGCCGCCGGTCCGCCGGCCCCGGGACGGCGCTGGCCTGCGCGGCCTCGGTCGCGTGCTCGGCCTCGGCCTGCTCGGGCTCGCCGGCTGCAGCAGCCTCGGGCCGGCCACGATCCGGCGCGACCGGGTCGACTTCGCCGAGGCGATCGTCGATGCGACCAAGCGCGAGACGCTGCTCAACATCGTCAAGCTGCGCTACGCCGACACGCCGAGCCTGGTCTCGGTCAGCCAGCTGGTCGCGGGCTACAGCGTCTCCGGCACGCTGAGCCTCGGCAGCCAGTTCCGCGAGCGGACCTTCGATTTCGCGGACGCCGTCAATGTCGGCGTCGGCGGCACGTTCAGCGAGAACCCGACCGTGACCTACACCCCGGTCGCGGGCGAGGATTTCGCCCGCACGATGCTGACCCCGATCCCGCCCTCTGAGCTGTTCGCGATGGTCGCGGCCGGGGCACCGCCCGACGTCATCGGGCTCGCCGTCCAGGCGATCAACGGCCTGCGCAACTGGTCGACCGGCGCCCCGGGTGCGACCCCGGCCGACCCGGCGTTCATCGAGGTGATCGATCTTCTGACCACGCTGCGGCGCGACGGCGTGATCGGCTTCGCGTTCGGAACTCAGGACGGCACCCGCCACGCCGATCTGTTGATCGACGCGCCGGCGGGGGCGCCGCTGTCGGCGCGCGCCGAGCGCCTGCTCGAGCTGTTGGGCCTCCAGCCGGGCAAGCGCAGCTTTCGCATCCGGTTCGGGTTCGGCGCCGGCGGCGACCAGATCAAGGTCTACTCGCGCTCGCTGTTCGAGGTCCTGAACAGCCTGGCCGGGCGCATCGAGGTGCCGGACGACGACGTCGCCGCCGGGCGAACCTATCCAACCGCCCCGACGCCGGCCTCGACGATCCCGATCGTGATCGTCAGGCACCAGTCCCTGGCGCCCGGCAGCGCGTTTGCCGCGGTCGAGTACCGCGACACCTGGTTTTGGGTCGACGATAGCGACTATGCCTCCAAGCGCGTGTTCACGGGCTTGATGCTGCTCCTCAACGTCGTCCAGAAGACCGGCCAACCGCAGCTGCCGGTGATCACGATCCCGAGCGGCTGACCGCCGGCACGCACGCTGGTGCGCGCCTCGGGGCCGGGTGGGCCGGGCGGAGTTGAGAGCTGGCAGACTGAAGCCACCCACGTGACCGCCAGCCCATCGGTCTGACGTTGGCCGCGGCCGTGTGATAGGGTCCTCCAGCGGCCGCCATGCGAGCTACGATGATGGCCAAGACGCTCGTTCGCCTGAGCCTTTACGACGAGGACTTTCTCGCCTGGACCGAGCAGCAGGCGGCGTTGGTGCGCGCCGGCCGCCTGGACCAGCTCGACCTCGTGAACCTCGCCGAGGAGCTCGACACGATGGGCCGCAGCGAATGGGGCGAGCTCGAGAACCGGCTCGAGGTGCTGTTGATGCACATGTTGAAGTGGGACTACCAAGCGGCCCGGCGATCGCGCAGTTGGCTCGGCACGATGCGCGAGCAGCGCAACGCGCTCCGCCGCCTGCTGCGGCGCAGCCCGAGCCTCAAGCGCGATTTGGCGGGGACGATTGCAGAGGTCTATCCGGATGCTCTCGGCCGGGCGAGCGATGAGACGGGCCTCGATCCGTCGACGTTTCCAGAGCAGCTGCCGTACAGCGTCGCGCAACTGCTCGATCCGGAGGCCGAGCCGTCGGTGCCGCCGCCGGCAAAGCGCCGTGGCCGCCGGCGCTGACGGTTACAGCGGCCGCTGGCGGAAGGCGTCGTTGGCCAGCCGCACCGGCTGGCCGAGCAGACCCTGCGGGCGCCAGACCAGGATCGCCGCAAGCAGACCGAACACCGCCACGTCCTTGTACGCGATGCTGAGATAACCGGCCCAGAAGGTCTCGAGCGCGCCGATCAGGAGGCCGCCCAGCATCGCCCCCGGCACCGAGCCAATGCCGCCCAGAAGTGCTGCGGTCAGGGCCTTGAACCCGAGCAGAAAGCCGTCGTAGAAGCGCACCCCGCCGTAGCGCAGCAGCACGACGAAGCCCGCGATCGCGGCGTAGGCGGCGCCCAGGGAGAACGTGAGCGCCACGACGCGCTCGACGTTGACGCCGCAGAACGCCGCCATCTCGACGTCGTCGGCGCAGGCGCGCGCCTGGCGGCCGAACCGGCTGCGCGCCATCAGCAGCCAAAGCCCGGCGTAGAGCCCGCCGGTGAGGCCGACGATCAACAGTTGCGAGGTGCTGATCGTGACCGCGAACGTCGGGCTGGCGAGCAGCGTGTGCGCCTCGGAGAACACCGGCTGGATCCAGCGGTCGGCCGCACCCTGGGTCAGCCGCAGGTACTCCTGGAGGAAGATCGCCAGCCCGACGGTCGCTATCAGCGGCGCCTGGGAGGGGGTCGCGCGCAGCGGCCGGAACACCAGCCGCTCGGTCGCCAGCCCATGGACCCCGCCGACCACGGCGACCACCAGCAGCACCAGCAGCAGAGCCAGCGGCAGCGTCCCGGCGCCGAGGAGCGCCAGCACCGCGACGCCGATGAAGGCGGCATAGGCGCCGACCATCGCGATCTCGCCGAACGCCAGATTGATCCGGCCGACGATCCCATAGACCAGCGAATAGCCGATCGCGAGCAGGCCGTAGAGGCAGCCCACGCTGAGCGCGCTGGCGCCGAGCTGGGAACCATAGAGCAGGCCGTGCCAGGGCCCGGCCGGGCCTGGCCGGGCGGCCGCCGCCTCGGTCTCGTAGAGGCCAAGCCAGAACTGGCGGAGCAGGTAGACCTGGACCTCGGACAGCTCGCCCGCCCGGTCGCTCGCGACCCCGATCAGCCGCAGGCGGTCGCGCTCGAAGCCGGCGCCGCCGAAGCGGCAGGCGAGCCAGCGCGCCGGCTCGCTCCCGCCGGGCTCGGCGATCCGGTAGCGCACGACCACGCCGTGCTCCGCGCTCCGGTCGGGCTCGCTGCCGAGGATCTCGATCGGCGCGCCGCTGCCTTCGATGCCCGGGATCACGCGCTCGCACAGCCGGGCCTGCTCGACATCGAGCCCGGTGCAGCCGGCCAGCGCCAGCAGGGCAAGACCGAGCGCGCGCCAGCAACGCGCGCCCGGGGTCGGGCCGGAACGCGCCGGGGTCCCGGCCGATCCGCGCGCCTGGCGCTCAGTGACGGGCCCGGCCCGGCCGACCAGACGCCCAAGACGAGCGGCTCGGATCATGGCGGCCCGGATCAGGTCCGGGCATGACC
Source organism: uncultured Alphaproteobacteria bacterium (assembly GCA_963840925.1). GTDB lineage: Bacteria > Pseudomonadota > Alphaproteobacteria > Geminicoccales > Geminicoccaceae > DATAOG01. Next base: position 12,250 of record CAWJAY010000012.1, read on the forward strand.
GGCATGGATCGTCCGCAGCCGTCCTGGCACCTACGCGGCCTCGACCTCCGGCGGCGGCGTCGGCCGGGGCAGCTCGTCCGCGGTCAGCGTCTCCTTCTCGAGCAGCTTGCGCGCCAGCGCCTCGAGCTCGCTCCGGCGCTGGCGCAGGATCTCGAGCGCGCGCTGATAGGCGCGCTCGACCCGCTCGCGGACGGCGAGGTCGATCTCGCGCGCGGTGTCCTCGCTGAAGCGCCGGCCGCCGCCCTCGCTCGGCAGGCCGAGAAAGCTGCCGCGCTCGGTCTCGTAGGCGGCCTGGCCCAGCGTCGGGTCCATGCCGTAGCGGGTGACCATGCTGCGCGCGATGTCGGTGACCCGGATCAGATCGTCGGCGGCACCGGTCGAGATCTCGCCGAACACCAACTCCTCCGCGGCCCGGCCGCCGAGCAGCACCGCCATCTTGTTCTCGAGCTCTTCGGTGGTCATCAGGAAGCGGTCCTCGGTCGGCCGCTGCATCGTGTAGCCGAGCGCGCCGACCCCGCGCGGGATGATCGAGACCTTGTGCACCGGATCGACGCCGGGCAGCGTCAGCGCGACCAGGGCGTGGCCGAGCTCGTGGTAGGCGACGACCTTGCGCTCCTTGGGGATCAGCAGCCGGTTGCGCTTCTCGAGCCCGGCGACGATCCGCTCGATCGCCGCGGTGAAGTCGCCGAGCGTGACCGAGGTCGCGCGCCGCCTGGTCGCGAGCAGCGCCGCCTCGTTGACCAGGTTGGCGAGGTCGGCGCCGGTGAACCCCGGGGTCAGCGCCGCGACCTGCTCGAGGCTGACGTTCTGGTCGAGCTTGATCTTCTTGATGTGCACCTGGAGGATCTGGAGGCGGCCCTGCTTGTCCGGGCGATCGACCAGGATCTGCCGGTCGAAGCGCCCCGGGCGGAGCAGCGCCGGATCGAGGATCTCGGGCCGGTTGGTCGCCGCCAGCAGGATGATGCCCTGGCTCGGATCGAAGCCGTCGAGCTCGACCAGGAGCTGGTTCAGCGTCTGCTCCTTCTCGTCGTGGCCGCCGGCCATCGGGCCGATGCCGCGCGCGCGGCCCATCGCGTCGAGCTCGTCGATGAAGATGATGCAGGGCGCCATCTTGCGCGCCTGCTCGAACAGATCGCGCACGCGCGCCGCGCCGACGCCGACGAACATCTCGACGAACTCGGAGCCCGAGATCGACAGGAACGTGACGCCGGCCTCGCCGGCGACCGCGCGCGCCAGCAGGGTCTTGCCGGTGCCGGGCGGGCCGATCAGCAGCACGCCGCGCGGCAGTCTGGCGCCGAGCACGCTGTATTTCTTCGGGTCCTTCAGGAAGTCGATGACCTCCTGGACCTCGGTCTTGGCCTCGTCGACGCCGGCGACGTCGGCGAGCGTGGTCTTGGTGTCCTTCTCGACGTAGATCTTGGCGCGGCTCTTGCCGATCGACATCAGGCCGCCGGCACCCATGCCGCCCATCGACATCCGGCGCAACAGGAAGATCCAGATCCCGAAGAAGATCAGCGCCGGCAAGACCCAGGACAACAGCGTGGTGAGGAAGTTCTGATCGCTGCCGCCCTGGAACTTGACGCCGTACTTTTGCAGCTCGGCGGCGAAGCCCGGCTCGACCCGGGTGGTCACGAACCGGCTCGGCTGACCGTCGGCCGCATCCTTCAGGTTGCCGGCGATCTTGCTCTCGGTGATCGTGAGGTCGCCGACCTTGCCGCTCTCGAGCAGGGAGCGGAACTCGCTGTAGGGCAGATACTCGGTCTGGCGCGCCTGCTCGAACACGGCCTGGAGGAGCAGGATCGCGAGGATCGCGATCATCACGTACCAGGCGTTGAAGCGACTCTTCTTGTCCATGTCCCGGCCCACGCGCACCCCGCCTGGAGGAGGTGTGTGCCCGGGCGGCCCGCGTCAACCCAGGGCGAAAGGCCCGGGCTTCAGGCGCGCCAGGGATCGATCAGGTGGACGCCGCAACCCTCGAAATCGGCGACGTTGCGCGAACGGCAGGACACGGAAAGCGAGGTCGACCTCAAAGATCGCATCGGCCGCCGTAACCAGCGCGTCGCGCCGCCGCCCGGCCGCCAGCAGCGCCAGACCGTAGAGGATCTCCGCCTGGGTGATCGCGGTCGTGAACAGACTGGTCCGCGGCTGCGCCTCGACCCAGATCTCGACCGTCCGGGCGGGTCGCAGTCGCATCAGTTCGGAGAGCACGTTGGTGTCGAGCACAATCATCGGGGGCGGCGGCGGCCGGCAGTAAACGCAGGAGGCTCACGGATCGAGTTGCGTTCCATGGCGGGCAGCTCGACGCCCCCCAACGGAGCCAGCCGGCGCCGGATCGCCGCGGCCAGATTGCCGCCAGGCCCAGGCTCTTCGCGGAGCGCCGTGCGCAGGATTTCCCTCGCTTCCTCCTCCATCGAGTGGTCGTGCCTGGCCGCGCGCAGCCGGAGGCGCGCTTTGATCGCCGGATCGAGATTTCTTATCGTGATGCTGGCCAAGGGCCGCTGCTCCGCAATCAATGAGATCAACTTAATCAATGATCGCACATACGTCCAGATTCCGTCGCGGTCTCGAGCCCGCCAGCCAAGGCCGGTTACCGCTCCTTCGTCATCGAGCGTCAACCGGTTGAACGGTCAGAAGCGCCAGTTTAGATCAAGCTCGAAGAAGTGAAAGTCGTTCGATTGGTAATCCCGTGAATGCAACCGGCGCTCGCCCCCGAGCGATCACAGCCAGCGCCCGCGCAGGCCTCGCAGCCATCGAGGCAGCAGACGTGCAGCTGGCCACCCGGTGAGAACTCGCCGACCACGCTGTTCCGGTCGATCGGGTACCACTTGCCCTCGATCTGCACTGGATAGCCAAGCTCGCCGGCGGTGGTGCGGTGCCGGTACGGCGCGCAGTTCTTGCCGCCGCAGCAGCCAACGGCTCCTCGCCCTCGCGCTCGAGCTGCACGTCTTCGTACCAGTCGTGGGCGCAGGCGGCGGCGGCCTGGAGCAGCGCCGGCGCGAACACGCAGGCGGTCCTGGCCCGCCGCCCGGTCACGGCGCCGCGGTCACCGGCCAAGGGGCGGCCAGCCGCTCTTTCAGATGAGAGGCCAGGCGGAGCGCCAGCGCCACGATCGTGAGCGTCGGGTTGGCGGCGCCGCAGGTGGGAAAGACCGAGCTGCCGGCGACGTAGAGATTGGCGATCCCGTGCACCCGCGAGGTCGGGTCGACCACGCCCTGGGCGGGGTCCAGGCTCATCCGGGTGGTGCCGATGTGGTGGTGGCCGCCCTCGAGATCCTGCGACCAGCCGTCGTCGCCCTCGGCCAGCCACTCGGCGATCTGCATGCGGCCGAGCCCGGTCCGGCCGAGCTCTTCGGCGATCGCCTGGTGGCCCGCGCGCAGCGAGCGCTTGTCCAGCTCGGTCAGCCGCCAGTCGAGCTCGATCCTGGGCAGGCCCAGCGCATCCACCTGATCGCCCAGGCGGACGCGGCTGTCCGGATTGGGCGCCGCCTCGGCGCTGCACCACATCCTAAAGCCGGCATGGGCGGGCTGGTAGCGGTGCAGCCCGAAGCGGCCGGCGAGCCCGGCCGCGGTGTCATCGAGGTCGATCAGCGCCTGCCAGAGATCGGCGCCCAAATGGTCGGGCCATTCGCCGCGGCCGGCAGCACTCCAGACCCGCCGGAAGGCGGCGAAGCCGGAATTGCCGATGTCGTCGACCGTGAACAGCGCGTCGAAATTCAACAGCTGCCCGGCCCGCTGGCGCTCCGGGCTCTGATTGAGGCAGCCGACCACCTGGGTGCCCTGCCCGTGGCCGCCGCCCTGGCCGTAGGTGTAGAAGCTGAGCAGCGCCGGATCGGCGACCACCGCCCGGGCGCCGTTGAGGTGCGGATGCTCCATGAAGCAGCGCCCGACCATGTCGCGCTGGTTGCCCAGCCCGACCCTGACCTGGCGGTTGGCGGCCAGCAGCAGGCGCGGATTCTCGAGACCGCCGCAGGCCAGCACATAGGCCCGCGCGCGCACCATCAGCCGTTTGCCCTCGAGGGTCCGGGCATGCAAAGCCAGGACCTCGGCGCCATTCTCGCTGGCCTCGATCTCGACCAGGTTGGCGTGCAGCACGAGGTCCACGCTCGCCGCGCGCTCGAGGTCGGAGCGGTAGACCTCGCCGAACCGGGTCGGCGGGCTGTACTGCCAGAGCTGGCTCACGACCTTGGCCGGATCGAACGGCAGCACCGCCTGGCCGGGATCGAGCCAGGCTTGCGGGCGGTAGTCGTAGGCGCCGAGCTGACAGATCGCCTGCGCCTGGCGGTAATGGGGCTCGAGCTCGGCCCTGGTCAGCGGCCAGCCGGAGAGCGGGACCCAGGGCCGGGGCTCGAAGTCGAGCGGATCGAGCGGTCGGCAGCGCCCCGCCCAGTGGTTGGTCGAGCCGCCAAGGAAGCGCAGCCGGCAGATGTCCAGATCGAAGTAGGGCAGGCCGACGTTCCTGCCCTGATAGAGGTCCTGGCTGGCCTGCTCGAACTCGAGCCCGCCGCTCTCGAGCAGGCAGACCTTGAGCCCGGCATCGGCCAGCGCGCGCGCCAGCGTGATCCCGGCGGCGCCGGCGCCGACGATGCCGAGATCGCACTCCAGCACGTGACCGTCGTCGAGCTCGCGCGCATCGCGCAGCATGGCAAGCTCTCGCGCTTCCGGCGGATGATCCCGCGACCGCGCCGATCCCTACACGCGCATCGGTTGATCTGCAAGCGCCGGCGCGCTCAGCCCGGCACCAGCGCCAGCACCCGCAACGGGCTGCCCGAGCCCCTCTCGATCTTGAGCGGCGGCGTGATCAGCAGCGCGCCGACCGGCGGCAACTGGTCGAGGTTGCACAAGGACGCGAGCCCGAGCTTGCCGGCGCCATGCATCAGCGTGTGCGCCGGGAACGCCGGCTCGAACGCGAACGCCTGGCCATGATCGGTGCCGACCGCCTCGACCCCCCAGCCGTTGACCTCGCGCTGCTCGACCAGAAACCGCACCGCGGCAGCACTCGGCCCCGGCACGTGCGGCCCGTCGTGCTGGAGGTTCAGGAAAGCCGCCGGGTCGGCCCGCTTCGACCAGTCGGTGCGCATCAGGACCCAGGCGCCCTCGGCAATCCGGCCATGCGCCGCCTCGAATGCCTCGATGTGCGCGGGCTCGAGCACGAAGCACTCGTCGGCGGCCGCCTCCTTCGTGCAGTCGATCACGCAGGCGGGCGCCACGAACCGCTGCACCGGCAAGGTATCGGTGTACCCGTCCGGGAAGTCCTTGCCGGTCACCCAGTGCGTCGGCGCATCGAAATGGGTCCCGGTGTGCTCGCCGCAGGCGAAATTGTTCCAGTACCAGCCGGGCCCGCGCTGATCGTAATGGGAAATCTCCTCGATCCGGAACGGGCTGGACGGCGCGAACTCGGGCGGCAGCTGGATCACCGGGGTCGAGGGCCGCAGCGTCTGGCTGAGGTCCACGACTTTGACTTTGCCGCTTGCCAGCGCGCCCGCGAGTTGCGCCAGGATGTCGTCGGTCATGCTATTGGCTCCCTCCGTTCGCAGCTCCGGTCAGCCCGCGCCGAGCGCGAACCCCTGGTAGCCGTCGGCTGCCACCTGCTCGCATCTGGCCGCGTACGCCGGCACGCCGAGATAGGGCATGAAGACCCGGGGCTTGCCCGGCACATTGGCGCCGACATACCAGGAGTTGCAGGACGGGAACAAGGTCGCGTCGGCGACCTCGTTGACATGGGCGACCCAGGCGGCCTCGGCCGCCGCGCTCGCCTCGACCCGGCCGCAGCCGCGCGCGAGCGCGTGGCCGAGCAGGCCGGCCAGCCAGTCCACATGCTGCTCGATCGAGGGCAGCATGTTGGACAGCACCGACGGGCTGCCCGGCCCGGTGATCGTGAACAGATTGGGAAAGCCGGCGATCGCGAGCCCCAGATAGGTCCTGGGCCCGGTCCCCCACTTCTCCCGCAGCTGCAGCCCGTCCCGGCCGCGGATGTCGATCCGGAGCAGCGCCCCGGTCATCGCATCGAAGCCGGTCGCGAGCACCAGCGCATCGACCTCGTAGTCGCGGCCCGCGACGCTGACGGCGGTCCGCGTGATCGCCTCGACCGGGGTCCGGCTGACGTCGACCAGCGTCACGTTCGGCCGGTTGAAGGTCTCGTAATAGCCGGTGTCGATGCACAGCCGCTTGCAGCCGAACAGCGTGCGCGGGGCGAGCTTCGCCGCGACCTCGGCTCCCTGCACGGTGGCCCCGATCTGGCCGCGGATGAACTCGGCCGCGGTCTCGTTGGCCGCCCGGTGGACCAAAAGATCGGCGAACGCGCCGAGAAAGCCGAGCCCGCCGCGGGCCCAGCGCGCCTGGTACTCGCGCGCGCGCTCGCCCGCGTCGACCTCGAGCGCCTGATCCTGCCGGATCGGATAGAGGCAGCCGGTCCGGCCCTGCCTGGCCCGCGCCCGAAGCGCCGCGTAGTCCGCCTTGATCCGCGCCTGGACCTCCTGCTCGAGCGGCCCGTTGCGCGCCGGCACGACGTAGTTCGGCGTCCGCTGGAAGACCCAGAGATGGTCCGCCTGGGCCGCGATCAGCGGGATCGACTGGACCGCGGACGAGCCGGTGCCGATCAGCCCGACCCGCAGGCCGGCGAAATCGACCGCCGCATGCGGCCAGTCGCCGGTGTGCCAGACCGGCCCGGCAAACCCGTCCAGGCCCGGGAACCGCGGCCGGTTGGGCGCCGAGAGACAACCGGTCGCCATGATGCAGAAGCTGGCGCTGATCTGCTCGCCCGCCTCGGTCTCGAGCCGCCAGCAGGCGTTCACGTCATCGAAGCTCGCCGCCCGCACCCGGGTCTCGAACTGGATATTTTCCCGGAGCTCGAACCGGTCGGCGACATGGTTGGCATAGCGGAGAATCTCGGGCTGGGCCCCGTAGCGCTCGCTCCAGCTCCACTCTTGCTGCAGCTCCTCCGAGAACTGGTAGGAATACTCCATGCTCTCGATATCGCAGCGAGCCCCCGGATAGCGGTTCCAATACCAGGTCCCGCCGACCCCCTTGCCCGCCTCGAGCACGCGCACGGCGAGCCCCATGCCGCGCAGCCGATGCAGCATGTACATCCCGGCAAACCCGGCGCCGACCACGACCACGTCCAGCTCAGGTGCGTTCTTTGCCACTTTCTCTGGCCCTCATCTATCCCCGCCTGCCTTCGGATCGGATGGGAGGTCGGCTCGATCGAGCAGTTGTCGCTCATACGCCCAAGCGCGCCAGTCGATGGTTTCGGTCTCAGCGACCTCGAGCCGACCGCCAAGTCCGTAGTTGTCCGTGAACAGGACGAGGTTCGCACAGTCCCAGCGTGCCGATGGGATGATCAGACCGTCGCGCTCGAGGAAGGCTACCGCTGCGCCGATCACCTGCGTGCGGGCATAGTTGATCGACCGATAGGCCCCGAGATCCACGCCGAGATTGACCAGATCCGCCTCGATCAGACGCAGCGTCCGCCGCGCGGTCAGGCGAAGACGGTGCAGCGCCGCCGGCTTACTCGGCAGCGGGGTCAGTTGTCCCCAGTGGAAGGCAATCTCGGCCAGAGCGCCTTCTCGCTCAAGGCTCGTATAGAGCACACTGACCACGCTGGCTGGCATCCAGCGTCCGCCGCGGGTCGATGGCGTGAGCGGGTCTAGGCTCATGGGCGTCGCGCGAAACGCCTCGCCATCAAACGATGCGATCGGAAAGGTGCTCAGCCGTTCCAGAAGCTCCGGATCGTGGATCAACAGGGCGGCCCGTCAGACGAAGACCCCGTCGCGCAACCGGTCGATGACCTCGATCACCTCCTGCGCCCGGCCGTTCTGAATGAGGTCGGCCGGCCTTTCACTCCCCAAGAGCTTCTGGCGTGAGAACAGCCACAGCCGCGCCTCCTGCGGCTCGTAGAAGTCCGAGAGCTGGTCGACGATGAACTCCAGATCGAGCAGCAGCTTCTGCGCATCCGGCCGCGGAAACGCCTTCCCCTGGTTCCATCGCGACACGGTCTCCGGTCGCGTGCCCAGAAGGTTGGCGACATCGACGGAGCGCATCGCACTCTTCTGCTGGATGGCATCGAGCCGACGAGCTATAGCGTTAGTAGTCATGGATTTGTCTTTTCTTCTATTTTGGTAACCTCCACCAGGTTCACAAATTACCTTCACGTCGCGCCTCTCGCGCGGTTCTCGTCTTCGGCAGAAGGGCAAACGATTGTGGCGGGTTGTTGGCCGCCTGATGACCCAACACGATGCGGAGAGAATCCAAATGCTTTCGATGGTTCCTTATCTTCTTTGCCATCGCATCATCCTCCCAGTTTATGGTTGCCGCGGCGAGGGCCAAATCCGTCGCCGGACGTATGTGTCGATCGAGGAACCGCTGTGGCCGTAACTCCTCAGGGATCGATTGCAGCCAAGACACCTGCTCCATGCGTTGGCGGAGAAAATGCCGCCCGGGGTTCTCGATCTGATCCGTCACGTTCCGAGGACAACAGTCCGTATCTCTGCAGCCGGATTTGATACGTGCATGCAGAGATATCTCAAGCAGCGCCTTCGCTTGCGCGGGCCTTAGCATAAGATCGAGTGCTGGAAAGTAGATGCGACGATGAGCCCCGAACCCGACCCCAGAGGAGGGCTTGCGCCAAGCATAGGCACTGAACCTCTCGCCCAACGTAATGCCGTGAGCCATACCCCCTACGGCTCCGAACGCGAGCAGAGCCAGCCCCGGTAGGCCGCCCACGTAGTCCGCAACCAAAGGAACGCCAAGCTCGTGGAAATCTACTGCGGCTTCGATATAGCTGCGTGAAGCATTCGCAGAACTGCTCGAACCGAAGCCATCGACTTTGAGCCAAAACGCGCTCGCTGGGACATCCTTTAAAGAGCCAATCAGCCGCCGACGTTGTTCACTGTTCCGAAGCACTGCATATGGGATGGCCAGGGAGTAAATGATTGGAACATCAACACAACTCTTTCGGTCCAGGTGATTCCGGAGCTGTCGCGTGGCCTCCGCATCGACGGCTAGCCAGCGGTCGTCGGCACTCCGTAGAACGTGCGTTGGCGCAAGCACTTGGGTAAAACCATGATCCAGCACAAAGTTGCCAAGCGCCGCCATACGTCGTCGGCCAGCGAGCGCCTCGAAGTCCGACTGCAGATGGGCTCTACTCGCGCCCCACGGTAATGCGCCCAGATGATCGGTATAGCTGCCCGGCAATGCAGATTGCTGTGTCTTGGGATCGAGGATCGCATCGAGTTTACGGTTGAGTACCTGTTCGCGCAGCTCCGCGTGGCGTTTCACGAGTGTCGGATCGAAGATCACCCCGAAGAAGGCCGTGTTCCCAGCGGCGAGCAAATTCAAGAGATCCCGATGATCGTTTCGCCCCGCATGGAGATTGAGCCAGAGGGGATCGGGAGCAGGCCGCACGGCCCGCGGCAAGGGAGGAAGCCTTCTCACGTTGTCCATGTGGGATCTTCCGGTTGGCGAGATAGCAGCTTTTAGCATTGATTTTTGCGTTGCGCAATAGGTTGCGTTCTCCTTAAGGAATTCACCCGCGGCGGCTCCAACTCGCGCCCGAGCGGGCTCGGGAGGCTTGAAGTTCGAGGGAGGGCCCTTTAGCTCTGGGCGGAAGGCACCCGATCGGGACCGCGCGCGATGCCCGGGCTGTATGACGACGAGACCGTCGATCTGCTGCAGGCGCTGGCTGCCAACCCGCTGCTCGAGGTGGTCGGCAACGAGCGGCCGGACGCCGGCATCCCGTTCCAGCTCACCTCCGACTACCGGCCCTCGGGCGACCAGCCGCAGGCGATCGTCGAGCTGATCGAAGGCGTCGAGGGCGGCGCCAAGGACCAGGTGCTGCTCGGGGTCACCGGCTCGGGCAAGACCTTCACGATGGCCCACGTCATCGCATCGGTCCAGAAGCCGACCCTCATCCTCGCACCGAACAAGATCCTGGCCGCCCAGCTCTATGGCGAGATGAAGTCGTTTTTCCCACATAACGCCGTCGAGTATTTTGTTTCCTATTACGATTACTACCAACCGGAAGCGTATGTGCCGCGCAGCGACCTCTACATCGAGAAAACCTCGGCGATCAACGAGCAGATCGACCGGATGCGGCATTCGGCGACCCGGGCGCTGCTCGAGCGCGACGACGTGATCATCGTCGCCTCGGTCTCCTGCATCTACGGCATCGGCTCGCCCGAGGTCTACGCCAAGATGGTGCTCAACCTGATGACCGGGCAGCGGGTCGAGCGGGCGCGCCTGCTGCGGGCGCTGGTCGAGCTGCAATACAAGCGCAACGACCTCGACTTCCACCGCGGCACGTTCCGGGCGCGCGGCGATTCGATCGAGATCTTCCCGGCCCACCTCGAGGACCGCGCCTGGCGGCTGTCGCTGTTCGGCGACGAGATCGAGAGCATCGTCGAGTTCGATCCGCTGACCGCCGAGCGCACCGACACGCTGGACCGGGTCCGGCTCTACCCGAACAGCCACTACGTGACGCCGCGGCCGACGCTCGCCGAGGCCGTGCAGGCGATCAAGGTCGAGCTCAAGGAGCGCCTGGCGGACTACCGGGCCACGGGCCGGCTGCTCGAGGCCGAGCGGCTCGAGCAGCGCACGGTCGCCGACCTCGAGCTGATGACCGCGACCGGCAGCTGCCCCGGGATCGAGAACTATTCCCGGTATCTGACCGGCCGGCGCCCGGGCGAGCCGCCGCCGACCCTGTTCGAGTACATCCCGGACGGGGCGCTGCTGATCGTCGACGAGAGCCACATCTCGGTGCCGCAGCTGGGCGGCATGTACCGCGGCGACTTCCAGCGCAAATCGACGCTCGCCGAGTTCGGCTTCCGGCTGCCCTCCTGCGTCGACAACCGGCCCTTGAAGTTCGAGGAATGGGACCTGATGCGGCCGCAGACGCTGTTCGTCTCGGCCACGCCCGGGCCGTGGGAGATGCGCCAGACCGGCGGCGTGTTCGTCGAGCAGGTGATCCGGCCGACCGGCCTGATCGATCCCGAATGCCTCGTCCGCCCGGTCGAGAGCCAGGTCGACGACCTGATGGCCGAATGCCGGCAGGCGGCCGCGCGCGGCCTGCGCGTGCTGGTCACGACCTTGACCAAGCGGATGGCCGAGGACCTGACCGAGTACCTGCACGAGAACGGCATCCGGGTCCGCTATCTCCACTCCGACATCGACACGCTGGAACGGATCGAGATCGTCCGCGACCTGCGCCTTGGCGTGTTCGACGTGCTGGTCGGGATCAACCTGCTGCGCGAGGGCCTGGACATCCCGGAATGCGGCCTGGTCGCGATCCTGGATGCCGACAAGGAGGGCTACCTGCGCTCCGAGACCTCGCTGATCCAGACGATCGGGCGGGCGGCCCGCAACCTGGACGGCCGCGTGATCCTGTACGCCGACCGGATGACCGGCTCGCTCGCGACCGCGCTCGAGGAGACCGAGCGCCGGCGCGCCAAGCAGCGGGCGTTCAACGAGGCCAACGGCATCACGCCGGAAAGCATCAGAAAACAGATCGGGGACATCCTGCGCCACGTCGCCGAGCGCGACCACGTGACGATCGACCTCGGCGCGGATGCGCCGGTGGCGCTGACCGGGATCAGCCTGCACGCGCATATCGCCGGGCTCGAGAGTAAGATGAAGGAGGCGGCCGGCAACCTCGAGTTCGAGGACGCCGCGCGGCTGCGCGACGAGATCCGCCGCCTGGAAGCGTCCGAGCTCGGCGTCCAGCTCGACCCGACCGCGCGCGATCCCGCGCGCGCCGAATCCCAGCGCGCCCGCTCGGAACACGCCCGCACCCGCGCCCAGCGGATCGCCAAAGCCAAGCGTCAGCGCGCCGCCGGCCGGCGTTGACGATTGAGCGAGCCCGGCGGTATGAAACCCCAGCTCGAGCTGCCATGACTATCGACGTCCTTGTGGGAAGTTGCACCCGCGGCCTATGTCAGCGGCAGTGGAGCGCGTCGGCACGGTAGGCAGGATGCACGATCGGTTTGTTGCGGGACCTGAGCGGCCTATCCGGTCGAAGGCTGAAGACCTCCTCGACCGCATTCCTTTTGTCGAGCGGCTCTGCGACGCGCTCATCAATCAGGAAACCGCCCGGTCCACGGGAGTCACGATTGGGATCACGGGCGAGTGGGGTAGCGGAAAATCTTCCATCCTGAATCTACTCCACAGCCATATCACGGAACGCTATCCGAATGCCGTCGTCGTGAGGTTCGATCCATGGCTCGTCTCGGGCCGGGACGACCTTATACGACAGTTCTTCCTAGAGTTCCAAGCGGCGATCAGAGAGAAACCTGGGCTCAAGATCGCGTCGCACAGTTGGCCGAACGGCTCGGGCGCTATAGTGATGAGTTATCACCCATAATAGATGTCATGCTGCCCGGCGGTGGTCGTGCCCTCGCGGGAAGCGTTGCCATCGCACAGAAGGCGCTAAACCGCGAAACCACGTTGCACGGACAACGCGAACATCTCGTGGGATTGCTTCAGAATGCCAGCGTTGCATTTGTGGTTCTCGTCGACGAGTTGGATAGAATCGAGGACGCCGAGATCCGCGCAGCCGTGCAGTTGGTGCGTGCTGTGGCCGATTTTCCCAGTATTTCTTACGTACTTGCCTACGACGTCACGCGCGTCATAGAGGCACTCGGCACCGGTACCGACGATAGTGAGCGGATCGAGCGCGGGCGGGCCTATCTGGAGAAGATCGTTCAGTTCCAAATCACACTACCTGCTACCCTTGAACCCGAGCTGAATTCTCTACTCAGCACCGAACTGTCGATGCTTGCCAGCGATGTAGGATTGCCGGACCACTGGCGGGACTCCGGACGGTTTCGTGACCTAATGGATGTCCTCATCCCGGGCTGCATCTCTACCCCACGAGACATAAAGCGTCTTGTGCCTATCCGGTTGGCTCAGCATCATACAACATCTTGTAGGTGAGGTGCGCGCGCCCAACCTGTACGCCTCGGCGTGCGCACATTGCGGACCCCGGTGCCCGTCCGGCCAGGACGGCGACGAGCGACCGGCGGCCGGGCGCCTCGGTCGCGAAACGGCTCTGGACCTCGGCCAACGCCCGCGCAAGCCGGCTCGCACCCTGGTCCGCCACCCCATCCGCGACAACACAACATGTAGGGGCAGCTGAGCCAACCGGATAGGCACTAAGCGTCTTATTGGAACGTACCACGTTATCGGCTCGATGGTTAGGGGCGAGGTCGACTGGTGCGACCTGCTCGCATTCTCGGCCCTGATGATAAAAGCCCCTGCTACGGTAAACAAACTGCGCCAGCAACCAGATGTGGTCGTCAAAAATCCAGCTGCGCACCGCGTATACATGGATCGACGTACCGAGCCAGTATCCAACCCAGGCGAGCGGGTTGCAATGTTCGCCGGCGAGCATGAGCCCGCCGTGCTTCAGTTGTTGCCTTTCCTTTTTCCTTGGTTTTCTGGCAGCAGGGTCGCCGATACCCGCAGCCCGGACTCGTTGTGCTACAGGCGTCCGCTGCTGACAGTTCTACGGCTTGGGCTCCTCCCGGCCGCATTCTCCGCCCAGGAGGTTCGGGCCTTTCTTGACTCCGATACGGACCGGATTGCGCAAAGCCTGTGGGCGCTCCATGAAGATGGCCGACTGCAAGCGTTCCTGGAGCGGCTGGAGGAGGTTTATTCGCAAGTTGGAAGCGAGAACTCGCCTGCCGTCTGGCCCGGAATTTCGCGGTTTCTACGTAGAGACGACGGCATATGGCCGCAAGCCTATTCGTCGATACGCGAGCTTCCTGGACGCTTCGAGACGTTGTTTTTCAAAATATGTATCACTCGGAGCGACTTTCGAGCGAAAGCAGTGGCGATCATTAACAGTTTGTTAAATGACCAGGATGTCGAACTTACGTCTGGCATAGTTAGAGAGCAGGTAACATATCATGGTCTGTTTGACGCCTCGCAGTCTGATCACGCCACTGAATTCATGAGCGCTTCGGAAACAGAGATGCTGGCATCTAAGATGGCAAGTAGTTTCCGCGAGCATCATCTTTCATCACATTGGCTCCTTACACTGAGAGATTCACAACCGCTCTCTTTGATGTTGGATGTCGGTGTTTGGGATGAAGAGTGCAAGGATCGCTTGATAACAATACTAGATGATGACAAAGCCTTCGATACATTCATACTATTGTTGTTTGGAGGCAACTACATGGTTGATCGAGATGGCATCGCTCGCCTGATTGACCTAGAAAAATACCGGAGGCGATTGGAGAGACGACGGGCATCGTCGTCGTTCGGTAGCGTTGATCCGACCGTGCAACATGCTCTGAATAGGGCGGCAGCCCGGTCGTAGGCGGCGAGCGGACCGATGGCGACCCGACCCGCGGCCCGGGGCGCACGGTTAACCGTGGCTTAACCCTCGGGTTCCAATGTCGGCCGGCGTCCGCGTCGCACGCGGGCCGAGGGTCAATTCCAGCGAGAGTGTCGGAACATGCTTTTCAAGCAGCCCGCGCGTGCCGAACAGCCGACCACCGCCGCCGCCGACCACCCGACCGCGCCCCGGCCGCTGCCGCCGGCGGGGTTCGGCCCCGCCGACCGCCCGGCGCCGCAGACCCGCGCGCGGCCCGAGGACGGCGAGACCGGCAAGCGGCTGATCGTCGGCGAGGGCATCCAGCTCAAGGGCGAGATCACCGCCTGCGAGCGGCTGATCGTCGAGGGCCAGGTCGAGGTCACGATGAACGCCACGCGCGCGCTCGAGATCGCGCCGACCGGCCATTTCATCGGCAGCTGCGAGGTCGAGGACGCCGACATCAGCGGCGTCTACGAGGGCGACCTGTCGGTGCGCGGCCGGCTGATCGTGCACAAGGGTGGCCGGGTGGTCGGCAAGATCTCCTATGGCGAGCTCGAGCTCGAGCGCGGCGGCGAGATCGCGGGCGAGCTGAGCGTTCGCAACCGCCAGCGCGGCCCGGCCCCGAACCCGCCGGCCGGCGCTCGTCCCGGGCCGCGCGGCCCGGCCGGCGCCTGATCGCCGCGAGCGAAGCTCGGCGCGCTCGGCGCGCCCGTCGCCCGGGCCGGGATAGCACGCCCCAGCCGCCCGCGCCGCCCCGGCTGTCGGCGCGCTCGCCGGCTCGGCGGCGACCGCAGGCCCCTGGCCAGGCAAGCGAGACGTCCCGAGCGCGCGTCAGGGGCTGGCCGCGGTAACGCCGCCGGCACTGGACCGAGATCGCGATGACGGCGATGACGACGCCGGCGCGCCAGCACGCGCAGCGCGACCAGGCGGGCCGCCGGCCAGCCGTCGCATGGCGCATCGACCGGCTGGCCGCTCGCGGCCGGCCGATCGGCACCGGCCCCGGTGCGAGCGCCGCCGGCCGGCGCGGCTTTTCAGCGGCCGCCGAACCGGCTAGCCTGACCGCAGATCGGGCACGCCGGCCAGTCCCGGTTGACCCCAGCGGCGCGGCAACGGCACGTCGGGAGGCCATGTACGAGATCGACCCGAACCGGATCGACCTGGCCCGGGAGTTCAAGGCCAGGCCCTACGGCGAGCACAGCCCCGACCTGCAGGCCCTGCTCAACCTGATGCGGCGCCCGCGCGCCGAGCCGTTCCACGTGCTGATCATGACCGAGGCCGGCGCGCGCTGGACGCTGGCGCTGATGCCGCCCGGCGCCAACGGCCCGCCGCAGCCGACCAATACCGTGTTCACGAGCCTCGAGGCCGCCGAGTGGCACGTGTTCAAGCTGCGCTGGCAGGCGCTGACCGGCCAGGAGCTGCCGATCGACTGAGCCCGCGCGCCGCCCCACGGCGTCTGACCGGGCCCGGCTGGGGGAGCCGCCGACGATGACCGCGCTGCTTGGCTATTGCGACCCGATCAGCCTCGCGGGCGGCGAGCGCCTGCGGGTCATGGTCAGCTGCATCGGGGCGAGCCGGTACGAGGCCCGGCTGGTGCGCCTGATCAATCCGCAGGCGGGGCCGCTCGCGGCCCCGTTCCGGACCGAGCCGGTCGGGCATCCGGCCAACCGCAGCTATCCCGGGCGCCGGCAGACGATCCCGATCGGCTCGTTCGGCGTCGTCGACGGCCACCCGCTGATCGCCGGGCTCGAGAGCTTCACGCTCCAGGCCTACGTCTGGCCGACGACGCCCGGGCGGCGCCGGCAGGGGTTGCTCGGGACCTGGTCGGAGAGCGAGCGGCGGGGCTTCGGCCTCGGCCTCGACGAAGCGGGCGCGCTCGAGCTGAGGCTGGGCGACGGCCAAGAAGTCGCGCGCGTGACCACCGCGCGGCCGTTGCAGGCGCGCCGCTGGTACCAGATCGCCGGCAGCTTCGATGCCGCGAGCGGCCGGCTCGCCGTCTGGCAGGCGCCGGTCGCCGATCGGAGCTTTCACGACCAGCCGGCGGCGCATGCCGAGACGACCGCCGCGATCCGGCTCGCGGCCGGGCCGGGCCCGTTCCTGTTCGCGGCCTGGCACGCGGGCGAGGCGGCGGCGCCGAGCGCGTACGGCCGGCTGGTCGCGGGCGGTTACTATAACGGCAAGCTCGAGCGGCCGCGGCTCGCGGACCGTGCGCTCGCGCCGGCCGAGATCGCAGCCCTTGCCGGCGACGGCGCGCTGCCGGCGGGCCTCGAGCAGGCACTGCTCGCGCGCTGGGATTTTTCCGCCCAGATCCCGACCGAGACGCTGGTCGACCGTTCGCCCAACCGGCTGCACGGCACTGCGGTCAACCTGCCGGCGCGCGCGATGACCGGGCACAACTGGACCGGCGCGGTCATGGACTGGCCCCGGGCGCCCGAGCAGTATGGCGCGATCCACTTCCACGACGACGACCTGGTCGACGCCAACTGGCTGCCCGATTTCGAGCTCGAGCTGCCGGACGGGCTGCGCTCGGGCGTCTACGCGATCCGGCTCGCGGCCAACGAGGCCGAGTTCTACGTGCCGTTCTTCGTCCGGCCGCCGCGCGCCGCGCGGCCGGCCCGCGAGCAGGCCAACAGAATCGCGTTCCTGGCCTCGACCGCGACCTATCTGGCCTACATCAACAACCGCGCCCGCTTCGCCTCGCTCGCGACCGAGCTCTACCACGGCCGGATGACGGTCCTGGATGCGGTCGACGGCCTGCTGCTGGAATATCCCGAGGTCGGGCTCTCGACCTACGATCGCCATTCGGACGGCAGCGGCGTCTGCTACGCCTCGCGCCTGCGGCCGGCGACCAATATCAAGCCGACCGGGCGGCACTGGAACTTCAACCTCGATCTGTTCATCGTCGACTGGCTCGAGCACCTGGGCGCTGACTACGACGTGATCACCGAGGAGGACCTGCACTACGAGGGCGTCGATCTGCTCCGGCCTTACGCGGTGGTCCTGACCGGCAGCCATCCGGAGTACGATTCCGAAGCGATGCTGGATGCGCTCGACGCCTACCTGCGCCGGGGCGGCCGGCTGATGTACCTGGGCGGCAACGGCTTTTACTGGCGGATCGCCCATCACCCGACCCGGCGCGGCGTGCTCGAGGTGCGCCGGGCCGAGGGCGGGGTGCGCGCCTGGGACGCGTTGCCGGGCGAGGCCTACCACAGCTTCACCGGCGAGTACGGCGGCCTCTGGCGCCGCCAGGGCCGGGCGCCGCAGCGGCTGGCCGGCGTCGGCTTCATCAGCCAGGGCTTCGACAAGTGCTCCTATTACCGGCGCACGGCTGCGAGCCAAGATCCGCGGGTCGCCTTCATGTTCGAAGGCATCGAGGACGCGCTGCTGGGCGACTTCGGCGTGCTCCAGGGCGGGGCTGCCGGCCTCGAGATCGACTGCGTCGACCCGGCGCTCGGCACCCCGCCGCACGCGCTCGTGGTCGCCCGCTCGGAGCACCACTCCAACACCTACGAGCTGGTCGCCGAGGAGGTGCGGATCCCGCACGGCGCGACCGATGCGGTCCAGAACCCGGACATCCACGCCGATCTGGTGTTCTTCGAGACCCCAGAGGGCGGCGCCGTGTTCTCGACCGGCTCGATCGCCTATGCCGGCAGTCTGGGCTGGAACCGCTTCGACAACAATATCGCCAGGCTCACCGGGAACGTGCTGCGGCGCTTCGCCGACCCGGCGCCGTTCGCGTTCGCGCCGGGCGAGAAAGCTGGCTGAGCCGGCCACTGCGCGCCGTTTGCGCGGCGGCCGCAATCGGCTGCCTTCCCTAAGGCAATCTTTACTCTAGGATGGCAAGACAGCCCGGGGTGTGATGCCGGCGTCGGCTCACACCGTCATCCCAGCGAGGTGTGCGGGCGATGGATGAAAAAAAGAGCGGCAAGCTCATCCGGCAGGTCATCGTCCCGATCGCGGCCCTGGTCGGGGTCGCGATGTCGGTGGTGGTCGGCTTCATCTGGTTCAGCGCCGGCAACCAGGACCAGATCGCGCTCCGGCAGTCGATCGAAGGCGTGCGCGATGCGATCCGGCGCAAGACCGATCAGGTCGGCGTGGTCGCCAAGGACTACAGCTGGTGGACCGACTCGGTGCGCAATCTGGATCTGGCGTTCGATCCGGTGTGGGCGCACACCAACATCGGCTCCTACATCTTTGACCTGCACGGTTTCGAGCTGAGCTTCGTGGTCGATCGGGCCAATCGCACGATCTATGGCCAGCTCGGCGGCGAGCCGACCGCTACGACCGCGGATGCGCTGCTCTCGCACGGCCTCAGTCGCCTGCTCGAGCGGGCGCGCCAGGCGCCGCTCGACGAGCCCCAGGCGGCGACCGGGTTCCTCGCGCAGGGCGACCAGATCGTGATGGTCGGGGTCAGCGCGGTGACGCCCGAGCAGGGTGCCGACGTCAGCCTGCCACCCGGGCCGCGGGTGGTCCTGGTCTATGCCAAGAAGCTCGATCAGGCGTTCCTCGACGCGGTCGCCGAGCCGTTGCCGCTGACCGGGCTGCGACTGGTGCCGGCGGGCACGAGCGCCTCGGCGGCGCTGCTGCCGCTGATCGCGAGCGACGGCGCCCACCTTGGCGACCTGGTCTGGGAGCCGTTCAAGCCCGGCTGGGAGTTCCTGAGCTCGGTCGCGCCGTCGCTCGCGATCGCGATCGCGGTGATCTCGATCTTCACGCTGATCGTCTTGCGCCACGCGCGCCAGGCCGCCGAAACCATCCAGGCGAGCGAGGCGCGCTTTCGCGACGTGGCCGACGCCAGCTCGGACTGGATCTGGGAGACCGATCCCGATCTGCGCCTCTGCTTCCTGTCGGAGCGCTTTGCGACCGTGACCGCGATCTCGCCCAATCTGGTACTCGGCAAGCCGCTCGGCGACCTGTTGCATTCGGCCGAGACGGTCGAGCGCTGGGAGCGCCATCAGGACGATCTCGCGCAGCGCCGGCCGTTCCGCAATCTGCTCTGTCTGGTCGAGGATGATGCCGGCCGCAACCGGACGCTGCGGGTGGCCGGCAAGCCGGTGATCGACGACAAGGGCCGCCACCACGGCTATCGCGGCACCGCGACCGACATCACGGCCGAGATCGAGGCCGAGCGGCGGGCCCAGTATCTGGCCCTGCACGATCCGTTGACCGCGCTGCCCAACCGCGAGCTGTTCGCCGAGCGGCTCGAGCAGGCGGTCGCGACCGTCAGCCGGCGCGGCGACGTCGCGGCGGTGCTGTGCGTCGACCTCGACCGCTTCAAGGACGTCAACGACACCCTTGGCCACGCCGCCGGCGACCTCCTGGTCAAGGGTTGCGCCGAGCGCCTGCAGGCCTGCGTGCGCGAGATCGATACCGTCGCCCGGATCGGCGGCGACGAGTTCGCGATCGTCCAGGTCAGCATCGAGCAGCCCGAAGGCGCGCAGCGGCTCTGCCGGCGGGTGATCGAGACGCTGGCGGCGCCGTTCGATCTCGACGGCCACGAGGTCGTGATCACCGCCAGCGTCGGCGTCGCGCTGATCCCGATGGATGGCTCGATCCCCGGCCGCCTGCTGCAGAACGCCGACATCGCGCTCTATCGGGCCAAGGAGGAAGGGCGCAACACCTTCCGCTTCTTCGAGGCCGGCATGGATGCGAGGCTGCAGGCGCGCAAGGCTCTCGAGCGCGACCTGCGCCTGGCGCTCGCCCGCAACGAGCTCGAGCTGTACTATCAGCCCAAGGTCGACCTCGGGCACGACCTGCTCTCCGGGGTCGAGGCTCTGGTCCGCTGGCACCACCCGGAGCGCGGCCTGGTGCCGCCGGGCGAGTTCATCGGCGTCGCCGAGGAGACCGGGCTGATCCTGATGCTCGGCGAGTGGGTGCTGCGCCACGCCTGCGTGCAGGCGACCGCGTGGCCGGAGCTGCAGATGTCGGTCAACATCTCCCCGGTCCAGTTCAAGCAGCCGAACCTGATCGATGCCGTGCGCCGGGCGATCGCCGACTCCCACATCGAGCCCGAGCGGCTCGAGCTGGAGGTCACCGAGGGCGTGCTGCTCCAGAACACCGAGGCGGCGATGACCACGCTGCGCCAGCTCAAGGATCTGGGCGTCCGGATCGCGATGGACGATTTCGGCACCGGCTACTCGAGCCTGAGCTACCTGCAGAAGTTCCCGTTCGACAAGATCAAGATCGACCGCTCGTTCGTCTCGGCGCTCGAGACCCGGACCGATGCCGATGCGATCGTCCGCGCCGTGGTCGGGCTCGGCCACAGCCTCGGCATCCAGACCTGCGCCGAGGGCGTCGAGACCGCGGAGCAGCTGGCTTTCCTCAAGCGCGAGGGCTGCGACGAGGTGCAGGGCTACTATTTCGGCAAGCCGATGCCGGCACCCGAGTTCGAGCGCAAGTACAGCGCCTGGTCCGGCGAGGACAGCGCGCGGGCGTCGAGCCGCGTCACCGCGCTGAACTGAGCCCGGCGCGCGGCTGCTCAGCGCGGGCGGGGCCGCCACGGCCACGGCAGCGCAAGCCGTTCTTCTAATCTATTTGGCGATCGGCGCCCAGCTCGATGAACGCCGAAGTTGACACCGGTCGCCGATCATGCCAACGCTGCGCCGGCAATCCCAAGTCAAAGGGGCGCCGCCGGCTGACCCCGGACCGCATCGCCATGGCCAACGCTCGGCTCACATTCCGCGACCGATCGCGCTGATCATGGCCGAGTTCAACGACCTCTATCGCTAACGCGGTCTACTACGACATCGTGTTCCGGCGCGACGTCGATGCCGAGGTCGACTTCCTGATCGAGCTCGCGCGCGCCTGCCAGGGCCGGCCGCCGCGCCGGGTCGTCGATCTGGGCTGCGGCCCCGGCTACCACGCCCGCGCCTTCGCCCGCCGCGGCCTGCTCGCGACCGGGCTCGACTGGGGCGAAGCGATGGTCCGGTTCGCCCGGGACCAGGCCGCCGCCGAGGGCGTCACGGTCGACTGGCGGATCGGCGACATGCGCTCGTTCGCGCTCGTCGAGCCGGCCGACCTCGCGGTCTGCCTGTTCAATTCGATCGACGGCCTGTCCTCGATCGACGACTTCACCGAGCATTTTCGCGCGGTCGCCGCCAACCTCGCGGCCGGCGGCCTGTACGTGATCGGCCAGAGCCATCAGCGCGACACCGGCATCATCGGCTACGGACCGTTCCACTACCGGGCCGAACGCGACGGCTGCCGGGTCCGGCTCGATTGGGCGACCGACGTCAGGACCGATACGCTGACCCAGACCGCCGACGTCGAGATCGTGATCCAGGTCGAGGACCACGGCGTCGAGAACGTGGTCCGCTACCGGACCATCGAGTCGTTCGCGACCCCGCCCTTCCTGGTCGCGATCGCCCGCCTGTCGGGGGTCCTCGAGGCGTTCGGCTGGTACGGGGCCTATCGGCTGGCCCAGCCCTACGACGACACGGCGGCGTCGACCCACTGCATCAGCGTGTTCCGCAAGCCGCCCTGACCTGACCCTCGCTGCCGATGCCAAATCGCCTCGAATTTTCTTTTAACAAAATATAGATAAAATTGCTCTTTAATAATCGTTGCTTCGATCTCAGGTTAGATTATGGTCGTCGGGGACTCTGCTGCATCACAACCGCTGCAGATCCACTAAAAAGGCCCCAGCAAGGTCCGTCCACTACGGCGCGTCGGCCGCGAATGGGACGATGCAGCGCGATGAACCAGTTCGAATACGCATACCGTAAGCTGAGCAAGTGTCTCTACATTTACCTCGGGCCGACGACGAGCCGGGGCATCGGCGTCTTTGCCGCGCGACCGCTGGCGAAGGGGACGGTCGTGCTGATCGACCAGGACGGCGACTACTACAGCCACGTGCTCAGCTATCACGAGCTGGCGCGGCAGGGTTACCACCTGGACATCACGCTCCAGGTCGGCCGGGATGCCTACAAGTTGCCGACCGGCAGCCTCGAAGACTTCACCAATCACTCCTGCGATCCGAACACCGGGGTCCGGCTCAACGACCGCGGCACGATCGTCGTGGCGCTGCGCGACATCGCCGCGCACGAGGAGCTGACCTACGACTATTCGACCTACATGAATAACCCCTACGAACGCCTGGGGTGCTTGTGCGGAGCGCCGAACTGCCGCGGCGTGATCGGCAACTTCAACACGTTGCCGGCCGAGCTGCAGCATCGCTACCGGGCGCTCGCCATCGTCGGCGATTTCGTCGACGAGCCGCTGCTGCGCACCGACGTCGCCGACTAGCGATGCGCCCCCGGCGGCCCGCGTGATCGCGTCGCCGATCGGCACCGGCATGCCGCCGCCGGAGCGGTTCGGCCTCGCCCGCCATCGCCTGCCGGTCCTGCTCCACTTCATGGCGCTCGCGGTCACGCTCGCGGCGGCCAAGGTCATCCTCAGCACGGTCGGGGTCGCGCTGTTCCTGGCCAAGGTCGGGCCCGGCCAGCTGCCGCTGTTCTACGTCCTGTTCGCGGCCGCCGCGATCCTCTTGTCGGCGGTCTCGGGCGGGGTGATCGATCGGGTGCCGAGGATCGCGCTCGGCCAGGCGGCGTTCCTCGGCACGCTGCTCGGCGCGGCGAGCCTGCGCCTGCCGATCGCGCTCGACCTGCCGGCGGCCTACTTCGCGGTGCTGGCCAGCGCGCACATCTACGAGATCGTGCTCGACATCGTCTTCTGGGTGGTGGTCGCCGCGTTCCTCGATACCATCGAGCTGAAGCGCGGCACGCCGCTGATCTACATGGCGCTCGCGACCGGCGGGGTCGCCGGCGGCCTGTTCGCGAGCGCGCTCTCGCCGGTCGTGTCGACCGAAGATCTGCTGCTGGCGCTACCGGCGCTGGGCCTGCTCGCGGCCGCCCAGTTCGGGCTCGCCGGACGCCGGCTGCAGGAGCTGCGCGATCCCGCCGGGCACGAGCCGGACCAGCCCGGCCCGCTCGAGCACCTGCGCCTGCTGCCGCGCCTGCTCACGCGCTACCCGTTGATCCTGCTGATCGCGCTCAACGCGACGATGCTGACCATCCTCTATGGTCTTTGCGAGTATCTGGTGCTGACGGTCTACGCCCAGCATTTCGAGAGCCAGATCGCGCTGACCCGGTTCCTGGCGCTGGTGTTCGCCGGCATCCAGGTGCTCGAGTTCGCGCTGCTCTACCTGGTGAGCCGGCCCCTGCTCGCGCGCGCCGGGCCGATCGCGCGCAACCTGATCTTTCCGGCCAGCTCGCTGGTCTGCCTGATCGGGCTCGCGATCAGCCCCAAGCTGCCGGCCGCGATCGCGACCCACATCAACGCCGAGGCGGTCTCCAACGCGATCTTCCAGCCGGTCAACAACACCAACTACCTGGCCCTGCCGCTCCGCTTCCACGGCCGGATCCGGATGCTCGCCGACGGCGTCTTCTACCCCGCGGGGCTGGCGCTCGCCGGCGGCATGCTGTTGACGCTGCAGGCCCAGCTGGCGCCAGCGCAGATCAATTTCGTCGCGATCACCTTCGCGCTCGTGTTCATCGCCCTGAACATCGGGGCGGGCCTGCTGTTCCTGCCGACGCTGGTGCAGAACCTCCGCTCTGGCCTCGCGGACGCCGCCGCCACCCCCGGGCTGGGGCCGCCGGTCACCGTGGTCGCCGACCAGATCGGCGCTCTGTTGCGCAGCGGCGATCCCGAGACCCGGCTGATCGCGCTCGGGCTCGCGAGCCGGCTGGATCCGGCGCCGTTCGTGGACCAGCTGTGCGCGCTCGCGCCGGCCGCCGACCGGCCCACCCGGCGGGCGATCGCGGACCTGCTCGCCGGGGCGCCGGCGGACCGGCTGGCGCCGCTGCTCGACGGTGACGATCCCTCCAGCCAGCTGATCGCGCTGCAGGCCCTGCTCCGACGCGGCGGACAGCTCACCACGGCGCGCGCCGAGCGCCTGGCCGGCTCAGCGCATCGCGGCGTCGCCGCGGCCGTGGCGCTGGCTGCGGGCGCGTCCGCGCCGCTCAGGGCAATCCCGGGGTGGTGCCGCGATTCCGAGATTGCCGCCGACGTGCTCGACGCCTGCGCTCAGGCCGGGCGCTCCGAGCTCGCCGACCTCTTGATCGAGGTGATCCAGGCCGCGCCGCTCGAGCGGCAGCGCGAGGGCCTAGCCGTCCTGCGCGCGCTGGTCGACCCCCGGCACGGCGCCGCCGCCGCGCTCGGTCGCCGCCTGGCGCAGCACGCCGATGACCGGCTGCGCGCCGAGGCGGTCGGCCTGCTCGGCGCGCTGGCCGGCACGCCCGGGTCGCTGGAGGCGCTGGCCGCCGCGCTCGGCGATCGCAGCCGGCTCGTGCGCGAGCGCGCGGCCGATGCGCTCGCGGCCCAGGGCGATGCCGCGATCGAGCCGGCGCTGGCCGGGCTCGGGGCGGCTGATCCGGGCCGCATCGAGGCCGCGATCCGGACGCTGGCCCGGATCGGCTCGCGCCGGGCGAGCGAGGCGCTGGGCGCCCTGCCCGAACCGATCGGCCGCGACATCGTGCGCAACCTCGGCTGGCTGCGCCGGCTGCCCGGCGGCAGCGAGCGTGAGCCCTGGCTCGCGCTCGCCGTCGCGCTCGAGGACCAGAACCGTCGGATCGTGGGCCTGGTCCTGAACGTGCTGGCAGCGCTCGGCCAGCATCGCTCGGTCGCCGACCTTCGCCAGGCGCTGGCCGCGCCCGACCAGCGGACGCGGGCGAATGCGCTGGAAGCCGTGCTCGGCCTGCCGCAGCGGCGGCTGCTGCAGCCGATCCTGCCGCTGCTGGAGGCCAGATACGCGAGCGACGGCGCGAGCCTCCCGCGGCCAGCCGGCGCCACTGCCGAGCTGGCGTCGATCCTGGCGGCGGCCTGCCGCACCGACGATCGTTGGATCCGGGTCGGGGCCGCCTGCACCGCTCGAGCGCTCGGCGCGGCCGGGTCGCCCCCAACCCCACCGCTGCAGGGAGCGCGCCTGATGGCCGCGCGCTCGGGAACCACGCCGACGGAGCTCGACATGGAGCGGATCCTGTTGCTGAAGCGGGTGCCCCTGTTCAGCTACCTGCCGCTCGACACGCTGCTGGCGGTGAGCCGGGTATTGGACCGCCGCGACTACCTCGGCGGCGAGACGATCCTCGAGGCCGATGCGCGCTGGGATCACTTCTGCCTGGTCGAGACCGGCGCGGTCGACCTGCGGGCGCCCGACCGTGAGAGCCAGCATCTGCAGGCGCCGGCCTGGTTCGGGGAGCTGGTGCTCGCCGACGAGCTTGCGCCCTCCCCCGGGGTCGTGGCGGCCAGCGACTGCACGCTGCTGCGCCTGCACCGGCTCGTGTTCCAGGACCTCAGCCGGGACTACCCCGACATGCTGGTCGAGCTTTGCAAGCTGCTGGCGCGCCGTCTGCGCGAGGCCGAGGGGCGGGGCTGAGAGGTTCGGCCGGCCGCGGCTGGCGGCCCCGCGGCGCTCGGCGCCGGCACCGGCCAAACTAGCCGATCAGCCAGCCCAGCGCAGCCAGGATCAGCGCCCACAAACCACCGCTTGCGGCGGTGACGAGCATCGCGGCCTGGGGCACTGACCAATGGCCGTCACCGCCATCGATCGCCCCGGCCAGGGCTTGGTAGTGGCCGGCGTCTGTAGTCTGGGCCATGACGACCCTCCGCGTGTCAGGTCTTCGGAGGGTCGCGCATCGGATTTAAGAAATGGTTACCGTCGGCGCGCGCCGGCCGGGCCGGGGCGAGCAACATCAACCACAGGATGATAAAGAAAAAGGAGGCCGAAGCCTCCCCAGCGAGTGATGCTCTAAGAGCGGTGCCGTTTCCGGCTTATGTTCACCCCGCCAGGGGTAGCGGTTTTCCACAGGCTGTGCAAGACGTTTGTGATTGAAAGACTATAACCTTCTATCAACCATTAGTTTCTTGACATGACCGATGGCCTTGGCCGGGTTCAGGCCCTTGGGGCAGGTGTTGGCGCAGTTCATGATCGTGTGGCAACGGTACAGCCGAAATGGGTCCTCGAGCGCGTCGAGCCGCTCGCCGGCGTGCTCGTCGCGCGAATCCGCAAGCCAGCGATAGGCCTGGAGCAGCACGGCCGGGCCCAGGAACCGCTCGCTGTTCCACCAGTAGGACGGGCAACTGGTCGAACAGCAGGCGCACAAGATGCATTCCCACAGGCCGTCCAGCCGGGCGCGCTCGGCCGGGTCCTGGCGCCGCTCGCGCTCGGGCGGCGGCGAGGCGGTCTGCAGCCAGGGCTCGATGCTCTCGTACTGCGCCCAGAAATCGGCAAAATCGGTCACCAGGTCCTTGATCACGGCCATGTGGGGCAGCGGGTAGACGGCGATGTCGCCTTCCATGTCCTCGATCGCGGTCGTGCAGGCCAGCGTGTTGCGGCCATGGATGTTCATCGAGCACGAGCCGCACACGCCCTCGCGGCACGAGCGGCGGAAGGCAAGGCTGCTGTCGATGTCGCTCTTGATCTTGATCAGCGCGTCCAGCACCATCGGGCCGCAGTCGTCGAGGTCGATCTCGAAACGGTCGAGCCGCGGGTTGCCGCCGCCCTCCGGATCGTAGCGGTAGACCTTGAAGGTCTTGACCCTGGCGCCGGGGGCGGCCTTGTGCGCCCTGCCCTCGACCACCCGCGAGTTCTTCGGCAACCTAAACTTGGCCATCGGCCTCCTCGGGATCGAGCGCCGGCCCTCAGGCGCTCACAGCAGCTTCACCAGCGTGACGGTCAGGCCGGCCACGGCGATCCCGTGCGCCAGCATGATCCCGGCAAACCACTTGACGAGCTCCTTGGCCATCGCCTGCAGCTTGGCATCGAACTCCTGGCGCAGCAGGGCGGTGTTCGTCTCTACATCCTTGCGCAGCAGCGCGATCTCGGTCCGGATGGCGGCGGTCGCAGCTTCCAGGTCCGCCTTCGTGACCAAGGCGTCGCCCGCGGCCCTGGCGCCCAATCGGGCCAGTCGCTCCGCCTGCTCGCGCGAGAACACGCCATCCCGCGCCTGGCCGGCTACTTCGATGCGCTCCAGCTCTACCGCCAGCGCCATGGCCGGGTGCTGCTCGGCTTCATCCGCGAGTTCCTGGCCGACGGCAGCTCTTCGGCGATCCCCAGCGTGTCGATGACTGCCATCAGCGCGGCTCAGCCTCGGGCTGGATACCAAAGCTAACCCGCTCCAGCGGGTGGCCGTCCGCCATGGTCAGTAGACCCGCTTTTGCGGCGGGATCGGCTCGACCTCGTTGGTCAGCGGCCGGGTGTGGACCGGGCGGTCGCCAAGCCGCGGCCGATGCCCGCCGTCCACCCAGCAGAGGGTGTGCTTGAGCCAATGCTCGTCGTCGCGCTCGGCGAAGTCCTCGCGCGCATGCGCACCCCGGCTCTCGGTCCGATACAGCGCCGAATGCATCGTCGCGACCGCCTGCAGCATCAGGTTCTGCAGCTCGAGCGCCTCGATCAGGTCCGAGTTCCAGATCATCGACCGGTCGGTGAGCCGGATCTGGTCGAGGCTGCCGGCGACCTCGCCGAGCTGGCTCGCACCCTGCTCGAGCACCTGGCCGGTCCGGAACACCGACGCGTAGCGCTGCATCGTCCGCTGCATGCTGGTCCGGATCTCGCCGGTCGAGAGACTGCCGGCGGCATGCCGGGTGCGGTCGAGGCGCTCGATCGCGTCCTCGCCCGCGTCCTTGGCGAGCGGCTTTTGGGCAGCGCCCGGGGTCACCAGCTCGGCGGTCCGATGGGCCGCGGCGCGGCCGAACACGACGAGGTCGATCAGCGAGTTGCCGCCCAGCCGGTTGGCGCCGTGGACCGAGGTGCAGCCGGCTTCGCCGACCGCCATCACGCCGGGCACGACCGCATCCGCGCTGCCGTTGCGCGGCGCCACGACCTCGGTCAGATGGTTGGTCGGGATGCCGCCCATGTTGTAGTGGCAGGTCGGCACGACCGGGATCGGCTGCTTGGTGAGGTCGACCCCGGCGAAGATCTTCGCGGTCTCGGAGATCCCGGGCAGGCGCTCGTGCAGCAGCGCGGGCTCGAGATGCTCCAGATGCAGCTCGATGTAATCCCGGTTCGGCCCGCAGCCGCGGCCGTCGTTGATCTCGATCGTCATCGCGCGCGAGACCACGTCGCGCGACGCCAGATCCTTGGCCGAGGGCGCGTAGCGCTCCATGAATCGCTCGCCCTCGGCGTTGGTCAGATAGCCGCCCTCGCCGCGGGCGCCCTCGGTGATCAGGCAGCCGGCGCCGTAGACGCCGGTCGGATGAAACTGGACGAACTCCATGTCCTGGAGCGGCAGCCCGGCGCGCAGCACCATCGCGTTGCCATCGCCGGTGCAGGTATGCGCCGAGGTGCAGGAGAAGTAGACCCGGCCGTAGCCGCCGGTCGCGAGCACGGTCAGCTGGGCCTGGAAGCGGTGCAGCGTGCCGTCCTCGATGCAAAGGGCGATCAGGCCGCGGCAGCTGCCGTCGTCATCCATCAACAGATCGAGCGCGAAGTATTCGTTGAAGAACTGGACCTGATGACGCAGCGCCTGCTGGAACAGCGTGTGCAGCAGCGCGTGGCCGGTGCGGTCGGCGGCGGCGCAGGTCCGGTAGGCCTGGTTCTTGCCGTATTCGGTCGACTGGCCGCCGAACGCGCGCTGGTAGATCTTGCCCTCGGGCGTGCGCGAGAACGGCACGCCGTAGTGCTCGAGCTCGATCACCGCGGCCGGCGCGTGCTTGGTCATGTACTCGATCGCGTCCTGGTCGCCCAGCCAGTCCGAGCCCTTGACGGTGTCGTACATGTGATAGCGCCAGTCGTCCGGCCCCATGTTGCCGAGCGCGGCGTTGATCCCGCCCTGGGCTGCGACCGTGTGCGAGCGGGTCGGGTAGACCTTCGAGATGCAGGCGGTCCGCAGGCCGGCCTCGACCAGGCCGACCGCGGCGCGCAGGCCCGAGCCGCCGGCACCGACCACCAGGCAGTCGTATTCGTGATCGACGAGAGGATAGGCCTTGACCATCAGATCAGCTTCCGAGCGAGACCTTGAGCACCGCGACGATGCCGATCACCGCGAGTGCGCTCATCGCCAGCGGGATCGCGATCAGGGCCGCGAGCCTCGCGGCCTCGTGATGGACGTAATCCTCGACCACGACCTGGAGGCCGAGCCTGGCGTGATAGCAGGTCGAGATCAGCAACAGGATCATCAGGGCGGCCGAGACCGGCGAGGCGAGCCAGGCGCGCGTCTGCTGGTAGCCGGCGCCGGCGAGCGCCAGCGCGCTGAACAGGAACCAGAGCACCAGCAGCAGGTTCGCGATCGCGGTCAGGCGCTGGGCGGTCCAGTGGCCGACCCCGGCGCGGGCCGCGCCCAGGCCCCGCGCCCTGGCGATCGGCGAGCGCACGCTCATCAGCGCTTCCTCAGCCCGCGACCGCGAGCACGAGCCAGACCAGGACCGTCGCCGCGCCGGCGAACCCGAGCACGACCATCCCCGAGCGGGCGGCGACCGCGACGTCGAACCCGTAGCCCGCGTCCCAGACCAGGTGCCGGACGCCGTTGGCCATGTGAAAGAGCAGCACGAACGTGTAGATGAACAGCACCAGCGCGCCGAGCCAGGAGTGCATGACCCCCTGGACGGTCGCGAACGCCGCCGGGCCGGAAGCCAGGGCGAGCAGCCACCAGATCAGCAGCAAGAGGCCCAGCGCCAGACCGACCCCGGCCACCCGGTGGCCGATCGAGAGCGCCATCGTCAGGTACCAGCGGTAGATCTGCAGATGCGGCGACAAGGGCCGCCCGGACCTCGCCATGACGCTCTCCGGCCGCCCGAGGGCGGCATTTCGCACTGCACAAGAGCATAGTCCGGGTCAAGGCCGAAGTCAACGCCGGACCCCGGTCTGACCGGCCGTTCGGTGGCGCGCGAAGTAGTGCTTCGTCTTGGCTCGTTTGCCGTGGTATCCGATCGCCCGGTCGGCGCAAGATTGGAAGAGAGGCATGAAGCCGGTTGCAGTGAAAGTCTCGGATGCGGGGCGCCTCACACTGCCCATCGAAGTGAGACGGGCACTCGGCCTCAAGGGCGCGGGTCACGTGGTCCTGAGGCTGGAGGATGGTGAGGTGCGGCTGTCCACGATGCGACAGGAGCTCGAGCACATCCGTGCGTTGGCACGGCCGTATGCGCCCAAGGACCGGCTGGCGTCTGAGGAGCTGATCGCGGAACGCCGCGCGGCCGCCCGGAAGGAGTGATGCCCGACGCGGTGCTCGACAGCTCCGCGGTGCTGGCAGTCTTGCTGGGCGAGCCCGGTTTGGAGCAGGTGGAACCGCACCTCCCGTACGCTAAGGTTTCGGCGGTCAACCTCGGCGAGATCGTAGCCAAGCTGCATGATCTCGGCATGCCCGAGGCCACAGCGGACGCGCTGATCGCACGTCTGCAGCTCGACATCCGGACGCACGATATCGAAGCTGCTCTCGGCGCCGGCCATCTGCGTCCTGCGACCCGTCGCGCCGGCCTGTCGCTCGGCGACCGCGCCTGCCTCGAACTCGCCCGCGCGTTGGACCTACCCGCCCTCACGGCCGATCGGAGTTGGCTCGGCGTGGCCGACGCGATCGGCGTCCGTGTCGACCTGATTCGCTGACCGCGCAGCATCGATTCGTCGGTTGTCGACATCGCCCGGGCAGCCCCGGCCGGTGTCACCGCGGCAAGAGGCCCCAGTAGTCGAAGTCGAGCACGACCTCGGGCAGATAGTTGCCCGCGGCGTCCTGATACGGAAAATCGGCGCACGGGCGGTCCTTGGTCGCGACCAGGCGCAGGCGCAGCGCGCCGAGATCGGGATGGCTCGGCAGCTCGGCGCAATCCAGCACCTCCGACCAGGCGTAGATCGTATCGCCCGCGAACACCGGATTGGCGTGCCGGCCGCCGTTGATCGCGGCCAGGTGCAAAACGTTGCCCAGACCATTGAACGAGAGCGCGCGCGCGATCGAGAGCACGTGGCCGCCATAGACCAGGCAGCGGCCGAAGCGGCCCGCGCGCTCGCGCTGGGCGTTGAAGGGGACGCCGGCCGGGTTCTGGTAGAGCCGGGTCGCCAGCCGATGCTCGGCCTCGTCGACGGTCGTGCCGTCCAAATGATCGATCCGCTCGCCGGTTCGATAGCTGTCGAAGCGCTCGAGCGCGCCGGACAGCACCCGATCGAAGTGGCGCGGGCGCAGGCCGGGCGGCACCGAGAGGCGCTGCGGCAGCACGTGGTCGGGCAGTTCCGGCACGACCGGCGCCGGCGCGGCGCTGTTCGGATCGCGCTTCCTGACCAGCACCCAGCGCACGTACTCGAGCAGCTCGCGGCCGTCGTCCTTGACCCCGCGCGTGCGTACCCAGACCACGCCGGTCTCGCGGCTCGAGCTCTCCTTGAGCCCGATCACGGTCGAGGTCGCCTGCAGGGTGTCACCCGGGTACAGCAGCGCGCCGAATCGGCCGTCGGCATAACCGAGGTTGGCGACCGCGTTGCGCGAGACGTCCGGCACCGTGCGCCCGAACACCAGATGGAACGTCAGGAGGTCCTCGAGCGGCGGGCGCGGCAGCCCGGCCATGCGCGCGAGCGGTGCGGCGCAGTGGACGCCAAAGCGCGAGCCGGTCAGCGCCAGATAGAGCGTGGCGTCGGCCTCGGTCACGGTCCGCGGGGTGGCGTGATGGATCTCCTGGCCGAGCTCGAAGTCCTCGAAGAAACGGCCGGCGACGGTCTTGCTCATCTCAGATCCCGCTTGATCGCTGCCACTGCCGGGGCAGCCCGGCTCTTTTGGCGGCACTGTGCTGCCCGGCGGCGGCCCGATCCGAGGTCTCGATCCGTCGGCCGGCCGCTGCCAACCGTGTGGCGCAACTGGAGCGTATTTTCAACCCTCGAGCGACAAACGAGCCACTAGACAGCGGGCAAGGCTATGTGTAAACGCCGCACTAGCGGCATGCTGCCTGCCTGCCGCTCACCAAGCGGCCTGCAACCCAGGGGGCACCCGCTCGCGGCGCGAAAGACCGATCCGATGACTCCACGTCTGCATGCTCGGCCGCTCAGGCCGTGCCGCGCTCGGCCTCGCGGCCGCGCTCGCCAGCCTCTGCCTGCCGGCGCTGCCGGTGACCGCCGCCGAGGGCAGCCTCAACATCGAGCTCAACAAACTCGACGACACCGAGGAGGGCTGCCGCTCGGTATTCGTGTTCGACAACCGCACCGGGCACGAGCTCGGCCGCTTCCGCGTCGACCTGATCCTGTTCGATCCGAAGGGCGTGTACAGCAAGCAGCTGCTGCTCGACATGGCGCCGCTGTACGCCGACAAGAAGACGGTCGCGTCGTTCCTGCTCGGCGACCAGGACTGCGCCGGCATCGGCAGCATCCTGGTCAACGACGTGCCCTGGTGCGAGAACGGCGCCGGCGCCGCGCTCGAATGCGTCAAGATGCTGGACGTCCGCTCGCTGACCGGGGTGCCGCTGCACAAGTAGGCCCGCCACCGGTCGCCGGCCGGCCGAGCGGGCGCAAGCTTCTGCTGGCTGGGGCGGCGCTCGCGCTGACGTTTGCCGGCTGCGCGGAGAAGC
Organism: uncultured Alphaproteobacteria bacterium; assembly: GCA_963840925.1. Classification (GTDB taxonomy): domain Bacteria; phylum Pseudomonadota; class Alphaproteobacteria; order Geminicoccales; family Geminicoccaceae; genus DATAOG01. The sequence continues at coordinate 45,019 of CAWJAY010000012.1, forward strand.
TGGACCGGATTCCGGCCCGCGGCGAGGTCGCCGGCGCGGCCATCGAGACCACGGTCGACGCCGAGGTCGCCCGCTACTACCTCGAGAGCTACCTGCCCGGGCAGCGCACCAGGCCGGAGCTCGATCGCGCCCTCGAGGCGAGCTTTGGCGAGTTGCCCGAGGAGCCGACCGCCGCCGCCTACCGGCGCTTGGCCATACGGTTCTCGAGCGATCTCGCGAGCCTGCACCTGATCGAGGCCCTGGCCGCGCGGCCGGCGAATGCGCGGGCGCAGGCGCGCTTCCGCAGCGAGCTGGCGCGGCTCGGCGCGCTGAACGATGCCGGCCGCCGGGCCTGCGTCGCCGCGTTCGAGCTGCCCGAGATCCTGTTCGCGCCCGGCTGGCTCTACCGCAGCCAGCTTGGCACCGGCGCCGACTTCGCCAGGCAGCGCGCCCTGCTCGCCCGGCTCGAGGTCGAGAGCCGGCTGCTCCCGGTGATCGAGAACGGCACCGTCGAGGCCAACGCGCGGATCATCGCGGAGCAGATCCGCGGGCGCGCGGCCGGCGCGCGGCCGGTCATCCTGGTCAGCGCGAGCAAGGGCGGGCCCGAGGTCGCGCATGCGCTGGGCGCCGTGCTGCGGCCCGAGGAGACCGCCGCGATTCTGGCCTGGGTCAACGTCGGCGGGCTGCTCAAGGGCGCCCCGCTGGCCGACTGGGCGAGCGTCTGGCCGCGGCGCTGGCTTGCCCGCCTTTACTATTGGTGGCAGGGCCTGGACCCGGCGGACAGCATCGAAAGTCTCACGACCGAGCGCAGCCGCGCGCGCTTCGAGAGCGAGCGCATTCCCGGGCACGTCCTGATCCTGAACTTCGTCGGCATTCCGCTCGCGGGCGATCTGAGCCCGGGGGCGGAGTTCGGCTATCGCCGCACGCTCGCGAGCGGCCCCAACGATGGCCTGACACCGATCGTGGACGAGATCGCCCACGGCGGGCTCACGATCGTGGCACCCGGTCTCGACCACTACTACCGCGACCCCGAGCTCGACCTGAAGACGCTGGCGCTGGCGCTCACGGTCGTGCTCGAGCTCGGCCGCCCGGTGCCGGCGAGCTGTCAAGCACGCGCGGGCGCGGCGGCGCCGAGCGCGGCGATCGCGGCCGCCAGCTGAACCTGGCGCCGGGCCTCGAGCACATGCAGCTCCTCGATCAGCCGGCCGTCAAGCAGGACCACGCCCTCGCCGCGGCTGCGGGCGGCCTCGTAGGCCTCGATCAGCCGCCGCGCCCGGGCGAGCTCGGCCTCGTCCGGCGCGAACGCCTGGTTGGCCGGGCCGATCTGCTTGGGGTGAATGAGGGTCTTGCCGTCGAAGCCGAGCTCCGCCCCTTGCCGGCAGGCGGCCGCGAACCCGGCCTCGTCCTCGAGGTCGAGAAAGACGCCGTCCAGGATCGCGAGCCCCTCGGCGCGCGCCGCCAGCAGGCAGAGCCCGAGCGCGGTCAGCAGCGGCAGCCGGAGCGGCGTGTGGGCGGCATGCAGCTCCTTGGCGAGGTCGGAGGTGCCGAGCACGAGCGCGCCCAGGCGCGGGCTCGCGGCCGCGATCTCGGCCACCCGCAGCAGGCCGCGCGGCGTCTCCATCATGCACCAGAGCGCCAGCTCGGCCGGCGCCCCGGCCGCATCGAGCACGGCCAGCGCCTGGCGGACCGCGTCCGCGCTCTCGACCTTGGACAGCAGCACGGCGTCGGCGCCCGCGCTCGCGATGGCGGAGAGATCGGCGTGGCCCCAGGCGGTCGCCAGCCCATTGACCCGGACGATCACCTCGCGCGGCGCGTAGCCGCCGGCCTGGACCGCGGCTACGACCTTGGCGCGCGCGGCGTCCTTGGCATCAGGTGCGACCGCGTCCTCGAGGTCGAGGATCAGCCCGTCGGCCGGCAGCGACCTCGCCTTCTCGAGCGCACGCGCGTTCGAGCCCGGCATGTACAGCACGCTGCGGCGCGGACGGACGGTGACCGGCATCTCGGCTGCGATCGCAACTCGAGCACGATGGACTGCGCCGATATACGCCGATCCAGCCCCGCGCGAAACCGCCCCGAAGCCTGCAGGCGTCAAAGCAGGCGCGCGCCTGCGCGTGATTCCCCAAGCTGGTCGCCGTTTGCATATTTTCCTATGATCTGGCATGAATCCGACTTGCTCAGGACCGCGCTGGTCACGGCCTCGCCTCAGCGCCGCGGAGTTCGCCGGCCGCGATTTCCCGTAGAAGTTGATTATGATTGCGTAAATAGTGCCTTTAGGTTTATAAACCACCGCCATGCGGCGATGGCTTCGAGCGGTGGCCAGATGGCTGGCGGGACGCGGTGATCGACCGCGCCGGCGGGTTTGGCGCCGGCGGAACGCGGCCCCCTGTGATGCGTGATCGGAGTCTCCGGCCCCACGTGCTCGCGGGGGGGTCGAGGTCGGTCATCCGGGCGCGATTGAGGATCGTGCGGCCGCGGTTTCGGGTCCGGGCCGGCGGCGGTTTGAGAGCGTTGGCGCAAGCGCGGCATCGGCTGACGGCGCTCCTGCACCGTCTGCTGCTAACGCGTGCGAAGGGGCGGGCGGCGGGCCGCATGCCCCCGTCCGAGACGCCGGTCTCGACCAGCCTTACCCGCGCCTTCGAGCTGATCTGCCGGCAGCTCGGGCGGCCGTACTCGGCGGCCGAGATCCGGGCCGCGGCGCCGCCCCGCGAGCGCGGGATGACGCTTGGCAACCTGCTGCTGGCGGCCGAGCGGCTCGGCTTCAAGGCGGCGGACTTCAAGCCCGACGCTTTGAGCCTGGCCCAGATGCCGTTGCCGTTCCTGCTCTCGGCCGGCAGCCGGGCGAGGGCTGGCTGGCCGAGGCACGGATCAAAGATCACCTGGTGCTGCGCGAGGCCGTTGCCGGCCGCAGCGCGCTCCACCTCGAGACCGTGGCCGATCTCGCGCGCCGCGTGGTCCTGCTCAAGCCGGTCGTCCAGCCGGCCAGCCAGCGCCGGTGGCGCGACACGATCATGCGCCGGCTGCGCCCGGTGCTCTGGGAGCTCGGCCTCGCCTCGGTCGTGATCAACCTTCTGGCGCTGGCGACGCCGCTGTTCCTGATGACCGTCTACAACAAGGTGATCAATCACGGCGCGCTCCAGACCCTGGACGTCCTGGCTCTCGGCATGGTCACGCTGTTCGTGTTCGAGTGGCTCCTGCGCTCGCTGCGCAGCTATATCGCGAGCCATACCGGCGGCCGGCTCGACGCGGCGCTCGGCAGCGAAGTGATCCACCACCTGGTCCACCTGCCGCTTGGCACCTTCGAGGCGGTGTCGACCGGTCAGATCCTCGAGCGCACCCGGCAGCTCGACCAGCTGCGCCAGTTCTTCACGCAGCCAGATGCCGCTGTTGCTGGTCGACCTGCTGTTCGTCGGCGTGTTCGTCGCGGTCCTGTTCTTCCTCGACGTCCGCATGGGCGTGATCACGCTGGTCGCGATGCCGCTGTTCTGGGTCCTGTCGCTGCTCGCCCGCGGGCCGCACCGGCGGCTGGTCGAGGAGGGTTTCAGCGCCGCCGCGGCCAAGGCATCCAGCCTTGGCGAGACCGTGAGCCAGGCGCTCACGGTCAAGGCGCTCGGGCTCGAGCCCGAGATGGAGCGGCGCTTCAAGGAGCGGCTCGCCGAAGCCGCCTGGACCGGCTTTCGGGTGAGCAACCTCGGCGGTCTGATCGCGAGCTCCGGCCAGGCCCTGCAGCACGTCGTCGCGCTCGTCATCGTCTACGTCGGGGCGCGCGCGATCATCGCCGGCGACATGTCGATCGGGGCGCTGATCGCGGCCACGATCCTGGCGGCGCGAGCACTCGCCCCGCTCCGCCAGGTGGTCGGCGCCTGGCAGCAGCTGCAGACCGTGCGCACTGCCTTCGCTCGGCTCGACGAGCTGATGAACGAGCCCTCCGAGCTGACGCCGGCGCCGGGCCCGGCGCTCGCGCTCAAGGGCCACATCCGCTTCGACCAGGTCAGCTATCGCTACGCCGGCGACGGCCCCGCCGGCGCTCGAGCGGGTCGATCTCGAGATCGCGCCCGGCCAGGTCCTGGGCGTGGTCGGCCCGCCCGGCTCCGGCAAGAGCACCTTCGCCAAGCTGCTGCTCGGCCTCGCCCGGCCCGATCATGGCCGCGTGCTGATCGACGACCTCGACGTCCGCCTGTGGTCGCCACCGGTGCTCCGCCAGCAGGTCGGCGTGGTGCCGCAGGAGGTCCAGCTGTTCGCGGGCTCGATCGCCGAGAACATTGCGCTTGGCGCCCTCGATCGCGCGTTCGAGCGGGTCGTCGCCGCGGCCAAGTTCGTCGGCGCGCATGAGTTCATCCAACGCCTGCCGGCCGGCTATGACACCCGGCTTGGCGAGCGTGGCGGCGGCCTGTCCGCCGGCCAGCGCCAGCTGATCAGCATCGCCCGGGCGCTGATCCGCAACCCGCGCCTTTTGGTGCTCGACGAGGCGACCAGCGGCCTCGACGCTGCTACCGAGGAGGCGCTCCTGCTCAACCTGAAGCGCGCCTCGCGCGGGCGCACGATCGTCATGATCACCCATCGCCTCGCGGCGCTCGCGATCGCCGATCGGGTCGTGCTGCTCGGCGACGGCCGCATCGAGCACGAGGGCACGCCCGGCCAGGTAGTGGCGTTCGCGCGCGCCCGCCAGCCACCCTCGGGGCCGCTGCGGCCCCACCTGGCGCCGGTCTGAACATGCTCGGCAGGTTCCGCTCCGGTCTCAGCGCCCATCGTTTTGCGGAGTTCCTGCCCGATGCCGAGGGCGTGATCGAGCGCGGCCATTCCCCGGTCGCGGGGCTCTTGGTCCTGACCATCGCGGCTGCCTTCGGCGGGCTGCTCGGCTGGGCGGCGCTGACCGAGATCGAGCAGGTGGTGCGCGCAGACGGCGCGGTCGAGCCGGCCGGTCGGGTGAAGATCGTCAATCATCCGGACGGCGGCCGGGTGGCCGAGATCCACGTCGTCGAGGGCCAGCAGGTGGCCGCCGGCCAGCCGCTCGTGACCTTCGATCCCGAGCTGATCCGGACCCAGCTCGCCGAGCTCACCGGCCGCCTCGAATTCAAGAGCGCCGAGGCGGCTCGCCTCGAGGCCGAGGCCGAGGACCGCGAGCTGCTGGTGAACTCAGAGCTCGCCGCCGCCCGCCCGGGCCTGATCGAGGAGCAGCGGGCGCTGCTCGAGAGCCGGCGCCAGGCCTATGCCAGTCGCGCCGAAGGCCTGGCCCAGGAGATCGCGCAACGGCGCAACGAGCTCGCCTCGATCGCGGCCGAGCTCACGCGCCTGGGCGCCGCGCACGGGCTGCTCAGCGAGCAGCTCGACGCGGTTCGGCGCCTGGCGGAAAAGGGCCTCTATCCCCGGCTTCGTCTGGTCACGCTCGAAAGCCAGCTCAACGACCTCGGGGGCGACAGCCACAAGACCCGGGCTCAGCGCGAGGCCGCCAAGGCGGCGCTTGCCGAGGCCGAGAGCCGGCGCGAGGGGCTCGCGCGCGAGTGGCGCTCGAGCCTGCTCGCCGAGCTCGGCGCCGCCAGGGCCGAGCGCGACCGGCTGGCCGAGGCGCACAAGCGCCAGGCGGCGACCCTCCGCAATCTGGTGGTCCGCGCCCCGGTCGCGAGCATCGTCCAGGAGCTCGGGGTGACCACCCCCGGCCAGTCGGTCGGCTCCAACCAGCCGCTGATGAAGCTGGTCCCGATCGATGGCGGGCTCGTGGTCGAGGCAAGGGTCGCCAACCGCGACATCGGCCAGGTCCGGCTCGGCCAGCCGGCCAAGGTCAAGGTCCAGGCCTACGACTTCCTGCGCTACGGCACGCTCGCCGGCACGATCGAACGGATCGCGGCCGACGCCGCGGTCGACCCCAAGACCGGCGCGCTGACCTACGGCATCACCGTGCGCACCGAGGGCGCCGAGCTCGGCAGCGGCGAGGAGCGGTTCAGCGTGGTGCCGGGCATGGCGGTCGAGGTCGACCTGCTGGTCAGCGAGCGCACGATCCTCTCCTATCTCACCGACCGGATCTTCCGGCTCAAGGAGACCGCGTTCCAGGAAGGCTAGCCGCCTAGGGCTGCCAGACGGTGCCGCGCCTGGGCCCGCTCATCTCGACCACCGTCAGCTGGTCGTAAAGCCGCTCCTGATGCTGGTCCTTGGCGACCACGAAGCGGCGCTCGCCGAAGCCTCGGCAGCCGCCAAAGGCGCCGCAGCGCAGCGCCCGAAAGCGATCGCAATCGTCGCCGGCGCGGAACGCGTCGCGGTAATAGTAGCCGAGCTCGATCTCCAGCCGGTCAGGCTCTGCCTGGGTCACGCGGCTGCGGGTCACGCCTTCGAGCAACGGGTTCGGGCAGCGACCGTTCTCCTCGAACGCGTTCAGCTCGTAGTAGCGCTTGACCACGTGCAGCAGACCGGGCTCGCCGCCGAGCGTCCAGACCGGGTTGTCGCGCGGGTCACCGCAGGCGGCAAGCCCGAGGATCATCAGGCCGACGAACGCTGGGCCGCATCGCGCCGATGCGCGCTGAACCGGGCACTCCATCATCACCACACGTTGCTGTCGTCGATCCGGTTGACCCTGATGCCCTTGTGCTGCGGCCCGGTCATCTCGAGCACCTCAAAGCCGTCGGCGCGTCGCGCGAGCGTAAAGCTGCGCGTGCCCGAGCCGCGGCACTGGCGCGGCCCCGCGATCCCCGGCCGGACCGTCCTGTCACTTCTGGGCTCGGTAAAGCCGGCCGGCCTCATGCTCGGATCCCTATAGAAATAGCTCACCCGGACGACGAGGCGATCGGTGCTCTGCTCCTCGACGCCGCGCGCGGTCACCACGCCCAACTGGGGACTTCGGCAAAGGCCGCCCTGCTCGGTTGCGTAGCGGTCGTAGAAGCGCTTCACTTCCGCCTGCAGGCCCGGCTCGTCGGCGAGCCCGCCTGCACAGCCGGCGAGCCCGAGACCCAAAAGGACGGTGACGGCGAACGAGGCTTGGAACCGCATCGACTCGGTGCTCCTCATGCGCTCAGCCCGGATCTTTCAGCCGAGCGGCTGCCCAAGATCGCTAACGGGTCGACAGGGTCAAGCGAAAGACCGTGCCCTCGGTCCCGGTCTGCACCAGCTCGATGTCGCCGCCATGGGCGCGCATGATCTCGCGCGCGATCGGCAGGCCGAGGCCCGTGCCGCCGGGCCGGGCGGAGCCCGAGAAGGCCTCGAACAGATGCGCGCGTGCGGCATCCGGGATGCCCCGCCCGGTGTCGGCGAACTCGATCACCAGATCGTCGCCCGTGGGCCACGCGCCGACGGAGATCACGCCGCTGCCGCTTGCAAGCGCCTGGACGGCGTTGCGGCTGAGGTTCATCAGCACCCGAAACAGCTGGTCGCGGTCGGCATAGCCCATGACTTCGGCGCGCACGTTGCTCCGCCAGCGGATGCCGGACGGGTCGGGCCCGAGCACGGCCTCGCCGACCTCGTCGAGCAGCGGCGCCAGCGCAAAGCGGGTCCTCCTCGGCGCCACGACCTCGGCGCGCGCGAAGTTCAGCGTTTCGGCGCACAGGCGCGCCGCCCGGTCCATCGATTCGACCAGGCGCGGCGTGACGTGCCGCACCTCGGGATCCTGGCTCTGCTCGAGCCGGTCGGACAACAGCATCGCGTTGGCCAGGAGGTTGCGCAGATCATGGTTGATCTTGCTGACCGCGCTGCCGAGCGCGGCGAGCCGGGTCTTCTGCGCCAACGCCGCCTGCAGGCCTTGCTGCATTCGGCGCAGCTCCATCTGGACCAGGCCGAGCTCGTCGCTGCGGGCGGATTCGGGCAGCGCCGCGCTCGCGTCCTCCGGCCGCCGGCGGAACGCGACCACGCTCTCGGTGATCCTGCGCAGCGGGCGCACGATCATCAGCTGCAGCGCGGCATAGACCAGGAGCGCGGTCAGGAGCGAGATCACGATCGAGAGCGTGAGGATGCGCCAGGAGTAGCTGACCATCGCGGTCCACAAGCCCGCCTCGTGCAGGCTGATGTCGACCAGCACCGAGGGTCGCTGAGGTGACGGCCCGATCACCCGGATCGTCCGCTGGCCGCCGTGCCAGAGCGTGTCGAAGGCGGCCGCGATCATCGCGAGCGCGCTCTGGGCGCGCAGGTCGACGATCTTCTGGACCGCCGGCAGCTTGCCCAGCATCAGTTCGGCGGCGGGTTCCCGGAGCATCACCGAGAGCACGCCCGCGTGGCTCAACAATTCGGCCTCGAGCGATCGATCGAGGCTGCGCTCGTCGGCGGCCTGGAGCGACAACGTCGCCAGGTGGGCGGCCGCGATCCGCTCGTCGAGATAGCCCCTGCGGAAACGCGCGATCGAAGGGACGTAGATCAGCACCTCGCCGAGCAGCACGAAGGCGATCGTCAGCACGAGCAGGCGCGCCGACAGCGACCGGTGCAGCGACGGCAAATGCAGCGGTTGGGCCATCGCGCTCGTTATAGACAGGAAGGGCGCGGGCGGACAGCTGGCGACCTGGCTAGCGCATGGCGTCGTTCAGGCGCCAGTCGAAGCGGTCGTCGCTGATCTTTTCGAACCCTTCCAGCGTCATCGCCAGCTTCGGTTCGGCGTAGGCCATCAGGTGGTTGATGATCGCGGTATCGGAGCCACCGAAATCGGCCGCGTACCAGCGATAGAGGCTGGAGACCCCAAGCCGGTCCCCCTCGATCTCGAGGCCACGCGGGTCGTTGACGTAGGCCATCGCAGCCTTGCTCAGCTGGTGCTCGAGCCGGTCCGCCTGGTAGGGCTCCGGCTGCAGATTCGGACAGCCGACCGCGCCGCAGCTGAGCGCGTAGAGGACCCGCCCATCCTGCCAGATCGGCCGCAGGATGCGGTTCTGGATATCGCTGAGGGAGACCGGTTGGCCTTCGATCGTAAGAAGCTTCTCGTCCCAAGGCCCGGCGCCGCCCGGCGCCGAGGTCGGGACGTCGCGGATGGTGGCGATCGGGTAATGCTCCAGGACCACGCGCACCATGAGCGCGTTGTAGAGGTTGATCCAATAGGCCAGCTGCTCGGCGCGGCCGTAGCCGCTGATCGGGAGGTCGGCCAAGCCCGCGACATAGGCGTCGAGCGCCGAGCGGTCGGCCGGCGTGACCCGGCTGTAGGCGACCCGGTGCACGCCGTCGGCGCCGATCCGCAGATAGCGCGCCAGAAACGCTCCCCAGGCCTGGTGCTCGACCCGTCGGCTCGAATGCACGTCGTGCACGGTCCAGCGCTGCCAGAGCTCCGCCGGCGGCCCCGCGACCGCGATTGGCGCGACCAGCAGCACGGCGAAGCCCAGGATCCCGAGCAGCTTCGCCATGCGCCTCGGGTCCGTCCCGCCATGCCGCGACCGATGGTCGCCCTGAGGCCACGCCATCCGTAACCCCGGTTGCCTGGATCAGCGATATAGCGGATTGGCCGGGCGCGCCAAATCCCCCGCGCTCACAAGGCGGTGAACCCGATGCCGGATGCCTGGTGGAATTTGACAGGCGGACCGGCGCCCCCTATACAGCGCACCGGTTTGACCAGGGGTGGCGAAGGGCTCCGCCGTGAAGCGTACCTATCAGCCGAGCAATCTCATTCGCAAGCGGCGGCATGGCTTTCGGGCGCGCATGGCCACGGCCGGCGGCCGACGCGTGATCGCGCGGCGCCGGGCCCGCGGCCGCAAGCGGCTGTCCTGCTGAGCGGTCCGGCGCCCCCGCCAGGCATCGACACGTCAGGCCTTGACCGGCGACGGGTCAGCGCCGCGGGTGACGCGACTGAAGCGGCGCGCGGAGTTCGTCGCCGTGGCGGCGACCCGGGAGCGCTGGGTGACGCCCGCATTCGTGCTCCAGGCCGGTCCGCGGCCGGCGCGCGGCGCTCCGGCGACCGCCGAGATCGGGGTTGGTTTCACGGCCAGCCGGCGGATCGGCAAGGCGGTCGCCCGCAACCGCGCCCGGCGGCGCCTGGTCGAAGCGGCCCGGGCGGTGCTGCCGGGTCCGGCGCGGCCGGGGTACAATTACGTGATCGTAGCGCGTCCGGCGGTCCTGACATGCCCGTTCGATCGTTTGCTTGCCGACCTCGGGACCGCATTTGCGCGGGTCACACGGGGTCCGGGCCGGCCCGGGGAGCCGGCGCGCGCGCCGCGGCCATCGTCGTGAGCGCGCCGATCCAACTCTACCGCCTGCTGCTCGCGCCGGTCCTCGGACCGCGCTGCCGCTATCTGCCGAGCTGCTCCGAGTACGCCCTCGACGCGCTCGCCCGGCACGGCGCCCTGCGCGGCGGCTGGCTCGCGCTCCGGCGCATCCTACGTTGTCACCCGTGGGGCGGCTCGGGCTACGACCCGGTGCCGGGATCGAGGGCTGAAGGGCATTGAGGACCGATCGGCGATCAACTGACTGGAGGAGGCCGGGGCCCGTATGCCCGAGCAGCGCAACCTGATCCTCGCGATCGTCCTGTCGGTCACGATCATCCTGGCGTTCCAGTACTTCTATGAGCTGCCACGGATGAAGCGCTCGCAGCACCAGCAGGCCCAGCGCACCGAGCAGACAGCGCCGGCGCCGGTGCCCGAGCAGGCGGAGGGTCAGGCCGGCGCACCGCCCGCTGCGGTCACGCCGGGCGTCGAGCCGGTCGCGCCGGGCCAGAGCCGTGACGAGATTCTGGCCGGCAGCGAGCGGCTGCCGATCCGCGGCGAGCGCGTGCACGGCTCGCTGGCGCTCACCGGCGGCCGGCTGGATGACGTGATCCTCTCGAACTACCAGGTCGGCACGACGCCCGACTCGCCCGATGTCACACTGCTCAACCCGCCCGGGGCGCCCGAGACCTATTTCGTCGAGTTCGGCTGGGTCGCGAACGACGAAGGCGTGGCACTGCCAGGCCGCGACACGGTGTGGCGGGCGGACGGTCGCGAGCTGCGCCCCGATCAGCCGATCGGGCTCAGCTGGGACAATGGCCAGGGCCTGCGTTTTCACCGCGAGATCGCGCTCGACGACGCCTATATGTTCACCGTTACCCAGCGGGTCGAGAACACCGGGGCCGAGCCGGTCACGCTGCTGCCCTACGGCCTGATCAGCCGGTGGGGCACGCCCTACACGCAGGGCTTCTACATCCTGCACGAGGGTCCGATCGGGGTGCTCGGCGGCAAGCTCGAGGAGATCGACTACAGCGATCTGCAGGAGGATGGCGATGTCGAACTGTCCAGCCAGGGCGGCTGGCTCGGCATTACCGACAAATACTGGCTGACCGCGCTCGTTCCGGATCAGGCGAACGAGTTCAAAGGCACCTTCCGGCACCTGATCGCCGACGGCCAGGACCGCTACCAGGTCGACTATCTGCGCCAGCCGATCACGATTGCGCCAGGCCAGAGCATCGAGGTCACCGAGCGGGTGTTCGCCGGTGCCAAGGAGGTCGCCCTGCTCGATCGCTACGCCATCGATTTCGGCATCCCGCTGTTCGACCGCGCGGTCGATTTCGGCTGGTTCTACTTCCTGACCAAGCCGCTGTTCCACGTCCTGCATTTCTTCTATCAGATGGTTGGCAACTACGGCGTGGCGATCCTGCTTCTGACGCTGCTGGTCAAGCTGCTGTTTTACCCGCTGGCCAACAAGTCCTATCGGGCTATGAGCAAGATGAAGAAGCTGCAGCCCGAGATGATGCGGCTGCGCGAGCTGTACGGCGACGACAAGGCGCGGATGAATCAGGAGCTGATGAATCTGTACAAGACCGAGAAGGTCAACCCGATGTCGGGCTGTCTGCCGATCATCGTGCAGATCCCGGTGTTCTTCGCGCTGTACAAGGTCCTGTTCGTCTCGATCGAGATGCGCCACGCGCCATTCTTCGGCTGGATCCACGACCTCTCGGCGCCCGACCCGACCACGATCTTCAACCTGTTCGGCCTGATCCCCTGGCAACCGCCGGCGATGCTGATGATCGGGGTCTGGCCGCTGCTCATGGGCGCGACCATGCTGCTGCAGACGAAGCTGAACCCGCAGCCGGCCGACCCGATGCAGGCCAAGGTGATGATGTTCCTGCCGGTCATGTTCATCTTCCTGTTCGCGACCTTTCCGGCCGGGCTCGTGATCTACTGGACCTGGAACAACGTGCTCTCGATCGGCCAGCAGTGGCTGATCATGAAGCGGATGGGCGTGTCCGCCTGACGCGATGGCCGAACCGACTGCGACCGCGCTCGAGCGGCAGGACGACGACCAGGCGCTCGACGCCGGCCGCCGGTTGTTCGCCAGGCCTTGCCAGTTCATCGCCGGGGTCGCCGAGCTCGAGCGCCTGCCGGACGCGGACCTGCCCGAGGTCGCCTTCGCCGGCCGCTCGAACGTCGGCAAGTCGAGCCTGATCAACGCCTTGACCGGTCGCCGCCAGCTCGCCCGGATCTCGCAGACGCCCGGCCGCACCCAGCAGATCAATCTGTTCGATCTCGGCGGCCGGCTGGTGCTGGTCGATCTGCCCGGCTACGGCTACGCCCAGGCGCCCAAGCCCACGGTCCTGGCCTGGCAGGCGCTGGTCCGGCGCTATCTGCGTGGCCGCCCGGCGCTGCTGCGGACCTGCGTGCTGGTCGACGCCCGCCACGGCTTCAAGGACGTCGACCGGGAGTTCATGGCGATGCTGGCCGAGGCTGCGGTCGCCTATCAGATCGTGCTGACCAAGGCCGACCTGATCGGCGCGGGCGAAGTGCCCGACCTGCTGGCCAGCATCGCTGCCGAACTCGAGCGCAAGCCCGGCGCGCATCCGGAGGTGCTCGCGACCAGCGCGCGCACGGGCGCCGGCATCGACCGCTTGCGCGCGACGCTCGCGGCGCTCGCCCGCGAGCCTGCGGCGACCCCGGCATGAGCAGCCAGGCGCATCATCAGGTCGCGGCAACGCTGATCGAGGCGCTGCCCTACATGCGGCGCTTCGCCGGCGCGACCTTCGTGATCAAATACGGCGGCCACGCGATGGGCTCGGCCGCGCTCGCGGACGGCTTCGCGCGCGATGTGGTGCTGCTCAAGCAGGTCGGCATCCACCCGGTCGTGGTCCACGGCGGCGGGCCGCAGATCAAGGCGATGCTGGACCGCCTGAAGATCAAGAGCGAGTTCGTCGAGGGGCTCAGGGTCACCGATTCGGCGACCGTCGAGATCGTCGAGATGGTGCTCGCCGGCAGCATCAACAAGCAGATCGTGGCCGCGATCCACGCTGCGGGCGGGCACGCCGTCGGCCTGTCAGGGAAGGACGCGCACCTGATCGAGGCGACCAAGCTCACCCGCACCCGGCGCGATCCGAGCAGCAGCATCGAGCAGGTCCTCGACCTCGGCTTCGTCGGCCAGCCGGTGCGCGTTCGCACCGAGGTGCTCGACGTGTTCGCCCGGACCGAGATCGTGCCGGTGATCGCGCCGATCGGCCTGGGTGCCGACGGCCATACTTACAACATCAACGCAGACACCGCGGCGGGCGCGATCGCCAAGGCGCTGCACGCGCGCAAGCTGGTCCTGCTGACCGATGTGCCAGGCGTGCTCGACGGCGCCGGCCAGCTGATCTCCGAGCTCTCGGCCACGGCCGCGCGCGCGATGCTCGCCGACGGCACGGCGAGCGGCGGCATGATCCCCAAGCTCGAGACCGCGCTCGAGGCGCTCTCGGGCGGGGTCGGCGCGGTCCACATCCTGGATGGCCGGATCGCGCACGTGCTGCTGCTCGAGACCTTCACCGAAGCCGGCATCGGCACCAAGATCGCCGTCGGCTGAGCTCGTTGTCATATCATGCGCAGGCATCGGGAGCGAGGATCGCCATGAGGTCTCGAAGCAGCGGTCTGTTTCTGGCGTTCGGGTTGTTCGGCCTCGGGCTCGGTCTCCCGCTGGCGCCGGCGACGGCGGCGGATCTGGCCGAGCAGCGCGAGGAGATGGTCCGCCTGGTCGAGCTCGAGACGCTGATGATCAGCGGCCAGACCGGGATCGCCGAACTCGACCCGCGGGTGCTGGCGGCGCTGCGCGAGGTCCCGCGCGAGGCCTTCGTGCCCGAAGTGCTGCGCCCTTATGCCTACGAGCCGCATCCGCTGCCGGTCGGCTACGAGCAGAACGTGGCGGCGCCGCTCCTGGTAGCGCTGATGACCCATCTGGCGGCGCCCGAGCCCGGCGACGTGGTGTTCGAGACCGGGACCGGGGCCGGCTATCACACCGCGGTGCTTTCGTTGCTCGCAGCCGAGGTCTACAGCGTCGAGGTGGTCGAGCCGCTCGCGGAGCAGGCCGCGCGCATTCTCAAGGAGCAGGGCTACGACAACGTCTTCGTCCAGGCGGCGGACGGCTACTACGGCTGGCCGGAGAAGGCGCCGTTCGATGCCATGGTGATCGAGGAGGCGATCGATCACGTGCCGCCACCGCTGCTCCAGCAGCTCAAGCGCGGCGGCCGGATGGTGATCCCGATCGGCCCCGCGCAGGGCGTGCAGTACCTGACCCTCTTGACCAAGGACGCCGCCGGCGAGGTCCACGAGCAACGGATCATGCCGGTCCGCTTCTCGCCGCTCCAGGGCGGCGAGCGGCTGTAGCCATTGCTGCTCAAGCCTTGTGGGGCAGAGAGCCTGAACCGCTATTGGCTGTTGTCAGCGAGCACTTCATCCATAAGTTGCTCGATATCAGAAGCAGCATACTGCACCACCTCAAGGAGATCCAAAATTTCACGTGAATGAGGGAATCGCCAGAATACTCTGCCTTGCCAATCCACTATTTCGAGGGCAACTGTATCTGTCCAGACAAAAGCGTCTTCGTCCGTATAATATCTATACCGTACTTCACTGAGTTGAAATAGACGACCGCTCAGCGTGGTTGTATACACCACGCCAACGTATTCTTCGGTACCTGTCCGAGGGGCATCAGGCGGATCTTCTGGCGTCCACCGCACCTTGCCGGATTTTGTGGACACTATGAGGCGCTGCAAGAACTTTTCAGTTTTCCCTGGTTCGATCATAGCGTTTCTCCGTCTGCAGCCGCAGCTCCCTATTCTCCAGCGTTGTGTAAAGTGTGAGATCGCTCGGCTCAGGTTTCCACAAGCTTGCCTCCGCCATCCACGCGCGCGTATGACCGTCGACACGCGATATTGTAGCTCAAACCACCGGATCTTGCGACGCAGCTTATGCGCGTCCGGCCTAATTCGAGAGCGATGCAGCGCCGAAAGCTCCTCCGCATCGGCTTTGCATCTCGCCACAACCCTAAGAAACTCAAGATCGTCATCATATCCGGCCAGAAGCTGCTTGTGCAGGCTCCGCTCGTATCTCTTAAAGTTTAGGAAAAGTTTCGTCTGCTGATCTTGGTCGACTATTCGCTCCACCAACCTCGAAACACTTCGCGCCTTCCAGACCGCCACCATCGACACCAGCAGCGCCACGAGCGAAGCTACATCAGCGAGGCCACCCAAGATATCCATAGAGCACGCCAGCGATTTATCATCAGCAGCGTGCCCTATACCACAAGTGGGGAGGATCTCAGCGGCCTTCGCGGTACCAGGCGAAGCCGAGCGTGCCGAGCAGCAGCATCAGCGCCACGACCGCCGGCAGCAGCGGCAGCTGCGAGGCGCCGGTCACCAGATAGCGGTCGTTGCGCCGGAGACCGATCCAGTTGCGCCCCGACAGCGAGCGGCCGGTCGCGACCTTGCGGACCTCGGGCGCGCCGCCGTCGGCGAGCCAGTGGACCGCACCGCCGCTCGCCTGGACCAGCGGCGCCAGACGGTCCGGGGTGGCCCGCATGTCGGACAGCTCCTCGGCGCCGATCGGTCGGACCGCGACGTAGGTCGTGAGCTGCTGGTCCGAGATCCGATAGAGCCCGGCCTCCGCGGCCGGCACGATCGCGCGCGCGAGACCCTGGTCCGAGGGCTCCAGGGTCACCTCGCTGGTCTTGCCGGACGGTGCGGTCACGGTCGCGATCTCCGCGCCCGGGTGCAGCGAGCGGCGCTCGATCGCGATCGAATCGCTGCCCGGCTCGGCGCGCAGCGCCTCCTCCTCGAGTTCCGGCTCCTGCATCAGCCAATGGACCAGGCGGCGCAGCAGCAGGCCCTGCGGACCGCCCGCCTCGAACCCGCGCGCCCACAGCCAGACCTGATCCGAGAGCAGCTGCGCGACCCGGCCCTTGTCGACCCGGTTGAGCACCAGAAGCGGCCGCTCGGCGGCGCCGCTCATCAGCACCTGGGAGTCGCGTCGCCTCGACGTCGACCTGCCGGAACCAGCGGCCCCAGGGCAGCTCGCCCTCGGCCCGCTCCTCGCCGCCCTCGAAGCCGTCCGCGAGCCCGGCGGTGACCGGGTGGCGCTGGCCGAGCTCGGTCAATACCGGCGTGAAGCCGCGCTCGTAGACGATGCCGGTCGGGCGGGCCGGCAGCACGTGCGCGAGCGGCGTCCGATAGAGGCTGAGCGGATGGGCGAACTCCGGCCCGGCGATCTCAAGCAAAGCGCCACCGTCCTCGACGTAGCGCGCGACATTGTCGAGGTAGGCGAGCGGCAGCAGGCCGCGGCGCGAGTAGCGATCGAAGATCACCAGATCGAACTCGTTGAGCTTGACCTCGAACAGCTCGCGTGAGGGGAAGGCGATCAGCGCGAGCTCGCGGATCGGCGTGCCGTCCTGCTTCTCGGGCGGCCGCAGGATCGTGAAGTGGACCAGGTCGACCGCCGGATCGGCCTTGAGCAGGTTGCGCCAGACCCGCAGGCCCGGATACGGCTGGCCGGACACCAGCAGCACCCGCAGCCGGTCGCGCACGCCATTGACGAAGAACACCTGGCGGTTGTTCAAGGCGGTGACCTCGCCCGGCGCCGGGTCGGCCTCGAGCTCGAGCACCGTCTGGCCCGCCCGGCTCAGCTGGAACGGCAGGCCCCGCGAGGCCCCGGGCAGGACCGCAACCCGCTGCCTGGCCTCGCCGTCCTGGCGGAGCGTGACCGTGATCGGCTCGCTGGCGTCACCTGCGGGCAGCTCGTCGACCCGAAGCGTGATCTCCTCCTGGTCGCCGACCATGCCGTAGTTCGGCACCTGCTCGACCACCAGACGCCGATCGCGCTCGTCGTGCTGGCCGGTCAGCAGCAGGTGCATCGGCGCGTCGACCGCGAGCGGTTCGAGGCTCTCCGGCACATCGTGGACCTGCCCGTCGGACAGGATCAGGACGCCCGCGAGTCGCGCGCGGTCGATCTCCGGCAGCGTCGTGCCCAGCGTCGCGAACAGCCGGGTGCCGCCCTTGCCGTCGCCGGCGCTGGTCGCCTCGACCACCTCGAGGCTCTCGATCTGCTTCAATTCGGCGCGCAGCTTGAGCAGCGCCTCCTCGAGCTGCTGCGGCCGCTCGCCGACGGTCTGCGACGGCGAGCGGTCGACCAGCAGCACCGCGACGTCGTCGAGCGGCTGACGCTGCTCCTGGACAACCACCGGGTTGGCCAGCGCCAGCACGCCCAAGGTCAGCATCGCGCCGCGCCAGAGGATACCGCGCGCCCGTCGCCACACCCCCAATCCGGTGATCACGAGGATCGCGAGCGCGAGCGCGGCCAGCGCCGGCCAGGGCAGCAGCGGGGCGAAACTCAGCGAGGTGCCGCTCATCATTGGCCGAGGCGCTCCAGCAGGGCCGGAATGTGCACCTGGTCGGTCTTGTAGTTCCCGGTCAGGGCGTACATCACGAGATTGACGCCAAAGCGGCGCGCGAGCTCACGCTGCCGCTCGCCGCCCGGGACCGATCGGGAACATCGCCGTGCCGTACTCGTCGATCGCCCAGGCCCCGGCCCAGCCGTTGCCGCCGACGATGATCGAGGACACGCCGTCGTTGACGCTGGGCTCGGGACGGTCGGCCCACACCGTGCTGCCGGTCCAGCGGCCGGGAAAATCCTGCAGCAGGTAGAACGAGCGGGTCAGCGTGTGGTCTTCGGGGATCGGCGCCAGCATTGGCAGGTTGAGGCCGGCGAGCAGGTGCTGCAGGCGCAGCTCGCCCGCGCCCGGGCTGGCCTGGTCGGGGATCATCGTGCCGGCATCGCCGGTATCGAACAGGATCATGCCGCCCTGGCGGAGATAGCCGTCGAGCCGTTCGCGAACGCCGGAGCCTAATTCGGGATGATCGCTCGGGATCGGCCAGTAGAGCAGCGGGAACAGGTCGAGGTCGTCGACCGCCAGATCGACCGCGCGCGGCTCGCCGGCCTCGACCGCGGTCCGCCGGTTGAGGATCCGGCTCAGGCCCGCGAGCCCGGCCTGGCTGATCGCGTCGACCTCGGCGACCCCGGTCACGACATAGGCGAGCCGGGTCTGCGAGGTGGCCGCGATCACCGCCTCGTCGTCGGCAGCCTGCGCCGGCTCGCCGAGCGGCTGCGGCACCAGCGTCAGCATCAGGACTACCGCGGCGGTCGCTGCCGGGCGGGCCGGCCGCACCAGCAGCCCGCGCAGCTGCAGTCCGATCGCGGTGTCGGCGAGCGCCAGCAGCAGCGCAGCCAGCAGCAGCCAGGGCATCAGATCGATCTCGGCCGAGCCGCCGGCGTAGGGCTGGGTCCGGACCGGCAGATCGGCAGCCTCCAAGGCCTGGAGGTCGGGCACCGCCGGGGCGAGATTGAGGGCCCGGCGGGCGGCATCGGCCGCGGCGCCGACCCGACCGTAGAGCCCGGGCGGATGGCGGGCGCTCGCGGCGGTCGAGGCGAGGTCGGCCGCGGCGACCGGCTGCACCGCCGGTCCCGGCTCGACCAGATGACCCTGGGCGTCGAGCACTTCGATCGGTGCCAGCAGGCCGCGCGGCGTGCCGCCGGCGCCGGGCGCGAGCGCCGCGATCCGCCGCAGCACCTCGACGAACGCGCCCGAGAGCGGCAGCGACGACCAGGCCGTGTTGGCGGTCGTGTGGACCAGCGCGAGCCAGCCTTTGCCGCGCTGCGCCCCGGTGATCAGCGGCGTACCGTCGACGAGCCGTGCCCAGGTGTTGGTGGCGAGCTGCGGTCCGGGTTGCGCCAGGACCTGGCGCTGGACGACGATGTCGTCCTTGGGCGCGCTCAGACCGGTGAGTGGGCCCGCGTCCTCGAAGCTCGCAAGCGCCAGCGGCCGGGCCCAGGACAGGGCGCCGCCCAGCGACCGGTCGCCACGGCGCAGCTTGACCGGGACCAGTTCGTCCTCGGCGTTGGCCAGGCGCGGGCCGGCGAAGCGCAGCAGCACGCCGCCCGCCTCGATCCAGCTGGCGAGCTGGGTGCGTGCGTCGGGCCCGATCTGGGCGCTGTCGGTGAGCACGATCGTCGGCACCCCGGCGGCCAGAAGCTCCGGGATCGAGCCGCGCCGCAGCTCGGCGTGCGGCGAGAGCGCCCGCTCGACATAGTACAGCTCCGACAGCAATGGCTGTGCCGCCTGGACCGCCGGCTCGCCGACCAGGCCGACCAGGCGCTGGCGCCAGCGCTCGTCAAGCAGGACCACGCCGCCGACGCCGGCGGCCGGCTCCAGCTCGAGTCGGGCGATCTGATTGCGCAGCTCGACCGGCAGCTCGATCCGCGCCTGGGCGCGGACCGCCCCGTCCTCGAAGCCGAACGTCTGGCGCGCCAGGATCTCGCCTTCCGGCCCGACCGCGCGCAGGATCAGGCCGTGAGCGCCGTCCGGGCCGGGGCGGCGCGCGACGACCGTCAACGCATCCTTGCTCAGGTCCGGCGGCACCAGCAGCGTCGCCCGCTCTGCGGCCGGGTCGGCGAAAATCCGCAGCGGACCCATCCGGCGCAGCTGGTCGGCGAACCGGAGCGCGGCCTCGCGCGCCGTCCGGTCGCCGGCGACGCCATCGCTGAGCCAGATCAGCTCGGCGCCGTCCAGCGGCTCCCGTTCGAGCTGCGCGAACGCTGCGGCGCGGTCGACCGGCCATGGCTTGGCCTGCCAGCTCGCGACCGTGCGCACCGCGTCGGCGGCGCTCAGGCGCTCAAGCTTCGGGCTCACCGGATCGGCAGCGGTGCCGAGCAGGATCACCTCCCGGTTCTGGCGCTGCGCCCGGTCGGCGAAGCGCTCCAGCGTTTCGATCCGCTGCGCCCAACCGGGCGCCGCGGCCCAGCCGTCGTCGACCACCAGCACCAAGGGGCCTTCGCCCGACAGCTCCGGCTCCGGATTGAGCACCGGCCCGACCAACGCCAGGATCACCAGGCTCGCGAGCACCAGGCGCAGGATCAGCAGCCAGAGCGGCGTGCGCGCCGAGATCTCCTCTTCGGGCTCGAGCCCGAGCAGGAAGCGGATCGCCGGAAATCGGATCTGTTTCGGGGCGGGCGGGATGACCCGCAGCAGCCACCACAGCGCGGGCAGGCTGACCAGGGCGGTCAGCAGCCACGGATTGGCCAGCCCGAGCACGCCGAGGTCGAGCATCAGGCCTGCGCCTTGGTCGAGAGCGCCGTGTACAGCGCCAGCAGCGGCGGCTCGGCCGGCTGGTCGCAGACGTGGCCCGCGAACGTCCAACCGAGCGATCGGCCCAGGTCCCGCAAGCCCTCACGATGCGCGGCCAGGCGCCCCCGGTAGCGCTGGCGAACGCCGTCGACGTTGCCGATCAGCGCAACGCCTTCCTGCTCCAGGCCTTCGAAGCGGACCCGCCCGGCGAACGGCAGCTCCGGCTCGGCCGGGTCGAGGACCTGGAGCAGATGGCCGCGCACGCCCATCGCGACGAAGCCGCGCAGCCGCTCGCGCAGCTGATCGAGCGGCGTGAAGAAGTCGCTGATCAGGACCATCCGCGCGAACCGCGGCAGCTGCTGGATCGGCGCTAGGCTGGGCTCGGCCGGCGCGCGGGCCAGCAGGTCCTCGCACAGTGTTTGCATGCCGACCCGGCCGCCCGTCGGCCGGCGCCGGCGGCCGAGCAGCGCGATCCGCTCGCCGGCGCGGGTCAACAACGATCCCAGTGCCAGCATCAGCAGCAGCGCCCGATCGGCCTTGGTCGGCCAGGTCGCGGCCGAGTGCCAGTCCATCGACGCCGAGCTGTCGGCCCACAGCCAGACGCTCTCGGCTGCCTCCCATTCCTGGTCGCGCAGGAACAGCTGGCTGGTGCGGGCGGATTGGCGCCAGTCGATCCGGCTCGAGGAGTCGCCGGTGGTGTAGGGGCGGAATTGCCAGAACGTCTCGCCGACCCCGACCCGCCGGCGGCCGTGCACCCCCTGAGCGACGGTCGCGGCCACCCGCTCGGCGGCGACGAGGAGCGGCGGCAGCCGGTCGGCCAGCCCCTCGGCCTGCTGACGCAGCCTGGTCAAGCTGGCGATTGGGGTCGCCGGCGTGGCCATCAGCCGGCGATCACCCCGCACAGGCGCTCAATGACCTGGTCGAGCGTGACGCCCTCGGCGCGGGCCGTGAAGGTCAGCGCCATCCGATGCCGGAGCACCGGCGGCGCCAGCGCGATCACGTCCTCGACCGAGGGAGCGAGCCGGCTCTGGAGCAGGGCGCGCACGCGCACCGCCAGCATCAGCGCCTGGCTGGCGCGCGGGCCCGGGCCCCAGCCGATCAGATCGGTCAGCGGGTCGGCCTCGCCAGGCACCGGCCGGCCGGCGCGCACGAGCTGCAGGATCGCATCGACCACCCGCTCGCCGACCGGGATCCGGCGGACCAGCGCCTGGGCCGCGATCAGCTCGCTCGCGGTCATCACCGGCCGCGCCGGCTGGATGCCGCCGCCGGTGGTCTCGATCATCATCCGCCGCTCGGCCGCCCGATCCGGGTAGTCGACGTTGACCTGCAACAGGAAGCGGTCGAGCTGCGCCTCGGGCAAGGGATAGGTGCCTTCCTGCTCGATCGGGTTCTGGGTCGCGAGCACGTGGAACGGCTCGGGCACCTCGTGATCGTGGCCGGCGACCGTGACCCGCCGCTCCTGCATCGCCTGGAGCAGCGCTGCCTGGGTGCGCGGACTGGCCCGGTTGATCTCGTCGGCCATCAAGAGTTGACAGAACACCGGCCCGGGCAGGAACCGGAAGCTCCGGCGGCCGCTCTCGGCTTCCTCAAGCACCTCCGAGCCCAGAATGTCGGCCGGCATCAGGTCGGGGGTGAACTGCACGCGCTTCTGGGTCAGCCCGAGCACCACGCCCAACGTTTCGACCAGGCGGGTCTTGGCCAGCCCCGGCACGCCGACCAGCAGCACATGACCACCTGCCAGCAGCGTGATAAGACTTTCCTCGATCACCCGCTCCTGGCCGAAGATCGCGCGCCCGATCTCGGCCCGGACCCGGCTGAACCGCTCGATCGTCGCCTCGACCTGATCGAGGATCGCCGCGTCCTGGACATCGTTCATGGGCCGATCCTCGAGCAGCGTGATCCGCTGGCGGTCATGGGCGGTTCATAGCGGGGCGGCGCATAGGGGCAGTGTTCCGACGCCGGGGGCACGTCGACGAGCTGACATGAGTTGAGTATGGCTACTGACTCCCCGTCCGATCAACCCCCAGGCAGGGTTGACATGCAGAGATTATCGTCGACCCGGACCGGTGCTGCAACTGAACGGGCGTTCGGGCTCAGGATCGCACGCGACGGCGGCTGGTGGCACGAGGGCCGGCCGATCGGGCGGCTCGCGCTGGTCAAGCTGTTCGCCTCGGTGCTCCGGCGCGCCGCGGACGGCAGCTATTGGCTCGTGACGCCGGTCGAGCGCGGCCGGATCGAGGTCGAGGATGCGCCCTTCGTCGCGGTCGAGCTCGCGGTCGAAGGCCAGGCCGCCGGGCAGCACATCCGCCTGCGCAGCAACCTCGACGAGTGGGTGACCGTCGGGCCCGACCACCCGCTGCGGCTGCAGCGGGCCGCGGCCGGCGATGACGACGCGCTGGTACCCTATGTCGAGGTGCGCGACGGCCTCGAGGCGCGCCTCGCGCGGCCGGTCTATTACCAGCTGGTCGAGCTCGGCGAGGAGCGCCGCCTGGAGGGCCGGAGCCGTTTCGGGATTTGGAGCGCCGGCCGCTTCTTCGCCCTCGACGAGGCCGGTTGAGACCGCGCGATGGTGACCCGCGAGGAGCTGCGCCGGCGCCTGGCCCGCCAGCCGCGCGGCCGGGGCGGGCTCGGGCTGGACCCGGGTTGGCTCGCGGGCGACGATCCGGCGCGCGAGGCGCTGATCGCCGCGAGCACGGAGCGCACGCTGGCCGCGGTCCTGATCGGCATGGTCGAGCGCCCGGGCGGCCCGGCGATCCTCTTGACCCAGCGCACCGAGCATCTGCGCGACCATGCCGGCCAGATCAGCTTCCCGGGCGGGCGCATCGAGCCCGGCGACGCCTCGCCCGCGGCCGCGGCGTTGCGCGAGGCCGAGGAGGAGATCGGCCTTGCACCGGCCAAGGTCGAGGTCCTGGGCGAACTCGCCCCGTACGACACGGTGACCGGCTTTCGGATCCACCCGGTCGTCGGTTGGATCGAGCCGCCGCTGACCCTCAGGCTCGATCGTCACGAGGTCGCCGATGCCTTCGAGGTGCCGCTCCAGTTCGTGGTCGATCCGGTCAACCAGCGCCGGCACAGCTATCGGCGCGGCCCGCTGACCCGGGGCTACTACGTCGTGCCGTATCAGGGCCGCTTCATCTGGGGTGCGACCGCCGGCATCCTGGTCAATTTCTCGAGCCTGCTGAGTGCGTGAGGGGCGATGCTGCGCATCCTGCTCGAATATCTGCTGCCGCTGCTGCTGCCGGGCCTGGTCTACCTCGGCTATGTCGCGCTCGCGCGCGGCACCGCACCCGGTTGGGTCAAGAACGCGCCCTGGCCGCACCTGGCCGGCGCCGGCATTTTGCTCGCGGCGATCAGCCTGATCGCCTGGAGCGTTTTGTCCGGCGCCCCGCCCGAGCAGGTCTATGTCCCGCCGCGCCTCGAGGACGGCCGGATCGTGCCCGGTACCACGATCGAACGCTGAGCGTGATGGCCGGGCCGATCCGATGACCAGCGGCGGGCCGCTCGCCGCCCAGCCTTGGCTGCGCGCGTCCGCGAGCCGGAAGGTGCTGCGCGCGCTCGAGGCCGGCGGCCGTCCGGCCCGCTTCGTCGGCGGCTGCGTGCGCGACGGCCTGCTCGGCCGGGTCCGGCCGCGCGCCGACCTCGACCTCGCGACGCCCGAGCGCCCCGAAGCGGTCATGCGCCTGCTCGAGGCGGCCGGCCTGAGGGCGATCCCGACCGGCCTCGCGCACGGCACGATCACCGCCGTGATCGGCCGCCAGCGCTTCGAGATCACGACGCTGCGGCGCGACATCGCGACCGATGGCCGCCACGCAGAGGTCGCGTTCACCGACGATTTCGAGGCCGATGCGGCGCGCCGCGACTTCTCGATCAACGCGATGAGCTGCGATCGCGCGGGCCACCTGTACGACTACTTCGGCGGCCACGCCGATCTGCTGGCCGGCCGGGTCCGCTTCATCGGCACCCCGGAGCAACGGATCGCCGAGGACTACCTCCGGATTCTCCGGTTTTTCCGGTTCTTCGCGCACTACAGTCGAGCTCCCGCCGATCAAGCGGCGCTCGCGGCCTGCACCGCGGCCGCGGCCGAGCTCGCCCGCCTGTCCGGCGAGCGCATCCAGACCGAGATGCTGAAGCTGCTCGAGGCGGCCGATCCGCTGCCGGCTCTCCGCCTGATGGCGACAACCGCGGTGCTCGGCGAAGTCATCCCCGGACCAGTCGCGCTCGATCGGCTGGAACGCCTGCTGGCGCTGGCACCCGCCGCCGACCCCTGGCTCCGGCTCGGCGCGCTGCTCCGCCCACCGCCGGCCGATCCGCCGCTGACCCCGACCGTGGCCAGGCGCTGGCGGCTCGCCAATCGCGATGCGGCCAGGCTCGAGGCGATGACCCGGGCCGCGCTGCCGGCGCTCGGAGCGTCAACGGCAGAATTCCGGCGGTCGCTCTATCGCCTCGGGCCTGAGCTCTATGCCGATCTGAGCTGGCTCGCGGTCGCCGAGACCGGGGACGACCCGAGCCCGGCCCTTGCCGAGCTGGCGCGTTGGAGTTCGCCAAAGCTGCCGCTCGGCGGCGAAGATCTTCTGGCGCTGGGCCTCACCCCTGGTCCCAGACTGGGAGCGGTCCTGGCCACGCTCGAAGCATGGTGGATCGACCAGGACTTCCGTCCGGACCACAAGGCCTGCCTGGCCCACGCCAAGGCCCTCCTCCGAAATGAGAATTCCACGCTGACTGACCGCGGCTCGGTGGTGAGCCGTCCGGCCCGGCTTGCTTGACAAGCGGCAGCCGCCTACCTATGCCTCTGCGCGCCGTTTGGGGGATAGTTTAACGGTAGAACTCTCGGCTCTGGACCGAGCAGTCCTGGTTCGAATCCAGGTCCCCCAGCCAGATCCGTTTGCCGCTGAAGATCAAGGATCGTCGCCGTCGATCGCACCACGCCGGCCGGGCCCTGCCGAGCGATCGCTCGATCAGCTGCGCCGTTTCAGTGAGCGCCAGCGGCGCGACCACGGCTCACATGCGATCCCGTCCTTGTCGCCGTCGTGCTGCGGATAGTAGCCCGGCTGGCCCCTGCGGGCCGACACCAGGCCGACCATACGCGCCGCTGCGCAGTTCGGCGCGGCCGCGGCGTGCCTGATCGCCACCGACAGCGGCCAGCGCGAGAGGTTCTGGACAACCGGCCAGGCCAGAGCGGCGATTGCGAGCGCGGCGAACGCCGCGATGCCGGCCCGGTCGCGCTGCCGGCGGAGCCAGGCCACGGGGCGGCGTCGGGGCGCGGCGGACGGGCCGGTGGAGCCTGTGTCGCCAGGGCATGCCGCCAGCATAGGCGCGGCGGATTTAAGGAACGATAAGGCGATGAAAGCTGGCGGGCGGCTCATGTGGGTGGCCGGCTCCCATTTGCTATTCAGCAACGTCTGTTGACGGCTCGGTAGCGCGCCTCCCATTTCAAGGCAACTTGGCATTTACTCTGAGCAAGCTCAGTTGCCCCCACCCGATGTGGGCTCAATCTTGACCGAAGGGCTGTTCTGTCGCGGTCCAACGTTATGGGTCCCATGGAAGCGTGCCCTCGTTTGCCTCCCCGGCATCGGTCCGCTTGGTCGTGGCTGGCACGAGCGTTGCATTTCTGCCACCGCGTCGGCGGGTTCATAGGCGAGATGCTGATACCATGATCGAGGAAATTGCTAAGATAGCGAAGCGCGTGGCATATTTCGCAACCTGCGGGCGACCATGGCCGTAGAGCATTGCCAGCCGGCGGGCGGGCGCCGGTTGCGGAGGCGACGATGGATGCGGCCAAGATCAAATCATGGCGGCGATTCTTCGAGCGGGTGGTGAGCAGCTCGGAGTGGCCGCGGCGCATGTGGCTCGCGGCGGTCGAGGATGCGCTCGCGGCCGCACTCGGGCCCGACTCGCGCCTGGTCGCCGATTACCGGGCGGATGTCGCCGAGCTGCTCGGGCTCGAGCAGACGGCGCGCGGCACCTACCATGACGAGCAGCGGATCGCTGCGCTCGAGGGTCGGATCAAGCATTTGCCCGGCGCGAGGCGGGGCGGGCGGTTGCGGCGGTTGGTGCCCACCGATGTGCCCACTCCGCGCCGCGAGCGCGCGGGTCTTCTGGTCGATCGTGAACCGCGCGTAGTGCCTGGTCGTGGCCGGGCTCGTGTGGTCGAGCACGGCCTGTCGGCCTCGATCGAGTTGGTCGCCGCGAGGACTTCCTGCGCCACGGAGTGGCGTAGGTCGCGGAAGGTGACGTGCGGCAGCCCGGCGCGCTCGCGGGCCTGGTTGAAGGCGTAGTCAAAGTCGCCAATCGTGCCGCCCCTGGTACGCGACCACGGGCCCGGTCGCCTGCACGCCCGCCGCGATCAGCAGCGCACGGAGCTCCGGCGTCAGCGGCTGGACCAGCTGCCGGCCGCCGCCGCGGCCCTTGCCCCCGGACGTGGGCGAGGCCACGCGTCCAATCGATTGCTTTCCCAGCGTAGGGACGAGCACGCTCGAGGCGGCGCCAGCCGGTCGCGAGCGCGATCTGCATCGCCAAGCGGGACGTGTTGGCAGCGCGTGCAGCATGACCGCCTCGCGCTCGGCCGGGGTGACGTAGGGCGGCGTCCGATCCGGGACAGGCAGCACGCAGCCGCCGCCAGGGCAGCTGCGGCAACTAGCCAGGCCCCAGACCTCGCGGGCCATCGTCCAGAGCCCGCGAGCGATCGCCAAGCCGGTCGATTGATGGTGGCCGCCGCTAGCCGCTGTCGCCAGCTGACGAGCGCCCTGCGGCGAAGATGTCCGCGGTGACCTAGGCAGATCGGGGTATGGTCGCCGATGGGGTCGCTGACAGCGCGTTCGAGATGGCCGGTGACGCTGCCCTGCCAGGCGAGATCCCGGGCGTGGGTCGAGCCAGTAACGAGACGCAAGTCCTCCCCAGGTTTCCGGCCCGCGGATCTGGTCCGCTTCGACTTCCGCTCGCCGGGCGCGTTCCAGGGCCTGCACTTCGCGCTTGCCGAGGTGGTCGTGCTCTTTGCCGAGCGTTTCGCGGTGGCGCCGACCTCCGACCCGGAAGTCGAGCAGCCAATGGTTGTTGTCGGTTTTCGCCTGCGGACGGGCATGCGGGTAAATCTCCTGTGAGGGCTTCGAGGGTTTGGCGCGCGTAGCGGCGAGCGCCGCCGGGGAGGGCGATGCTGGGCAGGCGCATGTGACGGAGCAGCTCGACGGAGAGCGCCGAGCAGCTGGGCGGCGGCGTTCGCGGTCAGCAGCAGGCGGTCGGTCGGCACCCGGCGCCGGCGCGCGGCCCTCCCCCCCCCCCCCCCCCCCCTGGCCTCGGCCGCCTCGATCACCCGCTGCTCCTGGGCCGCGATCTCGACGGCGGCGCTCAGCGCTGCCAGCTCAGGTTGGTCGGCGGCCGGTAATTGGCGCCAAAAAAGCCCACGTGCGCCTGGGGCGCGCTCGGCTCGCCTTGCGATGTAGAGGTCGGGATGCTAAATTCGTCGGTGATCATGCTTTCCTGCCTTCCGCGCCGCGGGCCGACCAGGGCCCGCGGCGCTTCTCGTTTGTACTCTAGCGCGAATGGCCCTGCACTAGCGGCCTCGGCTCTGGGGCCCGCGCGCCGCTGCACGCGCGGCCTGCTCCAGCCGGTAGGCCTCGTACGCCACCGGGTGGATCGGGGCGGGACGCATCGGCCCCTCGCCCGGCTCGACCGACATCGTCAACTTCGCCGCCCGCCTCGCCGCCGGCGGCAGAGCCAGCGCCGTCGCTGTCTGAGACCCCGGCTGAGCCTTCGCCTGGAGCCTTGCCCGCGCCGCTAGCCAAACCGCCTCTCGGGCCGTCGGCCTCGCCTGCCGCCTGGTCGTCCCGCGCCGGGTCCGGGCGAGGATCGCGTCGAGCCCTAGCAACAGCACGCAGAACAAAACCGCGGCCGTCGTCACTACCTGCGGCGCCAGGACGGCGGCCGCAACGGCCGCGGCGAGCGCGCCGAGGACCAGCAGCCACAGCCTGGCCGCCGCGGTCATGGCGTGCTCCGCGGCCGTGGGCCGGTCGGGCCGGGCTCACGGTACTGCACTTGGGGCGCCGGTCGGCCTCCTCGATCGCGGCCTTGCGCGCGGTCAACGTCGCTCGCTTGGCGGCCAGCAGCCGTTGCAAGGCGATGCTGCGGGCGGCCTGCGCACGGATGAGCGCCAGGTGAACGGAGTCGAGCTCGTCCGCGAGCGCGGCGAGCTCGTCCTCGACCGGGGCGGGCGGCGGCGGTAGCGGTCTCATGCCAGGGTCACCGCATGGACCGCGCGGAGCGGCGCGCGTCGAGCGCCTGCTCGATGCCGGCGAGCGTGCGCTGGTCCTCTGCGCTGCGCCGCTCAGCAGCGCAGCGCGCGCGGTGCCGCTTGTTGATCCAGACAGCTCGGCGTTCTCCCGGCTGCCGAACGGGACCTTGGCAGTCCGCAGGAACTCGGCCAGCTCGCGGTCATAGGTCTCGTCGTCGAGGTCCTCGACCGCCTGCTCTGGCATCCGAACGGGATAGGGTGTACGCAACACTGGAGTCTCCCTTCCAGTCGTGAGTTTGAGATCCCCTGGCCCTCGTCGCGTCTCACCGCGGCGAGGGCCGCTCTGCGTCAGTCACGCCGTGGCCGGCGCCTGGCGTGAAGAGCCTGCTGGACCGCCAGGCACCGGACCACGACGCTATCCTCCGGCGCAGGTCGCCCAGACATGGACCGGAAGAACTCGTGGTCACGCGCCAGGATTTCTGAAAATAAACCTGAAATCCCGGACACCAACTGCGACATCAAAAGGGCGCGGAGCTCAATCCCGAGAACGTCAAAACCTTCGCGGCTACTTAGACTTGGCCCTCGCCGCCCGTCCAAATACGCATGAACGAACGGTTGGTTCTCTGAGATCAAGTACCAGCCATTGCCAGTCAAGCGCTGCTCGACTTCGACACTCAACTTACCAGAGAACGGGTTGACTTTGCCGACCTCGGCCGGCGTCAAAGCGACAGTAACCAACTCGGCCTCGGTTTCCTTGACTGGCCCGACCAGGATCGCAGCTGGTGCGACCTGTATTGGTCGGACCCCGCAGAGCCCGGTTTGTTGGCGCATCTTCTGACGGCCAGCCGAGACACTCGCCAACGTCGATTACCGTGCCAGGGCTCGCCAAGTCGCCATGACTGGCGTGGAACAGATTAAGGCCGTCATCCAAGACCAAGCCAGCGCCGCTGTTTGCAGTCAGCAAGTTGACGAACAGAGACGCTTCGGTCTCAGCCGCGGCCGCGCCCATTTCGGAAGTCCAGTCACTCAAAGCACCGAGGTCATCGTTGATGATCGCGTTTCTCGAGAACGCCCCTATTTTGGCGTAACTCTGAACTGCAAAACTCTGCACCGGCCTCGGTGGCACTGCCGCGAGTGCAACCTCAGCGTGCTCGGTGATCAGCTCCAAGTAGCGGGCCCGTTCCGACCCGGAGAGTGAAGTCACCTTACGGAAGTCCGGCACGGATCGTTCGCGGCTGTGAGCCTTCAACGGCGAGGCCGCGGCAGTGTAGGCGTCTTCGAGCAACCTTTGGCCGGTCCCGAGTAGTAGTTGCGGCAGGTCGGATGTGGTCATGTATCCGACGCCGGCCCTGAAATCGAGCACTTCGTCGGCGCTCCAGCCGCGGCAGCGGATGCCTTGGCCCTCGAGCAGATGCCGGCGCAGTTCGATCAGGGACATCCTGCGAAAGGCGCGCGCCTCGGGCGGTAGCGGGTGCTTGGCCGGAATCGCTGGTGCAGCAGCGCGGCGACCGCCCGATCGGCCACGTGGGCCGGATCAGTGTGGTCAATCCCGCCGGAGATGCGCGGGGCTGCGATCGCCTCGCGCGCCTCACGGGCTTGGGCGAGGTCAAGCAGCTCGGGCCAGACCCTGGAGGGCGCGACACCGCGCTCGAGCAAGGCGTCGACGACCTGGCGCTCGAGCTTGAGCTGATCGGCGGCGCCGTAGAGGCGCCTGAGCTCGGCGAGCGCGGTCTGCGCGGTGTCGGCAGGCGGCTCGACCCGGGCTGCCGGGGTCGGAGGGAGCGGATTGCCGGCGAAGATCGAGCAACGCAGTCATCGACGTCTCCAAGGTACAAGGATAAAGATCGGCATCAGCACCGCTGCGGACTTGTGCTGCGGCGTCCGCCCCGACCGCGACCAGAGACAGCTCGTAAGGCTCCCAAAATCGGCGCGCAGCAGCGGGACGTCGTCCTTGCGCTCGACCCTGGTGATCCTATGAATTACGGTAGCCGACCGAGACGTTGCGCAGGATGCCGGTTTGGACATCTCGCCAGATCGGTGTGACCTCGGCGCGCTCGGAGAACCGGATCGTAGCCCGGCCCTCGCGGTTGTGGCCCTCGCCGGTCAGCCAAGCCCGTTCGACAACACCAAGCACACGCGCGACCGAGCGAGCGCCGTGGCTGTCCAAAACTGGCGCGCCGGCATTCAGCCTTTGTAGCTGGACGGCGCCATCTTTGACTGACAGCTCCTCATCCCATTCGCCCTCGAACAGACCGCGCCGACGAACAGTTGCACCGGTCGTCCAAATGCACTCGACGGTACGGCTGGCCTCGTCGACCGTCTGCGGCGCAAGGTTGGCATTCCGGCGGAGGATCGGCAGTTGGACCTGCTCAGCCATGGTCGCCGTCCCGCTGCGTGCTGACGATCTCGTCGAGCTCGTCGGTCGCGGCCAGCGCCCGACGCTCGATCAAGCTCGCTGCCTGCATGAGATCGATGCCTAACTTGAGCGCGACGTCGGGCTCGAGCGTGACCAGAAAGCCGCTCGAGCCGTCGCGTCTGCCCACCCACAGCTGCAGCGAGCTCGGCCGCAGCTCGACCCGCAACTCAGCCGGGCCGGCCGCTGGTCCTGCAGGTTCAGCGACCGTGGTCACGCGAGCTCCCGCTCCAGCGCTTGCTCGGCCTGGGCGCGCTCGGCTGCCTCGGCGTCGAGCGCCGCCCGCAGCGCGCGCAGGACCGCGCCGTAGTCGTCGACCTCGATCCTGATCGCGTGCCAGCGCGTGGCAGCCAATTCCAGCAGGCGGGCCAGGTCGGCGCGGCTGTTGGTCTTGAGATCGCGCCTCTCGCCGTCAGGCAGCTCGAGGGTGATCAGGAACACGTCGCCAGGGTCGCGGCCGGCGAGCGTGGCCTCGAGCTCAGGCGCCAGGGCCAAGATCGAATCGCGCGCCTCGGTGCTCGCCCGGCCGATCGTCTCCCGGCGCTCGAGCCGGTGGGCGAGCGCGACCACTCAAACGCCTCGAGCACCGGCCACTTGCCGACACCGGCCGAGGACGGCGTGACGAAGCCGCGGTTGACCCACTGGCGCAGCAGGTTCGGTGCGATGCCGGCGAGCCGGCAGAGCCGGTGGGTGGCGATCGTGCGATCAAATCTCAAGGTCTCGGCTCCCGGCGCCTAAGTAGGCACAGTCGTAACGGGAACCATTCAGGCCGGGCTGTCAAGCGCTGAAATCAACATGTAGCAGCGCCACCGGCTGCCAGACGCCAGGGAGCGCGTCGGAACTTTATTTCGCACGAAATAGAGGATCGGCTCGAGGCTCGCGGCGCCGAGGCCTATCTCGCGCGAGATAGAGCTCAGCTGGGGCGCCAGGACGCCAGGAGCGCGTCGCAACCCGTCCCTGGCCCCTCACCAGGGCCAGACCGTCCTCGCGCGTCCTGGCGCCCCCGCGCTGGGCGCGGGTGAGGTGCCTGAGCGGGCCGGGCGAGCGTCCGGCGGGTTACCCTACCGGCGCTCGCTGGGGACGCAATTCGAGGCCGCGGAAAGCCTGGGGTTCGAGGCGCGCCGGGTCAGGGTCAGCCGGCCGTCGCGAGCCAGGCCTCGATCTGCCGGAGCGTCCGGTCGCGGGTCCCCTTGCCGTCGCGGAAGCGCTTCAGGGCCGGATAACTGATCCCGATCTGCTCCGCGGCCGCGTAGACGCCGGTGGCACCCATACCCCGATCCTCGAGCCGGTCGTTCAAGCGCCGCCGGATGGCGTCGGGATCGCCGCTGGCGGCGGCAGGAGCGGCGGCGTGCTCCGCGTCCTGGCGAGGCTCCTGGGCGGCCTGGGCGGCC
This sequence comes from uncultured Alphaproteobacteria bacterium, assembly GCA_963840925.1. Lineage (GTDB taxonomy): Bacteria > Pseudomonadota > Alphaproteobacteria > Geminicoccales > Geminicoccaceae > DATAOG01. The sequence goes on from CAWJAY010000012.1 coordinate 77,294, forward strand.
TCGGTCTCGGCGTAGGCGCGGGTAATGCCGGCGACCGCGTCCTCGCCCTTGTCGATCGCCGCCCGCATCCGCTGCCGGACGGCGTCCAGATCGACCCGCGGAGCTCCGGGAGCGGCCTCGGGCGCGTCGGCCGGCTCGTGCTCGGGCGCGTCCTGCTCGTCCTCGGCGAGGTCGTCACCGGTCGCCGCCTCGCCGACCAGGTCGTCGAGGGCGTCCTCGCCCCAGCCGGTGTGCTGGGCGTACCATGCCAGGTTCGTGATCGCCGCGCCCAGGTTGGCCGACAGCGAGGACTGCTCCGGGTAGGTCGGCTCGTACGCGCGGAGCCGGTCCTCGTCCCAGTTGGTCGCGATCAGGCGGACCAGATCGGCGACCGCGTAGCGGTCCATCGCGGTGCTGCGCACGGGGTCCGGCCGGGCCTGGACCTTGGCGCGCTCGGCCTTGTGTTCGCCGCGCTTGGCCTTCCGCAGGATCTCCTTGAGCGAGGCGCGGTCCTTCTTGACCAGGTCCCAGACCTTGGCGTGGTCGTCCGCCGGCAGCTCGGCGAGCGTGGTCACGTCCTCGCGCGAGATGTTGGCCTCCATGCTCAAGATCGCGTCCTTGACGTCTACGCCCAGGCTGTCGGCGAGCTGGTCGACCGCGGCCGCGAAGTGGCCCATCTTGCGGATCTGCTGCGGCGTGACCTGGAACTTGACGGCGAGCTGGTCGGCAGCCGAGGCCTGGCCGGTGAGATCGGAGCGGGCGCCCTGGCCGGTCGCCATGGCGGTGTAGAGGCCGCCGATCATGTAGGCGCGCTGAGAGGTGTTGGCATTGCGCCGGACGTCGAGCTGGTTGCTGAGCATCCAGATCTTGGCCGCGGTGCGGTCGGGGAAGTTCATCTTGACCGGGGCCTTGAGCTTGACGCTGGTGCGCTTGCTGCTCTCGACCCGGCGGTGACCGTCGAGGACGATGTGGACGTTGTTCTGCGGCCAGACGGCGATCGGGTCGCGGTTGCCGTAGGCGAGCATGTCCAGGTCCAGGGCCTCGTCCTGGGCCCTGGTGGTGGCGGGGATGAGATCCCGGAACTCGGGCTCTATAACGAGCTTGGTCATGGTCGCTGGTCCTTTCAGCGGTTGTGGCCAGGCCCGTCCTCGGATGCATCCCGAGGGCGGGCCGTCTTTGGTTCTCCGACCAAGCTCTCTATAACGGTCGCTAGGTGCGATGTCAGAGACTTCGAACCCAAGGTTCGAAGTCTCACTTAACGCCGAGAGGAAGCGGGATCATCCCCGAGATCGCGGCGGCGGTCGCCCGCGGCGAGATACCAGTCGCTGCGCCAGGCGGCGTGACCCCGAGACCCGAGCATTAGGGCTGCGCTGTGGAGATCGAAGTTGGCGCGATAGTTGCGCGGCGATACTGTGGCGCGCTCTCGCCGCATGCTCGCGGCGCACAACCGCATGGGGAGATAGCGGAATGTAGCACTCGGTCGCTCCCTCCTTGGCTCCGCCCTTCTTATCGCCGGCCTACTGGCTCTCTTGTTCCGGTATCCCAATGCTCCGCGGTGGACCCGACCGGAGATCGTGCCAATGGTGTTGTTCATCCCGGTCACCGGGATGATGGGCTTCGGGCTCGCTCTATATCGCCCTCGGCCTGCACCAGCTGCTGAATGGCACTGTCGATTTGATCGAACTTCCTGAGCACTCGCTGCGATGGTGATCGGCCTTGCGTTGGTGTGGGGCTTCGGGATCCGACGGCGGCTGGCGGCCTACGCCCCTGCAGCCGAGACGCCGCCTCCCGCCAGCTCCTGAGGAGTAGCGCCGTACTCCCCGCCAGCCTCTCCGAAGCCTCGCATCATTCAGGTATCTTCCGTTGGATCTCGACCGTTAGCCTATCGAGCCAGCCCTAGGGCGCAGCTGCAACTTCAACGGCGCTGAGGTCGGCGCAGATAGCTGGCGGTGCACTTGGCGCAGGACCCGCTTGCGCTGCTCGAGGTCAGCCCGCTCCCAGGCCTGGCAGAGGTCCCGGTAAGGGGCCTCGGCCTTGGCTTCCCGGTAGACCTCGGCCCAGCCGGAGGAGACGTTGGGGCGCAACCTGCCTCTTGGCATCGAACGGAGCTCCGTTACCGGTCTGAACGACGCCCGGCGGCCGGCGAGCCGGAGTTCGACCCGGGAACGGCCCGCCGGCCGATTTGGCCGGACGTCTGCGCGTGATCCCTAACTCGGCGGCGGTCGCCGAGCCAGAAGCAGCCAACGCCGCTCCCATGGGCATGAGCCCCCAGCCCGAGCGGGGTCCTGCGCCAGGGCCAGAATAAGCGGAGGCGAGCCGGGCCTCGATCGACGTGAAGATTTTTCGGGAAGCTTTTGGCGAAGCCGCTGAAGCGTCTCCTTGAGCTGGCACGGCTCGCCACGGCTTACGCCCGAGAAAATCCTGAGAACCTCCGCCCGGGTGGCCTAAGGCGGCGCCCCGAGGGGTGGGGGAGCAGACGCGCTTAACCCTGTCACGCGAGTGACTCTGGCGTGCGAGTGACCGGTTCTCGGCGGCGTGAAATGATTCTTTACCCTGCGCTGGCCAGCCGGTCGTGTCGCGAAGGTGGTGGAAATTCGGCGGCGCGGGTCCGAAGGCATGGTGGTCGGCATCAGGCGGCGAAGTCAAGATCGGTGGGCGAGCGCTCGAGGGTCTGCCAGCCGTCGACCCGGCGCATGGTCATCTGACCGGACGCCAACAGCACCCAGAACAGCATGGCGGCGGTCTCGGCACAAGGCAGCAGGCACTGCGTTCTTGATTCTTGCCACTTTGAACTCCTCGTGCAGGCGCTCGATCGCGTTCGTGGGTCCTGATCTGAGCGCCACTGCTCGGGCGGGTAGCGCACGAACGTGAACAGGCGCTCGCCGGCTTCTTCCAAGCTCGTCGCGACCGACCGGCAGCGAAGCTTCCACTTGGCCAGGAACGCCTTACGCCGGACTACGACCTCGGCGGCGGCCTTGGCGTTCATCATGTGGTTGAAGTCGGCCTTGATCTCGTCGTGCAGGTGCTTCGGCGCGTGGGCGCGCAGATTGCGCTCCTTGTGCACGGTGCAGCGCTGAACCGGCACATCGTTCCACAGGCTGGCGAGCGCCGCTTCCAGGCCTTTGCCGCCGTCGACGATCACCAATTCGGGTCGGCCGCCCCACGGCTGGTCAGGTCGTCCAGCATGGCCCGCCACGCGGCCTCGCTTTCGCCACCCATGTTCTTGATGGCGAGCACCACCTTTTGGCCGTCGCGGCGGACACCGAGGGCAATCAGCAGCGAGATGGCCGTGGCCTTGCGATCGAGCCGGACCTTGACCACGGTGCCGTCGAGGATCAGCCGCACAATGTCGTCGCCGGCAAGATCACGCTCCTGCCAGGCCTGCCAGGCCGAGCGGGTCTTCTGCCAGGCCCGGCTGACCACGTCCTTGCCCACATGGCCCTCGAACAACCTGGCCAACGCTCGCCGCGCCCGGCGGGTGTTCATGCCGGCGAGGTAGACCTCGGCGATCAAGGCCTCGGCGCGATGGGAGAGCCGCTTGTAAGCGGGCAGCAAGTCGCTCTTCCATTCCTGCTCGCCAGCCTCGTCGCGCAGACGAGCGCGCGGCACCGAGAGCGTCAGCAGGCCGAAGGTGGTGACCAGCCGGGCGCGGCCGGTGCCCGTGGCGCCGACCAGTGCAGACCGCTCCTCGCTGGTAACGCCGCACGGCCCGAGCGAGCCTTCCAGCTCCTCCTCCAGCAGCTCCTCGATGAACGAGCGGACCCGACCACGGACCGCCTCCTCCAACGGATCGAACCGGTACGCTGCTGACGAACGGCGATGGCCCTGCCAGCACGGTTGGCGTAACTTCCTTCATGGCGTGGGTTCCTTCTCGATCTTGCCAATCGGAACCTACGCCGCCTCATCCAATTTCCACCAACCTCGCGACACGACCGGCCAGCCAACGTCACGAATCAGAAAACTGACTGCTCAGGAGTCAAGAAAACGGACACTTCTCAACCGCAAACCGGCACGGCTTGACCACGTCGCGAGCCCATGAACCTCAAACCGGCCGGACGCAACCTGACTGCGATAAGACGCACAGCGACTTTCAACCGTTTTCGAGACCTTTGTGACCGCGTGTGACCCGACATCTGGGCTTTTCAACAGGTTAACCCCAAAGTCACAGATTGAAGTCTCTTACTAACTACTAGCAGCCTCGCGCGCACGCGCACGCGTATATAGAAACACCAATCTGTGACTTTGGCCTTAACCCATTGAAATTGGCTAATGTCGGGTCACACGCGGTCACAAACATCCCGAAAACGGTGGAAAGCCTATCCCCGACAAGCCTACTAGACGTGGAAGTCCTCCGCGAGCTCCTCCGCGAGCGCGTCCCGGTCCAGGTCACGCAAGCGCCGCACGTGCCGCCAGCTCGGGTTGACGGTCAGCAGCTCGCCCGACCGGCGCAGCAGCCCCTTGCCGACCAGCCAGTCCTGCCAGCGGGCGATTTGCTGACTGACCTGCTTGGGCGGTTTGCTGCGCAAGACCTCGAGGTCGAGCCCGCGCACCGCCGCGTCGAACTCGGCCCGGCTGACCGAATAGTCGTTGTAACCGACTGCCAGCCCCTGGATCGCGTCTTGAAGATCGAGGTGAGCGCCGAGGTCATCTGCGGCCGGCATGACCGGCCGGGCGTCGGTGCCGACCGCGACCGCACTGTCGCCGTCGCCCTCGAGCCGGAACCCGAGCCGTCCGATCGTGGCGCTGTCGCGCAGGCGCTCGACGGTCATCAGCATCAGATCGTTGACGGTGCGCTCGAACCGCCAGTCACCATCCCAGCCGCGGCTAAGCTCCGCGGGGCAGGATCGCATTCTCGGAGTGGGCGAGCACAGCGGCGCCGCTCTGCGCGCGGATCCTCTCGCAGACAGCGATCAGGTCGAGGCTAACGTCGCTGAGGCTCGACCCGTAGTCGAGGACAACCAGGGCGATGTCGGCGACCGCCGCCATGATCCCGTCCCAGGTGTTCACGTCGAGAAGGTCCAGCTCGGTCGACATCAGCAGCGTCGGCGATGCTGCGACCCCGCTGCTGCGCGCCAGCGCGTCGAACCGGCGCTTGATGCTGCCGGCCCCTTCGGGCGGGCAGCAGTAGACCACCGTGCCGCGGGCAGTCGTCCGGCCGCGCCACCGCAGCCCCAGGCTCAAGTGCCAGGCGAGCGAGACGCTGATGAAGGTCTTGCCGCTGCCCTGGGGGCCGTGCGCCAGGACCAGCCAGCCCCGGCCCAGCAGCTCGTGGACCAGCATCTCGGCCAACTCCGGCGGCCAGCTGGCGACCGGCGCGGTCGCGGGTTGGAGCGCCATGACCTCACTCCTCCCCGCTGCTGCGCGCGCCACCAGTCGATCAGCGGCTCGATGTTGCGCTCGATGCGCTGGTCGTCGCCGTCGTACATCTGACTGCCGGCGCGCACGATCAGCTCTTCGACCCGGCCGCGATCGATGCCGGCGATCTCGGCCAGCGCGAGCGCGCGGCCGCCCCAATGCTTGTAGGCCGGCAGGCGCTGACCCTCGTGGCCGCGGGCGGCGCGGATCTGGTCCAGGCACTCGCGGATCAGCTGGCGCATGCGCGCGGGGCTGGCGCGCCCACCGGCGCGACCTCGCGCACCGGCGGGCGCCCGCCCACCCATGGGCGCCGGCGCCCGGCCGCGCGCCCCTGCAGCCCTGCGCGCCGCGCGCGGCGCGCCCACGTGCACCGGCGGCGTGATCACGGTGTCGCCGTCCGGGCCCTCGAGGATGCCCCAGCGCTGAACCGCAGGGCCGCCGATCACGGCGAGGAAGATCGGCTGCACCGGTTCGAGCAGTGCTCGGGTCCAACTGCGCGCCGGTGATCAGCGCCGATAGCCAGCTATGGAGCTCGGCCGAGCTCAGCGGCCGATCGAACCAGTGCCAGGTGCGCAGCCTGATCCCAGGCTTGACGCCGGCGCCGGCGGTCAACTGCCAGATCAGGCTGGCGCGCTGGAGCTCGGGCGGCAGCAGCGGCAGCAGCGCCCGCGCGCACGCTGGCCCATCGAGCGGGTCGACGCCGGCGACCATGACGCTATCGAAGTCGAGCCCGGCGTAGCGCCGGGACACCTCCTCGAGCCCGGCCGGGCCTTTGACCGGATCGTCGGCCGCCGCGCGCCGGCCGACGGCGGCCTTCGGCCGGCCGCGTACTGCGAACGCGCCGTTGGCAGCCGCCAGCTGCAACGCGCGGAACAGATCGCGCAGGCCGCCGATCCGCCCGACGACGTAGCGGTACTGGGTCAGGAACCGGGGGTCGTAGACCCGGCCTTGGTAGACCCGCTTAGCCAGCTGGCCGCCGTTGGGGTTCAGGGCGACCGTAATCTCGTCGACCGCGGGCTCCGGCCCCGGCGCCGGGGCCGGCGCGGCCGCGGTCGCGGGCTGCGGCTGCGTGGGCTTCGGCTGGGCGGCCGGCTGCGGCTGCGCGGGCTGCAGCGGGGGCCTGCGCCACGATTCCAGCTGGCGCACCCGGCGCGCCGCCCGGTACGCCGCTATGGCAGCGATGGGGTCGCCCGGGTTCGCGGCGACTTCCCCGAGCAGGTCCCTGGGATACTCGGGTACCCCCAACGAACAGCCGCCCTTCCAGGGGTAGGGCTCCCCGATCGCGAGCGCCAGCTCGATCCAGGGGCAGAAATCGGTGACCCTCATACTGTGGGGGACCGCGCCGATCAGCTGCTGATGCGCCTCCGGCCCGAACCGGTCACGGTAGCGGAGCTCGTCGGGCCCCATCCCTGCCGGGGCGGCGCTGATCACGTCCTCCCAAGGGGCGGGGCGCCCGGTTGCGATCGCCCGACCGAGCCACGTGTCGACCTCGAAAATCCCGTAAGTCTCCTGGACGTATTTGTGGAACGTCTTGAAGCCCTCGCGCCCGTACAGGTCGATGTAACGGTCGGTGTTGTCGTAACGGGCCTCGTGGCCCTTACGCTTAGAGCCGCCTTGCCGGGAAGCAGTGGTCGTGGTCATATCAAGTAGTCCTTCCTGCGGTGGTTAGCGATCCCCGTCGTGGGTAGGGGGTGTGCGAGACGAGATTCCGCCGGCCGTGCTCGGGAGCGCGGCCGGCGTCTCTTTTCCGGGAAAAACGGCGGTGCCCGGGCCGAGCCTGTGCCTATACCGGTGCCCGAACCGATCGCAGCGCTGCCGCCGCCAGCGGCGTTGAGCCCACTAGTCATCGGTTAAGCCTTTGATTTGCTGTGCGGGGGCAGATCAAGCATCTGATCGAACTCGCCGACCAGACCATCAGCGGGGCCGAGACCGATGCCGAGCCGGCGGCGGCCGGGTTGCCGGCGCCGCGCGCTGGGCTGCGGCCAGCCTGGTCCGTGGGGCTTGCGGTGCTGCTGTTCGTGGCCGGGGTCGCCGGCGCCACGGCGGTCCACGAGCTGCGACTTCAGCGCCGAGGTCGACCGGCAGCTGCAGCGGATGAACAGCCTGCTCGACCAGCGGGTCGCCAGTTTGCGCGCCGATCTCGATCAGCGTCTGCAGGTCGCCGAGCGCCTGGGCGCCGAGATGACCCGGGTCCACGACCAGTTCAGCGCCAACGTCGACCAGCTCAGCGCGACGATGGCGGGCTCGATGCGCTCGATGACCGCGCTCAGCGACCACACGGTCAGCGAGCTCGAGCGGAGGCTCGCCAGCCCCGGCAGCGGGGTCACCGAGGCGTTCGGCCGCCTGCAGGCGCGGGCGGCGGCGCTGGGTCGCGGCCTCGATCAGGTCAGCGAGCAGCTCGCGACCGTCGAGCAGCGCGTGCCCAAGCTCGCCGATCAGGTCGAGAGCGCGGCAGCGGGCGTCCAGCAACTGCGCGCCGGCTTCGACCAGACGACGGCGGCGCTCGATGCCGTCAAGGCAGGCACGCCGGAGCTGGTCGCCTCGCTCGCGCAGCACAAGGACGCGCTCGGCCAGGAGTTGGACCGGCGTCAGTCCGAGCTCGACGCGCTGACGACCAAGGTCGAGGCGCTCGGCGGCGCGGTCGAGCAGTCGCGCTCGCGGCTGCAGAGCTTCGACCAAACGCTCGAGCAGGACCTTGAGCGCGCCAAGCAGGATCGCGCCGCGCTCCAGCGCGCGGTCCAGGAGCTGCGCGCTACCGGCCAACAGGTCACTCAGCTGCTGGCCGGCGCCGACGCCAAGCTCGAGGCGAGCCATCGGGAGATGCAGGGCAAGATCGACCAGATCCTCGCCGGGGCCGCCGAGCAGGCCGATCTCGCCGTGCTGCGCAGCCAGGACGTGATCAGCCGGGCCGAGGGCGGGGTCACCCGCAATCTCGAGAACCAAAGCCGGCAGGCGCTGGCCGACCTGGGCAAGGCGCGCGAGGCGCAGCTTGCGGAACTTGCGGAACAGGTCTCGGTGACCCAGGTCGAGCTCGAGCACACTCGCGCCGCGCTGCTCGCCGGCTGGCAGGGCCTCGACCAGGCAGTCGCGCTGCGCCAGACCCAGGTGCTCACGGGCCTCGACGGCTATGCCCAGACCATCCAGGCGCGCGTCCAGGACCTGTTGAAGGCGCTCGACGTCAAGGTCGCCGGCAGCGACGGCTGACGACGGCACCCGGGCCCGCCGCAGCGGGGCCTCGCTTGACCGGCGCGGCCGGGGCGGCTCACAATGCCTAAGCCATGGACGACTATCTGCTGCGCCCGGACCCTGACGATCCGCGCCTCACCCAGGCGGTCGCCGGGGTCGATCAGGACGGCCGCCGGATCGAGACCGCGGTCGTCCACGAGCGACCGCTGACGCTGTTCCTGAACGCCCAGGAGATCGTCACGATGATGACGATCGGCGATTATCCGGACTATCTGGCGGTCGGCTATCTGCTCAACCAGAACATGCTACGGCCGGACGACGAGGTCACCGGCATCGACTACGATCCCGAACTCGAGGTCGTGGTCGTCCGCACCCGGCGCGCCACCGACTACGAAGCCAAACTGCGAAAAAAAGTGCGGACCTCTGGCTGCGCCCAGGGCACCGTGTTCGGCGATCTGATGGAGCGCTTCGAGCAGGTGCGGTTGCCGGCCGCCGCGATCCTCAAGACCTCCTGGCTGTACGCACTGGCCAAGAAGATCAACACCAGCCCCTCGCTCTACCTGAAAGCCGGGGCGATCCATGGCTGTGTCTTGTGCGAGCAGGACCGGACCCTGCTCTACATGGAGGACGTCGGCCGTCACAACGCCGTCGACAAGATCGCCGGCTACATGTTCCTGAACCGGATTTCGCCAGCCGGCAAAATCTTCTATACGACCGGACGGCTGACCAGCGAGATGGTGATCAAGACCGTGCAGATGCAGATCCCAATCCTGATCTCGCGCTCCGGCTTCACCGCCTGGGGGGTCGAGCTCGCGCGCCAGGCCGACCTGACCCTGATTGGCCGCGCCAAGGGCAAGCGCTTCATTGCGCTCGCCGGCGAACACCGGATCGTCTTCGACGCCGACCCGCACTACGTCGCCGACGAAGGCCGCCACCTGCAGCGCAAAGCCAGTCTCGAGGACGACGCCGCTTAAGCACGATGGCGGCGTTCAGAGCGCTGACAGAACCGCCCTTGCGGATCTGGGAGTGCCGGCCAGAACCGGGAATGGCATGGGCCGACGGCGACCTCTGACCCAGTATCCCGCGAGTGCTTTCGATGGTCTGGTCTGGCTCGCCATTCTGGGCACCGCGATTTACGGGATTTGCGCGCGGCCACCCGCTGAGGTCGCCACAGCGACGGCTATCAGCTAACGGCTGACGCCATCATCGAGCATCTGCTCCGCCCGCCCGGGCTTGTGCCGCTGCCGGTGACCACGTCACAGGGCCAACCTTGCAGGGGCTAGCTAACAAAGTGATCTGTGATCAATTTGCAACAGGCTTACGACAAAATTGTGGCCGCGCCGCCACGAATGAAGAAAATGTGAAGCCGTTCACTCCGCAGTCATGCCGATCCTCCTAATAAACGAGGGTACGTTCGGGTCATAGCTGGCCGACGCCGCTTGGTCGTCGGTGGTGACTGGAGAAGGCTGATGAGTGCGGCGATCAGCGGTCTCAAAACCGGCGACCTCGTGCTGTTCGCGGCCGAGGGGCGAGGGCGCGGCCTGTTGCGGTGGTGGCATCGGCATTCCTGGACCCACGTCGGTCTCGTGCTCCGCGAACTCGCGGACCCGGAGCCGCTGCTGTGGGAGGCCCGTGACCGTGGGACGCGCGGGGATCCGGTCGTGGTCCGGCTCGCGCCTCGGATCGCCAGCTGTCCCGGACGGGTCAGCGTCCGCTGTCTGAACCAGCCGCTCAGTGCGGCGCAACGCGCGCGACTCGATGGGTTGCGGCGCGATTGGGCCGTCGGGGCGCCCAAGCGCGGCCTGCTCGACCTGATGGCAGCGGCTGACGATGGCTGGGTCGGCGCCGAAGCCGCTAATCTCGGCGAGCCGACCGGGGCCGAGCTGGTCGCCAGGGTTTATCAGCGTCTCGGCCTGCTCGATGACGTCGCACGCGGCGGGACACCCCCGAGCGGTTACCGGGCGCGGCGGTTCGGCGAGCGCGCCGGCCTCGGGCTCAAGCATGGCTACACTCTCGGGCCGGAGATCGTGCTGCACGATCCCGCCGGCGCCGAGGACTGGCGCAACGCCCGGCCCCAGCCTGCCTGAGCCTGGCCAGATCGCTCCGGATCGGCCATCATCGGCCGTCGGGGAGCCGATGGAAGGCATCATGGCCCTAGCGAGTGCGGCGGACCGGCCGCCGGTCGTGGGCGTGCTGCTCGCGGGCGGGCAGGCCCGGCGCATGGGTGGCGGCGACAAATGCCTCCGGCCACTCGGCGGGCGGCCGATCCTTGCCCACGTGATCGCGCGGGTCGCACCGCAGGTGCGGGCGCTGCTGCTCAACGCCAATGGCGACCCCGGGCGGTTCGCCGCCTTTCGCCTGCCGGTCGCGGCCGACCTGATCCCAGGTTTCGCGGGTCCGCTCGCCGGCGTGCTGACCGGGATGGCCTGGACGCGGGCAACCCGGCCGGACTGCCCCTGGATCGCGACCATCGCGACCGACACGCCCTTTTTCCCACCGGACCTCGTGGCGCGCCTGCTGGCAGCGGTCGAAGGTCAGAGCACTGAGCTCGCCTGCGCCGCTTCCGGCGGCCGGACGCATCCGGTGTTCGGCCTCTGGCCGGTCCGGCTCGAGGACGAGCTGCGCAACGCGATGATCGACGAAGAGATCCGCAAGGTCGACGTCTGGACCGCCCGCTACCGGCTGGCCGTGGTCGAGTTCCCGGCCGCGCCGGTCGACCCCTTCTTCAACACCAACCGGCCCGAGGATCTGGCCGCAGCCGAACGGCTGCTCGGCGCCCGGGGCACCGACCCGAACCCGAACTTCCCCGCCGCTGGCGCCGGAGGACGTTCCGGCAGCGATCTGTGAGCCTCATGCCGCCGCCGGCACCTCGGGCGGGGCCGGCTCGGCACGGTCCACGATCTTGCGCACCGCCTGCCCGAGCGAGGTGACCAGCAGATCCGTGCCGATCGCCCGCACCAGCTCCTCGCGAGCCTCGGCTGCGGGCCTGGCGGTCCACATGCCGACCATGATCCTGACCTCCGGGCCGAAGTGTTGCCGGAGCCTCCTGGTCAGCCGGTGCGCGTGCTGGGTCGCCGCAGGATTGACATAGGACAGGCAGATCAGCGCCACGCCGTCGCGCTCCAGGCCCGCCAAGCCTCTGCCGGTCACGGCAGCGCGCGCCAGCGGCTGGGCGCTGCAGCCGCTGCGCTGCAAGAGGTGCGCCAGCATCGCCGCCGCCGCTTCATCGAGAGCGTTGCGCGCGCCGAGGCACAGGATCGTGCCGGCGCCGGCAGCCTGATCCGGCGCCCGTGTCTTCGGCTTCGGCCAGCTCCTCGACGACCCCGACCGTGTCCTGGGCGATTTCCTGGACCATCGCCCGCTCGAGGCTGCCGCGCAGCCGGTCCTGCTCGGCGAGCCCGAGCGCCGGGATGATCACCGCGTCGTACAGCTTCTCGAGCGGCTCGTCCTCCAGATACTCCTCGGCCAGCTCGGAGGCCTCTTCGGGATCGCGCGCCAGCAGCCGTTGATAGAACTTGACCTCGGGAGCGAGCGCCGGCTCGTCACCCAGCAGCACGTGGAAGAACCCGAGCTGCGGAACGTGGCGGCCGAGAACCACGACGCAGACGGTGAGCGGCGTCGACAGCAGCAGCCCGACCGGGCCCCAGAGCGCGGTCCAGAACACCGCCGCGACCAGGACCGCGACCGGCGAGAGCCCGGTGCTCGAGCCGTACAGCCAGGGCTCGAGCACGTTGTTGCTGAACAGCTCGAGGGTGACGAACAGCGCGATCGTCAGCAGCGGCAACGTCCATCCGGGCGCGACTGCGAACGATAGGGCGATCGGGAACAGCGCCGCGATCACCGGCCCGACATACGGGACGAAGCGCAGCACGGTCGCGAGCAACGCCCAGAGCACCGGATTGGGCACGCCCAGCAGAAACAGGCCAACGCCGACCGGGATGCCGTAGAGCACATTGATCACCAGCTGCATCAGCAGGTAGCGACTGATGCGCTTGCCGGCGTCGTCCATCGCTTCGGTGGCGCGGGCGACGTCCCTGGCGCCCAGCAGGCGGATTACGCGATCGCGCAGATCCTCGCGCTGGAGCAGCATGAAGATCACGAAGACCACGACCAGGCCCGCCGTCGCGATCGGCGCGACCAGCGGTCCGCCCAACTCCCGCAGCGTTTGCAGCGGCGGCGCCTGCGGCTCCTGAACCTGGACGAGGACCGGCTTGGGTGCTTCGTCCCTGGTCGGGTTCTTGGCGTCCTTCTCGGCGGGTCCGGTCGCCTCTTGCAGTTCCTGACCGAGATCGCGCAGCATCTCTGAAGTGCGCTCGACCACGCCGCCGCTCGGAATCGCGATGCGCAGGTCGCGGATCTTGGAGCGCAGATTCCACTCGTACGTTGGCAGGTGGTCGGCCAGATGGACCGCCTGGCTGCCGACGATCGTGCCGAGGCCGAGCAGCGCGATGAACAGCAGCAGGACCACCGCGATCACCGCCGGGACCCGACCCAGGCCAAGGCGGCGCAGCCGGACCGTCACCGGCGCCAGCATGAAGCTCAGCAGGATCGCGAGCGCGAGCGGCATCAGGATGGGACGCCCGAGGTAGAGCGCGCCGATTCCCACCCCGATCGCCACCATCATCGTGGTCGGCGAGACCGGGGGCGCAGCCGTGCCCGCGGGCGCGACCGGCGGCCACAAGCTCGGGTATCTGTTCATGGCGTGCTCGCGATCGATCCGGGAGTGGCAGGCGCAAGTGTAGGAACTCCCGATCCGGACGTCACGTTCCGCTTGCGCCCGGAGCTTCAGCCGAGGGCTGCGGCAGCCGCTCCCAACCACCGCCACCGGCAGGGTGTCATCCGCTGGTAAAGCCGCCACGGCACGGTATGCTGGTGCCCGATCGAATCCAGACCACCGAGGGCGCCATGCAACTCGCAGAACGGATGCACCGGCTCGGTACCGAGAGCGCCTTCGAGGTGCTGGCGCGCGCGAGCAGGCTTGCCCAGGCGGGCCGGAGCATCATCAACCTCGGGATCGGCCAGCCGGATTTCCCGACGCCCGAGAATATCGTCGCCGCCGCCCAGAAGGCGCTCGCCGACGGTCACCACGGCTACACCCCGGCCAACGGCATCCTGCCGCTGCGCGAGGCGGTCGCCGAGGACATCCAGCAATGGCGCGGCGTCGAGGTCGACCCGGACCGGATCGTGATCGTGCCCGGCGGCAAGGTCACGATGTACTTCGCGATCACGATGTTCGGCGAGCCGGGCGCCGAGATCATGTACCCGGACCCGGGCTTTCCGATCTACCGCTCGGTGATCGAGTTCTCGGGCGCCAAGGCGGTGCCGATCCCGCTCTACGAGGAGAGCGGCTTCTCGTTCTCGGCCGAGGAGGTGCTGGCCAAGATCACGCCCCGCACGCGCCTGATCATTGTCAACAGCCCGGCCAATCCGACCGGCGGCGTCGTGCCGCGCGAGGAGCTCGACAAGCTGGTCGCGGGCCTCGCCGAGCATCCCGAGGTCGTCGTGATGTCGGACGAGATCTACGCCCGCATGGTCTATGACAACGTCCCGCACGCCAGCATGCTGGTCTATCCCGAGCTCCAGGACCGGCTCATCCTGCTCGACGGCTGGTCCAAGACTTACGCGATGACCGGCTGGCGGCTGGGCTATGCGGTCTGGCCCAAGGAGCTTGCGGAGCACGCCACGCGCCTGGCGATCAACATCCACTCTTGCGTCAACGCCGCGACCCAGTGGGCCGGGATCGAGGCGCTCAAAGGTCCCCAGGATGCCGCCTATCGGATGGTCGAGGCGTTCGATCAGCGGCGCCAGATCATCCTCGAGCGCCTGAATCAGCTGCCGGGCTTTCGCTGCGTCCGCCCGGGCGGCGCCTTCTACGCGTTTCCCAATATCAGCGACACCGGGTTCAGTGCGCGCAAACTCCAGGACGATCTTTTGAACGAGGCGGGCGTCGCGCTGGTCGCCGGCACCAGCTTCGGCGACCAGGGCGAAGGCTACATCCGCTTCTCCTACGCCAACTCGATCGCCAACATCGAGGAAGCGATGGACCGCATCCGCCGGTTTCCTCGAGCGCTTCGGCCACGACCGGGGCAGCGCTCCGGGTCGATGGCGGCGTGGTCGACACGGATCGCCTGATCGCCGCCCTTGCCGGCTTGACCTCCGGCGCGAATGCGCTATGTTCACCTTTAGGGGTGAATGATGATCGCGATGGTCGCAGAAAGTGGCTTGGACCAGACGTTGAGCGCGCTCGCCGATCCGACCCGGCGCGCGATCCTCGAGCGGCTGGCGGCGGGCGAGGCTCGGGTCACCGAGCTCGCGCGCCCGTTCGCGATCTCGCTGAATTCGGTCTCCAAGCACATCCGCAGGCTCGAGCGCGCGCGCCTGGTGCGCCGCCGGCGCGCGGGCCGCGAGCATCTTTTGTCGTTCGATCCGGCGCCGCTCGCCGAGGCGGCGGCCTGGATCGAGCGCCAGCGCGCCTTCTGGACGGGCCGGCTCGATGCCCTTGAGCGCGAGCTGCGCCAAGCTGACCCCCATCCAAATCCGAGGAGCCTGAGCGATGCCTAAGCCCGACGCTGCCGCGAACGTCGATCCCGGCGCCGCCGTCGCGCGTGCCCGGCAGGCGATGAGCGAGTTCGGCGTGGTGCCAGAACCGCGCGCGCTGCGCATCCGGCGCGTGCTGCCGGGACCGGTCGAGCGGATCTGGGCCTATCTCACCGAGTCGGACAAGCGGGCGACCTGGCTCGCAGCGGGGCCGATGGACCTTGAGGTCGGCGGCCGGGTCGAGCTGAATTTCCACCACGCCGACCTGTCCTCCGATGAGACCCCGCCGGAACGGTTCGAGAAGCTCGCAGCCGGGCACAGCCAACGCGGCCGCGTCACCCGCTGCGATCCGCCGCGCGTGCTGAGCTACACCTGGGGCGAAGGATCGGAGCATCCATCCGAGGTCACCTTCGAGCTGACCCCCGAGGGCCAGGACGTCGTGCTGGTGCTGACCCATCGCCGGCTCGGCGACCGCGCCGCGATGCTGGGCGTCGCGACCGGCTGGCACACCCATCTCGGCATTCTGATCGATCACCTCGAGGGCCGCGCACCACAGCCGTTCTGGTCGACCTTCCTGCGCATCGAGGCGGAGTACCAACGGCGCCTTCCGGCCGAATGACGGGACGCCGGTGGAAACTCATCCGTAGCGATCGAGTTCGTTGAGCCCGATCCAGATCTCACGCGCGAACATGAACAGCGCCCCGCCCAGGAAGCCCAGAGCGACGACGAACAGAAGGGCGGCAAGGGGCTCGTGTCTGACCCCGACGAAGGCGCTGGAGAACGCCAGGATGACGAGCAGGGTCGTGCAGATCGCGCTGCCGAGGCGAGGCGGATCGCCCAGTTCATCAGCCGCGCCCGGCGCTTCAGGTATGGAATTTCGGACTTGCGGCGCGCCCGGTCGCCATCGTCGTCGGCGATCGTGGGCAGACTGCGGATGCGTTCATGCGCACGATCAGAATGGAAACGAAGGCCGCCACCGCGCCGAGCAGGAACGCCGGCCCGGTGGCATGCGAGATGATCTGAGACAGCTGATCAAGGTCGGTGACGCCAAACTGCATCGAGGCGTGTCCGTCAGCGACGAGCGCTGCTACCGGTCGACATCAGTCGACTTCACCACGCCCGACCAGAGGGCAAAGACCGCAGCGTGTTCCGTTGCCCGCCTGGGGAGAGGCCGCTGCCGCGACTGGCGTTCGCCCTGCGGAGCGCAGCGCTGGTAGCGCGATCATCGAGCCAGTTGAGTTGAGGCCCGATGGCCGCGGCCCCGCAGGACGCCGACGCCGGGGCCAAGCCCACGGGCGCCGCCCAGGTCGACGCCGGACAGGCTCATCGCAAGGACCGCCGCCAGCGCGAGCGCGTTGCTCATCGCAGCCCCTCCTCAACGCCTCGTGCGCCTCCAGCCCGGAGGCGATGGCCGGTCTGGGCCGGTGCAAGCCATCGGTAGCATAGTTGGCCGACCATGCCAGCGGCGTTTTCCGATCGGCCGGCTGCGCTGATCTTGGTCAATGCGCAGGACCCGGACCTCGACGAGCTCCAGACGAGGGCTTAGGGTTTCAGCGCCTCGCCAACCGATCCGCACGGGAGCCGTCTTGTGACTGCAGAACCGAAGCCAGCGGCCGGAGCCCCGGTTGGGCCGCCGGTTGAGCCCTTGCCATCCGGGCGGGCACCCGAAAGGGCGCCGCTCGCGGGCGCCGATGTGCGGCTCGAGCCGGTCGAGGTCGCGGCGCATGGCCTGAGCCTCTACCGGCTGTCCCATGCCCGGGCCGAGGACGCGGCGCTCTGGACCTACCTGGCCTACGGCCCCTTTGCCACGCAGGATGCCTTCGAGACCTGGCTCGGGGAGCGCTCGCGCTCGCGCGATCCGCTGTTTTTCGCGATCGTCCCGCAGCCGGGCGGCGAGGCCGCGGGCATGGCGAGCTACCTCAACATCGTGCCCGCCAACGGCTCGATCGAGATCGGTCACATCTGGCTGGCGCCGCCCTTACAGAAAACCCGGGCCGCGACCGAGGCGATCTTCCTGCTCGCCCGCCACGCCTTCGACGAGCTTGGCTACCGGCGGCTGGAGTGGAAATGCGATGCGCTGAATGCAGCCTCGCGGCGCGCTGCCGGCCGCTTCGGCTTCACCTACGAGGGCACCTTCCGCCAGCACATGGTGGTCAAGGGCCGCAACCGCGACACCGCCTGGTTCGCGCTGCTCGATCGCGACTGGCCGGCTGTGCGCGCGGCCTTCGAGCGCTGGCTGGCGCCCGCCAACTTCGATGCCGCCGGCCGCCAGATCGCAGCGCTGAGCGCGCTGACCTCGGCCCGCTGATCCGTTCCTCAGTGCGCCGTCATGCGCTCCGAGCCGACCCGCCAGTAACGCCACAGCGTGACCGCGCCATAGGCAATCGCGACCTGGAGCGCCGCCGCCACCAGGCGCGGCCAGAGCAGGCTCGCGAAATGGTAGGCCGGGTCGAGCATCGTCGCCGCGACCTCCATGAACAGCCAGAGGTTGACCACGATCAGCACGGCGTGGACCCGGCTCCGAATCAGCAGCGCCAGCCCGACCGCGACCAGCACGGGCAGGACATTGACCGTTAGCACCAGGACCTCGGCGGTGAACTCGAGCAGTTTCGTGCCCATCGGCGGGCTCCTTCACCTCCGCGATGGTTTTCCGGCTCTTATTTAACCCCTAATTGAAAGATCGCAAGGGCTTTCACGCTATCAGCGATCTCCTCCAGTGATCCCGGCGCTGTGGCGCGCCGGTGGCGACCCGACGCAGGCCCTTGTCACCAGGACGGCACTCTGACAGGTTTCCGGAGCGATTTCCGGTTCGGTTCTCTAGGGAGGCGACAAGATGAAGGTACGCGCGGCCGTGGCTCATAAGGCCGGTCAGCCCCTCGCGATCGAAACCGTGGATCTGGAGGGGCCGAAAGCAGGCGAGGTGTTGGTCGAGATCAAGGCGACCGGGATCTGCCACACCGACGAGTTCACGCTGTCCGGCGCCGACCCCGAGGGCCTGTTTCCGACCATCCTTGGCCACGAGGGCGCTGGGATCGTGGTCGAGGTGGGCCCGGGCGTGAAGTCGGTCCGCAAAGGCGATCACGTGATCCCGCTCTACACGCCCGAGTGTCGCGAGTGCGAGTACTGCCTCAGCCAGAAGACCAATCTCTGCCAAGCGATCCGCGCGACCCAGGGCCAGGGCCTGATGCCGGACGGGACCTCGCGCTTCTCCCAGAACGGCACCAAGATCTTCCACTACATGGGCACCTCGACGTTCGCGAACTACACCGTGCTGCCCGAGATCGCGGTCGCCAAGATCCGCGAGGACGCACCGTTCGACAAGGTGTGCTACATCGGCTGCGGCGTGACCACCGGCGTCGGCGCGGTGCTGAACACCGCCAAGGTCGAGGCCGGCGCCAACGTCGTCGTGTTCGGGCTCGGGGGCATCGGCCTGAACGTGATCCAGGGCGCGAGGCTCGCGGCCGCCAACATGATCGTCGGCGTCGACACCAACCCCGCCAAGAGCAACCTCGCGGGCAAGTTCGGCATGACCCACTTCGTCAACCCGAAGGAGGTCGAGGGCGACCTCGTGCCCTACCTGGTCAACCTGACCAAGGGCGGCGCCGACTACAGCTTCGAGTGCATCGGCAATGTCAAGACGATGCGCCAAGCGCTCGAGTGCGCGCATAAGGGCTGGGGCGTGTCGGTGATCATCGGCGTGGCACCGTCCGGCGCCGAGATCAGCACCCGGCCATTCCAGCTGGTCACCGGCCGGGTCTGGAAGGGGACGGCGTTCGGCGGTGCCCGCGGCCGCACCGACGTGCCCAAGATCGTCGACTGGTACATGGACGGCAAGATCAACATCGACGATCTGATCACGCACACGATGCCGCTCGACCAGATCAACGAGGCCTTCGATCTGATGCACGCGGGCAAGTCGATCCGGAGCGTCGTCATCTACTGACGCGAGGCGCGGCCCCGAGCGCGAACGCAACAGGTGGCGGGCGGGTTTTCCGCCCATCCTCCATCTTGATGAGGCCGGCATGACCGAACGGCTGACCACGCTCAAGCAGCACCGCTGCTTCGGCGGCATCCAGGGCATTTACCGCCACAACTCGAGTGCTACCGGCACGGCGATGGAGTTTGCCGTCTATCAGCCGCCGCAGGCGGCGCGCGGGCCGGTGCCGGTGCTCTACTGGCTGTCCGGCCTCACCTGCACCTGGGCCAACTTCACCGAGAAGGCCGGCGCGCAGCGCCACGCCGCCCGCCACGGGCTGATGATCGTCGCCCCGGACACGAGCCCCCGCGGCACCGATCTCCCCGGCGAGCACGAGACCTATGACTTCGGCTCGGGCGCCGGCTTCTACGTCGATGCGACCGCCGAGCCCTGGTCCCAGAACTATCGCATGTACACCTACGTCTCCGCCGAGCTACCCGCGCTGGTCAACGCGAGCTTCCGGACCGATGCCGGCCGCCAGGGCATCTTCGGCCATTCGATGGGCGGCCACGGCGCCCTGATCTCTGCGCTCAAGAATCCGGAGAAGTATAAATCGCTCTCGGCGTTCGCGCCGATCTGCTCGCCGACCCGCTGCCCATGGGGCGAGAAGGCGCTCTCCGGCTATCTCGGCGCCGACGGCGACGCCTGGCAGGCCTACGACGCGACGCTGCAGGCCGCGGCCTCAGGCTGGACCTCCGAGGTCCTGGTCGACCAGGGCACCGCCGACGATTTTCTCCACCAGCAGCTGAAGCCGCACCTGCTCCAGGAGGCCTTCGCCGCCGCCGGGATTCCCCTTACCCTCCGCTACCAGGCGGGCTACGACCACTCCTACTACTTCATGGCGAGCTTCATCGCCGAGCACATCGCCCACCACGCCCGTCTGCTGCAGGCCTGAGCGTGCCGGCCGGAGACTTCGACGACGTCCTGCGCTTCTGGTTCCCCGAGCACTTGCGCGATGACCATGCGGTCATGGTGAGCCAGTTCGGATGGTGGTTCGGCGGCGGTGCCAAAGCCGCGGTCGCCGAGCGGTTTTCGCCGTTGTGGCAGCGGGCGGCGCAGGGCGACCTCGACCATTGGTCAAATGCGCCGCGATCCCGGCTCGCGCTGATCATCGCCCTCGATCAGTTCTCGCGCTCGCTCTACCCCGGAACCGCGCGGGCGTACGCGCAGGATCCGAAGGCGCTCGCGCTGGCCCTTCAAGGCATCGAGATCGGCCACTATGCAGCGCTCGCGACGCCGTGGGAGAGAACGTTCTTTTTTCTGCCGCTGGGCCACGCCGAGCAGCTCAGGCATCTGGAGGTGGCGGTCAAGCTCGCCGAGGACCTGGCCGCGAAGGCGCCAGCGGAGCTCCGCCGGGTTCTCGAGCACTCCGCCTCGCAGGCCCGCGGCCATCGGGACGTGATCGCCCGCTTCGGCCGGCATCCGCATCGCAACGCCGCGCTCGGGCGCGCATCGATCCCGGAGGAGCTCGACTATCTGGCGGCCGGCCAACTGGTCCATCTTCGGCCGCCGCCGCGCTGAACCATCCTCCGATCGAGCCCCTGCGCCCGGGCTCGCCCGGCGCGCTCACCGCGCCGTGGCGGTCGGATGCAGCTGGGGCCGGAAGCCGGCGCGGAGCGCTGCAATCGTGGTGCGCGGGGTCAGCACGGTTACCTCGAGCCGGGTCGGCCGGGCCCGCCCCGGGCGGTAGCCTTCCGGCACCCAGGGCAGGAGCTGGTCGCCGAGCACAAGGTAGGCGACGCTGGGCTTGCCCGGCAGCGTGACGAAGCTGCCCTCGGGCAGATCGTCGATCGCAGCTGGGTGGGTGATCTGGTGGCGGGTCTGCGCCTCGACCCGCTCGCGGTGCAGCTGCCAGTCGATCTCGACCGCGCGCGGCCGGTCCGTCCGCCCGGTCGCCACCATCCAGGCGCTGACGAAGGCCTCATAGGCGGCTCGCCGGCACAGCGCGCACGGCCGATGCCCGGCCGCCAGCGCCACCGCCTCGTCGAGGAAAAACAGCTGGGTATAGGCGCCCGGCCGCATCACCTCCTGGCGCCGGCCCTTGAACTCCAGCCGGCAGGTGACCCAGTGCGGATGCTGCCAGCGCGCCGCCCCGAGCCGGCGCTCGTCATTGTGCAGGATGCCGCGATTGCCCATCAGCAGGCCGCGCGCGGGGCTGCTCACGATCTCGCCGAACGGCGTGACCCGGTTCTGAAGCGGCATCCCGGTTCTCCGCCGGCACAGGGTTCATTTCCGGGGCCGGCCCCTCGTTGTCCGTTTCTGGCACTACTGCGGCGCGTGATCCACAACGGAGACGCGCCGATCCCGCGCTTGGTCGTCGCGGGTGCCGGTGCTACAGACGGCGCGTTGGGCCCATGCCATGACCGCGGACCTCACCGGCCAGATCCTGACCCCGGAGGGCTGGTGCCCGGGCCAGCTCGCGTTCGGCCGCAGCATCGAGGCGGTGCGGGCGCGGGCGGACGTGTCCGCGGACCGCTTCGTGCTGCCGGGTTTCGTCGACCTGCACGTCCACGGCGGCGGCGGCGCCGATGCGATGGCCGGCGCGGATTCGCTCCGCGCCATGGCCCGCTTTCACGCCGGCCACGGCACCACGAGCCTGCTCGCGACCACGGTCACGGCGCCGAGCGACGACCTCCGCCGCGCGCTCCACGCGATCAGCACCGTCATCCGCGACCGGCGCCCCGGCGAGGCGCGCGTGCTCGGCGTCCACCTCGAGGGCCCGTTCATCAGCCCGGACGCGCTCGGCGCCCAGCCGCCGTTCGCGATTGCGCCCGACCTCACGCTGGTCGATGAGCTCTGCGCGCTGGCGCCGATCAGGGTCGCGACGGTCGCGCCGGAGATCGACCCGGATCATGCGCTGCTGCGCCGCCTGGCGCGCCACGGCGTCCGCGTCCAGCTCGGCCACAGCTGCGGCAGCTACGAGCAGGCGGCCGCCGCGCTTGCGGCTGGGGCCGCGGGCTTTACCCACCTCTTCAACGCGATGACCGGCATGCATCACCGGCGGCCCGGCCTGGTCGGGGCGGCGCTCGTGCTGGCCCAACACGCCGAGCTGATCCTCGACTTCCAGCACGTGGCCCTCGGCGCCGCCCGGGTCGCCCTGCGCGCGATACCCGGTCTCTACGGCATCACCGATGCGGTCGCCGCCGCCGGCATGCCTGATGGCGAATATGCGCTGGGCCGGCATCGCGTGCTCAAGCGTTCGGACGCGGTACGCCTGGCCGACGGCACGCTCGCGGGGAGTGTTTTGACGATGGACCAGGCGCTGCGCAATTTTCTGGCGCTTGGCCTCGATGTTAGGGACGCGGCTCGGCGTCTTTCGACCTATCCTGCGGACTACCTCGGCCAGGACGACTGCGGGCGAATCGTGGCGGGCGCCCGCGCCGATCTGGTCGTGGTCAATAGCGCCGGCCGGCTGCTCGAGGTCTACATTGAAGGAGAGGCGCTTGAGCTCGCTGATGCTTGAGGAGGCACGCGAGGCGCCGGCCCGGGTCGCCGCCCTGCTCGCGGCCGATCGCGAGCGCTACGAGGCGATCGCGGCGCACCTCAGGGCGGCGCCGCCGCCGTTCGCCGTGACCGTGGCGCGCGGCAGCTCCGACCACGCGGCGAGCTACGCCGCAACGCTGCTGGCGCTGCTGGCCGGCATCGTGACCGCCTCGCTGCCGCCCTCGACGATCACCCGCTATCGCGCCAAGCTGCGTCTGGAGCGCGCGCTGGCGCTCGCGATCTCGCAGTCGGGTGCCAGCCCGGACCTCGTGATGACGCTCGAGGCGGCGGCCGAGGCGGGCGCGCTGACGCTCGCGGTCGTCAACGATGTCGCCGCGCCGTTGGCGAAGGCGGCGGCTTTCGTGCTCGATCAGCATGCCGGGCCCGAGCGGAGCGTCGCCGCGACCAAGAGCTGCATCGCCTCGCTGGTCGCGGTCGTCCGCCTGATCGCGACCTGGCGGGGCGAAGCAGGGCTGCTCGCCGCGCTCGAGCGCCTGCCCGAGCGGCTCGAGGCGGCCGCCGAGCTCGACTGGTCGGCCGGGCTTGCCGCGCTGGCGCCCGCCACCAGCCTCTACGTCGTCGGCCGCGGCCTCGGTCTCGGGGTCGCGGCCGAGAGCGCGCTCAAGCTCAAGGAGACCTCGGCCCTGCACGCCGAGGCCCTGTCCGCGGCCGAACTCCGCCATGGCCCCCGGGCGGTGCTCGAGCCCGGTTTTCCCGTACTGGTTTACGCGCTGGAGGACCCGGCGGCCGCGGATGCCGCAGCGCTGGCCGAGCAGCTGGTCGCTGCCGGGCAGACCTGCCTGATCGCCTCGGCCAGATCCGGCAGCGGCCTGCGCCTGCCGCTGCCGCCGCCGCTCCACCCCGTGCTCGATCCGATCACGGCGCTGCAGGCCTTCTATCCATTCGCCGCGGCGCTGGCCGAAGCCCGCGGCCTCGATCCCGACCGCCCCCGGGGGCTCGGCAAGGTCACAAAAACCCTCTGACGGGCACCCGCGCCGGGCACGCCTACTTTGCGATCTCGAACTCGCGCGTTCGCGTGTACAGCAGCCGGATCAGATCGTACTCGAACGGCGTTCCAGTCCGGTAGTAGCGGAACGCGACGTTGTGGCGGAGATCGATCGGCCGCAGGACGTAGGCCGCGCCCTGATAGGGAAGGCTGCTCCTGACCCCGGACGGGAACATCAGGCTGAGGCTCACGGTGTCGACCGCGAGCCCGAGGCGTCGCGCAGGTTCGATGGTCCGAGCAGCGGCAGGACCAGGTAGGGCCCGTCGCCGGCGCCCCAGCGGCCAAGCGTCTGGCCGAAGTCCTCCCTGAGCTGGGTCACCTCGGCCTGCCTGCCCGCGATGTCGTAGAGACCGCCGAAGCCGAACAGGACGTTGTTGACGAACCGGACCGCCGCCCGGCCCGCGGTCGCCGGCTTCAGCTGCAGCACCGAATTGCCGAAGGTCGTGATCTCGGTCAGGTTCGAGAAGAAGTCGGTGACCCGATTGCGGACGAACTCGGGTGTGACCCGCCGGTAGGCATTGACCACCGGCAACAGCACGGCGCGATCCAGCCGGGCATTGAAAGTATAGACGCCGCGGTTCCAGCGCTCGAGCGGATCGAAGATCTCGAGCGCGAACACCTCGTCCGGCCGGGCCACGTCCGCCAGCTGGCGTTGCGGCTGGATCGGCGGCGGCGGCCTGCTGGCGCAGGCGCCAAGCCATAAGCTGGCCAGCAGCGCCAGGGCGGCAGCCGGTCGGGGGCGCATCGGGAGCGGCTGGCTCGCCGCTACCTGGTGAAGAACTCGATCATGTCGGCAATGTTGTCGCGGTAGTCGAGATTGCCGACATGACCGCCCTTGTTGTAGATTTTCGCTCGCCCGCCGAACACCTGTTTCAGGTAGTCGATCTCACCTTCGGCGAGCGTGATGTCGTCCTCATTGTGCATCAAGCCGATTTTCCCGGCTTGGGCGAGATAGTCTTCGATGCTGCGAAGGCTGGTGCGATAGATCAGATCATCGCGCGTGACCCCGGGCTCCCGCTGCCGAAAGAATGGCAGGAACAAATGTTCGATGTAATCCTCGTAACTGGTGCGCAGCGCGACCTCCGCGTACTGGGTCAGGGAATCGGTGACGCCGAGCGGTGGGCGGGGCGACGCAAGATAACCGGCCTTGGTCATTACGTCGGTGGTGAAGATCATGTCGGCCGAGACCACCCGGAACACCAGCCCGATTGCGGCCGCCAGGCTCTCGTCCTTGGGCTCGCGCCGCTTGTAGATCGTGTAGAGGAAATCCTGCGCGAAAGTCGGCGCCTCCTGTTGGACCGCTGTGCCGATGAACGTGTCGATCATCTGGTTGATGAAGACGCCGATGCCCTGGGGCGTGTTGTCCTCGAGCAGGCGGTCGAGGATCTCGGCCGAGTTCGCCAGGTTGACCGGCGGGTTGATCAGCAGCACCCGCTGGAAGCGGAACGCCTGCTGCTCGTCGTCGAGCTTGGCGACGAAGGCGGCCTGCGCGGCGCCGAGACTGTAGCCGACCAGGTCGAAGGCCGAAACCTCGACCCGGTCCTTGACCTGCTGGTAGGCCAGCCGCATGGCCCGGTAGAGGTCCGCGGCGTCCTCGCTGATCAGCCCCGGCACGCTGGTGGTCGAGCCGTTGACGATGAAGTTCTGGTGAAGCGGCGAAGGCAGCGAGATGACATGGAAGCCGATCTTGTGGAACATGCTGATCAGGATCAGGTTCTTGCTCGAATCGTAGTCGGCGCCGGTGCCGCCGATCACGAACGCGAGCGGCGCCTTGTGCGCCTGCGCCAGCAGACCGAAGCGCAGCCCCTCAGTATACCAGAAGATGTCGGGGATCTCGCGGTCCGCAAAGACGGTCAGGTCATGCTCCTCGAACGCCGCAGTCGCCGGCAGATCGGCCCGCCAGATGCTCGGCGTGCCGACCACGGTCGCGGCGTAGGCGTCGACAAACGGATAGTCGTAGCTCGCGGCGCGAGCTGGGGCGGGCGCGACCAGCGCCAGCAGCCACCAGAGGACGAGCCATCGAGCGTTCATGGTCGGTTCCGTGATGATCGCGCGCCGCCCGGGTCGGGCTCGGGGCGGGCACCAAAGCACAAGCCGACCCGGCTCGCCAAGGCCCGCTATCGAGCGTGGGTTGGCGGTGGTGCTCGGCGGCAGGGCGGTGTAAGGGAGGGCATCGCATCCGGGATCTGACACTGCCGCGCAAGGGGTGACGGTCGATGCTGGGTAGACGCTGGCCGCGAATCGGCGTGCGGGGTGGCCCGGTTCTCGCCGGTATCCTGCTGCTGGTGATCGGGCTGCTCGGCGGCGGTGCGGCCCACGCCCAGCAGCCGGCGCCGGCCGCGACCGCGCCCCTGGCCATGCCGGAGCCGCTGACGCGCGAGGCGCTGCGCGACCTGCTGGCGCATCTGAGCGATGCCCAGGCGCGCGAGCTGCTGCTGGCCGAGTTCGACCGGCAGATCGCCACCCGAAGCGCCGCCGAGTCCGACATGATGGTGTCGACTGTCGACGCCGGAGCGACAGCGGTGCGCGAACGCTGGCGCCGCATGACAGCGGCGCTGCCGGCGCTGCCGGAAGTGCCGGCCTTGTTCGCCGGCCGGCTGATCGACGGCCGCGGCGCCGGGCGTCCTGCTTGAGATCGGGCTCGGCTTCGCGCTGATGGTGGCGCTCGGCGCGCTCGCCGAGTGGCTGTTCGGCCGACTGCTCGGCGAGGTGCGGGGCCAGGTGGCGACGGCCGACGCGGAAAGCTTCGCCGCCGCCTGTGGCTTCATGGCGCTGCGCGTGCTGCTCGAGCTTTTGGGCATCCTGGTCTTCGTCGCCGCCGCGCTCGGCACCTTCTTCGTGCTCTGGCAAGGGCACGAGCCGACCCGGCTGACCGTGCTCACCTACCTTGCCGCGATCGTCGCGATCCGTCTTGGCGCCCTGATCTCACGCCGCCTGTTCGCGCCCGAGGCTCCGGCTCTGCGGCTGCTGCCGGTCGACGACGCCACCGCCCGGCTGCTGCACCGCCGGGTGGTCGGCGTCTTGGCCTTCATGGTGCTCGCCTTCCTCACGATTCAGTTGTTGCGCAGGTTCGGCCTCGATCCCGACGTCACCAACCTGCTCGGCGCGCTCGCCACGCTGGTCTTCGTCGCGCTGCTGTTCCGGTTCGTTTGGCAGAGCCGCGAGCCGGTCGCTCGTCTGATCCGCGGCGGCGCGGCCGAACCGCCGGCGACGCTGAGCCCCGGCCAGCGGCTGCGCCTGGTGCTGGCGAGCTTCTGGCACGTCCTGGTCATGGTCTATGTGCTGGCGATCTGGGCGCTCGCCGAAGTCACCGCGGCGGTCAGCGGGCAGCCGGCCGGCCGGGCGATGGTGCTGAGCCTGCTGCTCCCGATCCTGCTCGCCTTGGCTGACGCCGCGCTTGGCAGGTTGGCCGACGCCTACGTCGCCGCCCGGCGCGAACGCTGGGCCGAGGGCGCGGGTGCGTTCGGCCGGCTCGCTCGGCGCGCGACTCGTATCTTGTTGATCATCATCGGTCTCTTGGTCTTCGCGCGCCTGTGGGGCGCCGACCTGTTCGACATGGCGGTCGTGGGCGTCGGCGAACGGGCAGTCGCGACCCTGCTCGACATCGGTCTGACCGTGTTGCTCGCCTACATCGCCTGGGAACTGGCCAAGACCGCGATCGACCGGCGCCTCGCCCAGGAGACCGCGCCGGCCGGCGAGAGCGAGGCCGGCGGCGAAGGCGGCGGGCCCGGCGCCTCGCGCCTGCGCACGCTGCTGCCGCTGGTGCGCTCGTTCCTGTTCGTCACGCTGATCGCGATGGTCGTGATGATCGTGCTCGCCTCGCTCGGCGTCAACATCGGCCCGCTGCTGGCCGGCGCCGGCGTGATCGGCCTGGCGATCGGCTTCGGCGCCCAGACGCTGGTCAAGGACATCGTCTCGGGCATGTTCTTCCTGCTCGACGACGCCC
This sequence comes from uncultured Alphaproteobacteria bacterium, assembly GCA_963840925.1. Lineage (GTDB taxonomy): Bacteria > Pseudomonadota > Alphaproteobacteria > Geminicoccales > Geminicoccaceae > DATAOG01. Next base: position 104,762 of record CAWJAY010000012.1, read on the forward strand.
TGCGGCTGGGCGAGTACATCGACGTCGGCGCGGCCCGCGGCTCGGTCGAGAAGATCTCGATCCGCTCACTGCGGCTGCGCCACCACCGGGGCGCGCTGCACACGATCCCCTACGGCGAGATCCAGCACCTGACCAACCACAGCCGCGACTGGGTGATCATGAAGCTGCAGTTCCGGGTGCCCTACGACACCGATCTCGGCAAGGTGAAGAAGATCTTCAAGAAGATCGGCGCCGAGATGGCCGCCGACCCGGTCATGGGCCCGAACCTGCTCGACCCGCCCAAGTCCCAGGGCGTGCTCGAGATGGACAATTCCGCGATGATCATCCGCTGCAAGTTCATGGCCAAGCCGGGCGAGCAGTTCGTGATCCGGCGCGAGCTGTTCCAACGGGTGCAGCAGGAGTTCGAGGCGGCCGGCATCCAGTTCGCGCGCCGGCAGGTCTCGGTCTACGTGCCCCCGGCTGAGCCCGGCCAGGCGCCGAAGCCGGAGACGCTGGCCGCCGCCGCCGCCGAGGCGGAGCTCGCCGCGGGCGCGCGTCGCGCCGCCTCCTGAGCCCGCCGACAGGAGCCCCCGTCATGGCCCGCAGGATCATCGACATTTCGGTCGCGCTGCAGTCGGGCATCCGCTCCGACCCGCCGTTCATGCTCCCGGAGATCACTTATCTCGACCACCAGGACACGCTGCCGAGCCTGCTCGGTTGCTTCCCGGGTCTGGCCGCGGCGGATCTGCCCGACCGCGAGGCCTGGGCGATCGAGCGGGTCGCGATCACCACCCACAACGGCACCCACCTGGATGCGCCCTGGCACTATGCGTCGACGATGAACCGCGGCGAGCGTGCGGCGACGATCGACGAGGTGCCGCTGGACTGGTGCTTCCAGCCCGGCGTCAAGCTCGATTTGCGCGAGCTCGATGACGGCTACGTGCTGACGCCCGCCGATCTCGAGGCGGAACTCGGCGCGGATCGACCACGATCTCCGCCCGCTCGACATCGTGCTGCTCAACACCGCCGCCGGCGCCGCCTACGGCGCCGACGACTACATCGACCGCGGCTGCGGCTGCGGCCGCGCCGCCACGCTCTGGCTGCTCGAGCGCGGCGTCCGGGTCACCGGCACCGATGGCTGGAGCTGGGACGCGCCATTCTCGAAGACGGCCAAGGCCTATGCCCGGACCCGCGACCCCGGCCTGATCTGGGAGGGCCACAAGGCCGGGCGCGAGATCGGCTATTGCCACCTGGAGAAGCTCGCCAACCTCGACCAGCTGCCGGCGACCGGCTTCCAGGTCTGCTGCTTTCCGGTCAAGATCAAGGCCGCCTCGGCCGGGTGGACGCGCGCGGTCGCGATCGTCGACGACTGATCAATGTCACCCCCGCCCGTCGTGCGGCTTGTGGCGACCGTCCTCACGCACCCGGGGGCTGTGCGCGCCGTCAACGAGGACACGATCGCGCTCGGCGACCGCGTGATCAGCGCGCCAATGACGGCGCCGGAGACGGTCGAGCTCGAGATCACCCGGCCGCTGATCTGCCTGATCGCCGACGGCATGGGCGGCCACGCCGCGGGCGGGGTCGCGAGCCGCGCGGTCGCCGAGCGCCTGACGCAGCAAGCGAGCCGGGCGGACGGCGAGGCGGCCGTGGCCGGGCTGCTCGCCGAGGCCAACGAGCTGCTGTACGAGCTGATGCGTGCGCGCCCGGGGCTCCGCGGCATGGGCACCACGGTCGCCGGCGTCGTCCTCGCGCCCGCCGGCAGCCTCGTGTTCAATGTCGGCGACAGCCGGGTCTACCGGATCGAGGCCGGCAGGCTCGAGCAGCTCAGCACCGACGACACCCCGGGGCCCAAGCTCGCCGACGGCCGGACCGCCGCGCTGACCAGCCACCTGATCACCCAGACGCTCGGCGGCGCCTACGAGCCGACCCCGATCGAGCCGCATCTGTTGGCCCTGTCCCCGCTCGCGCGCGAGCGCTACCTGATCTGCAGCGACGGCCTCTCGGACCTCGTGCCGCTGGGCGCGCTCGAGGCAGGGCTCGGGGCGGACGACCGCGCGTCGATCGCGGCGCTGTTCGAGGCCGCGATCGCAGCGGGCGGCACCGACAACATCTCGATCGTCATGCTGGATTTGCGGCGGGGATGAGGGCCAGAGCCGCGCGCTGGCGCGCCTTGCGTGCGGTGCGCCGGCGGCGGTTCGCCGGCGGCAGCTGAGCCACCTGCGGAGCTGCCGGCCAGATCTCGGCCGGTGGCGCGCAGCCGAACTCCTGCTCGTAGGCGGCGAGCGTCGCCCGGTAGCGAGCCTCGCGCGCCGCCGCCTCGCCGTCCGCCGGCTCGTAGTGCAGCGCTTGGCCGAGCACGCTGCCGCAGAGCACCTGCCCGTACGAGGCCCGGTAGCTGAGGTGCAGCTGCCAGGTCCGGGCGACCGCGTCCGCGGGTGCCAGCTGCCCGCCCGCGACCACCGAGAGGTATAAGAAGCGTCGATACTCATCGAACACCCGGCGCGCGAATGCGAGCGGCCATTGGTTCTCGCGGGCGAGCCGCTTGGTGAAGCCGAACAGGGCGCCCTCGGGGCTGACCTCGAACGCCGCCAGCCGCCGCCAGAGCTCCGGATTGCTGCGCGCCATGCTCCGCTCCTCGCCCTTTTCAGGCGAGTTTGCGGCGGCCGCATTAACGCGGAGCTAACGCACCTCGCAATCCGAAGCCCACAGCGGCGCTCACTCCTTGACCGCGCCGGTCATCGAGGAGACGTAGTGCTCGACGAAGAACGAGTAGACAAGGGCCACCGGGATCGAGCCGAGCAGCGCTCCGGCCATCAGAGCGCCCCAGTGATAGACGTCGCCTTCGACCAGTTCCGAGAGCACCGCGACCGGCACGGTCTTGTTCTCGGATGATGAGATGAACGTCAGCGCGTAGATGAACTCGTTCCAGCATAACGTGAAGGCGAAGATCCCGGCCGAGATCAGGCCTGGGATCGACAGCGGCAGGATGATCTTGGTCAGGATCTGGACGCGCCCGGCGCCATCGATCAGCGCGCACTCCTCGAGCTCGTAGGGGATCGTCTTGAAGTAGCCCATGAGCAGCCAGGTCGAGAACGGGATCAGGATGGTCGGATAGGTCAGGATCAGCGCGAGCGGGCTGTCGAACAGGCCGTACTGGAAGACGATGATCGCGAGCGGAATGAACAGGATCGAGGGCGGCACCAGATAGGCTAGGAAGATCAGACCGCCGATCGTGCCCGAGCCTTTGTAGCGGACGCGCACGATCGCGTACGCGGCCATCACGCTCGCCGCCAGCGACAGGAAGGTGGCGCAGACCGCGACCATCATCGTGTTCCACATCCAGGACGGATAGTCGGTCTGGAACAGGAGCCGGTTGAAGTGCTCGAGCGTCGGGTTGGTGACCCACCAGGGATTGGTGGTCTGCATGTTGATCAGCTCGTTGTTCGGCTTGATGCTGGTCAGCGTCATCCAATAGAACGGGAACAAGAGGACGATCAGGAACAGGATGACCGGCAGATAGACCGTGATCGCCTTGGTGTGGAAGCGCTCGAGGTAGTCCATGCCCTGGCGCTCACGGCGCCGGCGGGCCGACCAGCCCTGGAGCAGCCCGGCTTGCTTCTCGGTCACCTGGTCGGCGTGCAGGTGGGTCAGCTGATCGGCCATGGCCGCTTGCTCCTCGTCCTTTCCCAGATCAGTCATCGGTCCCGCCCTGCTGCCATTTGCGGCGCTGCAGGCCGAACCAGCTGAACATGATCGCGGCCAGCAGGAACGGGATCATCGCGGTCGAAATCGCCGCCCCCTCGCCGAGCCAGCCGCCGAGGATCGCCCGCTGGAAGCTCAGGGTGGCCATCAGATGGGTGGCATTGAGGGGGCCGCCCCGGGTCATCGCGTAGATCAGCTGGAAGTCGGTGAACGTGAACAGCACCGAGAAGGTCATGACCACCGCGATGATCGGCGTCAGCAGCGGGAAGGTGACGTGGCGGAACATCTGCCAGCGGTTGGCGCCGTCGATGATCGCCGCCTCGTAGAGCGTCGGTGAGATCGTCTGCAGGCCGGCGAGCAGCGTGATCGCGACGAACGGGATGCCGCGCCAGACATTGGCGACGATCACTGAGGCCCGCGCGTTGTTCGGGTCGCCGAGGAAGTTGATGTAACTGTCGATCAGGCCGAGCTTCACCAGCGACCAACTGATGATCGAGAACTGGCTATCGTAGATCCACCAGAACGCGATCGCTGACAGCACCGTGGGCACGATGAACGGCAGCAGCACGATCGCCCGGATGAATGCCTTGAACGGGATCGAGCGGTTAAGCAGGATCGCGAGGTAGAGGCCGAGCCCGAATTTGAACACGCTGGCGACGATCGTGTAGAGGAACGTGTTGAACACCGACAGCCAGAACACCGGATCGTCCCACAGCCAGACGAAATTCTCGAGCCCGATGAAGACGCCGGTGCGGCCGATCTTGGTATCGGTGAAGCTCAGCCAGATGCCAAGCCCGAGCGGATAGGTCAGGAACAGGATCAGGAACAGCGCGGCCGGCAGCATGAACCAGAGGCCGACCCAATTCCGGTTGTGCTTGAGGCGGGGCCAGGACCACCAGGCAAGCCCGCCGGCCGGGGTGTCGCGTCGAGCAATCGTCGCCACGGTGCTGATCCTTTGCTCTGCGGGACTGCCGGGATCGGCGGCATCCGGGCTGGCGCCGCATGCGGCCTGGCCGACGAACAGACCCATCAATAACGATTGGCGGGCGGTTCGGTTTCGGCCATCGCACCTGTCGCGAGCAGGCCTCGACGGTCGCTCCCGATCATCGCCCGGACATGCCTTGGTCGGCCTCCGCCCTTGGCCTTGCGCGCGTTCGGCCGGGCCAGCGCTGCTGGCCCCAGGCGCGCCGTTGGAGCTGCGATCAGGCTACTTCACAACCGCCGCCGCTGTCACGAGGCGGGGTCCAGAAAGTCACGATCCGCCGGCATTGGTCCCGCCGCTCCCAGGTTTCGCCGCAGGCCGCTCCGGCGTCGTGCCGACCTTCCGGTTCGCCGGCTTCGGCATCCGGCCGCGGCAAAACCGTGGACCGCGCGGCAAGAACGCCTTACACTCCGGGCAATGGTTGGCATGCGATCGCCCGGATCCGGCTCGGTCTGGCGGCGTGCCGGGCCTTAACAGGGAGGCAGTCAATGAAGAAGGTTGAGTTCGTTACCGTGCCGCCGACCAAGGCCGCGATGACGCGGCGGCGGTTCGTCGAGACGACCGCGGTGGCCGGCGCAGGGCTGATCGCCGCACCGTTCCTCGGTGGCAAGGCGCCGGCCTACGCCCAGGCGCGCAAAGTGCATTACTTGCAGTGGACCAGCTTCGTGCCAGCCGCGGATGCCGAGGTCGACCGCCAGGCACAGGAGTTCACGAAGGCGACCGGCATCGAGGTCACGGTCGAGAAGATCAACCAGAACGACATGCCGGCCCGGATCACCGCCGCGATCGAGAGCGGCAGCGGCGCCGACGTGATCCAGATGAACGCCAACCAGCCGCAGCTGTTCGCGAACGGCCTTGCCGAGCACAACGACCTGATCGCCGAGGTCGCCGGCGATCAGCTCTACGACTGGGCGCGGGGCGCCGCCACGGTCGACGGGGTCGCCAAGGGCGTGCCGCTGTTCAACATCGGCAACGCGATCGTCTACCGCGAGGACGTGTTCGACGAGCTGGGCCTGACCCCGCCCAACACTTGGGACGACTATCTGAAGGTCGGCCAGGCCCTCAAGGGCAACAACCTGCCGGTCGGCCAGACGCTCGGCCACACCTTCGGCGACGCCCCGACCTTCTGCTACCCGCTGATGTGGAGCTTCGGCGGGATGGAGGTCGACGAGTTGGGCAAGGTCGTGATCAACTCCGAAGGCACCCACAAGGCGCTGGCCTTCATGAAGGAGTTCTGGGAGGCGGCCTGCGATCCGGGCGGCTTCGCCTGGGACGACACCAGCAACAACCGCGCCTTCCTGGGCCAGACCATCGGCGCGACGCTGAATGGCGCCAGCATCTACTTCATCGCCAAGAACACCCCGGACCAGTACCCGGGGCTGGCCGAGAAGCTCAACCATTTCCTCAATCCGGAGGGTCCGTCGGGCCGGTTCCATTTCGTCCAGCCGCGCACGCTCAGCATCATGCAGTACTCGCAGAACAAGGAAGCGGCCGCCGAGTACATCCGCTGGTCGGGCCAGGAGGACAACCTCGACCAGTTCATCACCGTGAACCAGGGCTACGTCCAGGGTCTGCAGCCGAAGTGGGAGACCCATCCGGTCTGGAGCTCCGATCCGGCGATCGCGATCTACGCGACCAATCCGCGCTACGGTCGCACCGCCGGCTACGCCGGCCCCTGGAACCGGCAGTCGGGTGAGGCCCAGGAGAAGTATATCATCGTCGATATGTTCGCCCGCGGCGCACGCGGCGAGAACCCGGAAGAGGTCGCGGCCTGGGCCCAGAGCGAGCTCGAGAACGTCTACGGCGCGTGACCTTGCGTTGAGTTGATGCCGAGCCCGCGGCGAGCCGGGGCCAAAGGTGGTGGCCCTCTGCCAAGCTTCCTCGCCGCGGGCTGCACTCAAGCCGGTGCGATAGAGCCATGAAATCCACCCTGCCCGCCCACGCCGCACGCGTTCGGATTGCCGATGCGCCGCTCGCGCGCCGCGAGCAGATGGGCCCGATTGCGACTGCGCTCGAGGACGAGCGGATCTTGGGCTTCGTGCTGCTGACGCCGGCATTGATCTTGATCCTGGTGTTCATCGCCTATCCGTTCGCGCTCGGCATCTGGATGTCGCTGACCGACAAGCTGGTGGGCTCGCCCGGCAAGTTCGTCGGCCTCGGCAACTATATCCGGCTGCTGAACAGCGACATCTTCCGCACGGCGGCCTGGAACACCGTGTTCTTCACGTTCATGGCGACGATCTTCAAGGCCGCGCTCGGGATGTGGCTGGCGGTGCTGCTCAATCGCAGGTTCCGCCTGCAGCGATTCGTCCGTTCGGCGGTGCTGCTGCCATTCATCGTGCCTACGGTGCTCAGCACGCTCTGCTGGCTGTGGATGTTCGATGCCACCTTCAGCGTGTTCAACTGGGTGCTGCGCGTGCTCTGGCAGATGCCGATCGTGGTGTTCGGCGTCACGCTCAAGGAGAACTGGGGCTATTTCAGCGGACCCTTATGGCTCGGCGATCCTGGCTGGGCGATGGCCTCGGTGATCCTGGTCAATGTCTGGCGCGGCCTGCCATTCTTCGCGATCTCGTTTCTGGCGGCCTTGCAGACCATTCCGCAGGAGCTGTACGACGCCGCGGACATCGATGGCGCGGGCGGCTGGCGCAAGTTCTGGCATGTGACCTTGCCGATGATCAAGCCGGTGGCGATCGTGGTCGTCGTGTTCTCGATCGTGGTCACCTTCGCCGATTTCCAGCTGGTCTACGTCCTCACCCGTGGCGGCCCGAACAACGAGACTCATCTGTTGGCGACGCTCGCCTATCAGCTTGGCATGACCTCGGGCAACATTGGCCAGGGGGCGGCGGTCGCGCTGTTCATGCTGCCGATCCTCGCCTCGGTCATCATCTTCCAGCTCTGGTACCTGCGCCGCCAGGGCGTGCGCTGAGCCACCGCCAGGAATTGCCCGGAGACCTCTGATGGGCTCGACCGTCGGCGAAACCTACCTCAGGCGGCTGATCGTCTTCTACATCCCGCTGTTCATGTTCGTGTTCGCGATGTTGTTCCCGTTCTTTTGGATGTTCATCACCTCGATCAAGCCCGACCCGGAGCTCTACAATCCGCGGCTGTCGCCGTTCCTGGTCCGCCAGCCGACGCTCAGCCATTGGGACAAGCTGTTCAGCGACACCCTGTTCGTCCGGTGGATGATCAACACGCTCTGGGTCGCCTGCGCCTCGACCGCGATCTCGCTGTTCGCGGGCGTGCTCGCGGGCTATGCGCTCGCCCGGCTGATCTTCCCGGGCTCGACGGTCATGGGGATCGCGATCTTCGTCACCTACCTCGTGCCGCCGACGCTGCTGTTCATCCCGCTGACCGGCGTGATCTCGTGGATGGGCCTCCAGGACACCAGCTGGTCGCTGATCTTCACCTACCCGACCTTCCTGGTGCCGTTCTGCACCTGGCTGCTGATGGGCTATTTCCAGACCATCCCCAAGGAGCTCGAGGAGTGCGCCCGGATCGATGGCGCAACCCGCCTCCAGGCGATGGTCTGGATCATCCTGCCGCTCGCGGTGCCCGGCATCCTGTCGGCCGGGATCTTCGCCTTCACGCTGTCGTGGAACGAGTTCCTGTATGCGCTGGTGTTCATCCACTCGCCTCCGAACAAGACGATCCCGGTCGGCGTGACCAGCGAATTGATCAAGGGCGACGTGTTCTTCTGGGGCTCGCTGATGGCCGGCGCGCTGCTCGGCTCAGTGCCGGTCGCGATCGTCTATTCCTTCTTCGTCGAGTACTACGTCTCCGGCATGACCGGCGCGGTCAAGGGCTGAGCCGGCCTGCCGCAGCCAACTGGAAACAGCTCGCTGGGCAGGACGACGGTCGACCTCGCGCACGACCGCTTCTGGATCGACGGTCGGCCGACCTACCCGGGGTGCCGCTTCCGCGGCCATCGGATCGAAGGGCTGCTGCTCAACGCCCGCATGGTCCAGGGCGTGTTCGACGACCTCAATCCCCACACCAGGGCGCTGTTCGGCGGCCCCGATGGTCCGTTCGATGCCGAGCGCAACACCGACGAGTTCGTCGCCGCGATGGAAAGCTGGCGGAGTGCCGGCCTGCTCGCGTTCACGGTCAATTTTCAGGGCGGCAGCCCGCAGGGCTACTCCGGCGAGCAGCCCTGGCATAACTCCGCCTTCGAGGCCGACGGCCGTCTCCGGCCCGATTACGCGGCGCGGATGAGCCGGATCATCGAGCGGGCCGACCAGCTCGGGATGGTCGTGATTCTGGGCTACTTCTACTTCGGCCAGGACCAGCGCCTGGCGAGCGAAGCCGCCGTGATCGCTGCGGCCAGGAACGCCACCGAATGGATCATTGCCGGCGGCTACGCCAACGTGATCGTCGAGATCGCCAACGAGATCGACGTGCCCCGCTACACGCATCCGATCCTGAAGCCCGAGCGCGGCCACGAGCTGATCCAGATGGTCCAGCGCGGCTCGGCGGGGCGGATCGCCAATCGGCTCGGCCGGCTCCTGGTCGGCACCAGCTACCGCGGCGGCTCGATTCCGCGCCCGAACGTCGCCGGTGTCGCCGATGTCCTCTTTCTCCACGGCAACCATGTCGATGATCCGGCCGAGATCCGAGCGATGGTGCGCGCGACCCGGGCGCTGCCCGAGTATCGCGGCCAGCCGATCGTGTTCAACGAGGACGACCACTTCGATTTCGAGCGCGACGACAACAACTTCGTGGCCGCGATCGCCGAGGGCGCAAGCTGGGGTCTGTTCGACTACCGCCTGCCGGGCGAGGGCGCCGAGTGCGGCTTTCAGAGCGTGCCCGTCGACTGGCGGATCAACTCACCGCGCAAGCGCGCTTTCTTTAACTTGGTGGCTCAGATGACCGGCAGCGAGGCGCGGTTCTGAGGGCTCAAGGCACGATTGTCGTGAACAGGTAGACGGCGAAGATTACCAGATGGACGGCGCCCTGCAGAACGGTCGTTCGACCGGTGCCGAGGGATAGCGTCGCGACCAGCAGCGAGAGCGCCAGCAGCACCATCCCCTTGAGGTCGAGCCCGAGCACGAGCGTCCAGCCGGTGGCGAGAGCGACCATGGCGACGGCCGGAATGGTCAGCCCGATCGAGGCCAGCGCCGAGCCGAGCGCGAGATTGAGGCTGGTTTGCAGCCGGTCGGAACGGGCGGCCCGGAGCGCGGCCAGGCTTTCGGGCAGCAGCACGATCGCGGCAATGATGATGCCGACCACCGCCTTGGGCGCGCCCGCCGAACTGATCGCCGCTTCAATGGTCGGCGAGAGCGCCTTCGCCAGCAGCACCACCGCGACCAGGCAAACGAGCAGCAATACCGCGCCGGCCGCCGCCACCGGCCGGCTTGGCGGAGCCGCGTGCGCCTCGGCGTCAGGTTCCGCGCGAGCTTGAGGCAGAAAATAGTCGCGGTGGCGGATCGTCTGCACGAAGACAAAGGAACCGTAGAGAACCAGCGACACGACCGCGATCAGCACCAGCTGGCTCGCTGAATACACCGGCCCCGCGACGGTGGTCGTGGTATTGGGCAGGATCAGGGTCATGACCGACATGGCCGCGAGCGTCGCCAGCGCTGCGTTGACGCCGTAAAGGCCGAACGCCTGCTCGCCGTGCCTTGACCCGCCAACCAGCAGGCACAGTCCGACCATGCCATTGAGGATGATCATGATCGCGGCGAAGATCGTGTCGCGGGCCAGTGCCGCCGCAGCATCGCCGCTGGCCAGCATCAACGAGACGATCAGCGCCACCTCGATCACGGTCACGGCGAGCGCCAGCACCAGCGTACCGAAGGGCTCGCCGACGCGGTGGGCCACGACTTCAGCGTGATGCACCGCCGCCAGCACGCAGGCGATCAAGCCGGCGCCGAGCGCCAAGACGAGCAAGGGGTGCACGAGCAGCAAAGAGGCGGCGAGCAGCAGCCAGCCGGCGAACGGGCTGACCCAGGTCCAGATGGGCAGGTGGTCACGCAGCATGGGCCCAACCAGAAGGTGTGGCCGCGCAGCGCCCGCCTTGCGCTAAGTGTCCGCGCGCCCTTTGGCGGCGTTCAGGGCGGCCTGATTGACGCAGTTGCGCAGCCTCCCCTCGACCCGAAAGTCGCGCACGGTCTCGGCCGACTTGCGCCGCAGGTCGGCCCGGCCGGCGGGCGAGAACCAGGCGATGTGCGGGGTCAGCAGCAGCCGCCCATCAAGCCAGGGCTCGCGGCGCCGGAACGCCTGGATCAGCGGGTGCGTCGGATCGGGCGGCTCAAACGGCAGGACGTCGAGCCCGGCACCGCTGAGCGGGCCGTCGCGCAGCGCGTCGCCGAGCGCGCCGAGGTCGACCAGGCCGCCGCGCGCCGTGTTGATCAGGAACGACCCGGGCTTGAACGCCCCGAGCGCCCGCGCGTCGATCAGATTGGTGTTCTCGGCCGCCAGCGGGCAGTGCAGGCTGACCACGTCGGCCTCGGCCACCAGCGCCTCGAGCGAGGCCACCCGCCGGTAGCCCTGCGCGAGATCGACGCCGTCAGGCAGATAGGGGTCGTAGAAGCTGACCTCCATGTCGAGGCCGTGGGCGCGGCGCGCCGCGGCGGTGCCGATCCGGCCGAGCCCGACGACGCCGAAGCGGGCGCCGCGCAACCGGCGCACCAGCGGCGCGCCGGCCCAGTGCCAGCCGGCGTGGGGATCGGCGAGCAGGCGGGCGTGGTAGGACACGAGGCCGCGGGCGAGCCCCAGCATCAGCGCGATCGCATGGTCGGCGACCTCGGTAGTGCCGTAGTCGGGCACGTTGCAGACCGGAATTTGCCGCTCGCCGCAGGCGGCGACGTCGATGTGGTCGTAGCCGACGCCGGCCCGGACCAGGATCCGGCAGCGGCTCAGCCGCTCGATCACGGCGCGGTCGATCGGCACGCCGTAGTACACGATCAGCGCGTCCGCAGTCTGCCAGCGCTCGTCCGGAACCCGCTCGGCGCTGAGCTCGCGGTAGACCGCGACCTCCACGTCGTCGCCCAGCACGCCGCGCTCGATCTCGGCGTCGTCCTCGAACAGCGCGTCCGGTAGCAGCACCAGCATGGCCTCGGTCCCGGGCTCCCTCGTGAGGCGACGAACGTAGCAGGCGCGGCCGGCCCGTCCAGCCCTCGCCCGGACTCCGGCTCGATGCGCCCCCTGTCCCCCGCGGCCGAGCCTGGCTACAACAATAGTCTAGGTGCGGCGCGGCAGCGCCCGCACCGGGCCTGAACGGCTGAGGCGACTTGGCAATGCAGCTCGACGACTATCAGACGGCGGCGCGGCGGACCGCGATCTACGGCGACCGCTTTCGCGTCATCTATCCAGCGCTGGGCCTCGCGAGCGAGGCGGGCGAGGTCTGCGGCAAGGTCAAGAAGGTGCTGCGCGACCAGGCCGGCGATTTCGCCCAAGCGCCGCGCGCGGACCTCGAGGATGAGCTTGGCGACGTCCTCTGGTACGTTGCCGTGCTGGCGGCCGACCTCGGCCTGTCGCTCGATCAGATCGCCGCCCGCGACCTCGACAAGCTGCGCTCTCGGCTGGCGCGGGCGCAGATCGGCGGCAGCGGCGATCGCCGCTGAGCGCAGCCGCAGCCCGGTGCCGGTTGGCCTTTGCCGGGTGCCCGTTCAGGGGTTGGTCACCCTCACCCGCTAAGCTCGAGCCATTATCCGCAGGCCGGCCTGCGCGCAGCGCAGCCGAACTTAGCATTTCGTGGTCTGGAGACGAGCCGATGTCTGGTCCCGGCAGGCGGGCCTGCCGGGCTCGTGATCAACCCACGCTCCAGAAGGGCAGCAGACCATGCCTTCAAGCGTCGTGACGATCGTGCCGGTGACGCGTCTTGCCAGGGCGGCATCTCGCCTGCTGGCGCTCGCCGCCCTGGCTGCCCTGACCGTCTTCTGCGGCCGGCTCCCGGCCTCAGCGGTCGAGACGACCGGCGCCGGGCAAGACCTCCAGGTGATCGACGGCGACACCTTGCAAAGCGGCAGCGACATCCTCCAGCTCTATGGCCTCGACGCGCCGGAGCTCGGCCAGGTCTGCCTGCGCGACGGCGAGCCCTGGCAATGCGGTCTAGAAGCGGCGTTCGCGTTGCAGAAGCTGCTCGCGCTCAGCGGCACGCCGGTCGTCTGCAAGGTCTGGCCCGATGGCATCCGGACCCAGGGCGCGCACGGCGAGCTGATCCGGGTCTGCTGGGCCGGACGCGATCAGGATCTGGCGATGGTCATGCTGCGCAACGGCTACGGCATGGCGCTGCCGGATAGCTTTCCCTACTACGGCCAGCTCGAGCGCCAGGCGAGGGCGGCCGGCCTTGGGATCTGGAGCAGCGAGTTTGCGGCGCCCTGGGAGTGGCGGCAAGGCCAGCATCAGCCGCGCGATGGGGTCGAGCAGGCGGGTGCGGACTGCAACGTCAAGGGCCGCGTCAGCGGCGGCGAGCGGATCTACCTGGTGCCGACCGACGCCGGCTACCAGGACGCCGCCGCCGAGGACGGCGACCGGTTCTGCAGCGACGAGGCCGCTCGTCGGGAAGGCTGGCGCCGCGCGGGCGAGAGCGACGGCATCCCGGCCCTTTAGACTAGCTCGATCCCCGCGGCGGCGCGAGCGCGCGCCTCGGGGCCCTCTACGATGACCGGAAATGCTTGGACAGCGCCAGGCCCTGGCGCTGGTAGGACGAGCCGATGCCGGCACCGTAGAGCCGGTCCGGGCGGGCGATCAGGCGCTCGTAGATCAGCCGGCCGACCCGCTGGCCGTCCTCGAGCACGAACGGCACCTCGTGCGAGCGGACCTCGAGCACGGCACGCGTGCCTCCCGGCGGGCTTGTAAGAGCGACGTCGGCGGTCGCCCCGGCGCGCCGGCGGTCGTCGGCGCCGCCGGCATCGGGATGGCCGAAGCCCGGATCGAAGAAGCCGGCGTAGTGAACCCGGAACTCGCCCATCGCAGTATCGTAGGCGAGCATCTCGGCGGCATGGTCCGCGGGCACCCGGACCGCCTCCTTGGATGCCAGGATGTAAAACTCGCCCGGATCCAGAACCAAAAGGCCGTCGCGCGCGGCGCGGACCTGATGCCAGAAGGCGTCCGGCTCGTAGTGGCGCAGCCGGCGCAGGTCGATCAGGCCGGCGTGCCGGCGCGCCCGATAGCCGATGACCTCGTCGGCACCGCCGCCGGCGAGGTCGACCGTGATCGGCACCCCCTTCTTGATCTCGTCGCTCTCCAGGCCCGGCCCCAGCAGGCGATCGCGCTCGTTCAGCCGGCGCATCGCGTCGTCACTGGACAAGGGCGTGCCGCGCTTGATCCGGATCTGGTTCAGACGGTCGCCCGGTCGCACCAGGATGCTGAAGGTGCGGGGCGAGATCTCGGCGTAGAGCGGGCCCTGATAATTGGCGCGCACGCGGTCGAACTCGCCGCCGTAGTCGGTGATCAGGCGGACGAACACGTCGATCCGGCCGATCGAGCTCTTGGGATTGGCAATCGCCGAGGTCCGCTTCTTCAGGGCCAGCCGCTCGATCAGCTCGACGATGTAGACGCAGCCCTTCTCGAGCACGACGCCCTGATCGGCGAGCTCGAAGCGGTGCATCGCGAACGCGTCGATCTTGTCCTGGACCGTGGCGGCTTCGCCCGGCAGGAAGCTCGCGCGCACGCGATACGCGATGGCGCCCAGGCGCAGATCGAGGCTCGCCGGCTGCAGCTGCTCCGGCTCGATCGGGACCAGCGACTGGATCTCGCGGCTCTGCTCGATCAAGGCTCTCAGGTGCTGCGCCGGCAGCAGGCCGGTCGCGTGCAGGCCGCGCGCCAACTCTTCGTCCTCGGTGAACAGGTGGGGCGCGCTCGGAGCCATCCGGGTAAGCTTCCCTGGGGTCGCGATCGGATGAGCCTACCCGATCGCCCCCGCCATTCGAAATTCATTTCGGCGCACAACCTGCTCAGAGATCTGTCCACCGGCACGACCCGCAATTTGATCGGCATTTGATGGAGTTGCTCGAACAATCCACAGCCTCGAAAATTTTTCCTGCTTTTACGGGAATATCTCGCGAGATCACGGCTGGATGCGGTTTCCACCCAGGCCGGCCTAATTGTGGCAGCCCGATCGATGTCTGGCCAAGGAGCCACTCGACCCGGTGGCTGACAGTTGGGGAAAGCCTGGTATTCTGAAGCGAGCGTCCGAGAAATCCTGGAGGGAGCGTGGCATGGCACTGAAGCCGCATTTGATCGGCGGGGACTGGGTCGCGGGCAGCGAGGGTGCCGACGACATCAATCCCTCGGACCTCAAGGACGTGGTCGGCAGCTTCGCGCGCGCCGATCGGGCGACCGCGGAGCAGGCGATCGCGGCCGCCAAGGCGGCGTTTCCGGGTTGGGCGCGGAGCACTCCGCAGCAGCGCTTCGATCTGCTCGACGCGACCGGCGACGAGATCCTCAAACGCCGCCAGGAACTCGGCGAACTGCTCGCGCGTGAGGAGGGCAAGACGCTGGCCGAGGGCATCGGCGAGGCGGCGCGCGCCGGCCAGCTGTTCAAGTTCTTCGCCGGCGAGGCGCTGCGCCTGGCCGGCGAGCGGATGCCCTCGGTCCGCCCCGGGATCGAGGTCGACATCACCCGCGAGCCCTTGGGCGTGGTCGGGCTGATCACGCCCTGGAATTTTCCGCTGGCAATTCCGGCCTGGAAGATCGCGCCGGCGCTGGCTTACGGCAACACGGTCGTGTTCAAGCCCGCCGATCTGGTGCCGGGCTGCGCCTGGGCGATCGCCGACATCCTGACCCGCGCGGGCGCGCCCGCCGGCGTCTTCAACCTGGTCATGGGCCGGGGCTCGGTGGTTGGCGAGGCGCTGCTCGAGGCGCCCGATGTCGCTGCGATCAGCTTCACAGGCTCGGTCGAGACCGGCCGCCAAATTGCCAAGAAGTGCGCCGCGCGGTTGGCCAAGTTCCAGCTCGAGATGGGCGGCAAGAACCCGCTGATCGTGCTCGACGACGCCGATCTTGCGACCGCGGTCAACTGCGCGGTCAACGGCGCCTTTTTCTCGACCGGCCAGCGCTGCACCGCGTCCTCGCGGCTGATCGTGACCGAGGCGATCCACGACCGCTTCGTCGCGGCGATGGTCGAGCGCCTCAAGGCGCTCAAGGTCGACCACGCGCTCAAGCCCGGCACCGAGATCGGCCCGGTGGTCGACCAGAGCCAACTGAACCAGGACCTCTCCTACCTCGAGATCGGCCGCAAGGAGGGGGCGAAGCTCGCGGTCGGCGGCGAGCGCCTCAAGCGCGACACCGAGGGCTACTACCTCTCACCGGCGCTGTTCACCGAGACCAGCAACCAGATGCGGATCAATCGGGAAGAAATTTTCGGCCCGGTCGCCTCGGTGATCCGGGTCAAGGACTACGACGAAGCGCTCGCGATCGCCAACGATACGCCCTATGGGCTCTCGGCCGGAATCTGCACGAGCTCGCTGAAGTTTGCTGCCCACTACAAGCGGAACGCCGAGGCCGGCCTGGTCATGGTCAACCTGCCGACCGCAGGCGTCGACTACCACGTCCCGTTCGGCGGCCGCAAAGGCTCGAGCTACGGCCCGCGCGAGCAAGGCCGCTATGCGGTCGAGTTCTACACCCAGGTCAAGACCGCTTACACGTTGCCCTGAGGCCCGGCCTCAGGGCTCAGCTCGGCATGCGGATGCCGGCTGGCAGCCGGTCAACGGATGCCGAGCTGAGCGCGCGGCCGGATCAGTTCGCCAGAACGCCTCTGGCCTTGGCAGTGTGGGTCGCGATCGCGTCCATCAGGCCGGGCGAGAGGCAGTCGTAGGGCTCGAGGCCCAGCTCCTTGAGCCTCGAGCGGACCGCGCCCATTTGATCCGGCTTGGCGCCGGCCTCGATGATCGACGACACGAAGGCCGCGAATTCGGGCGCTGCCCAGCCGCTCTCGGGCGAGAGCTCAGTGTGGATGAAATCGAAGCCGTAGAACGGATGGCCCTTGTTCTCGATCCGGCCGTACATGTGCACGCCGCAACCCCGGCAGGCGTAGCGCTGGATCGCCGCCGAAGCATCGACGATCTGGAGCTTGTCGGCGTTATCGGTCACGCTGAGGTTGTCCCGCGGCACGACCGCGACCTGCGAGAACAGCGCACCCGCCGGCTTCCAGCACTTGGTGCAGCCGCAGACGTGGTTGTAGGCGGACTGCCCCTTGATGCTCACCCTGACCGGCCGGTCAGTGCATTTGCAGACCAGCGTGCCGCCGGAAAAGCTCGGCGCCGTGGGCCTGACGCCGTGGTCGACGGCCGGGTGAATCGAGATTGCCATCATAGCCTCCCCTGTTCGGCTCAACTGACGGTCTTTATCCGCCCTGCCCGATGCGGGCTTGATCGCTGCCGATAATGCGGCCAAGGCAAGGGCCACGCAAGGCGAGATTGCAACGGGTGGCGGTCGCGGCGCCGTCGCCTTCCGGTTCGCCGCGCCGACGTGCTACGCTCTGCCGGAAGTGGGGACGACGTGATGGCGATCCGGATCGAGGAGCTCTATCAGCAGGACTTCTACGCCTGGACGCAGGCCCAGGCCGAGGCCCTGCGCCGGCTCGCAGAGCTGCGCCCGAACCTCGACCTCGATTTTCCCCATCTGATCGAGGAGGTCGCGGATTTGGGCACCAGCGAGCGCGACACCGTGCGCAGCCAGCTGCGCCGGGTCATCGAGCACTGCCTGAAGCTGGAATACTCGCGGGCATCCGACCCCCGCGGCAGCTGGTACAATTCGATCATCGACGCGCGCGCGGTGCTCGAGGACAAGCTCAGCCCCTCGCTGCGGCGCGACCTCGAAGAGCACCTGTCCCGCCTTTGGACCCAGGCCCGGACCAAGGCCGACAACGGGCTGCGCCGCTTCGCCGAGCCTGACGCCGCCGACCTGCTGCCGGCCGATTTTCCCTATGACATGGACGAATTGCTGACCGACGCCTGGTACCCTCCGAACCGCCGCGGCCTGCCCGACGACCGCTGAGGCAGGGTTCCAGCTACGTCGGGACCAGCCCGGCCCTCAGCCGCGGGGCGGTCCCTGGCGGCCGGCCATCGGTGCAGCTAAGTAGGGAGGCAGCTGTTGCCGAGAAAGGACCCGGGCAATTCGCGCGCCATATGCCATCGAGGTCGCGGGTTTGAGCAAGCGCTACGGCGAGGTGCTGGCGGTCGATGAGCTGAGCTTCGTCGTGTCGGCCGGCACCACGACAGCGCTGCTCGGCGCCAACGGTGCTGGCAAGACCACGACGATCGCGATGCTGTTGGGCCTGCTGGAGCCGAGCGCCGGCCGGATCGCGGTGCTGGGCCAGATCATGCCGCGGCACCGCTACCGGGTGCTTGGCCGGATCAACTTCTCCTCGCCCTACGTCGACCTGCCGGCGCGGCTCACGGTCCGCCAGAATCTCCAGGTCTACGCCGACCTCTACGGCATCCCCGAGCCCGCGCGCCGTCTCCAGTCATTGGCCGCCGATCTCGATCTCCAGGCCTTCCTCGACCGCCCGACCGGGAGGCTGTCGGCGGGGCAGAAGACCCGGGTCATGCTGGCCAAGGCGCTGATCAACCGGCCGGAGCTGTTGCTGCTCGACGAGCCGACCGCCTCGCTCGACCCGGATACTGCGGACGTCATTCGCAGCTACCTCGAGATTTACCAGCGCGAACGCGACGCGACCCTGCTGCTGGCCTCGCACAACATGGCCGAGGTCGAGCGCCTGTGCGCCAACGTCTTGATGCTGAAAGCCGGCCGCCTGGTCGACCAGGGCGCGCCCGCGGACCTCGTCCAGCGCTACGGCCGCGCCAACCTCGAGCAGGTCTTTCTCGATATCGCGCGCACCGCCGGCGCCCCTTCGCTGCCGAGCGCGGCCGATTGAGCGCGGCGCCAAAGTGCCTGAAACCTTCCGCTCCCGGCGTATGCCGACCGCGGCGACCGGATCGACGCCCGTGCGCCCGGTCGAACGCCAGCCCCGAGCGCGCGCGCCCGGCTGCCATAGACCCACGCCGGCCGCCGATGCCGCCGGTGATCCGATCGGCGCCCCTGCGCCCGATCGACCCGCGAGCCGCCCGAGCGCTCGCCTGAGTGCCAGAAACCGTCCGATTCGGGCCGATGCCGGCTGTGGTGATCGGATCGACGCCCGTGCGCCCGCGGTATCCGCCAGCCCCGAGGAAGTATCGGAATGACTGAAACCCTGCGCTCCCGGACGATGGCGGGGGTGGCGATGGACTCGACGCCGGTGCGCCCGGTCGACCCACAAGCCAGAGCGCGCGCCCGGATGCCAGAAACCCACCGGCTCGGGGTGATGCCGGCCGTGGTGATACGATCGACGCCCGTGGGCCCGCGCTAGCCGCCAGCCCGGAGAAAGAAATATCGGAATGAGTGAAACCCTGCGCTCCCGGGCGATGCCGGCGGAGGCGATCGGATCGACGCCGGTGCGCCCGATCGAGTCCCGGACCCGGGCGCGCGGCCGGATGCCTGGGACCGGGGTCAAGCCTGCGCGCGCAGCGATGGATGCGCGGCCATGACCGCGAACGAGCCACCGGCGCCCGGCAGGATGCAGGCCGCCGGCCTTGCGCTGCGGCGGATCCGGGCCATGCTGCGCCGGCATCTCTACCTGTTGCGGAGCTCGTGGCCGCGGCTGCTGGAGCTGGCCTACTGGCCGACCGTACAGATGATCTTATGGGGGTTCATCACCAAGTTCCTGGCCGGGCAGACCGATCTGCTGAGCCAGGCCGCGGGCTTCTTCCTGGCCGCGGTCTTGCTCTGGGACGTGCTGTTCCGGAGCCAGCTCTCGGTCTCGCTGCTGTTCATGGAAGAGATGTACGCGCGCCACCTGGGCCACCTGTTCGTCTCGCCGCTCAGGCCGCACGAGCTGGTCACCTCCCTGTTCGCGATGAGCCTGATCCGGGTCCTGATCGGGGTCGGGGGCGCCGCCCTGCTGGCGATCCCGATCCACCATTTTTCGATCTTTGCCGCGCTTGGCCCGGCGCTGATCGCGTTCTTCGCCAACCTGCTCTGGTTCGGCTGGGCGATGGGCCTGATGATCGCAGCGCTCGTGCTCCGCCTGGGCCTGGGCGCCGAAAGCCTGGCCTGGGCGCTGATCTTCCTGATCCAGCCGCTCTCGGGCGTCTACTACCCGATCACGACGCTGCCCGCCTGGCTGCAGCCGATCGCCTGGACGCTGCCCTCGGCGCCGATCTTCGAGGGCATGCGCGCGGTCCTTTTTTCCAACGTCCTGCGCACCGACCTGCTGGCCTACGCGATCGCCCTCAACCTCGCCTGGATGGCGCTGGCCGTGATCGTGTTCCTGCTGCTGTTCCGCAGCGCCCGCAACCGCGGCCTTCTGCTTCAGGTCGGCGAATGACATTTTCCGACCATTTTCCCACCTGCAGTCGAGGTTCAATGCACGCGTCCAGCCCAGCCCCGCCGCCGAAGCGCTGATCGGCTTATGACTTCGGCCGATACCCGGCGTTGATATGGCCAGATCACAGAAGTGTGACCTGCCTGCGCACAGATGTGACGTATCTGTGCCCTTTTTGTCTTGTTCCGCACAGATCTCCGCGGATGGATGCGGGATCAATCTCGGCTGATACACTAATCCTACAATAATACGCAGGATCATAAAATAAATCTGGCTGTCATGACAATCATCAGCGCGCTTCTTGTCAATGACAGCCAAGCACGTGACAGATAATCGGAATGTGACGAATCCGTGCCCATCAAGGTGCCTTTCTGACCGAAAGAGGTACATCCGGCGGCCAAGGGTCTCGCGGCGGGCCTGTGGGCGCAACCTTGGGGTTTCACCCCAGCGGAATCGATGCTAGTCATACGCGAGGCTGTCGGAATTCCACAACGCCGATGTACAAAATTTTTCTCAGCTCGACGAGTTGCGACCTTGACGGGTATCGCGAGGCGGTGCACCGGGCGATCGACGGCTTGGCCGTGTTTACCCTGGTCAAGATGGAGGATTTCGGCGCGCAGGACGCAAACGCCAAGGACCTCTGCGAGCGGCTGGTCCGGGAGTCCGACCTGCTGGTCGGCCTGATGGGCCACTACTACGGCAGCTGCCCGCCGGGCGAGACCATCTCGTTCACCGAGCTTGAGTACCGGACCGCGGCCGCTGAGGGGTTGCCCCGGCTGATGTTCGTCGCCCCGGATGATTTCCCGATTCCGGCCCGGCTGCGGGAGTTTGACGCTTCCTTCGAGAGCCAGCAGCGGTTCCGGCAGGAGGTCATGGCCGAGCGGGTCGCGGCCTCGTTCCAAGAGCGCGAGCAGCTCGCGAGCGCGGTAACCCGGGCGCTGTTCGTCTGGCACGAGGACCGGCGGCAGGCAACGGAGTCAAAGGGGCTGGCGGAGGCCTCGGTTCAGTTTGTCGCCGCGAAGCCGGAACAGCCGCTCGGCGAGACCCCGTACCGGGGGCTCGAGGCGTTTCGCAAGGAGGATGCGGCGCGGTTCTTCGGACGCGAGGCGCTGGTCGAGAAGCTCTGGCAGGCGTTCATCGCGCTGCACGGGAGCGGCGCCGGCGGCGAGACGCCGGTCCGCCTGCTGCCGATCCTCGGCCCCTCCGGCACCGGCAAGTCCTCGGTCGCCCAGGCGGGGCTGCTGGCGGCGCTGGACGATCGGCCGCTGCCCGGCCGGCCGGCGGCGCCTTCGGTCGTGTTCACGCCTGAAGCCAAGCCGCTCGAATCGCTGGCGGTGGCGCTTGCCCGGCAAGTGACGGGCGATCCGGCGCCGGCGCAGAAAGCGATGGAATTCGAGAAGGTCCTGCGCGAGCGCGCGGATGGCGACGGCCTGCGCTTCCTCGGCGCGCAGATGCTCGGCAACGCCGGCGTCGTGCTGCTGGTCGACCAGTTCGAGGAGACCTATGCGCTGTGCCAGGACGAGGCCGAGCGCGGCGCATTCATTGGCAATCTGCTCAATGCGGCGCGAGCGCCAAGCGGCCGCGTCTCGGTCATTCTGACCCTGCGCAGCGATTTCCTGGGGGCGGTCAACCACCACCCGGACCTGTCCGGCCTGATCGCCCGGCAGAACGTGGTGGTGCCGGTGATGGGCGAGGATGAGCTGCGCCGCGCGATCGAGCAACCGGCAAAAGCCGCCGGTCGCGAGATCGACCAGAGCACGATCGACCTGCTGATCGCGCAGACCCTCGGGCGCGAGGGCGCGTTGCCGGCGCTGGAATTCGTCCTGGCCCGGATTTGGGATGGCTTCAGGAACGACATCTCCTCGGCGGACACGGTCCGGGAGCTCGGCGGGGTCGGCGGCGCGCTCGCGAACGAGGCCAAACGGCTCTATGACGGCCTCAGCGGCGCTCAGCAGACGATCGCCAGACGCGCCTTCCTGGCGATGACCACGCTCGGCGAGGGCACGAAAGACACCCGCCGGCGGGCAGCCATCGCCGAGATGGTCGCCGCGGGTCAGTCCGAAGCCGACGTGCGAAAGGTGCTCGAGATCTTCGCCGACCCTGATCGGCGGCTGCTCACGCTCGCCGCCGACAAGGATGGCAGGACCGTCGCCGAGGTCGCCCACGAGGCGCTGTTCGAGCATTGGTCCGAGCTCAGGCAATGGCTCGATCAGGATCGGGACAACATCCGGTTCGCACGCCGCCTGGACCAAGTTGCCGAAGAGTGGCGCAGCCGGGGCAAAGCAGATGAACTGCTCTGGTGGGGCGCTCGAATTCGAGCAGCTCGAGGACCACCGCCAGCGCGAAGAGCTCACCGCCGCGCAGACAGCTTTCTACGACGCCTGTCTTGATTACAAGCGCCGGAACGAAGCCAGGCAAGAGCGAGAAAGGGAGCTCAGCCATCGGGCTTTCAGAAACCAATCGCTGTTTCTCGCCCACCTGTCCGAGCACGAGACGGGCCGAGGCGATGCTACCAACGGCATTCTGCTGGCGCTCGAAGGGCTACCCAGGGACATGAGCCAGCCGGAACGACCGCGCGTGGTCGAAGCCGAAGCGGCTCTGTATCGTGCGGTTCTCAACCATCAGGAGAAATGGATCGCCAAAGGCCACCAGGGGGCAGTCAGGACGGCAGCGTTCAGCCCGGACGGGGCCAAGGTGGTGATCACCTCTTCTGATCGGAGCGCGCGGCTCTGGGACGCGGCCAGCGGGCAGCAGCTGGCGGTGCTGCAAGGCCATGAGGGGGCGGTCGGGTCGGCGGCGTTCAGCCCGGACGGGGGCAAGGTGGTGACCGCCTCGGAGGATCGGAGTGCGGGGCTCTGGGACGCGGCCAGCGGTCAGCAGCTGGCGGTGCTGCAAGGCCACGAGGATGCGGTCAGGTCGGCGGCGTTCAGCCCGGACGGGGCCAAGGTGGTGACCGCCTCTCTTGATCGGAGCGCGCGGCTCTGGGACACGGCCAGCGGGCAGCAGCTGGCGGTGCTGCAAGGCCACGAGGATTGGGTCAGAACGGCGGCGTTCAGCCCGGACGGGGCCAAGGTGGTGACGGCCTCTTCTGATCGCAGCGCGCAACTCTGGGACGCAGCCAGCGGTCAGCAGCTGGCGGTGTTGCAAGGCCACGAGGATCGTGTCTTGTCGGCGGCGTTCAGCCCGGACGGGGCCAAGGTGGTGACCGCCTCTTTTGATCGGAGCGCGCGGCTCTGGGACGCGGCCAGCGGTCAGCAGCTGGCGGTGTTGCAAGGCCATGAGGATAGGGTCTGGTCGGCGGCGTTCAGCCCGGACGGGGCCAAGGTGGTGACCGCCTCTTCTGATCGGAGCGCGCGGCTCTGGGACGCGGCCAGCGGTCAGCAGCTGGCGGTGCTGCAAGGTCACGAGGATAGGGTCTGGTCGGCGGCGTTCAGCCCGGACGGGGCCAAGGTAGTGACCGCCTCGGAGGATCGCAGCGCGCGGCTCTGGGACGCGGCCAGCGGTCAGCAGCTGGCGGTGCTGCAAGGTCACGAGGATAGGGTCTGGTCGGCGGCGTTCAGCCCGGACGGGGCCAAGGTGGTGACCGCCTCTTTTGATCGGAGCGCGCGGCTCTGGGACGCGCCCAGCGGTCAGCAGCTGGCGGTGTTGCAAGGCCACGAGGGGGCGGTCTGGTCGGCGGCGTTCAGCCCGGACGGGGCCAAGGTGGTGACCGCCTCGGACGATCGGAGCGCGCGGCTCTGGGACGCGGCCAGCAGTCAGCAGCTGGCGGTGCTGCAAGGCCACGAGGATTGGGTCAGAACGGCGGCGTTCAGCCCTGACGGCGCCAAGGTGGTGACCGCCTCGCATGATCGGAGCGCGCGGCTCTGGGATGCGGCCAGCGGTCAGCAGCTGGCGGTGCTGCAAGGCCACGAGGATTGGGTCAGAACGGCGGCGTTCAGCCCGGACGGCGCCAGGGTGGTGACCGCCTCGCATGATCGGAGCGCGCGGCTCTGGGACGCGGCCAGCGGTCAGCAGCTGGCGGTGCTGCAAGGCCACGAGGATCGTGTCTTGTCGGCGGCGTTCAGCCGGGACGGGGCCAAGGTGGCGACCGCCTCTTTTGATCGCAGCGCGCGGCTCTGGGACGCGGCCAGCGGTCAGCAGCTGGCAGTGCTCCAAGGCCATGAGGATAGGGTCTGGTCGGCGGCGTTCAGCCCGGACGGGGCCAAGGTGGTGACCGCCTCTTCTGATCGGAGCGCGCGGCTCTGGGACGCGGCCAGCGGTCAGCAGCTGGCGGTGCTGCAAGGCCATGAGGAAGATGTCGTGTCGGCGGCGTTCAGCCCGGACGGAGCCAAGGTGGTGACCGCCTCGGAGGATCGCAGTGCGGGGCTCTGGGACGCAGCCAGCGGTCAGCAGCTGGCGGTGCTGCAAGGCCACAAGGCTAGTGTCGGGTCGGCGGCGTTCAGCGCGGACGGGGCCAAGGTGGTGACCGCCTCTGCGGATGGGACGGCAAGGATCTGGCGCGTGTTCCGGACGACGCAGGAGCTGATCGATTACGCGCGGAGCATCCTGCCGCGGCAACTGACCCCGGAGCAGCGCAAGCAGTTCTTCCTGGAGGCGGAATAGCGGTCAGCCAGCACCAGCGCGCGCTTGCCCAATGACGGAAACTCGAGGATGGAGCGAGACTGACCGGTCAGAAGCGGCTATCATGTCCGAATGCGGATGATCTCCTCTATCGACGCCAAAGCGCGCTTCGGCCAGCTCCTCGATGCCGCCGGGCGCGCTCCGGTGACCGTCACCAGGAAGGGCCGGCCGGCCGCCGTGGTGATGTCGGTCGAGGACTACGAGCGGCTGCGCGGGGCAGGCTGGACCCGGCTGCTCGAGACGATGGCGACCGCGCGTGAGCAAGCAGCGGCGCGAGGCCTGACCGACGACATGCTTGACCAGCTGCTCATCGATGAGAGCTGAGCGCTGCGTTGTCGATACCAACGTTCTGATCAGCGCGCTCCTGCAACCAAGCGGCCGGACTGCTGGAGTTCTGAACGCCGTGCGTACCGCCGGCGGTGTGCTCGTCTTCTCGGACGAGACGTTCATCGAACTCGCGACGCGGCTGATGCGGCCGAAGTTCGACCGCTATGTCGATGAGCCGCTGCGGCAACGGTTCCTATCCGATCTCGCGAGCGTCGCGGAATGGGTTGCGCTTGCGGGAACGGTTCACGCTTGCAGGGACCCGGATGACGACAGGTTCCTCGAGACAGCGATCAACGGTGAGGCGGAGTGCATCGTGACCGGCGACACCGACCTCCTGGTGCTTGACCCGTTCCAAGGGCTGCGCATCCTGACGCCGGGCGCGTTCCTCGAGCTTGTGCGAGTTCGGGCGGTCGCGCGAAGGGTTTGAGCAACCGCCAGAGCAGGCGGGCCTTTTGCAGAAGGGGCGCGGAGCGGGCCATCAGATGTGGGCGGTCGCAAGCAAGCGCTTTTGGTCAGGTCGCGAGGAGCCATGGTCCGACCACCCGCGGGCGCGCGCGCGCCGGCTTCAGGCGGTCAGCCTCAGCGCGCTCGAGATCTCGGCGAGGGTCGCCTTCTCGGCCTCGCTCACCTGGACGCCGCCGAAGCCGAGAAAGCCGCCCTCCTTGGCGGCTTCGGCGACCCCTTGGGCGGTCGATTGCAGCCAGGTCTTGAAGGCAGCCGCGTCCTCGGGCGCCTTGGCGTCGAGCAGCGAGGAGACCTGACGCAGGCCCTCGATCGCCTTGGGCTTGAGGTCGGCTGACTGCTTGGCGCCGCCGAACTGGGTCTTCAGGCGGTCGCGCGCGGCGGTCCGGCCCTCGGAGGTCTCGAACTCGGCGATGAGCGCCTTGACCAGCGCGTTGGCGGCGGCGTCCGAGCGGGCCTTGGCGAGCGAGCCGCTGGCAGCGAAGCTTTCCTTGAGCAGGCCGAACAGGCCGCTGGGCTCGGCCGCGGTCACCGCCATCGCCGCGACCATCGGGCTTGCCAACAGCTGCTGCCATTCCTCGGCGCTGAAGCTTGCTTTGCTGGCCATCGTCGGTTCTCCCTCCAAAGGATCTGAGCCTGGTTGTCTTGATCGGGTCGGCTGAGCCCCACCATAGGCGATCAGCGCGGCGGTCGCGATGGTTTCGCGGTGCTTTTGTGCAGCGCCTGCTCGAGGTCGGCCAGCAGATCATGGGCGTGCTCGATGCCGACCGAGAGGCGGAGCAGGTCGGGGGGCACCGGCGAAGTCGGGCCCTCGATCGAGGCGCGGTGCTCGATCAGGCTCTCGATGCCGCCGAGCGAGGTCGCGCGCTGCCAGATTTCGACGTTCGCGGCGGTCGCGATCGCGGCGGCCTCGCCGGCCTTGACGCGGATCGAGAGCATGCCGCCGAAGCCGCCCTGCATCTGGCGCGCGGCGATGGCGTGGCCGGGGTGGTCGGGCAGGCCCGGGTAGAGCACGGCTGCGACGTTTGGATTTTCCCGGAGGCGCTCGGCGAGGAAGAGGGCGGTCGCCGAGGCGCGCTCGACCCGGAGAAACAGCGTGCGCATGCCGCGCAGCAGCAGCCAGGCCTCGAAGGGCCCCAGGATCGCGCCGGCGTCGTGGCGGAGCCCGGCGATCCGGGCCCAGAGGTCGTCGGCCCGGGCGGTGACCAGCGCGCCGGCGACGAGGTCGGTGTGGCCGTTCAGGTATTTGGTCGCCGAGTGCATGACCAGGTCGGCGCCGAGGGCGAGCGGGCGGGAGAGCACCGGGGTCGCGGCGGTGCCGTCGACCGCAAGGCGGGCGCCGGCCTGGTGGGCGAGGTCGGCGGCGGCCGCGATGTCGGCGATCGCCCAGGTCGGGTTGGCCGGGGTCTCGAGCCAGACGAGCTTGGTCCGGCCGGGGCGGATCGCGGCCGCGAGCGCGGCGAGGTCGCTCATGTCGATGAGGTCGACGGCGAGGCCCCACGGGATGGCGAACGAGAGCAGCCACTGGCGCAGCCCCCAGTACATGACCTTTTGGGCGATCACGTGGTCGCCGGGGCGGAGCGCTAAGAAGAGCGTGGTCGCGGCCGCCATGCCGGAGGCGAACAGCAGGCAGCCGGCGCCGCCTTCGAGCGCGTTGAGCAGGGTTTGCGGGTGCTCGACGGTCGGGTTGTCGGCGCGGCCGTAGCTCCAGCCGCGCGGGTAGCGGTTGTCGGGGTCGCGCTGGTAGGTCGTGGTCGCGTAGAGCGGCGGGATCAGCGCGCCGGTCGCGGGGTCGGGGTGGCCAGCGGCCTGGGCGGCGAGCGTTGCGGGGTGCTTTGGCGGGTCGGTCATCGGCGGCATCGCCTGGGCTCGGGAGCAAAGCCAAGAGACAGCCGGGCGGAGCAAATGTCAAAGCTGGCGGCGGGTCAGCCCGTGGCGCTCAGGACCTTGGCGACCGCGCGGAGCTCGGTCACGAAGGTCCGGATCGCCGCCTTGCGCTCGGCGTCGTCCTCGATCCGAAGCAGGGACGAGGGGTGCACGGTCGCCATCACGTGCGGTGCCAGGTTGGAGCTAAGGAACCGGCCGCGCTCGCGGGTGACCCGGAACGAGGCCCCGAGCAGCGCCTGGGCGGCGGTCGCGCCGAGGCAGACCAGGACCTCGGGGCGGAGCAGGCGCAGCTCCTCCTCGAGCCAGGGCCGGCAGGCCTTGATCTCGAGCGCGGACGGCTTGCTGTGGATCCGGCGCTTGCCGCGCGGCACCCACTTGAAGTGCTTGACCACGTTGGTGACGTAGGCCTGGCTGCGGTCGATCCCGGCCTTCTCCAGCGCCCAGTCGAGCAGCTGGCCCGCGGGCCCGACGAACGGCCGGCCCTGGAGGTCCTCCTGATCGCCCGGCTGCTCGCCGACCAGCAGCAGCCGCGCGCTGACCGGCCCTTCGCCGAACACGGTCTGAGTGGCGTTCCGGTACAGCGGGCAGGCCTCGCAGCGCGCCGCCGCCGCGACCAGCTCGTCATAGCTCGGCGGCTCGGGGAACAGATCCTGGTTGGCCACGGCACACCTCCTCGATGGACAAGATCGGTCGCGGGCGGCGTGCCGGGAAGGGGGCTCAGAGCGCTGCGAGCGGCGGCGCGCCGAACAGCCAGGGATGGAGTGCGAGCAGGATCAGGTAGAGGGCGAGCGCGAGCGCGAGCCGCCACCAGCCGAGCTCGGCGAAATCGAAGCTCTGGCGGCCGGCCAGGATCGCCGCCAGCGGCAGGTTCGAGCTCGCGGCCGCGAACGTCTGCCAGTCGGGGCCGTGCCGGCGGGCGTACTTGCGGTCGATCAGGACGGTGCCGATGCCGGCGAGCGCGCCGAGCGCGCCGAACAAGATGACGCCGGCGAGGTCGCCGCTCGCGATCAGGTGCGCCGCCGCCCAGAGCCCGACCGACCATAGGAACGGATGCCGGGTGACCCGGAAGATGCCGCGCACCGCCTGGCCTCGCACCGCGTCCGCGGGCGCGCCGACCGCGGTCGGGTTGGGCGTGCTGAGGCCGGCGACCGCGAGCACGAAGGCGAACGGGAGCGCGATCAGCGGCACCAGCGCGGTCGCGGCGCTGACCGGCCAGAGCTGGACGTAGGGGGCCTGCGCCCAGGCGCGGACCAGCCAGACGATCGCGGCCAGCGCGACCAGCGAATAGACGGCGAGGTAGACCCGCTCGCCGAGCCGCGCCACCAGCCACGGCCGGAGCGGGGTCGAGGAGATGCCGAAGTGGCTCACGAGCAGGAACAGGGCGGCCACGATCAGCTCGGTCATGTTTTTTCCCACGCTGCGATCGCCCGGCGGTCTTTGGGGGAAACTATGCGGCCGGGTCCACTGCTACGGCAAGCGGCGCCCGCGCGGCCGGGCGCGGCAACAAGGCGCTGGCGGCGTCTGCCCGGGCTTGCTAGCAGTCAGGCGGGGGCGCGCTTGGACCTTGCCCGTTCCATCATCAAAGTCAAAGGAGGCGGGATTCGAGTGCAGCGGCAGCGCCCTTTCAGCTTCGTTGTGGCCGTCACATTGGGTCTCCTCGCGGCGCCGGCTGCGGCGGCCGCCGTCGAGGTCGCGGGCGCGCCGGTCTATGTTGCCGGCATCCCGGTCGACTTTTTGCTGTTCGGCGCGACCCTGATCGGGGTCGGG
Source organism: uncultured Alphaproteobacteria bacterium (assembly GCA_963840925.1). Taxonomy (GTDB): domain Bacteria; phylum Pseudomonadota; class Alphaproteobacteria; order Geminicoccales; family Geminicoccaceae; genus DATAOG01. The sequence goes on from CAWJAY010000012.1 coordinate 133,792, forward strand.
GTGTTCCACCACCACACGCTGGCGGTGGCGCTCTCAGGCTTGGCGGCGATCACGGTCTACAAGCTCGCGTTCACCGGCTTCAAGTTCGGCGCCGGCCTGACCGGGCTTGTGCTGCACCTGCAGCACGAGTGGGTGATTCTGGCGAACCTGTTCCTCCTGCTGATGGGCTTTGCGCTGCTGTCGCGGCATTTCGAGCAGAGCCGGATTCCGGATGAGATGCCGGCGTTTCTGCCGGACGACTGGAGGGGGGCTTTCGCGCTCCTGGTGCTGATCGCGGTCGCCTCCAGCTTTCTCGACAACATCGCCGCGGCGCTGATCGGCGGCACGGTCGCCAAGCACGTCTTCCGCGGCAAGGTTCACATCGGCTACCTCGCCGCGATCGTCGCCGCCTCCAATGCCGGCGGCGCCGGCAGCGTCGTCGGCGATACCACGACGACCATGATGTGGATCGACGGCGTGAGCCCGCTCAGCGTCGCCGAGGCGGCGATCGCGGCGGTCGTCGCGGTCGTCATCTTCGGCATCCCGTTGGCGATCCGGCAGCACCGGCACTCGCCGATCCAAAAGGACCCGCCGCGCGACCTCGTGATCCACTGGGCGCGGGCCGCGATCGTGGCGGCGATCCTGGTCGCCGCGATCCTGTCCAATGTGATCGCGAACCTGAAGTTTCCTGAGCTGCTGGACCAAGTGCCGGTGATCGGGCTCGCGGTCTGGGCGGTGATCCTGCTCACAGCACCGCTGCGGCGGCCCGACTGGACGGTCATGCCGGCGACCTTCCTGGGCACGATTTTCCTTTTGGCGCTCGTCACCTGCGCCTCGATGATGCCGGTCGAGGAGCTGCCGGCCGCCTCCTGGCCGACTGCGCTCGGGCTCGGCTTCGTCTCGGCCGTGTTCGACAATATCCCGCTGACCGCGCTGGCGCTGCGCCAGGGCGGCTACGACTGGGGCTATCTCGCCTTTGCCGTGGGCTTCGGCGGGTCGATGATCTGGTTCGGCTCGTCGGCCGGCGTGGCGCTCGCCAACCTCTACCCGGAAGCGAAGTCGGTCGGCCTTTGGCTGCGCCACGGCTGGTGGGTGGCGATCGCCTACGTGATCGGCTTCTTCGTCATGCTCGCGGCTATCGGCTGGCACCCGGACCCGCCCCATCGGGAACCAGCGGCAGCGATCGCCTTGCCCGCGATCACCGCCCTGGTGGCGGCGCCCTGAGGCTGAGCGGGCGAGCGGCGGCGGGCACCCCCGCCCGCCCAGCGGCGAGCGGCGCTACTGCGCCTGGCCGATCCGCGTGATGACCTTCTGGCCGTTCTGCTCCTCGTAGAACAGAGTGATCTCGGCGCCGACCTGGGGCATCATCGCGGCACCCCCGCTCTCCTTCGGCATGACGTAGGTCTGGTCGTTGATCTTGATCTCGCCGCTGTCGTTGTCGACCTCCATGACCGTGCCGGTGGCCTTCATGCCCTCATCGGCGGCCATTTGCTCTTCCGCCAGGGCGGTCATCGACCAGGCAGCGGTCGCGAGCGCGGCTGACATGATCAGAAGCTTGCGCATCTCCTAAGCTCCCTCCTCGGGTTGCTGTTGGTCCGCAGACCGGCGAGCGGTCGCGTCACATCGCGGACAACGACCGCCGCAGCCGCTGGTTCCGGATCTCCTGGACTTTTCCCGCGCCTGCCCGCCACGCCTGTGCGAGCTGCCGATCAGGCCCGAGATGTGCCGATCAGCCCGGCCGCCCTCAAGACTGGAGCGGCTGCCAGTGCCGGGTCCGCTGCCACCAGGCGAGACCGACCAGCGCGAGCGCCAGCGTGACGGTGAGGATGCCGAGCCCCTCGCGCTCGGTCTCGACATGGATCCAGCCGGCCGGGAGCGAGGGCCACCACCACAAGCTGCCGGCGATCGCGGCCGCCAGGCAGGCGGCATAGGCTCCAACCAGCCACGGGCTTGGAACCAGGCGCTGCGGCCGGAACGCGGCGATGCCCGCCCAGATCGCCGGGATCGCGTAGATCACGAACCAGACGATCGCGTCCGGGTCGTTGTACTGGACGAGCGCGAAGCCCGCGAGCACGACGCAGAAGCAACCATTCACGATGCGCATGAGACGCGTCTCCGCAGCGAACGCGGCCGTCAACCAATATCGGTGAGTTTCGGTGACTTTCCAGCCTGCGACATCCCGACCGCAGCCGGGAGGTCGATCGCGACAACCTGCCATTTTCGGGCTATGCTGTCGAGTTCCGGGAGGCGGCCTGGCCCGATGCGGGTCGGAGCAAAACCGAGAAGGTAGCGGTCGTGGACGATGCCAAGCTGACGCACGGGGCGGATACGAATGCTGCGCTGGTGCAGCGGTTCGCGGTCGCCTTCGAATATCCGGTGCACTTCACCGACCGCCTGTTCGATCCGGCCAACCCGGTCCTGATCGACACGCTTTGCCGGCTCGAGCCCGAACGGCGGCATCGGTGCCTGGCCTTCGTCGACGACGGCCTGCTGGCGAGCCGGCCCGGGCTCGGCCAGCAGATCGAGGGCTACGCTCGGGCGCACGCCGCGCGCATGCAGCTGGTCTGCCCGCCGCTGCCGGTGCCGGGCGGCGAGCGGATCAAGAGCGAGCTGTTCTTCGTCGAGCAGATGCAGCAGCGCCTGCACGAGAACAACATCGACCGCCACTCCTACGTGATCGCGATCGGCGGCGGCGCCGTGCTCGACGCGGTCGGCCTGGTCGCCGCGGTCACCCACCGGGGCGTCCGCCTGATCCGGGTGCCGACCACGGTGCTCGCCCAGGACGATTCCGGGGTCGGGGTCAAGAACGGGGTCAACCTGTTCGGGGTCAAGAACTTCATCGGCACCTTCGCGCCGCCGTTCGCGGTCCTGAACGACTTCGACCTGCTGAACGCGCTCTCGCCCCGCGACAAGATCGCAGGCATCGCCGAAGCGGTGAAGGTGGCGCTGATCCGGGACGGGGTCTTCTTCGCCTGGCTGGAGCGTCACGCGGACGAGCTGATCACGTTCGAGCGCGCCGCGATGTCGGCGATGGTCCAGCGCTGCGCCGCGCTGCACATGCATCAGATCGCCCACGGCGGCGACCCGTTCGAGACCGGCAGCGCCCGGCCGCTCGACTACGGCCACTGGTCGGCGCACAAGCTCGAGAGCCTGACCAAGCACCACGTCCGGCACGGCGAGGCGGTCGCGATCGGGATGGCGCTCGATGCCCGCTACTCGGTGCTCGCGGACCTGCTCGCGCCGGGCCTGGAGGAGCGGATCTGGGCGCTGCTCGAGCATCTGGGCTTCAGGCTCTGGCACCCGGCGTTCGAGATCCGGCGCCCCGACGGCAGCCTCGCGATCCTGGAAGGGCTGCGCGAGTTCCGCGAGCATTTGGGCGGCGAGCTCACGATCACGCTGCTGGCCGACCTCGGCCGCGGCGTCGAGGTGCACGAGATCGACGAGGATCGCATGGGCGCGGCCATGGCCTGGCTCCGGGAGCGGGATGCAACCTCATGAAGCTCGCCGCCCCGAACGCTGGCGATGCCGATCTCGGGCATCTGACCTATTGCAGCAACATCCACGCGGGCGAGACCTGGCCGGAGGTTTTTTCCAATCTGCAGCAGCATCTGCCGGCGATCAAAGGCGCGGTCGCGGCCGGGCGCGAGCTCGGCGTCGGGCTCCGCCTGTCCGCAATCGCGGCCGAGTCGCTGGCCGAGCCCGCGGCGCTCGACGGCCTGCGCGATTTCCTGGCCGCCAACGGGCTCTACGTGTTCACGATCAACGGCTTCCCGTACGGCCCGTTTCATGGCGTCCGGGTCAAGGAGCAGGTCTATCAGCCCGACTGGCAGTACCAGGAGCGGCTGGCCTACACCAATCTTCTGGCCGACCTGCTGGTCGACCTGCTGCCCGCCGATCCGGCGCTGGACGGCAGCGTCAGCACGGTGCCCGGGACCTTCAAGCCGATCGCCGAGGAGCCGGGGGTGGTCGAGGAGATCGCCCTCAACCTGATCCAGCACGTGGCGCATCTGATGGCGCTGCGCGAGCGCACCGGACGGACGATCGCGCTGGCGCTCGAGCCGGAGCCCTACTGCCTGCTCGAGACGATCGACGAGACGGTCGCGTTCTTCGAGCAGCACCTGCTCGGCCGGAGCGCGGTCCGCGAGCTGCGCGGGCTGACCGGCCGGTCGGCGGCCGAGGCTGAGGCCGCGCTCCGCCGCCACCTCGGCGTCTGCTACGACGTCTGCCACGCCGCGGTCGAGTTCGAGGACCCGGCCGCGAGCCTGGACGCGCTGCGCCGGGCCGGGATCGGCGTGCCCAAGCTGCAGCTCAGCGCCGCGCTGAAGGTCGCCCCGGTCGGGCCGGGAACCGCTGCCCAGCTGCGACCGTTCGACGAGCCGGTCTACCTGCATCAGGTGATCGCGCGCCAGGACGGCGAGCTGAAGCGCTACCTCGACCTGCCGCAGGCGCTGGGCACGCTCAGTGCGAGCGCGGGCGCCGAGTGGCGGGTCCATTTCCACGTCCCGATCTTCCTCGACCGGCTGCAGCACTTCTCGACCACCCAGGATTTCCTGCGCGAGATCCTGGCGCTGCACCGGCAGCAGCCGATCTCGCCGCATCTCGAGGTCGAGACCTACACCTGGGACGTGCTGCCGGTCCGCTACCGACAGGAGGGTATCGCCGGCGCGATCGCGCGGGAGCTGGCCTGGGTCAAGGACCAGCTGCGGGCATGAACTGGCGGGTCGCGCTCCGGCTCGGCCGCGTCTCCAATCTGCCGACCGTCTGGACCAACACGCTGCCGGCATCGTGCTGGCGGGCGGCGCTATTCTCGATGCGCGGACATTGCCGCTGCTGGTGGCGCTCTCGCTGTTTTACGTCGCCGGCATGTACCTGAACGACGCCTTCGATGCCGGGATTGATGCCGTCGAGCGGCCCGAGCGGCCGATCCCGTCCGGGCAGGTCAGCGCCGAGACCGTGTTCGCGGCGGGCTTTGGCATGATGGCGCTGGGTCTGGCCGTGCTGCTCTGGGTCGGCTATGGGCCAATCGGCGGCACCGGCATCGCCCCGGTGTTCGGCGGCCTCGGCCTGGGCGCCGCGATCGTGCTCTACAACCATCGCCACAAGGGCAATCCGTTGAGCCCGGTGCTGATGGGGCTTTGCCGGCTGCTGGTTTACGTCACGGCCGGGCTCGCGATCGTGCCCGACCTGCCGGCGCCGCTGACGGTCGGCGCCCTGCTGCTGCTCTGCTACCTGATCGGGCTCACCTACGTCGCCAAGCAGGAGACATTTGGCGAGGTCCGCAATCTCTGGCCGCTGCTGTTCCTGGCCGTGCCGGTCGCCTATGGCCTGGGGATCGCGGCCGGGAACCTGACCGGGGCGCTGCTGCTGGTGATCTTCGCCGCCTGGATCGGGGTCGCGCTCTGGTTCCTGCGGCGCCGCCAGCCAGGCGACGTGCCGCGCGCGGTGATCAGCCTGATCGCCGGGATCTCGCTGCTCGACGCGCTGCTGATCGCCGGCGCCGGCGCGCCCGGCGTCGCCTGGCTCGCGGGCGGCGGTTTTGTCCTCACGCTGGCGCTGCAGCGCTTCGTCGCCGGCACCTGAGCGGGCTCAGGCAAGCGCGGCTCGCCAGCGCCGCTTGGCTCTCCGGCGGGTCGGTGAACTCAACTCGGCCGCTCGATGCCACAGTTGGTGAAGTGGTGCCGAGGCGCTCGGGGTGCCGGGGTGGCACCGACCACTGGCAAAAGGAGTCACGCTGATGAACGACCCGATCGATACGGTCTTGCCCCACCACCAGGCGGCGGCCGGCATGTGGAGCGCGGGCGGCACCGCCTACGACGAGATCAGCTTTGCGATCTCGGATGCGCTCGCGCACGCGGCCCAGCGGCTGAGCCCCAAGCCGGGCGAGGCGGTCCTGGACGTCGCGACCGGCACCGGCTGGTCGGCGCGCAACGCCGCCCGCACCGGCGCCCGGGTGGTCGCGGTCGACATCGCAGACGAGCTGCTGAAGGCAGCCGAACAGCTGTCGGCGCATGTGCAGCCCCGGATCGAGTTCCGGCGCGCCGACGCCGAGCGGCTGCCGTTCGAGGCCGGCCGCTTCGACCGCGTGATCTCGACGTTCGGGGTCATGTTCGCGGCCAATCAGGCGCAGGCGGCGGCCGAGCTCGGCCGGGTCTGCCGGCCGGGCGGGCGGCTGGTGCTCGCGACCTGGGTCCCGGGCGGCGCGGCCGAGCGCTTCTTCGCGGTGCTCACCCCCTACAGCGAGGCGCCGCCGCCGGCATCGCCGCTGGCGTGGGGCGACCCGGAGCACGTGGAGCGCCTGCTCGGCCGCGACTTCGAGCTCAAGTTCGAGCCCGGCGTCAACCATGCCTACTATGACGACGAGGCCGCGATCTGGGACAAGTTCGCGCACGGCTTCGGGCCGGTGCGAGGGCTGCTCAACGGGCTCGATCGCGACCGGCGCGAGGCGCTGCGGCGCGACGTCGATGCCTACCACAGCCAGTTTCGGACCGAGGTCGGGCTGCACGTGCAGCGCGAGTACCTGGTCACCGTCGGCCGGCGGCGCTAACCCTCGACCGCGAGCACCAGGAACGCGTAGCCATACCAGGCGGCGTAGCGCCGGTAGCAGGCGATCTCTTCCTCGTGCTCGCGGAGCACCGCCTGGGCGAGCGGATCGCCGGTGTATCTGGGCGCGAGCTCGGCGAGCCGGCGCTCGAGCGGCGTGTAGTAGTCGTCCCACCAGGCGCGCTCGGGCAGCACGAAGTCGCCAAGCAGCCGGTAGCCGCAGGCGCGGGCGAGCTGCCGGCAGGCCTCGAGGTCGGCCATGGCCGGGTACTCGGCCCACAAGCGCCGGACCGGCTCGGGCGGGTCGGCGCGCAGCCAGACCGCCTCGGACAGCGCCAGGCGGCCGCCCGGCCGCAGCAGCGGCCGCCATGCCCGGAGCGCGGTGCCGACGCCGATGATGTAGGCGGCCCCTTCGCACCAGATCAGATCGAAGGCGGAGGGCGGCGCGCCGGGCGCGCTCATGTCGCCGGCCTCGGCCCGGACGCGGCCGGCGACGCCGTGGTCCCGGGCGCGCCGGTTGACCTCGTGGACGAACGGCTCGTGGTTGTCGAGCGCCAGGATCTCGGCCGCCTGGCAGCAGATCCGCGAGGTCGAGCGTCTGCCGGCCCGGGCCGCAGCCGAGGTCGAGCACGCTGGCGCGCTCGGGCAGCGGGCCGGCGAGCGCCAGCGCACGTGCGGTCGAAGCCCGATCGCCCGGGCCTTCTCTGGGCAGCCGGTCGTGGATCTCGAAGAAGACCTGGCGCGTCGTCGGATCGCTCAAGTCCATCCCCACCCTCCCGCGGTCGCGGCGCGCCACCATAGCCGAGATGAAGCGGCCGTGAAGGTCGGATGGAAGTTGGCCGGGCCGGGCGGCTCGCCGACCCACGAGGCTCGACAACCCCGCGGCCGGCGGCTAAACCAGGGGCCATCGCCCGGTCGCGCTCGAACGACCGGGCTTCGGCATCAGGGAGACCACCGGAATGCGTGTTCAGCTGGGCATGGGTGCGGTCTCGGTTCTGGCGCTGAGCGCGGTTGCGCTCGCTGCGCCGGCCCAGGCCGACGTGCAAGTCAAACTGGAAGAGGCGGCATCGGGGCTGACCGCGCCGATGATGATGGTGCAGCCGGCGGGCGACGAGCGCCGCTTCATCGCCGAGCAGAGCGGCCAAGTCAGGATTCTCGGCCCGGACGGCAAGATCCTGGAAGAGCCGTTCCTCGATCTCACCGACCGGATCACCCCACAGTGGCCGCAGTTCGACGAGAAGGGCCTGCTCGGGCTCGCGTTCCATCCGGACTTCGCCAGCAACGGCAAGTTCTATGTGGCCTACAGCGTGCCGACCCACTGGAAGGGCGCTCTGGACAAGCACTTCTGGTGGTCGCACACCAACGTCATCGAGGAGTACAAGGTCTCCGCGGACGATCCCGACGTGGCGGACCGGAGCAGCGTGCGCCAGATCTCGGCGATCGACTGGCCGCAGTTCAATCACAACGGACATTGGATCGCCTTCGGTCCGGACAGCTTTCTCTACGTCTCGACCGGGGACGGCGGCTACGCCAACGACTGGGGCATCGGCCACAACGTCCTCACGGGCAACGGCCAGGACCTGCTCTCGCCGCACGGCAAGATGCTCAGGATCGACGTCAACGGGTCCTCGGACGGCAATAACTACGCCATCCCGGCCGACAATCCGTTTGTCGGTCAGGAGGGCTCGGCGCTGCCCGAGATCTGGGCCTATGGCCTGCGCAACCCGTGGCGCTGCTCGTTCGACATGGGCGGCGACAATCAGCTGTTCTGCGGCGACGTCCAGCAGAACAGCTACGAGGAGGTCAGCGTCCTCGAGAAGGGCGGCAACCATGGCTGGCGGGTGATGGAGGCGGGCCACTGCTTCGACTTCGAGAACCCGAATGCGCACCCCGACAGCTGCGAAAACTCGGACATGGTCGCGCCAATCATCGAGTACAAGAACTGCACCGCCCTGCCCGACGGTTGCCTCGGCATCTCGGTCACCGGCGGCTACGTCTACCGCGGCAGCCACTCGGCGTGGGACGGCAAGTATATCTTCGGCGACTGGAGCAAGTCGTTCGCGGCGCCCGACGGCAAGCTGTTCGTCGCGACCAAGGGCGGCGACGGCAAATGGACCATGGAGGCGATGACCGTCACAGGCATGGACGGGCAGCTGCCTTACATCCTCGCGTTCGCGCAGGACGCTGAGGGCGAGGTCTACGCGCTCACTTCGGTCACCACCGGTCCCAACGGCGGGCTCGACAAGATCTACAAGATCGTGCCTGCGCAATAGCCATCGCAATGCGATCGGGTGCGGAGCTTCCCTCGGGGCGACCCGAGGAAGCTCCGGTCTCTTTGACCTTGCGCAGGGCCGAGCTATCTCGTGATTCGCCGCGACTACGAATCGGGAGAGGTGTGTTTGGCACGCATGTCTTGCAACTTGGTCCTGGTGCTGCCGGTGGCGGGCCTGCTGGGGCTGCTGGCCTTAGCGCCCGCGCGCGGGGACGAGACCGGGCTCACTCCGGAGTTCATGAGCGACCCGGCCCACATCGAACTCGGTCAGCAGCTGTTTAAGCAGCAATGCGTCAAGTGCCATGGCAAGGGCGCCTATCCGGGCAAGGCGCCCAAGCTCAAGGTCAAGAAGCTCTCGCCCGAGGACATCTACCTGCGCGTCAGCTACGGCTGGGGCCGCATGCCGGCCTGGGAGCACATCTTCAGTGACCAGGAGCGGATGGCGATCACGGCCTATATGAAGAGCCCCAATTTTTCCAACTAGCCTGATCGGGCCGCGCCCGCCTTAAGCTCGTGTGACAGCGACGAAACGGGGCGGCAGGCCTGTGGCGCGCGCGTTGATGCCGCACGTCGAGGACGCCGAAGCCGACTTCCTGGAATCCCACAGGACCTGCTCACCCTCCAGGTTCGGCTTCGCGCGAAGGTTGCCAGACACCAGCGGCCAGGGAATACTCGCGGTGCTGCCGATCGGGGAGGTGACAAGATATGCGCAGCCGAACTGCGGTTCTCGCCGCGATGCTTGCCATGACGCCGCTCGGCGCCAAGGCCGTCGACCTCGTCGTGTGGTGGGAGCAGGGGTTCAACCCCGAGGAGGACGCGGCGGTCAAGGAGATCGTCGCTGCCTTCGAGCACGCGAGCGGCAAGCGGGTGGAGCTCCTGCTCCCCGAGCAGCCAAAGTTCCCAGACGCGATCGAGACGGCGCTCGAGGCCGGCCGGCCGCCCGACTTCGCGTTTGGCATAGCCATCTCCGGCTACATCTCGGAATGGGCGTTCGACGATCGGCTCGTGGACCTCACCGGTACCGTCGGGTCCTTCTCGGACCTGTTCGATCCGGACGCCATCACCTGGTGGGTCCTGGCGAACCACACGACGGGGCAGAAGGGGCTGTATGCCCTGCCGATCGGGCGCACGACCAACCACATCCACATCTGGACGAGCCTCCTCAAACGCGCGGGATTCACCCTCGCCGACATCCCGAGGGAGTGGGAAGCTTTCTGGTCGTTCTGGTGCGATCAGGTGCAGCCCGCGCTGCGCCGAGCCACGGGGCGCAACGACATCTGGGGCGCGGGGCTGCCGATGTCCAATCGTCCCGGCGGCACCGGGCGCGCGTTCGCCCAGTTCGCCGATGCCTACGAGGCCGACTACGTGACCCGCGACGGCAAGCTCGCGATCGATGATCCGGAGGTCCGGCGCAAGCTCATCAAGGCGATCGACAGCTACACGGCCATCTACCGCAAGGGCTGCGCTCCGCCCGGTTCGGCTTTCTGGGCTGCCGACGATAACAACAAGGCGTTCCTCGCCCAGGCGGTCGTCATGACCGCCAACAACTCGCTGTCGATCCCGAACGCGCTAAGGCACGAGCGTCCCGACGACTACTTTCGGAACAGCGCGACGATCGAATGGCCGCTCGGCCCTGACGGCGAAGCTTTTCCTATCAGAGGCGGCTTCTACCCGGCGGTGGTGTTCAAGGACGGACGCCACATCAGCGCCGCCGAGGAATTCGTGCACTTTCTCGTGGTCGAGGGCTGGCTCGGCCACTATCTCGACTTCGCGGGCGAGCGCATGATGCCGCCGATGCCGAAGCTGCTCGAGGCACCATTCTGGCTCGACCCGAGCGACCCGCACCGCATGGCCGCGGTGATGCAGATCGCCTCGCGGCCGATGCAGTACAACTACGCCACGGTTGCGGGCGACTGGCGCTACGACCGAGTTGGTAGGGAGGGGATCTGGGAAAAGGCGGTTCATCAGATCGCCGCCGAGGGCGTCACCCCCGATGAGGCGGTCGACGAGGCAATCGCGCGCATCAAGCAGATCCTGGGCCAATAGCTAGGCACACCAGCTACATCCAAGTCAGCTCCTGGGCTAAGAGCCGGACCGGCGCGAGCATCTCCGAAGCCCGCATGCTTCAGGTATCTTCCGTTGGATCTCGACCACTAGCGCCCGCCTAAGCTCGTGCGGTAGCGGTCTGGGCAGGCGGGGTGCTCGCGGTCGGGAGTCGCGCTCGGCCGGAGCGACCAGTCCTCTGACGGCCGGTCTGACGGCGGTGCCGGGCACGGCGACGTGCTGTACCAACGCTATTGCCGCGGGCTGCCACGGCGAGGAGAGGATGGCCGCGGTGGCGCGCACGCGTTCATGCCGCACCACGGATTTTGTCTAACGGTGGATACTGGTGAGCGCCTCTGGTCGAGCAGCTACGATGAGTCGAGCGATTCCGCCAATCTTATCCGCATGGGGCATCGGGTCGCCGCCGCGGTCGCGCGCCCCCGCGCCAATCCGTGTGCAATCCTCCATCGCGAGCGGCTGGTCGAGACCGCGCGGCGGGTCACCAAAGCTGATCCTTGCCACCGCCGCGGTGTTGCTATCGCTCTCGGCTGCCACGACGGTTGGTGCGACAGCGCCGGAAGTCCGGTCCGGACCGGTTGCCGCCGAGTTTCGCGGTTGCGCCTCGGCCGGCTGGTGTCGTTTCTGGATTCGGTCTCGGGACCCTCTGGAGAGAGCTCCGCTTCGGGTGTACCCGGATGGTGTGCCGCGAACGTCCTCCGACGAGGTCGCGGCGACGGCCGTGCGCGATCGGATGAACGCGCTTCTCGCCAGCATGATCCACCAGCACAAGCGGATCTTGCTGCACGGTCTGCGGGAGGCCGGGGGCGGGGCCTATGCCGCAAAAGTGACGGTCAACGATGCGGATCTGGCCTCAGATCCGGTCCTGCTGGAGTTGCGCGGGCAGCATCGGGGAAGGATCCCGTAGCCCCGGGCTCCGCCAAGCGGGCGGGGCGCGACAGGCGCTCCCGGCGACCGCAGCCGCCGGGAGCCGATCAGTCGAACCGAGCTACTCCTTGGTGATGGTCCATACCACCGCAGACTTCGGCGTCGTGTAGAACGGCGACTCCATCTGATAGTTCACGTACAGCTCGCCGTAGTCGGCCACGTACATGGTCTTGCCGTCGCGGCTGAACTGGACGTCGTTGGTCCGCTCGAATCCGCCGCGGTTCTCCAGCTTCTGGTAGGCGTTCGGCCCGGGGTCCATGTTCTCGGCGAAGATCGACCACTTGATCCCGGTCGGGTCGAGAAACTCGATCTTCACGATCGCCGGCCACATCGGCCGCAGGCTCTCTGGACCGTTGTCGATGATGCCGAACACGGCGGTGTAGAGCGTGTCGGTCGAGTCAAAGGCCTCTGGCGACCACGCCAGCCCGTCCATCGGATTGTTGGTATCCCACTCCATCACCGGATTGATGTAGCCGTTGGGATTGGGATTGGCCACGATCAGCGGCGTGCCCCGGACGCCGATCGAGTGGTCGATGAACCGGTAGGGCGGCAGCTCAGGCACGAACGGTTGACTCCCGATATTGAGCTGGGGGTTCGGCCGCGTGGGATCGTACTTGTTGCCGCGATAGGTGTCGGGTCCGAACCGCTTGATGTTGACGAAGTTCATGCCTTCCTTGTCCGGGAAGCCGGCATCTTGACCTTGTTCGGTCACGATGAAGAGCTTCTCGGCGCCATTGGCGACCCGGCGGTTCCCCTTGTCGTTATGACCGTTGTCGCTGATGGCGAGGGCCTTCTCGAAGCGTGACCCCTTCGGACCGAAGGCGACACCGGAGGAGTTGCGAAGGCCCATCGTGTAGACCTCCCAGTCCGCCGTCTTGTAGCTGCTGTCCTCCTTCAGCTTCGCGCGGTGAACCGCTCCGCCGCAGGGCTTCTGCGCCGGGATGACCTGGCCGGGTTCGGACGGGGTGCCCTTGGGCAGGAACGCGCCCGTCAGGTTGCCCTCGCTGTCCCGGATGTTCAGGCCGGTCAGCACGATTTCCCGACACGGCGGGTCGCGCGGCAGCGCCGGGACGCCGGTCGGCGTGCGCTTCTCCCAGTAGGGGTCGATCGCATCGGTCCAACCGTGGATGTTCGGATCGGAGAATCCGGAGTTCGTCGGTGCCCCGACCGCGTAGTACAGCCACCCGTCACGGCAGGTGATGCCGCCGAGCGCGTGGTCGCCGATCGGGACCTCGTTCATGATCAGCTTCGGCGTGCCCTGGACGCCGTCGATCTCCCAGATACCGTATGAGTAGTCCCCGACGTAGGTGCGGCCGTTCTCCTCGCAGAACCGATATCTCGTTCAGCGCGAAGGACTTGAACATACCCAATCCGACCTCATTACGGATCAGCTTGCCGGACTTATCGAAGATCTTCACATGGGGCTTGTCGACCCCCTCGGGGGGGAAGCCGAAGGTGTTGCCCGAGATCGCGACCCAGACGTTGTCACTCGCGTCAACCGTGATGGAGGTGACGGTATCCAGACCGGTGGCGAACACGCCCACCTTGTATCCGGTCCGGGACGCGGATCTTGGTCGGGTCCGGCTTGACAGGCGTACGTTTCGCCCACGTGCCGGCGGTCCCGCCGGGTTCGGCCACCTGCCCGTCCTGCGCGAGAACGGGTATCGAGGCTGTTCCGAGCGCGAGCGCGCCCGCTAGTGCGTAGATTGGACTCTTCACGGATCTGTCCTCCCTGGATTGACGTCGATCGACGTACCTCTACTCCTGCTGCTGCTTGCACGACAAGCCGGCGACGGGGCCCTGCGCGCCGATGGTGCCCGTTGCGGCCGACGGTCGGGTCGGCACGAGCTCAGAATTCTCGGATATGCGCGACGATGCTGCGAACCTCCTCGTCGCTCAGTCGCTTCTCCCAGGCGGGCATGGTCGCCATCTTGCCCATGGCGGCGCCGCCCTTCTTGATCACTCGCATCAGGTACTCGTCGGTCACGCTCGCCATGTATGCCTTGTCGGCCAGCGTCATGACGTGGGGGCTGAAATCCGCCACGATGCCCCGCTCCGCCGTCGCCGCGGTAGCCGTGGCATCCGGCGCACATTCGATCGAAGAGCTCCCGGCCATTCGGAGCACCCTCCTCCGCCGCGGCCGTCAGCCCGGCAGTGCCGGCCAGAAGCAAGACCAGCGTCGCGCCTGCCGCCCTCATTGCACGTAGTCGCGAGTTCTCGGTGGGGTGCGGGTGTTCAGCCATGGTCATCTTCCGTTGCGCTGACGAAGGAACACTCGGCGGGCGAAGCTGAACGATCGGTGCCTTGCTGGTACCCGGGAACCGGGCTGGTACCCGAGACCGGGGCGAGCGGGACGACGGAACCCGGCGTCGGCCGGCAGGCCGATCGATCATCACCAGGCGGCGCCGCTCGGCGCGCTGCCCGGCATTCCCCTCCGGGTAGCATAACCGCGTTCCCCCTCCCAGGGCCGACTCGGGCGCTGTTACATCACGTCGCTGGCGGCAACGGTGGCGTTGCCCGAGGTTGTGTCGCGACCTGAAGCCGAAGCCGTTGCGGGTGGTGAACAATGGCTCACCCGATGTCAACGATCAACCGGCCCGATGTCAACGATCAACAGGGATCAGCTCTTGAGGTGATCTCTGAGGTCAGGTGATCTCTGAGGCAGGGGGTGGTGGCGGTCGGCAAGAGCAGTAGCACGCTCGGCGGTGATCTGGATCGTCACCGACACCGGCGGCTGATCCAGACCGCGCGGCGGACCGAACCAAGGCCGGGGCCGACCGCCCGGGCTTTCTCGGTGGGGCCGGCACCGGGCAGGGATGTTGCACTCGTTGCCGGTCACGCCAGGCTGGCGGGCTCCAGGCGCTCGACCGTCTGCCAGCAGCGATGCTCGGCCGAGGCCTGGGCGGCCGCGACCACCTCGGCAGCGCGCAGTCCGTCCAGGAAATCGGGCTGCGCCGGCCGGTTGCCGGCAATGCTCGCGAGCAGGTTGCGCAGCGCGATCACGAAGCCCTCGCCGAAGCTCACCGCCATGCCGGCAACCGGCCAGAACAGCTCGGCGCCCGGGTGCGCGGGGCCGATCGGGATGGTTCGAAAACCGCTCTCGCGGGCGGGATCGCTGGTTCGGTAGAGGCGGATCTCGGTCGGCCGTTCGGACGAGTACTCGACCGAGCCCCGGGTGCCGTGGACGGCAAAGCCGATGTCCATCTTGTGGCCGCCGGCGAGCCAGCTGGTCTGGAGCGTGCCGCCGATGCCGCTCTCGAATTCGACCAGTAGGTCGGTGATCTCGTCGACCTCGGCCGGCGCGCTCTCGCCCGGGCGGCCGACCAGCGGCCGGCGCGTGAAGTGGGTGCGCGCGCTTGCGAACACGCCGGCGAGCTCGCCGACCAGATGGCGGGCGAGGTCGATCACGTGGCTGCCGATGTCGGTACCGCTGCCGCCCCCCGACCTTGCCTTCTGCAGCCGCCAGCTCAGCGGCATCGCCGGGTCGAGCCCGTAGTCGTGGAAGAAATGGCCGCGGTAGTGGACGATCTCGCCAAGCTCGCCCGCCGCGATCAGCTGCCGGGCGAAGGCAGGGCCCGGCCACGTGCGGTAGACGAAGCCCACCTGGTGCGTCCGCCCGCTCGCGGCCGCCGCCCGGTACATCGCCCGCGCGGCCTCGAGCGTATGCGCGAGTGGCTTCTCGCAGAGCACGTGTTTGCCGTGGGCGAACGCGTCCTGGCTGATCTCGGCGTGGCTGTCGTTCGGGGTCAGCACGAGCACGAGATCGACGTCGGCGGCGCGGGTCACGTCCCGCCAGTCGCGGCTGAGCTCGCCCCAGCCCCAGGCGCGCGCGGTCCGCTGCCCGAGCTCAGGCTCGGGATCGGCCAGGCGCCGCCGTTCGACCGCGGGCAGGTCCGGCGCCAGCCCGTGCACGGTGCTGAGCGCGAAGGAATAGGTGCGCGCCATGAAGCCGCCGCCGACCATGCCGACCCTGATCGTCATGCCATTTCGCCGGATGCCCTGCCGATGTGCGGACCGTGGCCGACGTGCAAGCCGCGCGTCACCAGCGGGTCACAGGGTCGTTGCGGATCGGCAAAGCGACGTCCTCGACCCGCACCTGGTCGGCGAAGAACTTGAGCACCGAGCGGATCGGGTTCGGCGCGGCCTGGCCCAGGCCGCAGATCGAGGCATCCGCCATCGCGCGACAAAGCTCCTCGAGCAGCGCCTCGTCCCAAACCTCGCGCTCCAGCAGCCGGACCGCCTTCTCGCAGCCGATCCGGCATGGCGTGCACTGGCCGCAGCTCTCGTCGGCGAAAAAGCGCAGCAGGTTGAGTGCTACCGCCTTGACGTCGTCCCGGTCGGACAGCACCACGACCGCGTGCGAGCCGACGAAGCAGCCGTGCTTTTCCAGCTGGCCGAAGTCGAGCGGGATGTCGGCCATGCTCGCCGGCAGGATGCCGCCGGAGGCGCCGCCCGGCAGGTAGCCCATGAAGCGGTGGCCCTCTGCCATGCCGCCGCAGAACTCCTCGATCAGCTCATGGACGGTGATCCCGGCCGGCGCGAGCTTGACCCCCGGCCGCCTGACCCGGCCCGAGACCGAGTAGCTGCGCAGCCCCTTCGAGCCGTGCCGGCCCTGGCCCGCAAACCACTCCGGGCCCCGCTCCAGGATGTCCCGGATCCAGTAGAGCGTCTCGACGTTGTTGATCAGCGTCGGGCGGCCGAACAGGCCGACCTCGGCGGCGTAGGGCGGCCGGTGGCGCGGCAGGCCGCGCTTGCCCTCGATGCTCTCGAGCATCGCCGACTCCTCGCCGCAGATGTAGGCGCCGGCACCCCGGCGCAGGACCAGGTAGCCCGGCCGCGCGAGCCCGGCCGCCTCGACTTTGGCAATCTCGCGCAGCAGGACCTCGCGGATGCCGGGGTACTCGTCGCGCAGATAGACGTAGACCGCCTCGGCCTCGATCGACCAGGCGGCGATCAGCGCGCCCTCGAGGACGCGGTGCGGGTCCCGCTCCAGGTAGTGGCGGTCCTTGAACGTGCCGGGCTCGCCCTCGTCGGCGTTGACCGCGAGATAGCGGGGCTTGGGCCTCCGCCTGACCAGCTCCCACTTGCGCCCGGTCGGAAAGCCGGCGCCGCCGAGACCGCGCAGCCCCGACGCGTTGAGCGCTGCAAGCAGGTCGAGCACAGCCTGCTCGAGATTGCCGCTCGCGGCCTCGAGTCCGAGGTAGCGCCGCAGCAGGCGGTAGCCGCCGCCTTCGACGTAGCGCTCGAAATCGATGATGTCCGGCGCATCGGCGTGGGTGCGGCCGGTCTCAACCGCCCGGGCCACCTCGGTCAGGGTCGCGCGGTCGACGTAGTGGTGACCGACCTCGGCGACCGGCGCGCCATCGCAGTGCCCCATGCAGGGCGCGCGGACCACCCGGACCCGCGCCGGATCGAGGCCGGCCTGCAGTCCGGCCATCAGCTCGCGGGCGCCCATCAGCTCGCAGGTCAGGCTGTCGCAGACCCGGACCGTCAGTGCCGCGGGCGGCGGGGCGTCCTCCCTGACCACATCGAAATGCGCATAAAAGGTCGCGACCTCGAATACCTCGGTCTGGGCCAGGCGCATCTCCTCGGCGAGCGCCGCCAGATGGGCGGCCGAGAGATGGCCGAAGCGGTCCTGGATCAGGTGCAGGTGCTCGATCAGGAGATCGCGCCGGCGCGGCTGCTGCGCGAGCAGCGCCCGCACTTGGTCGAGCGCGGCCGGATCGACCTGGCGGCCCTTGGGCCGTGCCGAGCCGCGCTTCTGCCCGCGTCCGGGATGACGGTGCTTGCGGATCTGGCTTCCGGTCTCGGCCATCTGTGGATTTCACCGGCGCCGGTCGCCGACCGGCGGTCCCTCGCTGTTTGCCCGTTGCCGGAGCGGTGGGCCGACCATAGATAAGGCCAGCGCCTCAGGCAACGTGGCCTGCCCGCCCAAACCCGAGCGGCGCACAACCTCTACCACCGGCTCGGCGACCATGATAGGTTGGCAACGCCTGCCGTTGCGATGGCGATCGGCTCGACATCGCGGGCGGGCGGCCCCCCGTCAGCACCCGGCCACGATCGGAGCCGCAGGTGAGGTCTAGGTTCAGACGCGATCGTCCGGTTCGGGTTCCGAGCATGGCTCTGGGGCTGCCTGCTGATCTTGGTTGCGAACCCGCTCTCGCCGAGGGCCCAGACGCCCGACCCCCTGGGCCTCGAGGCCGCGATCGTCGAGGTGCGGGCGGCCCTGGAGGATCTGGCGGCCGCCCTCAACGACGCACCCCGTCAGGTGCAGACCACGATCAGCGCCGACCTGCATCTGACGAGCCAGGCGACCGCCCGGGCTCTGGACCGGCTCGAAGGCGAGGGCGTGCCGATCGCCGATCCGACGCTGGCCTATGATCTCAATCTGCTGGCAGACATCGCGCGCGCCGCGACCGACGAGCTGCACGTGATCGCCGCCGACCCGGCCGCCTTCGATCCGGAGCGCGCCCGCGGCATCGACCGCCTGACCGAGACGGCCGCCGCCCGGCTGGCCGAGGTCAACCTCGTGATCGACGGCTGGAGCGAGCGCGGCCGGAACGCGATGGTCGAATTGCAGGCCGACGACGGAGCCCTGGTGATCAGGCGACCGATCGGCTGATCTATAACGGCATTCGCTACATCAGCATCGCCTTGCTGCTGATCGGCTTGCTCGCGCTTGGCCTGCATCTGCTGCGCACCAGTCAGGAGCGCGCCGAGGCGAGACCGCGGGTCCGCAAGGACCCGCTGCTGTCCGGGTTGGGGGCGGTGGCGCTAATCGTATTCTTCGCCTGCTGCATCGCGTTCAGCCTGCGCCCCGGGACGCTCGGGGCGCTGTCGGCCGAGGTCCGGGTCCAGGCGCAGGAGCACCCGTGCGAACGGCTGGCGGCGCAGCGCGATCGCCTGGTCGCCGCGCAGGAGGCCGACCATTTTAGCCTGATCGAGGCGACCAAGCAGCGCATGCGCCCGGCCGCCCAGGATTGCCTGGGTCTGCCCTCGGAGGCGATGACTGCCGAGGCGGTCGAGCGCCTGGCCGCCAAGACCGCGCTCGCCGACGGCACAGCGCCGCTGGACCCAAGGCCGGCGGTCGGGCTGGCCGCGATCGAGCCGCGGGTCCGCGACGGTGGCCCCGCAACCCCGCCCGAGGTCACCGAGCTGCAGCCGGCCGAGATGCAGGCGCGTGGCGGCCTGGCCGAGCTTTTGGCCGACCTCGGTGAGACCGAGCCGCCAGTGGCCGACCGACCCGGGCCGAGCGCACCCGCGAACGAGCCGGCGGCCCGCGCGCCCGAGGTGGCCGAGCCGGCGACCGAGCCCGATCCTGCGCTTGAGGAAAGCGAACCGACGACCGATGCGGCCGGGCCGGTCGCCGATGCGGCTGAGCCGGTGACCGAGCCGGCAGAGCCCGGCGTCGCGCCGATCGAACCAGGGGCCGGACCCAGCCAGAGCGCCGAGCTGGAAACGCCGCCGGAACCGGGACCGCCGCCGGGCGCCGACCTCAACTCTCCCGTCTTTGTGGCTACGACCGCGCTCAATTACCGCGAAGGCCCGAGCGTCGATGCCCGCCGGCTCGGGACCCTCTTTCCCGGCGCCCGGCTGATGGTGCTCGAGCGGGATGCCGGCTGGGCGCAGGTCCGCCTTGACGACGGCCAGCAAGGCTACGTCGCCAGCGAGTTTCTCCAACCGGCGCCATGATCCGTCGCGGCGGTCACGCCGCCGACCGCCGCCGCTGCTCTTTCAGAGACGGTAGATGCGGGCCGCGTTGTCGTGGAACAGGCGCCGCCGGTCGGGCTCGGGCATTTCGGCGACGATCGCCTTGAAGCCGCTGAAGATGGTATCGAACGGGGCGCAGAGGCCATCGACCGGGAAGTTGCTCGCGAACATGCAGCGCTCGATGCCGAAGATCTCGATCGTGTCGCGCACGATCGGGCCATTCGCCTCGACTGTCCAGGGCTTTCCGGGTTGCCCCAGCCCCGAGATCTTGACCGCCGCGTTGGCGCAGGTCGCGAGCGTCGCCATCGCCCGGCGCCAGCCGTCGAGCCCTTCGGGACTGCGGTCGGCGGGCAGGCCGGTGTGGTTCAGGATGATCAAAGTGTCCGGAAAATCGCGCGCGAGTTCGGCCGCCTCCGCGAGGTGCCACCAGGGCGTCTGCAGGTCGAACGACAGCCGGTAGCGTTCGAGCAGAGCAAAGCCGCGCCGCCAAGCGGGGTCGCCCATCGAGCCCGGCGCATCTCTTTCCACCTGCGCCGGCGACGAAGCCGCCCTTGGCTTGTGGCGGACGCCGCGCACGCGGGGCAGCTCGGCGTGGCCCGCGAGCACGGCCTCGACGCCCGGATCGTCGAGCCGGGCGCCGGCGACGATCGCGTGCGGCCAGCCGGTCTGCTCGATGATCTGCTGGACCCAGCGGCTCTCCCCGATCGGGTCCTCCGGGTTCCACTCGGTCTCGACATAGACCGTCTTCACGACCTGATGTCCGGCGCTATCACGCCAATAGTCCGCGGGCAGATAATTCCGCCGCAACGCGCGGTAGTCGCCATAGCGGAACCGGATCGGCGGCTCGTCGCAGAGCCAGGGCAGGTAGTTGCGCCCGAGGTCCCAGAAATGCTGATGGGCGTCGACGATCGGCACGTCGGTCATCGCTTCGCACCCGGTCTGAGCGGGCGTCAGGGCCATGTTGACGAGGCGCATCATACGCGCCCGCGGTCTCGCCGAGCATAGCAGAGCGCTCCCCGAAGACCACGGGTGATGATTACCCGGCGGGCCGCCGCTGGTGGGCTGGTGTCAGGCTAGGGATCGGCGCGCATCGCTGCTAGTCTTGCCGGGGTTCGGACGATCAAGGCCGGCGGGCAGTGAAGGCGAGACGCGATCAGCGGGACGGCAACGGTGCGCCCGGCGGCGAGCTAGCGAACGCAATGCCGGCCCCGTCGCCGATGATCGCCCAGTACCAGGCGCTCAAGGCCGAGCATCCCGAGTGCCTGCTGTTCTTCCGGATGGGCGATTTTTACGAGCTGTTCTTCGAGGACGCGCGGCGGGCAGCGCCCGCGCTCGATATCGCGCTGACCCGGCGAGGCCGCCATCAGGGCGACGACATCCCGATGTGCGGGGTGCCGGTGCACAGCGCCGAGAGCTACCTCGAGCGCCTGATCAAGCAGGGCTTCAAGGTCGCGATCTGCGAGCAGATCGAGGAGCCTGCGGAGGCCCGCAAACGCGGCGCGAAGTCGCTGGTCGAGCGGGCGGTGATCCGCGTGGTCACGCCTGGCACCTTGACCGAGGACAGCCTGCTCGAGGCGCGGCGGCACAATTTCCTGGCCGCGCTCGGGCGCAGCCAGCAGGCCCTGGCGCTGGCCTGGCTCGACATCTCGACCGGCGATTTTCTGACCGGGCCGGTCGCCGATGGCACGCTCGCGGCCGAGCTCGCCAGGATCGCCCCCGGCGAGCTGCTGCTGCCCGAGGGCCTGCTCGACGCCGAGGCGCTCCGGCCCGCTTGGCGCGAGCTCGCCGACCGGCTGACGCCGTTGCCCGATCGCGAGTTCAATTCGCTGGCCGGGGAGCGGCGGCTGAAGGCGAGCTTCGGGGTTGCGGAGCTCGAGGGCTTCGGCGCCTTCTCGCGGGCCGAACTCGGCGCCAGCGGCGCGCTGCTCGGCTACGTCGAGCTGACCCAGAAGGGCCGGCGGCCGCGGATCGCGCCCCCCAGCCGGGTCGTGCCCGGGACCCACCTGCTGATTGACGCCGCGACCCGGCGCAATCTCGAGCTGCTGAGCGCGCTTTCGGGCGAGCGCCAGGGCAGCCTGCTCGCCGCGATCGACCGCACCGTGACCGGAGCCGGCGGCCGGCTGCTGGCGGCGCGCGTGGCGGCGCCGCTGGCCTGCGCCGAGCCGATCCGGCGCCGGCTCGACGCGGTCCAGGCGTTGGTCGATGACCCGGGGCTGAGCGCCGATCTGCGCCAGGCGCTCAAGGGCTGTCCCGACCTCGAGCGCGCGCTGTCGCGGCTCTCGCTCGGCCGCGGCGGCCCGCGCGACCTGCTGGCGATCAGGATCGGGCTCGCCGCCGCCGGCCAGATCAGGCAGCGCCTTGCTAGCAGCGCCTCGCCGCTCGCCGCGAGCGGCCAGACGATCGAGGGTCGGCCCGAGCTCGTGGCCAGGCTCGAAGCCGCGCTGGTCCCGGAGCCGCCATTCCTCGCCCGCGACGGCGGCTTCATCGCCCAGGGCTTCCAGATCGAGCTCGACCGGCTGCGGACGCTGCGCGACCAGGCCCGGCGCCACATCGCGGCCCTCGAAGCCCGCACCCAGCAGGAGACCGGGATCGGCTCGCTCAAGATCCGGCACAACAACCTGCTCGGCTACTACATCGAGGTGACCGCGACCCACCTCGCCAAAGTGCCGGCGCATTTCGTCCAGCGCCAGAGCATGGCCGGCGCGACCCGCTACAGCATTGCCGAGCTGGCCGAGCTCGAGAGTCAGATCGCGAGCGCGGCCGAGCGCGCGCTGACCCTCGAGCTGGAGCTGTTCGACGAGCTCTGCCGGGCGGTGCTGGCGGCGGGCGACGCGATTGGCCGGACCGCGCAGGCGATCGCGCGGCTGGATGTCGCCGCCGGTCTCGCCGAGCTCGCAACCGAGCAGCGCTACGTCCGACCGGACGTCGACGAGAGCGACGCCTTCCGGATCCGCGCCGGCCGCCACCCCGTGGTCGAGCAGGCGCTCGCCCGCGACGCCAGGCCCTTCATCGCCAACGACGCGGAGCTGTCCGGAAGTGCGCGCCTGTGGCTGCTGACCGGGCCCAACATGGCCGGCAAGAGCACCTTTCTGCGCCAGAACGCGCTGATCGCGGTGCTGGCCCAAATCGGCTCGTTCGTGCCCGCCGAGCAGGCGCAGATCGGCATCGTCGATCGCCTGTTCTCCCGGGTCGGCGCGGCCGATGATCTGGCGCGCGGCCGCTCGACATTCATGGTCGAGATGGTCGAGACCGCGGCGATCCTGAACCAGGCGACCGCGCGGAGCCTCGTGATCCTGGACGAGATCGGCCGCGGCACGGCGACCTTCGATGGCCTCTCGATCGCCTGGGCGGTGGTCGAGCATCTGCACGAGGTCAACCGCTGCCGGGGCCTGTTCGCGACCCACTTCCACGAGCTCACGGCGCTCGCGGCCAAGCTCGACCATCTCGTCTGCCGGACCATGCGGGTCAAGGAATGGCAGGGCGACGTCGTATTCCTGCACGAGGTCGCCGATGGCGCCGCCGACCGCTCCTACGGCGTCCACGTCGCGCGCTTGGCCGGGTTGCCGGCCCCGGTGCTGGCGCGCGCCGAGGAGGTGCTGCACCACCTCGAGCAAGGCGAGGCCAAGGCCGGGCCCGCGCGCCTGGTCGAGGACCTGCCGCTGTTCGCGGCCGCGGCCGCCCGCCCCCGGTCCCAGGGCCAGGCGCCGCCGGCCCCCGCCGCACCGTCGCCGCTCGAGGTCGCGCTCGCAGCGGTCAACCCCGACGACCTCGCCCCGCGCGATGCGCTCGAGCTGATCTATCGGCTGCGGGCGCTGATGATGGCGAGTGAACCGGACCGGCCTTGAGCGGCTGGCCCGGACCCGTGCCGCTCGGCCGCGGCAAGCGACCGTCACCGGTTGATACGCGGGCCTTCCAGTCGTAGAAGTTGGTCGACGTCCAGTGGGTCGGATCGATGGCATCCCGGCACCAGATCGACGCGATCGGCGCGCTGCCGGGCGTGCTGTCGGCGACCCTGGTCGCGCACCACGCCGAGCCGCTCGCCCCCGGGCCGCAAGGGGGATCAACATGAACATCTCACGCCGCGACTACCTGAAGGCCAACGCCGCCGCGATCGCGGCCGCGGTCGCCGGCATCGACCTGCCGGCCTCGGCGGCCAACCTCGTGACCGAGATCGGCCAGACGCGCTCACCTGGTCGAAGGCGCCCTGCCGCTTCTGCGGCACCGGCTGCAGCGTCATGGTCGCGACCAAGGCCGGCCGCGTGGTCGCCACCCATGGCGACGTCATGGCCGAGGTCAACCGCGGCCTGAACTGCGTCAAGGGCTACTTCCTGTCCAAGATCATGTACGGCGCCGACCGGCTGACCACGCCGCTGCTGCGCATGACGGACGGCCGGTTCGACAAGGAGGGCGAGTTCACCGCCGGGAGCGGGTCCGTGCTCGAGCGTCTCAGGGGATGGTGGCGGGTCGTGACCCGGCCGAGCTGGTTCTTCAGCCTCGGCTTTTTGACCCTCGGCGGCTTCATCGCCGGCATCGTCTTCTGGGGGCGGCTTCAACACCGCGCTCGAGGCGACCAACACCGAGACCTTCTGCGTCAGCTGCCACGAGATGCACGACAACGTGTTCCAGGAGCTCAAGACCACGATCCACTATACCAACCGGTCGGGCGTGCGCGCGACCTGCCCCGACTGCCACGTGCCGCACGAGTGGACCCACAAGATCGCGCGCAAGATGCAGGCGTCCAAGGAGGTCTGGGGCTGGCTGTTCGGCACGATCGACACCCGCGAGGAGTTCGTCGCGATGCGTCGCGAGCTGGCCGAGCACGAGTGGGCGCGGCTGAAGGCCAACAATTCGCTGGAGTGCCGCAACTGCCACGGCGAGGACTACGTGGACTTCACCCGCCAGAGCACACGCGCCGCCGACGCCCATTCGACCTTTCTGGTCGCCGGCGACAAGACCTGCATCGACTGCCACAAAGGGATCGCCCATCAATTGCCGGACATGAGCGGCGTGCCGGGCTGGCAATAGTGGCCGGGCAGTAGGCAGTGCTGCCGGGTTGGTCTATATCCTGGTGTTAGCGAGACCTTTTGTGAGGCAGGTATGGTCGCCCCAAGCTGCGGCCGGCGCCGATCTCCGCTCCTGGCGGCTCTGCTGCTGGTCGGCCTTGCCGGCTGCGCCTCGCCCACGCCCTATCAGCCGGCCGCTGGCGGCTTCGGCTATGCCGATCAGCAGCTCGAGAGCGACCGCTATCGCGTCACGTTCGCCGGCAACTCGGTAACGGCGCGCGATACGGTTCAGAACTATCTGCTGTATCGCGCCGCCGAGCTGACCGTGGCCAACCACCACGACCACTTCACCGTGGTCAATCAGGACCTCGAGCGCTCGACCGCCTATCAAGGCACCGGCTACAACCATTTCGGCTGGCGGGGTTGGGATGGCTTCGGGCCGGGGGATTATTCGGCCTATCCGATCGACAGCTACACCGCGTTCGCCGACATCATCATGGGCGATGGCGACAAGCCGGCCGGCGCCGTCAACAGCTATGACGCCCGGGACGTGATGCGCCGGCTCGCTCCGACGTTGGCGCTGCCCGAGGAGGACTCCTGATGACCCGGGTACTGCAGCTGTGCGGCAGCGCAATGCTGCTGACTCTCGTCGCCTGCACGTCATCGCCGACCCCCTACAGCGTCGCGACCGGCGATTTCGGCTACCGCGACCAGCAGCTCGAGGATAATCGCTACCGGGTGTCGTTCACCGGCAACTCGGCGACGCCGCGCGACCGGGTCCAGGACTATGCGCTCTATCGGGCCGCCGAGCTCACGCTCGCCAACGGCGCCGACTACTTCAAGGTGGTGAATCGGAATACCAAGTCCCGCTCCGGCGGGGCCGGCGGGCCCGATATCGGGGTCGGGGTCGGCGGCGGCTCGGGCGGCGTCGGAATCGGCCTGTCGAGCATCATGGGCGGTGGCGGCTACTCCGAGGACTATGCGGTCTCGATGGATATTCTGACGTTCCAAGGCGAGAAGCCGGCAAACGAGAGCGATGCCTACGATGCCCGCGAGGTGCTCGGGCGTCTGGAGGCCAATATCCAGCGCCCGCCAAGCTGATCACAAGGGCTCGGGCGGCGCCGCCTCGCCAGTCCGATCGGCCAGCCGATAGTCGCGGACCACCTCGGCGACCGAGATCCGGAAATCGGCAAAGATCTCCCGCTTGCCCCTCGCCTGTGCCGCCCGGTGGCGCCGCTCGCTTCGCCACGCCTCGATCGCCGCTTCATCCCGCCAGAACGATAGCGAGACGTACCTGCCGGGTTCGGCCAGGCTCCGAAACCGCTCGACCGAGATGAAGCCGTCGACCCGCTCGAGCTCGGGCCTGAGCTCGGCCGCGAGATCGAAGTAGTCCTGCGTGCGGCCATCGCGCATCGTGACCTGGAACACCACGACCATCATCGCTCGCCGCTCCCTTCACCCTTATTTCCAACCCCCAATGGCGGGTCAGGTCTCGCGCCAGCGGTGGCAGGCGACCTGATGCCCGGGCGCGACCTGCTCGACCGCCGGCACTGCCTCCGCGCAGCGCCTGATCGCGAGCGGACAGCGGGTGCGGAACACGCAGCCCGAGGGCGGCGCCAGCGGCGAGGGCGGATCACCCGCCAGCACCACCGGCTGCTTCTGGCGCTCGAGCCGCGGGTCCGGGATCGGCACCGCCGAGATCAGCGCCTTGGTGTAGGGATGCCGTGGCCCGGCGTAGAGCGCATCGCGATCCGCGAGCTCCATCATCTTGCCGAGGTAGAGCACCAGGATCCGGTGGCTGATGTGCCGGACGACCGCGAGATCGTGACTGATGAACAGCAGCGACAGGCCGAACTCGCGCTGCAGGCGCATCAAGAGGTTGATGATCTGGGCCTGAATCGAGACGTCGAGCGCCGAGACCGGCTCGTCGCAGACGATCAGCCTGGGTCTGAGAATCATCGCCCGAGCGACCCCGATCCGCTGGCATTGGCCGCCCGAGAACTCGTGCGGGTAGCGGTTGATCATCTGCGGCGCGAGCCCGGTCTTGGCCAGCATGTCGCAGACCCGCGCCCGGATAGCGGCGCGGCCGAGGCCGGGCTCATGGGTCAGGAGCGGCTCGGCGATGGTGTCGCCGATCGTCATGCGCGGGTCGAGCGCGGCGAGCGGGTCCTGGAACACGATCTGCATCGCCCGGCGCTGCCGGCGCAGCGCCTGCGCATCGAGCGCGGCCAGGTCCTGACCGAGCCAGACGACGCGGCCGGCGGTCGGCTCGATCAGTCGGAGAATCGCGCGCCCGAGGGTCGATTTGCCGCAGCCCAACTCGCCGACGATACCGAGCGTCTCGCCGGCCGCGAGCGCGAAGCTCACGCCATCTACCGCCCGCAGCGGGACGTGACGCCGGCGCCGCAGGCCGCCGACCACGAACGGGAAATGGACGCTCAGGTCCTCGACCGACAGGAGCGGGGCGCTCATGCCAGCCCCTCCAGATGGCAAGCCTTGCGCCGGTCTTCGGCGAAGGCGCGCAGCTCCGGCCGCTCTGAGCACCGCTCAAAGGCGAAGGCGCAGCGGTCGCGGAACGCGCAACCGCCGGGCAGTGCCTGGAGATCGGGCGGCTGGCCCGGGATCGCGCTGAGCTCGCCGGTCGTCGCAGCATCGAGCCTTGGCATCGAGCGCAGCAGCCCGCGCGTGTACGGATGCTGCGGCCGCTCGAAGATCGACAGCACCGGACCCTCCTCGACGATCCGGCCGGCATACATCACCAGGACCCGGTCCGCGAGGCCGGCGACCACGCCGAGGTCGTGGGTGATCAGCGCGATCGCCATGCCGAGCTCGCGCCGGAGTTGCCGCAGCAGCTCCAGGATCTGGGCCTGGACCGTGACATCGAGGGCGGTGGTCGGCTCGTCGGCGATCACCAGCTCCGGCTCGCACAGCAGCGCCATCGCGATCATCACCCGCTGGCGCATGCCGCCCGAGAACTCGTGCGGGTAGAGATCGATCCGCTGCCGCGCGGCCGGGATGCCGACCCGGTCGAGCAGCTCGAGCGAGCGCTGACGCGCCGTCCGCTCGTCGAGACCGCGATGCTCGATCAGGACCTCGGTCATCTGGCGCGCAATCTTGAGGTGAGGGTTGAGCGAGGTCATCGGGTCCTGGAAGATCATCGCGAGCTTGACGCCGCGAATCGCGTTCAGCTGCCGGGCAGGCAGGCCGAGCAGCTCCTGGCCGCGAAAGCGTGCGGAGCCCCTGCAGCGGCCGTTCCTGGCCAAAAGCCCCATGATCGAGAGGAAGGCCTGGGTCTTGCCGGACCCGCTCTCGCCGACCACGCCGACGCTCTCGCCCGGATCGATGCCAAAGCTCACCCCGCTCACCGCCGCGACCTCGCCGTCCGGGGTCGCGAACCGGGTCGTCAGATCCTGAACCTGGAGCAGGGCCACCATGCCGCCGATATTGTCCGGTTTTCGTGGCCGCGCCAGTCTAACCCGCGGGCCGCGGGCGCGCCCTCAACGGTGCAAGGCCGTTACGACGCTGAACCTCGTCGCGAGCATAAGTTCGTAAGGGCTCGCGCACGAAGTGGCCGTACACGACCTTCACGATGGCGTCAGGCGCCTTCTCGGTATCGCCATTGGTCATCGTCGTGCTGAAGCGCTCCATGAACAGCGGGATCCGTTGCTCGTCCACTGGCCACACCGTGTGAACCGCGAAGGAGATCTTCAGATTGTCCCGGCTCACCACGGCATGATCGCCGACGAAGTCCTCCATGCAGGTGTACGGCGTCACGCTCACGTTCGTAACCTCCAGCAACCAAGTGCGGCCTGGAGACGTTGGGCCTTTTTGGACGCCGTAGTAGCGGCTTTGCCCGAACACCGCACGCTTCGTGAGGTAGCCGACATACCCGGCCGGTGTATACGGGTTATGCGAGCCGAGAAGCCAGAGAAGCGATCCCACGATGCCGGGACAGCATCAGCAGAGATCGGGAGACGGCGGCGAGCGATTGATCGAAGAAACGCGATGGCAGAAGCGCCATCGCTGTGCCCTGCGCAGCAACACGGCAGGCCTCCACACGCCGCCGAGGGTAGCTGACGGGCTCGAGCTTGGAGTTGCTCTATCCGCTTTCGCCCCTGTGGGCTCCAGCAATTCGCCCCGGTGCGCGGTGATTCGCGCCGTGGGTCCCCCGCGACGCCACTGGGCGTCTTCGGCGTACATTTTCTGCACATACGCCTAGGTCGCGCAAAAGTCAAATTGGGAGCCTCCGGACTACCTGGCCGGCGAGCGCTCCGATGTGTCGCGTCAGCCGACGGCGCTCGTGAACGAGGTGTGCCTTCGACTGCTTGGCTGGGATCAGGTGCGGTGGAAAAACCGCGGAGACAACAAGACGTACCGTCCTTCAGGAGGTTGCTGGAGATCGCATATGTCATGCACCATCGGCATCTCGACTCGGTGCCTCGCACGCGTCGCTCTGGCGATGGTTTTTGGACTCATCGGCCACGCTGCGATGGCTCAGTCAGTCCAGGGAACAGCGACATATCGCGAACGAATTACCCTGCCGCCGGGTGCCATGTTCGAAGCCGCCCTTGAGGACGTCTCGCGGGCCGATGCCGCTGCGTCGATCATCGCAACGACGCGTGTAGCCACACCTGGCAATCCGCCCATCCGGTTCACCTTGGCGTCCGACCCGGTGAAAATCGTCGCCGCCAACCGGTATGTCGTTCGGGCGAGAATCCTGCTAAACGACAGGCTCGTCTTCACGACCGACGCGCCGCCGCCTGTGATCACGCGCGGAAGTCCAACCGACGTCTCCATAATGCTGCGCAGTGTCGCAGCGAATCAGACTGGGTCGACTCCCGCTGGGGGCGGCGGAAGATGTAGAAGGAACATACTGGAGAGCAACCGAGGTTGCGGGAAAGCCGACACCCGCCCAAGACGCGAATCGTGAGGCCTATCTGCTTTTCGAGACGGGACGCGGGTTCTCGGGCTCTGACGGATACAATCGCATCGCGGGAAGCTATGAGCTGAACGGAGACGTCGTCAGGTTCAGCCCTGGGACGGCCACCCAAAAAGCATGCATCGACATTGGTGATCTCGATGCCGCAGTCCGCGCCGCATTGAAGGGTGCGACCGACTGACAATCGCCGGCGATCGCCTGAATCTCCTCGACGCCTCGGGCAGGCAGTTGGCTGTATTCAGTGCACGAACTCAGCGGTCCCAATCGTCGACCTCGCCTGGACTTGCAGGTACGCCTGGCAACTCGTCAAGTTCCAGGGCAGTGACGAAAGGATACTGACGCCCGATGACAGCGCGAAGTCCACGATAGAGTTCGCTGCCGCCGGTAGCTACCGCACGGATCGACTGCAATCGCGGACGCAGCACCTGGAAATCGGGCCGGCCAAATCAGCTGCAGTTCGGCCCATTAGCGCTCACTCGTGCCAAATGCTCCGCTGGCTCGTTGCACGATCAGATCGTGAAGCAGTGGGCAAACATCCGATCGTAAGTTGTCAAGGACGGTCACCTGTTTCTGTCGCTGATGGCGGACGGCGGAATTTACGAATTCGAACCGCTCGAGAAGACCAATTAAGGATGATTGCATGCTATCGAACGCCTGTCCGACTTGCTGCACCGCAGCGGCCGTTCGCTGCGGGATGCGCGATCAGCCGGCGTGCACGCGGTCCGCTACCACCACCATCCGCTTGCGCCCGTGTGTGATCAGCTCAGCGTTGTTTCGGAAGATGCCGCTCGATGCCGTCGGCCGTGGGAAGTGACCAGCCGCGCCGTATCGATATGAGCCGAATACCGAAGCAAAGCACCGCGCCGCCGATCATCGTCGGCACCGTTGGCGGAAGGTCAAGCGCGTACCCCGCGACAACCACTGCTGCGCCTGCGAGCGCGGCCAGGGCGTACAGCTTCTCCGTGCAACACGGTGGGGATCTCGTTGACGAGCAGATCACGAAGCATGCCGCCGCCGATTCCGGTGAGCATTCCGAGTATCGCCGCCACGAGCGGATCGAGTCCGAACGCGAGTGCCTTCTCCGTGCCGGAGACGGCAAACAACCCGAGACCAGCGGCATCGAATAGCAAAATCGGCTTGCGCAGCCGCTCAAGCCGCGGGTGCCACCGAAACGTCAGCAACGCCGCAAGCAGCGAAACGGTCACGTGATGCCAGCCACTGAGCGCAGCCGGGGGAGTCGCACCGAGCATCACATCGCGGAGCATCCCGCCGGCATTGCCAGCGACAAAAGCGAGAACGCAGACCCCGAAGACATCGAGACGGTACCTCACGCCGACCGCCGCGCCGCTGATCGCGAACACGGCCGTGCCGGCGAGGTCCAGTGTGTGCCATGCCGCGCCCATCGAGAAGTCTTCAGGCAAGATGCCTCGCTCGCACCGCAATCACGATCGCCTCCGCATCGCCGCGTCCGGCATACTCGAACCGACTTCTTTCACGATTGCGATGCGCCGCAAGGAGACATGCTGGTCCATGTTCACGCGGATTCCGGTGTCTCGGCATGGATCCGGCAGGATCGCGAACAGGAGCAGACGAACACGGCGCGCCCGGATCACACCGAGGGCGCACCAGTAACGCGGTCAGTGCTTCGCTCGCCCGATCAGTTCGTTGCTTCCTCGAGCCATTTGCGATACGTCAAGCTGGTCGCGGCGGTGAGCAGTTCGCGGATAAGCCCGCAGGGCAGACGCATGCAGCGCAATCGCCAGGTCTGCGCTGGCTCGTGTGAAGGGCGACACGCCCGCCGCGGCCGCGCACGACGCTCGGCCTACTGACTGACCGTCCCGTTGAGGGGGCAAATTGTGAACCAGGAACCCGGGCTCGTCTCCATTGCCCGAAGTCGTCGCGTTCTGGATCAGCCGTAGCAATCGTCTTCAACCATCCGAAGGGCGGGCTCGACACGGGGCCGCACGTGCTGTCATCGGATAGCCGTCGTGCCGGGTCGTCCGACCATCGATCGCGCTCCCGCCTGGCCGCGCGAGATTCTGCGTGACGTGCGACGTCGCGCCGATTTCCCGCGCCACGTCGACAAAGTCCCGCACGTCGTAGCCCTTGTCGGCACATTGGCGGTTTTTGGGTGCTGGAAGCCACTGACCTGGACGAGGCGCTGGCGTGGGGGCGCAAGGCCGCCGTCGCCTGCCGGGCGTCGGTCGAGGTGCATCCGTTTCACTGACGGCGGACCGACGGAATCAATTTGAGCGGCATGGACGCGGCGCAGATCGAGGGCCATCATCTTTGGCGTGAGTTTCTGGGTGCGTCTCCGATCAATTCTCGATGGGCCGTTTCGCTCTCCCAACGCATGATTTTATTCCAGAACTTGCTTCAGACGGTTGCCCAGCATCTCGATGCGGTTGCACAAGGGACGGGTTTTTCAGCAAGCTCTTAGCGGGCAATCCTGCTCGCCCCGACGTTTGCCGCTATCGCGTACTGGAGGACGCGGACTAATCGCTATGGAACGGATCATGGGGATGTTGCTGATGATGATCGCCGTCCAGATGTCGATGAACGGAGTCGCCGCATTCTTCAACGGGCGCGATAGCGGGCTCATGCCGAGCACTCACGAGGGACAAGCCGCCTGCATTGATCCCGATCGCTGGAATAGATGGCGCATTCACCTCATGAAGCATCGAGCCGAACGGGACTTACGAATCCATCGGGTTTCACGGTCAGGACCGAACACGGCAGCTTTCTGAGCACCCGCTCCGCCGTGTTGCCGATCAGCATCCCAGCGATGCCGGCCCGCGCCACCGTGCCCATCACCACCAGGTCGATGCCTTCGGCCACGACGAACTCGGGAATGACGTCTTCGGGCTCGCCTCGGCGCAGAGTGGACTGCGTTTCGGCCAGGCGGCCCTCAAAGGATCGAACGAGACGCGTGAGATCCGCAGCCGCGCGTTGTCGCGCACCTTCGACGTAGCTCGCGAACTGGTCGTCTCCGGAGTGACTGCGGATCGTTCGTTCGGCGAAGGGCGTCCACACCTGCAACAGCCTCGGCGGATCCGCTTCCAAATGTGAAGCCATCAGCAACGCCAACTCGACGATCTTTGCGTTCAGCGCCTGCTCCTCCGCTTCTTCGGTGCTGGCATTGACGGCGGCGAGGATCTGCGGATGCGATGCGGGGCTGCCATGACGCGACAGTAACACCGGGCACGGGCACTTGCGCAGCAGCTCCATGTCTACCGCGCCGAATGGCTTCGGGCCTGACGCAGCCAGCTCACGTGCATGAGAACGCATCAGCAGGTCATGGTTCGAGCGTAGAACCTCTTGGATGAGAACGGTCGCCGGCCGACCGACCAGAAGCTTCGCCTCTGCTCGAACGTCGTTCACGGCATTCGCCACGCGTGCAAGTTGCTGGCGCCGCTCGCGGACCATGTCCTCCTCGAGGGCCGGTGGCAAGTAGTGGCGCGCGTGCGGTGGAACCGTCACGACATCGGTTACGGTAAGGGTTGCGCCGAGGCTTCGCGCAAGACGGACCGCTCGGTCAAGCGCCGGATGAGCGCTGGCTGTTGCGTCGACGTCCACGAGAATACTCTTGAGCGCTTCCATGTTTGGCCTCCACAACGATGGGCGCGCCGGACTATCGACGCATCGCACGCGGTGCCGCTCGACCAGCGTACGCGATTCAGAGTCGGGCGGGTCACCACCGAGATCTCCAGAAGCTTTAACAGCGATTGACCGAGCCGTGCAAGACTGGGACTCACAACAGCGCTGATGACAGCGGCCATTGTGCTGGCTCATCACGTTCGGAAGCCAAGAAGGATCCAGGCGAATTGCTACCCGAAGCCCTTCACGTCGCGATCATTCTGTCGCCATTCGTCACGCTTCCCGCCGTTGGTTGGTTGGGATCGGGCCGTGACCGCGCCCGACTCCTTGCACTGATCCCGGCCGCTCTCACGGGCTACTTCACATACGCGTTCTGGTTGGTCAGCATCAGCGGTCCCTTCTCCGTCACCGGCACTTGGGCTCCGGCGCTGAACCTCTCGTTGTCGTTCCGGTTCGATGGACTCAGTACGCTCTTCGCGGTTCTCATCGCCGGCGTCGGCACGTTGATCGTCATCTACGCCCGAAAGTATCTCGAGCATCATCCGTACGCGGGACGATTCCACGTCGCCCTGTTTGCGTTCATGGGCTCGATGCTCGGCGTGGTCCTCAGCGATAACGTCATCGTCCTGTTCGTATTCTGGGAGCTGACCGGGTTCACGTCGTATCTGCTCATCGGGTTCGAGCACGAACGACCGGAGGCTCGACGCGCGGCCACTCAGGCACTGCTCGTGACGGGCGGCGGGGGCCTCGCACTGCTCGCGGCAGGTCTGCTTCTGGTGGACGACACGGGCACTGCGCTGCTGTCCGACATGGCGGGTCGTGGACCGGTCACGGATCATCCGCAGTACCTCGGGATCGTTGCGCTGATGCTTCTCGCGGCATTCACCAAGTCCGCGCAGTTCCCCTTCCACTTCTGGCTGCCGAACGCGATGCAGGCGCCGACGCCGGTCAGCGCGTACCTGCACTCCGCGACCATGGTGAAGGCGGGCGTGTACCTTGTCGCGCGGATGACCCCGCTGCTTGGTGGCACAACGATGTGGACGGGCACGATCACCGTCGTCGCCACGCTCACCATGACGATCGGAGCGCTTCGCGCGCTCTTCGAAACCGACCTCAAGCGCGTCCTCGCTTACTCGACGATCAGCGCGTTGGGCATTCTGATGCTGCTGTTCGGAATGGGCACGCCACAAGCGGTTGCCGCCGGCTTCGCCTATCTCCTGGCCCATGCCTGTTACAAGGGAGCACTCTTCCTGGTCGCCGGAGCGGTCGAACACGAGACCGGCACGCGCGACGTGGCATCGCTCGGAGGACTGCGTCGGGCGATGCCGATGACGGCCATCGGCGCAGCCCTCGCTGCCGGTTCGATGGCGGGCATTCCCTTGTTCGGCGGCTTTATCGCCAAGGAGCAGTTCTACGAAAGCATCGGCATGTCGACGCTTCCGGGCATTTGGAACGGTGTCCTCGTTTCGCTGGCCGTAGCGGCGAGCATGTGTCTTGGCGCCGCGGGGCTCATCGCAGGCATCGCTCCGTTTCGAGGCCGCTTCGCGCCGGCACCCGCGGCCCACGATGCACCGCCGTCTCTCTGGCTGGGACCGCTGGTGCTCGGTGCGCTTGGCGTAGTCCTGGGCGTTCTGCCGGCACTTGCGGCAGGCCCAATCGCGCTCGCCGCCGAATCGGTTACGGGATCCCGATCGACGCTTACCACCAGCCTCTGGCACGGCTTCACCGCAACGTTGCTGTTGAGCGCGGTGACAGTCGCTGGTTCGTTGATCTTGTTCACATCGCGCGCCCGATTGTGGCGGCTTCGGTGGCCCACCGCACTGCAGGCCGAGCGTCTTTACACGTTCACGCTGGCCGGGTTGGATGCAGCCAGCCGGCGCCTCGCTCCGGCGCTCCAGAGTGCGTCGCTGCGTTCGTACGCGCTCACCGTCGTTGTCACGGCAGTTGCGCTGGTGGCCGTCGCGCTGGCGAGCGGGCGCTCCCTTCCGCCGCCACGCCGCTGGACGCCGATCCAGTTTCACGAAGCTGCGCTTGCCGCGCTCATCGTTGCCGGGGCGCTGTCGGCCACGTTCGCACGCTCGAGCATGGCCGCCGCCTTGTCGCTCGGAACCGTCGGGTACGGGGTTGCCGTGATGTACGCGCTGCTCGGCGCACCGGATCTGGCGATGACCCAGTTCGCCGTCGAAACCCTGACGGTCGTCATCTTCGTGCTCGTGTTCTACCGGTTGCGCGGATTCGGCGATCTGTCGTCGCGGTTGGTGAAGAGCCGGGACGCCATCGTGGCGGTGACCGCCGGTGCGCTTGTCACTACATTGGTGCTGTTCGTCGGCGCCTCGGGGACAACCTCACGGCTGGCTGCCTATTTTGCCGACGCGGCGCCGCGGCTGGCCCACGGCCTCAACGTCGTGAATGTCATCCTTGTCGATTTCCGCGGCTTCGACACGCTCGGCGAAACCACGGTGCTGGTCACCGTCGCTATCGGCGTCCGTGCGCTGCTGCTCATCGGAAGAGAGCGACGCCAATGACATCGACGATTCTGCAGACCGCCACTCGCGTGCTGATGCCGCTCCTGCTCCTTTTCGCGGTGTTCCTGTTGTTGCGGGGTCACAACCAGCCCGGTGGTGGATTCGTCGGCGGCTTGGTGGTGGCGTCGTCGTTCGTGCTCTATTCGATCGCGTTCGGAGTGGACGCGGCCCGCCGCGCGCTTCTCGTCACGCCGTCAACGCTGCTCGGCGTCGGGCTGCTCGTCGCCCTGACGAGCGGCCTCCCCGGCGTGGTGTTGGGTCAGCCATTCATGACAGCGCAGTGGGCGGAGCTGGCGATCGGTCCGAATGTCGATGGCCGTCGGAACGCCGCTGGTATTCGACGTCGGCGTATTTCTCGCCGTGATCGGCGTCGTGCTGACGATCGTGTTCACGTTAGCTGAGGTGAGCCTCAGCGAGGACTGAGATGGAACTTCTCCTCGCCGTCGTCGCCGGCGTGCTCTATGCCACCGGGCTGTATCTGATGCTGCGGCGTCGATTGGCGCAGCTGATCATCGGTCTCGGCCTGCTCTCGAACGGGTCGAACATCCTGATTCTCTCCGCTGCGGGTGTGACGCGGGGGAAGCCGCCGCTCATCGCCGATCCGCAAATGACGGCAGAGCAGTTCGCGGATCCGGTTCCGCAGTCGCTCATCCTCACGGCGATCGTCATCGGCTTCGGCGTGCTCGCTTTTGCACTGGTCTTGGCTCACCGGGTCAACCAGTCGGCCGGCTCGGACGACATCGACACCATTGGATCCGACTCCGCCAAGGCTTCGTCGGACAAGCCGGATCGGGCGTGATGTTGCTGGCGCTTCCAATCGTTCTGCCGCTCGCCACTGCCATCGCGCTGCATTTGCTGCCGCAGCGAAGCCGCCTGCTGCGCGTGGTGGCATTCCTCGGGGCGCTTCTGCTCCTCGCCGCTGGTGTGTCCGTTCTCGTGCGCGTGCACGTCGCGGGAATTCAGGTTCTCCAGGTCGGCTCATGGCCGGCGCCGTTCGGCATCACCCTGGTGGCGGATCTCTTCAGCGCGCTGATGGTGCTGATGACCGGGATCGTCGGCGTCGCGGTGACGGGCTCATCATTCGCCGGTGTCGATCCGCGACGTGAAGGACTTGGTTACCACGCGCTCATTCACGTGTTGCTGATGGGCGTCTCGGGCGCGTTTCTGACTGGTGACATCTTCAATCTCTACGTCTGGTTCGAGGTGATGCTGATCGGCTCGTTCGTGCTCATGTCCTTGCACCGCACGCGCGCTCAGCTCCATGCCGCTTTCACGTACGTCGGACTGAACCTTCTCGCATCGGCATTCTTTCTGACAGCCATCGGACTCCTGTACGGTCAGGCCGGCACGCTGAACTTCGCGGATCTGGCGCGCGCCTGGCCCGAGCGACGAACGCCGGGGCTGGACGCCGCCCTGTCCATGTTGTTTCTGACCTCGTTTGGCATCAAGGCAGGCTTGTTCCCGTTGTTCTTCTGGCTGCCAGCCTCGTACCACACTCCTCCCGCAGCCGTCGGCGCACTTCTCGCCGGCTTGCTCACAAAGGTCGGCGTCTACGCGATGATCCGGGTGTTCACGCTGCTCTTCCCGGATCCGTCGGCGAGTGTCTACACCGCAGTGATGGTGATGTCGGCCGTCACGATGGTCGTGGGCCTGATCGGCGCCCTTGGCCAGCACGATTTGCGGCGAGTGCTGTCATTCAATCTCGTCGGACACATCGGCTTCACGACCGTCGGTCTCGCACTGTGGACGCCGGCGGCGATCGCTGGCTCCATCCTGTACGTGTTGCATCACATGCTGGTGATCTCGACGCTTTTCCTGGTGAGCGGACTGTTCCTGCGGCAGAGACGCACGACAGACATGCGAGCCCTCGGGGGTATGTACCGCGCGCAGCCATTCGTCGCCTGCCTCGCGCTCGTTCCGCTGTTCTCACTGGCTGGCATACCGCCGCTTTCAGGGTTCATTGCGAAGCTCGCAGTCGTCGGGCCGATGATCGAATCGCGACACTATCTGCTCGCGGCGATCTCGCTGGGCGTGAGTCTGCTCACCGTACTGTCGATGGCTCGCGTGTGGGAGGAGTCGTTCTGGAAGCCAGCGCCAGACCAGCCAGCGGCTGGCGCCCATCAGCCGCGTCTCGGCGCGGCGATCCTTGCGCCTGTGGCGTTCCTGGTGACGCTGACGATTGGTCTGACCCTGGCCGCGGATCCGGCATATCGCGTGGCCACGAGAGCTGCGCAGCAGTTGTTGAACCCGGACGGCTACGTGCGTGCCGTGCTCGGGGATGGGGTGCCACGTGCTGCTCGCTAACATCCTCCTGGCGTTTGCGTGGGCCGCGCTCCAGGGCGAGTTCTCGCTCGCGACGTTGTTGACTGGGCACGTCCTCGGCTATCTGATTCTGCTTGCGCTCGTCCGCGGCGGTGTCCTCCGACCAATCACCCTACATCGGGCGGGTGCACCGCGTCTTTGGCCTGGCGATGTACTTCTTCGGCGAGCTCGTTCGGGCCAACCTGCGCCTCGCGCTCGACGTGGCCACTCCGCGGTATCACATGACACCGGGCATCATTGCCGTGCCTCTCGACGCCACCACGGATGGCCAGATCCTCTTGCTGTCGATGCTGATCAACACGACGCCTGGCAGCGTCGCACTTGACGTGTCGGCCGATCGCAGGATCCTTTACGTGCACGTCATGTACATGACCACACCGGAAGCGGCGCGGGACGAAATCAAGAGTGGGTTCGAACGCCGTGTTCTCGAAGTTCTGGGCTGACGGGTTGCAATGCCTGTCCTGACTGCTTCTCTCACCCTCGCGTCAACCATGCTCGCTCTGGCAGCCGGCATGACATTCATCAGACTGTTGAAGGGGCCAACACTTCCGGACCGCGTCATCGCGATCGATCTCATCGGCGTGCTGATGGTCTGCCTCCTCGTCGTGACGGCTGCTGCCACCGCGCAGCAGGCCTTTCTCGATGTGGCGATGGTCGTGGCACTGATCAGTTTCGTGGGCACGGTTGCGTACTCACGCTACATCGAGCGGAGCCGATCATGACCGAATGGCTCTCCAGCGGATTGTTCGTCGCCGGTGCCACGCTGGCTCTACTCGCGAGTATCGGCGTGCTGAGGATGCCCGACGTCTTGACTCGAATGCAGGCCTCGACGAAGGCTTCGACCCTGGGTCTCGGATGTCTTCTCCTTGGCCTGGCGATACGGAATCCAGAGCTTTCTTTCGTCATACGTGCCGCAAGCATCGTGGCCTTCATGCTGCTGACGACGGCCGTCAGTGCGCACGTCATCGCGCGCGCGGCAGCACGAGGCGGCGCACCGCTGTGGGAGGGTACCGTTGTCGATGAGCGTCCGCCCGAGGCCCGTGGTGCTGACGGTCCAGCCATCCTGAGACCACGGCGCCGAGCCGCCACGATGCTCACCATCACACACGTCCTGTGTCCGGTTGATTTGTCGGCGGCGGCGGCCGCGGCTCTACGCTATGCGACCGAACTGAGCTCGGTGTTGCAGGCCGAATTGAGCGTATTTCTTGTTGGCTCAGGGCGTCCGAGGGCTCTGACGGCAGCGACTCGACTTGCGGCATTCATCGCTGGGACGGTGGGTCGGGCCGTTGAACCGCACCGTATCTATCGGCAGGGTCAGCCGATCGAGGAGATACTTCGTACATCCAAGGCGATTGGACCCGATCTGATCGTCATGGGGTCTCACGGCCGCACTGGTCTACAGCGGCTCTTGCTCGGCTCGGTAACGGAAGCGGTCGTCCGACGCTCGGTGACGCCTGTTCTCGTGGTGCCCCCCACAAGCCCGGGGCTACAGGGACCAGTAAAGCTCGACGTGGTGCTCTGCGCGGTTGATTTCTCCCCCAGCTCCCAGCGCGCGATCGAGTATGCAGCGGCCGTCGCGGCTGGAGCTGGTGCCCGCCTGCTGCTTGCTCATATTCTCGAGTGGTCGGAAGAGCGCGACCCGTCTGCCGCCATACAAGGTCACCGTTTTCCGACGTCCGAGGATGACGCGATCACAGCGCCTGAACGAACTCATCACGGATGAGATGCGAATGCGTTGCAGTCCCCAGCTGGCGTTGGGGTACGGCGAGCCTGGCGATGAACTTCTGCGTCTTCTGCAGGAACACGATGCCGACATGTGTGTCCTAAGTATCACGCGACGCAACCCGATCGATCTGACCGTGTTTGGTTCCACAGCGCGGCGGCTGATACGCAACGGTGGGCATCCAGTGCTCGCCGTCGGCCCATCCAAGACGTCGCTGACGATCAGGTCGCGAAAGGCGCTGGGGCGCGTGGCATCCACGGAGCTGGAGGTCGCGGCGATCAGCTAACCGGATTCGGGCGCGCGAATCGCGTCAGGCTGGGCGCCTTCAACCGAGCGCCGCTGTACGCGACTACGTCACCGAATCGCCGTCGCTCCTCCCAGTCGGTGCGCGCCTGCGTAATTTCTTCAGCCGTCCGCGCAACGAAATTCCACCACATCAGGATCGTCTCCGGAAACGGCGGGCCACCGATGAGCAGCACGCGCGTCCCTGCGCTGCTTGAGAAAGAGGCTTCCGACCGAGTAGTGCCAAGATAGTACAGCAGCTCGCTGAGCGAGATGGTCTCCGTCGAGGACGCAGTCACCACTCATCACCAAGACAGCGTGTTCGTACGTCGGCTCAAGCGGTATGTCTAGCTCTCTGGCGAGGATGTACCCGCACATCCGCGCCCAGCAACGGCGAATAGTACGGCGCCGGGGATCTGACACCTTCCATGATCCCGGCAAACACCTGCACGACACCCGCTGGCCGTTCAATCGCAGGCACCTCGGCCACGTTCACGAATCCGGGCGCGGCGTGACGATACTGGTCCGGGAGCGCCGTCCACAATTGCACGCCGTTCAGGCGCCCCGTGTGCTCGCGCGGCGTCTGCTCGGCGTGTGCAATGCCTGCGCCGGAGGTCATAACGTTCACACCGCCCGGGTGCAGTATCGCTGCACTGCCCAGGCTGTCGTCGTGAACGACCTCACCTTCGTGAAGCCACGTGACGGTTTGCAGCCCGATGTGCGGGTGCGGCGCCACGTCCATCGGCTTGCCTTCACTGAATGTGAGTGGCCCGAAGCGGTCGAGGAAGCACCATGGGCCGACGAGACGCCGGTCTCTGATCGGGAAGGGCGCGCGCCACCGCCAGCGCGCCTAGATTCACGTCTCGAATCGGATACGACTCGAGCCGGCGTTGGCTGGCGCCGACTGAGATGCACTCCTCGGCGGACACGGCATCAGAACGTTTCGACATCGTTCCCGGTAGCGTTGGCCGATGCGGTCAAGCGGACTTCTTCCCCTTAGGAATGGTCAGCATGATCGACATGATTGCCACTCCCACCATCAGCAGGTTGAAGCCCAGTGCGACGATGGCGGCCTGGCGAACGGCGAGGTTGTCCTGCCGTCCCTGAAATGTGATCACGCCCTCCAGCCAACGCACCCCTTCGGCGTGGCCGCTGAGCGCCGTGAAGATCGCCCCGGAGATGGCCACGCCGAGCGCCGCGCCCAGCGACGAGGCCATCTTGTAGATGCCCGAGCCGGACCCTGACTGGTTCATGGGCAGACTTGACAACGCCGCATCGGTGGACGGCGTTGCGTAGAACGCCAGCCCCACCCCGAACAGGGTGTAGCCGATGACGGCCACGGTGCGGTAGTCGGCCAGCAGCAGGTTGGCCGGCATCAGGAAGCCGATCGAGATGCCAGTGATGATGCAGCCCCAGATCATGGGCCGGCGCGGTCCGAAGCGTTGCAGCAGCTTCTCGCCGACGCGGATGAAGGCGATGATGGCGATGGCGTATCCCAAGGTCAGCAAGCCCGCCTGCTGCGCGGTCAGGCCGCCGCCGATCTGCACCAGTTGCAGCGAGACCAGCTGCATGCCCACCACCGAATTGAGCAGGAAGTTGGATACGGTGGCACCGGTATAGACGGAATTGTTGAACAGCTTGAAGTCCACGAACCCCTGTGGATTTCCAGACTCGGCGCGAAAGAACAGCCAGCCGGACACGAGCGTGGTTGCCACCAGGCCGATGCTCGCGGGGCTGGTCCATCCCATCGTGCTGCCCTGCGTCACCAGCACCTGCAGCGCCACCATCGTCACCATGAAGGTGAGCACGCCGGGCAGATCGAACTTGTAGTGCCCGCTGCCGGCGGCCTTGCTCTCCGGCGTGCCGCGCACGAGCCACATGCCGGCCAGCGCCACCGCGATGGAGGCGAAGAAGATCCAGCGCCAGCCGAAATTCTGCGCCACCAGTCCACCGAACAGTGACCCCAGGCCGGAACCGCCCCAGGAGCCGATCGACCACAGACTGACCGCCCGCTGCCGCGCCGGTCCGTCCCAGTAGGCCTTTACCAACGCCAGGCTCGACGGCATGATGCACGCCGCCGAGAGACCCTGTATCGCCCGGCCCAGCATCAGCAGCGGCGTTGCCAGACTGCCCGAGGGCGCCAGGCCAACCAACAGCGCACCAACGATGCTGAGCACAAAGCCCAGCGTCATGATTCGCATGCGACCCAACCGATCGGCGAGGCCGCCCATCACCACGATGAAGATGCCCGAGAACAGCGCCGTGATCGCCACGGCGTTGTTCATGGTGTTGGACTCGATGCCGAGGTCGCGCTGCATGTCCGGTGCGACGTTCAGCGTGGTCTGGGCGAACAGCCAGAACGTGACCACCCCGAGGATGATCCCGAAGAGCAAGCGGTCATTGCCCTGGAACCCAGCCGTCGCGTCGGTGGCGTTCCTGGCGACGGCGTCGGGGTCGGTCGAGGGGCTCATGCGTGCTCGCTCACCGGGTCACGGACTTCAGTGCGGCCGGCTGGTGCGCACAGCCATGCCGACGCGGCGCTCAGCATGGCCTGCAGGCCCGTCCGCAACGTGGGATCCAGTACCGGGGCGAAGCGCGGCGAGTGATTGCTGGGAATGGTATTGAGCTGCCGCTCCTGCTTCGCCTTCGCATACACCTGCGGATCGGTGCCGCCGACGA
Organism: uncultured Alphaproteobacteria bacterium; assembly: GCA_963840925.1. Taxonomy (GTDB): domain Bacteria; phylum Pseudomonadota; class Alphaproteobacteria; order Geminicoccales; family Geminicoccaceae; genus DATAOG01. Next base: position 176,351 of record CAWJAY010000012.1, read on the forward strand.
ACCAGAACACGTAGGGCACGTTCCAGGTGCGGCCGAACACGCTGAAGTCCTCGCTGGCCCCCGCCGGTTTGGTTTCGTACGCGTCGTCGCCGAACTGCGCCTTGAAGGCGTCGACGACCCGCTCCGTGGCATCGGCGGTCGTTATCGGTCAACGGATAGCTGCTGAGCGTGGTGAACTCCGGCGGCCTGGGCGCATTGGATGCCTCGCACTCGGCGCGGCAGATGCGTTTGACCGCCTTCAGCATGTGGTCGCGCACGTCCTCGTTATACGTGCGCATATTGAGTTTGATGGTCGCGTCGTCGGGGATGATGTTTTCCTTGGTGCCGGCTTGCAGTGAGCCGACGGTGAGCACGGCGCTATCGAGCGGTGAGACCTCGCGCGAGACGATGGTCTGCAGCCGCAGGGTGGTCGAGGCCGCCATGATCACCGGATCGATCGACGTCTGCGGTTGCGAGCCATGCGAACCGCGGCCGAACAGCTTCACCTTCAGGCTATCGCCGGCGGACAGGATCACGCCGGAGCGGTAGCTCACCGTGCCGGCCGGGCCCACCATCACATGCTGGCCAAGGATGACGTCCGGATGCGGCAGCCCTGCGCGGTCCCAGTCCTCGACCATGCGACGCGCACCTTCGGCCACCTCCTCACCGGGCTGGAACACCACCATCGCCGTGCCCTGCCAGGCATCGCGCGACTCTGCCAACACGCGTGCCGCGCCGAGCAGCCAGGTGACGTGGAGGTCATGGCCGCAGGAGTGTGCGACGCCGACCTGCTGCCCATCGGTGTCGGTGGCCGTCGCCTGGCTGGCATACGGCAGGCCGGTGTCCTCCGCCATGGGCAGCGCGTCCATGTCGCCGCGCAGCATGACCGTCGGGCCATCGCCGTTGCGCAAGAGGCCGACAACGCCAGTGACACCCACTGCGCGCGTCACCGCGTAGCCGAGTTTCTCGATGTAGTCGGCGGCGATACCTGCGGTCCGCCGCTCCTGCATGGAGAGTTCGGGATGCCGGTGCAAGTCTTTGTAGATCTCGAGCAGTTCCGGGGCCATCCCGTCAAAGGTGGCTTCGAGTGCACTCGTCAGTGGATTCATGATCAATACTCGCCTTGGTGCTCGCGGTCCCGCCACTCCCCATCGACCTGCGCCCGTGTGACATCAGCTCATCGTTCGTTTCGGAAGATGCCGCTCGATGCGGTCGGCCGTGGGAAGTGACCAGCCGCGCCGTATCGATACGAGCCGAATACCGAAGCAGAGCACCGCGCCACCGATCATCGTCGGCACCGTCGGCGGAAGGTGAAGCACGTGCCCCGCGACGACCACTGCTGCGCCTGCGAGTGCGGCCACGGCGTACAGCTGTCCCTGCAACACGGTGGGAATCTCGTTGACGAGCAGATCACGAAGCACGCCGCCCCCGATTCCGGTGAGCATTCCGAGTATCGCCGCCACGAGCGGATCGAGTCCGAACGCGAGCGCCTTCTCCGTGCCGGAGACGGCAAACAGCCCGAGACCAGCGGCATCGAATAGCAAAATGGGCGTGCGCAGCCGCTCGAGCCGCGGGTGCCACCAAAACGTCAGCACCGCCGCAAGCAGCGAAACGGTGACGTGATGCCATCCACTGAGCGCAGCCGGGGGGGTCGCGCCGAGCATTACATCCCGGAGCATCCCGCCGGCATTGCCAGCGACAAAGGCGAGAACGCAGACCCCGAAGACATCGAGACGGTACTTCACGCCGATCGCCGCGCCGCTGATGGCGAACACGGCCGTGCCGGCAAGGTCCAGCGTGTGCCATACCGCGCCCATCGAGAAGTGTTCAGGCAAGGCGCCTCGCTCGCACTGCAATCACATCGCCTCCGCGCCGCAATCGACGGAGTCGATCGTTTCTTCGTGCGGCGAATGACCGCGTAGCGCTGACGCTAACACAAGGAGCGTTCGGACTACGAGCCGACGTCCGCCAACAGCACCGTGAGCCCTTCGGCTGCGGTCGGGTGAGTGAAGATGGCATCGCGCAGCACCGTGAAGGGAAGCTGACCGAGCATGGCGGTCTGCACCGTCGCCATCAGTTCGCTCGCCTCGGCGCCGAATACCGTGAAGCCGAGAATCCGATCGCTCGTCTTGTCGATGAGCATCTTGATGAACCGCGCGGCTCGGAAAGCGTTCGCGTCCGCAGCACGGCTGCCATGGGCATCTTCGCCAGACGGTAATCAATGCCGCGACTCTTCGCTTCCGATTCGTTCAATCCGACCCGCGCCAGTTCCGGATCGGTAAACATGCAATATGGTACGAGGCGATTCCGCGTTGTGCGGTTGCCTCCGTTCAGGTTGTCGCGCACGATGCGGAAATCGTCGTAGGCGACGTGCGTGAACTGCGGGCTGCCGGCGCAGTCGCCGACGGCCCAGACACCAGGAGCGGTCGTCTCGAGCCGCTCATTGACGGTGATATAGCCGCGCGCGTCCAGCTCAATGCCGGCCAATTCGAGCTCCAATGCCCTGCGTGTTCGGCGTCCGGCCGGCGGCGATCAGTAGATCCGTCGCCTCGATCACGCGCTCGCCGCTAGCATCTTCGACGCTGACGCGAACCTGCTCGCCGGATCGTCCCTCGACGCGGCGTAATCTCGGCTCCCAACAGAACTTGAATCCCCTCGTCATGAAACAATTCGAGAAGCGCGGCCCCGACATCAGGGTCTTCGCGGCCGGCGAGTTGGGCCCCTCTCTCGATCACCGTCACGCGCGAGCCGAACCGGCGCACCGCCTGTGCCAGCTCGAGGCCGACATAGCCACCGCCCACCACGATGAGATGATCGGGCACACGCTCCAGGTCGAGCGCTTCGACATGCGTCATCGGTCGGGCGTCAGCCAATCCGGGCACATCGGGAATCGTCGCGCGCGTGCCCAGGCTCAGGATGACACGCTCTCCCGCGATCGTTCGCGTGCCGCCGTCGTTGAGATTGACGACAACGGTCTTCGGCGCAACGAAGCGGGCCTCACCCATGATCAGGTCCACGCCGCTGGCTTCGTACCGGTCGAGATGCACCTTGATCAGATCTTCGACCATCTTCCGCTTGCGGCGTTGAACGCTCCGCATGTTCGTCGCGGTCGAACCGGCCTCGAGTCCGAACTCCGACGCGCGTGCGGCGAACGACGCCACTTTCGCGCTGTGGATGATGTTCTTGCTCGGGAGACATGCAATGTTCGGGCAGGAGCCTCCGACCATCTTCCGCTCGATCAGACGACGTACGATGCCCGGCCTTGGACAGCGTCCACGCGAGATACTTGCCCGCTTCTCCGCTTCCGACGACGAGGATGTCGTAGCGATCGATATCAGGCATGTGAACCTCCTCGGCACGTGATGGGGTGGAGCCGTATCCAATCAATGGGCTGTCGATAACCAGCCCAGCGTGTTTCTCGGCCTTTTCAGCACAGGCCGAACGGCGTAAGCTGGGTCACTGCCGCGAGTGTGCCTTACCGGACTAGGGGGACACGATGAACAGGCTCCCGATACGTCACGTTCTCTGCCCGATGGATTTGTCGCCGCTGTCCATGAACTCGCTGGAGTGGGCGAACGCTATCGCGCGTGCGCGAAACGCGGAGCTCAGGGCGTTTCACGTTGTCGGTTGCGGGCGGTGTCGAGGCTCCAGAAGGCCTCGGTTCCTCTGAACGCGGCGACATGATGAAGAAGCTGCGGGAGGCGCTCATCACTGTCGATTCTGAGAATGCCCACACCGGAGCAGCTGTCAGGCAAGGGGACCCTGGCACCCAGATTCTGCAATTTGCGAGATCGGTGCGTGCCGATGTGATTGTCATGGGGGCCGCTGGCGCTGGAACGGCCGACGCGTCCGATGGGTTCCGTAACCGCGACAGTCGTCGCACGTTCCGACTGTCCAGTTCTCATCGTGCCCGCAGGACAGCGAGTCGATCGGCTAAAAGCCGGTGTGTTCAAACAGATTCTGTGTGCGGTCGGCCTGGCGCCATCTTCCGTCAGCGTCATCAGGCAGGCGCTCTCGCTCGCATGGGAGACACATGGACACGTCATGTGCGTGTGCGTGATGACCGAACCAAGTCCGTCTTCGTCCGAGATTCAGGCCGAGATACTGGCGGCGATCCCTCCGGAAGCAAAGGAGTGGTGCGACGTTGAAGTGGTTGTCAAGCCGGGAGTCCCAGCCACTGAGATCGTCAGAGCCGCCGAAACGTCAAACGTGGATGTCCTCTTGATTGGTCCGCCACGCCAGTGGACATCCACAACGCAGGCGGTCTTAGCCAAGTCGCTCTGTCCCGTCTTGGTCACACATGACGCTCGGCCCCTCCCGACTCCGATCGGCAATTGGGACAGATGCGAGCGCTCGCGGCAGCGAATCCTCGACGCGCTGAGCGCGTCTATCATCGGCCCGCGTCGACCGTCGTAGCTCGGTGTATCAGGCGCGCCACGATCTTCGTTGACACGCCTCGGCGCAAAGCACATCCTACACATTTGCTGCCGCGTGAAGGGTGAACCAGAAGGAGGAACCGATGTTCGAAACGAGCAACGATCTGGCGCCGGCCACACGCCGATCGGCGATCCAGTTGCTGAACGAGCATCTCGCCGACGCCATCGATCTGCAACTGCAAGCGAAGCAGGCGCATTGGAACGTCAAGGGACCAAACTTCACCGGGCTGCACGAACTATTCGAGCGTGTCGCCACTCAGGCGAGCGAGTATGCCGACGAGATCGCCGAGAGAGCGGTCGCGCTCGGGGGAGTGGCCCGGGGCACGCTCCAGGCGGTGTCCGGCCAAACACAGTTGCGCGAATACCCTCTCGAGGTCGGCGGCTGGCGCGAGCACGTGCGCGCCATGCAGGATGCGCTTGCGACGTTTGGCCGAGGCGCACGCCGCGCAATAGACGAAGCAACAGCATTGAACGACGCTGACACCGCCGACCTGTTCACAGAGATATCGCGAGGCGTGGACAAGTCTCTGTGGATGGTTGAAGCGCACGTGCAGGACGCGCCAGGGGAGGAGAAGCACGCCGAAGAGTCCAAAGCTGCAGTCGAAGCGTCGCGATCATGATCTTGGCGAACGAGTGTTCGTGACGTTCGCCAGCATTTAACGCCTATGCCCTGGCGCGGCGGGCGCGTTCCTTGACCTCTTTGAAACAGCCCTTGAGGTCTTCTTGTCAAGCAGGCCTACCCGTCGCGCATCCCACGGCACGATGAGCACGGGCCATGCGGCGCGCCGGAGTACACGATGAGCCACAGACCCATCTCTGAGCCTTCGCCAACCCCGTCGCCTGTTCGAGCCCAGGACGACGAGGTCCACTTTCCTGGCGTTGCGTGAAGCTCAATAAGGCGAGCGGGGTCACCGTGTTGCTCCTCGACGACAACCCCTACCCCTGCGGCCTCAGCACGTTCCTGGAGGCCGGTGAGGTACCTGAAATCGTTCCGTCGCGCGGCGAGAAAAAGGAACGTTCGCCGGCGTCGCGTGAAGGAGGTACAGCTTCGCTTGGCTGACGATCGCCAGGTTGAGCGCACGGTCGAAGGCTCTTTCGCTAGCCTTCTCAAGATCGATTGCACAAAGGATTCGTGCGAGGATAGCCATGCAGCCTCCTTCCCACACCGCCACTCGAGCGCGTTTGCAGATCCGTCGGTTGCAAGGAGCCTTACGATCTCTATTGCTGCGGCGCCCTCCGGAAATAGCACCGGGCGACCGCTGATTTGACCTGCCTTCAGCTTGCGATAAACGTCAACGGCCTGCCCTCGGCACCGCCAATCTTGATCAGCACCTGTCCAGGACCAGCTGCCGGCTTTGAAACGTTATCGACCTGAGCAGGACGACCGACACCAACAAATCTGACTGCTTGCATCACGCACCTCCTCGGTCGATCGCACACTTCCGCAGTCTTCCGAGCTATTGTGACGTATCGCAGTGTGAGGATCGATGTCGCGTGCTGGCTCGTCCGAATTTCGAGCGGAGGCTCATCTCTTCGATCGATTGAGCGCGATGCCCGTGAGGATCGAGTACAAAGAGACTGCGTCCACCGACGCTTGGCGAGTCGATTGGCCGGCCGTGTCAGCGTCCGAGCCGCGACCGTCGCAGGCGCGAGGCGATCACCACCGTGGAATGGTCAGGGAGGCGTCCAATGTCGTCCGACGACACGGAACATCAGCACACCCCAGAGGAAGAACGACAGGATTCGGGAAGCGGCCCTCGATCAGACGATCGAGGGATCGTTCCCCGCGAGTGATCCGCCGTCTTCGAATCCGAATCCAGACGACCATGGGGCACTCGAGCGTCAGCGACCAAAGGACCGTCAGCAAGACACGGCGGGGCTTGATGAGTGAGGCCGTGCGACGGTAGGCGCTGGCCTCATGAGGAACGCACCATGCGTCGGGACTTATCACCGCCGCTGCACATGTAGGTGACGCATGGGGAAGATGCCGACCGACCTTCACGTATCTTCACGGAAGGGCCGCGTGCGCGGCGCCCTTGGTCGAGTCGGACGATGGACCTCGGTGGCGATCGTGCTCGGCCTGGCGCTCATCGGCTTACTTCATCTCACACGCGGCACAGCGGTTCGCCACGTGCGCGGTGTGTCATCAGACGGAACGCCGATCGCTGTTGGCGAGCCGGAGTTCCCGCTGATGGCCACGATGGCGACGGGGGCGTGGCTCGCGCCAGGCAACCGCGTCGAGGTGCTGCTGAACGGCGACGGTACCTATCCGAGACTGTGGGAAGACCTGCGGTCAGCGAAGCAGTCGATCACGCTTCAGCTGTACTACGGTGCCCCAGGCCGGATGGCCGACACGCTCGGCCAGATCCTGATCGAGCGAGCCAAAGCGGGTGTGCGCGTCCTCGTTCTGTACGATGCCTTCGGGACCGTGGACATCCCCGCAAGCCATCGCGACGCGCTCCGAGCCGGGGGCATTGTTGTCGAGCCGTTCCGGCCGATCCGGCTCTCCACGCTCCATCTCGCGCAGAATCGCTCGCACGTTCGCGGCATCGTCATCGACAGTCGTGTCGGATGGACCGGAGGCTTCGGCATCGACGACAAATGGTTTGGCGATGGACGCACGAATGGGTCCTGGCGGGAAACCAACGTGCGCTTCGAGGGTCCAGCGGTCAGGCAGCTGCAGGCCGCGTTCGTGGCCGCGTGGGTCGAAGCCACCGGCGTGATGTTGACCGGGCACGCCACGCTGTCACCACAAGAGAACGGCGTGGCCGCCGCGGGGTTGTTGTACACAGCTCCCACACTCGGAAGCACCGCTGCAGAACGATTCTTCGCGCTGTCCATCGCTGGCGCCCGAAAGACGTTGTACATCACGAACTCGTACTTCGCCCCGGAGCGTAGCTTCATCGATCTGTTGGCCGCCGCAGCGAAACGGGGGGTCGATGTCCGTATCCTGACGGCGGGCCCACGAACCGACGTGAACATCGTGCGCAATGCCGGGCGCGCGTGGTACGGCAGGCTCCTCGAGGCCGGCGTCCGCGTGTTCGAATGGCAGCCGTCGACGCTCCACGCGAAGACATTTGTGGTCGACGGGCAGTGGTCCACGATCGGATCGATGAACTTCGACAATCGATCGATGGCGCTGAACGACGAATCGACACTGATGATCCTCGATTCGACCATCGGCCGTCAGATGGATCAGATTTTTCTGGACGATCTTCGACACGCTGAAGAGATCACCCTCACCACGTTCCAGCAACGGTCGTGGTGGGCACGGTTAACGGAGCGCGCCGCCAATCTCGTGATGCGTCTGCTATAAGCTGTTCCCGTGAGGTGGCGCGATGACTCCCTACAAGGTTGGCTATCTGGTCGGCAGCCTGGCGAAGGCCTCGATCAACCGATTGCTCGCCACCGCGCTCGTGCGGCTGGCGCCGGCAGAGCTCCAGATGTCGGAGATCTCGTTCAAGGATCTCCCCCTCTACAGCTACGACTACGACGCGAACTACCCGCCGGTGGCCACTGCGTTCAAGGATGCGATTGCAGCGGTTGACGCCGTCCTGTTCGTGACGCCTGAGTACAACCGGTCGATCCCGGGCGGCCTGAAGAATGCCATCGACTGGGCGAGCCGGCCCTACGGCAAGAACGCATTCGCGCGTAAACCGTCGGGCATCATCGGGACATCGCCGGGCAAGATCGGCACGGCCATCGCCCAGCAGCATCTGCGCAGCATTCTCGCCTTCTGCAATTCACCGCTGATGAATTCCGTCGAGGCGTACGTGCAATTCGAACGCGGCCTGATCACCGACGATGGGCGCGTCACCGACGAGTCCACCGAGCAGTTCCTCCGGCAATACATCGAGGAGTTCGCTGGGTTCATCGCCAGGGTGTATACAGTGCTGCCGCGGAACCAGTAGCGACGGTGCTCGTCCAGGCGTCGCGCGAAACGGGAAGGGATGCGAATGTCATGAACGGCGAGCGACCAGCTGAAGGCGTCGTGATCGTGCGCGGCACGGCTGAGGGCTTTGCCCAGGAGATCGTCGCCGGCTCGCATCGCTTCCTGAGCGACGAGCCGGCGCGGGCTGGAGGAACCGACACCGGTCCTACACCGTACGATCTGCTTTTGGCTTCGCTTGGGTCCTGCACGTCGATGACCCTCGCGATGTACGCGCGGCGAAAGCAGTGGCCACTCCAGCGAGTCACCGTTCGCCTTCGCCACTCACGAGAGCACGCGGAGGATTGTGCGGCGTGCGAGACGCGTGACGCACGACTCACTGTCATCGAACGGGAGCATCGCGCTCGATGGGGCACTAAACGCGGATCAACGAGCGCGTCTGTTGGCGATCGCCAACCGTTGTCCAGTGCATCTCACGCTGTCATCGCAGATCGACATGATCATCGCAGATCAACATCCAGACCACCCTGAAATAAGTGTCCCGCCCGCAACTAGCACTCGATCGCCATGAAGCCTTTTTCGCAACACGACTCCGACGCAGAGATGCCAGCTCATCACGACGGACATCATCCGAGTCATCGCGCGGACGCTCCCACGATCTCGATCATTGAAGACGTGACGGGGGTCCGAAAGGTCCGGTCACTGTGGGGCGACAAGAATGGTAGATCTGTAAATAGTGGACCTGATCAATGATCTGAATGTATTCGGATCCTCGTTTCGGTACGGCGGGTGGGTGTTCATCGAGGACCAGGGCGAAGCCTTACATATCAACTATTGAAATGTTATCCTTACGTCGTGGTTGCACGAGTGGCGGTGAAGTCTAGAGGTGGCACGGGCGCGAGGGACACCGTGGTGGCGTTACTCCGAGCGGCGGACAGGGTGCGACGTCGCGCCGCACGCATCGTCGAGCCTCACGGCATAACGTTGCAGCAGTACAACGTCCTGCGCATTCTCGAAGGCGCCAGGGAAGATGGCGTTCCAACACTCGAGGTCGCCGCGCGGATGATTGAAGAGACGCCTGGTGTGACGCGCCTGTTGGACCGGCTGGAAGCAAAAGCCTACATCCGTCGGCAACGTTGTCCTCGCGATCGTCGACAGCACCTGTGCTGGCTCTCGCGTGAAGGGACACTCCTGCTGGACAGGTTGACGCCGGCGATGTCGGTTGGGCACGAGCGTGTGCTTGAACGCCTCGACATCGGCGACCGCCAGCGTTTGATGGCATTACTCGACGTAATCGGTTCAGAAGAGTAGGAGCTGACGCGCGGAGGCGACGTTGCTACTAATAGGTGACTAGTCAATAATCAACTAGTTATTTAAATGAGACGTTCCGGACAGGAGGACGCCCATGTTCGATTTGATTGTCAACGGCCATCGCAGCACCACTCGTCGCGACCTCGCGCCGGTGGTGATCTCGTGGGCCGTGCACTCGCTTGCGATAGGTGCTGCGGTCCTTCTACCGTTGCTCTTCGCGACACAGCAGGCGCCGGCTGTCCCGAAAGACATCCTGACCTACGTGACGGTCGCCGCACCGCCATTGCCACCGCCGCCGCCCCCTCCCGCGGCGGCGTCCGCGCCGACGCCGACTGTAAAGCGACCTTCGCCTCGGGCCACGCCGACCCCGCGGCCGGTGGAGCAAGCACCCGTTGTAGCGGCCCGCGAGCTCCCGCCCATCGACACGGTGGGTGAGGGTGAGGGCGACAGCGATTTGGACGGCATCGACGGCGTTCCGGGCGGCGTGCCGGGCGGCGTACTCGGCGGCGTGCCGGGCGGCGTACTCGGCGGCGTCGTGGGAGGCATTGTGGGTGTGCCGCTGCCACCAGTCCCACCGCCCGCTGCGCCGCGAGCACCAGTCCGGATCGGCGGACACATTCAGACACCGGCGCTCGTGAAACGCGTGCCGCCGGTTTATCCGCCGATTGCGGTCAACGCAAAGGTGCACGGGGTGGTGATTCTCGAAGCGACCGTTGGCCGAGACGGCCGAGTGGAGGACGTCGAAGTGCTTCGATCGATGCCGCTTCTCGACCAGGCGGCTATCGACGCCGTGCGGCAGTGGGTGTACGCCCCGCTGCTTCTAAACGGAAAGGCCGAGCGATTCGTCCTAACGGTCACGGTGAGTTTCAGCCTGTCGTGAATGAATTGACGTTGTCTTGTGGAGGAATATGAAAATGTCAGCCGTAACTCTCGATCGTCCCGTCAGCACGGTCTATCAGATCGACCGGAGTCATAGCGAAGTTCGCTTTCGCGTCCGCCACCTGCTCTCGCGTGTGGGCGGACAGTTCAAGGACTTCACTGGAGAGATCGTTTTCGACCCCGATCGTCTGGAAGCGTCCAGCGTCAACGTCCTAATCGATGCAGCGTCGATCGACACCGGGGTTTCGGATCGCGACGCGCACCTACGTTCTGACGATTTCTTCGCCGTCGAGAAGTACCCGCAGCTCACGTTCGTTAGCGATCGCATCGTCAGGACTGGCGCCGACTCGTTCACCGTGCACGGGACGCTTACCGTCCGTGGCGTCAGTCGTCGTGTCGAACTGCCGGTGACCTACCTGGGGAGCGCGCGTGATCCGTTCGGAAAGGACCTCGTCGCATTTGAAGCGTCGATACGGCTCAACCGTAAGGACTTTGGACTGACCTGGAACGCGGCGCTCGAGACCGGCGGTTTCCTAGTCGGCGACGACGTCGACGTGACGCTTAATATCGAAGCGGCACTGACATCCTGAGGTCCTTCTAAAAGGGTAAGAGGTGAAGTGATGAGCGCGGAAGCGAGAGGCATCCCGACGATCCACGGTGTTCAAGTGCCAGAGCGTCTACCCGAGCAGACTCACGTCGGCGCGGTTCACTTGCAGATCAGCGATCTGCAGCGCTCGGTCGAGTACTACCAAGGTGTGCTCGGTATGGACGTGCTCGATCGCGGTGTGGGTCGAGCTTCGCTCGGCGTTGGAGGTGCGGGGAGGCCGCTGGCGTACCTCGTGGAGAAGGGCGGTGTTGCGCCGGTGCCACGACCTGGCAGGTTCGGCTTGTATCACTTCGCCCTTCTCTTGCCCGACCGAGAGGCGCTCGGGCGGTTTGCCGGACACGTGTTGCGTTTGGGGCTGCGACCGGGTATGGCCGACCACGCCGTCAGCGAAGCGTTGTACCTGAGCGACCCCGACGGCCTTGGGATCGAGGTCTATGCAGACCGGCCCCGTGGCTCCTGGACGTACCGGGGCGACGAGCTCGTCATGACCACCGAGCCTCTCGACATCGACGGCCTGATCACGGCGGGCGAAGGGCACGACTGGAGCGGCGCCCCCCACAGCACGACCATGGGTCACGTGCACCTCCACGTGGGCGATCTGGCGGGAGCCGAAGCGTTCTACCACCGCGCGCTGGGCTTCGACAAAAAGGTGTGGAGTTATCCGGGCGCGGTCTTCTTCTCCGCCGGCGGCTATCACCATCATCTCGGGACCAACACCTGGTCACCGGGTCCTTCGGCGCGCCCGGACGAGGCCAGGCTCCTGGAGTGGGAACTTGTCGTTCCGGAGCCTAGAGAGACCAACGACGTCGCGGAACGGCTGCGTGCCGGTGGTTACGTTGTGGACGATGCCCCAGACGGCGTACGGACGTCCGACCCCTGGGGAACCCAGGTGTATCTCAGATCGGAGAAGAGTCGATGAACCGGATCGAACTCGAATCTCTATTCTGATTTAGTGGGCCGTCTGCTTGCGCGCGATAGCGATGGAGGCAAGAGGGCGCCTCAGCTCCGCTTGGTAGCCTAGCGCTCCTTCCTTTGCCGCTTCTGCGAGCGTCGTCGTAACGAGTACTTCGGCCTCGGACACGCGACCAACCTTCACCAGCGCGTCGGCCTTGCCGACGAGGGTCATGAAGGGCATCTGCAGCGGCACGCTGCGGACCGCCTTCGACCTGCGCCCGCGTCAGGGCCAGCGGGAGCCGATTCGCCATCCACCCCGCATGGCCGACGGCGATCGGCGAGATCAGCACCTTCCTTTGGACAGCCAGCCGCCGATGTTGACGACGAGATAGCGGATGCCCCAGTCCTCGTCATCAACATACAAGTCGTCCACTTTGGCGATGACGCCGTCGGTCGCCAGAAGGGCAAAGCCTCGCAAATTCTTGACGTTGCGCAACATGGTGTCCCCTTTCAGGATCGGGCGATTAAGTGTCGTCACCATTAGCTCGCGGCTGTGAGAATCTGGCGCCGCTTCACCCCTAGCGTGGCGACGAGCTTATCGAACGAGGAGGCAAATGCGTCGATTCCATCCGCCAGTAGCTGTTCGGTGATCGCGTGCACGTCGAGACCAAGAGCCGCAGCCGTCGCCATTACTGCTTCCGCCTCTTGGTCTTCTGTTCCGAGCGTGACGCGAACGCGTCCGTGATCTTGAAACGCATCGAGCGTCGTGGGCGGAACCGTCGTGATCGTCTCCGGACCTATCAACGCTTCGATGTACAGGACATCGGAGTACAAGAATTCTTGGTTCCTGTGCTCGCCCATAGCGGCCTCTGGATGCGGGCCCCACGTCGCCTGAGAGTCGCGAACGGCTCGCCGTCGAACAGCTCACGGAACCGGCGGTAGACCCGTTTGGCGTTTGCGATCGCAATGTTCCCCCTCAAAGAGAGCGCGGCGGGCAAACCGATCTTCTCGAGCAGGCGATCCGCGACTACGTCGAGGCGACTCACAAATACGGACGCAACCGATGTAACTCGATGTGGCTCCGGGTGGCGTTGAATGCCTCGAAGGTAGGCCTGGGCCACGGCCTCGTAGTGTTCAAGCGAGAACAGCAGCGTGATGTTCACGTTGATGCCGTCAGCTGTCAGCGCCTCAATCGCCGGAACACCCTCTTGCGTGGCCGGCACCTTGATCATCACGTTCGGTCGAGCGACGATCTGCCAGAGATGCCGAGCTTCGGCGACGGTGGCTGCAGTGTCATGGGCAGAGCCTGGCGAGACTTCGAGACTGACGAAGCCGTTTGCGCCGTCAGTGTGGTCGTACACCGGTCGAAGGACATCGGCCGCCATCTGGATGTCCTCGACGATCAGGCGTTCGGCAAGCGCTCGATTGCTTATGTCGCGTTGAGCATCGAGCGCGCGCTGCAGCCCGGCATCGTAGTCGGTGCTGCCGGCAATCGCCTTTTCGAAGATCGTCGGGTTGCTCGTCACGCCGCCCAGGCCGTCCTCATCAATCAATCGCTGCAGCCCACCTCTCCTGATCAAGCTGCGGCTGATATGGTCCAACCACACGAACTGGTCACGTTGGTTCAATGCGAGGAGTGGATTCATAAGGTCCTTGTTCGGCGCTGTGTCCGACTCGAGGAGCTGGCGCCCGTTTCGGCGCGCTGCGTGACGACGGCGTCAGGCTCTGACCGTCTCACACTCCTCAGTGAGTCGGGCGAGAGCAAGCGCTCCGAGCGCAAGCCCGAAATCGCGCAAGGCGACGTCGAAGTACCCGGGAATCAAGAGGAGATTCCGACGATGCCGAAGAGCCGCGCCGCCACCACATATAGCGCCGATTCGTGGACGCGCGGCGACCAGCACTGCGGCGGCCATCTCCACGAATCCCGACGAAGAGCATGAACGTGTGACCAGAGACCGGCAGCAGCCCGGCTCGACCGCAGGAGCGAGAGTACCTGATCCCAGTTCGTCAGGAAGTGCGTGAACTTGTCGAGTCCCGCCAGAAAGGGCGCCACGATGAACCCGATGTCCAGGACCTGATAGGCCTGGTAGGCCGGGCGGCTGGGTCGTCGACGATCGTCTGAGCCATCTGCATTCCCCTGTACTTCCTGTCGTTTCTTGGCGAGCCTGCGACTGACTCCTCGGCGTCTGCTGTGTTGAAGTGCAGGCTGCGGGCCACAAGGCCCGGTTCGAGCGCAATGGGCGCCGCCAATCCCGATGGCGCCGCTCTGGGCTATCCGGCCCTGGAGCTTCAGAATGAAACCGCAGGCTTTCAAAAC